>NZ_SJDM01000099.1 GCF_004761865.1 Crenalkalicoccus roseus | reverse complement strand
CAGCTGAACGACCTGCTGCGCGAGCGCGAGCGGCTGATCCAGGACAACGAGACCGCCTATGAGCGCTACGTGCGCCGGCTGGAGCGGCTGGGCGACCTAGTGCAGCGCGCCGAGCGCGCCGGCCGGCCGATTCCGGACGAGACGATCGGGCGCGAGGCGCAGCGCGCGCTGGAGGATCTGGAGGAGGCCGAGCGCCGGCTGCAGCGCAGCACCGAGGGCACGCGCGAGGCCGCGCGAGAGCTCGGCTTCGCGTTCTCCTCCGCCTTCGAGGACGCGATCGTGCGCGGCGACAAGCTGTCCAAGGTCATGCAGGGCCTGCTGCAGGACATCACCCGCATCATCGCGCGCCGCACCATCACCAAGCCGTTGGGAAACGCCGTCTCCGCCGGCCTCACCAGCCTCGGCGCCGGCAGCTGGTTCGACGGCATCGGCTCCTGGCTCGGTGGACTGTTCCGGGCGGAGGGCGGACCGGTCGCGACCGGCCAGCCCTACATCGTCGGCGAGCGCGGGCCGGAGTGGTTCGTGCCGGACCGCGGCGGGACCGTGCTGCCGAACGGTATGGCGCCGGGCGGGCCGGTCATCCAGCAGACCATCAACATCGACGCGCGCGGGGCGGACGCCGGCGTCGAGGCGCGGCTGCGGCTGCTCGCCGGGCAGATCGCCCGCCAGGCCTCGGCCATGACGCTGGATGCCATTCGCCGCGGCGGCAGCGCCTACGAGACGGTGCGGGGATGACCGAATACGCCTGGCCCGAGGCGCTGCGCCCGACGCGGCTGACCTTCTACCTGCAGCACAACACCACGCGCTTCGTCTCGCCGGTCACCCGCGCCACCCAGGTGCTGCAGCGGGAGGGCGCCCGCTGAGTGGCGCAGGCGACCTTCGACCCGCTCGACCGCGTGCGCGCCGGCCTCCTCGAAGGGCTGCTCGCGGCGCTGGCCGGCTCGGTGAACACCGTCCGCATCTGGGACTGGCGGCGCGAGTTCCGCACCGGCGATCCGCGTAGCCAGGGCGACGTGCCGACCGGGCCCTTCTCCTATTCCGACGACACCATCTTCACCGATGGCACCGGCTTCGTGGTCGGATCCGGCAACCCGGCGCTGGCCGCCGGCGCACCGCGCGGGGCGCTGGCGATCCAGACCCAGGGCTGGTGGCCGAATGGTGTGGCGGTTGGCGCCGGCGACCTGATCGGGCTGGCGGGACGGCTCTACATTGCGACCGAGGCCGTTGCCGCCTCCGGCGCGGGCACGGCGACGATCCCGATCGCGCCGCCGCTGCGCGAGGCGCTGCTGATCAACCAGCCGCTGGTGCTGACCAAGCCAACCGTCGCCATGCGCCTGGTCTCCGACGACGAGGCCGCCAACCCGACGCGGCCGGGGCGCTTCACGGCGATCACCATCCGCCTGGAGGAGGCCCTGTAGTGTCCGACACGCACGGCACGCCGCGGCTGTCGCCGCACGCCGCCGCCTCCGCCACCTCGCCGGTCGCGGCACCGGTGGTGCTGGTCGAGCTCGACTTCGCGTCGGGTCCCTTTCGCGCCTGGACCGGGCTCGGCCAGCTGCACTGGGCGGGGAAGGTGTTCGAGGGCGTCGGCTCGATCGGCGCGGTTGGCGAGGTCGAGGAGACGGTCGAGCTGCGCGCCGTGCGGCTGACGCTCGCGCTCTCGCCGGTGCCGCAGGAGGTGGTGGACATCGC
>NZ_SJDM01000098.1 GCF_004761865.1 Crenalkalicoccus roseus | reverse complement strand
CTGCGAGCGCCGTCGAGGCGCGCGCGGTCGCCTCGCTGCTGCCCTATGCCGGCAATGCGCGCACGCATTCCGACGAGCAGGTGGCGCAGATCGCGGCCAGCATCCTCGAGTTCGGCTTCGTCGCGCCGGTGCTGGTGGACGAGCGCGGCGAGCTCATCGCCGGCCACGGCCGGCTGCTGGCGGCGCAGTCCCTCGGCCTCGATACCGTCCCCACCATCGTGCGGGCCGGCCTGAGCGAGGCGCAGAAGGCCGCGTATCGGCTCGCCGATAATCGCATCGCGCTGAATGCTGGCTGGGACGAGGCGCTGCTGGCCGCCGAGGTGGCGAAGCTGCAGGAGACGGGCGGCGTCGACCTCGCGCTGACCGGCTTCGGCGCGGAGGAGATCGAGCGGCTGCTCGCCGGGCTGGAGGCGGTGGCAACCGAGCCTGGCAACGGGGCGGTTGCCAGCCCGGCGGTTGCCGCCGGCAACCCGCCAGACGAGGGGGTGGGGGAGGGCGAGGCGGCCGAGGACCCGGGCGACGCCGAACCGGACCCGCCGCGCCAGGCCGTCACCCGCCCGGGCGACCTCTGGCGGCTCGGCGAGCACCGGCTCCTCTGCGGCGACAGCACCGATGCGGCCTCGGTCGCCCGCGTGATGGGCACCGACCGCGCCGCGCTGCTGTTCACCTCCCCGCCCTACGGCAACCAGCGCGCCTACACCACCGGCGGCGTCTCGGATTGGGACGCGCTGATGCAGGGGGTGCTCCAGCATCTCCCCGCGGCGCTGCGCTCCGACGGCCAGGTGCTGGTCAACCTCGGCCTGATCCATCGCGATGGCGAATGGCAGCCCTATTGGCAGGGCTGGCTCGACTGGATGCGCGGCCAGGGCTGGCGGCGCTTCGGGCTGTATGCCTGGGACCAGGGCCCCGGCCTGCCGGGCGACTGGAACGGCCGGCTCGCGCCGGCCTTCGAGCTGGTCTTCCACTTCAACCGCGAGGCGCGCCAGCCGAACAAGATCGTGCCCTGCAAATGGGCCGGCACGCCGAACAAGGGCAGCGGGCTGCGCGCCGCCGACGGCGAGGTGAAGGCCTACACCCACATCGGCCTGCCCGTGCAGGAGATGCGCATCCCCGATGCCGTGCTGCGCATCACCCGGCACAAGGGCCGTGGCATCGAGACGGAGCATCCGGCGGTGTTCCCGGTTGCGCTGCCCGAGTTCCTGATGCGCGCCTACACGGACGAGGGCGAGGCGGTGTTCGAGCCCTTCGCCGGCTCGGGCACCACCATCCTCGCGGGGCAGCGCACGGGTCGGAGGGTCAGAGCCATCGAGCTCGCCCCGGCCTATGTGGACCTCGCGATCGCCCGCTGGCGGATGCTGCATCCCGACCTGCCGGTGACGCTGGCCGAGGACGGGCGGGACTACGACGGCATCGCCGTGGCGCGCGCCAGCGACGCCATGGAGCTGCAGGAGGCCGCCCGTGCGGCCTGACCTGCGCGTCGAGATGCTGCCGGTGGCTTCGCTCGTCCCGTATGCCGACAATGCCCGGCAGCACCCGCCCGAGCAGGTGGCGCAGCTCGCCGCCTCGATCGGCGAATTCGGCTTCACCGTGCCGGTGCTGGTGGACGAGAGGGGCGTGCTGATCGCGGGCCATGGCCGGGTGCTGGCGGCAAGGGCGCTCGGCCTCGCGGAGGTGCCGGCGATCCGCCTCGCGCATCTGACCGAGGCGCAGGCGCGGGCCT
>NZ_SJDM01000097.1 GCF_004761865.1 Crenalkalicoccus roseus | reverse complement strand
CTGGGCGCTGTTCCCGGGCGACGTCGCCTACGTCTGGCACGCCGGCGTGCACGCCCGCATCGTGATCGAGAGCCTCGAGGCGACCGGCTTCGCGGTGCGCAGCCAGATCGTCTGGGCCAAGCCGCGCTTCGTGCTGGGGCGGGGGGACTACCACTGGCAGCACGAGCCCTGCCTCTACGCGGTGCGCAAGGGCGCGACGGGGCACTGGCAGGGGGCGCGGGACCAGGCGACGCTGTGGCCGATCGGCACCGGCGGCGACGAGGACGCGGCGACCGTGCACGGCACGCAGAAGCCCGTGGAATGCATGCGCCGGCCGATCTTGAACAACAGCGCCCCGGGGGAGGCGGCCTACGAGCCCTTCTGCGGCAGCGGCAGCACCATCATCGCCGCGGAGACCACGGGGCGGGTCTGCTACGCCATGGACATCGACTCCCGCTATGTCGATGTGGCGGTGCGGCGCTGGCAGGTCTTCACGGGCCGGGCCGCGGTGCTGGCCGGGGAGGAGCGGGTCTTCGACGACGTCGCCGCCGCCCGCGGGGCGCGGGCGGCGGCGTGATCCGCGTGGCGTTGGCCTCCTCAGGTGGCGATGCGGTAGATCGTGAAGGATCCCTTCGCGCCCTCCTTGTTCGGGCCGACCTGGCGCACGCGCTCGGCGGCGATCACGGTGATGCCCTGGCGCTTCTTGAGGCCGGCGAAGAACCCCCGCACCGTGTGCGGCGCCCAGCCGGTGGCCTCGGCGATCTGCGCCACCGTCGCGCCCTCGGGGCGGCGCAGCATCGCCAGCACCGTCTCCTGCTTGGTGCCCGCGCGCGGCTTGCGCGGCGCGGCGGGATCGCGCGGAGCGCGGGCGGGCGTGACCCCCGCCAGGGCGGCGCGCAGGCCCGCCATCGGCCCGTCGAGGGCGCTGACCATGTCCATCGCGCGGTTGGCGTCGTCGTCCCAGGCGGCGAGCACGGCCGCGGCAGCGTCGCGCAGGCGGGCCCGTGGGGCGGGCGTGGGCGCGGTGTGGGCGGGTTCGGCGGCCTCGGCGGGGACATCCGCCCCGGCGGTGTCCTCCCCGCCCGTGGTCGCCGTGTTGGCCACCGGCGCGGCCCCGGCGGTGCCGGTGAGCGGGTCGAAGGCCGCTTCGATGTCTTCGACCACCTCGCTCTCCGGCTCGATGCCGATGGCGCGCAGGCCGGCGTCGGTGATCTTGAGCAGCATCTCGTCGCCGTCCACCGTCCACTTCGCGACCGCGTCGTAGGCGGGGCGGTGCACGCCGATCACCAGGTCATTCTTGAGCAGGGCCTTCGCGACCGACTGCCGCGCCCCTGCGGGCAGGCTCTCGGGCGGATAGGCGAGGCGCTCGGGGTGCTGCGCGGCGGCGGTCAGAATGGTGCGCTGGGTGTCGGTGAGCTTCATCGTCGGGGTCTCCGGTTGCGGGAGCCGACCCTCGGCCCCCTACTGCCGGGAGCCCCGCCGGGCTCGGGCTCCCATCGCGGCTTGCCGCGATGGGAGCCCGCGGACCCGGTCGGGGCGGTGGCGGCGCCGCGTCGCGGCGCGCGGCGCTGGTCAGTCGCGCGCGTCCTCCGCGGCGATGCCCTCGTGGATCACGAAGCCCGTGAGGTAGGGCAGCCCGGCGGGGATGCCGGTCTCCCGTGCCGTGCGCCGGTCGATGCGCCAGCCCATCCAGGTCGCGGTGGCCCTGGTGATGGCGTCCGCGAGCCCGGTGCCTGCGTGCAGATGGTTGCTGACTTCGTCCGCGAAGTGGCGCCCGTGGCGGCTGTCGAGGAAGGCCCGCACCGC
>NZ_SJDM01000096.1 GCF_004761865.1 Crenalkalicoccus roseus | reverse complement strand
CTGGGCGCTGTTCCCGGGCGACGTCGCCTATGTCTGGCACGCGGGCGTGCATGCGCGCACCGTGATCGAGAGCCTGGAAGCCTGCGGCTTCCAGGTCCGCAGCCAGATCGTCTGGGCGAAGTCCCGTTTCGTGCTGGGGCGGGGGGACTATCATTGGCAGCACGAGCCCTGCCTCTACGCCGTCCGCAAGGGCGCGACCGGGCACTGGCAGGGGGCGCGCGACCAAGCGACGCTCTGGCCGATCGGCACCGGCGGCGATGAGGACGCGGCGACCGTGCACGGCACGCAGAAGCCGGTCGAGTGCATGCGCCGGCCGATGCTGAACAACAGCGCGCCAGGGGATGCGGTCTACGAGCCGTTCTGCGGCAGCGGCAGCACGATCATCGCGGCCGAGACCACGGGCCGCGTCTGCTACGCGATGGAGATCGATCCTCGCTACGTGGACGTCGCGGTGCGGCGCTGGCAGGCTTTCACCGGGCGCGCCGCCGTGCTGGCAGGGGAGGAGAGGGTCTTCGACGACAGCGCCGCCGCCCGCAGCACGCAGGCGGCGGCGTGATGCCGTAAGCGCGATCAGGCCGGCAGGTGGTAGATCGTGTAGGACCCGCGGGCGCCCTCCTTGTTCGGCCCGACCTGGCGCACCCGCTCCAGCACCTGCACCTCGATCCCCTGGCGCTTCTTGAGGCCCGCGAAGAAGCCGCGGACCGTGTGCTGCTGCCAGCCGGTCGCTTCGCAGATCTGCGCGATGGTCGCGCCCTCCTCGCGGCGGAGCAACGCCAGCACCGTCTCCTGCTTCGTGCCCTCCCGCGGCTTGCGCGGCGCGCCCGGCTCGCGCGCGGTGCGCGGCGGCTTGCCGGCGAGGGCGGCACGGAGCGCCTGCATCGGGCCGTCGAGGGCGGCGATGATGTCCGTCTCGCGTTTCGCCTCGTCGTCCCAGGCGGCGAGCACGGCCGCGGCAGCGTCGCGCAGGCTGGTCTTTGCCGTCCGGTCAGGCGCCGCGAGGGCGGCGTCGAGCAAGGCGAGATCCTCGGCGCGGTCGCCAAGCCGGGCCGCCGTGGGCGCGCCCTGGGCGGCCTCGGCGTCCTCCGCGGGGGCATCATCCCCTGGCGTGGCGTCCTCCCCGCCCGTGGGCGCCGTGTCCGCCTCCGTCGCGGCGGCCGCATCCGCGGCGGCGCGGCGCTCGGCGTTCTGGCGCAGGATGGCCGCCTCGCTCTGCTCGTCGTCCTCCGCCGGCGGCATCGGCTCGACACCGATGGCGCGGAGACCCTCGTCGGTGATGCGCAGCAGCCGGGTCCGGCCGTCGATCTGCCAGGCGTCGCGCGCGGCGTAGGCGCTGGCGTGCTCGTCGCTGACCAGCCCCTGCCTGATAAGGGCCTTCGCTACTGTCTGCCGCGCAGCGGCTGGCAGCCGCTCTGGCGGATAGGCCAGATACTCGGGATGCCGCGCGGCGGCTGCGAGAATGGCGCGCTGCGTGTCGGTGAGCTTCATCGTCGGGGTCTCCGGTTCGGCGCCCGATCAGCCGGGTGCTACCACCCCGAGCCCCGCAGGCCTGGCCTGACGGGGCGGTGGCGGCGCCGCGTGGCGGCGACAGGGGCGTCAGCCTTCGTCGTCCGCCTCGGCGAGGATCCCCTCCTGCACCACGAAGCCCGTGAGATAGGGCAGCCCCACCGGGATGCCCGTCGCGCGGCTGGTGCCCTTGCCGATCCGCCATGTCATCCATCTGGCGATGGCGCTGCTGATCGCGTTCTCGAGGGAGGCGCGCTCATGCAGATGGTTCTGGACCTCATCCGCGAAGTGGCGCCCGTGGCGGCTGTCG
>NZ_SJDM01000095.1 GCF_004761865.1 Crenalkalicoccus roseus | reverse complement strand
GCCAGGCCGGCGGCGGCCCGCCCGCGGCAACGGGCGGCGCCGATGGCGCAGGCGACGGCGGCGCGCCCCACCAGGCCGGCGGCGCGGCCGCGACGCACACCAGCGTCGCCACCACCGCGCCCGTGATCGCGGCCTTCGCCGCGCCCGCCGTCACCGCACGGCGCACGGGACGCCGCACCGCCGCGACGCGGCGCGCCACCCACCAGCAGCGCAGGATCATCCGACGTTCTCCTCCATGCGCGCGTAGAAGGCGGCCTCACGCAGCGCGTGCATCGCGGCCTCCATGTCGCCGCCGGCCTCGGCCTCCATCGCCTCCGCCTGCGCCAGCAGACGGTAGGCGGTGGCGTGCGGCACCTCGAGCGCCAGCTCGCGCAGCCGCGACGCCGCGAGCAGCAGCCGGATCGCGTGGCGCCGCTTCGCCGGGCCGGTCATCGCGTGCCTCCCGCCGCCAGCGCGGCCCACACTTCGGCGCGGATGCGGCGGCAGGCGTCGTGCGCGCCGCCGCGCTCGATCGCGTCGCGCGCCATGGCGTCCACCACGAGCAGCGCCTCGATCAGCGCCGCCACGCGCTCCGGCGTGGCGGAGGCCTGCGGATCGGGGATCGGAGGGGCGTCGCGCATCACGCCGCCTCCTCCCGCATCCGGCGGCGCTCGGCGAACACCACGCGCTGCGCCTCGGCGATGGACCAGCCGAACTCCTCCGCGATCTCGCGCACGCTTCGCCCCCCGCGCGCCATGGCGCGGGCCGCGTCGAGGTCGGTCTCCGCCGCCGCGGCCGTGGCGGCCGGCGCCGGCGGCTGCGCATCGCGCAGCCCGCGCCGGGGCGGCAGGCCAAGGCGGGGAGCGATGCCATAGAGGCTGTTGGGGTTGGTGTAGGGCTGTCCCGGCAGGGCGTTGAGGCGCTGCAAGATCGCCTCCCCGGTCAAGGAGGGATCTGGCCAGAGGCGCCGCAGCAGCTCCGCCCGCTCCGGCGTCAGCCTGTCCCGGTAATGGCCCGCCTTCGGGGGCGCCGGCGGCGCCTCCGCCACGGGAGAGGGGGCGGGCTCCGCGAGGCATGCCCAGCCGGGCAGGGTGAGGATCAGCGCCTGCCCCTCGACGCGATGCGCCACCGGCGCGGCGGGGCGCGGCGTGGTGTCGGCGACATGCGGCAGCGGCACCGTCGCCACCCCGCATGAGCCGCGCACGGCGAGCTTCCGCCCGTCCGCCGCCGGCCGCAGGCGCAGCAGCCCCGCGCGCAAGGCGAGGTCCGTCGCGATGCGCTGGCCAGCCTGCCAGCCGAGATCGGCCAGCACCTGCCCCCCGATGGTGACGACCGCGAAGCTAGCCCCACGGCCGCGGCGCCAGGCCAGCGATACCTGCCTTCCGGATCCGGGCCGGAAGCCGCGCCGGATGGGAATTTCTGTCCACTCTACGGTGTCCATGGATCAGCCCCCAAAAAGGGCGGCGGCCCGCAGCGCCGCCAGCACGATCAGCACCAGCGCCGCCTCGCCGCACAGGGCGCAGACAAAGCCACGCGCGAAGGCGAGGTCGTCTTCCTCGCCGCTCATCAGTGCCACCCCTCCGCTTCCTCGCGGGTCAAGAAAAAATGGATGCCGTTCGTACATTCCACGCGCGGGTCCGGGTCGTAGCTGTCCGGCCGCACTGTCTCGCCCGGCGCGTAGATGACGTGGCCACGGTTGCTCTCGACCGGCTTGCCGCCCTCAACCTCCAGCACTATCGCGTATTCCGCGCGGCACTTCCGGCCGATCAGCGTGGCGGTGCGCCTCGCCTCGGCGGGGATCAGCAACTTCACGAGCTTGCCGGACGCTTTCTTCCAGACCGCCAGGCTACCGTCTTGCGGGATCTGGAAGTGCGGTAGTTTGGCGCCCGCGAGGTTGGCGCCCGCGAGGTC
>NZ_SJDM01000094.1 GCF_004761865.1 Crenalkalicoccus roseus | reverse complement strand
CGATAGGCCCGCGCCTGCGCCTCGGTCAGATGCGACAGGCGGATCGCCGGGACCGCCTCGAGGCCGAGCGCCCTGGCGGCCAGGATGCGGCCGTGGCCGGCGATCAGCACACCCGCATCGTCCACCAGCACCGGCACGGTGAAGCCGAACTCGCCGATCGAGGCGGCCAGCTGCGCCACCTGCTCGGGCGGGTGCTGCCGCGCATTCGCCGCATAGGGGACGAGCGAGGCGACCGGCAGCCGCTCCACGCGCAGATCAGGCAGCATGCGCCGCCTCCCCCGCCTGGACGGCGTCGCCCGCACGCGCCGCGGCGACGGCGTCGTAATCGCGCCCGTCGTCGGCCAGCGTCACCGGCAGTGCGGGATGCAGCATCCGCCAGCGGGCAATCGCCAGGTCGACATAGGCAGGAGCAAGCTCGATGGCGCGGACGCGCCGCCCAGTGCGCTGCCCCGCCAGGATGGTCGTGCCGGAGCCGCCGAACGGCTCGAACACGGTGTCGCCCTCGTCCGTGTAGGCGCGCATCAGGAACTCCGGCAGCGCGACCGGGAACACCGCCGGGTGCTCGGTCTCGATGCCCCTGGCCTTGTGGCGGGTGATGCGCAGCACGCTGTCGGGGATGCGCATCTCCTGCACCGGCAGGCCGATGTGGGTGTAGGCCTTCACCGCGCCGTCGGCGGCGCGCAGCCCGCTGCCCTTGTTCGGCGTGCCGGCCCATTTGCAGGGGACGATCTTGTTGGGCGGCCGCGCCTCGCGGTTGAAGTGGAACACCAGCTCGAAGGCCGGCGCGAGCCGGCCGTTCCAGTCCCCCGGCAGGCCCGGCCCCTGGTCCCAGGCGTAGAGGGCGAAGCGCCGCCAGCCCTGCGCCCGCATCCCGTCGAGCCAGCCCTGCCAGTAGGGCTGCCATTCGCCGTCGCGGTGGATCAGGCCGAGGTTCACCAGCACCTGGCCGTCCGGCCGCAGGGCGGCGCCGAGATGCCGGAAGACGCCCTGCATCAGCGCGTCCCAGTCGGACACGCCGCCCGTCGTGTAGGCCCGCTGGTTCCCGTAGGGCGGGGAGGTGAACAGCAGCGCCGCGCGCTCCGTCTCCATCACGCGGGCGACCGAGGCCGCATCGGTGCTATCGCCGCAGAGCAGCCGGTGCTCGCCGAGCATCCACAGGTCGCCCAGGCGGGTGACCGCCGCACGGGGCGCCACAGCCTCGGCGTCGGCCGGATCCTCGGCCGCCTCGCCCTCCCCCACCCCCTCGTCTGGCGGGTTGCCGGTGGCAACCGTCGGGCTGGCAACCGCCCCGTTGCCAGGCTCGGTTGCCACCGCCTCCAGCCCGGCCAGCAGCCGGTCGATCTCCTCCGCCCCGAAGCCGGTCAGGGCGAGGTCGATCCCGCCCATCTCCTGCAGCTTCGCCACCTCGGTGGCCAGCAGCGCCTCGTCCCATCCCGCGTTCAGCGCGATGCGGTTGTCGGCCAGCCGATAGGCGGCCTTCTGCGCCTCGGTGAGGCCGGCCCGCACGATGGTGGGGACGGTGTCGAGGCCAAGGGACTGCGCCGCCAGCAGCCGGCCGTGGCCGGCGATGAGCTCGCCGCGCTCGTCCACCAGCACCGGCGCGACGAAGCCGAACTCGAGGATGCTGGCCGCGATCTGCGCCACCTGCTCGGGCGAATGCGTGCGCGCATTGCCGGCATAGGGCAGCAGCGAGGCGACCGCGCGCGCCTCGACGGCGCTCGCAGACCATGGGGCCTGGGGCATCTGCACCTGCGTGATCGTGGAATGGTGGCCGGCGCGGCTGGCAACTGCGCAACGCTGGCAACCTGGAAAACTGGCCTGGCGCTAGAAACCTTGCGCGCTTCCGCTTCCCGCATACGGCGGGCCCAGGAAGGACCCTGCGGCTCGCGAGCC
>NZ_SJDM01000093.1:1455-2115 GCF_004761865.1 Crenalkalicoccus roseus | reverse complement strand
CTGCGCTTCGAGCGGCTGGTCTGGGACGAGGGCGAGCCGGAGACCGCACGCTATCTCTGCGAGGCCTGCGACGCGCCGATCGGCGAGCAGCACAAGGCGCAGATGCTGGCGGCGGGGGAATGGCGGGCCACCGCCACCGCGACGGACCCGCACGCTGTGGGTTTCCATGTCTCGGCGCTCTACTCGCCGCCTGGCTGGATGACGTGGGCCGAGATTGCGCGGCTCTGGCTTGCGGCGCAGGGCGACGACCGCGCCATCAAGACCTTTCGCAACACGGTGCTGGGCGAGACCTGGCAGGAGGCCGGCGAGGCGCCGGACTGGCAGCGGCTCTACGACCGCCGCGAGCACTGGCCCGCGGGCACCGTGCCGATGGGCGGGCTGCTGCTGACCGCCGGGGTGGACGTGCAGCGCGACCGCCTCGAGGCCAGCGTCTGGGCCTGGGGCGAGGACCGCCAGTCCTGGCTGGTCGAGCACCGCGTGCTGGCGGGGAACCCGTTCGAGGCGCAGGTCTGGGAGGAACTCCGGCTGCTGCTCGGCGAGAGCTGGCGGCATGAGAGCGGGCACCGCCTGCCCATCGCCATGGCGGCGATCGACAGCGGCGACGGCATGACGACGGCGGAGGTCTACAGCTTCGTGCGGCGGGCCGGCGCCGGCCGCGCC
>NZ_SJDM01000093.1:0-1448 GCF_004761865.1 Crenalkalicoccus roseus | reverse complement strand
AGCTCGGCGGGCTCAAGGTCTGGCCGGTCGGCTCCTCCTTCCTCAAGGCCGAGACCTATGGCTGGCTGAAGCTCGACCGGCCGACGGAGGAGAGCGGCGATCCCTTCCCGCCGGGCTACGTGCACCTGCCGGTCCACGCTGCGGGCGAGGAGTTCTGCCGCCAGCTCACCGCCGAGCAGCTGGTCGCGCGCACCGGCCGGAATGGCTTTCGCCGGCTGGAGTGGGTCAAGACCCGCGAACGCAACGAGGCGCTGGACTGCCGGGTCTATGCCCGCGCGGCCGCGGCGGCGCTCGGCATGGATGGCTGGGGTGATGGTCGCTGGGCGCGGATGGCGGACGCGATGTCACTGCCGGCAGCCGAACTTCCCACCGGCGGGAATGTCGTTCCCCCGTCGCCTTCGCCGGCCGCACCCGACACCCATCGCCCACGCGGTTGGCTCGCGCCGCGCAGCGGCTGGTTGCGCTGATCCTGGAGACCCTGATGACCGCGATCGTGCCCGTGCGCACCAGTATCGCCGCCGGCCAGGCGCTGAGCGCGCCGGTCGCCAGCGTCGGCTACGGCGTCTGCCTGCTGCTGCTGCCCGCTGCCTGGACCGACGCGCCGCTCACCGTCCAGGGCTCGCTCGACGAGGGCGAGCCCGCGGCCTGGGCCGACCTCCACGACCATCTCGGCAACGAGGTGGTGCTGACGGTGGCCGCCGGCCGCGCGCTCACCCTGCCGCCGACCCTGCTGCTCGGCTGGCGCTGGTTGCGGCTGCGCTCCGGCCTCGCCGCGGCGCCGGTTGACCAGGCGGCGGAGCGCCCGATCACCCTCGGCATCCGGCCGCTCGCATGACCGCGCTGTTCCAGCACTACCTGCCGCCCGCCCCGGCGATGCTGCCCTATGTCCCGGGGCGGTTCTACGCCTCGCAGCACGCGCGCGCCGCCGGCGGCGCCGTCGCCATGGCGGCCAACCGCATGTACTGCGTGCCCTACGTGCTCGCCCGGCCCGGGCTGTTCTCGGCCATGGCGGTGAGCGTGACCACCGGCGCCGCTGGTTTCCTGCGCATGGCCTTGGCCGCCGACAACGGCGCCGGCCGGCCGGGCGCGCTGATCGAGGAGCCGCTGGCGGACGCCGACACCGCCACCGCCGGCGCGGCGGTCTGCCCCTTCGCGCAGCCGCGCTGGATCTCGGCGGGCATCTGGTGGCTGCTGCTGTGCTTCTCCGGCGCGCCCTCGGTGCGCGGGACCTCCACCCAGGCCTTCAGCGGGGGGAACACGCTGCTGCTCGGCTCGGCGGCGGCGGATGGCGGGGCCGGCGGCGGCACGACGGGGAGCGAGAACGGGTTCATCGCGGCGCTGGCGCACCAGGCCGGCGTGCCGATCATGCCGAACCCGCCCACCGGGCTGTCCTACCTGGTCAACGCGGCGGCGCCGCTGCCGACGCTCCGGGCGGCGTGATGGATCCC
>NZ_SJDM01000092.1 GCF_004761865.1 Crenalkalicoccus roseus | reverse complement strand
CAGCTGGCCGAGCCCGGTCCAGGCGCGGAAGGGGCCGGAGGCGAAGTCGAGATCGACCAGGATGATCGGCGTGGCGACGGAGGCGGTTGCCGCCGCGGCGGCCTGGAGCGACAGCCGCGGCGTGGCGGTGATGCCGGACATCAGAGCGATTCCTCGAGGCGGATGGTGATCGCGGTGAAGCGGCCCGGGCGGGTCGGGTTGATCGCCTCGTCGTCGGAGACCAGCCGCATGGCCACGGTCGGCTGGGTCAGCACCAGCGGCTCCGATACCGCGGCGGCGGCGCGCAGCGGCGGGCCGATCGGGATGGTGGCGGTGCCGGTGCCGGAGGCGGTGACCGCCGCGGTCGCCATGTGGAGCCGGCCGTTCAGCCCGAAGTAGTCGCCGGCACCGACCGCGACCGTGCCGGGCCAGAAGCCCTGGGCCTGGATGCTGAGGGCGCCGCGGGCCGCGCCGGCGGCAAGCGAGGGATTGCCGGAGCCGACGACCAGGCCGGTGCCGTCGGTGAAGATGGTCGCGTCGCTGAAGGAGTAGGGCCCGGTCGGCACGTCGCCCTGGCTCCGCGGGTCGCCGGTGCGGTACTCGCGCCGCCAGTCCCAGACCCGCACGGTGTTGACCGAGCCGGCCAGCGCCGCGAGCAGCCCCTCCAGCACGCCGGCGCGGACCCGGTCGAGCGGATCGAAGGTGGCCTCGGCCATCCAGCGCGCACCCTCCCGCCGCATCACCTGGGTGACGCGCGTGATCGGCGAGGCGAAGCGCAGGGTGTTGTGCTGGAGGTAGAAGCTGAGCCGCGAGGGCCGCAGCACGGCTGGCCAAGCGTATTCGGTCATCCGCGCCCCCCTCTACCCGCGCACGGTCTTGTAGGCCGCGCCGCCGCGGCGGATGGCGTCGAGCGTCATGGCGGAGGCCTGCCGGGCGATCTGGCCGGAGAGCATCCGCAGCCGCGCCTCGACCCCGGCGTCGGCGCCGCGGGCGTCGATGGTGATGCTGGTGTTGATCACCGGCCCGCCGCCGGGCGCGGTGCCGTTCGGCAGCACGGTGCCGGCGCTGCGCGGCACGAACCACTCCGGGCCGCGCTCGCCGACGACGTAGGGCTGGCCAGCAGCAACCGGCCCGCCCTCGGCGCGGAACAGCCCGCCGAGCCACGAGCCGATGCCGTCGAGCCAGGACCCGGCGCCGATCCCTGACAGGCCCGCCGACACCGCGTTGCCGAGCGGTTCGGTGATGGTCTTGCGGGCGATCACGCGCGCGATGTCCTGCAGGAGGCCCTGCATGACCTTGGATAGCCGCTCACCCTTGACGATCGCGTCCTCGAAGGCAGAGCTGAAGGTGAGGCCGAGCTCGCGGACGGTGTCGGAGGTCCGCTCCGCGGCCGCCTCGACCCGATTCTCCGCGCGCTCCAGCTCCTCCATGGCGCGCTCCGCCTCGCGCTGGACGGTGGCGTCGGGGACGGGGCGGCCGGCGCGCTCCGAGCGCTGCACCAGGTCGGACAACCGCTCCAACCGCCGGACGTAGCGCTCGTAGGCGGTCTCGTTGTCCTGGATGAGCCGCTCGCGCTCGCGCAGGACCTCGTTGACCGCACGCTCGGCGTCGCGTGCCTCGCGGGCGCCCTCATTGCTGGCGCGGCGGACAGCGGCGACGCGCGGCTCGAGGCGGCGCAGAGCCTCGTCGCGCTCCTGCAGGGCCAGCGTCTCAAGGCGGGTGCGCTCGGCGGCGGTGACCCCGCCGGCCGCCTCGGCCTCGCGCAGCCGGCGGACGCGCTCCTCGTACTCCCGGTTGATCCGGAAGCGGTCGTCGAGGTCCTTGGTGAGGTCGAGCACCTCCTGCGCGGCGCGGCGCCGGCGCGCCTCGGACGCCTGCTGGCCGGCCGCCTCCTGCTCGCGCAGCGAGCGGTCGAGCGCGGCGCGCTCGGCGGCGTCGATCTCGGCGAGGATCTCGAAGTACTGGCTCCGGACCTCCTCGAGCCGACGCAGCCGGTCCTCGTCGGTGAGCCGCGGGCGGAGCGTGCCGCGGTTGCGGGTGGTGTCGACGCCGGCCTCGAGGGTGCCGAGCTGCGCGGCCAGCGCGTCGGCCTGGCGGCGGAGGTCGGCGAGGCGCTCGCCGTCGGTCAGAAGCCCGGCGCCGCGGCGCACGCCGTCCACGGCGCGGGCGGCGCCGGAGAGCGCGCGGGCCAGTGCGTTGGAGAGGCCGATGGCGCGGTCGAGCTGGCCGAGG
>NZ_SJDM01000091.1 GCF_004761865.1 Crenalkalicoccus roseus | reverse complement strand
GGTGCAGAGGGTGATCGGCGCGCGCAGCAGTCCGCGCAGTCCGACGAAGGCGACGCGGCCCGCGTCGAGCACCACGCCGAGGCGGTCGGGGTCGGGGGCGAGCGCCACGTCTCCCATGCCCGCCAGCAGCGGCGCCACGCGCGGCAAGCCGGTGCTGTCGGCGGAGGCCGCCAGGTCGGGCAGCACCCGGATGGCGGGCCGCTCTCCCGTCACCGCCTCCACCGCGGCCAGCGCGAAGATCGCGCAGTTCCACTCCCTTGGATGGAAGGCGCGCGTCTCGGCCTCCCGCAGCAGGGCTGCGAGCCGGGCGACCCAGTCGGGATGGCGCATCGGCTATCGCGCCGGCAGCCGGATCTCGGCGTCCTGCAGGGCGGGCACGAATTCGAAGAAGCGGTCGCCCGGGTACTCGGCCTGCTGGTCCGGGTCGGTGTAGCGCCGCACCTCGGCGCGCTCGAGGTCGACGAGGCGGCTCTCGCAGGTCAGCGCCACGCGCGGCTCCTCGCCGTCCACTACCTCCATGGTGTCCATCAGCCCGGTCCAGAGCGGGAACGGGTCGGCGACGAAGGCGCCCTCGGCATCGAGCAGCGCCAACCACAGCCGCGCCGGCCGCAGCCGAAAGCTGCGCTCGGCGAGGGCGATGTCGATCACCTCCTGCGGCACGGGTGAGAGGGTGAGGGTCAGCCGCACGGCGCGCAGCTCCACCGTCTCCTCCACCTCCGACATGGCGCCGAGGTCGCCGATGCCGGCGAAGGTCAGGCCGGCCCAGGAGAGCCCCCCAAGGCCCGTCCACACCCGGAAGGGGCCGCTGGCGAAGTCGAGTTCGCAGAGGATGACGGGGGCGACGACCGGCGCGGTGGCTGCGGCCGAGGCCTGCAGCGTGAGACGCGGCGTCGCGCGGACCGCGGGATCGCCCTCGGTGGTCACGGCAGCGCCTCCTCGAAGCGGGCGGTGATGGCGGTGAAGCGGCCCGGCCGGGTCGGGTTGGCGCTTTCGTCGTCAGAGACCAGGCGCATCGGCACGGTCGGGTTGCTCAGCACCAGCGGCTCGCCGATCGGCGCCGCGGCTCGCAGCGGCGGGGCGATCGGGATGGTCGCGGTGCCGGTGCCGGAGGCCACGACGCGCTCCGTTGCCATGTAGAGGCGACCGGCGATGCCGAGGTAGTCCCCGGCCCCGACGGCGACGGCGTTCGGGTACCAGCCCTGGGTGGCGATGGAGAGCGCGCCCCTGGGTGCCCCCNCTGGGTGCCCCCGCCGCGAAGGCGGGGTTCCCCGAGCCCACCACCATCCCCGTCCCGTCGGTGAAGATCGTCGCGTCGTCGAAGGAGAACGGACCGCTCGGCACGTCGCCCTGGCTCCTGGGATCGCCGGTGCGGAACTCGCGCCGGAAGTCGCGCAGGCGGACGGTGTTCACTGCGCCGGCCAGCGCCGCGAGCAGCCCCTCCAGCACGCCGGCGAGGCGGGCGTTCAGCGGATCGAAGGTCAGCTCGGCCACCCAGCGCGCCCCCTCGCGGCGCAACACCTGCGCCTGGCGGGTGATGGGCGAGACGAAGCGCAGCGTGTTCGGCTGGAGGTAGAAGACCTGCCGCGACGGGCGCAACTCGGCGGGCCAGGCGTATTCCGTCATGCGCGCCCCTCCTCCTTACCCCCTGACGGTGTCGTAGGCCGCGCCGCCGCGGCGGATGGCATCCAGCGTCATCGCCGAGGCCTGGCGGGCGATCTGCCCGGCGAGCAGCCGCAGCCGCGCCTCGACACCGGCATCGGCCCCACGCGCGTCGATGTTGATGGTCTGCTGGATGACCGGGCCGCCGGGTGCGACGCCGTTCGGCAGGACGGTGCCGGCCTGGTCGGGCACGAACCACTCCGGGCCGCGCTCGCCGACGATGTAGGGCCGCCCGGCCGCGACCGGCCCGCCCTCAGCGCGGAACAGCCCGCCGAGCCAGGAGCCGATGCCGCTGAACATGCTGCCGAACGAGAACCCCGACAGCGCGGAGGACACGGCGTTGCCCAGCGGTTCGGTGATCGTGCGGCGGGCGATGATCCGCGCGATGTCCTGCAGCAGGCCTTGCATGACCTTGGACAGCCGCTCGCCCTTGACCACCGCGTCCTCGAAGGCGCTGCTGAAGCTGAGCCCGAGCTCGCGCACCGTGTCGTTGGTGCGCTCCGCGGCCGCCTCGACCCGGTTCTCCGCGCGCTCCAGCTCCTCCAAGGCGCGCTCGGCCTCGCGCTGCACCGTGGCGTCGGGAACGGGACGGCCGATCCGCTCCGATCGGACCACCAGGTCGGAGAGCCGCTCCATCCGCCGCTGGTAGCGCTCGTAGGCGGTCTCGTTGTCCTGGATCAGCCGCTCGCGCTCGCGCAGGATCTCGTTGACCTCGCGCTCGGCCTGGCGCGCCTCCCGGGCGACCTCGGTGCTCGCGCGCCGGACGGCGGCGACGCGGGGCTCGAGCCGGCGCAGCGCCTCGTCGCGCTCCTGCAGGGCCAGGGTCTCGAGGCGGGTGCGCTCGGCGGCGGTGACGGCGCCGGCAGCCTCCGCCTCGCGCAGGCGGCGGACCCGCTCCTCGTATTCGCGGTTGATCCGGAAGCGGTCGTCGAGCTCGCGGGTGAGCTCCTGGACGTCCTGGGTTGCGCGGCGGCGACGGGCATCGGCGGCGGCTTGGCCGGCGCGCTCCTGCTCCTCCAGTCGGCGGTTGAGCGACTCCCGCTCGGCGGTGTCGATCTCGGCGAGGGTGGCGAAGTAGTCGCGCCGCAACTCCTCCAGCCGTGCGCGGCTGTCGACGCCGGCCTGCCGCTCGGCGGTGCCCACGAGGCCGGGACGGATGCTGCCGCGGCGGACCGGGGCGCGCAGGCTGTCGCGGCCGTCCTGCTCGCTCTCCAGCCGGCCGATCTGCGCAGAAAGTGCTTCGGCCTGCCGGCGCAATGCGGCGAGCCGCTCGCCCTCGCTCAGCAGGCCGGCGCCCTGGCGCACACCGTCCACCGCGCGCGCCGCGGCCGACAGCGCCCGGGCGAGCGCGTTGGACAGGCCGATGGCGCGGTCGAGCTGGCCGAGGAAGTT
>NZ_SJDM01000090.1 GCF_004761865.1 Crenalkalicoccus roseus | reverse complement strand
GGGCGTCGCCACCACCCGCGGCGACCCGGCCCTGGTGAAGGCGCTGGCGCGGGCATTCCGGTGGCGGCGGATGCTGGAGGAGGGACGGTACGCCTCGATCAGCGAACTCGCCGCTGCCGAAAGGGTTGACCGTGGCTACCTCGGTCGCATCCTGCAGCTGACGCTGCTCGCGCCGGACATCGTCGAGGCGGTGCTCGATGGCCTCCAAGGGGCCGACGCCGATCTCGCTCGGCTGATGGAGCCGCTGCCGAGCGAGTGGAGCGAACAGCGCGCCGAACTCGCTTCCCCGCGGCTGCCGCGCCAGCCCGGCACGCCGGACGCCACCGCCCGAAGCGATTGAACGCGCTCTAACCTCCGAGCGCCGCGGGATGCCCTCGGTCCTGAGCATGCGCTCGCACCTCGTCCTCGATGCGGGAGACGAGATCGTCGATCGCATCCTCCTCGACCACCTCGGGCCCCAGCGGCGCCTTGCGCATCATCGTCAGCGCCTTGCGATAGGCCTCCCCCAGCCCCTGCTCCTGCGGCGCGCCGATAATCAGGTGCAGCTTCAGCGGCTCGGCGAGTCCGTCCTTCACCGTGGTCAGGTGGCCCACCCAGCGCCGGGCCTTCTCCATGATGCTGTCCTGGCTCGCGAGATCGAGGGAGACCCCCTCATAGGCGTGCCACTGCCCGTTCTTCCAGGCGTGGCGGAAGGTGATCGCGTCCACCTCCCCGGCGAAGGTCTTCTCCTCGAAGGGCACGGAGACGCCGCGCGCCTCCAGCCGCTCCCGCACCGGCCGCCAGATGTCCTCGTCATCGCGGCGGCGGCGGGCGCGGTCGTCATGCCGCTGCACGAAACGATCATAGAGGCGTTCGAGTGTCGCCTCGGCATCCGCCGTCAGCCCGGAGCCGACCGGCGACCATTGCAGCGCGCTGTCGTCCTCCGGCATGGCGCGCCGGGCGAAGGCCGCCGCGTCGCCGGCCGCGGCCAGCAGGCCGCCCCTCTGCATCTCGCGGGCAACGCGCTCGATCCCGCGCTCCACCTCGCGCAGCGCCTGCTTGAAGGCCTCGCCGTCGAGATCGGGGAAGGCCGCCTTCACCCGCCCGAAGGTGGAGCGGACCCGGGCCAGCAGCGTCCGCTCCGCCGCCACGTGCAGCACGACGCCGACATTCAGCGCCTCCCCCGCGCGCGGGTCATGGAGGTAGCGCAGGATGGTGTAGGTGTAGGGGTGCTGCGTCATGCCAGAACCCTCGCGATCTCCGTCAGGCATTCCTCCATCCGGTCGCGGATGTCCTTGATCATCCGGATCGCCTGGCCGGCCTCCCGGGCCGCGCCGGCCCATTCCGCCGGCAGGGCCTTGCCATAGCCCTCCACCGCGGCATCCGGCAAGGCGGCCCAGGCGGCCCGCACGGGCGCGAAGTCCAGCACCGCGCCGCGCAGCCTGTCACGGAAAATGTGCCGCCCCGGCGCCGCGAGGTCCTGCAGCGCGCCGGGCCGCCAGGGCTCGAGGCGCGGGATCACTATGTGGTGGGTGAAGGCCATCTCGTGGTCGTAGATGCGGAGTTCCTCGCCCCGGACCAGGCAGTTCGGGTTCTCGGCGCGGCGGTCGGGATTGGCGGTGAGCGCGTCGAAGACGAAGATGGCGAGCGCCAGCGGCAGCATGGCGGGGGTCAGCCGCGTCTCCGGCTTCCAGGTGGAGAATTGCGGGCCGACCTGCTTCGAGCCGAAGGCGACGGGCAGGCTGGCGGCGAGCGCCGCGCGCGTCTCCGCTTCCGTGACGCTGGCGATCCAGTCCGGCGGCAGGTCGACCAGCACGGGCTCGGGCACCGGCAGGCCGAGATCGGCGGCGAGGCAGGCGGCGATCGCCTCGCGCGTGAGGTTGACCACCCCCTGATCGCAGCGGGCGGAGAGTTTCGCGATCACCTCCACCTCCTCGCCCGCGGCGTCGCGGCAGGTGAGGAAAAGCGGGCGCGTGCGGCCGGTGCGGGCGGGCCGGTCGAACTGCGTGGCGACGACCCGCCGCAGCACCGTCACGGGCCGAAGGCCTCGGCGAGGAGGGCGGGGAGGAGGCGGTCGAGCTCACTCGCCGCTGCGGCCGCCGCCTCGCGCGCCGCGCGCGCCTTCTGTTGCAGGCGGTCGAACCACCGCTGCGCGTCGAGGGGCGGGAGGGGGATTTCGATGCGGTCCAGCGCATCCAAGCCCAGCGTCCGGTTTCGGCCTGCGCCACCGGGCGAGGCTTCGCCCAGCCTTTGCAGCCCCTCCGGCGTGAGGAACCAGTAGCAGAGGAAGTCCGCCGTGGCGCGCGCCGGATCGACACGTCGGGTGATGAAGCGGTGCGAGCCGAAGCGGCCATGATCGGCCGGCTGCGCAACCGCGACCGCTCCCTCCCAAGCAAAGACGTTGCTGAACAGAAGGTCGCCGGCGTGGATTTCGAACAGGCGCTTGCTGCCAACCTCAACACCCAAGAGGGCCGGCTTGTGGAAGGTGCCCTTGCCGAAGGAACGGATCCCAAGCTCGGGATACTCGGAATCCAGGTCGATGCTAACCGCGCGGCGGACGAGAGGGGCGACGTCGCCCATGCGGGCGCGGGGGGCCTGGGCGGTGATGCGCCGGAAGGCGGCGGCGAGCGCGTGGGCGAGCTCCGCCTCCACCGCCTCGGCCGCGCGGCGGCGCGCGATGAGCCGCGCCTCCACCGCATCCAGCCGCGCCACGATCCGCTCCTGCTCCGACAGCGGCGGGAGGGGGAGGGGGATGCAAAGGAACTCGGCCGGCTTGATACGGTTCTTGCCCGATGACCCGAAGGAGAGGCCTGCGCACGCTTCCCACGCGGATCGGCTTTTCGACCACCAATGAAGCCATCGCGGCAGCAACCGCTCCGGTTTGGCACGAAACGTCGGGAACTCATTTGACCCGACCGCGCCGGCCAGATCGGGCGGCACGACCCCGATGCTTCCGTGGCGTGCCCAGATCTTGTTGATGACCAAGTCATCAGGCTCGACGCGGAACAGAACGGACGCGGCCGTTTCCGTGCCGGGTTTGCGCGCAAACTCGTAGACGCCTTCGCCCCACCACTTCACGCCGATGAAGCGATACGTGTCGTCAGGTCGTGGGGCGACCGGCCGCGCCACCGGCTCTGCAACCTCCCCCAGCGCCACCCTCGGCCAGCGCATGCTCAGCCCGGCCCCTCG
>NZ_SJDM01000009.1 GCF_004761865.1 Crenalkalicoccus roseus | reverse complement strand
CTGAGCCAGGATCAAACTCTCAGGTTCATCGGCGCGCCGGACCGAGGTCCGGGCGCGCGAGAGCCACTCCACAAGCTCCGCTCACCACTCTCGACGCAAACATCCCGGCTTGTCGCCACGCCTCGCTTCATCCCACGGGATGGACGCGGCATGGCATGGCCGGAACGCGTTTGCTTGCTTCCAGAAGACCGATGCGATTGTCAAAAGAGCCACCCCTCCGCCGCGCCTGCCGACGCGCATCGGAGGGCTGCCCACGGCGCGGCGGACCGAACCGCCACGACGGAAGCGATGCCCGAAAGGGCCAAAGATCAGGATGCAGCGGCCCCTGGCTCCTGCGCGTCCCGGCGGCCGGCGTGCCGTGCGACCGGGAGGAAGAGCCCTCCGCTGCGGGGCGCGTGACTTAGCGCCTCCTGGCGCCAGTTTCAAGACCCCGTTTGGGGATTTTCCGGAGGGCATCGCCTCGCGGCAGACACCGAAGATGGGATCTCCCCGCCCCGTCTTCAAGACCCGGTGAACCGGACCTTCCGAACCGCCTCGCGGCGGGAGCGCCACATAGGCCCCTCCGCCCCTGTGCGCAAGAGGCCGCGAACCGGCTCCTGCGCCGGGAAGCGCCGCGGCGGATCGCCCAGGTGGTTCCCGGCCGGGCCGGGTTCAAGCCCCGCCCGGCCCGCCGCGGGTGACCCTGTCCTACGCCGCCAGCGCCCCCTTGCCGCGGCGCTGGTGGCGCAGGACCTCCTCGATCCAGGCATCGAGCCGCCGCGTCTCGGCCTCCGCCGCCTCGCGGTCGCGATAGGCCTCGGGGAAGCGGAGCGAGAGCCAGCGCCAGGCGACGAGGCGCCTGTACACCTTCTCCGCCCGCTCCAGCACCGGCCCCGCACCGCGCTCCGGCGGCGGCAGCCGGCCGGCGGCGGGCGGAAGCACCGGGCGCCCCGCGCCATGCTCCACCGCCCAGCCGGCGAGGCGGGCGACACCGTTGTCGCGCTCGTCCACCGGGCACATGGCGTAGGTCCAGCGCGTGAGCAGCGAGAGCCCCGGCACCCCGTCCACGGCCGAGGCGATGGACAGTGCCTGGCCCATGTCGGCCAGGCGGTAATTCGGGTCGTCGCGGCGCAGCACCGCGCGCCGGATGCGCGCCAGCACCCCGAACAGGCTGTCGGAGCCGATCTCGGCCGCCACCGCGGCGATGATGTCGGCATCGGGCTGCACCTGCGCCCGCATCTCCGCGGGCGGCTCGGGCGGTGCCTCCAGCAGGCGGCGCACCGTCTCCGGCTCGCCGGCGCCGGCGAGCACGGCGACGATGCCCTCCTCGTGCCTGCCGAAGCGCCCGGCGCGGCCGCCGATCTGCTTCACCTCCTGCGCCCGCAGCTCCCGCGCCTCCTCGCCGTCGAACTTGCGCAGGGCGGAGAACACCACGCGGCGGATCGGCAGGTTCAGCCCCATGCCGATCGCGTCCGTCGCCACCAGGATCTCCGCCTCGCCCTCGCGGAAGCGCGCCGCCTCGGCCCGGCGCACCTCCGGGCTCAGCGCGCCGTAGACCACCGCCACGCGCCGCCCCCGCCGCATCAGCTCCTCGCGGAGCTGCAGCACCTCCCGCCGCGAGAAGGCGACCAGCGCGTCGCCGGCGCCGAGCTCGCCGAGCCCGACCGGCCGGCGCGCCGCGACCAGCGGCGCCTTGCGCCGCAGCGACACCTCCTCGACCGGATCGCCGCAGAGCGCGGCGATGCGCCGCACCAGCGGCGCCGCCTCCGGCGCGCCGAGGACGAAGAGATGCCGCGCCGGCGCGCCCATGATCGCGGCGGTCCAGGCGGCGCCGCGGTCGCGGTCGTGCAGCATCTGCGCCTCGTCCACCATGGCGACGTCCACCGGGGCGTGGAAGGGGCACATCTCCACCGTCGCCGCGAGATGCCGGCTGCCCGGCGCCGGGATCCGCTCCTCGCCGGTGGAGAGGGCGGCGGCGACGCCGCGCTCGGCCAGCGCCTCGCGGAACTCGTGCGCGAGCAGGCGCAGCGGCGCCAGCGCCTGCCCGCTCTCCGCCGCCGCCAGGCGGTCCAGCGCCAGGTGGCTCTTGCCGCTGTTGGTCGGGCCCGTAACGAGGGTGATGCGCCGGTCGAGCGCGCGGGCGGTGGCGAAATGCGCGGCGTAGCGGTCGAGCGCCGCGACGCGCGCCACCGCGGCATTGGCGGAGCGGCCGAGATGCAGCGCCGGGGCGGCGGGCCGGGCGGGCGGATGCCGGCGGTGCTCCGCCGCCCGCCAGTCCGCGACCGCGGCGCGCAGCGGGGCGAGGGCGTCCGGGTCGAATTCCAGCCGCTCCCGCCGCCCGGCGACGAGGCGCCGCGCCAGCGGGATCAGCCCGGCGGCGACCCAGCGCCGCGCCTCCGCCAACGAGCAGCCGAGCAGGCCGGGCAGCGCCTCGATGCCGACCAGGCCGCGCTCCCATGCGCGCAGGCGGCGCACCTCCTCGCGCCGGCGCTCGCGGGCGGCGCGGCGCGCCTCGCGCAGCGCCCGGCGGCGGTCCGCCTCGTCGCGGAGGGCGGCCTCGCCGAGGCGCTCGGCCGCCTCCGGGCCGAGGCCGTGCGCGGCGGCGACGGCGCGTGCCAGCTCCCCGAGGCGCTCGGCGGAAAGGGCGCCGCCCGCCTCGGCGATCTCCGCCGCCACCGCGCGCAGCGCCGCCTCCGGCGTGCGGCCGGCGGCGCGCAGCCGCTCGGCGACGGCGCCCTCCAGCGCCGCGCGCAGCGCCGCCTCCGGCGCCTCCGGGTCGGTGACCGCCTCGGCGGCGGCCCGCGCCTCGGCCGGCGTGATCCAGGGCCGGCCCTCCCGCTCCGCCTCCTGCAGGAGGCGCGCCGCCCAGGCGCGGCGGCGGATCCGGCACAGCGCCCCGGCCACCGCGGCCGCGTCGGCGGGCATCCGCCGCGCCACCTCGCGCACCAGCCGCCGCCGCTCGCCCGGCTCGACCCGGAGGCCGGCGGCCGCGATCGCCGCCTCGGCCCTGCTGTTCCTGTCCAGATCCATATCCCTTGCCCAGATCGGCCGCGGCGCCCGTGCGGGTGGCGCGATGCCGCCCCCGCGGCCAAGGGGCGCGGACTCGTCCCGCCCGAGATGGTGCCTCCACCCCCGCCTGCCGATACCCTGCGGGTGCGGGGCAGGATTGATCCGGCCCATCGCGCCCGGCGCGGCATCCGCGCTACAGCGTGGCCGCATCCATGGATCACGCTTCCGCCTGTGCCGGGCGGCCGATCCGCCACCCCGGCGCCGTCGCCTCCGCGGATCGGGCGCCTCTTGCCGGGCGGCCGATTCACTGCTCCGGCGCCGTCGCCTCCGCGGATCGGGCGCCTCTTGCCGGGCGGCCGATTCACCGCTCCGGCGCTTTCGCCTCCGCGGATCGGGCGCCTCTTGCCGGGCGGCCGATTCACTGCTCCGGCACTTTCGCCGCCGCGGATCGGGCGCTGGCCCATGCCGGTTCCGGCCACATCTCGCCATGGAACAGGTGAAGCCGAGGCCCGAAGCGGCTCCGCCCGGCGCGGGCAGGAGGGGGCTGCCGCGGACCATGCTGCGGGGATTGATGCGCCGCCTCCTCCTCGTCCTTCTGGCCGCCGGCGCCGCGGCCGCCCTCTGGGCCTGGCTCGCCCGTCCGCCGCGGCTCGAGACCGCGCCCGCCATGCTCGGCCCGGCGGTGGAGGCGGTCTATGCCACCGGCAGCGTCGAGCCGGTGCACTGGGCGCGGGTCGGCCCCGCCCTGCGCGGGCGCGTCGTCGCGGTGCTGGCGGAGGAGGGCGAGCGCGTCGCCGCCGGCCAGCCCCTCGCCCGGCTCGAGGACAGCACGGCCCGCGCCCAGCGCGAGGAGGCCGAGGCGCGCGCCCGCTTCGCCGAGGAGGAGCTGCAGCGCCAGCGCCTGCTGCTCGAGCGCCAGATCGCCCCACGCGCCCAGTACGAGCGCGCCGAGAGCGAGGCGCGCGCCACCCGCGCCCTGGCCGATGCCGCCGCCCGCCGGCTGGAGGACTACGTCATCCGCGCCCCCGCGGACGGCGTGGTGCTGCGCCGCGACGTGGAGCCGGGCCAGATCGCCGACCCGCTGGACGCGCTCTTCTGGGTGGGCGAGCCCCGGCCGCTGCGCGTCACCGCCGAGGTGGACGAGGAGGACATCCCCCGCGTCGCTATCGGCCAGGCCGCGCTGCTGCGCGCCGACGCCTTCCCCGACCGGGTGCTGGCGGCCGAGGTGGCGCAGATCACCCCGAAGGGCGACACGGTGCGCAAGGCCTACCGCGTGCGCCTCGCCCTGCCCGAGGACACGCCGCTGCTGATCGGCATGACGGTGGAGGCGAACATCGTGCTGCGCCGCACCCCCGACGCCGTGCTGGTGCCGCCCGCGGCGGTGCGGGAGGGGCATGTCTGGGTGGTCGAGAACGGCCAGGCGCGCCGCCTTCCCGTGCGCCTCGGCGTGCAGGGAGCGGAGGCGGTGGAGATCCGCGAGGGGCTGGCGCCGGGGCAGGCGGTGGCGCTCGACCCGCCCGCCTCGCTGCGCGACGGGCAGGCGGTGCGGGCGCGGAGGGCGTCGTGAAGCTGCTGCTCGACCTCGCGCGGGGGATGCTGGCGCGGCGGCGGCGCCAGACCCTGGTCTCGGTGGCCGGCGTTGCCCTCGGCGTCGCCTTCTTCATCGCCATCGCCGCGCTGATGCGGGGCTTCCAAGGCTACTTCATCAGCCAGATCATCGACGTCGCGCCGCACATCACCGTCAAGGACGAGCTGCGCGCCCCGCCGCGCCAGGCCGCCGAGCTCGCCCATCCGGGCGGTGCCGTCACGGTTTCCGGCGTCAAGCCGCGCGACCGCGTGCGCGGCATCCGCGCCGCCGGCGACAAGCTGGCGATGCTCGAGGCGATGCCGGGGGTGGCGGCGGCGCCGCTCCTCACCGGCCAGGCGCTGCTGCGCTACGGCGCGCGCGACGTCTCGGCGACGCTGCTCGGCATCGAGCCGGCGCGGCAGGCGCGGGTCTCCAACATCGGCAAGGACATGATCGAGGGCCGGCTCGAGGATCTGCGCGCCACCGCCAACGGCGTCATCCTCGGCGCCGGCCTGGCGCAGCGGCTGGGCGTGCGGGTGGGGGACACGGTCAGCGCCGTCTCCCCCGCCGGCACGGTGCTGCCGATGCGCGTCACCGGCCTGTTCCGCACCGGCCTCACCGCCCTCGACAACGCGCAGGGCTACACCCTGCTCAAGGTCAACCAGGTGCTGCAGAACCGGCCGAACGTGGTGAACCAGATCCACATCCGGCTGCGGGACGTGACGCGGGCGGAGCCGCTCGCGCGCCAGATCGAGGCGCGCTTCGGCGACCGCACCGAGAGCTGGGAGGAGCAGAACGCCAATTTCCTGACCGTGTTCGTGATCCAGAACGCGGTCATGTACTCCGTCACCGGCGCCATCCTGCTGGTCGCCGCCTTCGGCATCTACAACATCGTCTCCACCGTGGTGTTCGAGAAGACGCGCGACATCGCCATCCTGAAGTCGCTCGGCTTCACCGAGCGCGACATCCAGCTCCTGTTCCTGGCGCAGGGGCTGGCGGTGGGGCTGCTCGGCGCCGCGCTCGGCTGCGCCCTCGGGGCGCTGATGATCGAGGGGCTGGCCCAGATCCGCTTCGGGGTGGAGACGCCGGCCGGGCAGGACCGGTTCATGCTGGTGAGGGACTGGCGGATCTACGCCGCGGCCTCCCTCTTTGCCGTCGCCGCCGCCGGGATCGCCGCGGTGATCCCGGCCCGCCGCGCGGCGCGGCTCGACCCGGTGCAGGTGGTGCGCGGCGCGGCATGAGCGCCCCCGCCCCCCCGCTGCTCGCCGCCGAGGGCGTGACGCGGCGCCTGCCCGAGGGGGTGACGCTGGTGAGCGACGTCACCCTCGCCGTCGGGCGGGGGGAGTTCGTGGCCGTCACCGGCCCCTCGGGCTCGGGCAAGTCCTCGCTGCTCTACCTGCTCGGCCTGCTCGACCGCCCGAGCGAGGGGCGGATCCTGCTGGAGGGGCGGGACACCGCGGGGCTCGATGGGGAGGCGCTGGCGGCGCTGCGCCTCGCCCGCATCGGCTTCGTCTTCCAGTTCCACTTCCTGCTGCCGGAGTTCAGCGCCCTCGACAACGTGCTGGTGCCGATGCGCCGGCTCGGGCGCCTGCCTCTGGTTGAGGCGCGGAGGCGGGCGCTGGCGCTGCTGGAGGCGCTCGGGATGCGGGAGGCGGCGGGGAAGCTGCCCGAGCAGCTCTCGGGGGGGATGCGCCAGCGCGCGGCGATCGCCCGGGCGCTGGCCAACGACCCCGCGCTGCTGCTGGCCGACGAGCCGACCGGCAATCTCGACACGCGCAACGCCGCGGCCGTGTTCGACATCTTCGCCGGGCTGGCGGCGGAGGGGCGGACGGTGATCGTCGTCACCCACGACCTGGCGCTGGCGGGCCGGGCGAGGCGGCGGGTGCACCTGGTGGATGGGCGGGTGGTCTCCGACGGGCCGCCCTGAGGGCGCCGCTCTATCGGAAATGCGTCTGTCGGGAAATTTTACGCGGACCCGTTCCGGTCCAGTTTCTGATCCCCCATGCTGCGAGAAACACTCATGAATTTTTCGTGGCATGGCGTTTGCATAATCCAGCGCAGGCAGGGCGTGGCTCCTGCGAGACGAAGGGACCGGCAGCGGAATGCGCAAACTTCATCTGGGAGCGGCCGTGGCCGCCCTGATCCTGGCGGGGGCCATGGCGGAGGCCAGGGCCGGCACGCTCTTCACCATCACCTCCTCGGGCTACACGGTGGGGTCGGGCTTCGGCAACGGCAGCAACCTGCTCGGCGTGACCTTCGCCTCGTCGCTGTCCAACCCGACCAGCTTCACCCTGGCCAATCCGGGCGACAGCGCGAGCTACACCTTCGGCCAGGTCACCTTCGACGACAATGAGGGCGGGCCGAACGCCGCGATCAGCGCGCAGGAGGCGGCCGGCAATCTCGGCGTGACCGCCTTCCTCACCTTCACCAGCCCGCTCAGCAGCACGGTGCAGAACGTCGCCGTCACCGGCGCGGTGGTCGGGCCGATCAGCGATCCCGACGTGGACTTCTTCATCAATTTCAGCCCGACGGTGGTGAATTTCGGCAATGGCGGGTCCTTCACCGTCTCGCTGAACAACCTGAGCTTCACGCAGAACAACCAGACCCGGACCAACACGGTCACCATCACCCTGACCGCCGCCCCGGCGGCGACCACGCCGCCGACCACCCCGGTGCCGGAGCCCACCTCGATGGCCCTGCTCGGGGCCGGGCTGCTCGGTCTCGGCATCGCCGCCCGCCGCCGCAAGGCGGCCTGACCCCCGGCGGGGCCATACGGATCCCGCCGGGCACGCGGCCGAGGCCCCGCCGCCAATGCTCCCGCTCATCGACGGTGCGGGCCTCTTCGCCCGTTGCGGGGGGCCACTTGAACGGGATCTGCCCCGGCGCCCGATCCGCGAAGGGGGGGCGGCCAAGGCGGATCGGCCGCGATCTGCCTTCGGGCGCTGGTATCAGTCCACCGCCACCCCGGCGGTGCGGGCCTGCTCCACCAGCCAGGCGCGCGCCGCCTGCATGTCCTCGAGCGTGCCGAAGGCGTTGGTGTAGCGGCCGCGATAGCCGCGCCCCTCCAGCAGGCGGAACAGCCCGCCGAAATCGACATCGCCCCGGCCCGGCACCAGGTGCTCCTCATGGCCGTTGCGCCGGCAATCGGCGAGGCGGACCTCCCTCACCCGGTCGAGCGGGATCGCCGCGACGAAGCCCTCCACCCCCTCGGGCAGCAGATGCGCGTGGTTGGCGGTGAAGGAAAGCGCAAAGGCGGGGGAGGCGATGGCCTCGTAGTAGTAGCGCCATTCCTCGATCGTGTGCGCGAGGTAGCGGATCTCGGCGTGCGGCGGCTCGGGGTTCAGGTTCTCGAGCAGCAGCAGCGCGCCTTCCCGCTCGGCATGCCGGGCCATGCGGTGCAGCCGCTCGCGCCCGGCTTCCATGCGCATCGCCCGGTCGGCGGTGAAGTGGTAGCCGGCGTGCACGACGACCCATTCCGCGCCGAGGCGCGGCGCCACCTCGATATAGGCCCGCAGATAGGCATCCACGGCCTCGGACAGGAAGGGCGAGTATTCGGCGACATTCACCGCGGAGAGGGTGTGCAGGGCGAGCCGCACGCCATGGGCCGCGCAGGCGGCGCGGATGGCGCGGCAGCGCGCCGCGTCGAAGGTGGTGACGGCGTTGGCCCCGGTGTCGAGCTGGATGTCGATGTGCGGCACGCCGTGGCGCGCCGCCCATTCGATGGCGTCCTCCAGCCGCAGATGGCGGCCGACATCCACGCCGATCCGCCCGATCAGGGACGTGTGTCGGCGGGGGGACGGGCTCAGGACGCCGTCTCCGCCGCGGCTTGGCGGCGCGCCGCCTGCCCCCCTGCCCGGCCGGACAGCTCGGCGATCACCTGCCGGGCCTTGCGCACATAGACCCCGTCATTGAACCGCCAGGAACCGATGAAGTGCAGCATCGTCGCCTGGTCGGGCGCGACGCCGGGATAGAAGCAGCAGTATTTCGGCCAGGGCAGCGCCATGCCGCCCGGGGAGTTGCACACGAGGTAGTTCGAGGTGACCTGCTCGCTGCCCCATTCCTCCCAGCGGGCGCCCAGCATGGCCTGCATCGCGGCGGAGAAGGCCTCCGCCGTCTCCCGGGTGGCGCCGCCGCGGGCGAAGCCGGCGAAGCCGGCCGAGCCGCGCACATAGCGCCGCCCCATCGCGGCGGGCAGGCGGGGCAGCGCCCGTTCCGCCAAGATTTGCATGTGATCCGAGGGGTGGTCGGCCACCGCCGCCGCCGCGGCCTCGAGATCCACGATCGGCTGGCCGGGGCCGGAGTTCAGGGTGAAGGCCCGGTTGTCGCGCACCGCCGCGACCACCTCGGGCACCGGGCCGGTGGTCAGCGTGTCGGAATCCATCTGGATCACGTAGCTGTCGTGGCTGAGGTCGAGGATGTGCAGCAGCCGCTCCCAGCAGCCGCCCCTGGGGCAGGGGTCGGTGCGGATCGACTCCAGGCGGACGAAGCTTGGCCCCCCGAGGTGATGCCGCAGCAGCTCGCGGTCCCGCTCGGTCAGCGTGCCGTCATCGATGATGACGATCTCGCCGCCCGGCAGGTGGCGGTAGAAGGACTTGATCGCGACCAGATACATCATGCGGTCCTGGGAGCGGACCATGCTGACGATGCGCAGCGGCGCCGGCCGCGGGCGGATCGGCGGCGTGTCCAGTATGCCGCGGCAGAGCCAGCCGAACCTCAGCTTGCGGGTCTTGCGGAGAAGGGTCTGGAACACGCGGGTCTCCTGGCGGGCGTTGCTGTGGGTGGGGGCGGTTCAGGAAGACAGGATCAGGGAATGGCGGCGCAGCCTGCGCGCCAATTGCGCCGCGCCCGAGAGCAGGCGCTGCTCGGCACCGGCAGGCGCGCCGGCAAGGCGCCATAGAAGGAGTTGCGCGCCGATGTGCACGGAGGCGCCACAGGCCGCCAGCATCGCCAGCTCGAGCATGGCCCGCAGGAAGCCCGGCGGGCCGGCCGGCAGCCATCCCTGCAGGAGGATGACGGCCAGCGCCATGGCCGCGGCCGCCGCGAAGCTCCGCCACACCTCGGCCGCCACGGCGCGGAGGGAATGGCCGAGCAGGCGGGAAACCTGCCAGTGCCACACCAGCGCGTTCAGCACGGCCGTGGCCAGCATCACGGCGACAACCCCCGTGACGCCCCCGTGGAGCGCCGCCACGGCGACCGCCGGAAGGCGCACCAGCACCAGGAGGCCCAGGGTCTTCACATAGGGCCGCAGCCGGTCGAGCACGAAGAAGACGTTGATGGTGAAGGCGGCCAGGCAGTCGGCGAGGGAATACAGGGCGCAGAGCGCGATCAGGGGAGCGACGCCCGCCCAATTCGGACCGAGGGCGAGCCGCTCCACCTGCGGCGCCGTCAGGGCGATGCCGACCGAGAGCGGCACCATGATGGCGGCGAGGAAGGCGAAACCGCCGATGAAGTGGCGGCGCAGCAGCGCCATGTCGTGCTGCACCTTGGCATAGCCGGCGTAGATGGGGGTGCGCACCGGCACCGCGACCTCATGCACCGGAACGGCGGCCACATGGTAGGAAACCTGGAAGGCGCCGAGGGCCGGCAGGCCGACCCAGCGGCCCAGGATCAGGTTGGGGCCATGGGCATCGGCGGTGTTGAAGGCGTTGATCACCAGCATCCATCCCGAGAAGCGCAGCAGGCCGCGGGCATTGCGCAGCGAGAGGCGGGGCCGGTGCGGCGCCAGCCAGTAGCTGTAGGGGACGCTCACCACCTTGGCCGCCAGGTTGCCGAGGACCAGGCACCAGTAATTCTGCAGGATGATCGCCAGGATGAGCGAGGCCGCGAAGGCCACCACCTTGTTCACGACCTGGAAGCGGAACACCCGGTCGAATTGCAGCTCCCGCTGCAGGCGGTACATGCCGATGCTGGTGAAGCCGTCGAGGGCGATGGTCAGCGCCACCACCATCAGCACGGGGGCGATGCGGGGGTCGTTGAGGAAGGCGGCCTGCCACTCCGCCGTGGCGGCGATCAGCCCCGCCAGCAGCAGGCAGCGCAGGATGTTGAGGGTCCAGGCCGTGTCGTAGAGTTCCCGGGTCGGCTCCGGCTGGCGCACCAGGACCATGCCGTAGCCGGTCACGCTCAGCACCTCGATGAAGGCGATGGCGGCCCCGGCCAGGGCGACCAGGCCAAAATCCTCCGGCACCAGCAGCCGCGCCAGCACCAGCATGCTGATGATGCTGAGGCCGCGGATCACCAGCCGGCCCGCGATCATGAAGGCGGCGCCGACCGCCACCTGCCGGACGACCGACTGCCCGGGCGCGGCACCCGCCGGCGCGACCGGAGCCAGGCCTTCCGTCACCGCGCCGATGGCCCGGCCGGCATCCCTCTCTGTGCTCATCCGTTCCGCCGCTGGGCCCGCGCCGGGTCTGGCGAGGTGCCTGCCATACTCGCGCCCGCTTCTTCCATCGGAATCTTCCCTGGCGGCTTCCCCCGGGGGGGCGCCGGAGAATCGGCCAGCACCCCAAATCCTCGCGACGCCGCATCTGTTGAACGCAGGTGGACCTCAACCAAGACTTGTGGTAGCCATTTTATCTAGCGCTCCACGCTGGCGCCATCGTGCTGGCATCGTATCGTAGTTGCGCCACCGCCCGGGAGATATCCCATGGGGCCTGAGAACGGACGAGGTGCCGAGGGTGTGAAGGCGATCCCGAACCGGATCGCCCCGCTGCGCCTGCCCGAACGCTTGGCCTGGCCGGCTGCCGCCCTCCTCATCCTCGGGATTTCCCTGCTGCTCTGGACGCTTCTGGGCTTCCTCCTTGTCGCCCTGATTGGGTAAGGCGAGGGCCGATCAGGATCGGCGGGGTCCCAGCTTCCCCTGGAAGGGCCCCAGCAGCACACCGGCAAGGGCGCGATTCACACACTGGCTACCGCTGGTAGCACCTTCTTCCGTACCGGTGCGCAGCGAGGCGGCGCGTAACGAAAGAGAGGGAAGCGATGAACTTAGACGATGCGATCCAGAAGCACGCCGAGTGGAAGCTGAAGTTTCGCAATGCGATTTCTAAAAAGGAACAGATAGACATAGCCACTATCAGCAAAGACAATTGCTGCCAGCTTGGCCAGTGGCTCTATGGCGATGGTAAAGCGAAGTATGGAACGAAGCCTGAGTTCATAGCAGTGATCGAACGACACAGGGCATTCCACATCGAGGCAGGAAAGATCGCACGCTTGATCAACTCTGGTCATTACGCTCAGGCAGAAAAAGAACTCGGAAGTGGAACTAATTATGCGCAAGCTTCAAGTGCTGTCGGCACAGCTATCATTCAGCTAAAGCGCGTAGTTTCTAAGTAATGAATCCATTTACCAATAAGTTATTATCTCATCGATGGGCCTTCGTGCTGCTTGTTCGCCTTGGGACCAGCGATCTCTTCCCCGGCCAATGCCGTCAGGAATGATCAGCTTCAACCCGCGGCTCTGGCCGCGTAACCTTCGACGCGGTGCTTCACACACCGAGAGCGGTCCGGCCAGGGCCTTCCGGCGTTCCGTGCCGGGTCTTCTTGCCGCCGCGCTCGTGGCGGCTCTCGGGCTCCTGCTGCTCGGCCCAGGCCCGGCGGGTTTCGGCGTGGCCGCCCTGGCGCTCGGCGGCGGGCTCTTCCAGGTCCTGAGCCGTGCCGCCGGCAGCGTCGAGGGCTGGTTCCGCCGCGTGCCGCCCGCGCCGGCGCTGCTCGCCCTTGACCACCCCCTGATGGCCGAACTCGGCGGGCAGGTGGCGCTGTCCAACGCCGATTATGACCGGCTGGTCGGCTATTTCGCCGCCGGCCTCCGCGCCTATCGCAGCCCCGGCTGCGCCCTGGTGCTCTATCCCGGCGTGCCCGGCACCCGCGGCCTGCGCGTCGAGGGGTTGGAGGGCTTCGCCCGCACCGCGCCGCTGCTCGCCGCCTGGGTGACCACCCGCGGCGACGCGATCCCGCTGCCGGACGGCACGGCATTCGACGCCTTCGGCCATCTGGTGGCGGGGCTGCACGCCGGCACCGACCCCGCCTCTGCCGAGTATTGGGGCGCCGCCGAGGATCTCGACCAGCGCATCGTGGAGGCGGGCGACATCGCCCTTGTCGCCTGGATGCTGCGGGACCGTCTGCGCGCCGCCCTGCCGGCGCCCGCGCAGGCGGCCCTGCTCACCTGGCTGGGCCAGGCGCAGGCGCGGCGCATCTATGGCGGCAATTGGCACCTGTTCTGCGTCGCCATCGGCCTCGCCTGCGAGGCCTGGGGCGCCCCCGCCGCCGCGGCGACGCGCGCGCACTACCGGGCCTTCAAGGAGTCGCATCTCGGCGAGGGCTGGTTCAGCGATGGCGGAGAGGTGGACCACTACAACGCCTGGCAGATGCACTATTTCTTGTATTTCCTCGCGCGCATGGACCCGGCGTTGGACACGGACTTCATCGACGGGGCGCTGCGCCGCTTCGCGTCGGGCTATGCGCATTTCTTCGCCCCGCGGGGCTTCCCCATGTTCGGCCGCAGCGCCTGCTACCGCATGGCGGTGCCGACGCCGCTGGTGCTGGCCGCCTCGCTGCCCGACCCGCCCCTGCCGCCCGGCCAGGCGCGGCGGGCGCTGGATGCGATCTGGTCGCACTTCATCGCGCGCGGCGCGCTGGCCGCCGGCACCGTCACCCAGGGCTATGAGGGGCCAAGGCCCGAACTGCTCGAGAACTACTCCGGGCGCGGGAGCTGCCTCTGGGCGCTGCGCTCGCTGACCGCCGCCTATTGGCAGCCGCCCACAGCGCCGATCTGGGCCGCGCCGCCGGAGCCGCTGCCGGTGGAGCGCGCCTCCTACGACCTCACCATCGCCGCGGCGGGCCTGCGCGTGATCGGCGACCAAGCGGCGGGCAGGGTGGAGGTGCGGCCGCTGCGCAACGCCGGCGCGGCGGACCGGCCCTTCCGGCCGCTCGGCCCGCTGCGCGGTCTGGCCCAGGCGGCGCTGCGCCGCCCGCTGCGGCCGGCGAATTACGGCGCCAAGTACGGGCGCGCAGCCTACCGTTCGGATCAATCATTTGGACAATGATTGTTTCATTAAAAAGAATGAATTGCTTTTTTGCTGAAAGCGCCTTCTTTCCGATCATGCTGAAGGGTGCCCTCCCTGGGTTGGGGCGCAAAACCGGTGCCCGCAAGTAATAAGGACTTGGGAAAGATCGGTGAGGATCCTCTTCATCAACGACTATCATCTTCCTCAGGTGTATCGAGGCACTGAAGTCAATACCCATGCGCTCTGCACGATCCTGAGGGAGGCGGGACAGGAGGTGGCCGTGCTGGCGGCGCTGACGCCACGCGGCCTAGTGGGTTTCTGGAGCCGCGCCAAGCTGAAGCTCGACAGGCGGAAGGCCTGGGTCATGGATCGGGCAATGGGGTATCCCACTTATCGCGCCTGGCGGCCGCGGCTGGTGCTGGCCGAGGTGATAGGGCATTGGCGCCCGGATGTTCTGGTATACCAGGCTGGAGATCGAGCGCTTGCCGACACGGCCGTGGACACCGGCTTGCCCACTTTTGTCTATTTTCACGTCCGTCCGGACTGGGATGACGTTCCAGATCCAAGACGGGTACGGTTCATAACGAATTCCATATTCTGTCACGAAACAATAAAAGAAAAATTTCAAATAGAATCAAAAATTATAAGACCTCTCATATTAGACAATGAATACAGAACCCACGTTACCAGGAAATATGTCACATCCATTGGAGTTTCCCTTGATAAGGGAACTGATATCGTTCTGGACATAGCCTCCGCGCTGCCGCAGTTCCAGTTCAACGTGTTCTCCAACTACATCAGGCCCAGCGAGCAGCAGAAAGCCCTGCTTCACCGCGCGAGGGCGCTGCCGAACCTGCGGATCTCGCCGCCCCAGCGTTCCGGGAAGAAGATATACCGCAACACCCGCGTGCTGCTCGCCCCGAGCCGCTGGCTCGAGACATGGGGCCGCGTCGTCACCGAGGCCCAGGTCAACGACATCCCGGCGCTTGCCAGCAACCGCGGCGGGCTGCCGGAAGCGGTGGGACCGGGAGGGCTCTGCCTCCCCCTGGATACGCCCATCGGCGAATGGGCAGCGGCGCTGCGCCGCATGATGGAGGACGACGAGGCCTACGCCCAGTACCAGAGAGGCATAAGGGAGCATAAGACGTCCAGGGAGCTTTCCCCCGCAGGCATCACGGCGGACTTCCTGAAGACGATAGGCGCCTAGCCATTCCCGCCCGGGACTTGATAAGCCTGCGGAGGCAAGAGGCCGGTTGGCCTTGCGGGAAGGGCAGAGGACGATGCCGCAGCCATCCATCCCGGGCGGGATCAGCGTCGTCGTGCCCACCTACAACCGCGCCGCGCTGCTGCCGGCGACGCTCGATGCGATCCTGGCGCAGACCCTGCCGCCGCGCGAGGTCATCGTCGTGGATGACGGTTCGACCGACGCCACCGGCGCGGTCCTGGCCCGCTACGGGGGGCGCATCCGCAGCCTGCGCATCCCGAACTCGGGCGACCTGGTTGCCCGCAACGCCGGGCTCCGGGAGGCGCGGGGCGAGCTGGTCGCCTTCTGCGACAGCGACGATCTCTGGAAGCCGGATTTCCTCGGGGCGATGGCCGGGATCTGGCAGGCCGAGCCGCGCACCCGCGTGGCCTACGGCAATTTCCTCATCATCCGGGGCGAGGCCTGGCAGCAGCGGCCGAAATTCGACGATGCGCCGGAAGGCTACTGGTCCGGGCTGCGTGCCCTCGGGCCGGAGATCGCGGTGTTCGACCAGCCGCCGCTGCCGCGCCTGATCCGCTTCCAGCCCTTCTTCCCCTCCGGCATGGTTGCCGACCGCCGCTTCTTCCTGGACATCGGCGGCTGGGACGAGACGGTGGGCCGCACCGTCGGCACGGATTTCGCGACCGCGCTCCGCCTCGCCGAGCATGCGCCCTTCGGGGTGCTGCGGACGCCCCTGGTCGGCATCCGCAAGCATGCCACCAACTACTCGGGCGACGTGCAGGCCATGAACCTCGGCGATGCCGCGATCCTCGAGCACGTCCTCAGGACGCGCCCGGTCCTTGCTCCCTACGCCGCGGAGATCCGCGCCAGCATCGACCAGCGGCGCGCCCAGGCGCTGGATATCGCCTTCGCACGGCGCGATTTCGCCGGCGTGCGCCGGATCCACGCCATGCTCCCGCCCTCGGCCCGCTCGCGCCGGCAGCGGCTGAAGGCCGCGGTCGCGACACTGCCCGCGCCGCTGCGCCGCGCCGTGGCGGAAGCGCTGCTGATGCTCGGCACGCTGCGCAGCGGGCGGTCGCCGGCGGCGGAGCGCCGCCTCACCTGACCAGCCCCGGCCGCCCCGCCCGCTCCCAGGCGATCACTTCCGCCAGCCCCTCGCGCAGCCCGACCGGCGGCGGAAGGCCCAGCATCGCCCGCGCCCGCGCCGGCGCGCCGAGGGAGTGGCGGATCTCGCCGGCGCGCGGCGGGCGCCGGCGCAGCTCCAGCGGCACGCCGCACAGCGCCGCGATCGTCTCCGCCAGCGCCAGCACCGAGGTCGGCCGACCGCTGCAGACGTTGAGCACCGGCGCCGCGGTGGCGGCGGCGCGCATCCCCGCCAGCAGGGCGGCGACCACGTCGGTGACGAAGATGAAGTCCCGCGTCTGCTCCCCGTCGCCGAAGACGTCCACTGCCTCGCCGCGCGCCAGCCGGTCGCAGAAGATCGAGATCACGCCGGAATAGGGCGAGCGCGGGTCCTGCCGCGGCCCGAACACGTTGAAGAAGCGCAGGCCGAGCGTCGGCACGCCATGCACCACCCCGGCGACGCGGGCGTGCTGCTCGGTGCCGAGCTTGTCGGCGCCATAGGCCGAGAGGGGGCGCGGCACCGCCTCCTCGGTCAGCGGCAGCGTCGCCTGGTCGCCATAGACGGCGGCGGAGGAGGCGTAGACCACCGGGATGGCGGGGTACCCCTGGCGCGGCCGGGCGGCATCGAACACGGTGATGCTGCCCGAGAGGTTCACCCGGTGCGTGCCGAGCCAGTCCTGCACCCCGCGCTCGACCGAGGCGATGGCGGCGAGATGGAAGCAGCCATCCACCCCCCGCATGGCGGCGCGGACCGCCTCGGGGTCCGCGACATCGCCCCGGATGAGTTCGGCGCCGGGAGCGAGGTTCGCCTCCAGGCCGGTGGAGAGGTCGTCGAGCACCCGCACCGCGTCACCGCGGGCCCGGAGGGCGGCGCAGAGATGCGAGCCGATGAAGCCGCAGCCGCCGGTCACCAGGAAGCGCGCCACCGGGTGTTCCCTCCGCTCGGGCCGGCCGCTTGGCCTGCTCGTGGTGGAAGTGTAATAAAAGCGCGGCGATGGAGATGCAACCGAAGGCCGTGATATCTCCGCCCCGCGCGCAGGGAAATTGACCCTGCGCCCCCTTCTCGCCCAGGATCGCGCAAGCCCCGGCCCCGGCCGCCGCGTTCCGGGGGCCAGCCGCCGGAAACCGCCCCATGTCCCGCCCCACCGTCTCGGTCGCCGTCTTCGCCTACAACGAGGAGGACCGGATCGCCGCCTGCCTCGATGCCATCCGCGCCTGCGCGGAGGAGGCGCGGCTGCGCGTGCACGTGCTGATCAACGGCTGCACCGACGGCACCGAGCGCATCGTGCGCGGCTACCGGGCCCCGGAGATCGACCTCCGCCCCATCGTGATCCGGCGCGGCGACAAGGCCAATGCCTGGAACCACTACACCCACGAGGTGGCGCCGGAGGAGGCGGCGATCCACGTCTTCACCGACGGCGACATGCGAATCGGCCGCGGCTCGATCGCCGGCTTCCTCAAAACCTTCGACGAGCGGCCGGAGGCGCATGGCTGCGCCGGCCTGCCCGCCAGCGGCCGCAGCCGCGACGCCTTCCGCGAGAAGCTGATCCGGGAGCGGGAGATGGCCGGCAACCTCTACGCCGTGCGCGGAAGCTGCCTGATGGAGTTCCGCCGCAGGAACATCCGCCTGCCCTTCGGCATCTTCGGCGAGGACGGGCTCGTCACCACCCTGATCAAGTGGAACCTCGATACCAGGGGGGAGCGGGACGACCGCCGCATCACCGCCTGCGAGACGGCGACCTTCTCCTATGAGCCGCTCTCGCCCTTCCGCCTGCGCGACCTGCGCATCTACTACAAGCGCAAGATGCGCTACGCGGTGCGCCAGCAGCAGGTGAACATGCTCTGCCCCCTGCTCTGGGAGGGCGGGGTGGAGGCGATGCCGGCGCATGTCGTGGACCTCTACCGCGCCTGCAAGGATCGCGTGGCACTGCACTGGAACGGACTCGACACCTGGTTCGACTGGATCGCCTGCCGGCGCATCCGGCGCGATGTCGTGGCAGACGACAGCGTTCGGGAGGCCGAGCGGGCCCACCTCTACAGCTGAGCCATCGCAAGGCCACGGGCGCGCTTCCCCAGGGCGAAGTCTGAATGGGCGGCCGCAGACCGTCCTCCCTGGACCTTGTCGGGGTGCCGAACCGCCCCCGGCCGCCATCCCGTCACCCTCTGTCCCTTCCGGGTGGCTCACTCTGCGAGTGGCACGTCAAGCGGCTCGGCCATAGGCTTGCCTCGACGATGAGGATTCCGAAGGCAAGAGGCATGGTATCGTGTCTATACCACAATGAAATGGCGGTATCCGAAGCCTACCGGCCCGCATCCGTGGTCCGGATCGCTCGGTGTGCAATCCAGGAGTCGATTGAATGAGTGCTCCAGCCGTTCTGCCGGACCCTGCCCGGATCGAGCAGCGCAAGGCCGAGGTAATCCGCCTGTGGGGAGACTGGACGGCCCACAACATCCATCTGAAGGATGGGATCTATACGATTGGTCCTGATCGGGAAGCCGACAAGCTCAGGCGCATCGTCCAGATAGTTTCCGATCTCTCGTCAAAACCGATCGAACGGCTCCGCGTGCTTGATCTTGGCGCGCTGGAGGGTGGCTATGCCGTGGAACTGGCGCGGCGCGGAGCCCAGGTGGTGGCAATCGAAGGAAGGCGCGCCAATCTTGAAAAGATACTTTTCGTAAAGGACGTTCTTGGCTTGCAGAATCTGCAGGCTGTCCAGGATGATGTTCGCAACCTGCAGAAGCTGAACCTCGGAAGCTTTGATGTCATCCTGTGCCTGGGCCTCTTGTACCACCTCGATTTTGATGGAGTCATTTCTCTTTGCAGGCAAATATTTGATAGCTGCGACAGAATGGCCCTATTCGATACGTATGTAGGGATCGGCAATCTGCAAAGATTCGAGGCAAATGGAAAGGAATACTGGGGACGTGTGGTAAGGGAGCACTTGCCGCAGTCGAGCATGGAAGAGCGCTTGGCCGACAAGTGGGCCTCGCTTGATAACACAGAAAGCTTATGGATTACTCGGAATTCTCTTTATAATCTTCTTGGAGATCTGGGCTTCACATCAGCCTATGAGTGCCATCTTCCCACGGAGGTCGACAAGCTGGCAGACCGGCTAACCTTCGTGGCGATCAAGGGAACCCCTCAGAAGCTGCTGGCCATGCCTCGGACAAACGAGGATCCCATGGGCAGGCTGCCCAAATACAGCACGACGAGGATTTCACATAAGCAGCGCCTGCTTCCGATAATGCAGGAGCGGGCAACCAATCTGGTGCCGATCTCCTGGAGGCGGTCGCTGAAGGGCCTCATGCGGCGGAAGGACACCAAGCCTCGGTAGCCAGCTTCCTCCTGCTGACACTCGCCGTGCGAACTACAGGACATCTCGAATAGAGCATTTTACGGTCTGAATGCATCGGGGGCTTCCCCGACGCGAATGGGATTTGATTCAAGCTACTTGTCGGCGAGGAGGCCGACAAGGATATCCCAAGGCGCTGTCGGTTGACCTTCGGGAGCGGGTGGTGGCTGCGGTCGCGGCAGGGGCGTCGTGCCGCGCGGTGGCGGCGCGGTTCGGGGTCAGCGCCTTGCACGCTCCGCTGGTGCGCCAAGGTACGGGATAGCTGTTCGTGGTGCCTGGCCCGCTGGGAGGCGACCGCCGCTCGGCGCGCATCGAGGCGCATGCGGGGCTGCTGCTCGGCCTCTCGGAGCGGAAAGTCCGACATCACCCTGGCGGAGCTTGCCAGGGCAGGCGTGGCGGCGGGCATTGGCACGATCTGGCACTTCTTCGACCAGCACCGGATCACGCGCAAAAACAGACGGCGCACGACATCATGGTCATGGACAACCTTGACAGCCACACGCGGCCCGGCATCCGCGCTGCCATCGAGGCCGCCGGCGCGCGCCTGCTCTACCTGCCGCCCTACACAGCCCCGACTTCAACCCGATTGGGAACGCCTTCGCCAAGCCGAAAGCGGGCTGCGCAAGGCCGCCGAGCGCACCGTCGAGGACCTTTGGGCCACCATCGGCCGCGTCAGGACTTCGTAAGGTGAGTACAAGGCAGGCAAAAAGTTCACAGGAAGCGACGGGCAAGGGCAATGTACCCAAGGCCAACAATCGGCTTCGAGACCCCTGCCTTGCTGCCGCCCGATCGCACCCCCAGACGGCAACCTATAGCCCGCTTCACCACAACCAAACGGCAACAGAAATGAAACTCTCTTAAGCATTTTTATTACTTTATAATAACTGTTTTCGGATAACCTCCTTGTGCACAATAGATAGCAACGCGAGAAGGCTGCGAGGCTCTGATGCGCGACAATGGACCAATCACCGATCGCGAGGTGCCACTGCCCGAGGGGCAGCTTCTGGTTTCGCGCACCGACACGGGCGGCCGCATCCGCTTCCACAACAGCGCCTTCGTGGAAGTCAGCGGCTTCTCGACGAAGGAACTGGCCAACGCACCGCACAATATTGTCCGCCATCCGCACATGCCACGGTAAGCGTTCCGCAACCTCTGGCAGACCATCAAGGCTGGCCGCCCTTGGGAGGGATTGGTCAAAAACCACGCTAAGGACGGCGGCTTTTACTGGGTGCGGGCGAATGTCACGCCCATAGTCGAGGGTGGTCGGGTCACTGGCTTCTTCTCCATCCGCTTCAAGCCAGAACGGGAGGCGGTTGTGGCGGCCGAGGCGAGCTATGCCAGGATGCGAGCCGGCAAGGCACACGGCATCGGTCTACGCGATGGCGAGCTGGTCGCCACCGGCTGGCGTGCCCGTTTGGCCACCGTCGCGGCGAGTGTTGCCGGGCGGCTTGCCGCGACGGTGGCCATGGCTGCCCTGTTTCCGGCGGCCATCTTCATGGGCTTTACCTACATGCCGGAGAGCGGCCTGCCCATGGTAGCCGCTGTCGCTGCTTTTTGCGCCGCTGCGACCTTAGGATGGTTTACTCTCGACGCACTTCGGCAGCCCGTGCGCGCCCTGGAGGCACATCTGGCAGCCATCGCCGCCGGCGAGTTTGGCCGTGCGATTGAAACGCCGCCAACGCCAGAGTTTTGGCGCTTGACCTCCCTGCTGCGCGCTACACGCGCCAGATTCGCCTATGCAATGCAGGAACGCCAGGAACTCGACCGTCGGGCGCAGGAAGAGCGCGCCACGACGCAGCGTCTCATGTCTGGAGAGGTCGAACGTTCGATCGGTGGCATTGTCAATGCCCTCGCCAGCGCTGCAACCGCACTGCAGTCGTCGACCGACAGCCTGGCAGGAATTGCCCACAACACGGCAGAACAAGCCACTGCCGCGGCGACGGGTGCTGCCCATGCGAACGCCAACATGCAGACAGTCGCCGCCTCGGTTGAGGAGATGGCGAACTCGGTAGCCGAGATCTCACGCCAAGTGGCCGAGGCCGCTGGGATCGCACGCCGTGCTGCGGAAGAGGCGCGCGCCACTGATACCACCGTTCGCTCGCTCGCCGATGGCGCGCAGCGGATCGGCGACGTTGTGCGGCTGATCGGCGATATTGCCGGGTAGACCAATTTGCTTGCCCTCAACGCCACCATCGAGGCGGCGCGCGCCGGAGAGTCGGGCAAGGGCTTCGCCGTGGTGGCCTCGGAAGTGAAAACCCTCGCTGGTCAGACAACCAAGGCAACGGAGGAAATCGGGCGACAGATCGCCGAGATGCAGGCCGCCACCGCCGCGGCCGTAAAGGCCATTCGTGGCATCGGCACGACGGTGGAGCGATCGAGCGAGATCGCCGCGGCGATCGCCGCGGCGGTGGAAGAGCAGGACGCAACGACGCGCGAGATCGCCCGCAACGTGGCCGAGGCGGCCTCCGGTACAGGGGAGGTGTCAGCCCAGGTCGAGCGCGTCACCAGCGGAGTCGGCGAAACTACAGAAGCCTTGCGCAACCTGCGTTCTGGCGCCAACGGTGTCGCCCGCCAGGGTGAGGTGCTGCGCGCTGAATTGAGCGAGTTGGTCGCACGGCTGCGTAGCGAGGGTGGGAAGGGGGCGGCGTAAGCGGCACGACAACATGCCGCGGCGGAATCCGCTCCAGGCGGATGGGTCCGCGGCATCCCGGTTTGGAGCGTTGACGCCGCCGGGCGATCACCCCGCCTGCTCGCTCTCCGCAAACAGCGCGGCATAGGCGCCGACCATCGCCCGCTCGTCATACTCCCGCTCCGCCCTGGCGCGGTTGGCGGCGCCGATGCGGGCGCGCAGCGGCGCATCCTCGGCCAGGCGGCGCAGCCCTTCCGCCAGCCCGGCCTCGTCCCGCGTGGTGACGAAGGGCGCGTTCTCCGCCGCGAGCATGGCCCGCACGTCGCCGACATCGGTCGCCACCACCGGCAGGCCGGCGGCCATCGCCTCCAGCACCGAGAGCGGCATCTGCTCCGTGTCCGAGGAGAGGGCGAAGAGGTCGAACGTCCGGTAGAGCGGCGCCGGGTCCCCGACATGGCCCGTGAAGCGCACCCGCCCACCGAGGCCGAGCGCCACCGCCAGCGCCTCGAGCGACGCCCGCTCCGGCCCCTCCCCCGCGATCACCAGCCGCGCCCCGCCCTCCTCGGGCAGCAGGCGGAAGGCGCGCAGGAGGCGCGCCAGGTTCTTCTCCGACCGGAGCGCGGCGACGGTGCCGATGGTGACCGGCTGCCCGGCGGCGCGCTCCGCGGCGGGGGCGAAGCGGGCGAGGTCGATCCCGTTCGGGATGTAGCGCAGCCGCGCCTCCGGCAGCCGCCAGACCTCGGTGGCGATGCGCCACAGGGTGCGGGAGGGCACCACCACGGTGCGGCGGCGCAGGAAGGCGCGACGCATCAGCACCCGGCGGGGGAGCTGGGCGGATTGCTCCTCCGGCCCGAAGCCGTCCTCGACATGGACATGGCGCGCCAGCGGCCAGGCATTGGCCAGCGCCCATTCGATGGTGCCCCAATTGTAGGTCACCAGCACGTCGGGGCGGATCCGCCGCAGCGCCCGGCGGAAGCGCCAGGCGTTGCCGAATGTGTCGCCCTTGCGGATCGCAACCTCCGGCCAGGCGATGTCGAGGCCGGGGGCGAGGCGCTCGGCGCAGCCGAGATCGCCATCCATCGCCACGATGGCGTGGCGGAAGGCGGGGCCGAGCCGGTTGGCCAGGGTGGCGAAGCGCACCTGCGGGCCGCCGATCGCGAAGGTGGAGAAGACGCTCAGCACCAGCGGCGGTGCCCCGGCGGCGCTCATGGCGCGGCCGCGGCCTCCACCGGCGCCGGCCGGAAGACCCCCCGCGCCTCCGGTGCGGCTCCTGCCGCCCTCGGCGCATGCACGGCGATGGCCTGGCGCGCGAACTCCGCGGGGTCGCTGACCGGCCGCCAGCCGAGATCCCGCTTGGCGTCGCTGCAGTCGAAGCGAGCGAGGAGGCCGCGCGAGACCAGCTCGCGCCGGGAAGGCAGGGGGGCGGCCCGCCCGCCGATCCGCTTGACCAGCCACTTGCCCAGATCCTCGGCCCAGAGCCAGGTGGGGCGCTGCGGGTGGAAGCGCAGCGGCCGGCCCATGGCCTCGGCCAGCGCCGCCACATACTCCCGCGCGCTGGGGCGGACATCGCCGACCAGGTTGTAGCAGCGCCCCTCCACCCCCTCGGCGCGGCCGGCGAGCAGGATCGCCTCCGCCACGTCGCCGACCAGCACGAAGGGCAGCGGGTTGCGCCCGCCGTTCCAGCCGATGACGTGCTGGTCGTTGTTGAAGAAGCCGAGGCCGGCGTGCAGCGGCGCGCTGCCCTCGCCCACCACCAGACCGGGGCGGAGGATCACCACCGGCAGGCCCTCGCGCGCGTGCAGGTCGAGCAGCAGGCGGTCGCAGAGCGCCTTGGCGCGGCTGTAGTCGGCCCGCTCCTCGGCCCGCGGGTCGGAGGGGGTGGCGCCGGTCACCGCCTCCTTCTGCGGCCCGAGATAGAGCGAGGCGATGGAGCCGACATGCACCAGCCGGCGCACCCCCTGCGCCAGGCAGGCACGGGCGACCGTCTCCGCCCCGCCGACCATGGCCTGGCGCACCTCCTCGAAGCTCGCGCCGCCGCCGCCATGGGCGAGGTTCACCACCACCTTCGCCTCGCCGATCGCGCGCGCCACCGCCGCCGCGTCGCGGATGTCGCCGCGGTGCAGCATCACCCGCTCGTCGCCGAAGATGGCGGGCAGGTTGCGGACGGAGCGCGCCATCACCGAGACGCGCGCCCCCGCCGCCACGAAGCGCCGCACCGTCTCGGCGCCGATGAAGCCGGTGCCGCCGAGGATGGCGACCTCGCAGGGCGCCGCCTTGGCCCTGGCCAGGGCCGGGGCGCGCCGCGGCGCCGGCACGAAGGCCTGATCGCGCACCCGCTCGCATACCTCCACCAGCCCGGCGCCGAAGGCGCCGTCGGTCTCGAAGGCCGCCTCCCCGCTGAGGGCGGCGTGGAAGGCGGCGATGCTGCCCCGCATGCTGAGGAAGAAGGGATCGCTCCGCCCCTTCAGCCGCAGGGTGGAGAGACCGTAGTCGAGGGCGTTGCGCACCCCCTCGCCGAGGATGGCAGCGGCGCTGCGCCCGCTGGAGGCGAGGTTGTCCACCACCTCCAGCCAGCGGGTGCGGCCATGGGTGAAGACGCGGTTGGCGAGGATGTCCGCCACCGCCACCCCGTCGTCGCAGACCACGGAGAGCCGCCAGAAGGGGAAGGACTGCCCGACCGCGTAGCGGAGCTGCGCCGGCAGGCGCTCGCAGGCCAGGGTGATGCCGGTGCCGGAGTGGAAGGGCAGGCCGGGCGCGATCTCCACCGGCGGGTCGGCGAGCGCGCGGAGATCCCGCACCGGGCCGGCCAGCGCCACGATCTGCGACAGCGGATGCACCGCCTGCTCGAGCAGGATGTTGCCCGGCTCGTGGAACATCCAGTGCCCGAACTGCCGCACCGAGAGCTGGTGCAGCGGCACGTTGTAGACGCAGTCCACGAAGCGGGGGCGACCGAGGCGCCCTTCCGCCACCATCCGCCGCAGCCGGACGAAGGCCGGGTGGAAGACGAAATTCTGGTTCACGCCGAGCAGGACGCCCGAGGCCCGGGCCGCCGCCAGCAACTCCGCGCATTCGGCGCCGCTGACCGCCAGCGGCTTCTCGACCAGCACCGGCAGCCCGGCCTCGAGGAAGGGCAGGGCGGCGTCGCGGTGCGCGTCGGGCGGCGCCAGGATGTGCGCCGCCTCCACCGCCCCGGCCCGCAGCACCTCCTCGGCCGAGCCATGGGCCGTGCCCCCATGGGCCGCCGCGAGCCGGCGCGCCGCCTCGGGGTTGGGGTCGACCACCGCGGCGATGCGCACGCCCGGAAGGGTGCGCAGGGCCTCGGCATGGACCTGCGCGATGTAGCCCGCGCCGACGAGGCAAATGCGCGTCACCTGTTGGGCCCCCTGCCATGCGCTGCGCGGCAGCGGATAGCATGTGATTCGCGCCTTTCCTACGCCGCATGGTTGCCCTTCCGGGCCGATATGGCATGGTCGCGCCCGCGCCGCCTTCCCGCCGGGGTTGCGGCGCCAGGGCGCGCAGGGGGTGACGGATGGCAGAGGCGGCCCAGTGGGAAGCGCCGCCGCGGCGGCCCGCCGCCCTCCTGCCGCTCCCACCCCGCGCCGGCCTGCCCGGCTGGTGCGACCGCTTCCTCGAATCGCCTGCGACGGGCGACCTCTTCGCCAGCCGCCTCTGGTACGACACCACCCTGGCGCACGCCCTGCCGGCCGGCGCCGAGCCGGTGCTCGCCGCCACCGAGGCCGTGCTGCTGCCACTGCTGCGCGTAAAGGGGCGGCTGCGCGGCCTCGTCACCGACTACAGCCTCGCCTGGCGCCCCCTGCCCGCCCCGGGCGCCGGCGCGGCAGCGCTGCGCGAGGCGGGCCGCGCCCTCGGCCGGGCGCTGCGCCTCGGCCCGCCGGTGCTGCTCGACGCGCTGGACACGGCGGCGCCCGGGCTCGACGCCCTGCTCGGCGGGCTGCGCGCGGCACGCCTGCTGCCCGCCCGCTTCGCGCATTTCGGCAATTGGCATGAGCGCTTCCCGACGGGGATCACCTGGGCCGCCTACCTCGCCGCCCGGCCGCCGGCGCTGCGCACCACCATCGCCCGCAAGCTGGCCCGCGCCGGGCGGGAGATGCGCTTCGAGCCCCTCGCCGCGCCCGGCCCGGCGCTGGAGGCGGGCATCGCCGCCTACGAGGATGTCCGCGCCCGGAGCTGGAAGCCCTGGGAGCCCTTTCCCGATTTCGACCGCGCCCTGATGCGCGCCCTGGCGGCGGAAGGGGCGCTCCGCCTCGGCGTGCTGCGCGCGCGGGCGGATGGCCGGCCGGTGGCGGCGCAGTACTGGGCGCTCGACCGGGGCGGCGAGGGGGGCGCGCGGCGTGCCCTGCTGCTGAAGCTCGCCCATGCCGAGGAGAGCCGCGCCGCCTCCCCCGGCACCGCGCTCACCGCCCTGATGGTGCGGCGCCTGTTCGAGGAGGACGGGGTGCTGGAACTCGATCTCGGCCGCGGGGACGATGCCTACAAGCGGCTCTGGGTCGGGTATCGGCGCCAGCGCGTGGGCTTCGTGCTGGCCGACCCGCTGCATCCGGCGGGGCTTCTGGCGCTGGCCCGCCAGGCGGCGGGGGCGGCGCGGCGGCGCCTCCGGGCGGGATGACGCGTAGACGGACATGGCCGCGGCGGGGCGGGCTCGCGCATCCACACACCGGCATCTAAAACCGCGGAGCAGCACAGACCGGGAAGGCCGGGCCCTTGTCCCCGATCGAATTCGCCAAGTGGTTGCCGAATTATCTCAAGGCGTTCGGCCTGGTCGGCGGGCTGCGCTTCTTCTCGCGGGTTGCCGCCCTCGCCGCCGGAGGCAGCAGGGCGGCGGTGCCTGTACGCATTCCGGGGCTGGACCGGCCGGCCTGGCTGCGCCCCGGCCACAAGGACCTTTCGGTTCTCAAGCAGATCTTCGTGAAGCGGGAATACGATGTCAGCGGCGCCCCGCAGTTCCGGTGCGTGCAGGACGCCTACCGGCGCATGCTGGAACGTGGCGAGCGCCCCCTGATCATAGATTGCGGCGCCCATGTCGGCCTGTCCGTCCTGTGGTTCCGCCAGGCCTTCCCGCAGGCCCGGATCTTCGCCGTGGAGCCGAGCCCGGAGAATTTCGCCGTGCTGGAGCGGACGGTCGGCGGCCTCGAGGGGGTGACCCTGTTCCATGGCGGCGTGTGGAACGCTCCGGGCCGCCTGAGGATCACCAATGCCGAATCGGGGATGACCGCGTTCCGCCTCGAGAGGGCCGGTCCGGACGACGGCGGCGAGGTTGCCGCCATCACCATCGGGGAGATCCTGCAGCGCACCGGCAGCGCCGGCGCCCTGATCGTGAAGATAGACATCGAGGGGGGCGAGGCCGAGCTGTTCCGCAGCCATGCCGACTGGCTCGACCGGACCGAGCTCGTGATCATCGAATTGCACGACTGGCTCTATCCGTGGCAGGGCACCTCACAGGCCTTCCTGCAGCAGACCAGCCGCAGGGCCTTCGACTATCTGTTCCGGGGAGAGAATTTGTTCTGCTTCCGCCGAACGGGTACAAGCGGCGGGACCGCCGCCGGGTGAGGGCGGCCATTCGGGAGGCAGGGCCAGTGGCAAACGGGCGCGGGCGGCAGTGAGGATCCTCTACAGCCACCGCATCCAGTCGCGCGACGGCCAGGGCGTGCACCTCGATTCCATGGTCGCCGCGCTGCGCGCCGCCGGGCACGAGGTGCGCGTCGTCGGCCCCGCCGCCTACGAGCAGGCGAGCCTCGGCGGCGAGAGCCGCGCCGTCGCCCTGCTGCGCCGCTGGCTGCCCCCCGCCGCCGCCGAGCTGGCGGAACTCGCCTACAGCGGCCCCGCCTATCTCCGCCTGCTGCGGGCGGCGCGGGAGTTCCGGCCGGATGCGATCTACGAGCGCTACAACCTGTTCCACCTGGCCGGCGCCATGGTGGCGCGCCGCCTCGGCCTGCCCTTCCTGGTCGAGGTGAACGCCCCGCTGGCCGAGGAGCGCACGCGCTTCGGCACTCTCCGCCTGCGGCGCCTCGCCCGCGCCACCGAGGCCTTCGTCTGGCGCGCCGCCGACCGCGTGCTGCCGGTGACCGCGGTGCTGGCCGGGCACGTGGCCGCCGCCGGCGTGCCGCGGGAGCGGATCGTGGTGGTGCCGAACGGCATCGACCTCGCGGAATTCCCGGAACCCGCCCCGGAACCCGCCGCGCCGAAGGCGGAGCTGGTGCTCGGCTTCGTCGGCTTCGTGCGGGAATGGCATGGGCTGGACGCGGTGGTGCGCGCCATCGCCGCCTGGCAGGGGCAGCCGCGCCTGTCCCTGGTGGTGGTGGGCGAGGGTCCCGCGCGGCCGGGGCTGGAGCGGCTCGCCGCCGAGCTCGGCATCGCCGGGCGGGTGCGCTTCACCGGGCTGGCGGAGCGCGTCGCGATCCCCGGCCTGGTCGCCGGCTTCGACATCGCGCTGCAGCCCGCCGCCGTGCCCTACGCCTCGCCGCTCAAGGTGTTCGAGTACATGGCGGCGGGCCGCGCCATCGTCGCCCCCGACCAGCCCAACCTGCGCGAGGTGCTGGAGGATGGCCGCACCGCGCTGCTGTTCGACCCGGCCGCGCCGGGGGCGATGTGGCAGGCGGTGCTGCGCCTCGCCGCCGATCCGGCGCTGCGGGCGCGGCTCGGCGCCGCGGCGCGGGCCGAGATCCTGGCCCGCGACCTGACCTGGGCCGGCAATGCCCGCCGCGTCGTGGCGCTGGCCGAGGCGGAGATCGCACGGCGGCGCTGGCGGGGCGCGCCCGAGGTGGCGCCGGCGGCCTGAAGCCCCGGCCGCCCACGATCCGCTCTGGCGCCCGATCCGCAGAGGCGGAAGCGCCGCAGCGGCGAACCGGCCGCCCCATGAAGGAGGGGGCGGGCCTGGGTATCAGCGCACCATCCCCGGGCCGAGCAGCGGCAGCACCAGGCCGCGGAGAGTGTTGCCCTCGAGCTCGGCCGGCACGCCGCTGCGGTTGTGCACGAAGATGGTCGGCAGCAATTGCCGGTTCTCGAAGCGGTTGCCGAGGACGCGCAGGCTGTGCGTCGGCCGCGCCACCCCCTCGGCGCCGATCATCACCGCGGTGCCGAAATTGCCCGAGCGCGGCCCCTTCACGAGCGTGCTGCCCGCGAGCAGCAGGTCGCCGCCGTTCGGGATGTCGAGCAGGTAGCTCGCCTCCTCCTCCGGCCCGTCGGCGATGACGCTGTCCACCACCTCGGTGCGCGCCGCGCGCGACTTGACGTGGTGGCAGGCCCGCGTCGCCTCGAAGCGGCTGCGGCGGATCGAGACCAGCGCCCAGTGCCCGGCGTAGAAGCCGTGCCCGCCGCAGCCCTGCGGCAGGCGCCGGCCGTTGCCGATGAAGGCGCTGTCCTCCACCACCAGCCGCGCCTGCGGCATCTCGGCGCGGGTGAGCAGGCCGGTCTCGTTGTCCTCGAAGCGGCTGCGGCGGATGGTGAGGTCGCCGCCCTCGGCGCGGATGCCGGCGCCGTTGCCGGGCGGGGCGACGGCGCCGCGGAAGGTGAGGCCCTCGATGAGAACTCCCGGGCCGGCGACGACGAACAGCGCCTTGCCCTCGCAGACCGGCCCGTGGATCTCGACCGCGCCCTCCCCCGCCGCGGCGATGGTGAGGCGCGCGGCGCGCCAGACGGCGCAATCACGGTAGCGGCCGGGGGCGATCAGCACCCGGTCGCCGTCGCGCGCCGCGGCCGCGGCCTCGCTCGGCAGGCGGAAGCGCTCGCCGGGGCCGACGCGGAGCGTCTCCCCGGCCGCCGCGCAGCCGGGCAGCAGCAGGAGCAGCAGCAGGGCGGCGCGGGCGAGCATCCGCGGCGCGCCTCACGCCCCGCCGGCGGGCAGGGGGAAGCGGACGCGGCCCTCGGTGCCCGGCCCGTCGCCGCGCGGGAGGAGGGCGAGCTCGGCCCCGATCTGCCGCGCCAAGCCGCGCAGGAGCCGCGACCCGATCCCCGAGCCGCCGCCCGGCCGCGCCGTCCCGGCGAGCCCCACCCCGTCGTCCCGCACCGAGAGCACGGCGTGCCGCCCCCCGGGCTCCGCCGCGAGGGCGACGACCACGCGCCCGCCGCGCCCGCCGGGAAAGGCGTGCTTGAGGGCGTTGGCAAGCAGCTCATTGGCGATCAGCCCGAGGGGCACGGCGAGATCGGCGGGCAGGTGGAGCGGCTCCACCTTGGCCTCGAGGCGGATCTCCGGCCGCGCGTCGAGCCCGGCATGGGCCGCGGCCAGGTCGCGCAGATAGGCGTCGAAGGCCAGGCTGCGGTGGTCCGCGCCGCGATACAGGCGCGCCTGCGCCAGGGCGAGGACCTGGATGCGGCGGCCGAGCTCCTCCAGCAGCCGCCGCGCCTCCTCCCCCGGCGCGCGGCGCGCATGCATGTGCAGCAGGGCGATCACCGCCTGCAGGCTGTTGTGGACGCGGTGCAGCACCTCCTTCACCAGCGTCTCGCAGCCGGCCTCGGGGCGAGGCGGCGCCGGGGCGGCCCCGTCCCGCCCGAGCAGGGCGGCCGCGGCGGCGCGCAGCCGGGCGCGCTGCTGCGGGTGCTTGACGACGTAGTCCTCGAGGCCCGCCTTCACCGCCGCCACCGCCTGCTCCTCGCCGGGCGTGGCGGCGAACATCACCACCGGGCAGCGGGGCAGCGCGGCCCGGATGCGCCGGAACACCGCGATCCCGTCCGCCCAGCCGAGCCGCCGCTCCACCACGGCGAGGTCGAAGGGCGTGGCCGCCGCGTCGGCGAGGGCGGCCGCCAGGTCGGCCTCCGACCCCGCCTCCACGAAGCGCGCCTCCGGATGGTCCTGGCCGATCTCCCGCGCCGCCAGGGCGCGGGCGGCGGGGTCGTCGTCCACCAGCAGGATGCGGGGCGGAAAGGGCCGCGGCGCGGGCCGGGGGCTGGTCATCGGCGAGACGCGGCTCCGTTATGAGACGGGAAAGGAACCTCGCATTTATGTGATAAATGGTCGTCGCGCCAGACGATCGCAAGAGCTTGAGCAGCGTCGGAACAAGCCGCCCGCGCATTTTCGCGCACGGCCCGCACCGGGTGGCCCTTTGCTCAGGTGCCGCAGAAGGTCTGCAGTACCCGCTCCTCCGGCGCTGGCGGGGCGGCGTAGCGCGCAAGCCCCGGCCGCTCCTCGAAGGGGTGCGACACCACGCCGAGCAGCGCCTCGAAGGGGCCGAGATCCCCCTCCGCCACCGCCGCGCGGAGCGCCGCCTCGACCAGGTGGTTGCGGGGGATGTAGGCGGGGTTCGTGGCGCGCATGGCGGCCTGCCGCGCCGCCGGGGGCTCGGCCTCGGCCTCCAGCCGCCGCCGCCAGCGTCCGGCCCAGTCGCCGAAGGGTGCCGGATCGGCGAAGAGGGCCCGCACCGCCTCCTCGCCCTCCGGCCCCGCCGCCGCGTCGGACAGGCGGCGGAAGGTCAGGGTGAAGTCGGCCCCTCCCTCCGCCATGATCCGCAGCAGGTCCCGGACCAGCGCGGCATCGCCCTCGCGCTCCGTGGCAAGGCCGATCTTGCGCCGCAGCCCGCCGAGCCAGGCCGCCTCGAAGAGCGGGGCGAAGCCCGCCACCGCCTCCCGCGCCGCGGCCAGCGCCGCCGCCTCCTCCACATCCAGGAGCGGCAGCAGCGCCTCGGCCAGCCGCGCCAGGTTCCACTGCGCGATGCGCGGCTGGTTGCCGTAGGCGTAGCGGCCGAAGAGGTCGATCGCGCTGAACACCGCGGCCGGGTCGTAGGCGTCCAGGAAGGCGCAGGGGCCGTAGTCCAGCGTCTCGCCGGCGATGGAGGTGTTGTCGGTGTTCATCACGCCGTGGATGAAGCCGACCAGCATCCAGCGCGCCACCAGCGCCGCCTGGCGCGCCACCACCGCCTCGAGCAGCGCGCGGACGGGGTTCGCCGCCGCCGCGGCCTCCGGATAGTGGCGGGCGATCACGTGCCCGGCGAGCAGCCGGACCGCCTCGGTGTCGCCGCGGGCGGCGAAGTACTGGAAGGTGCCGACGCGGACATGGCTCGCCGCCACGCGCGTCAGCACGGCGCCGGGCAGCGCCGTCTCGCGCTGCACCGACTCGCCCGTCGCCACGGCGGCGAGGGCGCGCGTGGTCGGCACGCCGAGCGCGGCCATGGCCTCGCTCACCAGGTATTCGCGCAGCACCGGGCCGAGCGCGGCGCGGCCATCGCCGCCGCGGGAGAAGGGCGTCCGCCCCGAGCCCTTGAGCTGGAGGTCGCGCCGCATCCCGTCCCGCCCCACCACCTCGCCGAGCAGGATGGCGCGGCCGTCGCCGAGGCGCGGCACGAACTGGCCGAATTGGTGCCCGGCATAGGCGAGGGCGATGGGCTCCGCCCCCTCGGGCACGCGGTTGCCGGCGAGCACCGCGACGCCCTCGGGCCCCTCCAGCGCCCGCGGATCGAGGCCGAGCAGCCCGGCGAGCGGTGCGTTCAGCCGCAGCAGCCGCGGCGCGGCGACCGGCACCGGATCGAGCCGGGCGTAGAAATGCCCGGGCAGGCGCGCATAGCTGTTGTCGAAGGGAAGGTGGAGGGGCGCCACGGCGCCGGGGCTGGCCGTCGGTCGGGGCATCTCGCTCAGCATGCGCTCCTCGCTGCGTCCTGAGCCCGGGACAACGCCCGGCCGGCCTGCGGGGTCAAGACCGGACATGCGCGGCTTCGTGGCTTGCCGCCCGGCGTGGCGGCGGGCAGGCTGCGCCGCCACGCGCCCGCCAGGGGCCCCGCGCGGGCGGCCGGGGCCTCCGGTTCGGAAAGGGAAGACCATGTCGGACAGGCCGGGCGCCGTACCCGGGACCGGCGGGCCGCTCTCCACGGGCGTCGCCGGCCTCGACGAGATCCTCGGCGGCGGGCTGCCGGGGCCGCGCGTCTATCTCGTGCAGGGTGCGCCTGGCACCGGCAAGACCACCTTCGGGCTGCAATTCCTGCGCGCCGGGCTGCGGCGGGGAGAGCCCGTGCTCTATGTCAGCCTCTCCCAGTCGCGCGCCGAGCTCGCCCAGATCGCCGCCTCGCATGGCTGGTCGCTCGACGGCCTCATGGTCGAGGAGCTGGACGCGGAGGACGCCTTCGAGGGGGTGGGCGACCAGACCATCTTCCAGACCGCCGATATCCGGCTGGACCGCACCCGCATCGCGGTCGAGGAGGCGATCGCCCGCCACCGCCCCCGGCGCATCGTCTACGACAGCCTGCTCGAGGTCCGCCACCTCGCCGCGGATCCCGCGCGCTACCGGCGCGAGCTGCTCGGCTTCAAGGCCTACATCGCCGACAGCGGCGTCGCCGCCATGCTGCTCGACACCAGCGGCCCCTTCGGGGGCGACCTGCAGCTCGAGGGCCTGGCGCACGGCATCATCTGCCTGGAGAAGGAGCTGCCGGAATACGGGCTGGCGCGGCGGCGCGTCGAGGTGAAGAAGATGCGCGGCGTCGCCTTCGCCGACGGCTACCACGATCTCTCGATCAGGACCGGAACCGGCATCGAGGTCTATCCCCGGATCGTGCCGCGCCTCGCCCCCGAGGCGCCGCTCTCCGAGCTGATCCAGTCCGGCGTCGCCCCGCTCGACCGGATGCTGGGTGGGGGGCTGGAGGCCGGCACCACGGCGCTTGTCGTCGGCCAGGCGGGCACCGGCAAGTCCACCCTCGCCTCCCTCTACGCCGCGGCAGCGCTCAGCCGCGGCGAGGGGGTGGCGATGTTCCTGTTCGAGGAGCGGCTGGAGACCTTCTTCCGCCGCTCCGAGGGGCTCGGCGTCAACCTTCGGCCCCACCATGCCTCGGGCCAGCTCCTGGTCGCGGACTTCAACCCGGCCGAGATCGCGCCGGGGGAGTTCTCCCGCATCGTGCAGCGCGCGGTGGACGAGCGCGGCGTGCGCGTCGTGCTGATCGACAGCTTCACCGGCTATCTCAGCGCCCTGCCGCGCGGCGGCGAGGCGGTGATGCAGATCCAGACCCTGCTGCAGTACGTGGCGCGCCGCGGCGTGCTCTCGGTGCTGGTGGTGGCGCGGCACGGCCTGCTCGGGGAGGATGCCGGCGCGGCGCCGGTGGATGTGAGCTTCCTCGGCGACTGCGTGCTGCTGCTGCGCATGCGCGAGGAGGGGGGGCGCCTCGTGCGCACCATCACCGTGGTGAAGAAGCGCCACGGGCCGCACGACATGAACGTGCGCGCCTTCGAGATCCGCCCGGACGGGCTGGAGATCCGCCCCGTCGCGGATGGGGCCGCGTGAAGCCGCGCCGCGGCGCGGAGAGCATCCCGGCCCCGGAGACCCCCGCGGCCGAGCCCGTCCTCATCCTCGCGCCCTTCCGCCGCGACGCCGAGACGCTCACCCGCTTCCTGCACGCCCTCGGCGTCGAGACGGTGCTCTCCCCGGCCGGGGACGCCGCCTCCCTCGCCCTCGCCCTCGACCGCGGCGTCGGGCTCGTCATGGCGGCGCAGGAGGCGCTGACCGAGGAGGCGGTGCGGGCGCTGCGCCGGCATCTCGACGAGCAGCCGCCCTGGTCGAGCATCCCCATCATCATCCTGCTCGACGCGCGGCACGCGCGCGAGGACACGGCGGTGGCGGCGCGCGAGCTGCTGCCCGACCGCACCGCCATGCTGCTGCAGCGCCCGTTGCGCTCGGCCGAGCTCGCCTCGGCGGTGCGCAGCGCCCTCGCCTCCCGGCGGCGCCAGCTCCAGGTCCGGGACCACCTGGCGCTGCAGCGGGAACTGATGCGGGAGCTGCAGCACCGCGTGAAGAACATGCTCGCCAATGTCGGCGCGGTGTACAGGCTGACGGCGAAGCACGCGCGCGGCCACGAGGCCTTCCGCAGGGATTTCGAGGGGCGCCTCGAGGCGCTGACCCGGGTGCATGGCGCGCTGGCCGACCCCGGCACCGGCCCGGTCGGGCTGCGGGAGGTGGTGGAGGTGGTGCTCTCCATCCTCCGACTGTCCCGGCGCGACGCGATGCGCGTGGAGGGGCCGCCGCTGCGCCTGCGCGCGCCGGCGCTGGCGGTGCTCGGCCTGTGCGTGCACGAGCTGGCCGCCAACGCGGTGCGGCACGGCGCGCTCTCGGTGCCGGAGGGGCGGGCGGAGCTGCGCTGGGGGCTCGACTTCGAGGGCGGGGAGAGGAGCCTGCGCCTGCGCTGGGCCGAGGCCGGCGGGCCGCCCGTGGCCCAGCCCGAGCATCGCGGCTACGGGCACCGCTTCCTCGTCTCGGCGGTGCGCTCCTTCCGTGGCAGGACGGAGATCGAGTACGCCTCCGCCGGCCTGCGCTGCACCATCGTCGCGCCGCTCTCCGCGGTCGGCGAGGGGTAGGGCACCCTTAGGGGCAGGGAATTGCCGTTCCGGTCCGGCACCGGCCGTGGCAGCATGGCGGCCTCAGCCTCGGGGAGATGCCATGACGCCGCTCCGCGCTCCGGCCGGCCGGGCGGGGCTGCCGCCTCCCGAGGCGCCGGCGTTGCGGCCGCTGTGCTGGCTCTTCGCCCTCATGGCCGTCCTCTACTGCGCCGTCACGCCGCCCTTCCAGGCGCCGGACGAGCCCTTCCACTTCTTCAAGGCCTATCAGGTCTCGATGGGCAACATGGTGAGCGTCGCCGCCGAGGGCGGGCTCGGCCATGTGCTGCCCCGGGCGGTCGTGGATCTCGCCGAGCAGCGCTTCCCGCTGCCCGATCCGCAGGCCGCCTACCGCTACGACCCTGCCGCCGTGCTCGCCGCCTGGGAGCAGGGCGGCGGGTATGGCGAGCCGGTGTTCGTCTCCTTCCCCAACATGGCGCCCTACGCGCCGAGCATGTACGCCCCGCAGGCGCTTGGCATTGCCCTCGGCCGCGCGCTCGGCCTGCCGCCGATCGGGCTGTTCTATCTCGGCCGCCTGGCCAATGCGCTGGCCGGGGTGCTGCTGATCCTCGGCGCGGTGGCGCTGATCCCCTTCGGCAAGGGCGTGCTGCTGGCCTTCGCCGCCATGCCGACCACCCAGGCCCAGCTCGGCTCCCTCTCCGCCGATTCGACGATCATCGGGCTCGGCTTCCTGGTCACGGCCCTGGCGATGCGCGCCGTCGCCGCCCTGCCGCTGCCGCGGGGGGAGGCGCTGCTCTCCCCGCTGGCGGTGGTGGCGCTGGCGCTCGCCAAGGGGGTCTACTGGCCGATCGCCGCCGCCGCCTTCGCGCCCTTCCGGGGCCGCTTCGGGCCGCGGCAGTGGCTGATGGCCGGCGGCATCCTGCTCGGCTGCGCCGCCTTCCTCGCTTGGCTCGCCTATGGCCGCGGCGCCGAGATCCAGTTCTCGATCGTCTCGCGCAAGACCCTGCAGCCGGAGATGACGGCGCGGCCGGCCGAGCAGTTCGCGCTGATCCTGGCGGCGCCGCTGCACTACGCGCAGATCCTGGTGACCAGCGTCGTCGAGCGCCTGCCGGTCTATGTCGTGCAGGTGATCGGGCGCTTCGGCTGGAACGCCATCCTGCTGCCGCTGCCCCTCTACCTTCTCGCCTTCGCGGTCATCGGGCTCGGCCTGGTGGCGCCCTATGGCCCGACCGCCCGGCCGCGGCCGCTGCAGCGCGCCTGGTGGCTGGCAATCGGCCTCGGCCTGCTCGTCCTGGTCGAGACCGCGCTCTACCTGAGCGGCACGCCGCTCGGCGCCGACTACATCCAGGGCACCCAGGGGCGTTACCTGCTGCCCTTCCTGCCGCTCGTCGGGCTGGCGCTGCTGCTGCCGCTCGGTGCCGGAAGCCGCGCCGGGCGGGTGGCGAACGCGCTGCTGCCCGCCGGCGCCGCGGCGCTCATGCTGCTCGGCATGGCGGTGGCGGCGCACGCCTTCTGGATCGCGGGCTTCCGGCGCGCCCTCGCCTGGTGAGGCGGGGCGCCCCGCCTCACCTCCCCTGCGACAGCGCCACGGCCTGCGCGGCCAGGCCCTCCGCCTGCGCTTCCAGCACCGCCTGCAGCAGCGCGCGCTCCCGCGGCGGGCCAAGGCCGCCTGCCCCTTCCGGGCGCAGCGTCACCACCGCGAGCACCGGCGCGCCACCGCCGCCGCCGAGGCTGTTCCACGCCTGGGCGATGCGGCTGCGCAACCCGCCCCCTGTCGGCGCCCCGTTCAGCCAGGCAGCGGCCGCCATCGCCCCCGCCTCGCCGACATGCCGCCCATTCCAGGCGGCGGAGCCGGGCACGGCGATGCGGAAGGTCACGTCAGTGTCGCTGCCCTCCGCCATCAGGCGATGCCGCGTGGCGGCCACCGCGCCCCAGGTGACGCGCGGCGAGAAGGCGAGGAGCTGCGCCGTCACCACCGCCCCCTCGCAGCGCAACCCCGCCCCTTCCGGCATCGGCGCGCAGCCCTCCGGCGCCGCCAGCCGGGGCGGGATGGCCCGCGGCGCCTGCCCGCCGGCCGGGTCCAGCACGCCGGCCAGCGCCGGCCCCGCCGCCGCCAGCGCCAGCGCCAGCCCGGCCGCGCCGGCGAGCGCCGCGCGCCGCGGCGCGCGCACCGGCCAGGCGGCGTCGGGGCGCGGGGATGGGGCCGCATCCTCGCGGAAGGGCAGCCCGGCCAGGATCAGCAGCAGCATCACCACCGAGAAGAAGCCCCAGCCGTAGATCACGTGGTCGGCCGCCGCCGCCTCGGCGCTGCCGAGATAGCTGCCGAGCACCACGATGCCGAGGGCGCGCAGGCCGTTGGCGAGGACCGGCACGGTCACCGCCAGCACCATCACCACGATCCGCCGCCCCGGGCTGCGGAACATGACCAGGGCATAGAGCGCGCCGAAGGCGAGGGCGGCGATGATGAAGCGCAGCCCGGCGCAGGCCTCGGCGACATGGAACAGGCCGGCCGTGGTCTCGATCAGCAGCCCGTCCCGGTAATGCGTGATGCCGAGCAGCCGCAGGCCGAGCTCGATCATCCAGGCGGTGATGTCCTGCAGCAGCGGCGTGGCGAATTCGCCGAAGGGCACCAGGAACACCAGATAGGCGAGCGGCGCCGCCATGGCGCGGGCGACGCGCCAGCCCACCACCGCCAGGATGAACACCTCGATCAGCGCCAGCGCGGCGAGCTGCCGCCCCTCCATGATGCCGAGCCGCTCCGCCGCCAGCCAGGCGAGCGCCGGCGGGAGCGCCAGCAGCGCCAGCCAAGGCGCGGGGGCGGGCGACAGCCCCGCCAGCCGGTGGCGGCGGGTCCAGGCGAGCCAGGCGGCGATCGGCAGCACCAGCCAGCAGTGGTTGTAGGCGGTGGAGCTGTTCCAGACCCGCACCGCCGCCGCCGCCTCGGCCCGGAACAGCAGCAGCAGCGCGGCGACCCCGAGGCCGAGCGCGACCAGGACCGGCGCCCAGGCGCGGCCCGCGCGCCCCGGCTCCGTCCCGGTGGCGATGCCCGGCGCCTCGGCCGCGCCGCCGATCGCATTCATGCCGCTCCTCCCATTCCTGGGCCGTCGGGACATGCCGGCGCCCGGTCCGGCCGGGAACCATCGCGCAGGATAGGGGAGGGCATCCCCGCGTCCATGAGCGAAGGCGCCGGCCCCCTCATGCCGCCACCGGCGCCGCTTCGGCCGCCCCCTCCAGCAGCGGGTCCAGGCGCCGGAGCGTCGCCGCCCAGTCGTGGCTGGCCATCACCGCGGCACGACCTGCCCTGCCGAGGGCGGGATGCGCGCCCTCCAGCACCTCGGCGACGCGCTCGGCCGTCTGCGCCGCGCCTTCGGCCACCAGCAGGTCCCGCCCCGCCACGGCGCGCACCCCCTCGAAGGCTTCGGGGGAGGCGACGACGGGCCGGGCCATCGCCATCGCCTCCAGCACCTTGTTCTGGATGCCGCGCGCGATGCGCAGCGGCGCGACCGCGACCGCGGCGTGCGCGAGGTAGGGGCGCACATCTGGCACCGCGCCGGTGACATGCACGCCGGGCAGCCGCGCCAGCGCCCGTACCGCGGGCGCCGGCCGCGCGCCGACGATGTGGAACTCCGGCGCCGCGCCGCCGCGGGCGCGCAGCCGCGGCATCACCTCGGCGGCGAACCAGCACACCGCCTCGACATTCGGCCGGTAATCCATGGTGCCGGTGAAGACGATCGCCGGCGCCCCGCCGCGGTAGGGGTTGGGGTGGGGACGGGACGGGTCGAAGCGGGCGAGGTCCACGCCGTTGTCCACCCAGTCGAGGCGCGCGGCGCAGTCCGGGGCGAGGGCGGCGAAGCGCGCCGCCTCCTCGCGCGAGACGAGGAGGGTGCGGTCGAAGGCCAGGGCGGCGCGGCGCTCGAAGGCGAGCAGGGTGCGCGCCTCACGGGCCCAGACCTGGCGCATCGGCGCCCGCGCGGCGGCGGCGTAGGCCCGCCACTTCTCGGAATCCACGTCCACCATGTCGAGCAGGCGGCGCAGGCCCGGGCGGCGCGCCGCCCTGCCCATCGCATAGGGCGCCATGGCCGAGGAGTAGGCGAAGACCGCGTCGTAGCGCCCGGCGGCGAGCCCCGCCTCGGCCCAGGCGGCGAGGCCGGGGTCGTGGAACCAGCCGAGCGTCAGCGGCAGGCCGGGCCGGAGGCGCAGCAGCGCCCGCAGCGCCGCCCCGGCGCGGCCCGGCACCGCGCGCCACTCGACGGCGGCGCAGCGCGCGCGCAGCGCCGGCAGGTGGTCGAGATCGGCCCGGTCGTCCACCAGGCAGCCGAGTTCCACCTCCCACCGCCGCGCCAGGTGGTCGAGGATGTGCCAAGCGCGGATCTTCTCGCCCTTCTCGGGCGGGTAGGGGATGCGGTGGCAGAGGAAGAGCAGGCGGCGGCGCATGGCGCGCGTCTCAGCCGAGCCCGCGCACCAGCGGCGGGCCGAGCAGGTTGGCGACCGGCAGCGGCAGCCGCTTCCAGGCGGCGATGAACAGCCGGTATTTCGGGTTGTTGGGGTTGTTGTCGGGAATGCGAGCGCCGGGGGCGAGGCGGTAGCAGTAGTGCAGCGGCTCCGGCTCGAAGCCCCAATTGCGCTTGAAGGCGAAGGCGCCGGTGCCGGCCTTGCTGCGGCCGAAGTCGAACAGCGTCGCGCCGCGCTCGCGCCCTGCCCGGCGCATCACCTCCCAGTACATGAAATCGTTGGCCGAGAGGTCGCGCGCCGCGCGGGTGCCGCCGCCGTAATAGGGCAGCACCTGGTCGCGGAAGTGGAAGTTCAGCACCGCCGCGACCGGGCGGCCCTCGTGCAGCACCGTCGTGACGTCGTGCGCGCCGGGGAAGGCCTCGGCCAGCAGGCGGAAGTAGCGGCGCGGGAAGACCGGGGAGCCGAGGTTGCGCACGCTCTCGGCGTAGATGCGGTGCAGCCGGTCGGTGTCGCCGTCGGAGACGGAGGTGAGGCGGAAGCGCTCGATCGCCTTGCGCACCTCGGCGCGCTGCTTGCGCGGGATGTTCCGCTGCAGGTCCCGGGCGTCGTCGCCGCTCAGCACGATCGGCTTGCGGAAGGTGTAGTAGAGCGGCGGTCGCTCCTGCCAGCCCGGATCGGCCGCCTCGAGGCGGCGGAACTCCAGGCAGGGGGCGCCGAGGCGCTTCTGCAGGCCGAGCGCATGCGCCTCCAGCGCCGCCGCGGCCTCGGGCGTGGCGGCGGCGGTGCCGCCATAGACGCAGAAGGGGGTGGAGGCGAGGCTGTCGCCGAACAGCCGCGTCCTCATGCGCGCGAGCGGCAGCACGCCGACGATGGCGCCGTCCTGCTCGGCATAGGCGTAGTGGGTGGGGTGGCCGAACGCCTCCCGGATCACCCGCGCCCAGGGGCTGAGGTGGAAGAAGCTGGCCTGCGGCGTGGCCCGGACGAAGGCGTCCCAGGCGGGTGCCGCCGCCGCGTCCAGCATGCGGATCCTGACCGCCATGCGCCCTAGGCGGCCATGCGGCGCGGCGCGGTGGCGCCGAGCTCGGGGGCGAAGACCTCGTCCATGCGGCCCCAGGCGAAATCCCGCAGCAGCGCGCGCAGCCGCGGCGCCATGCGGCGCAGGCCGGTGTAGTGGCGGAGCCTCGCTAGGGCCGGCGCCTCCGCGACGCGCGGCTGGTCGGGGTCCACCTCCCAGGGGTGGAAGTAGAAGACGCCGCGCCGCCCCATGGCGTTGACCCGGCGCAGCCCGGCGCGGAAGGCGCCGTAGGGGGTCATGCGGAACCAGCCGCCGCCGGAGACCGGCAGGTCGCGCAGCGGGCTGCGCAGCACCGTCATCGGCACCTCCAGCACCCCGTCGGCCTGCCAGGGCAGCAGCGCCGCCGCCCCGTCGCCGCGCGCGGCGTGCCGGCCGGGGAAGACGGAGGAGCTGTAGCGGTGCCCCTCCTCGGCCAGGATGCGATGCGCCCAGGGCGTGGCCTGCGGGCTGATGGAGAAGGTCGGCGCGCGATAGCCCAGGACCGCGACGCCGCCGGCATCCTCCAGCACCTGCTTGGCGCGGCGGATGTCCTGGCGGAAGCCCTCGGGGCCGAGGCGGAAGACGGGGGCGTGGCCATAGCCGTGGCTTGCCAGCTCGTGGCCTTCGGCGAGGATGCGGCGGATCAGCGCCGGGTGGCGCTCGGCCACCCAGCCCAGGGTGAAGAAGGTGGCGCGCACCCCGGCCTCGGCGAAGAGGTCGAGCACGTGCCCGGTGCTCGCCACCACGCGCCGCTCCTTCCCCTCCCAGGCCTGCGGGGGGATGACTCCGGCGAAGGCCTGGACCTGGAACCAGTCCTCCACGTCCACCGTCATGGCGTTGCGGAGGCTCACCGGCGCCCCCCCATCTCGGCGAAGAGGTCCATCAGCCGGCGGAACACCCGCTCGCGCCGCTCCAGGGTGCGTTCCAGCGTCTCGACGCGGTGCGTCAGCTCCTCGAGCGTCTCCTGGAGCGCCGCCTCCCGCCCGACATGGCCGCGGGCGGGGGCCGCGCCCCGGCGCGCCTCGGGGCCGCCGCCCAGATCCTCCTCCAGCTCGAGCGCCGTCGCCTCGACCATCGGCGCGGTGAGCTCGGCGGCGCGTTCGAGCGCGCAGCCGAGCAGCAGGCGGGAGCAGAGGCGGTTGATGCGGCGCGGAATGCCGCCCGAATAGTGGTGCACCAGGTCGAGCGCCCGTTCCTCCCAGCGCGGCGTGCCGCTCCAGCCGACGGCGCGCAGGCGGTGCTCGACATAGGCGTGGGTCTCCTCCCGCGACAGGCCGCTGAGATGGAAGGAGGCGAGGACGCGCTGGCGGAGCTGGTCGAGGTCCGGGCTCGCCATCACCTGGCGGAGCTGCGGCTGGCCCATCAGGATGGTCTGCAGCAGCGCCCGGTTGCCCTCGGTGACGTTGGAGAGCATGCGCAGCTCCTCGAGCGCCGGCATCGGCAGGGCCTGCGCCTCGTCCACGATCAGCAGGTGGCGCCGCTCCGCCGCCCGCAGGCGGGCGATGATGCCGCGCAGCACCGTGGCCTTGTCCCCCTCCGCCGGGGCGCCGAAGCTGTCGGCGACGAGGCGCAGCAGGTCGTCGCCCGAGACCTGGGTGGTCATGATCCGCGCCACGGCGAAGCCGTTCGGGTCGAGCTCGGCGCAGAGCCGCTCGATCAGCGTGGTCTTCCCCGCGCCGACCTCGCCGGTGATGACGACGAACCCCTCCTGCTGCGCGAGGCCGTACATCAGGTGCGCATGCGCCCGGGAATGGACGGAGCTGGCGTAGAACAGCCGCGCGTCCGGCGTCATCAGGAAGGGGTGCTCGCGGAAGCCGAAATAGTCGATGTACATGGCTGCCCGCCCTAGAAGAATTTGCGCAGCGCGAGGACGACGGTGTTCTGCACGGCGCGGCCGGAATCGAAGTCGCTGCCCCGGTTCGCGTAGAGGTAGCGGAGGCTGCCGAACAGGCCCGGCGCCAGCTCCTGCGAAAGGCCGAGGCTGAGGCCATAGACGTCGGACGTCCCGAGCGCGGTCGGGGATTCCGTGCGCCCGTAGCGGACGGAGGCGAAGCCGTTCAGCACCGGCGTCAGCGCCCGCCCCCAGGTCAGGCCGACGAAGTAGCCCTTCTGCGCGAAGCCGACCGTGCCGGGCTCGGAGGTGAGGGGCGAGCGGTCCTCGTAGCTCGAGAACAGGGTGATGGTGTCGCGCGGCCAGGTCTGGCTGATCCCGGCGGTGGCGCGCTTCACCCGCTGCAGGCTGGACTGGGTGGCGAGCAGGGAGCTGCCGAAGGGCGCGGCGAGCGGCGCTCCCGTCAGGCCGCTCACCGGATTGCCGTAGGCGTCGAAGCTGGCGCCGGACAGCAGATCCCCCGCGAGCTGCCCCGGGGTGCCGAGCTGGTCCGCATAGGTGGCGAAGACGCGGGTGCGGACGCCGACATAGACGCTGGCGTCGAGGGAGAAGGATTCGTAGCCGTTGCGCCGGCCGTAGCGCAGGATGAGGATGCTGTCCGGCCCCGGCGTCAGGCGCACGCCGACCGACCAGATCGGCCCCTGGATGTCGAGCGGCCGCGTGCCGCCATAGTGCTGGTCCTCGTAGCCGCCTTCCGCCAGCAGGGCGACCTGCCGCGTCAGCGCGTAGAGCGCCTGCACCGAGGTGAAGAGCCGGTGCGCGCCGTCGAGCACGCCGTCGCCCTCGTAGACGGTGCCGACGGTGCGCGATTCCAGCACCAGGCGCCCGAACTCCTCGCCGCTGCGGATCAGCGCGTAGCCGGTGTGGGCGTTGGTCTCCTGGTCGGTGAAGTAGGGCCGCGCGCTGCCGGGCAGGAAGGCGCGCCGGCCCGAGACGGAGGAGTACTGGTAGCTGTAGCCGAGCTGCGCGACGGCGAGGGTGCCGAACCGGTGCACCAGATAGGGCGAGGCCTGCAGGTTGACGGTCTGGACCAGGTCGCGGCGGTTGGTGGCGAGGTTGTCCTGCGCCAGATAGCCGCCGCCGAGCGACTGCAGGCCGCCATAGCCGCGCAGGTCGAGGAACAGCCGGTCCTGCACCAGCGTCGCCAGCCCCTGCCCGCTGAAGCGGTGGTCCAGCCGGACCTCCCCGCTCTCGGCGTAGTGGCGCAGCAGGGGGGCGTAGCTGAGCCGCCCGGTCAGCCGCGCCGTCTCCGCCCGGGCATCCAGGGCGGGGGAGAGGGTGGTGACGAAGTCGGCGCGGCGGTCGCGGACGGTGCCGCGCGCATTGTCCGTGGCCAGCAGCTCAAGGCCGATGCTCGGGGTGAGGCTCCAGGCCGGAGCCGGGCCGGGCGCGGCGGCGGTCCGCCCGGTGGCGAGGGGAATGCCGCCGAAGGGCAGGCCGAGGCCGCCGAGATCGCCGAAGCCCTCATAGCCCGGCAGCACCGGAGAGGCGCGCGCGCCTTCGAGGCGCCCCTCGCGGAAGGGGCCCGGCGCCTCCGGCAGGAGCGGCTGGGCGGCGGCCGGCGCGGCCAGGGCGAGCCCGGCCCAGATCCCGGCCAGGAGGCGCCCCCACCGCCGGCCATGCATCGGCGGCTCAGCCACCGGGGCGGGGCGCGGGGGCGCCATAGGCGTCGTAGCCGCCATACGCGCCGAAACTGTCGCTGGCGCTGAGCTGCATCCTGTTGAGCAGGAGCTGCAGGTTCGGGCAGGCATCCACCAGGTCGAGCGCCGCCTCCACCTCGTCGCGCTGGGTGCGCTCGGCCTCCACCACCATCAGCACCTGGCCGACCACGGCGGCCAGGCTGTTCGGCTCGCTGGTGGCAAGGCAGGGCGGCGAATCGAGGATCAGGATGTGGTCGGGCAGCGCCGCGGCGAGGCGGAGGATCGCCGCCGCCACCATCGGGCCGGGTGGCACCGCCGGCTCGCCCTCCACCGGCGCGCCGTGGGGCAGGAAGAACAGCCCTGGCCGCGCCGTCGCCAGCACCAGGGAGGCGGGCGGCGGGGCCCGCCGGCTCGCCAGCAGCCGCAGCCCCGGAGCCTCCGCCTGGCCGAGCTGCGCGCTTATCGAGTCGCGCTTGCCGTCGGTGTCCACGAGCACGACAGGACTGACGTTGCTGGCGGCGAGGCTGGCGGCGAGGTTGAGAGCGGTGAAGGTCTTACCCTCGCCCGGGCGGGCGCTGGTGACCAGCACCGCGCGCGCGCAGCGCTCCGCCGAGGGCTCGATCTTGCGCATCGCCAGCAGGAGCTGCTGCTGGACGATGTTGATCTCCTCCGACAGCCGGCTGCGCGCCGCCTCCGGCTCGCCGATGGCAAGGCCGGCGCGCCGCAGCGCCTCCCAACCGATCGCCGGGGAGGGAGGAGGGAGCGGGGCCGCGGCGGGCTCGGCCGGCGCGGGGGCGCGGGGGGGCGGCGCCGGCGCGGCCGCGCCGTGGCTGGGCTGGCGGAGCAGGGCGGTGCCGCCGAGCGCCTCGACGGCCCGCTCGACCAGGTGCGGGCGGGGGGTTGGCGTGTAGGTCAAGCGATCATCCTTGCCACCAGCCGCGGCAGTTTTGCCGCCAGCGTCGAGCCTTCCGCCAGCACCGCGCCATAGGCGGCGAACAGCAGCACCACCCCGCCGGCGAAGGTGACCAGGGCCACACCCTGGCGCCGCGCCGGCTGCGTCGAGGAGAGTGCGCCGAGCACCGGCAGGCCGAGCCGGCGCAGGTCGTGGAGGGTGTAGAAGCCGCGGTCGAGCTGCACCAGCAGCAGGGCGAGCGCCGCTCCCGCGCCCAGGCCGGCCGCCAGCACCATCGAGGCGAACAGGAAGCGGTTGGGGCCGGTCGGGATAGTCGGCACGGTCGGCGGATCCACCACCTCGAGCCGCACCCGGTCCGCCCCGGTGCGGGCGGCGCCGGCGAGTTGCACCGATTCCCGACGCGCCAGCAGCTCCTCGTAGTTCTGGCGCAGCACGTTGTAGTCGCGGTCGAGGTTCATGAACTGCGCCTGCACATGCGGCGCGCTGCGGGCCATCTGCTCGAGCCGCGCGACCGCCTCCTCCACCTCGCGGATCTGCCGCTCGAGCGAGTTGATGACGGCGTCGGCGTCCACCAGGCGCAGCCGGAGCTGCTCGTGCAGCGGGTTGGGCTGGGCGGCGGCGGGCCGCGCCCCGGCCGGCGCCCGCCCGCCGCCGGTGCGGCGCAGCTCGGCGATCATGTTGCGCAGGGCGATGACGTCCGGGTGCTGGTCGGTGTAGCGCAGCCGCAGATCGCGCAGCGCCCGCTCGGCCTCGGCGAGCCGGCTCTCGCCGCCCGCCCCGCCGGCCCCGGGGGCGAGCATGGCCGGCGTCGCCTCGAGCTGCTGGCGGGTCAGCTCGCGGCGGTGCTGCGCGTCCTGCAGCTCGCCGCGCAGCCGGCGCAGGTGCTCGCGCGCCTGCTCGAGCCGGGTCAGGCCGAAAGGTCCTTCGGGCAGCAGCTCCATGTAGCGGGCGCGGAAATCGGCGCGGCGCTGCTCGGCCTCGCGGAGCTGGGCCTCGTAGGCGGCGATCTGCCGGTTCACGAAGGCGCGGGCGTTCTCCATCTGCTGGCGGTCGCTCGCGCTCGCCGCCTCGATGAAGAGGTCGAGCACCGTCTGCACCACGTCCCGCGCCAGGGTCGGGTTGGTGTCGCCGTAGCTGACGGTGAACAGGTTGCGGGTCTGCGGCGTGACGCGGATGTCCTTGGCCAGGCTCTGCAGCAGCGCCTCGCGCGAGGCGACGCTGTCCACCCGCTGGTCGAGGTCGGTGCGGGCGATCACCCGCTCGAGGTTGGGCCGGCTCAGCAGGGTGCGCTGCAGCCGCTCCACCTGGGCGGCGGGGGAGCTGTCCACGGCGATGTTCTGCAGCACCTGGCCGAGGACCACATCGGCATCGGCGTAGAGGCGGGCGCTCGCCCGGTACTGGTCGGGCAGGGTGTAGACCACGGCCCAGCCGAGGAGGCAGACCGCCCAGGCGAGCGCCAGCGCCTTCCAGCGATGCCGCCAGGCGGATTTGGCGTAGCGCCGCAGCTCCGCGACGATCTGCATGGGGCTAGAACCAGCCCTGCGGGATGATGAGCGTGTCGCCGGGCTGCATCGGCACGTCCTGGGAGATGTCGGCGCCGCGCAGCAGGTCGGCCAGGCGCACGCGGAAGCTCTGCGCCGTGCCGTCCGGGGCGCGGCGGACGATCTCGGCGCGGTTGCCGGCGGCGAAGCGGGTCAGGCCGCCGACCTCGATCAGCACGTCGAGCACCGTCATCCCCTCGCGGTAGGGGATCGCCTTGGGCTGCGCCGCCTCGCCGATCACGCGCACCTGGCGCGTGGTCGGGCCGACGAAGGAGCGCACCATGACGGTGACGTTGGGGTCGCGGACGTACTGCTTCAGCCGTGCCTCGATGTCGCGGGCGAGCTGGGTCGGGGTGCGGCCGGCCGCCTCGAGATCGGGCACGAGGGGAAGCGAGATGCGCCCATCCGGTCGCACGGGAAGATCCACGCTGAGCTCGGGGGCGCGATGGACGAAGACGCTGAGCGCATCCCCCGGCCCGATGATGTAGTCGGGCGCGGTGGCGCGGGCCTCCGGCACCGCCGGCGGCGGCCCGCCTCCGGCGCAGCCCGCGAGGGTGAGGGCAAGAAGAAGACCGACCACAACTTTAAGGCGGTGCGCCACCATGCCTATTCTCCCATGGCGCGCGGCAGCGGCGTGGACGCGCCTGGAACCGCTTGGCCGCACCAACCATCCAGAGTGCGCCACCGTAGATGTTCCACGTCGGGGGCGCAACAGGCTATTTGGTTAAAAAAGTTCCAAAAATGCGACACCGCCTGCGTCAAGACCCCCATCCCCGCTCACATGTCACAAATCTGTCTGACGATCCGCCTCGGCGCCGGAGGATGAGGCAAGGGTCGCGCGCAATCTAAGCTGGTGCCAGCGGAAGCCACTTTTGTCACGCTTTTTTGAACGTCCCCCTGGGGTCGCTCCGGTATGGTCTCACGACTGCGTTTCCAGGCTTTTCCACTCTGCACGCACTGGCGGCGCCGCGAAAGCCGCCAAGTGTGTTTCAATTTCTAGAATAGTTAAAAATTGATGATGGACAACGTGCCGGTTCTGTCGCAGAATAGTGGGGTTTCCGGTCTGGCTCTCCCTCCCCTGGCCATGGCGCCCTGGAAAACCTTCCATGACGAACCTCTTCGGCCACAGCGTCCGTTCGGAACTGCTTGCCCTCTACGTGGCGGAGACGCTCGCATGCTTCGTCGTCATCTATCTCCTGCTCGCCTGGGGCATCGCCGGGGCGTCGCCTAGCAGCGGCGGCACCATCGCCGCCGCCGCGGTGCTGGCGCTCGGCGCGGGCGCCGTCTCGGGCGCCTGCGGCCTCTACCAGCCGGAGGCGTGGTCGCGGGCCAACCGGCTGCTGCTCGGCACCCTCATCGCCGGCCTGCTCCTGCTGCCTCTCGCCTGGCCCGCCCTGGCGCTGCTCCGCCCTGCCCCCGCCGAGGGCGCGAGCGGGCGCATCGCCGAGATCCTGCTCGCCTTCGCCGCCGTCGTCGTCTCCACCCGCCTCGGCTTCGCCGCGGCGGTGCGCAGCGGCGTCCTCTGCCGCCGCCTCGCCGTCATCGGCGGCCCGGGCGCCGTCGCCCTGAAGGCCGATCCGGGGGAGGCGCGGCCCGAGCCCTTCGCGGTCGCCCTCACCCTGCGCCCCGACGGCCGGCTCGCCGAGGCGCTGGCGCCCGAGCGGCTGCGCGCGCAGCGCATCTGGGCCGTGCTGGTCGCCGACGGCGCGACGCTGCCAGAGCCGGTGCGCCGGCGCTGCGAGGCGGCGGGGGTACGCCTGTTCAGCGAGGCCGAGTTCCGCGAGCGCCGCCTCAGCCGCGTGGACCTCGACCGGCTCGGCCCCGGCTGGCTGGCCACCGCCCGCGCCACCCGCGAGGGGTGGCTCGAGGCCGCCATCCGCCGCGGCTTCGACATCGGCCTCAGCCTCGCCCTGCTGCTGCTGACCCTGCCGCTGCTGCTGCTGACCGCGCTGGCCATCAAACTCGACAGCCCGGGCCCCGTCTTCTACCGCCAGGAGCGGGTGGGCCGCGGCGGGCGCGTCTTCACCCTCTACAAATTCCGCTCCATGGTGGTGGATGCCGAGGCCAACGGCGCCCCCTGCTGGGCGAGCCGGGGCGATCCGCGCGTCACCCGCGTCGGCCGCCTCATCCGCCTCACCCGCATCGACGAGATCCCGCAGGCGCTGAACGTGCTGCGCGGCGACATGGCGATCGTCGGCCCGCGCCCCGAGCGGCCGGCCTTCGTCGAGCAGCTCAACCGCCTGATCCCGCACTACCGGGACCGCGCCTGCGTCAAGCCCGGCATCACCGGCTGGGCGCAGGTTAACTATCCGTACGGCGCTTCCGTCGAGGATGCGCGCATGAAGCTCGCCTACGACCTTTATTATGTGCGCCGGCGCAGCCTGTTCCTCGACCTGCTGATCCTGATTGCCACCGTCCGCGTGGTGCTGTTCCAGGAGGGGGCGCGGTGAGCCCGGCCGGCGTGGCGGAGCCGGGGTGACGGGCGCCGTCTCCCCGCTGCTGCACGCGGGCGCGGCCGCGGTCTGCCTGGTCTGGGCCGCGCTGGTGCTCGGGGTCGGGCGCAACCGGGCGGCGCTGCTGCCCGCCGCCGCCTGCGCCGGCACCGCCCTCTGGGCGGGCGTGCTGGCGCTGACGCCGGAGGCGCCGCTCACCGGCCCCGCCGGCGTGGCGGAGATCCTGCGCAACGGCCTCTGGCTCGTCCTGCTGGTCGCGCTCTGCCGGCGCGCCGGCGGCCCGCGCGCCGCCCCGCTCGCCCGCCGCTTCGCCATCGGTGGCGGCATCGCCGCGGCGCTCACCCTCGCCGCGCTGCTGCCCGCCGCCGCCCTCTCCCTGCCCACTCTCGGTTCGCCGGCGCTGCTGGCGCGGCTCGGCCTCGCCCTGCTGATGGTGCTGCTGGCCGAGAACCTCTACCGCAACGCCGACGAGGCGGCGCGCTGGCACGTCAACCTGCCGGCCATCGCCCTCGGCGGCCTCTCCGTCTTCGACGTCCTGCTCTACGCCGACGCGGCGCTGCACCGCGAATTCTCCCCCGCCCTGCTCGACGCCCGCGCCGCCCTCGCCGCGCTGGCGATGCCGCTGCTCGCCCTTGCCGCGGTGCGCGACCGGCGCTGGCGGCGCGACCTGCCGGTCTCGCGCGAGGTGGTGTTCCACGGCGCGACGCTCGTGGTCGCCGGCGCCTTCCTGCTCGGCGTCGGCGCCGCCGGCGAGGCGCTGCGCCATCTCGGCGCCGACTGGGCGCGGGCGGCGCAGGTCAGCCTGCTCGCCGGGGCGGTGATGGTGCTCGCCGTCGCCGCCGCCTCGCGCACCGTGCGCTCGCGGGTGCGGCGGCTGGTCGTGGACCACTTCTTCGCCGCTCGCTACGACTACCGTCGGGAATGGCTGCGCTGCGTCGCCGCCCTCTCCGCCTCGGACGCCGAGGCGCCGGCTCCGGTGCGGGCGATCCGCGCCGTCGCCGACGCGGTGGACAGCCCGGCCGGGGTGCTGCTGCTGCGCGAGCCGGGCGAGGCGGGGCTGCACTGGGCCGGCTCCTGGAACCTGCCCACCGGCCCGCTCGCCCTGCCCGGCGGCCACCCCCTGCTCGCGGCGCTGCGCGAGGGCGCCTGGGTGGCCGAGCTCGGCGCCGCGGCGCCGGCCGATCTGCGCGCCGCCTACGGGCCGCTCTGGCTCGGCGTGCCGCTGCTGCACCACCGGGAGGGGCTGCTCGGCGCGGTGCTGCTCGCCCCGCCGCGCGCGCCCTTCCCGCTGGATGGGGAAGTGTTCGACCTGCTGCGCACCCTCGGGCGCGAGGTGGCGATGTTCCTCGCCGAGCGCCGCGCCGCCGAACGCCTGGCCGACCAGCGGCAGCTGCAGGACTACGCAAAACGCTTCGCCTTCGTCGCGCACGACGTTAAGACCGTGGCGAGCCAGTTGACGCTCCTGCTCGCCAACGCCGACGAGAACATCGAGGATCCGGAGTTCCAGCGCGACATGCTGCTCACCGTCCGCGCCTCGGCGGACCGGATCAACGCCCTGATCGCCCGGCTGCGCCAGCCGGGGGACGAGCCGCTTCCCGGACCGGCCGAGGCCGCCGTCGCGCCGCTCGCGCGGCTGCGCGCCCTCGCCGCCGCCCGGGCGCACCCGGTGGCGCTGGAGGAGGAGGGCGCCGGGGCGGCCGAGGTGGCGATGGCGCCCGAGCGCTTCGACGCGGCGGTGACGCATCTGCTCGACAACGCCATCGAGGCCTCCGCCCCTGGCGAGCCGGTGCGCATCCGGCTGCGCCAGGAGGGCGGGCGCGTGGTGGTGGACATCATAGACCGGGGCGAGGGCATGACGCCGGAGTTCATCCGCGACGAATTGTTCCGCCCGCTCAGCACCTCCAAGCCGCGCGGCAGCGGCATCGGCGCCTGGCAGGCGCGGGAGCTGCTGCGCGAGGCGGGGGGCGATCTCACCGTGCTGAGCCGGCCGGGCGCCGGCACCACCATGCGACTCACCTTGCCGGTGCGACCGGGCAGCCGGGCGGGCGCAGCCCCCCTCGCGGCGGCGCAGGGGATGCCGGCATGAGCAAGCCGAAGCTCCTGGTCATCGAGGACGACCCCGGCCTCTGCGCCCAGTACCGCTGGGCCTTCCCCGGCTGCCGGGTGGTGATCGCCAACGACCGCCGCCAGGCCGAGCAGCTCCTGCGCCGCGAGCAGCCGGCGGCGGCGCTGCTCGACCTCGGCCTGCCGCCCGACCCGGAGGGGGTGAGCGAGGGCTTCGCCACGCTCGAGGCGCTGCGCGCCGCCTGCCCCGACCTGCCGGTGGTGGTGGCCACCGGCCAGGGCCAGCGCGAGAACGCGCTGCGCGCGGTCGGCCTCGGCGCCTATGATTTCTGCGAGAAGCCGGTGGATCTCGCGGTGCTGCGCACGGTGGTGGACCGCGCGCTCCGGCTGCGCGAGCTCGAGGAGGAGAACCGCCGGCTGGCCGAGGCGCCGCGCAGCTCCCCGATCCAGGGCATCGTCACCGCCGATGAGGGGATGCTCAAGGTCTGCCGCACGGTGGAGCGCCTGGCCGGCGTCTCGGTGCCGGTGCTGCTGCTCGGCGAGAGCGGCACCGGCAAGGAGGCGCTGGCGCGCGCCCTGCACGAGCTGGGCCCGCGGGCAGGCAGGCCCTTCGTCGCCATCAACTGCGCCGCCATCCCCGAGACGCTGCTGGAATCCGAGCTGTTCGGCCACGAGAAGGGCGCCTTCACCGGGGCGGTGCGCCAGGTGATCGGCAAGGTCGAGGCGGCAAACGGGGGCACCCTCTTCCTCGACGAGATCGGCGAGATGCCGGTGACGCTGCAGGCCAAGCTGCTGCGCTTCCTGCAGGACCAGGTGATCGAGCGCGTCGGCGGGCGCAGCCCGATCCGCGTGGATGTGCGCGTCGTCTCCGCCACCAACCAGCCGCTGGAGACGCAGGCCGAGGAGGGGCGCTTCCGCGGCGATCTGCTCTACCGGCTCAACTCCGTCACCGTGCGCATCCCGCCGCTGCGCGAGCGGGGCGGGGACGCGCTGCTGCTGGCACGCTGGTTTCTCGCCCGCCACGCGCGCGAGTTCGGCCGCCGGCTGCGCGGCTTCGACCCCGAGGCGACGGAGGCGATCGCGGCGCATCGCTGGCCGGGCAATGTGCGCGAGCTCGAGAACCGCGTCCGCCGCGCCGCCCTGATGACCGAGGGGCCGCTGGTCGGCGCCGCCGACCTCGAACTCGCCGCCCCCGCCGCGCCGGCACCGGCAGAGGCGGATTTCGACCTGCGCGCCGCCCGCCTGCGCGCCGAGCGCGAGACGATCGAGCGCGCGCTGGCGCACAGCGGCGGCAGCCTCTCCGCCGCCGCCCGCCTGCTCGGCGTCAGCCGCCCCACCCTCTACGGCCTGCTGAGCACCCACGGCATGGCCGCGCCCCGCCCGGGACCGGATGCCCCGGCCCTGACCGACCAGGACGCCGTATAGCGAGGCTCCCCATGGCATCCCGCTCCATCCGCCTGCTGACCTTCGCCGCCGCGCTGCTCGCGGCGAGCCCGGCCTCCGCCTCCCTGGAACGCGCCCAGGCGGCGCAGGCGCGCGGCGACCTGCGCGCGGCGCAGATCGAGCTGCGCAACGCGGTGCGCGCGCGGCCGAACGACGGCGTGCTGCGCGCCGCGCTCGCCGCCGCGAGCCTCGACCTCGGCGACGGCGACACCGCGGAGAAGGAGGCGCGCGCCGCGCTCGAGCGCGGCTACGACCCGGTCGCGGGCACCGCGCTGCTGCTGCGCGCCTACCTCATGCTCGGGCGCAGCCGCGACCTGCTGCGCGACTTCCCGGTGCCGGCGGAGCCCGGCAAGGCCGCGCTCGGCGGCCAGATCGCGGCGGCCCGGGCGCTCGCCCAGCTCGCGCTCGACGAGCGCGAGGCGGCGAAGGAGTCGGTCGCGACCGCGCTCCGCCTGGCGCCGGAGGCCGCCGAATCGCACCTCGCCGCCGCCATCCTCGCGCAGACCGAGAACGACCGCGCCGGCGCCGAGGCGGCGCTCGACCGGGCGCTGGCCGCCGATCCCGGCAATGTCGAGGCGCGGCTGCGCAAGGCCGGCCTCGCCTTCGCGCGCGGCGAGCCGGCGGCGGCGGTCGAGGCCCTCGACCCGCTGCTCGCCCGCGCGCCCGGCAACGTTCCGGCGCGGCTGTTGCGGGCCGAGGCCCATCTCCGCCTCGGCAGGGAGGCCGAGGCGCGCCAGGACGTGGAGGCGGCGCTGCGCACCGCGCCGGGCAACGCGCCGGCGATCTACATGCGCGGGGTGCTGCTGCTGCGCGCGCAGGACTGGCGCGCCGCCGACGAGACCTTCCAGCGCCTCGGCGCCGCGCTCGGCAATTTCCCCGACGGCTTCCTGTTCGCCGCCGTGGCCAAGCGCGCGCTCGGCCAGGCGGCGCAGGCGGAGGACCTGGCGCGGCGCCACGTCGCCCGCCGCCCCGAGGATCCGCGCGGGGCCAAGCTGCTGGCCTCGATGGAGCTGGCCGACGGGCGGCCGGACGCGGCGGCAGGCACCCTCTCCCGCCTCGCCGATCGCGGCGCGGCGGATGTCGAGGCGCTCGACATGCTGGGCCGCGCCCATGCCGCCGCCGGGCGCCCGCGCGAGGCGGCGGCGGCGTTCGAGAGGGCGGTCGCGCTGGCGCCGAACGATGCCGGCCTGCTCGCCCGCCTCGCCGCCGCGCGGCTCGCGGCGGGGGATCCCGCGGGCACGGCGGAGGCGGCGCAGGGCTCGCTCGAGCTGCGGCCGGACCAGGCCGGGGCGCGGGAGATGCTGGCCATGACCGCGCTCACCCGCGGCGACCTCGCCGCCGCCGAGGCGGAGCTCGCGAGGCTCGACCCGGCGGCGCGCGCCGGCGAGGCGGCGGGGGTGCTGGAGGGCACCATCCGCCTCGGGCGCCTCGACCTGGCCGGGGCGCGGACCAGCTTCGAGACGGTGCTGCGCAGCCACCCCGAGAGCGTCACCGCCCGGCTCGGCCTGGCCCGCGTGCTGCTGGCGCAGGGCGAGCCGGCGGAGGCCGAACGGCTGCTCGTCGAGGTGCTGGAGCGCCAGCCCGCCAATGCCGAGGCGCTCGGCCGGCTGGGCGCGCTCGCCCGCTCCGGCGGGCCGCGTGCCGCCTCGGCCCGCGCGGCGCTGGAGCGCGTCCAGGCCGCCGCCCCCGCCGAGCCGGCGCCGGCCCTGGCGCTCGCCAGCGTGCTCGCCGGCGCCGGCGAGACCGCCCGTGCCGTGGCGGTGCTGGAGGCCGAGCCGCTGCGCGCGCCCGGCCGGGGCGCGGCGCTGCCGCTTGCCCGCTCCCAGGCCTATGCCGCGCTCGAGCGCTGGGAGGAGGCGGAGGCGGCGGCGCGCGCCGCGCTCGCCGAGGAGCCGCAGAACGCCACAGCGCGGCGCCAGCTCGCCCTGCTGCTGAACCGCGCCGGCAACGTCCAGGGGGCGGAGGCGCTGGTGCTGGAGGGGCTGCGGCTGCAGCCGGGCAACGTCCTGCTGCAGCAGACCCTGGTCGGGCTGGTGCAGCAGGCGCGCGGCTTCGAGGCGGCGCTCAACGTCGCCGAGCAGCTCGCCCGCCAGCCGGCGGCGCAGCCCGCCGCGCGCCTGCTGCCCGGCGACCTGCTGCTCTCCGCCCGCCGCCCGGCCGAGGCGGCGCGCGCCTTCGCCGCCGCCTATGCCGAGGCGCCTTCCGTCCTGCTGGCGCTGCGCCAGGCCACCGCCTGGGTCGCGGCGGGGCAGCCGGCGGAGGCCGAGGCGGCGCTCAAGGCCTGGCTCGAGCGCGAGCCGGACAGCCCGGAGGCGCTCGACCTTCTCGCGCAGTTCGACATCGGCGCCGGGCGCTATGCCGAGGCGGAGCGGCGGCTGAACACGGTGGTGGAGCGCATGCCGCGCAACGCGGTGGCGCTCAACAACCTCGCCTGGATCCTCGGCGAGCGGGGCGGCCCGGAGGCCGCGGCGCGGGCACGGGCGCTCGCCGAGCGGGCGTATTTCCTGATGCCGACCGCCGAGACCGCCGACACGCTCGGCTGGATCCTGGCCCGCAACGGCGAGGCCGAGCGGGCGCTGCCGCTGTTGCGCGCCGCCGCCGCCGCGCCGCGCGGCGCCCAGGGGCCGGACCCGGCGAAGGCCTATCGCCTGGCCTACGCGCTGCGCGAGGCGGGCAGGCCCGCGGAGGCGGCGCAGGTGCTGGAGCCCCTCCTCGCCACGGAGGCCGCCTTCCCCGAGCGGGCGGAGGCGGAGCGGCTGCTGGCCGCGCTGCGCGCGGGACGGTAGGCAGCGTTGCGCGACATCGGCCTCACCGCCTTCATCCTGGCGCTGCTGCCGCTGGCGGCGGCGCGGCCCTTCGTCGGCGTGCTGCTGTGGTCGTGGGTCTCCTTCATGAACCCGCACCGGCTGGCCTGGGGCTTCGTCGGCTCCCTGCCGGTGGCGGCGATGGCGTTCTGCGTCACCATCGTCGGCTGCATCATCGCGCGCGAGCCGCGGCGGCTGCCGGTCAACGCGGTGACGGTGCTGCTGGTGGTGCTGATGGCCTGCGTCACCGTCACCTCCTTCACCGCCCTCGCCCCGCCCGCCGTCGTCTGGGGGAAGTGGGAAAGCGTCATCAAGATCATTCTTGGGCTGCTGCTCACCGCCTGCCTGCTGACCGACCGCTGGCGCATCCACGCCCTGGTGTGGCTGATGGTCATCGCCATCGGCTATTTCGGGGTGCGCGGCGGCCTGTTCACCCTGCTCACCGGCGGGCAGCACATCGTGCTCGGCCCCCCGCACACGATCATCGCCGACCGCAACCACCTCGCGGTCGGGCTGCTCGTGGCGCTGCCGCTGATGAACTACCTGCGCCTGCAGTCGCCGCACCGGCTGGTCCGCTGGGGACTGGTCGCCGCCATGGTGCTGTCGCTGTTCGCGGCGATCGGCAGCCAGTCCCGCGGCGCCCTCCTCGCCCTGGCCGCGACCGCGCTGTTCCTCTGGCTTCGTACCAAGGGCGGGATCCTTACCAAGCTCCTCGCCGGCATCGTCATCGGCATCACCCTCGCCGGGGCGATCAGCTTCATGCCCGAGAGCTGGACCGAGCGCATGCGCACGATCGAGACCTATGAGGAGGACCAGTCGGCCATGGGCCGCGTGCGCATCTGGCAGGCCGCCTTTGCGATCGCCATGGAGCGGCCCATGATCGGCGGCGGCTTCAAGGCCGTCTACCAGCAGGACATCGTGGACCGGGTCGCGCCCGGCGTGCGGGCGCGGGCCGACCACAGCATCTGGCTGGAGGTGCTGAGCGAGCACGGCTTTCCGACCTTCCTGGTCTGGCTCGGCATCCTGTTCGCCGGTGTCTTCTACACCCTGCGCATCACCCGCCTGGCGCGCGGCCGGCCGGACCTGCAATGGGCTTCCGATCTCGCGCGCATGACGCAGGTCGCATTCGTTCCTTATCTGGTGGGAGGAACGTTCCTGTCGTTCGGGTACTGGGACTTCTTCTGGACGCTGCTCGTCGTGGTGGCGGCCACCCATGCGCTGGTGGCGCAGGCGGTCCGGCAGGAGCGCGGGGCGAGGCTCCCCGCCCTGGGCTTGGCGGCGCGGCCGCGCGCCGTCGCCTACCCGTGACGCCCCTGGAGCTGCCGCGGGATGCAGACGCTCTACTTCATCGCCATGGTCATCGGGGTCGGATGGCTGATGCTCTGGAGCATCCTGCCCAAGCCCCCCGATGGGCGCTTCTGGTCGCCCTTCGACATGCGGGAAGATCTCGAGGCTGCCGCCCGTGCCGGAGAGGCGGAGGGGAAGGACGGGCCGCGGGAGCCGGCCCCGCCGGCGCGCTCCTGGCGGGCACGGGCGGAAGCCGCACGCACCGCCCCCCGTCCGCTGGCGGAGCCGGTGCGCCGGGCCATCCCTCCACGCCAGGGCGCGGGATGGCCGCACAGCAGGGAGAAGCGGGGATGACCATCTGGTGCCGGCACGCCCTTCCTGCCCGCGCGGCGGGGAAGCATGGCGCAGGGTCCCGCCCGGGGGCGCGGGCATGAGCCGCTCGCTCGGCCGCCGGCAGGCCGGGATGCTGGCCGCCTCCTTCCTCGCGGGCTGCGCCGGCCCGCTGCCGGCCCGTGCCCGGGGGGAGGCACCGCCGGCGCGCCCTCCCTCCGGGCCGGCGCCTGCCGGTGTGGTGCTGGCCCGGCCGGTGCCCTGCGCCGACCGACCGGGAGACCTGACCGGTTTCCTGCTCGAGGGCTTCGGCTCCCCCGCCGGTACCATCGCGGTGCTCGGCCAGGCCTTGCGGCCCGGCGACCTGCCGCGCGGGACGCGGCCGCAGGCCCGGCTGACCGATGGGCGGGCGATCCCGACGCAATTCGACGTCTCGGTGCGCCACCCCGACGGTTCGGCGCGCTTCGGCGTGCTCAGCCTCGCCCTGCCGGCGCTGGGCCGGGGGCAGAGGCTCGGCGTGGTGCTCACCCGCGCCGGAGAGACGGAAGCGGAGGCGCCGCTCGACCTCGCCGCGGCCCTGGCCGGACGGCAGGCGGTCGTCACCCTGACCCCGGCCGGCGGCGGCCAGCCCTGGCAGGCCGACCTGCTGGCGCTGCTGCGCACGGCGCCGGGCGAAGCCCCCTGGCAGGCGGGGCCGCTCGCGGCGCAGCGGCGGGTCACGGCGCCGGTGCCGCCCGACGCGGTCGGGGGCGCCACCTCGATGCGGCTGGTGGCGGACATCGCCGCGCGGCGGGACGGCACGCTCTGGGTGGATCTCTGGCTGCGCAACGACATCGCCATGCGCCCGGGCGGCGGCACGGCGACCTACACCCTGCGCCTTGCCCTGGATGGGCGGGAGGTGATCCGCACCGAGGAGCTGCGCCACTTCCAGTATCAGGGCTGGGGCCGGCTGGTCGGTGCCCTGCCGGGCGGGCAGCCCCCACCCCCCCAGCCGCTGCTGCGGCCGGACACCGCCTATCTGACCGAGACCGGCGCAATCGCCCATTACGACCTCTCGATCGGCGTATCGGCGGGGGTGCTGGAACGCCTTGCGCGGATGATCGCGGAGCCCGACTGGGCGGCGCCGCTCGGCGCGCGCGGCATCACCCGCTACATGCCGACGGCGGGGGGGCGGGCCGATATCGGGCCGACGACGCTGCAGCAGGCGGCCTGGCTGGTCAGCGGCGATCCGCGGGCCGCGGCCTTCGCCCTCGGCCAGGCCGAGGCGGCGGGCTCCGTGCCCTGGCACATGTGGGACCCGCGCGGCGGCTGGATGGACGAGCGGCGCTGGCCCGATTTCTGGTTCGATGGCCGCAACGGCCCGCCGCCGCGCTCGCTGCTGCAGCAGATCCCAGTACATGAGAGCGGCTGGTTCCCCGAGGAAGCGCACCAGCCGGACCTCGCCTTCGTGCCCTACCTGCTGAGCGGGAGGCGGGCCCTGCTCGACGAGCTGCAGGCGCAGGCGGCGTGGAACGTGCTCTCGGTGTGGCCACTGCCGCGCCGGGAAGCGGGCGCCGCCCGGGGCGTCAACATCATCTGGCGCAGGCAGGTGCGCAGCGCCGCCTGGGCGATGCGGCAGCTCGACGAGGCGGCCTGGATCAGCCCGGACGGCGATCCGCAGCAGGGCTATTTCCGCGACGTCGCGGCGCGGAACTGGGCCTGGATGCGCGAGCGCATCCCGGTCTGGACCGAGTGGCAGGGCGAGGCGCATGGCTGGCTGCCCAACAGCATCGACCACATCGCCCCCTGGCAGCAGGACTACCTCGCCTCCTCCGTCGCCGCCGCGGCGCGGCGCGGCAATGACGATGCCCGTGCGGTGCTGGGCTGGATGGCGAATTTCCTGGTCGGGCGCTTCCAGGCCGGGGACAGGGGCATGAACCCGCGCGACGGCATCGCCTTCACGATCGCGACCGCGCCGAGAGGGGCGGAGCGCCCCGAGCAGCTTTACAAGAGCTGGGCCGAGATCGGGGCGGCGACGGTGGAGACCGGCCGCTCGAACGGCGACGGCTGGAAGAAGAGCGAGGGCGACTATGGCCGCCTGGCCCTGCAATCCCTCGCCCTGCTGCAGAACGTGCTCGGCCATGAGGGGGCGAGGCGGGCCTATCTGTGGCTGCTCTCCGCCGGCGCGCCCGGCACCGCGCCGGAGAGCTACGCCTCCAACCCGACGCACAGCATCGGGCCGCGCGACATGCCGCGGGTGCCGGGCCGTGTGGTGCGGTGCCAGGCATGAGCCCCGGGCGCGGCCCGCACCCTCCACCCTCGCCCGCGCGGGGGCCTGGTGTAAGGTGCGGGCCAATCGTTCCTTTTTCGGGATGACCTGAGCGGATGTGCGGCTTCGTAGGCTTCCTCGTCCCCGGCGGCACCGACGGCGCCGCGGCCTCCTCCCTGGTCGCGGCGATGCGCGACCGGCTGGAGCATCGCGGCCCCGACGACGCCGGCGCCTGGGTGGATGCCGAGGCGGGAATCGCCTTCGGCTTCCGCCGCCTCTCCATCATCGACCTTTCGCCCGCCGGCCATCAGCCGATGGCATCGGCCTGCGGCCGCTTCATGGTGATGATGAACGGCGAGATCTACAATTTCGCCGACATCCGCGCCGAACTCGAGACGGCGCGCGGCGGCCACGCCTGGCGTGGCCACTCTGACACCGAGGTGCTGGTCGAGGCGATCGCCGAATGGGGCGTGGAGGCCGCGGTCGCGCGCGCCAACGGCATGTTCGCCCTCGCCGTCTGGGACCGGCGGGAGCGCGCGCTCTGGCTCGGGCGCGACCGCATCGGCAAGAAGCCGCTCTACTACGGCTGGGCGGGCGATGCCTTCCTCTTCGGCTCGGAGCTGAAGGCGCTGGCGCCGCACCCGCAATTCGACCGGCGCATCTCCCCCGCCGCCTTCTCCGACTTCATGCAGCTCGGCTACACGCTCGGCCGCCGCACCATCTTCGCCGCGATGGCGCGCCTGCCGCACGGCCACCTGCTGCGCCTCGGCGCGCAGGACGCCGCGGCGCGGCGGACGCCCGAGCCGCGCCCCTACTGGGACCTGCGGGCGGTGGCGCTGGCCGGGCTGGAGGCGCAGGCGGCTGGCCGCGCCGCCAGCGTCGAGGAGTTCGAGTCGCTGCTGCGCGACGCGACCGAGCGCCGCATGGTGGCCGACGTGCCGGTCGGCGCCTTCCTCTCGGGCGGCATCGATTCCAGCCTGGTCACCGCGATCATGGCGGCGATCGCCCCGGGCCAGGTGCGCAGCTTCTCCATCGGCTTCGACGTGCCGGGCTGGGACGAGGCGCGCTTCGCCCGGCCGATCGCCGCGCATCTCCGCACCCGGCACGAGGAGCTCTACCTCGGCAAGGCCGACATCCTCGCCGCGGCGCGGGACATCCCGCGCATCTTCGACGAGCCCTTCGCCGACGATTCGGCGATCCCGACCACGCTGCTCTGCCGCATGGCGCGCCGCCACGTCACCGTCGCCCTTTCCGGCGACGGCGGGGACGAGTTCTTCGCCGGCTACGCCCCGCGCTACGCCGGCGCCCTGAGGCTGCTCGGCTGGGCGGGGGCGGTGCCGGGGCCGCTGCGCGCGCTCGGCGCCGGCCTTGCGGACCGGCTGGCGCCACTCGCCGGCGGGATGGGCGGCAACCGGCAGGCGCGGCGGATGCGCCTGCTCGGCCGCCTGCTCGCCGCCGGGGGGGCAGAGGGGTTCAACGCGGCGCTGATGTCGCCGATGCTCGATCCGGGCGCGCTGCTCGCCGGCCATGACGCGGGGCCGCACCCGCTCGAGGATCCGGCCTGGCATCTCGGCCGCTCCGGCCCGCTCGACCGCATGACCTTCATGGACCAGGTCACCTGGCTGATCGACGACATCCTGGCCAAGGTGGACCGCGCCAGCATGTCCACCTCGCTCGAGGTGCGCTGCCCGCTGCTCGACTACCGCATCATGGAGCTGTCCTGGCGCTTCCCGGCGGCGGCGAAGCTGCGGGACGGCGTGGGCAAGCTGCCGCTGCGCGAGGTGCTGTACCGCCACGTGCCGCGGCCGCTGGTGGACCGGCCGAAGCAGGGCTTCGGCGCGCCGGTGGAGGCCTGGCTGCTCGACGAGCTGCGCGACTGGGCCGAGGCGCTGATGAGCCGCGAGGCGCTCGGCCGGCACGGGCTGCTCGACGTCGCGGCCTGCCGACGGCTGTGGGAGAGCTACGCCCATCAGGGGCGCGGCTGGGACAAGGCGATCTGGAACCTGCTGATGTTCCAGGCCTGGCACGAGGCGACGGAGGCGGCGCGCCCGGCGGCGATGCGGCTGGCGGCGTAGCCCCCCGCCATCGGGCGGGCGAGGGGCACGCCTCCCCTCCCCGCCCCGGCTTTCCCGTCCGGCGCGTTGACGGGGGCGCCGCGGCGCGGGATCGTCGCCGCGGCGCCGGCGGACTGGCCAGCCCCGGCCGCACCGCCCTGCGGCGCCGGCGGGAGGGAGCACGGGAATGAGCCTCGCGGCATCCGATCAGGTGGCGGGCGCGCCTCGGCCGCGCTTCGATCACGACGCCATCGTCATCGGCGCCGGCATGTCGGGCCTCTACCAGCTGATCCGCCTGCGCGAGCTCGGCCTCGGGGCGGTGGTGTTCGAGGCGGGCACGGGGGTGGGCGGCACCTGGTACTGGAACCGCTATCCCGGCGCGCGCTTCGATTCCGAGAGCTATTCCTACGGCTACTCCTTCGATCCGGAGCTGCTGCAGGAATGGAGCTGGTCGGAGCATTTCGCGCCCCAGCCCGAAACCCTGCGCTACCTGAACCGCGTCGCCGACAAGTACGACCTGCGCCGCGACATCCGGTTCCGCAGCCGCGTCGCCGCCGCGCAGTACGACGAGGTGGCGCGCGGCTGGACGGTGACGCTCGAGGACGGCAGCCACCACGCCTGCCGCTTCCTGATCACCGCCATCGGCGTGCTCTCGGCGCCGACCTGGCCGCGCATCGAGGGCATCGGGAGCTTCCGGGGACAGTCCTGGCACACCGCCCGCTGGCCGCGCGAGCCGGTGGACTTCGCCGGCAAGCGCGTGGCGGTGATCGGCACCGGCGCGACCGGGGTGCAGACCATCCAGGAGGTGGCGAAGACCGCCGGGCACCTCACCGTGTTCCAGCGCACGCCCAACTGGTGCGCGCCGCTGCACAACCGCCCGATCACCGAGGAGGAGCAGCGGCGGATCAAGGCGAGCTATCCCGAGATCTTCCGTCGCTGCCAGGAGACCTTCTCCTGCTTCCTGCACACCCCGGACCCGCGCGGCACCTTCGAGGTGACGCCCGAGGAGCGCGAGGCGTTCTGGGAAAGGCTCTACGCCTCGCCCGGCTTCGGCATCTGGGTCGGGAATTTCCGCGACATGCTGACCGACCGGGCGGCGAACCGGGAGATCTCGGAGTTCATCGCCCGCAAGATCCGCCAGCGGGTGAAGGATCCGGCGGTGGCGGAGAAGCTGATCCCGAAATGCCACGGCTTCGGCACCAAGCGCGTCCCCCTCGAGACCAACTACTACGAGGTGTACAACCAGCCCAACGTCCTGCTGGTGGACTGCCGGGAGACGCCGATCGAGCGGATCACCCCCACGGGCATCCGCACCAGCGAGGCCGAGCACGAATTCGACATCATCATCTACGCCACCGGCTTCGACGCCCTGACCGGCGCCTTCGACCGCATCGACATCCGCGGCAGGGACGGGCTGGCGCTGAAGGAGAAGTGGGCGGGCGGGGCACGGACCCTGGCGGGGATGCTGGTGGACGGCTTCCCCAACATGTTCATGCTGCTCGGCCCGCACACCGCGCTCGGCAACATCCCGCGCAGCATCGAATACAACGTGGACTGGGTGACGGCGCTGCTGCGCCACATGCGCGAGCATCACCTGACCTTCGCCGAGGCCAGGCCGGAGGCGGTGGCGGCCTGGATGGCGCATGTCATGGCCTGCGCAGAGGGGCTGCTCACCTTCGAGGTGGATTCCTGGATGACCGGCGTGAACAGGAACGTGGAGGGCAAGCAGACCCGCACCATCGCCCGCTACGCCGGCAGCGCGCCGGCCTACCGGGCCTGGTGCGACGCGGTGGCGGCCGAGGGCTACCGGGCGCTGACACTGGCCTGAGCCGCCGCGGCGCCGGCATCAGCCATGGGCGCCGATCTCGTGGGTGATGGCGGTGCCGATCTCGCGCACCAGCGCGAACAGCCGGCGCATCGGCTCGAAGATCGCCGCGTGCTCGCGCGCGTAGGAGATGGTGGCGTCCGGCCCCGCCGGCTCGCCGTAGTCCCGGCCCGCGGCCGGGTCGGGCGCGGCGGGGAAGATCTCGGCCAGAAGCTCGAGCGCCGCCGGCACCTCGAGCCGCAGCAGCTGGAGTTCGAGCGCCGGGCGGGTGACGCCGTGGCGCGGCGAGAAGTCCGGGATGCCGGTGCCGAGCAGCCACAGGCGCTGGATCAGCGCGATGCGGATGGCGTGCAGCAGCACCTCGCGCGTCGCCATGCGCGGCGCCTCCGGCCAGGCGGTGCGCAGCGCCACGTGGTCCGCCTGCAGGCGCCGGAAGGTGGCCTGCACCGGCGCCCACAGGCCGAGCCGCCCGAGTGCCTGCGCCACCGCGACCAGTGCCTGGGCCTGGTCCGGCCGTCCGGCGTGGGCGGCGCGGTCGAGCCACGGCCCGGGATCGAGCAGACCCACCACGGCGCGCAGCACGTCGAGGTCGGAATGCGCGAGCCCGTGTCGGGCGAGGTCGAGGGCGCGGCGGAAGCGCGGGCTCTCCTGCGCCAGCTCGGCGAAGGGCTCGGGCTGGCGCGCCGCGGCGGCGCCGAGGCCGTGCAGCGTGTTGGCGCACCAGCCGAGCTGCTGCAGGATCGCGTTGTTCGGGATCGCGCGCAGCTCCCGCGGGTGGCGGATCGCCGCCGCCCCCGCCCCTGCCTCGCTCTGCCGCGCCGCCGGGCGCGAGCCGGTCGGGTCGAGCAGCGCCGGGCCGAAGGCGCCGAGCAGGGCGGCGTAGCCCGCATCCTCCACCAGCTCCCGCATGGCGAAGCCGACCGAGGCGAAGAAGCCGGCGGCGAAGTCGGCCTCCTCGTAGATCCGGTCGGCGGCGCCGGGCGGAGGGGCGAAGGCGTGCTCGGCGATGCGCGCGACGCTCGCTGCGGCGAGCTCGGGCGTGCCGAACAGCAGGTAGCCGTCGCCGCCCTGGAAGGCGCTCTCCTCGCGGATGCGCAGGCCGGCGCGGGCGAAGGCCTCCCGCGCCGCCGGCGGGGAGAGGTAGCCGAGGCGGTCGGCGAGCGAGCCCGGATGCCCGCCGCGGCCGATGCTCTCGCCATGGGTGTCGAACAGCACCACCTCGACGCCGGAAAGGCCGTGCCGGGCCAGCGCCTCGGCCACCTTCAGGCGCAGCCGCTCGATCAGGAAGCTCGCCGCGAGCTGGCCGACATAGCGCCCGGAATCGGAATAGCCGAACTGCAGCGCGAGCCGTCCCGTCTGGCGCAGATAGGCACGCCAGTGCGGGCTGCGCAGCGCCTCCTCGAGCACGCGCGCGCCCTGCTCCAGCGCTTCCGGCGTCTCGAACAGCGGGCTGATCTCGACATGGCGCTCGACGCCGAACAGCCGCGCGAGCCAGAGCGCGGCGAGCAGCGTGTAGCCGCTCTCGGTCTCGGCGATCAGGAAGCGGATCGGGCTTGCCCCGTCCACGTGCTTGGTGACCTGCGCCACCAGCATCATCAGCCGCGCCGCGGAGGCGCGCTCGGCGAGGAGGGCGCCGAAATCCACCGGCACCGTCCGCACCTCCTGGAGCGCGGCGTTGATCGCCGAGAGCAGCACGCGGCGCCGGAACGGGTCCGCCGGCGGATCCTCGAGCCCGAGGCGCAGCCGCACCGCGTTGTGGAGCTGCGCGGCGTTGAGCCGCACATGGGTGTGCGCGAGCCCCATGCCGTGCGAGAGCAGCCCGGCGCGGGCGACGCACAGGGCGCGGCGCGCCGCCGCGTCGGGCGCCGCCGCGATCGCCGCGGCGAAGAGCGGCAGCAGCGGCTCGGGCGTCACCAGCGCCTCCTCCCGCCGGCCGATCAGCAGCCGGGCGAAGGCGGCCACGGCATCCGGGTCCGGGCCGGCGGGGCAGGCGGCGATCTGCGCCTCCACCGCCGCCCGGGCCTCGTCGAGGCGCCGCGCCAGCGCCGCGGCCGGCGCGAGGCCGGCGAGCTGCCCGCCGAGGCGCGCGAGCTGCTCCGCCTTCATGCGCAGCCTGAGGCGCAGCGTGTCCCACCAGCCGATGTCCACGCGCCCGTCGGTGTCGTAGCCCACCCAGCTCGCCAGCACGACCGGAGCGGGCACCAGCCCGGCCCAGCGGTCCGGCCAGTGCGCGCGGGCGGCGTCGAGCAGCGCCCCGTTCAGCCGGTCGAGGGCGTCGCGGCCATGGGTGATGGCGGCGAGGGCCTGGGCGAATTCCTGCTCGAGCGTCGGCCGCTCCGGCCGGTGCGAGACGAAGCACCGCCCCTCCTCCCGTCCGCAGGCGGCCTCGGCCAGGGCGCGATAGACCTCGGCGGGCAGGGCGAAGGTCGGGTGGGCGGTGAAGACGGCGGCGAAGCGCGGCCGCTCCACCGCGGCGCGGTACTGCGCGAGCGGCACCGGGCTGTCGGAGGGGTCGGGGCGGGCCAGGCGGGCGGCGAGCGTGGCGAAGGCGGCCTCGGCCGCGGCCGGATCGGTGCCGCCCACATAGGCGGCGAGGCGGCGCGCGCGGTCGGCGAAGGCCTGGTCGCGCAGCAGGCGGATCAGCGTCGCGATCTCGGCCTCGGTCAGCGCGCCGGCCTCGAGGCGGCGGGAGATGGCGAGCGCCGTGGCGAGGACCGGGCTGCCGAAGGGGTCCTCCTGCGCCCGCTCCCGCGCGCGCCCGGTCAGCGCCAGAAGCTCGCTGGCCAGCGCCTGGGCGGGCGAGGGGTCGGGCGTGTCGTCCGTCATCGCGCCAGGGTGGCGCGCGCCGCGCGCCGCGGGCAAGCGGCCCATGCCGCCGGCCGTATCAGGCGCCGTCGCCTGGCCGCGGTGCGGCCGGGCCATGGCGCGCCGCCCGCCGGCGCCGCCAGCGCTCCGAGGCCCCCGCCATGGCCATGCCGAGCCGATTGAGGCGGTGCTCGACCAGCGTGTCGGCTCCGCCCCAGATCGGGAGCTTGTTGCCGAGGCGCGTGAAGCTGTCGCACAGGATGAAGCGCGCCACGTCGTCGCGCTCGCCACGCGCGGACCAGACCATCTGCGCGGGGAAGGCCATGCTGCCGAATTCGGGCACCAGCCCGACCAGGAACGCCACCCAGGGCAGGGGCTGGCGCGCCCGCGCCGCCTGCAGGGCGCGCCAGGCGGTGTAGAGCGAGCGGTAGATCGGCCCGTCCAGCAGCACGATCAGGGCGAGGATCACCAGCGGCACGCCGAGCAGGGCGAGGATGCCGAGGAGCAGCAGCTCCACCGTGAGGAAGCTCGCCTTCAGCCCGAGATGGGCGCCGAAATCGGTGATGTAGCTGCTGCTCTCCTCGGTGCGCGCGAGGTCGGCACGCAGCCTGGCGGCCTCGGCGCCGGTGATCTGGCCGCGCTCCTCCCAGCGGGCGATGCGGCCCTCGACATAGCCGCGGCCGATCTCCGTGCGGTATTCCTGCGAGGCGACGAAGCGGCGGAGCTGGCGCAGGCGTCCGGGAAGGTCGAGGCGGGCGAACAGCCGCGCGGCCGCGCCCGGCAGGGCGGCGGCGCGGCGCGCCGCCTTCACCGCCGCGCGCCGCGCCTCGCGCAGCCGCCAGCGCAGCGGGTGGCGCCTGTAGTGCTCGGCCTGCGCGGGCGTGAGACGCCCTTTCGCGAGCTGGTAGAGGATGCCGCGCTCGGCCCGGCGCAGCCCCTTCCAGCGCCGCTGGTGATGCGCGAGGCGCCCGGCGCGCCGGCGCAGCGTCTCGAGCGCCGCGGCGCCGAGGGCGCGCTCCAGCGCCGGTGCCTCTGCCTCCAGGTACCGGCACAGGCGCTCGGTGTCCACGTCGTCGAACAGGGCGCGGCCGAGGCGCAGCGACTGCGGCAGGTAGAAGCCGAGCAGGGCCAGCGGGTTCATCGGGAACAGCGCCGGCACGCCGGATTCCGCGTCGATGAAGACGAAGCGCTCGTCCGGCAGCAGCAGGTAGTTGTTGAGCGCGACCGGATTGCCTCGGCCCGCCTGCCAGACCGCGCCGAGGAAACCGCTCTCCTCCAGGCGCTCCTGCAGCGGGTGCATCACCTCCCGCAGCAGCCACTCGAGCCGCCCGTCCTCCGGGCGGAAGGGGTGGAGCAGCGGCACCGGCGCGCCCGGCACGAAGCGGGTGCCGAGCTCCCACGCCCTGGCCGCCTCGTTCCAGCGCACATGCGTGGCATCCGCCACCTCCAGCCGGCCGCCGAGCCAGAACGGCACCAGGGCGTGCAGGATCTTCCGCCGCTCATAGGCGCAGCGGACCGCGTCCTCGTTCCAGATGTAGGGGTTGGGGGCGCCGGTCAGCACGTAGTGGACCAGGTTGCTGAGCGTGTCGCCGTAGAAGATCTTGGTGGCGATCCAGCCTTCGGCGGGATCCTCGCTCAGCCAGACCTCGCCCGAGCGCCCGCGGCCGAGCAGGCGGCGCCCCGCGGGCGCCGCGCCTGCCGCCTTCTCCTGCCGCTCCGCGGCGTCTCCGGGCGTCCCGCGCATGGGGGGCTGAACGCCCCGCCGGGGCGGGGGATGCCCGGGAGCGGCCGATCTGCTGCGCAACCCCGCCGCCCTCGGCCGCGCTTGCGGGGGGATGCCCGTCCCCACGGAGGTCCCGCCGACCATGGTGCTGCACCCGAGCCTCGACATCTCCTTCGACCGCTACGAGCCGGAGGAGGAGGTCAGCCGGGAATCCCTCCTCGCCCTCGGCAACGGGGTGCTGTTCGTGCGCGCCTGCGCGCCCTGGGCCTTCGCCGACGGCACCCATTATCCCGGCACCTACCGCGCGGGCTGCTACGCGCGCGTGGTCAGCCTGGTCGAGGGCGAGCGGGACGAGACCGAGAGCCTCGCCAACCTGCCGAACTGGCTGCCGCTCAACCTGCGCTTCGGCGGGGAGACGGAGTGGTTCTCCCTCGAGGCCTTCGAGCTGCTGGAATACCGCCACGCCCTGGAGGCGCGGCGGAACACCGCCTGCCGCGCGGTGCTGGCCCGCGACCGGCTCGGCCGCCGCACCCGCCTGCGGGAGCGGCGGCTGGTCAGCATGGCGCGGCCGGAGATCGCCGCGCTGCGGCTCGAGATCACGGCCGAAGACTGGTCGGGAGAGGCCGAGATCCGCTCCGGCGTGGATGGCGGCGTGATCAACGACCGGATCGGGCGCTACCGCCCCTTCTCGCGCCGCCGCTTCGAGGTGCTGCGGCGCGAGGCGCCGGACGAGGAGACGCTGCTCCTGGTGGTCCGTCTGCACGGGACCGGCGGCGTGGTGGCCGTCGCCTTGCGCACGCGGCTGGAGGGCGCCGCGCCGCGGGACCGCGGCGCCGCCGCGACGGGCGGGGCCTCGATCGCCGACCGCTTCCGGTGCGCCCTGGAGCGGGGCGGCACGATCGCCGTGGAGAAGACGGCGGCGATCGCCGCCCATCCCGAGGCGGAGGGCGAGGCGGCCGCGGCGGCGCTCGCCGCGCTGCGCGCCGCCCCGCTCCGCTTCGCGGCGCTCGAGGAGGAGCACGTCGCGGCCTGGCGGCCGCTGCGCGACCGGATCGGCGTCTCGGCCGAGGCGCGGGAGCTGTCCGACGCGGCGGCCTACCACAGCTTCCACCTGCTGCAGACCGTCTCGCCGCATTCGGCGGCGCTCGATGCCGGCTTCCCGGCGCGCGGCTGGCAGGAGGCCTATCACGGCCAGATTTTCTGGGACGAGCTGTTCGTCTTCCCCTTCCTTGACCTGCGCTTCCCGGAACTCGCGCGCGCGCTGCTGATGTACCGCCGCCGCCGCCTCGACGCGGCGCGGCAGGAGGCGCGGGCGCACGGGCTCCCCGGCGCGCTCTTCCCCTGGCGCAGCGCCGCCTCGGGGCGGGAGGTGACGCCGCGCCTGCAGCTCAACCCGCTGTCGGGGCGCCTCATGCGCGACCACACGCATCTGCAGTGGCACAGCGGCGCCGCCATCGCGTGCAACATCTGGCACCATTGGGCCGCCACCGGCGACGGCGCCTTCCTGGAGGAGCACGGCGCCGAGATGCTGCTCGAGATCGCGCGCCTGTTCGCCGCGGCGGCCCGGCACGACGCGGCCGAGGACCGCTACGACCTCCGCGGCATCGTGGGGCCGGACGAGTACCACAACGCCTATCCCGGCGCCGACCGGCCGGGGGTGGACACCAACGCCTACACCAACGTGATGGCGGCCTGGACGCTGTGCCGCGCCCTAGAGGCGCTCGACCTGCTGCCGCCCCGAAGCCGGACGGCGCTGCGGCGGCGGCTGGATCTCGGGGAGGAGGAACTCGCCCTCTGGGACCGCGTCAGCCGCCGGATGCGGCTCGCCTTTTATGGCGAGGGCATCCTGTCGCAATTCGCGGGCTTCGAGCGTCTCGAGGAGATGGACCCGGGGGAGTTCTCGCGCCGCCACCGCGGCAAGCGGATCGACTGGCTGCTCGAGGCGCGCGGCGAGACCGCGGACGCCTACCAGGTGATCAAGCAGCCGGACACCATGATGCTGCTCTACCTGCTCGGGCCGGAGGAGCTTTCCGCCATGGCGGCGCGGCTCGGCTATGCCCTGACGGAGGAGCGGATCCGCGCCACGGTCGCGCACGACCTTGCGCGCACGGCACACGCCTCCAGCCTGTCGCAGGCAGTCTGCGCGGGTGCGCTGGCGCGGCTGGATCCGGCCGCCTCCTGGGCGTTCTTCCAGGAGACGCTGCACCCGAGCGACGATCCGGCGACCCACTCCGCGGCCGCCGAGGGGCTGCATCTCGGCACCATGGCGGGGATGCTCGATGTCCTGCAGCGCCACTATCTCGGCCTGCGCGTGCAGGCCGACGCGATCCGGCTGCAGCCGGCGATCCCGCCCGGCCTCGGCCCGGTGCGGCTCGGCTTCCGCTGCCGCTTCGGCGGCTTCGCCCTCGCCTGGACGGGGGCGGAGCTGCGGCTCGAGGCGGAGGCGGGGAACCGGCAGCCGGCGCCGGTCGCGCATCGCGGCGGGGAGGAGGTGCTGCCCCCCGGCGGGGCGATGCGCCTCGATGGGCGCGCATCGTCCGCGACGGATCGCACGCACCCCTCCTGAAGGGGCGCTGCTCCCCGCGCGGGGTGCCGCGGGCGGCGCCTCAGCCCGGGCGGCGGCGGGGCGTGGCCAGGCGCCCCACGGGCGGGCGCCATTCGGGGGCGGGCGGCCCCTTTCCCGCCGCGGCGAGGCGCCGCCGCTCCCAGGCCGAGATCTGGCGGGCGCGAAAGGCGTAGCGCGGATCATCGCGCAGGAGGTGCAGATGCTCGCAGAGGCGGTTGCGCTCGAGCCAGCCGATCGCCGCCTCGAGTTCGGCGAGCGTCATCTCGGCGCGCGACCTGCCGCCCATGACGCGCTTCAGCACGGCGTTCAGCCGGTGGTAGTTGCCCTGGCCGCGCGGCAGGCGCATCGCCTCCTCATCCTCCACCACCTGCGCCGCCACCATCTCGCCGATGCGCTGGCGCAGGCGCCGCTCCCGCAGCGAGGGCACCTCGGCCGGCGCGCCCTGCGCCGCCGGCTGCGGCCGGCGCAGCGCGAAATCCGGCCCCGGCGCCAGCGTGTCGAAGCGGAGCGCCAGGGCGTTCGAGGCGAGCGGCACGATGGCGGCCCCCGCCTCATCCTCGTCTGCCCGCGGATCGAGGGGCAGCCTGCCCTGCGGCGCCGGGCGGCGCGCGCGCGCGAGGGTGCCCTGCTCGGTCTCGAGGCGGCGCCGCACGTCGCGGAACAGCGGGTCATCGGGGTGGTAGACCAGCGCCCGCTGCGCCTCCCAGGGACCGGCATGCGGATCGACGCGGGTTGCGCGCGCGATCATCTGCTCGAGCCAGGGGCGGGATCGGATCATGGTGGCGGCGCAGACGACCGCCACCTCGGGCGCGTCCATGCCCTCATAGGCCATCGCCACCGTCACCAGGATGGAGGGCTCGGGGCGCAGACGGAACGCCGCCAGCGCCTCGTGGCAGTCGCGCTCGTCGGAGATGGCGAGCCGCGCCGTCCCCTCGCGCGAGGCGGCGGGCAGGCGGGCGCGGAGATGCGCGAGGTAGCGCCGTGCGCAGGCCTGGTCGGGCGCGACGACGAGCAGCTTGCCGAGTCCCGGCGCCATCCCCCCCGGCGCCAGGCCGAGGCGCCGCCGCCGCTCCGCGCGCAGCCGCCGCGTCGCGCCGAGCGCCTCGTCCAGCAGCGCGTCGGCAAAGCCGGTGCGCAGCGCGGTGAACAGCGCCGGTCGCGCCGTCTCGTAGGCCTCGGACAGGCGGTGCGGGCCGATGGCACGGCGCTCCTCGTCCAGCCAGCGCGCCTCGCCGTCGAGCGCGCCGAAGGTGACCGGCAGCAGCGCGCGCTCGGCCAGGGCCTGGGCGCGGCTGTAGCCGACCACCGCCCAGCCCGGCGCGTTCAGGTCCACCTCGCGCGTGCGCGTCCTCACCCCCTGCCGGTAGGGCAGCCACAGGATGCCGCGCCCGTCGGCGCGCTCCAGCGTGCCGGAGAGCAGCAGGCGGATGCGCGCGCATTCCAGCAGCGGCAGGATGGCGCGCGACCAGGAGGCCTCGTCCTCCGCGCCGGGGGCGGGGCCGGGGCCGGAGGGCTCCGCATCCGCCAGGGCGGGAAGGTGGTGCACCTCGTCCACCACGAGCAGGTAGCGGTGCCGGCGGAACTCGGCGAGGTGCAGCTCCGGCGCCGCGGCGACGCCCTGATAGGTGGTGACGTAGCCGGCGAGGCCGCGGCAGGGATCGGGCTCGTTCGCCGCCGCGCGCACCGAGAGCGCGTGGCCGAGCGCGGCGCGCCAGGCGGGATCGGCGAAGGCCTCCTCGGCCTGCAGGCGCAGGCTGTCGCGCGGCACGATCCAGCACACCCGGTCCACGATCCCGGCCGCGACCAGCCGCGCCGCGGCGATCACCGGCAGCAGCGACTTGCCCCCGCCCGGCGTGACGGCGGCGAGGATGTCGCGCAGCCCCGCCGCCTCGCCCGAGGCGATGGCCTGGACGATGCCGGCGAGCTGGCGCTGGTGGGTCCGGAGCGGGCGGGACACGGGCCCGCAGGAAAGCACCAAAGCGCCGCGGGGTGAATCCGCGGCCCGCCCGCGGTCGCGGCGATGTGCCCGGACGTGGCGCCGCGACCGCGCCGCGCCTCAGCTCCAGGCGAAGTCGCTCGCGGAGAGCTTGGGCGCGGCGGAGCCGCCGAAGGCGATCGCCATGTCGACCACGCCGTCGCCGTCCACGTCCAGGTGGAGATGCCACCCGTCATTGACCACGCGCGCCTCGGAATTGCCGCTCGCGGTGAAGCCGCCCTCGCCACGGAAGGCGAATTTCCCCTTGAGCAGGCCCGAGAAGACCAGCCGGTCGGTGCCGGGCGTGAAATCCATGATCAGGTCCATCTCCTGGGGCGTGCTGTCGCTGACCGCGGTGTAGACGAAGCGGTCCGCGCCCAGGCCGCCGATCAGCACGTCGCTGCCCGGCCCGCCCACCAGCGTGTCGTTGCCAACGCCGCCCACCAGCGTGTCGTTGCCCCCGCCGCCCTCCAGGCGCGCGCCGGTGAAGCCGCTGACGATCATGGTGTCGTTGCCGGCGCCGCCCCGCACGAGTTCGACATTGCTGACGAACACCACATTGGCGTGGTCGGAGAGCACCAGCCGGTCGTTGCCGCCGCCGAGGTCCACGAAGGCGCCCGAGGCCCGGCTGGCCAGGAACACCGTGTCGTTGCCGTCGCCGCCGAGGATGGTCTCGACATTGGAGACGGTGATGCGGTTGGCGCCGCCCGAGGCGAGGGTCAGACGATCCTGGCCGAGGCCGAGATCGACGACGACGTTGTTCGCCAGGGTGAGGAGGGTGACGTCGTCGGCGCCGAAGCCGCCCTGGATGGTCTCGACGCCGCCGACGGAGACGGTGTTGCCGCCATCGGCGAGGACCAGCTTGTCCCTGCCCCCGGCGAGCCGGACGACGCCGCCCTGCATCGGTGTCTTCAGCACCACCGTGTCGTCGCCATTGCCGCCCTGGATGGTCTCGACGTTGGAGACGGTGACGCTGTTCGGGCCGCCCGAGGCGAGGACCAGCCGGTCGTTGCCCGCGCCGAGATCGATGACGGCGCCGAGGATCGGCGCGTCCAGCCGGACGACGTCGTTGCCGCTTCCGCCCTGGATCGTCTCGACATTGCTGACGGTAACGCTGTTGCCACCATCGGCGAGCACCAGCCTGTCCTTGCCGCCGCGCAGATCCACCACGCCGTTCGTCATCCGCGTGGCCAGGACCACCGTGTCGTCGCCATTGCCGCCCTGGATGGTCTCGACATTGGAGACGGTGACGCTGTTCGGCCCCTTCTGGGGGAGGATCAGCGTATCCCTTCCCGCGCCGAGATCGACGCTCAACCCACTGACCGGGGCGCTGAGGGTGACGACGTCATCGCCCGGCGTGCCGAGGATGGGCGGGGGCGGTGGGGTGGAGGCAGGCGGCGCAGCCGGCGGGGCTGTCGCGCTATCGCCGCTCGATCCCCCGTAGATGCCCGGGATGGTGACGGCGTAGTTGGGGTTCGAGGCGAAGGAAGCCTCGCCGGTATTGGGCGGGTTGAGCGCGGCGAGCGCCTTGTAGGCCTCGAGCGCCGCCGCATCGCCGGTCAGGTGCCAGATGCCGGCGAGCGTCGCCATGCCGATCCGGCCATACTCGCCGTTGCTGGCCCACCAGCCATCGCCGTTGGAGCGCCCCGTGGCGATCGTGCCCGCGCCGATCTCGGCCCAGCTGGTGTAGATCTGCCCCGTCGCCTTGTCGCCGACCGCGATGGTGAAGGCCACGCCGTCGCGCGGGTTGAAGCCGTTCTCGGCGTTCTGGAAGCGGCCGATCAGGAAGTTCTTCTGCCAGTTCAGGAAGGTGAGCGCATCCTCATTGCCGCGCGAGGCCGCCGAGATCACGGTGGAGGCGAAGTAGTCCTGAAGCCAGGGCGAGGTGTGGTCCTGGAACTCGATCCGGCCGGTCTTCGGATCGGTATGCGCCGGGATCCAGCCATGGGACTCGCCCTGCTGCTCGGTCCAGGCGGGAATCTTGGACACCAGCCACTTCCAATTGGCGTCCGAGACGCGCTGCAGCCAGGCGTGCTCCGGCGTGCCCTCCTCGGCCGCCCAAAGCGCGTTCTCAATCTGGCGCAGACACCAGGCACTGGCGCGCAGTTCGAGGCGGTTGACGATGATGCTGTCGAACTCGCGCGGAACAGGCCAGACATCCATCACCGAGAAGGCGGCCTGGGACAGCAGGTTGTCGAGGATCCACCGTTCCCCGGTCATCACGTAGGGTACGAAGGAGAGTTCCGGCTGATGCGCCCGCTCGGGGAACCAGCCGGTGGCGGAGTGGCTTTCCCGCTGCTGCGTCAGCCCGCCCGAGGTTGGGTCGCCCGGCCTGCCGGTGCCGCCGCGCCCGTCCACCCACAGCCTCGGATAATTGTCGGTGTTGAGCCAGGTGCCGTTCGCCTGGTCCCAGAAGTGCCAGGGAATGCCGCTCGCCGCGTCGGCCTGCATCAGCGCCAGCTTGGCCGCGCGCGGATCCTGGGAGATCAGCCAGGCGGTGTTCGGCGCGGTGACGATGCCGAGATCCTCGCGCCCGCCCGCGGTCGGCATGTAACGCGTCACGCCATTGGCGGCGAAGGGCTCGCCCCAGCCCTCCTGTCCGGTTCGCGCCAGGAATTCCGCGAGCCTGCTTTCCGGAATCGTCAGCGTCAGGTCGTAATCGGCGACCACGCCGAGCTGGCCGAGCTTGGCGACGTCGTGGCGGATGTTCAGCCATCCGGCCTCGGGACTGCCAAGGCCCTGGCCGCCGTCGCGGTCGGTGGCCGAGAAGGTGCGGTGCCAGTTCTGGTACTGCGCCTGGCTGAGGGCTTCCCGCGCCACCTCCTGCCCGTCCATGCGGACCACGACCTCGTAGTCCAGCCGGCCGCCCGTGGTCTCCATCGCGCGGTCGTTGTTGAACTGCGCCTCCACCTTGAGGCCGCCGCCCTGGAAGGCGGTGACGTCGAATAGCAGGCGCATGGAACTGTCGGGGATCAGGATCTCGACCCGCGCCTGGGTCGCCAGCGCGCCCTGCTGCCAGAAGGAGGCGGTGCCCTCCGCCAGCGCGTCCCGCAGCGCCTCCAGCACGTCGAGGTGCATCGGCGCCCGTCCGGCGATGGCAAGATCCACGGTGAAGGAGCGCCCTTCGGTCGCCGCGGCGAGGTCGAGCGCGGCCGGGCCCCCGGCGGCTGCGACCGGCACGTCGGCGCGCGTCAGCGCCACCTCCACCGCCTCGCCCGCCGCCAGCGCCGGACGGGCGAGGGAGAGCACGGCCATCTTGACGGAGCCGTCGGGATGGGTCGTCCGCACATCGAGCTGCACGGGCACGACCTTGCCGCCGATCCAGGCCTGCAGCCCGCTTCCCGGCGGCAGCTCTCCCGGCGCGAAGACCTGGCCCATGGTGGCGATGCCGGCGGCGAGCGAGGCCTTGCCCGCATTCTGCAGGGTGATGCTGGCGATCTGGTCCGGCCCATATGGATTATTGGTTGTTATACTCATGATTATTTCAATCCATGGTTGATACTCCCGACATGCTAGGCCCGCCGGAACTCCGCCCTTGTAGGATTTTGTTATGAATTCGCGATTTTCTCTAAGGGCGTCAGGAAGGGTGCGGAACGTCTCCCCTGCGCGGTCCCGGAGCGGCGCCGCGGGGAGGCTACTGGTCGCTGAAGGTCAGATCCTTGTGGCGCAGGTACCAGAGCCGCTCATGGGCCGCGATCAGCGCCCACATGTCGTGCCGTCGCCACCGGAAATCGGCCTCGGATGCGATGACCTCCTCGCCAAGGCGCAGCAGCTTGGCGGCGATGTCGAGTTCGCCGCTGTCGCAGGCCCGGTGGGCTGCGGCAAGGATGGTGGCGGGCAGTCGCCGGCTGCGACGGACCATGGAACTCAAGCGACGCTTTGCCTTGTGCCTCTGCTGGCCATGATAGCCATCAAGGCGCCGGTGCCAGTGCCGGGCGGGCGCTGGCACCAACGCGGTTATCCATGTATGCAAATGTCACGCCACGCAAGAGGAGCTTTGCGTTTCAACGCCTTGCGCAAAGACCCTCACCTGAGCCGCAGGGGCTGTAAAGCGGCCCGACATCACCCTGCCCAACACGGTGTCGGTCAGGGGCCGCGCCAGCGCAGCGCCTCCACCAGCGGCCGCGTCGCACGGTGCCGCCGCAGGGCGCCGATCAGCGACGAGGCCAGCACATCCCCAACCGGCGGCCGCCAGGCGCGGCAGAGCGCCGGCCGGGCGCGGTGCCGCCGCAGCGCGGCCGGCAGGCCCGCGCGCGCCGCGCCACGCGCGAGGCGCCACCAGAGGCACGCGGCCTGCGCCTCCACCATCGTGCGCCCGGCGGGCGGAAGGGCATGCGCCGCGCAGAACCCCTCCAGCACGCGCTCCACCACCTCGCCGAGCCGCTCCAGCGTCGCCAGGTCGCGCACCGGCTCGCGCCCGGACAGGTGGCGGATGACGAGGGCCGCCGCCGCCTCCGCCGCCGCGCCCAGCCAGGGGCGGTAGGCGCCGGCGAGCACGCGCACCGCATTCCCGAACAGCGCATCGCCGCGGCTGTGCGTGGTGTTGCGCGCATGCCAGCGATAGGTGGTCAGCATCGCGTCGAGACGCGCGATCTCCCCCACCGCCAGCAGGCGGTGATAGAGGTCGTAATCGTCCGCATATTCGTATTCCGGCCGCAGAAAGACGCCGAGCCGGCGCACCGCCTCGGCGCGGAACATCACCGACGACCAGGTGAGCGGATTGTCCACGTGCAGCGTCCAGCGCAGCATGAGCGGCGTGCCCGCGGCGTGGTAGTCGGTGGGCCGGCTGCGCCCCTCCCTGGCCAGCACCGCCCCGGTGCCCAGCAGCACCACCTCCGGATGCGCGTCGAGATGCGCCACCTGCGCTCCCAGCCGGTCGGGGTGGCTGAGGTCGTCATGGTCATGCGCCGCGACATAGGCGCCGCGGCAGGCGGCGAAGCCGAAATTGCGCGCCTCCACCACGCCGAGGTTGCGCGGCGGCCGCAGCACCCGCAGCCGCGCGTCGCGCGCGGCATAGGCATCGAGCAGGGCGGGCGTGGCGCCGTCGGTCGAGGCGTCGTCCACCACCACCAGCTCGAAGTCGCGGAAGCGCTGCGCCAGGACGCTGTCGAGGGCCTCGCCGAGAAGCGGGGCGCCGTTGTGCGTCGTCATCAGCACGCTGACGCGCGGCGCGGCGCTCATGCCTGCCCTCCGTCCCCGGCGGAGGGTCTCATGCCGGCGCCCCCCGCGCGCGGCCGGAGCAGGCCGAAGACGACCGCGAGGAGCAGCAGCAGCAGCGCATCGGTGATCTCCGCCGACCGGCCGGGAAGATGCCGCGCGGCGAGGCTCGCCGCCAGCAGCGCGAGGCCGCCCGCCGCGGCCGCGGCGGGCAGGGAGAGCCCGGCCCGCACCAGCAGCCAGAGCAGGCCGCCATAGAGGAAGACCTTCTGCAGCATGGCCGGCAGCCCGGCCTCCCGCGTGCCCTGCAGCAGGCCGCGCAGCGGCACCCAGCCGAAGGGCTTCGCCGCCGCCTCGAAGGCGAAGGGCTCGAGCCGACTGGCGACCACCGCCGCGAGCATCAGCGCCGCGAGGAGCGGCATCGCCCCGGGCCTGTGACGCAGCAGGGCCCAGGCCGGCAGCGCCAGCCCGGCCGCGACCAGTTCGGCCAGGGTGAGGACCCGCCCGGCGAGGGGGATGGCAGCGGCGGGGGTGCCGAGCAGGAGCGCCGGCACCAGCCAGCGGCCGAGGCGTCGGCCGGCCACCGCCTCGGCGAGATGCGCGGCGGCGAGCCAGAACACGGCCAGCCGGGCGGTGCGGAAGGGTTCGACCGCCGGGGCCAGCAGCAGGGGCTTCAGGCTGTCCCGCCAGGCCTGCAGATCGAGGACCGGCACGTAGGGGTAGAGCCGCCAGCCGAGCCAGGCCAGCACCAGCAGCGCCGCGAAGGGCTCCGCCGCCAGCCCCCGCCGCAGCTCGCCGGGCAGGCGCGGGAGTTCGCGGCCGAGCAGGAGGGCGGCCGCGGCCCCCGCCAGCGCCCCGGCGGCGTTGCACGCAAGGTCCCAGACGCTGCTGGTGCGCTGGGGCAGGAAGAGCTGGGCCGCCTCCATCGCGCCGGAGAGCAGCGCGGCGCCGAGCACGGCCAGGCCGAGCCGCGCCGCCACGCCCCGACCCGCCATCAGGGCGGCGAGGAGGAAGCCGAGCGGCAGGTAGAGCAGCAGGTTGGCGAGCAGGTCGCCGCGTCCGCCCGGCGGCCGGTTCCAGGCGGCGCGCAGCGCCTCGGCGAGTTCCGTCCCGGCCGGAAGGGGGGCGAAGCGGAAGGGGTAGAGCGAGGCATAGGCGATCCCGGCGAGGAGGATCGCCAGCAGCGGCGCGGCCCCGAAGCCTTGGGGCGGGGGCCTCACGCTCCGGCGCGCGGCGCCGGGGGCGGGTCCACGCGCCTCCTGCCCCTGCCCATGGCGTGATCCACCCCGGCGGAGCGCGCTCCCCTTCCTCGGCGGATGGCTGGGCCGCTGCCCTGCCCCCACGGATCGGGCGCCGGGGCCGCGGGGGTGGAGCTGTCGGATTTCCTTACACCGCAGGAATGTGAAGGCGGGGACACGCCGGAAATCAGTGTCATAACGATTGGCACACGTATTGCTTGTATGCCTCTGGCTGTAATTCCACGTCGGCTTCTGGGAAACGAGACATGCGCCATCATCTCCTCGGCACCGTCGCCGCCCTCGGCCTGCTGCTCGGCAGCGGTGCCGCCATGGCGGGGCCCGTCCAGTACGAATTCCTCTACAGCGTGGGAACGACCCACTACAATTTCGGCACCATGACGGTGGCCCAGGCCGGTCCGGGCAGCCTGTCGGTGCGCTTCGACGCGGCCAGCCCGGCCGGGGCGAACGGCTTCCAGGTGACCGGCTTCGCCTTCGCCCTCGGCCCCGCCCATCAGAACCTCACCGTCTCCAACCCTGCGCCCGGGGCCTTCGGCTTCGACCAGGACGGGCTGAACTGGGTCAGGCTCGCCAACCTGAACGCGATTCCCAACCCGGCCAACAGCCCCATCGGCAAGGGCGCCTTCACCTTCGGCGTCACCGAAGGCAACGCCAACAACTTCAACCCGCCCGGCATCGGCGCCGGCCAGGCCGACATCTACTATCTGAACGGTGTCACCGGCCTCAGCGAGGCGACCGACATCGCCGGGCTGATCGGGCATGCCGGCATCCGCGTGCAGTCGCTGCCGAACGACCTCAACGGCGGCAGCCTGTTCCTGGTCGGGACCCCGCTCACCGTACCGGTACCGGAACCGGCGACGCTGGCGCTGCTCGGGGCGGGGCTGGCCGGGCTCGGCTTCGCCTATCGCCGCCGGCGGCGGGGCTGAGCGGCCGGGCGGCGCTGCCCTTCTGGCGGCGCCGTGTCGCAATTCTTTACGACCGGCTCATAACATTCCCAAGAATGCGCTTTCCTGGCGGCCTGCGCCGCATTGTCAAGGCCTTAGGACAGCGCCAAATCTTGGCACGATGCTTGCTTCCTTCTCCCTGCGCGGCCCTCTCGCCGCCGCAGGAAAGGAGGCGACATGCTCGAACTGGGCCAGGTCCGGACCGTGATCCTCGCCGCGGCGGTCGCCGTGGCCATCCCCGCATGGCTCGCGAAGACGGCGGAAGCCGCGCCATGCTCCACCGGCGACGTCACGCTGACGATCGACGGCACCCTCTACACGCCCTCCGCCTGCGCGAATGGGCTGAACGCCGGCCCCGGCCCCAGCAATCCGGCCGCGGAAACCGCCGCCTTCAACGCCGAATTCGGAACCAGCTTCGTCTATCTGGCGAAGGATGACGGCGCCCTCACCTCGGGCAGCACCCTGGGCGGCATTGCCTTCACGGTGGACGCCGCGATCAACGCCACCTCCGGCGCCTGGACGGTGACCTGGACGGACACCAACGGGCCGGCCCCGCTCAACCTGCCGATCATCGTGGATTTCGGCGTCTACCTGAAGGGCGGCAACGCCGACGACGCCGGCTACCTGTTCCAGAACGTGCTGCTGACCGACGGCCCCTACAGCGGCACCGGTACCTTCACCATCACCTTCCTCAACAATGGCGGCCAGACGCCGGGCTTGTCGCACATGACGCTGCTCGGCGCCGTGGTCGGCGTGCCGGTGCCCGAGCCCGCCTCGCTGGCTCTCCTCGGCGCCGGCCTGCTCGGCCTCGGCTTGGCGCGCCGCCGCCGGACGGGCCAGACCTGAACGGATAAGGATGCCGGCGCATCGAAAGACCAGGGCATTTGCCGTGAGTCGCGGCGAACGGAAATGCCCCGATCCGAAGGCGGACCCGCCGCGGCCCCTGCCCCACGGGCGCCGCGGTGGAGCGCCGCTGTAAAGAAATCCGACACACGCCGGCCGCCTTACCCTTCCCGGCCGGACACCGCCCGCCGCAGCCGCGCCACCAGCCCGGGTACCGACCAAGCCGGCACCGCCTCCACCCAGAGCAGCGGCGCGGCGGCGTTCGCCAGGCTCCGCTTGTAGCGGTCCGCACCCGCGAGGAAGTCGTAGGCCCCCTCCCCCGCCGCCAGCGCCCGCTCCACCGCCAGGGCGTGGCAGCTCAGCCCCGGCTTGCCGTGCGCCCCGGCCCCGGCATGGTCGAGGCCGCTCTGATAGGCGTAGACCCGGCCGCGCAGGCGGAAATTGTAGAGGTAGCCCACCGCCTCCCCGCCCGCCGTCAGCCGCAGCAGGTCGAGCTCGTCCCGTGCCAGGGCGCGCGTCACCAGGGCGCGGTGGAAGCGGCGCAGAAAGGGGGTGGCGAAGGCGCCGGGCTGGCCGCGCGCGCGCCAGCTCGCCTCGTGCAGCGCCACCAGCGCCTCCAGCCAGGCCAGCGCCTCCGCCTCCGTCGCCGCGCGCTCCAGCGCCAGCGCCCCGCGCGCCGCGTAGCGCCGCAGGGAGCGGCGGATCTGGTAGCGGGTGTTGGCGCTGAGACTCGCCATCCACTCCCCCCCCGCCGCCCGGACGGCGTCGAGATCCACGAAGGGCGCCTGCCGCTCCTGCCGGCGGAAGGCCACACCCCCCGCCGCCGCGGCGACCGGCGGCGGCACGCCGGAGAGCACCAGCCGCCGCGCCCCGGGCACGCTCCAGGCCGCGCGCAGCAGCGCCGCCAGCACCTCCGGCCCCGCCCCGGCGGCGAGCAGCGGCGCGTTGTGCTCGATGAAGGGCGCATCGAGCCCCGCCTCCCCGCTCTCGGCGAGGCAGAGCCGACCGCGGCGGCGGTTGAACAGGGCGAGGCCGAGCAGCCGCCCCCCCGCCTCGGCGCGCAGCAGCAGCGGATCGCCGAAGCGCTCCTCGGCCAGGCAGCCGATCCAGGTCCAGGACTGGAAGAAGGAGAGGCCCGGCACCTCCGCCTCGAAGGCCCGCCAGGTCTCGCCGAGCGCGGCGAGGCAGCGCACCGGGATGATGTCTATACGCACGGGACGAGGCTACAAGATGTCATCGGGGCGGGATATGATGCGAGATCGCAAGGAAGGCGGGATCCCCCGCGCCGGAGACACGCCGATGAGGGCAGGCCGGGCCCGGCCAAGCCGGGTGCTGCACGTGCTGAAATACTACCGCCCGGCCTTCACCGGAGAGGGCGTGTTCCTCGAACGCTCCAGCGCGGTGATGCAGGAACTCGCCCCGGAGGTGGAGCACGAGCTGCTGGTCACCCACACGCCGCGGCCCGCTGCGCCGCAGGAGGCGGCCGCCTGCTCCACCCTGGCCCGCGTCGCCTACCTGACGAAGGGGCCGGTCGGCGAGATCGCGCGGCACCTCAGGCTGGTGTGGTGGCTGCTGCGCCACCTGCACCGCTACGACACGGTGCATGTCCGCACCCACGCCGACTGGTACTTCATGGGCTACCTGCTGGCCCGGCTGATGCGCCGCCGCCTCGTCCTCTCGGCGACGCTGGACGACAGCCTGCCGGTGCTGATCGGCTGGTACCGCCCGCAGCTCCGCCCGCTGGTGGCGCGCGGGCTGCGCCTGTTCCACGCCTATGTCAGCATCAGCCCCAAGCTGCATGCCGAGACGCGCGCGGTCGCAGCCGATCCGGCGCGCTGCCACCTGATCCCCTGCGGCATCACCGTCCCCGCCTCCCCCCCCGGCCAGCGCGCACGGATGCGCGCGCAGCTCGGCGTCGGGCCGGAGGATCCGGTGCTGCTCTTCGTCGGCGGCCTCTGCCCGCGCAAGGATCCGCTGTTCCTGATCGAGGCGCTGCCGGAGATCCGCCGCGCCCATCCCGGCGCGCGGCTGGTCCTGGTCGGCCCCCCGCTCGAACCCGATTATGTCCGGCATCTGGAGGAGCGGGTCGCCGCCCTCGGGCTCGGCGGGTCGGTGATCTTCGCGGGCGAGCAGCTCGACCCGCATCCCTGGTTCGACGCCGCCGACATGCTGGTCTTTGCCTCCCGCCTCGAAGGGTTCGGCACGGTGGTGCCGGAGGCGATGGCGCACGGCCTGCCGGTCGTGGTCCGCCACCTGCCGGGGGTGAACGACAGCTTCGTGCTCGACGGCAGGACCGGCTTCCTGTTCACCGACGCGGCGGGCTACGTCGCCGCCGTCCGCCGTCTGGCCGCCGAGCCGGCGCTGCGCCGGCGCCTCGGCGGGGCCGGGCGGCTTCTCGCCGCCGAGCAGTTCGGCATGCGCGGCATCGCGGCGCGCTACCTCGGCGTCTATGGTCTCGCGGAGCGGATCGTCAGCCCGCCTTCGGCCGAGCCGGAGACCGGGCTCGGCTGCACCGCCTCGATCCTCGATCCGCGCTTCCACACCCCGGTGCCGCCGCCCTCCGACCGGCCGCTGCTGGTCACCATGGTGGATGCGGAGGAGGCCTTCGACTGGGACAAGCCCTTCTCCCGCGCCGCCGCCGACGTCTCCTCCATGCGCTGCCAGCACCTGGCGCACCGCGTGTTCGAGCGGCACGGGGCGGTGCCGGTCTACCTCACCGACTATCCCGTCGCCTCGCAGGAGGAGGGGCGGGCGCCGCTGCGCGAACTGCTGCAGGGCGGGCATTGCGAGATCGGGGCGCAGCTCCACCCCTGGGTGACGCCGCCCTTCGTCGAGGAGGTGTGCGAGCGCAACAGCTTCGCCGGCAACCTGCCGGCGCCGCTCGAGCTCGAGAAGGCGCGGCGCCTGACCGAGATGCTGGGCGAGACCTTCGGCGTGCATCCGCAGATCTACCGCACCGGCCGCTACGGCGCCGGGCCGCGCACCGCGGACATCCTGAAGCGGCTCGGCTACCTCGCCGACAGCAGCCTCGACCCGTACTGGCCCCCGGAGGGTAGCCACCATGGCAGCGACATCTGGGCGCTGTCCGCCCGCCCCTACTGGGTGGACCGGGAGCGGAGGCTGATCGAGATCCCGACCTCGGCGGCGCTGGTCGGGCGGCTGGCGCGGCGCCATGGACGGCGCCTCGCGCCGCTCACCTTCCGCCCACTCTCGGAGCGGCTCGGCGCGACCAGCCTGCTGGCGCGCCTCGGCCTGTTCGAGCGCATCCGCCTCAGCCCCGAGGGCATGACGATCGAGGAGGCGAAGCGCCTGACCCGCGCCATGCTGGCCGAGGGGCACCGGGTCTTCGTGCTGACCTATCACACCCCCTCGCTGCAGCCCGGCAACACGCCCTATGTGCGCACGCAGGAGCAGCTTCATCGCTTCCTCGCCTGGCTCGACGAGTATTACGCCTTCTTCCGCGAGGAGCTGGGCGGACGCTGCGGCTCCTGGCGGGAGGTGCGGCCGGACACCCCTCCGGCGGCGGTTCCCGCACCGGTCGCCGCCTCGCCGCAGCCCGTGGGCTCGGCGTGATCCCGCCCGGAGGTTGCCCTGTCCCTCCAGGCCCTGCTGACCGCGCTCGCCCTGCCGCCGCTGCTGCTCGTCCTCCTCGCCCTGGCCGGTGGGGTGCTGGCTTGGCGCGGCCGGCGGGCGGGAGGGGCGCTGGCCGCCCTCGCCGCCCTGCTCGTGCTGCTGCTCGCCACCCCCTTCGCGGCGGGGTGGCTGATGGCCTCGCTCGAGCGCGAGGTGGCGGCCGGCGCGGCGGCGGAGGGGGTGCGGCCCGGCGCGATCGTCATCCTCGGCGCCGAGGTGGTGCGCGACCGCGCGCGGGGGCCGGAGGTCGGCCCGCTCAGCCTGGAGCGGCTGCGCGCCGGGGCGGCGCTGCACCGCACGACGGGGCTGCCGGTGCTGGTGACGGGCGGCCTGCTGCGACCGGGGGAGCCCTCGCTCGCGGCGCTGATGGCGCGGAGCCTCGCCGAGGATTTCGGCGTCGAGGCGCGCTGGATCGAGGGCAGGGCCGGCGACACGCGGGAGAACGCCGCCTTCAGCGCCGCCATGCTGCGCGAGGCCGGAATCGGCGCGGCGCTGGTGGTCACCCATGGCTGGCACCTGCCGCGCGCGCTCGAGGCCTTCGCGCGGGAGGGCTTTCCCGCCCATCCCGCGCCGCTGCGCCTCAGCCGGGCGCCGGAGGGGCGCCCCGCCGACTGGGTGCCCCGCCCCGACCATCTCGCCGCAAGCTGGTTCGCGCTGCGCGAATGGGCCGGGCGGCTGGTCTACGCGCTGCGCGATGGCGGATAGCGCCTGACCCGCGGAGCCGGGCGCGCCGGAGCGGCGAAGCAGCCGCCCCATAAAGGGCGGAAGCGCGATCCGCCGAAGCGGATCACGCGGCAGGGCGGAAGGGCCGCGCCGGCCGCTTCCCTCACACGCGCTCCGAGACGCGGCCGAATTGCCCGCCCGCGCTCTCCGGCCGCGCCGGCTTGCGGCCGACGAAGGCGACCATGTGCCGCGCCTCGTTCTCGAAGGTGACATCCTTCACCGCCTCGAGCCCGGCGGCGAGGAATTTCTCCCGCACCTCCTCCGGCCGGTAGCGGTACTGGTAGCGCGGGCTGTAATTGTCGAACAGCGATACGGCGCGCTCGCGCCGGTTGGCCCGGACGATCGGCGTCTCCTCGCCGCGCAGCCGCGCCACCGCACGGACCGCGAGCGTGTGCAGCGGCACCAGGTGCCAGCACAGCCGCCAGGTCACCTCCACCGGCAGGCGCGAGGTGACGGCGCGGATCATCCGGTTCGGAATGCCGACCCAGGGCTCGCGCACGCGGTAGAGCTGCACGTAGACATGCGCCCCCGGCCTGCCGAGGGCGAGGAAGCTGCGGAAGGCGCGCCAGGTGTCCGGCGTGTGGTGCAGTACGCCGCTGGTGTGGATGTGGTCGAAGGTCTCGGGCGCGAAGGGCGGCTCTAGGATGTTGCCTTGCACGAAATGGACGAAGGGCGCGTGCTCGCCGGCGCTGTGCTCGGCGTTCGCCGCCGCGCGTTCGACGCTGCGCGAGAGGTCCATGCCGACCATCTCGGCGCCGTAGGTGGCGACCGAGGCGGTGAGCTTGCCGTTGCCGCAGCCGGCATCGAGCAGCAGCCGGCCCTGCAGCGCCGCCTCGTCGAGATCCATGGAGGCCAGGAACTCGCCCTTGCGCAGCGCCAGGTCGTCCTTGAACCAGGTGCGGTCCTCGTACTGGTATTCCTGCCACTGGCGGCCGAAGCTCTCGTTGCTGCGCCTGTCGAAGGCGGAAGGGTCCACTGCGCCGAGACGGCGCAGCATCTCCTCCATGCCCTCGAGCCCGCCGATGGTCCCGCGGTGGCGCCAGTAGAATTCGCGGTACTCGTCATAGGCGTTGCGGATCAGCCGCGGCACGCCGGCGATGACCGGATAGAGCAGCGGGCAGCCGGTGCAGCGCAGCAAGCCCTCGCGGATGTCGCGCTCGTAGCGCCCGGGGCCGCCCACGCAGCGCCCGGCGAGCTCCGGGCGGGCGAGCGGCTTCCGCTCCTCCGTGATGACGTGCAGGTCGAGCCGCGACCGGCAGGCCGGGCAGCGGACGATGTCGAGAAGGCGTGGCCTCACGCTGCAATCCCCTCCTTGGCGGGGGCCCAGCCCGGCGCCGCGGCGGGCGCGAGCGCGGAGGCCCACTGTTCGAAGACGCGGTCCGCGACGCCGTCCCAGGTGTGGCGTTCCGCCCAGCGCCGGATGGCGGCGCGGTCGTGGCGGCGGGCGAGCCCTTCGGCGAGCGCGGCGCGCAGCGCCGGCGCGTCCTCCGCCCGGTCGAAGAGGAGGCCGGCGAAGTCCGGCACCATCGCCGGCACCTCCCCGACGCGGGTGGCGACCACCGGCAGGCCGCAGGCGAGCGCCTCCCACACCACGTTGGGGCAGCCCTCATGGTCGCTCGCCAGCACGAACAGGTCGGCGGCGTTGAGCCAGGCGGCGATCCGCTCGGGCGGCTGGGGACCGGCGAAGACCACGCGCTCGGCGAGGCCGAGCTCGGCGGCGAGGCGGCGCAGCTCCGGCCCGTTGTCCCCCTCCCCTCCCCGGCCGCCGATGATGGCGAAGCGGAGATCGGGCATGGCGCGCAGCAGCTCGGGCATGACGCGCAGCACGCGCTGGAAGCCCTTGCGCGGCGAAAGGTGCCCGACCGAGACCAGCAGCCGCCCCGCCGCCGTCAGGCCGAGCGTGGCGCGCGCCTCGGCCTGCGGGCGCGGCGCGAAGCGGGCGGTGTCCACGCCGTTGGCGATCACCGTGACCGGCGGGCAGCCCTCGGGCGGCCCGTATTCGGCCATCAGCACCCGCGCATCCTCGGCCAGCGGCTGCGAGACGGCGATCAGCCGGTCGGCGTGGCGCAGCGCCCAGGCCAGGGCGCGGCGGCGGCCGGGTCCGGCGGCGGCGACCAGCGGCTCGGTGCCGCGCAGCGTCACCACCACCGGGCGGCGCAGCAGGCGGCCGAGCAGGACGGCGGCGTAGCCATCCGGATAGCCGAAATGCGCATCGATCAGGTCGAAGTCGAATTCCCGGCGCAGCCGGCGGACGCAGCGCAGCGCCGAAGCGTAGAGGAACAGCCCGTCCAGCGGCTTGCCGAAGCGCGGCAGGTAGCGGAACACCGGATGCTCGACGGGGAGGCCGTCCCTCACCTCGTGGCGCGGCACCGCCCGCATCGCCGGCCAGGGGTAGAAGGGCCGTGGCGCGACCACGCGGATCTCCGCGCGCCGGGCGCAGTGGCGCAGGCGCTCGAGCACGAACAGGCCGTGCTGGGGCCGCACCGCGTTCGGAAACACCGTCGTGAAGGCCAGCACGCGCATGGGCAGGGTCTACAGAACCGGTTCCTGGTTGAACAGACTTGGTTTCCGAACCGTTTCCACCCCGCCCATCCTAGCGCACCCCTCCGGGCCAGAGCACCACGCGCAGGGTCTGCAGGATGATGAGCAGGTCGAACAGGATGCCGAAATTCTTCACGTAGTAGAGATCGTAGCTGAGCTTGGAGCGCGCGTCGTCGAGCGAGGCGCCGTAGGGGTAGTTGATCTGCGCCCAGCCGGTAAGCCCGGCCTTGACCAGGTGCCGCTCCTCGTAGAGCGGCAGCCTGGCGGCGAGCTCGCGGGTGAATTCGGGCCGCTCCGGGCGCGGGCCGACGAAGGACATGTCGCCGCGCAGCACGTTGAAGAGCTGCGGCAGCTCGTCGAGCCGGGTGCGGCGCAGAAAGCGCCCGACGCGGGTGACGCGCGGATCGCGCTCGGCGGCCCAGACGGCACCGAAGCGCTCGGCATCCACCCGCATGGTGCGCAGCTTCATGATGTGGAAGACGCGCCCCCCCTGGGTCACGCGGGCCTGGCGGTAGAGCACCGGCCCGCCATCCTCGAGCTTCACCGCGATCGCGGCGGCGAGCAGGAAAGGAAAGGCGAGCAGCAGCGCCGCGGCGCTGGCCACGATGTCGAGCAGCCGCTTCAGCGCCCGGTCGATGGGGCTGAAGGTGAAGCCCTCCCCGTAGAGCAGCCAGCCGAGTTCCAGACGCTTGATGTCCACCCGGCCGATCTCCTTCTCGAGGAAGCGGAGATATTCGTGGACCGGGAAGCCCGCCGTCTTGCAGGCGAGCAGCGCCCGCATCGGCAGGCCACGCCGCTCGTCGGGGGCGACGACGACCTGATCGGCCCCGAATTCCCGAGCGAGGGCGAGGAAATCCTCGCCCGCATGCAGGACGCGGTGCGCCGGGTCCTCGGCCAGGCGCGGATCCATCTCCCCCATTCTCGGGTCGTGGGCGAAGACGATGTCATAGGCGAGGGTGCGCCCTTCCTTGCGCAGCAGCCACATCAGGTCCCAGGCGCGCCGGCCAGCGCCGATGACGAGCAGGCGGCGGCGGAAGGCGCCCTGCCGGCGCAGGCCGAAGAGGATGACCCGCGCCACCCCCCCCGCCAGGACGAAGCCGGGCACGGAGGCGAGGAAGAGCCTGCCGACCCCGACCCCGCCGAGGGGCGGCGGCAGCAGCGCGACGGCGACCGAGGCGGCGAGGCCGCCGAGCCCGGCGGCAAGGGCGGCGCGGCCGAGGGAGCGGCGCAGCTCCAGCAGCGCCTCGCGCCGGTACAGCCCGAAGGCGTAGAGGAACAGCAGATAGGCGGCCGGGTAGAGCAGCAGGGCCGGCAGGCCGGGAGGCTCCTGCGGTGCCAGCTGCCGAAGCAGCAGGACCGCCGCCGTCCATGCGCCGGCCGCGAGCAGGATGTCGAGCAGCAGCAGCGCGGGGCCCGCCCCGAGGATCGGGCGGGGCGGCCCTGCCGCGCCGCCCTTGCCGGGCCGGTCCTGCCGCCGGCCTGGAAGCGTTTCGGCGAGGGGGTGCGTGACGGCGTTCGAGGAGGTGTTCACCGGCACTCCGAGGCTGCGGAAACCAGAAAGGCGATGATCGCAGCCGTATATGCATCAGAAAGTTAATTGCTCCTCGTAACGAATGGTCGAGGCGGGTTGGCGCCTGGATCGCGGAGCCGGGCATGCTCGCTCCCAGCGGAGGGGCGTCAGTAGAGTCCACTCTCCTGGAACCGCAGCGTCAGTAGAGTCCCCTGTCGGGGTTCGGGAGGGTTCCAAGCCGGCTGGCTGGGAGCGCCTTCAGAGAAGGCCGAGGCGCCGTGCCTCGGCTCTCGGCACGGCAGGGGGCGAGGGGTGCAGGAGGATGCCGTCCTTCTCCAGGTCCACCCGCGCCTCCGGATAGACCGCGAGCGCCAAATGCAGCGCCTCGGTGAAGCTCGGCTTGATCTGGCGCAGCAGGCGGAAGCCGGCGCCGAACTGGGCATGGATCGCCGCCCAGCTCACCGGGGTGGGCTTGGCCAGGGAATGCAGCCGGTAGGCGAGCCAGACATAGACGTCTATGGCCAGGCTGCGGGTGCCGATGGCCTTGATCGCCTCCTCGCGCACCGGCACCGGATGCTCCTTGAGCGAGCGCCAGAAGCCGGCGTCCAGCCGCACGCGGTCCTGCCACAGCGAGGGCTGGTTCTCGTCGCCGGCGAGGCCGGTGAGCGAGATCGCATCCTGCACGAAGGCGCCGTTGTGGCGGGCCTCGAGCCCGTTCTCGCGGTCGGCGAAGAAGGTCAGGCGGCAGGCGGAGATGCGGCGCGCCTGCTCGGTGACGAGCTGGTAGGTCTTGCCGCCCGTCGTCAGGCTCATCCGCCCCATCCAGGACTTCATGGAGCGGCCGAGCTCGACCTCGGGCGAGTTGGTGCGGATCGCCTCGGTCTGCAGGTAGAGCAGGATCAGCCGGGCGATCGAGCCGTAGGGCACGCCGATGAACCGCCCTGCCCGGTCGCGGCCGGACTCGACGAGCAGCGTGGTGCGGTGGCCTTCCCGGCGCCAGAACCCTTCCTCGATGCGCTTGTGCGGCAGCGAGGTCATGGCGAAGCCCGCATGGGTGATGCCGAGGCGGCTCTCCTCCTCGCTCATGATCGAGAGGGCGGCATCGATCGCCTGCCGCTCGGCCTTGGTGGCGGCCAGCGCCCGCGCGCCCTCGACCCCGTGCTGCTGGATCAGCCTGTGTACCTCGCCCATGGCCTCCATAAGCCGTCGGGTGTTCCACAGATGCAAGGGGGACTCTACTGACGCAAGCTATTAGAAGAACTATTAGATTCTAATTATTAGATTCGTCAGTAGAGTCCCCTGGATAACCCCGAGTCGCGTCAGTAGAGTCCCCTGATCGCGTCAGTAGAGTCCCCGGGATAAGTCCGGGCCCTGTGGATAACCTTCGGGGGCGTCAGTAGAGTCCCCTCGTTCCGGGACGCTTCCGGGCGGCGTCAGTAGAGTCCCCTCATTCCGGGGCGCTTCCGGGCAGCGTCAAGAGTCCCCTCATTCCGCCCTTGTTCTCCATCCCCTCCGGGTCCTGGCGTTCCTGCGCCGGGCGGGCCTGGAGCGGTCCGTGCGTCCTGTCCCATCTCCCGCCCCGCGAGGCGCAGGCACCCTCTCCCGTTTGGCGGCCCTGCCGAGATGGGTCCCGTTCTGGCGCTCCGGACGGCTGCTTGTCCCTCCCTTCGGGCCGGTGGCACATGCGATAATTGTTCTTATCGTGCCTGCTGCGGCGCCGCCACAATCGCCGCCGAGGCCCGATCCAGCCCCGGTTCCAAGGGCAGCGAGACCGGGAAGGTCCGGGCGCCGCCCGCAGGCCCGGCGCCCTACCCCTCGAGTGCTGGCGCCAGCAGCGCGTCGAGCTGGGCGATCCGGTGCTCGACCGCCGCCAGCGCCGCCGCCAGCCGGGCGCGCCGCTCGGCCAGCCGCGCCCGCTCCGCGCGCAGCCGGGCGCGGTCGAGGCGCCCTGCCGGCAGCAGGGGCGCGCCGCCAGCCGGCACCTCGCGGCGCAGCTGCAGGATCTCGCGCCGGGTCACGTCCGGCCGGATCAGCCCCCGCTCGCGGGCAGCGCGCAGCTGCGGCTCGGTCAGCAGCGTGATCTGGTAGGCGGTGCCGTAGCTGCCCGGGCAGGCCTCGGCGGGGATGCGGCCGCCATCCACCGCGCGGGCGATCTGGCGGAGCTGCGTCGCCGTCGCGTCCGAGAACGGGAACAGCCGCGCGCTGCCCCGCCGCAGGCGCGCGAACTCCGCCTTCGTCAGCATGGCCTCGAGGGCGATCAGGGCCCGCCCGATGGCGAGGAAGGAATCCCGGGCATCCGCCCACTCCCTCTGGATCTCGCTGCGCGTGCGCAGGAGGCGCCGCACCTTCTCCCGGTCCTCCGGCAGCGAGGTGCCGGCGAACACCTCGCGGATCGTCCGCAGCGCCTCCGGATCCTCGGCCCCGAGCGCTTCCAGCTCGGCGGCGCGGGGATCGGCCGGCGCCGGATCGGCGAGGATTCCGTCCTCGGCGGCGAGGAACGCCCGCAGCGCGGCCCGCGACCGCTTGCCGCTGGCCGCCGTCACAGCCCCACCTCCCGGCGCACATAGGCCCAGATCTCCTCGAAGGGCTCGATGCCGCGCGACTTCGAATAGTCGAGCAGCGTCAGCCCCTTCGAGGCCGGCACGTGGATATCCTCGAGCTGCGGCAGCTCGATCGGGCAGACCGGCCCGACCTTCACCAGCAGGCCGCGCATGCGGGCGTAGCTCGTGGTCCGGCGGTTGGCGCGGTTCAGCACCACCGAGCAGCGGAACCCCTTCCCGGCCAGCGCCCGGATCCAGGGCGCGACGGAATCCACGTCGTCCTGCGTGCAGACTGCCGGCACCAGGATAAGGTCGGCCGCCTCGGCCAGCGCCTCGATCGCCGGCAGGTGATCCTCGACGCTCGGCGGGGTATCGAGCACGGCGAGCCGGTAGCCTTCCGTGCGGCGCAGCGCGGCGCGCCAGTCCTGCAGCGTCACCGGCTCGACCATGGCCTCGGCGAAATCCGGGAAGGCCTCGCGCGTGCGGGCGCGGCGGGCCGCCCATTTGGTCAGCGTCTGCTGCCGGTCGAAATCGAGGCCGACCGCGCGGATCCCCGTCTGGGCGGCGCTGACCAGCAGATGGCGGCTCAGCACCGATTTCCCCGACCCGCCCTTCGGGCTGCTGACGAGCAGGATGCGGCAGCGCGCATCCACGACCTCGGCGGCGCGCTCGCGCGCGGCGGCATCCGGCATGTCCGATCCCCCTGCATTCCCCCGAACCGCAATACCCCCTGCGCGCGCGCGCTGTCCACGATGTCGGGGACAGGGGCGTAAAAGCCGAAATTAGACATGTCTAAGGCCGGGCCTCCCTGCGCGCGGGGCGCCAAGCCCGGGAGGGGCCGCCGCCCCTCCTCGGCCGCAGGAAGGGAGGGTCAGAACCGGAGCTGCAGCCCGGCGAAGACGCTGCGGCCAAAGCCCGGCTCGAACAGCGCCTGGTTCGGCACCGCCTGCGGCACCACATTGGCGCTGGCGATGTAGCGCCGGTTGTCGAGATTGCGCGCCTCCAGGAGGGCCGCCGGCGAAGTCCCAGCCGGTCCTCAGCCCGAAGATCGTGAGGCTGTTGGTCTTCGGCGTGTCCGCATTGTCCCGTGCAGGGCCTGCGACACCCATTCCGGCTTTGGGGGCCGCCCACGCCCCCGCCGGGTGGCGGTAGCGCAGCTCGGCCCGGCAGGGATGCCGCGGCGCGCCTGCAGCTCAGTGTTGCCGTAGGGGGGATCGCCGTCGCAGCGGAAATCGCCGAAGGTGCAGACCTGCCGCAACGCCAGCCGGTCTCCCTCGCCAGCAGGCCGCGCCGGAGCGTCCACCCCAGGGCCGCCTCGATGCCCTGATGCGGAGCGCGGCCGGGGTGGTCAGGGCGAAACGGTCTGGCTTGGCGCCGGAGGCGTCGTCGGCGCGGCAGATCGGGCAACCCGCACCGGCCACGCCCTGTCGGCCACGCACTACAGGCAATGCGCCGCCGAGGCGCCGGCAGCAGCACGCGCAGACATGTCGCCAAGGGCCGCAGGCGGCGCATGGAAAGGGACCACGGGCGATCCGTTCCGGGATGGGGAAGGGCAGGCGATGCGTCGGAGGGGTTGTTCCGCAAGGCCACAGGCCTATCCTTGCCGGCGGGGGCTGGAGCCGTTCCCGGCGCCCATGGTCCTGGTGACGGCTCCATGTGGATGCGCGGAGCGCTCGCAGTCCCGGCCATACCCGGCCGCCCGCGATCTGCGCCGAGGGGGGCGCCAAACAGGCCATGGTGGACGAGCCGGAGAGGGATGTCGCCGTGCCACGCCGGCAGGACCGGCCGGCCGCGCCGGGCACCGCGCCTTGCGCCACCCTCGGCGCGGAGGCGGAGGCCTATGCCCGCCAGGCCTTCGCGCGGAACACCCGCCGCGCCTACGGCGCCGACCTCGCCCATTTCCGGGAGTGGTGTGTCAGCCAGGGCCGCCCCTGGCTGCCCGCGGCGCCGGCGACGCTCGGCGATTACCTAGCCGCGCATGCCGGCACGCTCAGGGTCAGCACCCTGCGCCGCCGCGTCGCCGCCATCGGGCGCGCCCATGCGCTGGCCGGGCAGGACCTCTCCCCCGCTGCGCGGGCGCTCGCCCGCACCGTCCTGGCCGGCATTGCCGCCGCCCACGGCTCCGCCAAGCGCCAGGCCGCGGCGCTGACCACCGCCGAGGTGCGGGCGATGGTGCTGGCCTGCGATGGCACGATGCAGGGCATCCGTGACCGCGCCCTGCTGCTGCTGGGCTATGCCGGGGCGCTGCGCCGTTCCGAACTGGTCGGCATCCGGGCCGGCCACCTTCGCAGGACGGTGGAGGGGGTGGAGATCCTGATCCCGCGCTCCAAGGGCGATCAGGCCGGAGAGGGCGAGCGGGTCGGGATCCCGCGCGGCCGACGGCCGGAGACCTGCCCTGTCCGCGCCCTGGAACGGTGGCTGGAGGTCGCCCCGGCCGGCCCGCATGAGCCGGTGTTCCGTAAGGTCACCGTGGTGCGCGGCCGGGGGGTGACGCTGCGGGAGGTAGCCGAAACCCGCCCCCTCAACCCCGCCAGCGTGCGCCTCATCCTGGCGCGCCGCGCCGCCGCGGCCGGCCTCGTCGGCACCTCCGACGAGCCGATCAGCCCGCACGGGCTGCGCGCCGGCTTCGTCACCGAGGCCTACAAGGCGGGCGTCGCCGACGAGGCCATCATGGCCCATACCCGCCACCGCGACCTGCGCACCATGCGCCGCTATGTGCGGCGCGCCCGCCTGGTCGGGGACAGCCCGGCCGGCAGACTCGGCCTGTAGCGCGGTTTCGGGCAGGCTGCGCGCGGCCTGCCGTGAAGGAGGCGCCGAAGCCCCGCCCATGCGCTGCCCGCATCCGGACTGGCTCGACAACCGCCTGAGCGTGGCGGGGCCACGGGAGGAGTACGAGGCGTTCCGCCGTGCCGCGGCGGGGGCTGGGGTGGCGGGATGGCGGCTCGACTACGACCGGCTGGAGGAGGACCTCTTCCATCTCATGATGGCCGGCCCCGCGGCGGGGCCACGGATCACGGCGGCCGGGGCCCGCCTCATCGCGCGGCAGCTCCGCGACCTCGCCTGGCAGGACCATGAGGAGGCGCTGGCCCGGATCGGCGTGGACCGCCGCTGCCCCTTCGACCTGAATGCGCTGGTGCCGGTGCCCTGGGAGGTGCTGCGCCTTGGCGAGGACGATCCGCGCGCCATCGCCTGGCTCTGGGAGCATTGGGGCACCACCTGGCCTCTGCGCCGCGTCGAGGTGCGGGCGCTACCACCGCCGCAGCGCGCCGCCCTCAGGCCCGGCGAGGCAGGCTGCGAGATCCGCTTCTGGTCGGCCGACTGGTCGCCATGGCCGGTCCTGGCCGCGTGCCGCCGGCGCTGGCCGACGCTGCGCTTCGAGCTGGCGGTCGAGTACTGGTGGGGCATCGCCGCCGAGGTCGCGGCCGACATGGGGCGGCGCCGGGCACGCGACGCCGGATCCCGGCGGGTCCCGGAACGGCCTCACCGCGCGCCCAGCCGCCCGCGACCCGCTCCAGAGCGGATCCCGTTCAGGCGACCCCGCCTGAACGGGTGAAGAGGCTCGTCCACTCAATGAGCCGGAGCATTGGCCGTGAGCCAGGACGAACCGAACATGCCCTGGCACCTAGCCCGCGAAGGCGGGAACGCCGGAGCGGTGACTCAGCCACCCAAGGAAGGGCGGAAACGTGGTCCACTTCGGCGGTCACGCGTAGCCGTTGGCGAGGTCGTGCGGCACCACCAGCACCGCCGACCCCGCCCTGGCCAGCCCGTGCGGCGACGGTGCCCGCCATTCGGCACCATCAAGCTGGGCGAGGGCGTGCGCCACCTGCACCCGCTGCCGCTCCCCGCCCGAGAGGGTGGCGTAGGCACGCCCGGCAGGATGCGCGCCCCGGGGTGCGCCATCGTCCCTGGATCCCGCGCCGGCGCGCCGTGCCAGGGCAAGCGGCGAGTGTCACTACCTCCGCATCGCCGACGACGCCCGGCTTGCGCGCGGCGGTGGCGGCCACCGCATCGGGTAGGGTCATCGCCTGCTAGGCGGGGCAGGCGAGGGCGAGGATCGGCTTGTCCTTGCCGGTTACGGCAGGCGGTAGAGCCGGTCGCGGAGGGCTGGAAGCGGCCGGGAACGTGCCTCTGCCCCACGAACAAGGGACGAGAGCCGTTTCCGCGTGCACAGCCGCGTGGAAACGTCGCTGGCGGTTCTTCCCGTGGAGGGTCACCACCTCCGGCGCCTCGGCGAACGGCTCCTCGCTGCACAGGGTGCACGGGACATGGATCGGGCTCGGACATGGCGGGCGGTCAGTCGGGCCGGGCTGTTCCTCCAGCGGCGCCGGGATCTGTCATTGATAATCAATATCAATACCGACACGCGCTGCCGCGCAGGAGGCGCTGCTTTCCTGGGCGGTGACTGGAAGGGGCGGAGATGCTTCAGGGATTCACAACCTTGACGTGCAAGACTGCCAAGCCCATCAGATGCGAGACGGTTTCGCCGCACAAAGGATTTGGCACGGCAAGACCACGCAGGCAGAATCACGCGGATTTGCTACCAGGGGTTGCACGCTGATGTCGGAAACAGCCGAGCGACCCGGCCGCGCCGCGGCAGGGTGGGAGAGGCCGGAGGCCGCGAACCCCCTCCGGCTCGCTGTCCCCGGCGCCGCGGCTCGCCCCGCGGATGCCGGGCAGGAGGCGGCCTTCCGCCAGCTCTTCCACGCCAACCCGGTGCCGATGTGGGTCTATGACCGGGAGACGCTGCGCTTCCTCGAGGTGAACGACGCCGCGGTGGAGGTCTATGGCTGGCCGCGCCAGGCCTTCCTCGACATGACCATCCTCGACATCCGCCCGCCCGAGGACACGCCGTCGGTACGCCGCGGTGCCGCCCTGGCCGGGAAGGGGCGGCGGGTGAGCGGCCCATGGCGCCACCGCGACGCCGCCGGGCGCGAGCGCCTGGTCCGGGTGATGTCCCACCCCCTGCGCTTCGCCGGTCGCGAGGCCGTGCTGGTCGCCGCCTGGGACGACACCGAGCGCCTGAGCACCGAGGCGGCGCTGCGCGAGCGCGAGGAGATCCTCCACCTCTGCATGCGAGCCGGCCGGGTCGGGACCTATCGCCGCGACTTCCTGGCAGGCCAGGTCCACCTCTCGCCCGAGGCGCGCGCCGTGCTCGGGCTGCCGCCCGGCGAGGGGCCGATCACCGCCCGAAAATGGTGCGGTGCGCTGCTGCCCGAGGACCGGCAACGCGTCCAGGCGGAGATCGCCGCGGCGCATCGCCGCCGCGCCCCGGAGGCCCAGTACGAGTACCGGATCCGGCGCCCGGGCACCGGCGAGGTCCGCCACGTCGAGAGCCGCGCCCGCTACACCTACGCCCCGGACGGGCGGCCCCTCGGCTCCGTGGGCGTGCTCATCGACGTCACCGAGCGCCGGCGGGCCGAGGCGGCGCTCGCCGAGAGCGAGGCCTTCGCGCGCAGCCTGATCGAGGGCAGCGCCGACTGCATCCGGGTGCATGACCGGGCCGGGCGGCTGCTGTTCATGAACGCCGCCGGCCTGCGCGCGATGGGCATCGCCGACCTGTCGGAGGTGCAGGGCCGCCCCTACGCCGGGTTCTGGCCGGAGGAGGAACTGCCCAAGGTGCGGGCGGCGGCGCGGGAGGCGGTGGCGGGCCGGGTCGGGCGCTTCACCTGCTACCTGCCGGGTCCCTCGGGGGAGCGGCGCTGGTGGGAGGCCACCCTCTGCCCCGTGCCCGCCCCGGGCGGCGGCCCGGCGGAGCGCTTCGTCTCCGTCCTGCGCGACGTGACCGAGGCGCGGCGCGCGCAGGAGGAGGCGCGGGCGCTCGCCGAGCGGCTCTCCGCGGTGCTGGAGGGCACCACCGACAGCGTCATCGTGCTCGACCGCGACTGGCGCGTCACCTACGCCAACCGCCGCGCCGGGGCGATGTTCCCGGGCCGGCTGCGCCCGGGTGCGCATCTCTGGGAGGAATTCCCCGAGGAGGCGGAGGGCCCTTTCGCGCGCCACTACCGGCGCGCCCTGGCGGAAGGCAGGCCGGTGGTCTTCGAGGAGCGCCTCGCCGCCTCGGGCACCTGGCTCGAGGTGCACGCCTTCCCGATGGCAGGGGGCGGCCTCTCGGTGTTCTTCCGCGACGTCACCGAACGCCGGCGGGCGGAGGAGCGGCTGGCCCACCTGGCCAGCCACGATGCCCTGACCGGCCTGCCGAACCGGGTGCTGTTCCGGGAGCGGCTGGAGGCGGCCCTGGCCCGCCGCGCCGCGAGGGGCCGGGCGGTGGCGCTGCTCTGTGTGGATCTCGACCACTTCAAGGCGGTGAACGACACGCTCGGCCACGCGGCGGGCGATGCGCTGCTGTGCCAGGTGGCGGCGCGCCTGCGCGGCTGCGTGCGGGAGGGCGACCTCGTCGCCCGGCTCGGCGGGGACGAGTTCGCCGTGCTGCAGGAGGAGGTGCGCCGTCCGGCCGACGCCGCCGCGTTGGCGCGGCGGATCGTGCGCACCCTCTCCATGCCCTACGACCTGGAGGGGCGGCCGGCGCTGGTGGGGGCGAGCGTGGGCATCGCCCTGGCCCCGGCCGCCCCCGCGGCGGGCGGGCAGGCCGAGGACCTGCTGCGGGAGGCCGATGTCGCGCTCTACCGCGCCAAGGCCGAGGGGCGGGGCAGGTGCCGCCTGTTCGAGACGGGGATGGATGAGCGCCTGCGCCGGCGCCAGGCGCTCAAGCCGGCGCTGCGCGGCGCGGCGGCGCGCGGGGAGTTCGATCTGCACTACCAGCCCGTGGTGGACCTCGCCTCCGGACGGGTGGTGGCCTTCGAGGCGCTGCTGCGCTGGCGCCGCCCGGGCGGGCGGGGGGCGGTGATGGTCCCGCCGGCGGAGTTCGTGCCCGTGGCGGAGGAGGCCGGGCTGATCGGCCCGATCGGGGAGTGGGTGCTGCGCGCCGCCTGCCGCGAGGCGACGGGCTGGCCGGAGGGGATCGGCGTCGCGGTGAACCTCTCCCCGGCGCAGTTCGCCGACGCGGCGCGGCTGGTGCGGTCGGTGGCGGGGGCGCTGCGCGCCTCGGGCCTCGCGCCCGCCCGGCTCGAGCTCGAGGTGACGGAGACGGTGCTGCTGCGCGACGAGGCCGCCAACCTGGCCGCGCTGCGGGCGCTGCGCGCGCTCGGGGTGCGGTTGGCGATGGACGATTTCGGCACCGGCTTCTCGAGCCTCGGCTACCTGCGCAGCTTCCGCTTCGACAAGATCAAGATCGACCGCTCCTTCGTCTCCGACCTGCCGCGGGGGGAACAGTCCCTGGCGATCGTGCGGGCGGCGGTGGGGCTCGGGCGGGCGCTCGGGATGGCGGTGGTGGCCGAGGGCGTGGAGACGCCGGAGCAGCTTTCCGCCCTGCGCGGGGAGGGATGCGCCCTGGCGCAGGGCTTCCTGTGGGGCCGCGCGGTGCCGGCGGGGGAGGTGCCCGCGCTGCTGCGCGGCCTGATACCGGATCCCGCCGGGCGCGACCTGCGCCCGCCGCAGGCGGGCGAGCGGCCGGATGGCCGCTGCCGCTCGTGCGGCGAGGCCAGGCGCGAAGAGGCCTGCGCCGACGCCTGAGGGCGGACCGGTCGGATTCGCAAGGCTTGGCCTGAGCCCGGACGCCTCCCTCCGCGCCGCCTGATGCCCGCGCCTTCCCGCCCGCCGTCAGCGCGCGCCGAAGAGCAGATCCGGCAGGAACAGCACCGCCTCCGGGATCAGGATGAGCAGCAGCGTCACCGCCGCGGCCGCCAGGAAGAGCGGAACCGCCTCCCGCGTGTATTCGCCGAGCGGAACGCGGAGGACGGAGCACACCGCGTACATCGCCGCCCCGACCGGCGGGGTGAAGTTGCCGATCGTCGCGGCGACGATGAAGACGATGCCGAAATGCACCGGGTCCCCGCCGAGCTGGCGGATGACGGGCAGGAAGATCGGCGTCAGCATCAGGATCAGCACCGTGGCGTCCACGAAGAGGCCGGCCACCAGCACGAAGAGCACGATCGCCGCCATCGCCGGCACGAGATCGCCGGCGAGGCCGGTCAGCCACTCCGCGACCGCGTCCGGCACCTGGTCGTAGACGATGCCGTAGGTCAGGATCGCCGAGACCGCGATTAGGAACATCACCGCGCCCACGTCCGACAGGCTGCCCTCCAGCGCCTCCAGGAAGGGCCGGCGCTTGAGCTCGCGGTGCACGACGGCGCCGATGAAGACGGCATAGACCACGGCGAAGGCGCCTATCTCGGAGGGCGTGAAGACGCCCATGCGCAGGCCGACCAGCAGGAAGACGGGGAACAGCAGCGCCCAGAGGCCGCCGCGCAGCGCGCGGAGGGCCTCGGCCGGCGTGGCGCGCCGCGCCCGCTCCGGCGGGTAGCCGCGCCGGCGGGCGGTCAGCGCGACGGCGAGCCCGAGCGCGGCCCAGAGCAGCAGGGCGGGCAGGAGGCCGGCCGCGAACATCCGCCCGATCGAGACCTGCCCGATCGAGCCGTAGAGGATCATGCCGATCCCGGGCGGGATGATCGGCGTCAGCAGCGCGCCGAAGGAGAGCACGGCGGCGGCGAAGCCGCGCGACATCCCCCGCCGGACCATCTCGCCCCCGAGCATGCGCGCCTGCATCGCGGCATCGGCGATGGCCGAGCCCGAGACGCCGCCCATCAGCGCGGAAAGCGCGATCGAGACCTGCGCCAGGCCCCCGCGCAGCCGCCCCGTCATCACGCTGGCCAGTTCCAGGAGCCGCCCCGTGATGCCGGACTTGTTGAGGAAATTCCCGGCGATGATGAACAGCGGCACGGCGAGCAGCGCGAAGTTCTGCGTCTGCGAGACGGTGACCTGCACCGGGATGGTGATCGGCAGGTCCGGATTCTGCAGGAAGAACAGCATGCCGGAGAGGGCGATCGCGAAGGCGACCGGCATGCCCATCAGCATCAGCAGGACGAAGGCGAGGGCGACGAGCAGCATGGGCCTCAGCCGCCCGCCGGCGGCAGGGCGGGGCGGCGCAGCTTCAGCAGGGTGGTGACCAGCAGCAGCGCGGCGCCGGCGGGCAGGCTCGCCGTGACCCAGGAGTAGGAGACGCCCGGGATCCCCTGGAAGGTGCGCGCCCGGCTGACCCAGGCGAGGTGGATGCCCGCGGCCACGACATAGGCCAGGAAGGCGGCGATGAGCAGCAGGTTGATGCGGACGAGCAGCGCCGCGGCGGCCGGCGGCAGCCGCGCCGTGACCAGGCCGATCGCCATCAGCCCGTCCCTGCGCCACGCGATGTCGGCGCAGAGGAAGCAGGCCCAGGCGAAGAGGCAGGTGGCGATGTCGGTGGTCCAGTTGAGCGGCGTGCCGAGCGTGCGCGCCACGCCGCCGAGGAAGATCAGCGCCACCATGCCGAGCAGGAAGGCGCCGGCGAGGACGGCCTCCGCCCGGCAGAGGCCGCGGTAGAAGCCACCCATCGCGCGCCCCGTCAGTTCCGCCCGACCTCGCGCAGCACCGCGTCGCGCTCCGCCGTGAGGCCGAGCGCCTCGTAGGCGCGCGCGCCGGCGCGGCGGAACGCCTCCAGGTCCACGTTGTCCACCACCGTCATGCCGCGGGCCTGCATCTGACGGCGCACCTCCTGTTCCTGCGCGGCGATGCGGCGGGAGGTCTCCTGCCCGGCGCGTCGGCACTCCTCCACCAGGACGGTGCGGTACTCCTGCGGCAGGGACTGGAAGAAGCGCGAGCCGACCACCTGGAAGTTGATCAGCAGGATGTGGCCGGTCTCGCTCGCGTAGCGCAGCACCTCGTTGAAGCGGCCGCCGGGGATGTTGTTCCAGACCAGCTCGACGCCGTCGATCGCGCGCTGCTGCAGGGCCGGGTACATCTCGCCGAAGGCCATGGCGACCGGCGCGGCGCCGAGCGCGCGGACGGATTCCTGCCAGATCGGCGCAGGCGGGGTGCGGATGCGCTGGCCCGCCAGATCCTCCGGCCGGCGCACGGGGCGGTTGGTGAAGAAGTGCCGGTGCCCCTGCACCCAGTCGAAGCAGAGCACCTGCAGCCCGTGATTCGCCGCGAGCTCCTCCTGCCAGCGCCGGAGGGTCGGGCTCTCCGCCAGCCTCTCCACCTCCTCGAGGCTTCCGGCGAAGTAGGGGCCGTTGAGCACGGCGAGGCCGCGGACATAGGTGCCGAGCCGCGCCGCGTCGGTGTTCTGGCCGATATTCGCGCCCTGGCGCATCTGCTCGATGATGTCCTCCTCCACGCCGAGCTGGGCGCTGTGGAAGACGCGCATGGTGAGCCCGCCATTGGTGCGCTCCTGCACGCGGCGCGCCCAGGCCTGGAAGCCCTCGTGGTAGGGCTCGGTCGGGGCGAGCACGTGGTTGAAGCGCAGCGTGAACCGCTCCTGCGCGGCGGCGGGCGCGGCGGCGGCCAGCGCGAGGCCGGCGGCCAGGGCGCCGAGCCGCATCATCGAACGCATCATCCCGTTTCCTCCCTCAGGGTGCCCGGCGCGACGCCGCGCCGCGAAGAAGAGGCTGGAGCCGCCGCGGCCATGGCCAGCGGGGCGGCGCTAGAGCGTCTGGCCGCCGTCCACGACCAGCACCTGGCCGGTCATGAAGGCGGCCGCGTCGCAGGCGAGGTAGACGCAGGCCTCGGCCATCTCCTCCGCCGTGCCCAGCCGGCCCATGGGCTGGCGCGCGGCGAACAGGCGCAGCGCGCCCTCCCGATCCCCCGTCGCGTCCGCCCGTTCGATCAGGGAGGGCGAGAAGGTGGTGCCGGGCGCGAGCGCGTTGCAGCGGACGCCATGGGCCACCGCCTCCCGCGCCACCGCCTTGGTCAGGCCGATCACCGCCGCCTTGCTGGTGCCGTAGGCCGCGCGCCCGGCCACGCCGGTCAGGCTGGAGGCGACGGAGGCGACGTTGATGATCGCGCCGGCGCGGCGCTCCAGCATGGCCGGAAGGGCGGCGCGGATGGTGTAGAACATGGAGGTCACGTTCTGCTCGAGGCTGCGCGCCCAGTCGGCCTCGCTGCATTCGAGGATCCCGCCCGCATGCACCCAGCCCGCCGCGTTGACCAGGATGTCGAGCGGGCCCGCCCCGGTGATGGCGCGCGCCACCGCCGCGCCGTCCGTCACGTCGAGTTCGAGGGGAAGGATGCCCTGCGCGGGAAGGTCGGCGAGCTTGGCGCCGGTGCGGCTGGCGGCGGTCACCCGCGCGCCTTCCCGCGCGAAGGCGAGCGCGACGGCGCGGCCGATGCCCTGGCCCGCGCCGGTGACGAAGGCGCGCTTCCCCGCGAGCCGCCCCTGCATTCCCGCCCCTCCCGCGGCCGCCCGGCCGCCGCGCGGCGCGGAAGACCGGCTGAATGTCATTCGTGTACAACTGCCACAAACCCGCCAGCGCCACAATGGGAGCCTGACCCGATGACGCTTCGCTCCCGCCCCGGGCAGGCCGGGGCGGCCCTGGGCGCGGAGCCGCGCCTCAACGCCCGCACGGCGGAGCTGCTGGCGGCGCGCATCGCCGACGGCTCCCTCCCGCCGGGCACGCCGCTGTTCGAGAGCCGGCTCGCCGCCCTGCTCGGCACCAGCCGGGGCCCGGCGCGCCAGGCGCTGGCGCGGCTGGAGGCGCGCGGCCTGGTCCGCCGGGCGGCGGGGCGCGGCTATGTGGTGGCCGGCGCGCCGGCGCCGGGCACGGCCCCTCCCGCTCCGGCGGCGCTCTCCAACCTGCGCGGCCTCCGCCTCGCTTCGGCGGCGAGCTGGGAGAGGGTGCTCGCCGAGGTGGAGCGGGCGATCGTCGCCCGCACCGCCTTCGCCTCCTGGCGCCTGGTGGAGACCGAACTGGCCCGCCACCACGGCGTGAGCCGGACCGTGGCGCGGGAGGTGATCGCGCGGCTGCACCAGCGCGGGCTGCTGCGCCGCGACGAGCGTGCGCGCTGGGTGGCCCCCGCGCTGACCGCGGCGCATGTCGGCGAGCTCTACGAGGTGCGCGCGCTGCTCGAACCGGCGGCGCTGACGCTCGCCGCGCCGCACCTGCCTCCCGGCCTCGCCGCGGCGTTGCGCGCCCGCCTGGAGAAGGCGATGGCGCGGGCCGAGGCGCTCGACGGCGCGGCGCTGGACGAGCTGGAGGCGGATCTGCATGTCCGCCTGCTCGGCCACTGCCCGAACGCGACCCTGCGGGAAGCGGTGCGCCTGCACCAGTCGCTGCTGGTGGCGCACAGCTTCCTCTACGGCCGGGTGCCGCGCCTCTTCCCGGTCGAGCCCTTCCTGCCCGAGCACCTCTCGGTGCTGGCGCATCTGGAGGCGGGGCGCGTCGCCGAAGCGGCGGCGGCGCTGCGCGCGCATCTCGAGGTCTCCCTCGGGCGCGCGATGGCGCGGATCGAGGAGGTGAAGCGCGCCCCGCGGCCGCCGCCTCTGCCCTACCTGCAGCCGCTGCGGGGCGCGCAGTGAGCGCGGCAGCGGGACCGGAGCGGGGCGCGAGGCGGAACGGCATCCGCGCGGGGGCGCCTTGACGGCGCTGCGCTGGACCGGGACAGTCGGCGGATCAGGCCCCGGCAGAGGGCATCGTCGAGGGAGAGAAACGCTGGCGCGCTCCGCGGCCGCAGGGCCGGGAGCACGCGCGGCCGGAACGGGAGCGGCACGCCCGCGCCTCCGCTCGCAGCCTTCTCCTGAAGAATGACGCCCCGCGCCGCGGCCCTCCGAGGGAGCGCACCCTCGCCCAGAACCAGGAGGCATGACCCGATGCGTCTCGGCCAGGCGGAGCCCTTGCAACCCACGACGCGCCTGCGCGGGCTGCTGCGGGAGAAGCGGCCCCTGGTCGTGCCCGGCTGCTACAACGCGCTCTCGGCGCGCATCCTCGAGCATGTCGGCTTCGAGGCCGTCTACATGTCCGGCTACGGCACCTCGCTCTCCCTCCTCGGCCTGCCGGATGCGGGGCTCGCCACGCTGACGGAGATGGCGCTGAACGCGCGGCTGATCGCGGGCGCGGTGCGCGTCCCGGTGATCGCGGACGCCGACAATGGCTACGGCAACGCGATCAACGTCGTTCGCACGGTGGAGGAATTCCTGCGCGCCGGCGCCGCCGGCGTGCACCTGGAGGACCAGGTGGCGCCCAAGCGCTGCGGCCATGTCGCGGGGCGGGAGGTGATCGGACGGGAGGAGGCGGTGCTCAAGGTGCGCGCCGCCTGCGCGACCCGCGACGCGCTGGACCGGGACTTCCTCCTGATCTTCCGCACCGATGCCCGCGGCGCGCATGGCGGCTCCCTCGAGGAGGCGATCTGGCGCGGCAAGGCGGCGCTGGACGCGGGGGCCGACCTCGCCTTCATCGAGGGGCCCGCGAGCCGCGACGAGGTCGAGCGCGTCTGCCGCGAGATCCCGGGCCGCGTCTTCTACAACATGACCGGCATCTCCCCGCGGCTGTCGGAGGCGGAGATGGCCGATCTCGGGATCGCGGCCTGCATCCTGCCCGGCGCGGCGATGCGGGCGACCATCATGGCCGTGCACGACTTCGCGCGCTCGGTCCGGGAGCGCGGCACGCTGGCGGAAGCGGAGCTCGACGCCGCCTTCAAGGCGCATCCGCTCGGCGACATGCACGGTTTCGCCGGCTTCGACCGCATCCGCGAGCTGGAGGCGGCCTTCCTGCCGCCCGAGGCGGGGGAGAAATACGCCGGCACGCTCGGCCACATGCCGCAGGCGCCCCGGCGCTGACCGATCGGGCGGGAACACCCCGCCCTTCCGACGACGCGGCGCCCGCGGAGGCGCCCGGCCCACAGGGAGGAAGCTCCATGAAGCGCCGCCATCTCCTCGCCACCGCGACGGCCGCCGCCGGCACGCTCGCCCTCGGCAGCGCCGCCGCCTCGGACTGGCCGGGGCCGCGCGACCGCATCCAGTTCGTCGTGCCCTTCAACCCGGGCGGCTCGGCGGACCGGATGGCGCGCAGCCTCGCGCAGTTCATGCCCCAGGAACTCGGCGGCACGCCGATCAGCGTGGTGAACCGGCCCGGCGCCTCCGGCGCCACCGGCGCCGCCTGGTTCAGCCAGCTCCGCGACGACGGCTCCAACTTCCTGGTGATGCAGGCGATCCCGTTCCTGGCCAACGCCATCCTGCAGCTCAACGCGCCTATCAGGTGGGAGGACTTCCAGGTCCTGAACGTGCAGTGGGTGGACTACGCCATCGTCGCCGTGCCCAGGAACAGCCCGCACAGGTCGATGAAGGACCTGATCGAGGCGATCAGGGCGCGGCCGGGCTCGGTTTCCACCGCGGTGATGAGGGGCAGCGGCGCCTACATCCAGCACATGATCCTGCTCGACAAGCTCGGCCTGCCGCGCGACGCCATCCGCTACGTCACCTATGACGGCGGCGGGCCGGTGCGGACCGCGGTCGCGGGCGGACATGTGGACATGACCATCGTCGCCGCCCAGGGCTCGCGCGGCATCAGCGACCATATCCGCGCCCTCGCGGTGGTGGACGACTCCCCCGCGCCGGAATGGGAGGCGCCGCTGATCAACGAGGTCCTGCAGGAGCATGCCGGCGTCACCATGCCGCTGGTGAGCAACTACACCGTCTCGGTGATCGCGCACCGCAGCTTCGGCCAGAAGCATCCCGAGCGGCTCGCTCGCTTCCTCGAGGCCTACCGCCGCACGCTGGAGCGGCCGGATTACCGCGATTTCGCCGAGAAGGGCGGCTTCAGCGCCACCTGGCGGGGCCCGGAGCGGAGCGCGGAGATCGTGAACGCCGCCTACGAGGCCCTGAGCGCCTATGCCTCCGGCGGCCGCGGCTGACCGCCCGCGCGGGCGGCGGGGGGAGGCGGCCTGGCGCGCGAGCGAGGCCGCCCTCCTCCTCCTGATCGCGCTCTTCGCCGCCTGGCTCGCCGCCGACGCGGCGGCGCGGTCGCGGGCGGTGGAGAACCTGGTGCTCATCCTGCCCGCAGCCGTGCTCACGGTCGCGGTCGCCGCCGGGCTGCTGGTGGCGGCGCTGCGCCGCCCCGCGCCCGAGGCGGCGGCGAGGGCGCCCGCCGGCTCCTTCGCGCGCGTGGCGGGTCTGCTGGCGCTGCTGGTGCTGCTGGTCGCAGGGCTGGAGACGGTGGGCTTCGACCTGGCGAGCTTCCTGTTCCTTCTCGCCGCCACCTGGCTGCTCGGGGAGCGGCGGCCGCTGCCGCTGCTCGGCTTCGCCGCGGCGCTCACCGTCGGCGTGATCCTGGCGCTGCACTATATCCTGCCTTTCCCCATGCCCACGCTGGTCCTCTAGGAGGCGCGATGCTCGACCTGCCTGCGCTGGGCGCGGCCGCGAGCCTGCTGGGGTCGTCCTGGAGCCCCTGGCTGGTGGTGCCTCCGGGGCTGCTGATCGGGCTGGTGTTCGGCGCGATCCCGGGCCTCTCTGTGCCGATCGCGATGGCGGTGATCCTGCCGCTGACCCTCTATCTCGATTTTCTCTCCGCGATCCTGCTGCTGACCTCGATCTTCACCGGAGGCGGCTTCGGCGCCGCCATCCCGGCGATCCTGATGAACGTGCCCGGCAGCTCCTCGGCAGTCGCCACCACCTTCGACGGCCACCCGATGGCGCGGCAGGGGCGGCACAGCTACGCGCTGGGACTGGCGCTCGCCGCCTCCTGCGTCGGCAGCGCCGCGGGTTACGTCATCCTGCTGCTGGTCATCAGCTGGATCGCCGATGCGGTGCTGCGGCTGGGGCCGCTCGAGATGTTCGCCATCGCGGTCTGGGGCCTGACGCTGATCGCGGTGCTGAACGAGGGTTCGGTCGCCAAGGGCCTGCTCGCCGGCCTGCTCGGCGTGATGATGGGCATGATCGGCATGAGCGCGCAGGGCGACATGCGCGGCACCTTCGACATGCTGGCGCTGGTGGACGGCATCCCGAAGGTGCCGGCGCTGATCGGCCTGTTCGCCGCCTCGGAGATGTTCCGCCTGATGCGCAGCGAGTACATCGTCGCCGACGCCTCGCTCCGCAGGCCGGAATTCGGGCAGATCCTCGACGGGGCGCGGGACGCGTTCCGCCACCCCGGCGTGCTGCTCCGCGGCTCCCTGATCGGCATCGGCGTCGGCGCGATCCCGGGCGTGGGCGCGGCGGTGGCGAACCTGCTCTCCTACGCCGAGACGAAGCGCCGCTCCGCCGACCCATCCGCCTTCGGCAAGGGCGAGCCACGCGGCGTCGCCGCCTCCGAATCCGCGAACAGCAGCTCCGAGGGCGGGTCCATGGCCACGCTGCTGGCGCTCGGCATCCCGGGCGGCAGCGCGACGGCGGTGATGCTCGGCGCCTTCGCCATGCACAACGTCACCGGCGGGCCGCGCTTCATCGCCGAGAACATGGACCTGGTCTATGCGGTGATCCTCGGCAACCTGGTCCAGGTGGTGCTGCTCGCCGGGCTCGGCCTCGGCTTCCTCTTCGTCGCGGCGAGCCTGGTGCGCGTCCCCGTCCGCTTCCTGGTGCCGGGCGTGCTGTTCGTGGCGCTGATGGGCTGTTTCTCCATCACCGGCGACATGATGGGCCCGATCACCATGGTGGCCTGCGCCGCGCTCGGCTTCTGGCTGCGCGAGCACGGCTTCCCGGTCGCGGCCGTGGTGATCGGGCTGCTGCTCGGCCCGGCGGTGGAGGCGGAGCTGCTGCGCTCGATCCAGATCTCGGGCGGCGATCCCGCCTTCCTGCTCACCCGCCCGATCGCCATCGTCATCCTGCTGCTGCTGGCCGCGTCCCTCTGCTACCCCCTGCTGCGGCGGCGTTCCCGGGTGCGGAGCCCGGCCGCCGACGCCGTGGGCTGAGCCGGGGAGGCGGCCGGCCCGAAGCCCATTCCGGGAGGAGCGCATGTCCACGCCGAGAACGATGTTCGACAAGATCTGGGAGGAGCACGCCATCCTCGAGGACGAGGACGGCAACACGCTGCTCTTCGTGGCGCGCCACCTGGCGCATGACGGCTCCTACCACGCCTTCTCCTTCCTCGACGAGCGCGGGCTGCCGGTGCGCCGGCCCGACCTCACCTACGCGACGCCGGATCACGGCATCTCCACGCTCAGCCACCGCATCGAGGACATCGACGACCCGGACCAGCGGCGCGTGGTCACCGGCCTGCAGCGCAACGCCGAGCGGCATGGCTTCACCCTGTTCGGCCTCGACGACCCGCGCCAGGGCATCGTGCACGTCGTGGGGCCGGAGCAGGGGCTGACGCAGCCCGGCCTGCTGATGGTGTGCGGGGACAGCCATACCTCGACGCATGGCGCGCTCGGCGCCCTGGCCTTCGGGATCGGCGCCTCCGAGGTCTGCCACGTGCTGGCGACCCAGACGATCTGGCAGCGGCGCCCGCGGACCATGCGCGTCACCGTCGAGGGCACCCGGCCCCGTTGCGTGACGGCGAAGGACGTGATCCTGGCGATCATCGCGCGGATCGGCGCCAACGGCGCCGCCGGCCATGTCGTGGAGTATGCGGGCCCGGCGATCCGCGCGATGTCGGTCGAGGAGCGGCTGACGGTCTGCAACATGTCGATCGAGGCCGGCGCGCGGGCGGGGATGATCGCGCCGGACGAGACCACCTTCGCCTACCTGGAGGGTCGGCCCTACGCCCCCGCCGGCGCGGAGTGGGAGCGGGCGGTCGCGTACTGGCGCAGCCTGCCGAGCGACCCGGGGGCGCGCTTTGACGCCGAGGTGACGCTGGATGCGTCCGCGCTGGCGCCCATGGTGACCTGGGGCAACAGCCCGGAGGACACGCTGCCGGTCACTGGCCGCATCCCCGACCCGGATCAGGTGGAGCCCGGCGCGGGCCGGGAGACGCTGCGCGCCACGCTGGACTACATGGGGCTCAGCCCGGGCACGCGGCTGGTGGACGTGCCGATCGACCAGGTCTTCATCGGCTCCTGCACCAATGCGCGGATCGAGGATCTGCGCGCCGCCGCCGAGGTGGCGCGCCGCGGCAGGGCGGTGGTGCCGGCCATGGTCTCTCCCGGCTCCTCGCTGGTGAAGCGCCAGGCGGAGGCGGAGGGGCTCGACCGGGTCTTCCGCGAGGCCGGGTTCGAGTGGCGGGAATCCGGCTGCTCGATGTGTGTCGGCATGAACGGCGACCTGGTGCCGGCGGGCAAGCGCTGCGCCTCCACCTCCAACCGCAACTTCCGCGGCCGGCAGGGAAGGGGCAGCCGCACGCACCTGATGAGCCCGGCCATGGCGGCCGCGGCGGCGCTGCGCGGGCGCATCACCGACGTGCGCGAGATCCTGGGGGAGGCCTGACATGGAGCGATTCACCGCACTCACCGCGATCGCGGCGCCGATCGACCAGGCCAACATCGACACCGACCAGATCGCCCCGGCGCGCTTCCTGCGCCGGCCGCGCGCGGAGGGCTACCAGGACATCCTGTTCCACGACCTGCGCTTCACCGCGCCCGGTGTCGAGAACCCGGACTTCATCCTGAACCGCGCGCCGTTCCGCCAGGCGAGGATCCTGGTCGCGGACCGCAATTTCGGCGGCGGATCCAGCCGCGAGCAGGCGGTCTGGGCGCTGGTGGACAGCGGCATACGCTGCGTGGTCGCCGTAAGCTTCGGCGACATCTTCTACAACAACGCGGTCAATCACGGCCTGCTGCTGGTGCGGCTGGATGCGGAGCTCTTGCGGCGGCTGCGCCAGGCCTTGCACGAGCGGCCGGGCAGCGTGATCTCCGTTGACCTGCGGAGCCAGACCCTGGTCGCGCCGGATGGCACCACCTACGCCTTCGCAATCGAGGCGGCCCGCAAGCGCCGCCTGCTCGAGGGGCTGGACGCGATCGGCCTGACGCTCGGCCACATGGCGGAGATTGCGGCGTTCGAACAAGGCTACCAGGCGCGCAAACCCTGGCTGACGGCGCGGCCGGCCTGACTTCCGCAAGGACGAAGGATCAGGTGAGACGGCGAGGAGTGCGACGCCACCAAGCAGCGCCTGCGGATCAGCCCGCCTGCTCCTTCGGCCATATCGTGTGGCGGCCGCCATCCGTAGGCAGGCGCGGCGGATCGGACAGCGCGTCACATGCCCAACCGCATCCCTGCGCACCTCATGGGGTGGAAGCTGCGACGAGGGAACGGACCAGGCCCATCACGTATTCCGCCTTCGTCGTCCATGCGTTTGCGGCGGCCTCCTCCAGAAGCAACTTCTCGTAGCGTTCGTCTCCGCGCAGCGTCAGCGCCAGATCCACCTTCCTGATGAAGTCCTCATGGTTCTCGCCGATCAGGACGGAGGCGTATTTTCGGCACTCCGGCATTGGGGTGGAGACGATCGGCGTGCGCAGCGCCATGTACTCGAAGATCTTCAGAGGCGACGTGGCAAGGGTGATGTCGTTGATGACGAAGGGCACCAGGGACACGTCGAACCACCGCGCGTGGCGAGGAAGGTCCTCGTAGTCCATCCCCGGCAGCACGTGCAGGTTCTCGGGCCGGGTGTCGCCGATCGCTCGGCTGGAGCCGTCCAGGTCAGGACCGATCGTCACGATCTCGTACTGCGGCCGCTCGCGGGCCAGCCGCAGAAGCAGGGGATAGTCGAACCAGGTTGCGAGGCTGCCGTAGTAGCCGATAATCGGGCGGCCGCGGGCGACGATCGCCGCCATGTCGGCGCGCAGCGGCTCGCCGCGCCGCGCGTTGAGGAAGGGCTCCAGATCCACGCCATTCGTCACCACGGCATGGCCGGTTCGCCGTTCCCTGGCCACCTCGGCCTCGAGCACGTCGGCAACGGAGATCACCACCGTGCCCGCCTCGTCCCGGAGCAGGCGTCGGTGCAGGCGCCGCCGCTCATCGGTGATCGGGGAGACGCTGAGAGAGTCGTCGAGGGCGTCGAGGTAGTCATAGACCACGACGCCACCTCGGCTCGCCACCAGGTCCAGGTGCGCCGCGTCCCAGCGCGTATCCGTGGACAGGAGGACGAGCGTTGGCCGCTCCACGGCCTGCAGCGCTACGTCGAGGGAGGGGCAGAGGATGATGTCCTTACCGACCGGTTCGGCAGACAGGACAAGATCGTGGCCGGCGCATGGCGTCACGTAGACCACCGGATGGCCGATGGCAGCGAGCGCCTTGGCCAGATGCTGCGGGCGCTGCCGGTACGGGTAGCGCCAGTCCAGTGTCGACATCAATACCACGATGCCTGGGAAGGTGCTGGCGCGGTCTGATCTCTCAGCAACCCAACGCGACAGGCGCCGCTCGCTTTCCTTTGGATAGAGACGCCGGCCGAAAATACCCAACCTGCGCAGCAGCACTACGGCGACAAGGCCTCTCACCCCATGTTCCGCGGCGAAGCGGCGCGCGCGGGACAACCTGTCAGCAAATGAAAGAGATGACATGTTAGCCTATCAGCACGATTGAAGCCGAATCATGATTCAGTATCGCCCCCTCAAACGTTTGGTAGTAGATCTGGGTGGTTACCTCATCCGAACCTAACGCTATAGTAGTTCCAAGGCACCTAAGAGCGCCATCCTGAATGGATTTGGCGGAACATCCGTGGCGCGGGCTGATCATGCCAGACCCAAAGCGATCCGCCGGTGAGCCGGGAACGGGCACCTCGTTTCGGTGGCAGGGCATGACCAAGGCAGCCGCTCCTCATGGCCTTATGCTCTTCGCCTCCAAGGTGGTCGAGCCCTGGCTCCAAGGGTTGACGAGAGCTGCCAGCGCCGCCTTTAAGGGCCCGTTTTAGGAAGCGGATCATGACCGCCGTTACGAAGCGAGCCACGCAGCCAGTTGTTTTGTGCGTAGTCGGAACGAGACCCGAGGTGATCAAGATGGCGCCGGTGGTCACAGCGCTGCGCCGGCGACCGGAACTCCAGGTGCGCATACTGCTGACTGGCCAGCACCGGCATCTCCTCGACCAGTCGCTGGCGACCTTCGGCCTCCGCGGCGACGCCGACCTTGATGTGATGCGGCCCAACCAAACCCTCTCGGGTCTGACCGCTCGCATTCTCGAGGCGCTGGACCCGGTGCTGGAACACGATCCGCCTGCGCTTGTTCTGGCGCAGGGCGACACAACGACGGTCATGGCGACCGCCATCGCCTGCTTCCACCGGAATGTGCCCTTCGGCCATGTGGAGGCGGGGTTGCGCACGGGCGACCTGCGCTACCCTTTTCCGGAGGAATTCAACCGCATCGTCGCGGGCCGCGTCGCGGCGCTCAATTTCGCCCCCACTGAGGGAGCGCGCCGAGCGCTGCTGCGCGAAGGCATCGCGGATTCCACCATCCACGTCACCGGCAACACGGTGATCGATGCGCTGCTTGAGGTGGCCGAGAGATGCGGCGCGCCCCCCGTGACGCTTCCGGAGGGCAGGCGGCTGATGCTCATGACCATGCACCGGCGCGAGAATTTTGGCGCCCCCGCGGCTTCGGTGCTGGAGGCGGTCAGGGAACTCTGCGCGGCCTTTCCTGACCTCATCGTGCTCTATCCCGTCCACCCCAACCCGAACGTGCGCGGCTTGGCGGAGGCGGCTCTCAGCAGCCATCCGCAAGTGTATCTGACAGGACCGCTGGACTATGAGAGCTTGGTCGCTGCCATGAAGCACGCCACGCTGGTGCTGACTGACAGCGGAGGGCTGCAGGAGGAGGCGCCGGCGCTCGGAAAGCCGGTACTGGTGCTGCGCAACGAGACTGAACGGCCAGAGGCGGTTGAGCTCGGCGTGGCGCGGCTGATCGGCACCGACCGTGCGCGGGTGGTGGCGGAGGTATCGCGTCTGCTGACCGATCCGGCGGCCTATGAGGAGATGGCCAAAGGCATCTCGCCCTATGGCGATGGCCACGCGGCGGAGCGCATCACGGAGGTGGTGGTGCGGCAGGTCGCGGGAAGCCAGCCGGCAGGAGCTGCATCAGCGCTCGGCACCGAATCTCCATGGGCGCATGGGCATATCACCGGATCCTTGCAGCTTCAGGAGCGCCGCGCGGTCCAGCCGAGCCGGCCAGAATGATCCAAGCCTCGCCGGAGATCTGGGACGACGTCGCGCGGCAGTATTCGCAGGAGATCGCATCGGCCGAGCGGGAACTCGCCGGTGAGATCGCCACGCTCCTTGGGGGCATCGGCCTTGCCCCGCCTGCTCGCCTCATCGAGATAGGGGCGGGCTCAGGGCATCTTTCGCTCCTGCTGCAGCAACAGGGCTATACCACGACGCTGCTGGATTTCTCGCCCATCGCGCTGGAGCACGCGCGCGGAATGTATGCGGCGCACGGCTACTCCGATGGCGGACCTGCTGAAGCCAACGACAGGTTCATTCTGGGCGATGCTTTCGATCTGCCGCGGATGGGGCTTGGCGGCTTCGACCTGGCATGGAACAGCGGCGTCTGCGAGCATTTCGATGCGGCTCAGCTACAGCGCATGCTGCAGAGCATGGCCGCAGTCGCGCGCAGCGTGCTCATCATCGTCCCCAACCCGCACTCGGTCTTTTATCTTGCCGGCAGGAGACGGGCGATCGAGCACTGCCGGTGGATCTACGGCGTCGAACTGCTGCGCCGGAACTACGAGCAGGTATTCCATGCCGCCGGGATCCGCCGCGTGCAGCACGGTTTCCTCGGGCGCGGCATGACCCGCGACTGGATCCGGCTTGCGGTCGGTGCGGAAGCGGCTCCCCTCTTCGAGAAGCTCCTCGATGAGGGGCAGATGCCGCAACGGGAGTTCTACCTCCAGTACTTCATGGGGACGGCGGAACCTGAGCCCACAAGGGATACGGACGGGGAGAGAATGCTGCCGCCTCGAGACCTCGACAGCGACGCTTTCGATCGCACCCTCTCCTTGGACGCGCTGGGGACGACCATGATCGCCCTCTCTAAGATGCGCGAAGAGATCGACCGGCTGAAAGCGAAGGTCGCCGCCGCCGAGACTGCTCGCGTCGCGGCGCAGGCTGAAGCTACGAATTCCGCTCGCGCGTTAGACGAAGGACGCGCCAGCGCCGCCCAGGCCGAGCGGGCGCTGGAGGAGGCGCGGGCCGAGGCAGCCGTATTGGCCGAGAGAGCCGCCCAGGCCGAGCGGGCGCTGGAGGAGGCGCGGGCCGAGGCAGCCGTATTGGCCGAGAAAGTCGCTCACGCCGAAACCGCCCAAGATGAGGCAGAGAAGCGGGCGGCTGAAGCGGCACACCATATCGTCAAGCTCACCAACCTCTGTGACGAGCTGTTGCTGCGGGCTAGGGCGGCGGAGACGGAGCGCGAACAGGTGCTGAGCAGCACGAGTTGGCGCATTACTGCACCACTACGCCGAGCCGTTGTTGCGATCCGGCAGGCCCGACGATAAGGACCGTCGCGCCTCTTCGCGAATCCCAAAAGCTGGGACTGACATGACGTCCTTCGAAGACATTCGGACCACTATAGACGCCGCTCGAGCCTTCGCTAACCGAGTATTGAGCGTACCTCTTCCCTGCCCCGGCTTGGTTTCCGAGGTCTGGGACGCCCTGCCAACGACTCGAGCAGCCCTGATGTTCCAGCCCACCTTCTTCGACATGGCAGGCAACAACATGTTCTTCGGCGGCGCCGAACGCTACATGCTTGATCTTGCCGACCTTCTGGTGGCCGAGGGCTTTGACCCGATTCTGATCCAGATGAGTGACCGCCGCCCCTGGATCAGGCATTATGGACGATTGCGGGTCGTCGGACTTGCCTGTGGAGCGGACTATGAGGCATTCCGGTCGCAGATCGCCGACTTGGTCCCAAAGGCGGATCTGGCCGTATTTTCTCCCTTCACACTGAACCCTGTCATAGCCAGCAAGGACGGGGCAGAGCCACAAGGCATCGGCATCTCCCATGGCATTTACTGGGACCATCGGCAGATGCAGAGCGCAGCGCAACTCGACCTCATTATCCGTCACGCTGCCGCTTGCAAGGCACTCGTGTCGGTGGATACTTCCACAATCAACTGGTTTCGTGGTACAAACACGGCAATTGCCGAGCGGTTTATCTATGTGCCGAATTACGTGGACCGCGAGCAGTTCGCTCCCGTGGACAGGCCACCCGACGGCAGGCTCGTCATCCTCTATCCGCGACGCCTCTATGGACCGCGTGGCTACGATATCGTACTGCAAGTAGCGCCCGGCATCCTGGAGCGGCACCGGCAGGTTGTGCTCGAGTTCTGCGGCAAGGGCGATCCTGACGACCTTGCCAGGATGCGGCCGCTACGCGATGCCTTCGGGGACCGCGTGCGCCTGTACAATCTCCCACCCGAGCGTATGCATGAAGCCTACCGTGGGGCTGACATCGTCCTAATTCCGACGGTGGCAAGTGAGGGCACCTCCCTGAGCTGCCTTGAGGCGATGGCCAGCGGCAAGGCGATTATCGCCACTCATGTCGGTGGCCTACCCGACCTTGTGATCGACGGTTATAATGGGTTACTAATCGAGCCACGGGCCGACAGGCTCGAAGCGGCGCTGGAGAGAATGATCAGCGACGCGACTTTGCGCGCTACCTGCGGCCGCCGGGCGCGGGACATCTCCGAAGCCTTCGGTATCGAGAAATGGCGGGAGCGTTGGCGGCGTGTGCTGGCGGCCGAGGCGCCGCCATTCCCCAAGCTACGGTCCACGCAACGCCGCTGGGCCATTCTGCACCCAGCGACAAACGGCATCGACTTCGACGTAATGCGCCAGCGTCCACAGCATCTGTTGCGCGCCTTCGCCCAGGCTGGCGTCCTGTCGCTGTTCCAAAACTGGAGCCGTCCTCGCGTCGCAAGTGGCATCCCGCTGCTACAGGTGCTGGAGAAGGACGACGATCTCTATCCTTGTGGCCAAGTCGTATATCTGTACTATCCCTTTCATGCCCTGGAACTGAAACGCTTCGATGACGCGACCGTACTCTACGACGTACTCGACGATCCGGTCATCCATGCTGATGAAGCCGCGAAGAAGTGTCATGAGCAGCTCCTCCGGCGGGCTGATATAGTAATTACCAGCTCCCGCGTGCTCCACGAGCAGCTTCTGGCAGTGCGCCCGGACGTGCTGCTGGTGCCGAACGGCGTGTGGCCCGAGGATTTTGCAGGGCTTGCCGAGCGGCCGCGCGCATCCAGGGCTGCCCCCTGCGTTGGCTATGCCGGCGCTATCGCGGAATGGTTCGATTTCGGTCTTATGCGCGAGGTCGCGGCGGCCCTGCCCGATTGCGAGTTTCGGCTCGCTGGGATCTGCACGCGGCCTGCGGAGCTACAAGCTCTGCTCAAAGCCTGCCCGAACATCCACTACGCCGGCCTTCTTACTTACGATCAACTGCCAAAATTCTATGCTGACATTGATGTGGGCATCATCCCGTTCGTGCTGAATGAGATCACGCACAAAGTCTCGCCGCTCAAGATGTTCGAGTATCTTGCGGGGGGGGCGCCCCGTAGTGGCAACGAACATGGCCGAGATCGCCGGCGCGCCTTGCTTACTGATCGGGGACCAGACGAACTTTGCAAGCCAGATCAGGGCGGCGCTGGCGCTACGGGCGGAACCAGCCTTCGTTCAGCGCGCCCTCGCAGCGGCACAGGCGGCAAGCTGGGCGAACCGCGCTGCCAGGGTGTTGCAGGCACTCGACCGCCTGATGTCAGACAGCGACGTGCCTGCAAAGGCGGCTACAGCCTGAGCAGGATCATGCCGAGGGTGACCATAGCGAGGTATTTGGCGGCGCGGTCGGAGTTCGGCCCCCGGCGCTTTGGGATCACCGCGCCGATGCCGTACCGACGCAGGAGACCGCTGCTGTCGTTTTTCTGACGGAGCTGACCAGCAACACTGCGACCGCGGCGGCCTTTCTTCCGCTGGTTGCCTCCGCGGCTCCGGCGCTTGGGGCCGATCCCTTCCTGCTGACCATTCCGGTCGCGGTGGGAGCATCCTGTGCCTTCATGATGCCGGTGGCGACGCCGCCCAACGCCATCGTCTATGGCAGCGGGCATGTCAGCGTGCCGCAGATGGCGCGCGCGGGGTTTCTGCTGAACCTCGTCAGCATCGCCGTGGTGGTGGCGCTGACCTGGCTGCTGGTTGGCCCTGTATTTCGTGTTTTGGTGTGAGGGGTGTGATGGATGCGGGGGCAGGATTTGAACCTGCGGCCTTCAGGTTATGAGCCTGACGAGCTACCGGGCTGCTCCACCCCGCGGTGGTGGTCTGGCCTGGTGGC
>NZ_SJDM01000089.1 GCF_004761865.1 Crenalkalicoccus roseus | reverse complement strand
CTGGCGCGCGGCGCGGCGGCGGACTGGCTGGCGGCCGCGGCGCCGCTGGCGGCGCTCTGGCTCGGCCCCGCCCTCGCGCCGCCGCTGCGCGGGCGCCCGGCGGAACCGCTGGGCTGGCTGGTTGCGGGCGGCCTGCCGCTGTTGTTTATTTGGCTCCTGGTCCGCGGCCTGTGAGCGCGCCGCCGCGGTGCGCCCCGCGGCCATGGTCGTGCGGCAATGGCAGTCGGAATGATGGCGCGGCGGATCGCCCTGTTCGGCGTCATGGCGGTTGCCGCCATAGGCACCGCCTGGGCGCTGCTGCCCGAGGCCTTCCCGCCGCTGCAGCCGCGGCGCCTGCCCGATGCCGCCGCGCTCCGCGCCCCCGCCCCGCCGCCCCCCGTCCTCGCGCCGGCGCCCCTGGCCCGGCCGGAGCCGCCGCGCTTCGACGTCGCCCGGGTGGGCAGCCGCGGCATGCTGGTGACGGCGGGGCGTGCCGCTCCGGGCGCGGAGGTGACGCTGCTCGAAGGCGGGCGGGAGCTCGGCCGGGCCCGCGCCGACGGGCGCGGCGAATGGGTGATCCTGCCCGCCGAGCCGCTGCCGCCGGGGGCGCGCGAGCTCGCGCTGCTCGCCCGCCTGCCCGGCGGCGAGGCGGTGGGCGGGCCGGACACCGTGCTGCTCGTGGTGCCCGACCCCGCGCCGGCGGAGAGCGCCTGGCCGCGGCCGGCCGGGGATGGCGGCCAGGCCCCCTCCGGCCCGATCGCGGTGCTGCTGCCGCCGACCGGCGCCGCCGCGGCGCCGCGGGTGCTGCAGGCGCCGGCGCCGGCGGGGCCGGCGCGGGACGCCCAGGCGCGCACCCGTCTCGGCCTCGACCTCGTGGACTATGACGACACCGGGGAGATGCGCTTCGCCGGCAGCGCCCCGCCGGGGGCGACGGTGCGGCTCTACGCGGCGGGCCGGCATCTCGGCGACGCGGTGGCGGACGAGGCCGGGCGCTGGCAGATGACCCCGGCCGAGCAGCCCGGCATCGGCCGCCACACGCTGCGCGTGGACCAGCTCGCGCCCACGGGGGGTGTCGCCGCCCGCATCGAGGTGCCGTTCCAGCGCGAGCGCCTGCCGCACGTGCTGCTGCGCGACGGGCGGGTGGTGGTGCAGCCCGGCAACAACCTCTGGCGGATCGCCCGCAGCATCTACGGCCGCGGCGTGCGCTACACCGTGATCTACGAGGCCAACCGCGACCAGATCCGCGACCCGCAATGGATCTATCCGGGCCAGATCTTCGCCCTGCCCGAGCCGCCCGGGTAGCGGCGGCGGGCGCCGCCCGCCCCAGGGTTGCCCGCGCCGGGCGAAGGCACCATAACCCAGCGCCATGGCGATCGGACGCAGTCTGCGGCTGGTGCTGGCCCCGCCGCATCCGGCCGGCCGGCCCTTCCTGATCGGCGGTGCGGTGGTGGCGGTGGTCGGCGGGCTGCTGCTCGGCGGCTGGGCCTTCTGGCTCGGCGCGCTGTTCGCCCTGTTCTGCCTGTTCTTCTTCCGCGACCCCGCCCGGGTGCCGCCCGGCCGCCCCGGCCTCGTGCTGGCGCCGGCCGACGGCAAGGTGGTGAGCGTGGCACCGGCCGCGCCGCCGCCCGAACTCGGCCTCGGCCCGGCGCCGCNGGCCGCGCCGCCGCCCGAACTCGGCCTCGGCCCGGCGCCGCGCTGGCGTGTCGGGATCTTCCTCTCGGTGTTCGACGTGCACGTGAACCGCGTGCCGGCCGACGGGGTGGTGACGCGCATCGCCTACCGCCACGGCGCCTTCCTCAACGCCAGCCTCGACAAGGCGAGCGAGGACAACGAGCGCAACGCCATCGCCATCCGCCTGCCGGACGGGCGCGACCTCGCCGTGGTGCAGATCGCCGGGCTGATCGCGCGGCGCATCCTCTGCGACCTGCGCGAGGGCGACATGGTGCAGGCCGGGGAGCGCTTCGGCATCATCCGCTTCGGCAGCCGCACCGACGTCTACCTGCCCGAGGGTGTGCGCCCGCTGGTGGCCGAGGGCCAGACCATGATCGGCGGCGAGACGGTGATCGCCGAACTCGTCCCCGGCGCCGCCGCCGGGCGGGCCGAGGCGGAAGCCGCCCTGTCCGGCCAGGCGCCGGCGTGAGCGAGGCGGCCGAACGCACGCAGGCGGCGCGCGACACCTCGCTGCGCGGCCGGCTGCGCCGCCTGCGCCGGCGCACCCGGCCGCGCTACAGCGGCCCCTCCTTCAACCGGCTGATCCCGAACATCATGACCCTGCTCGGCCTCTGCGCCGGGCTGACCGCCATCCGCTTCGGCCTGCACGGGCGGTGGGAGCACGCGGCGGCGCTGATCGTGGTGGCGGGCGCGATCGACGGCATCGACGGGCGGCTGGCGCGGCTGCTCAAGGGCACCAGCCGCTTCGGCGCCGAGTTCGACAGCCTCTCCGACTTCCTCTGCTTCGGCGTGGCGCCGGCGCTGCTGCTCTATCTCTGGACCATGCACGAGGCGCGCGGCCTCGGCTTCGCGCCCTGCCTGCTGTTCGCGGTGTGCGCCGCGCTCAGGCTCGCGCGCTTCAACGCCTCGCTGGTCGAGGCGCCGAGCGTGCCGCTCGCCGGCCCGGCGCCGAAGCCGGCCTACGCGCAGAGCTTCTTCACCGGCGTGCCGGCGCCGGCCGGGGCGGGACTCGCCCTCTGCCCGATCTTCTTCGCCCTCGCCTTCCGCGACTGGGGCTGGACCTCGATGGCCGCCTTCATGCAGCACCAGCTCGTCGCCGGCACGGTGCTGGTGGTGGTGGGCGGGCTGATGGTCTCCACCCTGCCCACCTGGAGCTTCAAGAACTTCAAGGTCCGCTCCGAATACGTGCTGCCGATGCTGCTCGGCATCGGCATCTACGTCGCCTTCCTGCTGACCGAGCCCTGGGCGGCGCTCGGCGCGGCGGGGCTGATCTACGCCGCCATGCTGCCCTTCTCGGCGCGCAGCTACCTGCGCCTGAAGCGCGAGGCGGAGGGAGCGAACAGCGCCGAGGACGGGGAGCCGCCGGGCGCGGCGACCTGAACGCCCCCGCCGGCGGAAGCGCCTTCCGCCCCTTCCGGGAACTGCCTAAGCTTCCCCCGACGTGCGGCCGCAGGGCCGCCGGCCGCCACGCGCGGGCGGGCCGGGACAAGCACGAAGGAGCGTCCATGAAGCTGATGTGGTTCCACCTCATGC
>NZ_SJDM01000088.1 GCF_004761865.1 Crenalkalicoccus roseus | reverse complement strand
GGCGCGATTGCGTCCAGACCCCTAGCGCCGTTTCCACTCGACTATGAACGCGGAAACGGCTCCAGCCCATTGTTTGCAGAGCAGAGTTACGCTCCCGGCTGTTTCCAGCCATCCGCGATCTGCTCTAGGCGCGCGGCGTCCAAGGGCGGCTCGGCCGCGATCCGCGAGGGCCTGGCCATCAGACCGCCGCGTAACCTCCATCCACCGTCCAGGCCGCGCCGGTGACGAAGCTCGCGCGGTCGGAGCAGAGGAAGGTTACCGCCTGGGCGATCTCCTCCGCCTGGCCCATCCGCGCCAGGGGGACGCGGGCCATGATCCGCTCGCCGCGCCGGCGCATCGAATCCTCGGTCATCGGCGTCTCGATGTAGCCGGGGCAAACGGCGTTGACGCGGATGCCCTCCTCCGCGTGGTCCACGGCCGCCGCCCTGGTCAGCCCGACCACCGCGTGCTTGCTCGCGACATAGGCCGCGGCGGTCGGCAGGCCGAGCAGCCCGGCGATGGAGGCGGTGTTGACGATCGCCCCACCCCCCTGCCTGCGCATCTGCGCCACCTCGTGGCGCAGGCAGCGCCAGACGCCGGTGAGGTTGACGTCGAGAATGCGCTGCCAAGCCTCTGGCGCCAAGTCGGCCGCCTTCACCCCGGCCGCATTCACCTGGAAGGGGGCGATGCCGGCGTTGTTGAAGGCGCAGTCGAGCCCGCCGAAGGCGCTCACCGCGGCGGCGACCATCGCCGCCACCGCCTCCTCCTCGGTGACGTCGCAGGCGATCGCCACCGCCTGTCCGCCCGCCGCCTCGATGGCGCCGACCGTCTCCTGCGCCCGCTCCAGCGTCAGGTCCGCGACCGCGACCCAGGCGCCCTCCCGCGCGAAGGCGAGCGCGGTGGCGCGGCCGATGCCCGAGCCGCCGCCGGTGACCAGCGCCGACTTGCCCTCCAGCAGCCCCGCCACGCTCAGAGGCCCTCCCGTCCCTGCCACTGGGTGGCGAGCCACAGCGCCGCCTGGCGCAGGGTGAGCTCCGAGGCCGGGATGAACTTCCCCATGGTCAGGTAGGCATGGATCTGGTCGGCGACGTGCAGATGGGCGACATGGGTGCCGTCCTCCTCCAGCCGCCGCGCATAGGCGATGCCCTCATCCACCAGCGGATCGTGGCCGCAGGTCATGACGAAGGCGGGCGGCAGGCCGGCCAGGCTCGGCGCGCGCAGCGGCGAGGCGCGCCAGTCGTATTTCTGCATCGGCTCGCCGATGTAGTGGTTGATGAACCAGTGCATGGTGTCGCGGGTGAGGATGTAGCCCTCGGTGAAGCGCTCATAGGCCGGCTTGGCGCCGGCCATGTCGGTCGCGGGGTAGAGCAGAAGCTGCGCGCCCGGCATCGGCACCTGCCCCTCGCGCCCCATCAGGCAGAGCACGGCGGCGAGGTTGCCCCCGGCGCTGTCCCCGCCCACGGCGATGCGCCCGCGGTCGATGCGCAGCCGCGCCGCGTTCTCCGCCACCCAGCGCAGGGCGGCGGCGCTGTCCTCGACCGCGGCGGGGAAGCGGTGCTCGGGCGCGAGGCGGTAGTCCACCGCGACGACGCAGCACTGCGCCGCGTTCGCCAGCACCCGGCAGGGCTGGTCGTGGCTGTCGAGGTCGCCGATCACCCAGCCGCCGCCATGCAGGAAGACGAGGCAGGGCAGTGCGGCGTCCTTCGCGGTGCCCATGCCGCGGTAGCGGCGCAGGCGGATCGGGCCGGCGGGGCCGGGGCAGGTGAGGTCCTCCACCTCCGCCACCTCGGGCGGCTCCGGCTGCAGCACGGCGCGCGACTTCGCCGTGGCCTCCCGCGCCTCGGGCGGGCTCAGCGTCTGGATCGGCGGTCGGCCGAGTTCGCGGATCAGGTCGAGGACGCGCTTGGCGCCGGGGTCGAGCGGCATGGGCATGGGTTCCTCCTTCCCCCTCAGGCGCACCACTCGAGGATGGCGCGCGCCACCTCCTCCGGCCGGTCGAGCTCGGCGAGGTGCCCGGCGCCGGGGATGGTGCGGGTCTCGGTTCGGCCGGCGATGAGGCGGGCGAAGCGCCCGGCGTAGCTCTGCGGCATCAGCCGGTCCTGCTCGCCCCACAGCAGCAGGGTCGGCGCCTGGATCAGGGGCAGGCGCTTCTCCAGCCTGGTGTTGCCGAGCGGCCAGAAGATGCGCGCCGCGGCCTCGGCGGCGCGGGTCTGCTCGATCGGCCATTCCACCGAATTGGCGCCCTCCGGCACCGCCTTCAGCGCCTTCCAGATCTCGGGATCGGCGGTCATCAGGGCGGGCACCGCGTCGGCCCGCTGCGCCCAGGGATCGGCCGGCGGGTCCTTCTCGTCGAACAGGCCGAAGGGCGCGATCAGCGCCAGCCGCCGCACCGCCTGCGGCCACACCGCCGCCATCTCCGCGGCGAAGGAGGCGCCGACCGAACTGCCCGCGAGATCCGCCTCCTCGCCGAGCCCGGCCGCCACCAGCACTTGGCGCACGGCGAGCAGCCAGTCGAGATGCGTGTCGAGCACCGTATGCCCGCGATCCCCGCCCGGGAAGCCGGGCAGCGAGGGCACGATGACGGTGCGCCCCTCGGCCAAGCGGTCGAGGAAGGGCACCCAGCGCGGCAGGCCGCCGAAGCCGGCGAGGAAGCCGATCGGCCGGCCGCTGCCCTTCCTCCAGATGCGGGTGGGAAAGCCGTTGATCTCGACGGTCAGGGTTTCCGGTTCGCTCACGCTGCGCTCCGCGTTGCTGGTGCTGATGCCGGAGGGGGAAGGGGCGGCGCTACTCGGCGGCGAGGCGCGGCCGGAAGGCGGAGGGTGCCGCGCGCTCCGCCGCCTGCATCGGCTGCGGCCACCAGCGGTCCTCCCACTCGGAGAAGAGCGGGCGGAGGCGCGGCATCACCCGCTCCGCGAACAGCCGCGTGTTGTACTGGGTGAGCTTCTTGTCCATGTCGCCGAACTGCATCAGCAGCATCAGGTGGCCGACATGGAGCTCGGTGGCGAGCTGGGTGAGCTGCTCCACCACCTCGTCCGGGCTGCCGATGACGACATAGCCGCGCTCGACGAAGTCGGCCATGGTCAGGCCGCGGTTCGCCTTCTCGCCGGCGATCAGGCTCTGCGCGCTGGCGGCGCGGCGCACCATGCTCTCGAGGCCGGCGCGCTGCGTCGCCTCGGTGGTGTAGCCGGGCGGCGCGGCGAAGCGCGGGTCGATGTGCAGGCAGCGGTTGAAGAAATACTCGGCCGGGCGGGTGTAGAGCGCGACCGCCTGCTCGCGGCTCTCCGCCACCGCCACCACCTGCGCGAAGCCCGCGCGGTAGGGGTTCCGGTCCTT
>NZ_SJDM01000087.1 GCF_004761865.1 Crenalkalicoccus roseus | reverse complement strand
CGGGCGGCGTCCGCGTGCGCCGCCGCCTCCCCGCGCGCCGCCTCGGCGGCGGTGAGGGCGGCGGCCATCGCCTCGCGCGCAACGCGGGCGGCGGCGAGGTCCGTGGCGCCGGCCTCGTCGAGCAGGGTGCGGCGGTGCTGGGCGAGGCGGCGGCACTCCGCCTCGGCGGCGTCCGCCGCCTCCTTCAGCGCCGCCTCGATGCGCTGGTAGAGGGCGGTGCGGAACAGGGTGCGCAGGATCTCCTGCCGGTCGCGCGGGCTGGCCGAGAGCAGCTCGCGGAACCGTCCCTGCGGCAGCAGCACCACCTGGCGGAACTCCTCGGCCCGGTAGCCGAGCAGGGCGGCGATGCGCTCGCGCAGCTCCGCCTCGCGCTCGATGGGCAGGCCGGGGCCGGCCTCGGTCAGGGGCCAGAGCGCCTGCTCCCCCGGCTCCGTGACCTCGCCGCTGCCGCGCCGCTTCGGTCGCTTCCAGGCCGGCCGGCGGCGGATGCGCCAGCGCTCGGCCCCCACCGCGAAGTCGAGCACCACCTCGGTCGGCAGGTCGGGCGGAGCGTGGTGGCTGCGCAGATGCGCGGCACCGCGCTCCGCCCCGCTGCTCTCGCCGAACAGGGCGTAGCAGAGGCCGTCCAGCACCGTGGTCTTGCCCGCGCCGGTGGGGCCGGAGATCAGGAACAGCCGGTGCGCGCCGAGGGCCGAGAAATCGAGCTCCTGCCGCCCGGCATAGGCGCCGAAGGCCTGCAGGGTCAGGGCGAGGGGGCGCACGGGCTCAGCCCTCCTCCGCCGCGCGGGCGCGCTCGATCGCTGCCTTCGCCACCGGCGCGGCGGCCTCGGGCAGCGCCTCGCCGCGCATCTCGCGCCAGAAGGCGTCGAGCAGCGCCAGCGGCTCGGCATTCTCGGGGCGCGGCGCGGCGATGGGCGCCGCCGCCGAGTCGAGCGTCTCGTGCCGGGCGTAGCCGAAGGCGAGGATGCGCGGATAGACCTCGGCCAGGCGCCGCTGCGCCTCGAACACCGGCAGGGGATCGGTGAGCGTCACCTCCAGCCAGTCCTCGCGCCCTTCCGCGGGCGGGTTGGCGAGCAGATCGGCGAAGGCGCCGCGGAGCCGGCGCAGGGTGCGGCGGGGGCTGAGCGGGATCGCCTCGGCGTGGACCATGCCGGCCCCGTCCAGCTCCACCAGCGTCACCGACTTCGTCTGCCCCGCCTCGCTGAAGGAATAGGCCAGCGGCGAGCCGCTGTAGCGGATGCGTCCGCCGCCGAGCGTCTGCGGCCGGTGCAGGTGGCCGAGGGCGACGTAGTGGAAGCCCGCGAAGCGCGTCGGGCACACCGCCTTCGCGCCGCCCACGGCGAGCTGGCGCTCGCTCTCGCACCCCTCGCCACCGGCGACGAAGGCATGCGCCACCACCACGCTGCGCGCGCCGGGCGGGCAGAGGCCGCGCAGGTGGCGGCAGACGCAGCCGAATCCCGCATCGTGGTCGGCCACCGCCTCGGGCGCGAACAGCGTCGCCAGCAGCAGGGGCGAGGCGTAGCCGGCGGCGAGCACCGCCACCTCGCCATGCGCGTCGGCGAAGCGGATCGCCTCGCCCTGCGCGGAATCCACCACATGCAGCCCGGCCGCGCGCAGCAGCGGCGCGCCGAAGGCGAGGCGGCGCGGCTCGTCGTGGTTGCCGGGGATCAGCACCACGGGAGTGGAGAGGCCGAGCACGACCTCGCGCAGGATGTCGTCGAGCAGCGCCACCGCCTCGGCCGGCGGCACGGCGCGGTCGAACACGTCACCGGCGAGCAGCACGGCGTCGGGGCGCGTGTCGCGCAGGATCTCCAGGAACGGGCCGAGGAACAGCGCCTCCTGATCCTCGAGCAGGGAGGCGCCGTTGAGCGAGCGGCCGAGGTGCCAGTCGGCGGTGTGCAGGAATCGCATCGGGCGGAGGATGCGCGGCGGCGCCGGGCGGCCGCAAGCCCGGCTCCGCCCGCGCGGCCTGCGCCACGCCCCGCACGGGCCGCCACAGGGATCGGCCCGGGGCGGAACCCCGAGGGTCCGCCCCGGGCCGGCTCGTCAGGCCGTGGTCCTGCGGCGGCGGATCATGCCGAGGCCGACCAGGCCGGCGCCGAGCAGGGCGAGGCTGGCGGGCTCGGGCACGCCGACGGGCGGCAGGCTGCCCTGGTCGATCAGCGCATAGCGGATGGTGCCGCCGGCAACCAGGAACTCGCCGAAGCCGTCGCCCCAGAACTGGATCTTGCTGAAGCTGCCGCTGTCGTCGAAGGCGGCCACGAAGACCTCGTACTTGCCGTTGAACAGCACGTCGGTGAAGTTCAGGGAGTTGCCGACCTGGATCGGCGTGCCGTCGTCGAAGGAGATGTAGAGCGCGGAGGGCCAGCAGCAGGTGCCCCAGTCGCCGACCTCGAAGCCGATGGCGTTGATCGGGCTGTCGAAGGTGAAGGTGATGCCGCTGCCGATCGCCCCGATGCCCTTGCTGCTGCCGGAGGGATTGATGTTGATCACGCCGCCGGTCATCGTCCCGTAGGTGCTGAGGGAGATGCTGCCGCCATTGTTGCGGGTGATGGTGTAGTCGCCGCGGTCGAGCGCAGTGCCGAAGCTGCCGCTCGTCGGCAGCGTGTCGGCGTTGGCGGTGCCGCCGGCGGCGGTGACGGTCGCGTTGAAGGACGTGGTGCCGGCGGGAATCGAGTCGAACACGGTGAGGATGGTGGCCTGGGACGGCGCGGCGCCCAGCGCCAGGGCTCCCGCGACCGCGGCAGCCAGAACGGGCAGTCTCATCTTGCGCTCCTTGTCGTTGCGGCGCCGGGCCGTCCTGACGGGCGCCGGATCCGCGGCACGACCGGAGCAAATGGCGTGCCAAGGGCCATCTCCTTGTTTTGAAACCGCTTCGGGTCCGCTGAATTGTCATTCGTAAAGTTTCCTGACAGCAAACCCCCTGCAGCCAAAGGATGGCCCCCGCCCCGCGCCGGATGGCGCGCCGGCGCGGTTGACACCCTTCCAACCACTCTCCCAACCCTTGGGGCCATGAGGACACCGTGCGGGATGCCAGCCTTGTGCGAACCGTGCCGATCACCCGTCCCCGGCCCCGGACCACGCGGCACGGTGCGGCGGTCCGCCCTTGCCGACTTGCGTACCTGAATGACCGAACGCGCCTGGGTGCGGCTGCCCTCCGGGCGGCGGCTCGACCTGATCACGCCCACCCCCTTCGACTGGACCGACGAGGACCTGGCGATCGGCCTCTCGCGCACCTTCCGCTGGGGCGGGCACTCCATCTGGCCCGGCGCCCCGCTCTCGGTGGCGCAGCACTCCCTCGCCGTGCTGGCGCTGCGGCGGACGCGGGCGCGTGGCGGCCTCACCCGCGCCGAGGCGCGGCGGGAGCTGCTGCACGACGCGGAGGAGGGGCTGCTCGGCTTCGACTGCATCTCGCCGCTCAAGCCCTTTCTCGGCCAGGGCTTCGCCGAGCTGCAGGCCAGGCTCTCCGCGGCGGTGGCGCTGCGCTACGCCCTGCCCCCCTGGACCGAGGAGGCGAAGCGCGCCCACAAGGCCTGCGACGTGGCGCTGGCGGCGGCCGAGGCGGTGCATGTCGCGGGCTGGACGCGCGAGGAGGTGCGCCGCACCCTCGGCATCCGCGCCGCGGTGATGGCGGAGGATCCGCTGGCGGCGGAGTTCGGCGGCGAGCCCTGGCGCCCCTGGCCGCCGGAGGTGGCGGCGGCGCGCTTCCTCGCCGCGCTGCGGGCGCTGGCCTGACTCTGCCCTAGGCCGCGTGGACAAACCGGTA
>NZ_SJDM01000086.1 GCF_004761865.1 Crenalkalicoccus roseus | reverse complement strand
CGCCTCGGCAAGGACCGGAACCCCTACCGCGCGGGCTTCCTGCAATTCGTCGGCGTTGCCGAGACGCGCGAGCAGGCGATGGAGCTGTACAAGGAGCCGGCGGAGTATTTCTACGGCCGCTGCCTGCACGTGGACGGCCGCTGGGCGACGCCGCCCGGCTACATGACCGAGGCGACGCAGCGCGCAGGCCTGACCAGCCAGGTGGCGAAGGCCGCCGGTGCCGACAGCACCCTCGGCAAGGGCACGCAGGAGCGCTTCGCCGGCACCGCCAAGGAGATGGCTGGCATCGTGGACCGCGGCTACGTCATCATCGGCAGCCCCGACGAGGTGGCCGAGCAGCTCCGCGAGGTGGCGAGGTCGCTGAACGTCGGCCACTTCATGCTGCTGCTGCAGTTCGGCAACATGTCGAAGCAGCTCACCAAGTACAACACGCGGCTGTTCGCCGAGAAGGTGATGCCGCAGCTCCGCGACCTGTTCTCGGAATGGGAGGACCGCTGGTGGCCGAAGCCCATTGCCGAGAGCGAGCGCGCGGCGCCGCCCGCCTTCCAGCCGCGCCTGGCCGCGGAGTAGGCCGCGGCCAGGCGCGGGGTGCTCCAGGGCATTTTCCGCCCGCCTCGGCGGCCCGCGGCGAATGCCCCGGATGCTCGATGCGCGGGCATCCTCGCCCGTCCGGGCGGAAGCGCCCGGACGGGATCCGCCCTATCCCCGCTCCTCCACGCGGTAGACCTTGCTGACGATCCGCCATCCCTCCCCGGTGCGGGTCAGCACCAGGTAGTCGGTGAAGTAGCGCGGCGGGATCTGGCAGGCGACCTTCACCAGCGCCGTTTCCGGCCCGCTGATGTCCATCAGCAGGATCCGGTCGTCGCGCGCGAGCTCGCGCGAGGCCGCGCTCGGGCGGGTGCGCACCATCTCGAACCACTGCTCCCGCGGCACGTCGAGCACGCCGCCATCCTTCTCGCAGTAGAGGTGGCTGACGGGATGGAAGGCGGCGGCGAGCTTCTCCACGTCGCCCTCGTGAAGGCCGTCGAAATAGGTCCGGATCACCGCCTCGATCTCGGCGACGGTGCCGGCCGTGGCGGGCTTGCCGCTGGCATCCGGCATCGGGTCCTCCTCCCTCGTTGGGCGCGCCATCCTGGCACGGGCCGCGCCCGCCGCGCACCCCCCTGGCCGCCGGGCCGGGCGGGGCCGATACTCGGCGCGACGAAGGAGGAACCCCGCCATGCCCCTCGCCAGACGCGGGCTGCTCGCCGCCGCCCTGCCCCTCCTCGCGCCCCGCGCCGGGGCGCAGCCCGCCTGGCCCGCGCGGCCGATCCGCCTCGTCGTGCCCTACGCGCCCGGCGGCGGGACCGACCTGCTCGCGCGGGCGCTCGCCGAGGCGCTGCGGCCGGCCCTGCCGCAGCCGGTGGTGGTGGAGAACCGCTCCGGCGGCGCCGGCGTGATCGGCTCGGACCTGGTGGCGCGGGCGGAACCGGACGGGCACACGCTGATGGCCGTGGTCTCCACCCACGTCGCCAACCGCTACCACCTGCCGCAGCTTCCCTACGACCCGATCCGCGACTTCACGCCCATCGCCATGCTGACGCGCAACACCATGGTGCTGGTCGCCGGCGCGGGGCAGCCCTTCCCCGACCTGCGCGCCATGCTCGATCACGCGCGGCGCAACCCGGGGCGCGTCGGCACCGGCAGCACCGAGGCGCTCTCCTCCTTCATCGGGCAGGAGCTGGCGCGCCGCGCCGGCGTGGACATGCCGGACGTGCAGTACCGCAGCGGCGGGCAGCTCATGAACGACGTCGTCGCCGGCCACCTGCCGGTGGGCTGGACCAGCACCGTCAGCGCCATGCCGCACATGGGCACCGGGCGGGTGCGCGTGCTCGCCGCCTCGACCCCAACGCGCACGCCCTTCTTCCCCGAGGTGCCGACCCTGCGCGAGCAGGGTGTGGACCTCGCGCTGGCCGGCTGGGTGGCGATGTTCGGCCCGGCCGGCCTGCCGGAGCCGGTCGTGCGCCGCCTCCACGCCGCGCTGGCCGAGGCCTACACCGACGAGACGCTGAAATCCCGCTTCGCGGCCATGGGCGTCGAGCCCGACCTCCGCCCCGCCGCCGCGCTGCTCGAGGCGATGCGCGAGGAGGACCGCCTCTGGTCCGCGGCCGCCGCCGCGGGGCATATCCGCCCGCAGCAATAGAGCAAGAGGAGACCTTCGCCATGGCCGATCCCCGCCTCAGATCCGCCCTCGAGTCGGGACGGTTCGTCGTCGCCCCCGGCATCTTCGACATGATCAGCGCCAGGATCGCCGACGGCATGGGCTTCGAGTGCCTCTACATCACCGGCTTCGGCACCGTCGCCTCGCATCTCGGCGTAGCCGATGCGGGCATCGCCACCTACACTGACATGGTGGGGCGGGTGGGCGCCATGGCGCGCGGCTGCCGCACGCCGGTGATCGCCGACGCCGACACCGGCTATGGTGGCCTCCTGAACGTGCGCCACACCGTGATGGGCTACGAGGCCGCGGGCGTCTCCGGCATCCAGCTCGAGGACCAGGAGATGCCGAAGAAGTGCGGCCACACGCCGGGCCGGCGGGTGATCCCGGCCGAGGAGATGGCGCTGAAGATCCGCGTCGCCGCCGAGACGCGGCGCGATCCGGACTTCCTGATCGTCGCCCGCACCGACGCGCGCACCACGCTCGGCCTGGCGGAGGCGATCCGCCGCGGCCGCATCTACGCCGAGGCCGGCGCCGACGTGGTGTTCATCGAGAGCCCGGAGAGCGAGGCGGAGATGGCCGAGATCGGCCGCGCCATCCGAAAGCCCCTGCTCGCCAACATGGTCGAGGGCGGGCGCACGCCGATCCTGCCCGCGGAGCGGCTGCGCGCGCTCGGCTACGCCATCGCCATCTACCCCGCCATCGGCTTCCTCGCCGCCGCGGCGGCGCTGGAGCGCGCCTATGCGCATCTGAAGCGCCACGGCGACAGCGCCGCGCTCGGCGAATCCTACGGGTTCGCGCGCATGACCGAGCTGATGGGCTTTCCGGAGGTGTGGGAATTCGAGCGCCGCTGGGCGGAGGAGGCGGGGCGGTGAGCGCGATGGAGAGCGTGAAGGCGCTGGTCTTCGACGTCTTCGGTACGGTGGTGGACTGGCGCGAGGGCATTGCGCGCGACGCCGCCCCCTTCCTCGCCCGCCACGGGCGCGGCGACATCGATCCGCGCGGCTTCGCCGACGCCTGGCGCAGGCGCTACCAGCCGGCGATGGAGGAATGCCGCAGCGGACGCCGCCCCTTCACCCGCCTCGACCTGCTGCACCGGGAGAACCTGGAAGCGGTGCTGCGCGACCATGGCCTCGACCCCGCGCGGATCGGAGAGTCGGAGCTCGACGCGCTGAACCGCGCCTGGCACCGGCTGGACCCCTGGCCGGAGGCGGTGGCCGGCCTCGTCCGGCTGAGGCGGAGGTACTTCATCGCGCCGCTGTCCAACGGCAACATCGCGCTGCTGGCGAACATGGCCAAGCGCGCCGGCCTGCCCTGGGACGCGATCCTCGGCGCCGAGGTGGCGCAGGCCTACAAGCCGCAGCCGGAGGCCTATCTGCGCACCGCCGAGATCCTCGGCCTGCGCCCGGCGGAGGTCTGCCTGGTCGCCGCGCACAACAACGACCTGAAGGCGGCGCGCGGCTCTGGCCTCGCCACCGCCTTCGTCCCCCGCCCGACCGAGCACGGCCCCGGCCAGGCCACCGACCTCGAGCCCGCGGAGCCCTGGGACGTGGTGGCGCGCGACTTCCAGGACCTCGCCCACCGGCTTGGCTGCTAAGCCGCGTGGACAAACCTGATCC
>NZ_SJDM01000085.1 GCF_004761865.1 Crenalkalicoccus roseus | reverse complement strand
CCGGTGCCGGCCTCCGCCGCGCCGGCCGCCCCGCCGGCGGCGCAGCCGCAGCCGGCCCCCTCGCCCGTGCCGCGCGACCTGCCGGCGCCGGCGCAGGAGCTGCTGCGGCGGCTGCCCATCCCGGGGCTGCTCGGCCGATGAGGATGACCACACGATGAAGCGTTTCTGGGACAGTGCCGCCGCCGCCCCGCAGCCGGGCGGCTTCGGCGTGCTTCTGGACGGCCGCCCGGTGCGCCTGCCCGGCGGCGCCCCCCTGGTGGTGCCGGCGGCGGCGCTGGCCGAGGCCATCGCCGAGGAATGGGCCCGCGCCGGCGGCGCCAAGGGAGGCGAGATGAGCTTCGCCGACGTGCCGCTGACGCGCCTTGCCGGCACGGCGCAGGAACGCATCGCCCCCGACCCCGCGCCGGTGGTGACGGCGCTGGCCCGCTACGGGGAGACGGACCTGCTCTGCTACCGCGCCGAGGACCGGCGGCTCGCCGCCGAGCAGGCGGCGCAGTGGGACCCGCTGCTCGACTGGGCGGCGCTGCAGCTCGACGCGCCGCTGCGCGTCACCGCGGGGCTGATGCCAGTGCCGCAGGACGCCACCGCGCTCGCCGCGCTGCGCCGGGCGGTGGCGGCGCTCGGCGCGCTCGAGCTTTCGGCGCTCGGCGTGCTGGTGCCGGGCCTCGGCAGCCTGGTGCTGGGCCTCGCCGTGGTGCACGGCCGGCTGGAGGCCGCCGAGGCGCACCGCCTGGCGACGCTGGACGAGGCCTTCCAGGAGCGCTTCTGGGGCACGGACGCCGAGGCGGCGGCGCGGCGCGCGCGCATCGGCGCCGAGGTGGCGCTGGCGGCGCGGCTGGTGGCGCTGATGCGCGGATGAGGCGGCGCGGATGCAGGCGAGGCGGCTGAGGATCACCGGGCGCGTTCAGGGCGTGGGCTACCGGGACTGGCTGGTGCGGGAGGCGACGCGGCTCGGCCTGTCCGGCTGGGTGCGCAACCGCCGTGACGGCAGCGTGGAGGCGGTGGTGGCCGGCGGGGAGCCGGCGGTGCAGGCGCTGCTGTCCGCCTGCCGGCGCGGCCCCGCCCTGGCGCGGGTGGACGCGATCGAGGAGGGCTTCTGCGACCCGCCCGGAGAGCCCGGCTTCCACCGCCTGCCGACGGCCTGAACGGCCTCCGGGCGAAGCGCGGGGGCCGCAGCCGGCCTGGAGCGTGACTCTGCCGGACGGATGGCGGGCCAGAGCCGCTTCCACGGGCACCGCCGGATGGAAACGGCGCTCCGGCGCCCCGCCCTCGCGGATCAGCGCCAAGGCGTTTTCCGTTCGCCCCAGCCCGCGGCCGGATGCCCCGGCCCGTTGATCGTGCGGGCATCCTCACCCGTCCGGGTGAGGCCACCTGAACGGGATCCGCTCTAGCGCGCCTCCGCCATCTCGAGCAGGGGCGGCTCGGTGGGCTGCAGGCGGGCGGCGATGCGACGGCCCGCCTCCCGGATCGGCAGCGGGCGCCCGTCCTCGCCGAGGAAGATCTCGCGGTTGGCGTGCAGCACGCCGGGGGGCAGCACCTCCGCCACGCTCGCCGAGGGGCGCTGCCGCTCGGCCCGCGCCAGGGCGGCGGCGGCGCCGACGCCGAGCAGGTGCACCGCATAGATCTGGCCGGGCGAGGCGGGCGCCTCGCCGGTCAGGCGGCGGAACCGCTCCGCATCCTCCTGCGCCAGCGCAGCGGCCACCCGGGCGGCGGTGGCGGTGTCGTGGCGCAGCGCCAGCGCCGCGCGCTGCGCCGCCGCCTGCTCGCGCCGCAGCGCGGCCAAGGCGGCGCGCCGACGTGCCGGCGCCATCCGGGTGCGGGAGAGGGCGAGTTCGCGCTCGGCCAGCGCCAGCAGCCGCGCCCGGTGCGGCGCCAGCGCCGGCACCCGGTCCGCCAGGCCGTGGACCGCGGCGAGCCAGGTGGGGGTGGTGAACTGCATCGGCCCGGCGGCGGAGGAGCGGGGGTTGCGCACCTCCTCGCGCAGGCTGCTCTCGGCCATGGCGATGGCGAGCAGGAGTTCGGGATCGAAGCCGGTCTCGCGCGCCGCCTGCCGCACCGTCTCGGCCACGCGCAGGCGGCGCTCCTCCGCCGTCTCCGCCGGCGGGCGGGGGGCGGGGCGGGCCTGGGGCCGGGCAGGGCGCCGGGAGGGGCCGGCGTCCCGCGACCGGGCAGGGCGCTGGGAGGCGCGGGCCTGCGGCCGGGAAGCGGCACGGGCGGCGGGCTCCGCCTTGGCCTGGGCCGGCGCGGCCACCCGGCGATCCTGCGGGCGCGGCTGCGCCGTCGCCTCCGGCGCGGCCGGAAGGCCGAGCAGGATGAGGATCGCCGCCACCGCTCGTCCCCAGCGCGCCATGCTGCTCCATCGCCGCCCCGGCGGGGCCGTTGCCATCCCGGTTGCGTGATCGCGGCGCGAATCGCCCCTTGCTTTCGTGCCCGCGAAGGCGCATCTGGGGTGGGCCGGCGGCGGATCGCCCCGGCGGTGCCCCGGCCGCGTGAGCGGCCGCCCGCGCAGGCCGCGCCAGATCCCCGAGAGGGACGCGCCGCGCCGGGCCGAGCCGAACTGCCGGGCACGCGACGCCTCTTCCGGACCGACCCAGCCACGCGGGGTCTCCACTCGAAACCCGCGGCAGGATGCGCGCCCGCGCAGGGTGCCGCGCGACTGGGATCTGCATTTCTCGTGACCGACTTCTCCGACCTCGGCCTCGCCGCGCCGCTGCTGCGCGCCCTCGAGGAGGCCGGCTACACCTCCCCCACCCCGATCCAGGCGCAGGCGATCCCCGCCGTGCTGGAGGGGCGGGACCTGCTCGGCATCGCCCAGACCGGCACCGGCAAGACCGCGGCCTTCGCGCTGCCGATCCTGCAGCGGCTGATGCGGACCGGCGGGCGCCCGCCGCGCGGCGGCTGCCGCGCCCTGGTGCTCAGCCCGACGCGCGAGCTGGCCAGCCAGATCGCCGACAGCTTCAAGGCCTACGGCAAGCATCTCGGCTACTCCGTCGCCACCGTCTTCGGCGGCGTGGCGCACGGGCCGCAGCGCCAGGCGCTCTCCCGCGGCGTGGACGTGCTGGTGGCGACGCCGGGGCGGCTGCTCGACCACCTGGGCGAGCGGACGGCGCGGCTCGACCAGGTGCAGGTCTTCGTCCTCGACGAGGCCGACCAGATGCTGGACGCCGGTTTCCTGCCGGCGGTGCGCAAGCTGGTGCCGCAGCTTCCGCGGGAGCGGCAGACGCTGTTCTTCTCCGCCACCATGCCGGCCGAGATCGGCCGCCTCGCCGCCGAGCTGCTGCGCGAGCCGGCGCGGGTGGAGGTGACGCCCGTCGCCACCACCGCCGAGCGCGTCGCGCAGCGCGTGCTGCATGTGGAGGCCGCGGGCAAGCGCGCCCTGCTCGCCGCGCTGCTGCGCGCCGAGGAGGTGGAGCGCGTGCTCGTCTTCGCCCGCACCAAGCACGGCGCCGACCGGGTGGTGAAGCAGCTCGCCCAGGACGGGCTCGCCGCCAACGCCATCCACGGCAACAAGAGCCAGGGCCAGCGCGAGCGCGCGCTGCTGGAGTTCCGCACCGGCAAGGCGCCGATCCTGGTGGCGACGGACATCGCCGCGCGCGGCATCGACGTCGCCGGCGTGACGCATGTGGTGCAGTACGACCTGCCGGACACGCCGGAGAGCTACGTGCACCGCATCGGCCGCACCGCGCGCGCGGGCGCGTCCGGCGAGGCGATCGCGCTCTGCGCGCCGGACGAGATGGACAAGCTGCGCGCGGTGGAGAAGCTGATCCGACAGGCCATCCCGGCCGAGGACCGGCGGGCGGACCGCTCCACCCCGCTCGCCCGCGCCGCGCAGCCGGCCGCCCCCGCCCGCGGCGGGCGCGGCCGCGGCGGCCCGCCG
>NZ_SJDM01000084.1 GCF_004761865.1 Crenalkalicoccus roseus | reverse complement strand
GATGCGGCCGGCGGCTTCCGTCTGGTCTGTGTCATGCGTCTCCCTTTCTCTCGGGGTTCGCATGACGGCGCTGGGTGGGGACGAAGTGTAGGCGAGGCTCTCCCGCCGCCGCGGCCCCACGGGCGGCTTCCTCGGCGGCGCGGCTCCTCAGCCGCAGCAGGCCGCGGGCCAGGATGTCGCAGACCTCACGCAGGTGGGGCGGGAGGTGCGGGTTGGTCGGGCGCGGGATGCGATCGGGCACCCCCTCCCATTACGCACGCCGCCGCCGACCCGTATCATCGCGATGCCGGATCGGATTCGACTCGGGCATCGATCCTGGATAGAACACATAAAGAACGATTCGCGGGGACCCGGGATGAGGGACGACTACCAGCGCTTCGCCAACCTCCGCTTCCTGCGCACCGTCGACCCGGACCTGCTCAAGCGCTTCTTCGAGCGGCATGCGATCGCCGCCGGCGCCCTGGACCTCGGCCTCCTGGTCTCCGACCCGGACAAGGGCCGCGAGGCCGTCTCCACCTACCTCCTGCGGACCCCGAAGGACCAGTGCCCGGAGAGCCTGACCGCGGACCTCCACCGCATCGAGCGACTCGGCAAGCCGGTGGGCCAGGAGGCCCTGCTGCAGGAGGCCAGGCGACGCGGCGTCGAATTGGTGCCGCCGGAGGCCATCTCGAAGACGAGCGCGCGCAACCTCGCCCTCCGCGCCTTCATCAACCACCCGGAGGTGTTCGAGGACGCCGAGAACGGCTTGGCGTTCCTGCAGCCGCCCTCGGTGATGGAGTTCGTGGCGCCGGAGGAGGGCATCCCCGCGGACCTGGGCGAGGACCGCCTGCGGGCCCTCGAGGCGCGCGCCAGGGCGATCTTCCAGGCGGACCTGCGGGGTGAGTTCTGCGAGGCAATCACCTACCACGACGGCGACGAGGTGCACGTCTCCATCCGGCACGGCGCGGCGCTCACCATCACCGAGGTCCTGGAGGGCAGCCGGAAGCGCATCCGCAGCTTCCGTGAGATCGAGAACGCGGTCCTGGCCTACTCCGCCATCGACGGGCGGCTGAAGGTTTGGGGCTGCAGCAAGAGCAGCCGCACCGCCCTGGCCAAGGCGTTCGCGGAGGTGGCGCTCGACCGTCCGGGGCTGTTCAGCGCGGCGTCGTCGCGGCACCTCTACACCTTGAGCGCGGTGGAGCGGGCCGGCGCCGCGTTCCAGTTCCGGCACGGGCACGACCCCGGCATCGCGCGGGTCCAGATCTACGAGGCGCAGGCGAACAGGGTGGTCGTCGCCAGGAGCGGCCGCGAGAAGGTCGTCCGCTCGCTGATCGCGCGCGAGAGCGACGGCAACGCCCTGCAGGCGCTGCACGAGAGCCGCCCGGAGATCGCCTACCAGTCCGGCGGCTGGCGCCTCGCCCATCTGGTGGTCAAGATCACCCTGGTGGCGGAGGGGTCGCGGCCGCCGGTCATCACGGTCAAGATCAAGCCCCACGAGACCCTGAGCTTCCCGCGGCAGCGGCACCAGCGGCGCGTCATGAAGCTGCTCGCCATGAACGAGATGCTGTGTGAGCGAGAGCCTTCCCGTCCTGCTCTTGCGGCAGAGTGAGGGGGGCGAGCCCGCTTACCTGCTGGGCGCCCCCGAGCTGTCGCCGGAAGGCGTCCTGGCGTTCGAGCGGCTGCTCGAACTCGGCGTCGTCGTGCACGATCGCAGGCTGGAGGCCTGGGACCCGTGCCCCGACTGCAGCTGCGGCGCCGAGGAGCGGCGGATCCGCTGGAAGGACGGCGCGCCCTACGCGGCCTGTCCCGTCTCCTGCGCCGGCGACGAGCGCCTCGACCCGGGCGAGCTGCAGATCTACCGCATCTCGGTGGCCAGCCTCGCCGGCCAGATGGCCAGCGCCGCGGGCATCCAGGGGCCCACGGAGCAACTCCAGCCTGACCTGTTCTGTGTCGGGACCCTGCCGGGCGGTCGCCTCCTCCTGCTCGCGACGACGGCTGCGGTGGTCCACCGGCCCGGTACCCTCGACCAGATCCGTTCGCTTGCACGGGGCCAGCGCGTCAGCCTGGTCGCGCCCGCCCCCGCCCCCGCGGAACGTGCCCGGCTGGAGGAGCGCGGCGTCGACGTCGTGCCGCCGGCCGAAGCGTTCCTCCCGAGCGAGCCGCGGCGGCCGGTCCTGGTGAACCTCGACGCGCTGCTCGTCATGCCGAGGAGCGAGCCTCGGCTGGTGCTCTCGAAGGCGACGGGCGCCGTGACGCTCGACGGCCATTCGGCGAAGCTCCCGCCGCGGGAGTTCGAGCTGCTTTGGCTCCTCTGCGAACGGGCTCGGCGCGGCAAGCCGCCCGTACCCCCGCGCGACATCCTCGAGGCGATGTACAGGGGCACCACGGCGACCGACGCGACGGTCCGGAGCCTCAAGCGGGACCTGCAGAACAGCCTCAAGGATCTCCTGGCGCGGACGCGCTTCCCCGGACCGCTCATCCTGGCGCCTGGTGGGCGGGGCTACGCCCTCGCGCTCGGGTCCGAGGACATCGTCCTCATCAAGGCTTAGCCGGCCCGCGACCACGGGCACACGCCGAGCACACGCCGCGCCCACACCCGTGTGCCGCGAGGGTCGGCAGGTTCGCTCCATCGCAACCCGATGGACCGACCCGCCGATGGCTCGCTCGCCCTGCCTCCCCGACCTCGCCCCCATTTACCGCCTCGCGGAGCAGGAGGCGCGGCGCCTCTGCCGCGGCCTGGGCCTCCCCGCCCAGGAGCGCGAGGACCTGCGCCAGGACCTGCTGACCGACTTCCTGGCCCGCCTGCCGGCCTTCGATCCGGCCAAGGGAGCGCTCGAGGCGTTTGCTAGGATCTGCTTCCGCCACGCGGCGACGCGGATCGCCCGCCGCGTGCAGCGCGAGCGCGCCGGCCGCCACCCGCTCTCCCTCGACGACGCGCTCCCCGGCGGCGACGGCCTGACGCTCGGCGACACCCTCGGCGAGGCGGACGGCTACGCCGCGTGGTGCGGCCAGCCGACCGACGCCGTCGCCGCGCTGGAGCGCCGCCTCGACCTGGAGCGCGCGGCGCCGGCCGCCATCGACCCCGCGGACCACCCGCTCTGCGCCGCGCTCTGCGAGCACACGCCGCACGCGCTCGGCGAGCGGCGGACCATGCCGCGCGCGCGGATCTACCGCCGCCTCCGCGAGCTGCGCCTGCGCCTGCTCGCCGCCGGCATCCCCTCGGCCGCCTGATACGGATTGCGAGGTCGCGGAGTAATGCCGGTTATGGACACCCGCATCCCCGACACCCCGACCGGCGCGGCGCCGCTCAGCGAGGCGGCGCTCTGCGCCTGGCTCGGCGCCGCCGCGCCCGGCGAGCGCCTCGCCTATCATCGCGGCTTCCTTGCCCGCGACCTCTCGCCGCTGACGCAGCTGCTGCCCGACGCGGAGCGGCTCGCCCTGCTGCGGCTCGCCAACCGCGCCTGGGCACTGGCCGAGGCGGGCCTCGCGCACCTCTTGCAGCGTCGGCACGGCTACGAGGACTACGAGTACCTCCTTGTCGCCCGCCCTCGGCCGCGCCGCGTCGCGCCCTCCATCCTGCCGGCGATCCTCGCGGAGGCAGCATGATGGTCGTGCCGCTCTCCAACCGCCCGACGCTCGACGCCGTGCGCCGCATGCCGGTCGGCGAGGTCATCGCGCTGCCGGCCGAGCATCTCGCGCTGCTCCAGACGGACGCGCGCGAGGCGCTCGATGCGGCCAGGCGCCAGCTCGACTGGATCGAGGCCGCCATCGCGCTGCGCTACGAGCAGCGTGCGATCGCCGCCCGCGGCGCCGCCGGCAAGGACACCGGCACGGTGCGCTTCGCGGACGGCGCGGTCACGGTCGTCGCCGAGCTGCCGAAGCGGGTGGAATGGGACCAGGGGCGGCTCGCCGCCCTCGCCGAGCAGATCCGCGCCGGCGGCGAGGACCCGACCGAATACGTCGAGGTCAGCTTCAAGGTGCCGGAGCGGGCCTATGCCGCCTGGCCCGAGCGCATCCGCCAGGCCTTCGAGCCGGCGCGCATCGTGCGCACCGGACGCCCGAGCTATCGGCTCACCATCCTCTCGGAGACGGCCCGCCGCGACAGCCCGCATGCCGGCAGCCTCGGGAGCATCGGCTGATGGCGCTGCGCATCGTCACCGCCGACGAGCGGCTCTCGGCCGGGGCGAACAAGACCACCATGGCCCTGTTCGGCCCGAGCGGCGTCGGCAAGACCAGCCTGCTCAAGACCCTGCCGGCCGAGGCCACGCTGTGCATCGACCTCGAGGCCGGGCTGAAATCGGTGCAGGACTGGCCGGGCGACAGCATCCCCGTGCGCTGCTTCGAGGACGCGATCGACCTCGCCTGCCTGATCGG
>NZ_SJDM01000083.1 GCF_004761865.1 Crenalkalicoccus roseus | reverse complement strand
GCCTACCGGTTTGTCCACGCGGCCTAGAACAAACGCGGAACGCGTTCCCATCCCCCCCCAACCTTCGCCTGTCGAGCGAGACCCCGCCCATGGCCTCCGACTTGAGGAAGTTCGTCAATCCCAAGTTCCTGCGCACCGTGAGCCTGGAGCTCTTCCGCGAGTTGTTCGAGCGCGAGGCACCTGGCGCCGACCCGTCCGATTCGACCATCTTTGACCTGCCGGAGCCGGAGGCGCGAGCCGCGCTGACGAAGCTGTTCGAGGGGCCCGAGGACGCGCTGCCGAGCGGGCTGGTGGCGGATCTCCACCACGTCGCGGAGCTCGGCACCGAGGCTGGCATGGTGCTGCTGCAGGAACGCGCCGCGCGCCTGAAGGTCACCATTTCCGCCCCCGCCGACGACGGCACGGATGACGCGATCCCGCTCGACCCGAAGCACTTCGCGCTGCTCGCGTACCTCTGGTACCCGAAGGTGTTCGACGCTGCGTCGGACCTCGCGGCGCTTCAGGCGCGGTCGTCCTTCGCGGAGTACGTCGGCCGCGATGAGAGCGTCGAGCCCGTCCTGGCCGGTCTGGCCAAGGACGCCTTCGAGGCCGCGGCCGGCGAGATGTTCAGGCGCGATCATCGCGGTGCCCATTGCCGGGTCGACTGGTACGAGGATGGCGATACGCTGCGCGCTGTGGTTACCCATGGGGCACCCGTCTCGGTCCTGCCGGTGGTGGGGCGCGGGGGCGAGGAGGTGATCCGTTTCCGACGGCTCGAGTACGCGGTCCTCTCCTACCAGGTGAGCACCGGCCGGCTCGGCATCGCCGGGCTGCGCAAGGCGTTGCGCGCGGATCTGGCGGAGTTCTTCGCGCGCCACATCCTGCAGCGGCCCGGCTTCTTCGCCGGCGAGGATTGCCAGGACCTTTACACCCTGGAGCGCATCGAGCGGACGGGCCTCGGCTTCGGTGTCGATCACGCCTTCGACCCCGGGATCCAGCGCGTCGAGATCATCGAGGTGCAGTTGGACAGGCTCGACAGCGAGACGCGCGACGGCCACCCCATCGTCCTGGCGACGCACGTCACGCGCTCCTTCAGTGGCTCGGCCCTCATGCGCGTCCAGCAGCACACCGACCGTGTGGCGTTCGGCCCAGGACGGTACCGCATCGGGCATGTCGTGCTGCGCATCCACTTCGCCGGCAAGAAGCGCGCAATAAGCGTGACGGTGAAGATCAAGCCGCCGTCGCTCGCGGTGTTCAAGCGGCACCGCTTCGAGGCCCGCATCATGGAGCTCCTCCGCCGGAACGGCTTCTGCCTTGAACGACAGCCTGGCGAAGCTGCTGCTGCGGCGTAGCGCCGCGGGGCCGGAGCCGATCCTCTCTGGGCGCGACGCGGCACCGTTCCTGGGGCCGGCATTCGCGCGACTGCTCGCGAAGGGTATCCTCACGGAACTCCCGCCGGCCTCGAACTGGCCGCCCTGCGCGGGCTGCACCTGTGGGTTTGGCGAGCGACCGATCGTGGAGATCGACGGTCGGCTCGTTGCCGATTGCCCTGACGACGCGAGCGCGGGCACCGTGCTCGACGCTGCCGATCTCCGCAGCTTCGCCATCGCCGTCGATCGCCTTGTCGCCATGCTGGCCGCCGGCACAGGCTGGCTTGACCCGCCCGAGCGGCTCGCGGCCGGCGTCTGGCGGCTCGGAGACCTGGCCGAAGGCCGAGCCGTGGTTCTGGTCGTGGATCTGCTTGCCTTCCAGCCGTCCGTGCTCCTCCCGATCCTGCGGGCGGTCCCGGCGCCACCGAGCACCACGCTCCTCGTGCCTCCCGGCGTCGACGCCGATGCACGGCGCCCTTTCCTCGACATGCGCTACCACATGGTCGGGCTGCTCGACGCGCTGCATTCGACCGAGCTGAGCCTTCAGCGCGTTCGGCTCGCGCCATCGGCGCTGGGCACCGCAGGCACCGACCGGGACATGATGTTGCTGACCGTCAACGTCCTCGGCGTGACGGCCAGCTTCGCCGGCGCGCAGCTGCGGCTCCGGCCGCGTGACTGCGACGTTCTGGCGGTGCTGGCCCGTGAGGCGGCCGATGGCCAGGCGCTCGCGCGGCAGGACGACCTGCTCCGGGCCCTGTCCGGTGGAGAAGATCGGGCAGAGCCGATCGCCGTCGAACAGCTGGAAAAGTCGATCAGCCGCATCCGTGAGGCGATGTGCAGCGCGGCGGAGCTCCCGCGCCAGCAGGGCCGGAACTTGATCGTCAGCGTGACGCGGCGCGGCTACCGCCTGGCATCACCGCCCATCCGGGTGGTGCTCGCCTAGCCAGCGCGGCGGAGAGGATTCGGGGAGGATCGGGGGAGGAAGGCGAGAGGATTCCTCCGGCTGCTCGCCCGAGGCTGTGGCCATCGACCTCGATGGAGCCCAGCCCGAATGTCTCGCCCGATCACGCCCGCCGATCTCAGCACCATCCAGACCGTCGCCGCCGAGGAAGCCCGGAGGCTCGGGCGCAGCCTCGGCTTGCCTCCCCAGGACCGCGATGACCTCCGCCACGACCTGCTGGCGGACATCCTGTCGCGACTGCCCGCCTACGATCCGACCAAAGGCACGCTCGGCGCCTTCGCCCGCGTCTGCATGCGTCACGCCGCCNGCTCGGCGCCTTCGCCCGCGTCTGCATGCGTCACGCCGCCATCCGCATCGGTGAGCAGCACCGGCAGCGTCGGCGCTGCGCGCACACCGTCTCGCTCGACGACCGGCTGCCGGGCAGCGACGAGCTGACCTTCGCCGACGTCCTCACCGAAGCGGACAGCTACGGGAGCTGGTGCGGCCAGCCCTCCGACGCCTTCGCCGCGCTGGAGCGCCGCCTCGACCTGGAGCGCGCCGTCGGCGCCATCGACCCCGAGGATCACCCCCTCTGCGCCGCGCTGAGCCACCACACGCCGCATGAGTTCGGCGAGCAGCGCACGATGCCGCGCATGCGGATCTACCGGCGCATCCGCGAGATCCGGCTTCGGCTGCTCGCGGCCGGCATCCCCTCGGCGGCCTGATACGGAATTCGAGGTGCCCGAGTAATGCTGGTCATGGCCACCTGCTCTCCGATCCCCACCCCACCGCCGGCGCCGCTCACCGAGGCGGCGTTCTGCGCCTGGCTCGGCAACGCCGCGAGCGGCGATGCCATCACCTACCACCGCGGCGCGCTCGCGCGTGAGACGTGCCCGAGCCTGAACCTGCTGTCGGCGGACGAGCGCGTCCGCGTCGCGCGGCTGTCGAGCCGTGCGCTGAAGCTCGCCGAGGCGGGCCATGTCCATCTCGTGCAGCGCCGCCGCGGCTTCGAGGACTACGAGTACGTCGCCATCGCGCGGCGACGGCCGCGGCGGATCTCACCGCTGCTCCTCCCGCGCATCCTGGTGGAGGCGGCCTGATGCACGCCCCCGCCCTAAACCGCCCCACCCTCGACAGCCTGCGCCACCTGCCGGTGGGCGACATCATCGCGCTGCCGGCCGCGCACCTCGCCCTCCTCCAGGCCGAAGCGCGCGAGGCGGTCGAGGCCGCCAAGCGCATGCAGGACTGGATCGAGGCCGCCATCGCGCTCCGCTACGAGCAGCACGCGATCGGCGCCCGCGCCGCTGCCGGCAAGAACACCGGCACCGTGCGCTTCGACGACGGTGAGGTCGAGGTCACCGCGGAGCTGCCGAAGCGCGTGGAGTGGGACCAGCGCCGCCTCGCCGACCTCGCCGCGCAGATCCGCGCCGGCGGCGAGGATCCCGGCGAGTACCTCGAGGTCAGCTTCAAGGTGCCGGAGCGCGCCTACGTCGCCTGGCCGAAGCGCATCCGCCAGGCCTTCGAGCCGGCACGCACGGTCCGAACCGGCCGGCAGACCTTCCGGCTCACCCTGAAGGCGGGAGGCGCCTGATGCCGCTGCGCATCGTCACCGCCGACGAGCGTCTCTCCGCCGCGGCGAACAAGACCACCATGGCGCTGTTCGGCCCGAGCGGCGTCGGCAAGACCACGCTGGTCAAGACGCTGCCGCACGAGACCACGCTCTGCGTGGATCTCGAGGCCGGCATGAAGTCCGTCCAGGACTGGCCCGGCGACAGCATCCCGATCCGCTGCTTCGAGGACGCGATCGACCTCGCCTGCCTGATCGGGGGCGTGAACCCGGCCGCCGATCCGAACGGCTACTTCTCCACGGCGCACCACCAGCATCTCGTCGCCGCGCATCCCGACTTGGCCCGGCTGCTCACCGGCAAGAGCATCGTCTTCCTCGACAGCATCACCGACCTGACCCGCCAGGCGATGGCGTGGGCGAAGACGCGGCCTGAGGCCTTCTCCGACCGCACCGGCAAGCCCGACACGCGCGGCGCGTACGGCCTGATGGCGCGCGAGGTGATCGGGCTCCTGAAGCACCTGCAGCACGCCCCGGGCAAGAGCCTGATCATGGTCGGCATCCTGGAGCGCGTGACCGACGACCTCGGCCGCGTGTCCTGGCAGCCGCAGATGGAGGGCGGCAAGGC
>NZ_SJDM01000082.1 GCF_004761865.1 Crenalkalicoccus roseus | reverse complement strand
GAGCCCGGCACCGCCCAGACCCCGCCCGCCCCGCGCCCGCAGGAGCGCAGCCAGAGCGTGCTGAACACGCTCGAGCGGCTGCGCCAGCAGCAGCAGCGCGAGGCGCCGGCCGCGCGGCCGAACCCGCCGCAGGGGGCGCCGCAGCGCGGCGGCGGCGCGCCGGAGGGCGCGGCGCAGCTCACCGCCGGCGAGATCCGCGGCCTCGCCGACCAGATCAGCGAGTGCTGGTCGGTGGATGGCGGCATGGTCGGCCTGTCCGACATCGTCGTGGAGCTGCGCGTGCAGCTCGACGGCCAGGGCAACGTGCGCAACGTCGTGCCGGCGGGCGGCGTCCCCTCCGATCCGCGCGGCCGCGCCGTATATGAATCCGCGAGGCGCGCCCTGCTGTCGCCGCAGTGCAACCCGCTCAGGATCCCGCCCGCGAAATTCCAGACCGTGATGGCATCCACCTTCCGATTCAATCCGAGGGGCCTCGTTCCACGATGACGCCGAAGACTCCCCGCCTCGGTCGCCGCACCCTGATCGCCGCCGGCGCCACCCTCGCCGCCCCCGGCCCCCTCGCCTGGCCGCCGCCGGCGGCGGCGCAGGCGCCGCAGGGCGCGGTGATCGACATCACCCGCGCGCGCACCGACCCGATCCCGATCGCCGTGCCCGACCTCGCCGGCGCGACGCCGGAGGCGCAGCGCATCGGCCGCGACATCGCCCGGGTGATCCTCGCCAACCTGCGCAATTCCGGCCTGTTCCGTCCGGTGGACCGCGCCGCCTTCATCCAGTCGCCGGAGGCGGCGGCGCAGACCCCGCGCTTCCAGGACTGGCGGGTCATCGGCGCGCAGGCCCTGACCACCGGCCGCGCCGAGCTCGCCGGCGACCGGCTGCGCGTCGAGTTCCGGCTGTGGGACGTGCTGCCCGAGCAGCAGCTCCAGGGCACCGCCTTCACCGCGCCGGCCGCCAACTGGCGGCGCATCGCGCACCTGATCTCGGACGTGATCTACGAGCGGCTGCTCGGCGAGAAGGGCTATTTCGACACCCGCGTGGTGTACGTGGCGGAGAGCGGGCCGCGCGACCGGCGCACCCGCCGCCTCGCCATCATGGACCAGGACGGGGAGAACCACCGCTTCCTGACCGACGGCAGCTTCAGCGTGCTGACGCCGCGCTTCCACCCGAACGCGCAGCAGATCGCCTTCATGTCCTACTTCCAGAACCAGCCGCGGGTGTCGCTGTTCCACCTCGACACCGGGCGGCAGGAGGTGCTGGGGAATTTCGCCGGCATGACCCTCTCCCCGCGCTTCTCGCCCGACGGGCGGGCGGTGGTGCTCTCCGCGACGCGCGGGGGGGACGCCAACATCTTCGTCGTCGATCTCGCCACGCGGCGGGAGCGGCAGCTCACCTCCGGCGGCGGGCTCGACGTCTCGCCCTGCTTCTCGCCGGACGGGTCGCAGATCGTGTTCAACTCCGACCGCGGCGGCGACCAGCAGCTCTACGTCATGGGGGCGGACGGCTCGAACGTGCGGCGCATCTCCTTCGGGCGGGGCCGCTACGCGACGCCGGTGTGGTCGCCCCGCGGCGACCTGATCGCCTTCACCCGCATCGCCGGCGGGCAGTTCGCCATCGGCGTGATGCGCCCGGACGGCTCGGGCGAGCGCATCCTCTCCGAGGGCTGGGGCATGGAGGGGCCGACCTTCGCCCCCAACGGGCGGGTGCTGATGTACTTCCGCGAGACCCCGGCGCGCGACGCGCGCGGCAGCGGCTACTCCTCGCGCCTCGCCTCCATCGACATCGCCGGCTTCAACGAGCGCCAGATCGTGACGCCGACCGACGCCTCCGACCCCGCCTGGTCGCCGCTGCTGTCCTGAGGCCGGCCCGATGGCGCGGGCGTATCAGCCGGATACGGTTCGTTTGTTGACCCTGACGTGCCGGGGCGGTAACGGCCCCGGCGCGATTCCGCGGCCATGCCGGCCGTCTGCGATCGGAAGGAAGCCTGAGACCATGAGCCACACGAAGCTGTTCGGCGCGCTCGCCGCCGTGGCGCTGCTCGCCGCCTGCGAGACGCCGGGCGACCAGACCGCGGCGGCGACCGGCGCCGGCGCCGCCGGCGCGCTCGCCGGCCCCGGCGGCGTCGCCGCCCGCCCCGGCAGCCAGGAGGACCTGGTCGCCAATGTCGGCGACCGCGTCTTCTTCGACTTCGACAGCAGCGTCATCCGCGCCGACCAGCGCCCGACGCTGGAGCGCCAGGCGCGCTGGATGCAGCAGCACCCGCAGGTGGCGGTGGTGGTGGAAGGCCATGCCGACGAGCGCGGCACGCGCGAGTACAACCTCGCCCTCGGGCAGCGCCGCGCCAACTCCGCGCGCGACGTGCTGGTGGCGAACGGCGTGGCGGGGGCGCGGATCTCCACCATCTCCTACGGCAAGGACCGCCCGGCGGCGCTCGGCTCCAACGAGGAGGCCTGGGCCCAGAACCGCCGTGCCGTGACCGTGGTGCGCTGAGACCGCCTGTCCGGATGCGCCGGGCATCCGGGCACGGCGCGGCCCCGGGCCGGTGCCGCCCGCCTGCCGCCGCGGCGTTCCGCCAGGACCGAACCCGTCCCGACCGGAGCCTCCGCCGATGCGACCTCTCCTTCCCCTCCTGCTCGCCGCCCTGCTGTGGCTGCCCCCGCCGGCGGCGGCGCAGATGGACAGCCGGGAGGCGATCGCGCTGCAGAACCAGATCCTGCAGCTCCGCCAGGAGCTGGAGCTGCTGCGGCGCGGCGCCGCGCCGGTAGCGCCGCCGATCGCCGCCCCTCCCGTCGCCGCCCCCCCGCGCGCGCCGCAGGGGGAGCTGGTCGGCGCCCTGCTCGACCGCGTGGCGGCGCTGGAGGAGGAGGTGCGCCGCATGCGCGGGCGGGTGGAGGAGCTCGAGTTCCGCAACCGCCAGCTCGCGCAGTCGGTCGAGAAGCTGCAGGGCGACATGGATTTCCGGCTGCAGCAGCTCGAGGGGCAGGGCGCGGCGCGCCAGCAGGCCGCGCCGGCGCCCGCCGCCGCCCCGCCGCGCCCCGCCGCGCCCCCGCCGGCCGCCGCCGCGGCCCCGCGCCCGCCCGAGCGGGCGATCGCGGAGGGGCAGGCCGCGCTCGGTCGGCGCGACTACGCCGCCGCCGAGGCCGCGGCGCGGGAGGCGCTGGCGCAGCGCAACGGCGTCCGGGCGGTGGATGCCAACATCCTGCTCGGCGACGCGCTGACCGGCCGGCGGGACTTCGCCGGCGCCGCGCTCGCCTACAACGAGGCCTACACGCGCAACCGCACCGGCCCGCGCGCGCCGGAGGCGCTGCTCGGCCTCGCCAACGCCTTCGTCGGCCTGAACAACCGCCGCGAGGCCTGCGACACGCTGGACGACCTGCGCAGCAACTTCCCCAACCTGCGCCCGCCGCTCTCCGAGCGCGCGGCGGAGCTGCGCCGCCGCGCCGGCTGCCGCTAGAGCCGTTTCCGCTCGGCCATGACCGCGGAAACGGCTCCAGCCCATTGTTCGTAGGGCAGAGTCACGCGCCCGGCTGCTTCCGGCCGTCCGCGATCTGCTCTGGGGAATGGGCCGGCATCCTCACCCGTTCAGGTGATGCCGGGTCCGATCGGGCGCGACCTGCGCCCGCCGCGCAGGCACGCGCCGGCGCCCCGGGGCGGATCGGTCGCGCGCCGCGAGACCTGGCCTTGAACGGGATACGCCCTGGCGTTCGATCCGCGGCGGCGGGCCGCCCACCCGGCGTGGGGGGGCGGCGCGATCGGCCAGGGTGGATCATGCTGCGAGCGCTTGGCCAGGGGGCGCCATGGACCGGCCCGCTCCGCTCACCGATGCCGAATTCGCCGCGCTGATGGCCCCGCTCGGGCCCTTCGGCGCGGCGCCGCGCCTTGCCGCCGGCGTCTCCGGCGGGCCGCACAGCCTGGCGCTGGCGCTGCTGGCCGACGCCTGGGCGCGGGCGCGCGGCGGCTCCCTGCTGGCCCTCGTCGCCGATCACGGCCTCCGCCCCGGCAGCGGCGCCGAGGCGGAGGGCGTGGCGGCCCTGCTCGCCGCCCGCGGCATCGCGGCGCGGCTGCTCCGCCTCGGCCTCGCGCCCGGGCCGGGGCTGCAGGAGCGCGCCCGGGCGGCGCGGCAGGAGGCGCTGCTCGCCGCCTGCCGGGAGGAGGGCAGGCCCTGGCTGCTGCTCGGCCACCACCGCGCCGACCAGGCGGAGACGCTGCTGTTCCGCGCGCTGCGCGGCAGCGGCCCGGCCGGCCTCGCCGGCATGGCCCCGGCGCGGGAGGCGGCGGCGGCGCTGGTGCTGCGCCCGCTGCTCGGCGTCCCGCCGGCGCGGCTGGAGGCGGTGCTGGAGGCGGCGGGCATCGCCCCGGTGCGGGACCCGAGCAACGCCGATCCGCGCTTCGCCCGGGCGCGGCTGCGCCAGGCGCTCGGCGATCCGGGCGGCACCGGCCCTGCCACCGCCGCGCTGGCCGAGGCGGCCGGCGCCTTCGCCCGGCGGCGGGCGGCGCGGGAGGCGGCGGTCGCGGAGCGCCTCGCCGTCGCGGCGCGGCTCCACCCCGAAGGCTGGGCGGAGATCGAGCCGGCGGCGCTCGGCGCGGATGCGGTGGCTGGGGCGGCGCTGGCGGCGCTGCT
>NZ_SJDM01000081.1 GCF_004761865.1 Crenalkalicoccus roseus | reverse complement strand
GCCGCCGGGCCGGATGGTGAGGCGGACCTTCGCCAGCGTGCCGGCGGGAATGGGCTCGAAGGCGTCCTGCTGCGCCTCGGCGCCGTTGAAGTCGTGCGTGAAGCCGCCGGACATGGCTCAGCCCTCCTGCGCCGTCGTGCTGGTGGTGGGGGCCGCGGGCGCCGCCGCGGGCAGGGTGATCTGGAACTGCGCCGCGGGCGGCGATGCGAGCGGACGGCGGATCTTCTCCATCAGCCGGCCGAGATGCGGCTCCTCGATCGTGGCGAGGCGGCCGCTGCGGTCCTTCGCCGGGTAGCCGAAGGGATTGAGCGTGGTGCAGACGAAGGCGCGATACGGCGCCTCCTTCTCGCGCGGGATCTCGGCGAGGGTGATCACCTCATCGACGATGCCGGGGAGTTCGAGCCCGGTCTTGCTGCCCTCGATCTGCAGCGAGAAGTAGGGGCGGTTGAAGTCGTCGAGCTGCCTGTTGAGCAGGCCGACCAGCCAGACGTTCTTGTCCGGCGTGTGCTGCAGGTGCGTCAGCCAGCCGATCATCTCCTGGCCGAGCAGGCCGTAGGCGCCGCGCAGGTCGGGCTTGCCGCTGCGGTCGGACACCGCCTGCGGCTGGCCCTTGCACCACTGGAAGCACAGGCGCGAGGCGACGGTGATGCTGTCGACGAAGATGGTGTCGTACTTCGCCAGCTGTTCGGGGGTGCCGAAGGCGGCGCAGACGCGCTGATAATGCGTCGCGTCATACGGCTGGTCCGGCCGCATCGCCGGGTTCGGTCCGCCGATCCAGCACGCCAGGTCGCGCGCCATCTCCCAGCTGCGCACGCGGACCTCGTCACCGGGCCAGCCCTGCACGGCGAGCTCACCGGCCTCGAGGTTCACGAACAGCGTCCGGCTCGCATCCAGCGTCCACAGCTGCGACGTCTTGCCGATGCCCGAGATGCCGGTGAGCACGCCCTTGATGCCGCGCTGCTCGGCCAGGCGCTCATCGGCGGTGATGATCCGGAAGCCGCCCGGCGGTCGGCTGTCGAAGGGCGCGCTCACTTGCGGCGCTCCTCGAAGCGGACGGCGGCCTCCACGGCGAGATCCGCGCCCCGGGCGCCGGCGCGCCGCGCGCGGTCGTGCAGCTGCTTGAGGGCGGTGACGCGCCGGAAGATCGCGTCCGCCTCGTCGCCGAGCGCCTGGATGGCGAAGGCGACGTCATCCACCGTCGCGTCGCCGATGGCCCGGCTCAGCGGCTGGCCGTATTCGCCGAGCTCGCCGGTACGGACGCTGTCCGGCAGGTCGGCCAGCGCGTAGGAGGACTCGCGGAGCCGCTGCAGCGGCGTCGTGGTCTTGAACATCAGAGCGTGACTCCTTCGTCGTCGCGCTCCTGGTCCGTCGATGGAGGTGCTGCCGGGCCCCGACGCGGCGGAGCAGACCGTCCCGGTGTTTCCGCCTCGCGGCGGTGTTGCATTCCCAGGAAGACCCGGCAGGAAAGCCGGGTGCGGTCAGGCGGCGGAGGTCTCCTGGCGCTGGGCCTGCTCGAAGGCCTCGATGTCCTCGAGGCGATACGCGATCCGCCCGCCGAGCCGGAGGAAGGGCGGGCCCTGGCGCTGGGAGCGCCAGCGCTCGAGGGTCCGGACCGACATGCGCCAGCGGGCGGCGAGATCGTGTTGGTTCAGATGGCGCGCGGTCGCGCCGTTCTGCCGTCCGCGCGAGGTGTGGTGCGTGCTCATGCCGGGCACCTACCGGCGCGATCGGCGAAGTGTCGGGGCGCTGCAACGTAGTCCCGCAAACCGGCTCGCTCCGCGAGGCGTCGCAGCCGGCGCGCATTCTCATAGATGGTGGAGCGGTGCAGGCCGGCTTCGGCCGATGCGGCGCGCAGGTTCGGCGTCAGCAGCAGATCGCAGCAGCGCCGCAGCGCCGGAGGCAGCCCTTCGAGGAAGCGCCTGACGTCGAGGGCAAGCGCCTGGTCGGCTTCCGAGACCGCCTGCGGATCGGGGAGGCTGTCCGCCAGCACCGGGCGCTCGGCGCCATCGTCGCCTTCATCGAGGCTGAGGTGCTGGCGCTCCGCGCGCAGGCGTGCCGTGGAGCAATGCAGCGAGGCGACGCGGTGCGCGATGACGCGATCCGCGAAGGTCGCGAAGCTTGCGCGGCTTGGATCGAAGGCGGCACGCCGGCGCCAGAGATCCAGGAACAGATCCTGCGCGATGTCGTCGGCATCCATGCCGGGGATGCGGCCCTGTCGGGCCAGACGCTTCGCGGTGTGGCGGATGTGCTTGAGGATGCGCGCGTCGAGCGTCGCTTCCCGGGTAGGCTGCTCCATGATGCTTCGCCGTCGATCGAGGACGGGCTCGCGGCCCGATCGATCGCGACCGGCGAAATTTCACCGACAGGGCTGGGATCAGTGCCGGCGAACGGCGGCTGGCGCGGCGAAAGCCAGCGGACTCAGGGCGGAGGCAGCGCGAAAAAAAATGCTGATGGCGCCAGATGGCGTCGGTGAAAATTCACCGCCGCGGGCTGGACATGCGGACGGCCTTGGGTCGCTCATCCCGCATCACGAAGGCAGTCTGGTAGCTTCGCGTTCTGCGATTCCAGCAGATGGGGTCCCCCTGGATGCGGAAGGCCTCACGAAGTCGCTTCGTCAGGGCTTGCTTATCCTTCTTGTAGTGCTCCACGACGTCGGGGCTCATCGGGCCGAGCGATCCACCGACCCGGGCCAGTGCCTGGAGGAACACCCACGCTTCGGTGGGCTTGCCCGAGCGACCATCCTTCATCCCGAGGTGGTCTGGTTCCAGCCGCCTCGTCTGGCTCCGGAAGCTGACGTTGAGCACCTCGTCGGCGACGAGAGTGAAGGTGAGCTCACCCCACATGGCGTCGGACGGAAGCTCCCAGACCGGCTGAGGGCCGGCGGTGTGGGTCCAGGCAGCCAGGGCCTCCCGGATCGGCGCAAGGAGGATGGCCGGTGGCTGGAGCGCCTCAATCCCGTTGGCCCCGAGCCCCATGACTTCGGACAGCGGGATCACCTGATGGCCGGCGGCCACCAACCGGGCCTGGACCGGTGCAGGCAGCGACGAAGGGCGTGGAACCAGCACGACGCTGCCAGCAGGATCGAGGCCTGCCGCCCTCAGCTCATCCTCGACGAGCGGATCCGCCGGGCCCGGAAGCGCCAGGAGGATCGGAGATGCCAAGCCGGCGGCAAGAGCGTGCCGCCCGACCAGCATCACCCTCCCCGAGCCAACGGAGCGATCGGCAGGCTCGGCGTCGAAGGCACGCGCGAGTTCGCGCAGCAGCTTCGCGCGATCGAGCGCGAGGATGGTGACGTCGGCTGCTTTCAGATCGAGCGCATCGCACATCCGGGGGCGGGAGCCGCAGACGGCACGGATTGCGCCGTTGGCGCCGGTGACGACCCGCCGCGGGCAGCCATCGCCGCCGGGATACGGGCACATGACCGACGTCGTCCGGCGGCCGGTACTCTTGAGGTAGGGCTCGATGTCACGCCATTCGGCGCCGAGGACGTCGGTCCACTCCAGGCGGTCGGTCGCTGCGCCGGGAACCTCGTCAAGCGCCTTCCAGAACCGCCGTAGCCGCTTCATCGTCGTCCGCGCCCTGGGCCGCCAGGATGAACCCCCTGTTCCTGAGCCAACGCTCGACGAGTTCGCTGTCCTCGTTCCGCTCGTACCTGGCGATGCCCGGCGGTCGGACCGTCACCGAGCGTTCCTTCTCGGAACCTTCGAACTTGACCTTGAATGTGACGCCGACGAGGCGTCCGCCGAAAAGGCCGGGCGCGCCCCGCGCCGCGAGCGCGGCGAAGAGGTTCTCCGCTCTGCGAACCTCCACTTCCTTGAACGCGCCGCCCCAGTATCGCCGGCACTCGACCAGGCGCACGGCGCTGATGCCGTCGATGTCCTCGACGTTCAACGCGTCGGCGCCGTCCTCGGCGAGGGGGTCGAGGGTGAACTTGGCGGCCGGGGGGAAGTGATCCTCGTCCCCGAAGACGAACTTGCCGAACGTCTTGAGGTACAGCTTGCGCTCCCCCTTGGTATTGGCGTGCACCCCGATCTCGCCGTTCCGCTCGTCGTAGAACAGCACGTCGTGCTGCTGCGGCCGGTAGAACTCGGTCGTGGCGCGCCCATCGTCCTGGTGGCCGGCCTCGCGCCGCATCGGAAGGCCGTGCCTGACGAGGATCCAAACCAGGGGGGTATGCCGGAACATGAAGATCCGACACCCCCGGCCGCGCCGGTGACCCTCGAACCAGTTGTCGAGCTCGGCCTCGATCTGCAGCCGGAGGGCCTCGTCGATCTCCGGGAACGGGCGCCGCCCGGCTTGGTGAGGCGCGAAGTACTCGAAGTTCTGCTGCTTCCTGGCCACGGCCTCGGAGTGGCGGGACTGGAGGAGATCGGGGGCGGCCAGCCAGACGTCGATGGCGAGGTCCGCCGGCGTCGCAGCCGGATCATCGTCGAGAGGGACGCCCTGGCGCCGCGCGGCGGCGATCAGCTCCTCCATGTCCTCCGCCGAGGCGGTCTCGTGGACGTAGTAGAGGGCGTCGACCATCTCGCGCGGGGTCGCGTGATCCGGCGTCAGCAGGACGTGCGCGAGGGATTGGTAGTCGATCTCTTCCCCGGGGTCGGGGAACTCGAAGCCGCGGCCGGACAGGTAACTGCGCCAGGGCGCGAAGAACGCGCGCAGCCGCCGCGGATCCAGACTCCTCAGCCGATCCGGGTCCGTGAATTTCCTCGGGTTGAACGAGCCCATGACGCACCACCGCCGATTCGCCCAGCGGTAGAATATCCGGCTCGCAACTCCGCCGTCATCTGTTCCCCAATCGTTCCGATCGCTCCCCGTGCGTGCAGCCCGACATCACGGCGGGACCGGCGGTATGTGCAGGCGACCACCCCTCCGCCTTGAGGAACATGTCGCCTCCCGATCCGGCCGCGCTCCGTCCCGCGGGGCTCCCACCCCACCTGCGCGAGGTCTGCGATCTCCTCGCCCGGGGCCTGCTGCGGCTGCGGAGCCGCGCTGCGCAGGAAGCGGCGCGCGAGGCCGCGGCGGTGGGAGAGCCTCGCCTACACTTCATCCCCACCCAGCGCCGTCATGCGAACCCCG
>NZ_SJDM01000080.1 GCF_004761865.1 Crenalkalicoccus roseus | reverse complement strand
TGGAGGACGGGCGCGCCGGTCTCCGGATCGCCCTCGCGCACCGGCTCGGTGAAGTCGCCATGCTGCAGCCGCCACTTGCTCGGCGTCCCGAGGCTCTCCTGCTGGACGCGGGGCTTTCTTCTGCGTTTAGCGGCCATGGCCCTGTCCCCTGTTCCGCGGCCCCCAGCGCCGCGTGGCCTCGTTGACGACCGCCTGGCGGAGCCAAGGGTCGGTGATGTCCTCGACGCTGAGCGAGACCACGCCCTGCTCGCGCCAGACCCGGCGGCGCATGGCCTCGAGGTCGGCGGCGTTGGCGGGGCTCGGCTCGCGGCCGAGCGGACAGCGCGGGAGCGCCGGCGCGCCGGGCAGCCTCACTGGGCACCGCCCCGGGCGTCGATCGCCCACAGCAGCAGGGCCAGCGCGTCGGCCTCGTTGTCGTCCCGCGGGGTGAAGCCGCGCGCCCGAATGGCGGCGATCACCGCCTCCTTCGGCGCGTTGCCCTTGCCGGTGGCGAAGCGCTTGATCGTGCCCACGGGCACGCCCTGGTAGGGGACGCCGGCGCCCTCGCACCAGGCGGTCAGGTGCGCGAGAAAACCGCCGTAGACATGGGCGGCGGCGGTGCCGGCGTGCCGCCGGACCTCCTCGAAGACGACGCTGCCGAGCGGGCCAGCACTGGAGGCCATGGTGTCCAGCCAGCGGCGGAAGCGCAGCCAGCCCATGCCGCCGCCCTCGAAGCGGCCGGGCCGGAAGGCGGCGGTGCCGGAGGCGATGCTGCCGTCCGGCAGCCGCACCGCCCAGCCGAGGGTGCTGCCGAGGTCGAGGGCGAGCAGACTTCCGGTCGGCGGTGCCTGGTCAGTGACGCAGATGACGCAGGGTCCAGAAACACCCGTCACGCGTGCGCGCGTGCGCGCGCGAACGGGTATTTGGGTAGCCTGCGTCATCTGCGTCACTGGAAGGGTAAAGCCTTCGCTTTCGTTCGCGTTCATGCGCTGCATCCCTTTCAGAACTGGATGACGCCGGTCGGCGCCGTCGACTGGCAAAGCCGGAGCCCACGCAGCTGACGTGCGGAGCCTTTGCGGTGCAGTTCGAAGCCACGATTGAGGAGGTTTTCGGAGAAGCGTCTGACCGAGCCGACGTACTCGCCGCCTGCCTCCGCCCATGCCTTCCAGCTCGCGAAGAGCACCGCCGTCGCCTCGACGTGGTTGACGCCGCGCTCGCAGCACTCGGCCAACCATCGGCCGAGCGCATCCTCGGCCTCGAAGTACTCATCGGTCGCGGCCAGGACCGTGGCCGGCGGGCGGAGGCCGACCCGCTGCCATTCGAGGCAGCCCTGCAGCGCCCAGGCGAGGATGCCGTCGCGCTCCGCCAGCAGCCGCTCGGGCAGCCGCTTGTCGCGCCGCGCCGGCGGGATGGTGACGGTGAACGGCACCATGTGCAGGCGCCGCCGCATCGCCTCGTCGACGTTGCGGATCGAGGGCTTGTGGTTGCCCGCGACCAGCAGCTTGAACTGCGGGGTGAACTCGAAGAAGTCCTGCCGCATGAAGCGCGCGGTGATGCGGTCGCCGCCGGTGAGTGCCTTGAGCTTGCTCTCGGCCCAGCGGCTGCCCTGCTCGGTCTCGATCGAGGTGACGATGCGGGCGCCGCGCAGGCCGGCCATATCCGTCGGGTGGCGATCGCCGGTGGTGGCCATGAACATGTCCATCGGCGCGACGGTGGCGTAATCGCCGAGCAGTGCGGTCAGCGTGTTGGCGAAGACCGACTTGCCGTTGGCGCCGGTGCCGTAGAGGAAGAACAGCGCGTGCTCAGTGGTGACGCCGGTGAGCGCGTAGCCGACCACCCGGCGGAGGTAGGCCTGCAGCTCGACGTCCCCGCCCGTCACCTGGGCCAGGAAGGCGACCCACGCCGGGCATTCCCCCTGGGGCGCCCCGCTGGTGATCTTCGTCATGCAGAGAGCACGGTCGTGCGGGGCGACGGCGCCGGTGCGCAGATCCACGACGCCGACCGGGGTGTTCAGCAGCCAGGGATCGCGGTCCCACACCTCGGCGGTGGTGGCGTGGCGGCGATCGGCGCGGGCCAGGCGCTCGACGGCGGCGACCGTCGAGGCCTGCGAGAGCTTCGTCCGGATCTTGGCGTTGTTCGCGCGGTTGGCGGCGGCGCGGCAGACGCGGCGGGCGAGATCGAAGGCGCGCAGCGTGCCCTCGCGCTCCCAGCGGCATCCGGTCCAGGTGAGCCAGGTGCCCCAGACGGCGACGTGGCGCCAGTCCTCGCCATGCAGGGCGCTGAACTCGGCGGCGAGCGCATCCTCGGTGAAGCCGATCGGCAGCAGGCCGTCGTCGCCGGAGTCGCCGCCGCCCGCGGTGGCGTCCTCCGTCGCGGGATCGCCGGCAGCGTTGTTGCCGGCCTCGGCCCTGCGCCACAGCCGCTCCGCCTCCTGGCGCAGGCGGTCCTCGGGCCAGGGCGGGCTGATCCGCGCGGCGTTGTAGTCGCAGATCTCCTGCCAGGCCTGGGCCGCGGTGACGAAGCCGTCCTGGCAGCGGCGGATCCAGTAGCCGATGATGCGGGAGAGGGCCTCGAAGCGGGTGACGCCATCGGCGCCGCCTTCGCGCACCTGCTGGCCGAAGAGCTCGGTGACGTCGCCGCGGGCGGTGGCCGCCGCGTTGAAGTCGAGGGGACCGCCGTCCGCGTTCGCTGAGAGCTCGGCGCCGACCCCCGGAAGCGGCGGCATCGCCAGCACCGCCTCGGCCAGTTCCGTGAGGTCGTGGTCCCGCCCGGCACTGTGACGGATGGCGACCAGTCGCTGCTGCCCGCCCTTCGCATGGATGGACCCGGCGACGCGGATCGGCTGGTGCGCCGAGCGGAAGGCCGGATCGCCGCCGACCTTCACCGCGATCGCGTGCCGCAGCCGGCAGACCGTGGCGAGGTCCTCGCCGGTGGCCGGCTCGGTCAGCCGCCAGTAGAGGTGGAGCTTCTCCTGCCCCTCCGGTGTGACGCCGCCCGAGGCGACCTCGAGGCTGGGCGGGCCGAGATGCTGGAGGAGGTGCGCCCGCTTCGCGGCGATGTCACCGCCGTCCAGGTCGACCAGCACCACCTGCATCTGCGTGACGTGCTCGGCGCTGGCCTGGCCGGGCGCGGCGACCGTGCCGGGGATGACGTAGAGCGCCATGCCCGCCTCGGCGGCCCACTGCGCCTGCACGGCGAGCTTCGCCGGCAGATCGGCGTCGGCCGGCAGGAAGGGCGTGTGCGGAGCGCGGTCGGGCCCGCCCTTCTCGGCGAGGGCGCGGACCGCGACCCAGCCCTCGCACCAGCCGAAGACCATGTCGGCATAGGCCGCGACCATCGCGGCATCGGGGGCGACCGGCATGGGCGGCATCACCTCGGCGGCGCTCATGACCAGCACCGCCTGCGCCACGGGCAGCGGGCGCATTCGATGTGCTCGGGCTCGGCGGCGACGCGGGGCAGCCACTCGCCGGCGTCACAGGCCTGCAGGACGCGCACCGCCTTGTCGCTGATCGCCTGCGCCAGGGCGGCGTCGAAGGGCACCAACTCGTGGTAAAGCTCGCTGGTGTCCTTGTTCACCGCGGTGAACAGGGCCGGCGCCTCGGTCAGGCCCATGTAGGCCTGGTAGAGCGCGATCTGCGCCGCGTAGATCGGCTTCGCCGCGGCGACGCCGCGCCGCACGATCTCCTTCCAGTTCCGGGCGTTGGCCGACTTGCACTCCCACAGCCCCGGCACGGCGATGAGGGCCTGTGCCGACGCAGGCGCCGCCACGACCACGCCGTCGATGTGCCCCTGCACGCGCCCGCCGGCCACGGAGAAGCCGAACTGCTCGCCGGCACGGTTGCGGGTGCGCAGGTCGAAGCCGGCGCGCCGGAGCCAGCCGATCGCCAGGTCCTCGAAGACGTGCCCCACCGCGAAGATGCGCAGCGTCTGCCCCGAGAAGCCGCTGTCGGGATCGCGCGGGACGTCGAGGAGCTCGTACTGCAGGCGCCGCGTGCAGGGATCGCCGAGCCGCGAGCCGCCGAGATACTCCCGGCGCGTCCGCGTGCCGTTCTCCGCCAACAGCGCGGCGTCGATCAGGGCGTTGATCGCCTCCGCTGCGGTCGGCGGCTTCGGGCGGTGGTTGAAGTCGAGGTTGGGCTCCGTCATCAGAACGGCACCTCCGGCGACGAGGGGGAGGCAGAGGCCCGCATGGCGTCCTGGAAGGCGCCGACCGCGACCTCGGCAAGCGTCAGCACCTGCTGCTCGGACAGCGCATTGAGCGGCGTGGTCCAGCCGATCTCCGCCATCACCTCGGCCATGGCGCGCATCGCCGCGCGCAGGGCGGCGCGCTCCTGTTCGGTCAGGTCAACCATGGCGGTGGACCGCCGCGCCAAGCGCACCCACCAGACCTGGCAGGTGATGGAGCAGAAGGAGACCGACGGCCGCTGCGGCTTCGCCGAGGTCGGGTCGAACCAGCCAAAGCCGCGCTCCGGCCGCCGGCAGACGGCGCAGAGCGAGCGGGGCGCAGGCGCCAGGGGCATGACCGATTGCCGGCCTCATGCCGCCCTTCCCGGGACCCCATCGCGGCTTGCCGCGATGGGAACCCGACCCACGCTGTGGGGGAAGACCGCGGCCAGGATCTGCGGCCGGTGCCAGAGGAAGTTCAGCCGGCAGTTCGCCGCGTATTTCGACAGGCCAAAGTCCAGCGCCGGATCGGCGTCCCCGGCCTTCATCAGCAGCTCGCGCTGGCGCGGGCTGGCGGGGTGGTTCAGCCAGAGGCGGCTCTTGGTGGCGGCGGCCCCGGTCTCAGCCTGGCGCAGGAAGTCGTCGGCCCCGGCCAGGACCTGGGCGCGCTCGCCGATGCCGAGATGCCGCAGGCGCCCCTGGCGCAGCTTGCCGACCGCGTGCCAGTGCTCGCCGTCGAAGAACACGCCGGCCCAGGCGTCGAAGCCGGAGGCGATCATGGCGTGGCCGTCCCCGTGCATGTCCCACCAGCGGAAGGGCGAGCGGTCCAGGAGGTCGATCTCGGTCAGCCCGAAGCGCTGCAGCGGGCGCGTCTCGCGAAGCTTTCGCTCCCAGACATGGCCGCAGAAGGGGCAGGCGATGGTGCCGAGCGGCACCTCGG
>NZ_SJDM01000008.1 GCF_004761865.1 Crenalkalicoccus roseus | reverse complement strand
GGCGCCACCACCGGCGCCGGAGCAGGACGCGGCGCACCGAAGTTGTAGCGCACGCCCAGCAGGACGGAGTGGTTGTAGTTCTCCGTCTTGAAGCTGCCACGCGGCGGGGCGCCGGGGGTCACGACGCTGGTGCGGTGGGTCGCGTCGAGGGTGCCGAAGAAACGGTATTCCGTCGTAAGGGCGAGGCCCGGCAGGAAATTCGAGAAGTCGAAGGCAAGGCCGGCGATGCCCTGATAGGCGAAGCGCCCGTCAGTGTCCTCCACCCGGTAGCGGAACGGCCCGACGTTGAAGCGGGTGCTGGTGATGTCGCTCCACGCATAGCCGGCGCCGGCGCCGAGATAGGGGACGAACCGCACGCCGAACAGCGGCGCCTGGCCGAGGTTCAGGTCGAACAGCACGTTGCCCATCACGCCATAGGTCTGGGCATAGCCGGTGCTGGTGGGGCGGACGCCCAGGCTGCGGAAGCTGCGGATCTCGTTGAAGCGGTAGTTGCCTTCGATCTCGGCGCGCAGGCCGTTGCCGAAGCCCCAGCCGATGGCGCCGACCACCGCCGCCCCGGGCTGCTCGAAGCGGATGTCCACACCGCTCTTGTTGGAGTCGTGCCGGAAGTTCAGACCCGCGCCGGCGCCCACATACAGGCCGGTCACGGGCTGAGCCTGCGCGGCAGCCGGCAGGGCCAGGACCGTCGCGGCCAGAAGGGCCTTCCTGAGGCTCATCCTCGTCTCTCCTCAATTCCCCAAGGCAACCTCGCGGCGCGGAGCCGTTGCTGCGGTAGTCCGACGCTGCTTGACGCCACCGTAACACCGTCGGGGCCCGGCGCCATCCGGCACCACACCATTTCCGCATCGATGTGGCATTGTTGCAACAAGGGCGGATGGCAAATTCGTCACAGGCCGTGCAGCAGCTCGGCCTCCGCCCGTTCCGCCAGGGCGCCAAGGGGCAGGAGGCGCGTGGCGTGGCCGAGCTTGCGGCCCGGCCGCGCCTCGGCCTTGCCGTAGAGATGCGGCGCCACCCCCGGCGTGGCGAGCAGGCCCGACCAGCGCGCCAAGCCCTCCGGCCCCACCAGGTTGCGCATCACGGCGTCATGGTGCCGGCTCGGGTCGGCGAGAGGCAGGCCGGCCACGGCGCGCACATGCTGCTCGAACTGGCTGGCGAGGCAGGCGTCGAGCGTCCAGTGGCCGGAATTGTGCGGCCGCGGCGCGATCTCGTTGCCGAGCAGGGTGCCGTCGGGCAGCAGGAACATCTCCAGCGCCAGGACGCCGACGAGCTCCAGCGCCTCGGCCACGCGCGCGGCATGCCGCCGCGCCGCCTCCGCCACCGCCGCGGGCAGGCGCGCGGGGGCGAAGGACAGGTCGAGGATGTGGTCGCGGTGCCGGTTCTCCACCGCGTCATAGACCGCGACCGTCCCGTCGGCGCCGCGCGCGGCGATCGCCGAGACCTCGGCGGCGAAGGGCACGAAGCCTTCCAGGATCAGCGGCTTCGGGGAAAGGCGCGCGAAGGCCGCCTCGGCCTCCTCCGGCCGGCGCAGCACCGCCTGGCCGCGCCCGTCATAGCCGAGGCGCGTCGTCTTCAGCACCGCGGGCAGGCCGATGGCGGCGAGCGCCGGGGCGAGGTCGGCCGCCGTGTGGACCGGGCGCCAGGGCGCCACCGGCACGCCGGCGCGCTCGAGGAAGCGCTTCTCCTCGATCCGGTCCTGGCAGATGCGCAGCGCCTCCACCCCCGGGCGGCAGGGGGCGAGGGCGGCGAGGGTGGCGAGGGTGGCGGCGGGGACGTTCTCGAACTCGAAGGTCACCACATCCACCGCGCGGGCGAAGGCGGCGAGCGCGGCCTCGTCCTCGTAGGAGGCGACGGTGACGGCGGCGACCACCTGCATCCCCGGCCCGTCCGGCTCGGGGGCGAAGACGTGGCAGCGGTAGCCGAGCCGCGCCGCGGCCATGGCCGACATGCGGCCAAGCTGCCCGCCGCCGAGGATGCCGATGGTGCCGCCCGGCGGCAGCGGCGCGGGACGCGTCATTCCGGCCGCTCCGGCACGCCCCCGGTCTGCGCCTCCCGCCAGAGGTCGAGGCGCCTCGCCAGGGCCGGGTCGGAGAGGGCGAGGATGGCGGCGGCGAGCAGCGCCGCGTTGATCGCACCGGCCTTGCCGATGGCCAGGGTGCCGACCGGCACCCCCCCCGGCATCTGGACGATGGAGAGCAGGCTGTCCATGCCCTTGAGCGCGTGGCTTTCCACCGGCACGCCGAGCACCGGCAGCGGCGTCATCGCCGCCGCCATGCCGGGCAGGTGCGCCGCGCCGCCCGCACCGGCGATGATCACCCTGAGGCCGCGCTCGCGCGCCGTGGCGGCGTAGTCGTACAGGCGGCGGGGGGTGCGGTGGGCCGAGACCACCCGCGTCTCGTGCGGCACGCCGAGCCGCTCCAGCGTCTCCGCCGCGTGGCGCATGGTGTCCCAGTCCGAGCGGCTGCCCATGATGACCCCGACCAGGGGTGGGGCGGGCGCGGCGTCAGGCGATGATGTCGGGGACAAGGCGGCTCTCCAGCCAGGCGATCTCGTCCTTCAGCTTCAGCTTCCGCTTCTTCAGCCGCTGCACCTGCAACTGATCGGCGAGCTGCCCCTCGAGCCGCGCGATCACGGTGTCGAGATCGCGGTGCTCGCTCCGGAGGTCGTGCAGGCGGCGGAGGAGGGAGTCGCGGTCGGCGAGCATCGGCAGGCGCCCGAAGAGAAGGAGGGATGCACAGCGCGTGCAGGCGCCATTAGCATGGGCCCGCGCCCGCGCAACAGCATGGCACCCATGCCCGCGAAGGCCGAGGGAGACACCGCATGGCGAACGCAGCCCGGATCCGCGCCCTGGAGGAGCGGCACGCGGCCCTGGAGCGTCAGATCGAGGAAGAGACCGCCCGGCCCCGCCCGGACGATACGGAGCTGCAGCGCCTCAAGCGCGAGAAGCTGCGCCTCAAGGAGGAAATGGAGCGGCTGCGCCGCGAGGCCTGACCCTCGCCGCCCCGCGGCTCAGGGGGCCGCCGGCCCCTCCGGCGCCTCCTCGGCCACGGCGGGGGCGGAGGAGGCGGATGGCCGCTCCCCGACGGCGAGCAGCGCCGCGTTCAGGTCGGACTGGGTGCAGAGGCCGAGGATCACCGGATCGCGCGGCTTGATGTTGGCGCTGTTCCAGTGCGTGCGGTCCCGCACCTTGGCGATCGTCTCCTTGGTGGTGCCGAGCAGCTTGGCGATCTGCTGGTCGCTCAACTTGGGGTGGTGGCGCAGCAGCCAAGCGATCGCGTCCGGCCGGTCATTGCGCTTGGACACCGGCGTGTAGCGCGCACCCTTCCCGCGGGGCTTGGGCACCGGCAGGGTGGAAGGCAGCATCTGCAGCCGCGCGTTCGGATCGGCCTCGCAGCGCGCGATCTCCTCGCGCGAGAGCTGGCCGTGCTGCACCGGATCGTAGCCGACAATGCCCTGCGCCACCTCGCCATCAGCAATGGCCTGCACCTCCAGGGGGTGCATGCCCACGAAGTCGGCGATCTGCTCGAAGCTGAGGGAAGTCTTCTCGATCAGCCACACGGCGGTGGCTTTCGGCATCAGCGGCTGAGGCATGGGTCGAAAACCTTCTCGGCGGAGACCACGGGAGCGCCCGGAAGCCCGCAGGATCGCGCTGGCGTGGGGAGAACGTCGGGCTGGCATATAGAGAGGCGGGGCGACAGGGTCAAAGCCCGGAACCAGGAGCGGGACGATGCGCGAGGATGAGGAAGGGCGGCAGCGGCCGGCCCGGCACTTCACGCCGGCGGCGCTGGAGGGCTGGGGAGTGAGGAGCTCGAGGAGTACATCGCCGCGCTGCGGAGCGAGATCGCCCGCGCGGAGGCGGCGATCGCGGCCAGGCAGGCGCAGCGCAGCGCCGCGGATGCGCTGTTCCGGCGGCCGTGAAAGGCAAGGGGCTGGCGTGGCCGCCAGCCCCTGTTCCGCCCCGGGATGCCGCGTTCAGGCGGCCTTGGCCTGCGGAGCGTCCTCGATCATGGCCGGCTGGCCGGAGGCCCGCACCTCGATGCGGCGCGGCTTCAGCGCCTCGGGCACCTCGCGCTCCAGCTCGATCTGCAGCAGGCCGTTCTCCAGCGTCGCGCCCTTCACGACCACATGGTCGGCCAGCGCGAAGCGGCGCTCGAAGGCGCGGCGGGCGATGCCGCGATGCAGGAAGCGGCTGCCCTCCTCGGCCTGCGCGGCGCGGCCGGAGACGGTGAGCACGTTCTCACGCGCCACCACCTCGAGGTCGCCGGGGCCGAAGCCAGCGACGGCCATGGTCAGGACGTAGCGGTCCTCACCGGTCTTCTCGATGTTGTAGGGCGGATAGCCGTTGGCCTCGGACGAGGCGCGGGCGGCCTCCAGCGTGCGGACCAGCCGGTCGAAGCCGATCGCGGTCCGGAACAGGGGAGCAAGGTCGAAGGCATTCATGGCCTGGGGAACCTCCTTCGCAAGCAAGGTTCGTCTGTCCGGCGGAGGAACCTCCCAGGACCCCGTACGGGCACCCTGACGGTCCGCTTCCGCGCCCGGGGCCCCGGAGGGCGCCCCTTGGCGTTCCAGACATGGAAACCGCCGCCCCCCGCTTCAAGGGGAGGGCGGCGGCGCGCTCCGCCGGCGCCGGACCGGCGGCTCAGCCCTTCTTGCGGATGCCGATGCCGGCGAACTTCTTGTTGAACTTCGCCACCTGGCCGCCGGTGTCGATGATGCGCTGCACGCCGGTCCAGGCGGGGTGCGACTTCGGATCGATATCGAGGCGCAGCGTGTCCCCCGGCTTCCCCCAGGTGGAGCGGGTCTGGAAGGTGGTGCCGTCCGTCATGACGACGGTGATCTCGTGATAGTCGGGATGGATGTCGGACTTCATGGCGCGCTCGCGAACAGGGGCGCGGCCCCGACGGGGCGGCCGCGGAGGCGGGCCCTATAGGCCAGGGGGGGCGGCGGCGCAACCCGCGCCGCGCGGTTGACCGGCCACTTGGCGCCGCCCTAGACCGGCCGCGGCCGGCCCTGCCGCCGGCGGGGCAGCCATGAACATCCTCTCCATCCAGTCCTGGGTCGCCTACGGCCATGTCGGCAACGCCAGCGCGGTGTTCCCGCTGCAGCGGCTCGGCGCCGAGGTGTGGGCGGTGCACACCGTCCAGTTCTCCAACCACACCGGCTACGGCGCCTGGCGCGGCCAGGTGTTCCCGGCGGCGCTGATCCGCGACTGCGTGCAGGGCATCGAGGAGCGGGGCGCGCTGCCGCGCTGCGACGCGGTGCTGAGCGGCTATGTCGGCGATGCCGGGGCCGGCGAGGCGATCCTCGACGCGGTGGCGCGGGTGAAGGCCGCCAACCCCACCGCGCTCTGGTGCTGCGACCCGGTGATCGGCGATGTCGGCCGCGGCGTCTTCGTCCGCCCCGGCATCCCGGAATTCTTCCGCGACCGCGCCCTGCCGCGCGCCGACATCGTGACCCCGAACCAGTTCGAGCTGGAGTGGCTCACCGGCGCGCCGGCGCCGACGCTGGAGGCGGCCAAGCGGGCGGCGGCGGCGCTGCAGGCGCGCGGGCCGCGCTGCGTGCTCGTCACCTCGCTGCGCACCGAGGAGACGCCGGCGGCGGCGCTGGACCTGCTGGCGGCGGAGGGCGGGCGCTTCTGGCGCGTGCGCACGCCGCTGCTGCCCCTCGCGGTGAACGGCGCGGGGGATGCGATCGCGGCGCTGTTCCTGTTCCACCGCCTCGCCACCGGCGGCGCGGCCGAGGCGCTGGCGCGCGCCGCCGCCTCCATCCACGGCCTGCTGCGCCGCACCGCCGAGGCGGGAGCGCGCGAGATCCTGACGGTGGCGGCGCAGGAGGAGTTCGTCTCGCCCAGCCGGACCTTCCCCGCCGAGCCGTGCTAGGGCGGATCGCGGACGGCTGGACGCGGCTCCCGACGCGCCCGGAGCCGCGGCTCAGCGCGACGCCGCTCCGCCGGAGCGCAGGGACAGGCCTGCCCCGCCGCCGACATAGGGGCCGGCGACCGCGCCCTCGCGCGCCGCGCAGGCGGCGAGGAGCAGGAGGAGCAGCAGCGCGCCGGCCGGCCTCATGCCGCGTCGTTGAGGTGGCAGGCGCTGCGGTGGCCGGGGGCCACCTCCCTGAGCTTCGGCACCTCCACCCTGCAGCGCTCCATGGCGTGCGGGCAGCGCGGGTGGAAGTGGCAGCCGCTCGGCGGGTTGAGCGGCGAGGGGATCTCGCCCTGCACCGTGTTGAAGGCGCGCTTGCGGGCCTCGATGCGCGGCACGGCAGCGAGCAGCGAGCGGGTATAGGGGTGGTTCGGGCGGGCGAACACCTCCTCCGCCGGCGCCTCCTCGACCACGCGGCCGAGATACATGATCACCACGCGGTCCGAGAGGTGCTCGACCACGCCGAGATCGTGGGAGATGAACAGGTAGGTGAGGTCCAGCTCCCGCCGCAGCGTCATGAACAGGTTCAGGATCTGCGCCTGGATCGAGACGTCGAGCGCGGCCACCGCCTCGTCGCAGACCAGGAAGTCGGGCTTCACCGCGAGCGCGCGGGCGATGCCGATGCGCTGGCGCTGGCCGCCCGAGAACTGGTGCGGGTAGCGACGCTTCAGCGAGGGGTCGAGCCCGGCGCGGCGAAACTGCTCGTCCACATAGGCGTCGAGCTCGCCGCGGCGCACCAGGCCGTGCACCAGCGGCGCCTCGCCGACGATGTCCTGCACCTTCATGCGCGGGTTCAGCGAGGCGTAGGGATCCTGGAAGATCATCTGGATCTTCAGCTTGGCCTCGCGCGCCTCGGCGCCCGAGAGGCTGCGCAGGTCCCGGCCGTGCCAGAGGATGCTGCCCGCGCTCGGCTCCAGGATGCCCGCGACCATGCGGCCGAGGGTGGACTTGCCGCAGCCGGATTCGCCGACGAGGCCCACCACCTCGCCCTTGCGGATGGAGAGGTCCACCTTGTCCACGGCATGGACCACCTCCTCCCGCACCGGGGCGCCGAGGGCGCGCGCGAGCTTGCCGGCGAGATCGAGGCGCTTCTCGAAGCGCTTGGAGACGCCGCGGAGCTCGATCGCGGGCGGGGCCGCCTGCGGGCCGGCCTGCCGCGGCGCGGCGCGTTCGATGACGGCGCTCATGCTGCGGCGACCTCCTCGAGATGCGGGTGGATGCAGCGCGCGAAGCGGCCCGGGCGGTATTCCGCCATGGGCGGCGGCTCGGCGCAGCGGGGCTCGGCGCGCGGGCAGCGCGAGCGGAAGGCGCAGCCCGCCGGCAGGTTGAGCAGCGAGGGCGTCATGCCCGGGATCTGGCGCAGCGGCTCGCCGCGGCGGTTGCGGCTCGGCACGCTGCCGATCAGGCCGAGGGTGTAGGGATGCAGGGGCGCGTCCAGCACCTCGGCGACCGGACCCTCCTCCACCACCTTGCCCGCGTACATCACCGCGATGTCGTCGGCGAGGCCCGCGACCACCGAGAGGTCGTGGGTGATCCAGATCAGCGCCGTCCCGGATTCGGCGCAGAGCTTCTGCGCCTCGGCCAGGATCTGGCCCTGGATCGTCACGTCGAGTGCGGTGGTCGGCTCGTCGGCGATGATGAGGTCGGGCTTGTGCAGCAGCGCGATCGCGATCGCCACGCGCTGGCGCATGCCGCCCGAGAACTGGTGCGGATAGGCCTTCAGCCGCTCGTCCGGGGAGGGGATGCCGACCTGGCCGAGCGCGTCGCGCGCGCGCTGGCGCGCCTCCTCCCGGCTGACCTTCTGGTGCGCCAGCACCGTCTCGATCATCTGGGTGTCGATGCGCAGGACCGGGTTCAGCGTCATCATCGGGTCCTGGAAGATCATGGCGATCCGGTTGCCCCGGAGGTCGCGCATCTCCTCCTCGGAGAGCTTCGTCAGGTCCCGGCCCTGGAACAGGATCTGCCCCTCCACGATGCGGCCCGGCGGGTCCACCAGGCCGATGATGGAGAAGCCGGTCACCGACTTGCCGGAGCCGGATTCGCCAACCAGGCCCAGCACCTTGCCGCGGTCCACGGTGAAGGAGACGTCGTCCACCGCCTTCACCACGCCTGCGCGGGTGAAGAAGTGCGTGCGCAGGTTGCGCACCTCGAGGGTGGGAGGCGTGGTCACTTCTTCAGCCTCGGGTTCAGCACGTCGCGGAGATGGTCGCCCACGAGGTTGATGGAGACGATGGTGATTAGCAGCGCGATGCCCGGATAGAAGCTGATCCAGTACTTGCCCGAGAGCATGTACTCGTAGCCGTTGGCGATCAGCAGGCCGAGCGAGGGCTCGGTGATCGGCACGCCGAGGCCGAGGAAGGACAGCGTCGCCTCCAGCGCGATGGCGCGTGCCACCTGCATGGTCATCACCACGATCAGCGGCGGCAGGCAGTTGGGCAGCAGGTGGCGGAAGATGATGCGCCGCGTCGGCAGCGCCAGGCAGTGCGCGGCCTCGATGTACTCCCGCCGGCGTTCCACCAGCGCACTGCCGCGCACGGTGCGGGCGTAGTAGGCCCATTCCACCAGCACCAGCGCGATGACGACGTTCAGGATGCCCTTGCCGAGGAAGGCAAGGATCATCAGCGCCGCCAGGATCGCCGGGAAGGAGAGCTGCAGGTCCACGAGGCGCATGATGGCGCTGTCGGTCCGCCCACCCGCATAGGCGGCCAGCAGGCCGAGCGAGGCGCCGACCACGCAGGCGATCAGCGCCGAGCCCGCGCCCACGGTGAGCGAGATGCGCAGCCCGTACATGATGCCCGAGAGCATGTCCCGGCCCTGGTCGTCGGTGCCGAGCCAGTAGGTCATCGTGCCATCGCCGCTGCGCGCGCCCGGCTCTAGCCTCCCGTCCATGATGTCGAGCTGGGCGAGGTCGTAGGGGTTCTGCGGCGCGATCCAGGGCGCGAAGATCGCGATCAAAGCGATCATCGTGAACACCGCCAGGCCGAACAGCGCCAGCTTGGAGGCGGCGAATTCCGAGACGAAGCGCTGGAAGGGCGTCTCGACCTTCGCGGCGGCAGCCGGCGCGGCGGCCGGCCCGGCGGTGGTGATGCTCATGCCTTGCTCTCCAGCCGGACGCGCGGATCGAGCACCGAGTAGGTGACGTCCACGATCAGGTTGATGGTGATGAACATCAGCACGATCATCATCAGGTAGGCGACGATCACCGGCCTATCGAGCACGTTGATGCTGTCGATGATCAGCTTGCCCATGCCTGGCCAGGCGAAGACGCTCTCCGTCACTACCGAGAAGGCGATGGTGCTGCCGAGCTCGAGCCCCACCACCGTCACCACCGGGATCAGGATGTTCTTGAACACGTGCACGAAGGTGACGCGGCTGGGCGAGAGGCCCTTGGCGCGGGCGAACTTCACGTAGTCCATCAGCACCGTCTCGCGCACGCCCGCGCGAGTGAGGCGGATGACCAGGCTGATCTTGAACAGCGCCAGGTTGAAGGCCGGCATCAGCAGGTGCTGCAGGCCGTTCCAGGTGAGGAAGCTCCAGCGCATGCCGAGCACCTCCACCGTCTCTCCCCGCCCCGTCGAGGGCAGCCAGCCGAGCTGCACGGCGAAGACCATGATCAGCATCAGCCCTACCCAGAAGGTGGGCAGGGAGAAGCCGAGGATGCTGCCCGCCATGATCACCTTGCTGCCGATCGAGTTGGGGCGGAGCCCCGCATAGAGGCCGAGCGGCAGGCCGAGGAGGATGGCGATGAACATCGCCCCGAAGGCGAGTTCCAGCGTCGCCGGCATGCGCTGCAGGATCAGCTGCAGCGCCGGCTCGTTGAACACGAAGCTGCGGCCGAGGTCGCCCTGCAGCGCGTTGCCGAGGAAGACCAGGTACTGCCGCCACAGCGGCAGGTTCAGCCCCAGCGCTTCGATCGCCCGCTCGCGCTCGATCTGGTCGGCATCCGGGCTGATCAGGATCTCCACCGGGTCGCCGATGGCGTAGACGCCGATGAAGACCAGCACCGACATGGCGAAGACGACGCCGATCGCCTGCAGCAGCCGGCGGAGCAGGAAGACGGTCATCGGGCGGCCGCCGGACGGACGTCCTGGGCCCGCGTCAGCTCGTCGGCGCGGGCGGTGTGCTCGAGGCCGCGGCGCATGGCCCAGACGTTCTTCTGATTGTGGATCGGGATGATGGCCACGTCATCCATGGCGATCCGCGTCGCCTCTTGCAGCAGCTTCTCGCGCTTCTCGTCGTCGAGCTCGCGCAGCGCCGCCTCCAGCACGCGGTCGAGCTCGGGGTTGCTGTAGCGGCCGCGGTTGCTGGCGCCCCAGCCGCGCTCGCGGTCGAAGCTCGCCACCAGCGCCCGCAACGGCGAGGAGGCCTCGCCGCTGGCGGAGCCCCAGCCGACGAGGAAGGCGCTGAACTCCTGGCGTCCGGCGCGGGCAATGAAGGTGGTCCAGGGCTGCGCCTCGACCGTGGTGCGCACACCGATGCGGGTCCACATCTGGCCGATCGCCTGGATGATGCGCGCATCGTTGGTGTAGCGGTCGTTCGGCCCGTGCAGCGTCAGGCGGAAGCCCTGCGGGTAGCCGGCCTCGGCCAGCAGACGCCGCGCGCGCTCCGGATCCGGGCGAGGCGGCTCGTAGTCGGGGATGCGGCTGTAGCTGCCGGGCGGCAGGAACTGGCCCGCGGGGATGGCCGAATCCTGCATGACGCGGCTGACGATCGCCTGGCGGTCGATCGCCATCGAGAGCGCCTGCCGCACCCGCAGATCCTTCAGCGGGTTGCGCGTCATCGGCCGGCCGTCATTGTCCGCGACGAAGGGCGAGCCGTCCTCCCGCATGTGGTCGAGGGCGAGGTAGATCACCCGCAGCGACACCACCTCGGAGATGCTGAGGCGCTGGTCGCCGCGCAGCCGCTCGATGTCGGTGGTCGGGACCTGGTCTATGAACTCGACATCCCCGGCGAGCAGCGCCGCGGTGCGGGCGGCGTTGTTGGTGATGATCCGGTAGCTCACCCGCTGCCAGGCGGGCTTCTGGCCCCAGTAGGCGTCGTTGCGCTCGAGCTCCACCCGGTCGCCGGGGCGGTAGGCGACGAAGCGGAACGGCCCGGTGCCGATGGCGGCGCGGCCGGCGTTGAAATCCTCCGTCGTCGCGTTCTGGTGCGTCTCGCGGTCGAGGATGCGCACGGAGGCGAGGTCGGTCGGCAGCAGCGGGTAGGGGCCGTCGGTGCGCAGGCGGATGGTGTGGGGATCCACGATCTCCACCGACCGTATCGGGCGGGTGAAGGTGGCGAAGGAGGAGGGGCTGTTCGGCACGTTGGGCACGCGCTCGAGGGTGAAGGCCACGTCCTCGGCGGTGAAGTCGTTGCCGTTGTGGAAGCGGACCCCCTGCCGCAGCCGCAGCTCCCAGGTGCTGTCGTCCACCGGCGTCCAGGATTCGGCGAGGCCGGGCGTCAGCCGGGCGCGCGGATCAAAGGCGGTGAGCGCATCGAAGATGTGGTCCGCCATCGCGTTGTTCGGCGACAGGTTGTGGTAGTGGGGGTCGATGGAGGTGACCGGCGCCCCCACCGCCATCGTCAGGGTCTGGGCCTGCGCCGCGCCCGCCAGCACCACGGTGGAAATGGCAGCGACGCCCGCCGCCCGTGCGAAGCCGATCATTCTCGTCCCCGGAAACGCTCCCGAACAGGCGGCTGTGTAGCAGCCTGCCCAGGAAACGGCTAGGTTCCGCGAGTCGGCCCCGCCCGGGCAGGCCCGGTCCCGAGGGGGAGCGCGGCCGGCCGGGGCTCCGCGCCACGCCCACCCGCCACGTCCGGCCAGGCCGGGCCGTGGCTTCCCCACCTCCGGGAGAGACCATGCACCGGATCGCACCGTCCGCCCGCTCCCTGCCGCTCGCCGCGGCGCTGGGGCTTGCCCTCGCCGCGCCCGCGGCGGCGCAGGCGCCGGCCCAGGGCCAGCCGCTCACCATCGGCATCGGCGGCTCCCCCACCTCGCTCGACCCGCATTTCTACAACGCCTCGCCCAACATCAGCCTGACCCAGCACCTGTTCGACCGCCTGGTGGAGCAGGACCCCGAGGCGCGTCTGAAGCCGATGCTCGCCGAGAGCTGGGAGCCGGTGTCCGAGACGGTGTGGGAGTTCAAGCTGCGCCCCGGCGTGAAGTGGCATGACGGCCGCGACTTCACCGCCGAGGATGTGGCCTTCACCATCTCCCGCGTGCCCAACGTGCAGAACAGCCCGGGCTCCTTCGCCGGCTTCGTGCGCGCCATCACCCGCGTCGAGGTGGTGGATCCGCTGACGCTGCGCCTGCACACCGCCCAGCCGCATCCGCTGCTGCCGACCGAGATGGCGGCGGTGCAGGTCATCTCCCGCCATGTCGGCGAGGGCGCGCAGACCGAGGACTACAACGCCGGCCGCGCCGCCATCGGCACCGGGCCCTACCGCCTGGTCTCCTACCACCATGGCGACCGGACCGAGTTCGTGCGCAACGACGCCTACTGGGGCGGGCCGCAGCCCTGGTCGCGCGTCACCTACCGCTTCATCGCCAACAACGCCGCCCGCACCGCTTCCCTGCTCGCCGGCGAGGTGGACGTGATCGACCAGGTCCCCTCCACCGACCTGCCGCGCATCCGCCGCGACCAGCGCTTCTCGGTGGCCGAGATCCAGGGGCTGCGCGTCATCTACCTGATCCCCGACTATAGCCGCACCGAGAACCCGGTCTTCGTCGCCGACAACAACGGCAATCCGCTGCCGAGGAACCCGTTCCAGGACGCGCGCGTGCGCCGCGCCCTCTCGATCGCCATCGACCGCAACGCGCTCGCCGAGCGGGTGATGGACGGCACGGCGAAGCCGAACGGGCAGTGGCTGCCGCCCGGCGTGTTCGGCCACAACCCGGAGGTGCCGGTGCCGCCCTTCGACCAGGAGGGCGCGCGGCGCCTGCTGGCCGAGGCCGGCTTCCCGCAGGGCTTCCGGATGACGCTGACCACGCCGAACGACCGCTACCCCAACGACGCCCGTACCGCGCAGGCGGTGGCGCAGATGTGGACCCGCATCGGCGTGCGCACCGAGGTGCAGGCCATTCCCTGGACCTCCTACGCCGCCCGCAACGCGCGGCAGGAGTTCAACATGCGCCTGGTCGGCTGGGGCAGCTCGACCGGCGAGGCCTCCTACATGCTGGTCAACATCTTCGGCACCTACGACCGCGAGAAGCGGCGCGGCGCCGCCAACAACTCCCGCTACTCCAACCCGGAACTCGACGCGCTGACCGAGCGCGCCGCGGCGACGCTGGACGACGAGAAGCGCGAGGCGATGCTGCGCGAGGCGGTGAAGATGGTCACCGACGAGACCGCCTTCATCCCGCTGTTCCAGCTCGTCAACTTCTGGGCCACGCGCCGCGGCGTCGTCTACGAGCCGCGCATGGACGAGCGCACCACCGCCATGTCGGCGCGGCCGGCGGGCAACTGAGCGGCGGGGGCGGCGCGGTGCCGCCCCCTCGCGCCGGCGGCCGCCCCACCGGCCCGCATGGCCGTGGCGCGGCCGCCGGCATGTCCCTGATCTCGCGTCCGGCGATGCCATCCGGATCCCGCTGGGCGCGACCTGCGCCCGGCGAAGGCGGCCGGATGGCCGCCGCCGCTCATGCGGCGAAGCCGGGCGCGCGCCGGCGTCCGAGGGCGGATCGGCCGCGATCCGCGAGGCCTGACGTCACTCCTCCGTCGCCGGCGCCACGGGAAGGATGGAGGTCTCCTTGACCGTGGCGATGGCGAGCAGCGTCTCCACCCTCTGCACGCCCGCCTGGGCGCGGATCTCCTCGTTCAGGAAGCCGTCGAGGGCGGCGAGGTCGGGCAGGCGGATCTTCAGCAGATAGGTCCAGGCGCCGGTGACGGCGTGGCACTCCAGCACCGCCTCCTGCCGCCGCATCGCCTTGCGGAAGGCGGCGTCGTCGCGCCCCGGCGACACGGCGGCGAGGACGTAGGCAAGCAGGGGGCACCCGACGGCGGCGGGGTCGAGGTCGGCGCGCCAGCCGCGGATGACGCCCCGCTCCTCGAGGCGCTTGACCCGTTCCGCGGTCGCGGAGACGGAAAGGCCCGCCACCTTGGCAAGCTCCGCAAGGCCCGCGCTGCCATCGAGCTGCAGCGCAACCACGAGGTTGCGGTCGATCTCGTCCATGCCGCCAGCCTAGAGCAGATCGCGGACGGCTGGAATGCGGGCAGAAGCGGCCACGGGCGGATGCCCCGCCGCCGCGGACCGGCCCGAGGCCGCCGCGGCGGAGGGTCGGTCAGAGGTAGTGCTCGGCCAGCGGGCGGAAACCGTTGAAGCCCTGGCTCGCATAGGTGGTGACGTAGGCGCCGGTGGCGAGCAGCGTCACCCGGTCGCCGGCGTCCAGCGCCAGCGGCAGGCGGTAATTCGCCTTCTCGTACAGGGTGTCGGTGCTGTCGCAGGTCGGCCCGGCGATGGTCACCGGCCCTTCCGGCGTGCCGTCATGCGGCGTGGCGAAGGCGTATTTGATCGCCTCGCCCTCGGTCTCGGCCAGGCCGCCGAAGCGGCCGATGTCGAGATAGACCCAGCGCACCGGATCGTCCTTCGCCTTGCGCGAGACGAGGACCACCTCGGTGCTGAGCACGCCGGCGTCGCCGACGATGAAGCGGCCGGGCTCGACCACGATCTCCGGCAGCGCGTTGCCGAAATGCTCGGCCAGCGCGCCCATGATCGCGGCGCCGATCTCGTCGATCTCCGGCACCTCCTGCCGGTAGCGCACCGGATACCCGCCGCCGAGGTTCACCATGCGGAGGTTGAGCCCGGCCTCGCGCAGGTCGGTGAACAGCATCGCCACCCTGGCGATCGCGGCCTCGTAGGCGGCGGTGCGGGTCTGCTGGCTGCCGACATGGAAGGAGAGGCCGAAGGGGTCGAGGCCGAGCTCGCCGGCCAGCAGCATCAGCTCCTTGGCCATCTCCGCCTCGCAGCCGAACTTCCGGCTGAGCGGCCATTCCGCGCCGTCATTGCCGACCAGGATGCGGCAGTACACCTTCGCCCCGGGCGCGGAGCGGGCGAGCTTGCGCAGCTCCTGCTCGGAATCGAAGGCGAACATGCGCACGCCGCGCGCATAGGCGGCGCGGATCGCGCTCTCCTTCTTGATGGTGTTGCCGTAGCTGATCGCCTCCGGCCGCGCGCCGGCGGCGAGGCAGGCCTCCACCTCCTCGAAGCTCGCGGCGTCGAAGAAGGAGCCGAGGCCCACCAGGCGCGTCAGGATCGGGGCGGCCGGGTTGGCCTTCACGGCGTAGTAGATGCGGGCGAGCGGCATCGCCGCCTGAAGGCGGCGGAAATTCTCCTCCACCCGGTCCAGGTCGAGGACCAGGCAGGGCGTCGCCGGCGCGACGTCGTTCAGGAATTGCGCGACCTTGGGGGTCATCGCAGCCTCCTTCGTAATGTCGAAGGACCGCCCCTGCGCGGGCGGCGGCCCCAAGTTGACGAAACGGTCGAACGAACCAGCGACCAAGTGGACCGCCCGGCGGACCGGACGGGGTTGCCAGAACGCTTGACGTCGTTGCGTAAACCTTGCGCCGCGGTGACCGCCTGAGCCGGCGCCTTGGTGGAGGGGCGCCGCGGTTCCGTGGGCCTGGGGCCAGAGGCACGTGCGTACTGCGTCTGGGCGCGCATATAGGCCGCGCCCGGAGGGCTGGAAAGCGGAAATCAGGGGGCGCCCGCATTTTTTCCAGCGCCGGCGGCGGCGGCCGGAAACTCGGGGCGGCGCCCGCGGAACGTCAGGCTGATTCGCCGGTCCGGCGCCGGGACGGCCGGGATTCTCCCGGCCGGGGCGGGATCAGCCGCGATGGGTCCCGCCTCCGCGCCCCGCCGGACGATCGCCCGGGCGAGGCCGCCACCGCGGACCGGTCGTCAGCTCACCGCCACCCGCGCCGTCGCGCGGACGCTGCGTCCGGCCTCGTCGGTCCAGACGAACTCGAACTCGGCGCTCCGCTGCAGGCGCACGAAGAAGACGTGGTAGGGGTTGGCCGCGGTGCCGTTGCGCAGATCGGCGGCGAAGATGGTCTCTCCGTTCATCCGCACCACCATCCGCGACAGCATGTTGCGCGGCACCGCGGCATGGTTGGCGCCGCGGATGCCGCTCTCCATCGGGTGTTCCATCAGGGTGCGGATCTCGATCGCCTCGCCGGCGCGGGCGCTGCGCGGGATGCGGATGCGGGGCTGGGCCAGGCCGCTGCTCATGATTCCCTCCTCAGCCGAGGCAGCCGCCGACCGCGACCCGGGTCTCGGCCGTGGCGCGGAGCACCCGGCCGTCGGAGAGCACGGCGAGCGCCACCACCTGCTGGTCCTCGGCCAGGCGGATCCGGGTCTGCACCTCGGCGCGGGCCAGCGCCGGGGAGAGGTGGAAGCTCGCCACCCCCGGCGTCGGGTTGCGGGTGGCGAAGAGGTGGATGGAGACGACGTGCTGCTCCGCCGTCATCGGGCTGTCCACGGTGACGGTCAGCGGCACCTGCGCGCCGTTCTCGGCGAGGGCGGGCAGGCGGAGCGCCATCCCGCCCTCCTCCGGCTCCGCCGGCCCCACCGCCTCGCGCATCGCCGCCTCCAGCGCGGCATCGGCGCGCGCCGCGGCGGGAAGGGCGACCAGGGCGAGCAGCAGGGCGCGGCGGCTTGCCGTCGTCATCCGAACATGTCCTCGGTGATGCTGGCATACCAGGAATCGGCGTGCAGCGCCTCCAGCCGGCGCTGCTCGGGCAGGTCGCCGCGCGGGGAGACGCCGCCGGAATTCGGCACCTCCACGATCCCGTTCGGCCCAACCCGGTAGATGCCGACGATGGAGATCCCGTACTCCTCGCCGACATGGCTGTAGCAGGTGTTGAAGTAGAGCGGCTCCGGCGGCGGCACGCCGCGCAGCGCGGCGATGGCGCTCGCCACCGCCTGCTTGGCGGTGTTGTTGGCGATGTAGCCGGATTTCGGCATCGGCGCGCCGTTGCCGGCATCCCCCACCACGTGGATGTCGGCGGCGGCGCGGGAGGCGAAGGTGGCGGGATCCACCTGCGCCCAGCCGCTGGTGTCGGCGAGGCCGCTGTCGAGCACGATCCGGGCCGCCGATTGCGGCGGGATGACGTTGGCGACGTCGACGCGATGCCTGGTGCCGAACTCCGTCTCCAGCACGCGCTCAGCGGGATCCACCCGCACCACCCTGCCGTCCTGGCTGGCGGGCACCCACTCGATCATGCCGCCGTAGAGGGCGCGCCAGCCGTCCTGGAACAGCCCCTGCTTGCTGAACGCGTCCTTCGCATCGAGGGCGAGGATCTTGGAGCGGGGCTTGTGCCGCTTCAGGTAGGCGGCGACCATGCTGATCCGCTCGTAGGGGCCGGGCGGGCAGCGGAAGGGGTTGGGCGGGATGGCGAAGCCGACCACCCCGCCATCCGGCATCGCCTCGAGCTGGCGGCGGAGGAGCTGGATCTGGCCGCCATCCCCCGGCACCCAGGCATGGGGCATGCGCTCGGCCGCCGCCTCGTCATAGCCCTCGATCGCTCCCCAGCGCAGGGCGATGCCCGGGGAGAGGATCAGCTTGTCGTAGCGCAGCGTCTCGCCCCCGGCGAGGCGCACGGTGCGCGCCGCGGCGTCGATCGCCTCGGCGCGGTCATGCACCACCCGCACCCCCCGGCCGCGCAGCCGGTCGTAGGAGTGGGTGATGTCGCCGATGCCGCGGAAGCCGCTGAGCAGCAGGTTGCCGTAGGGGCAGGTGACGAAGCGGGTCAGCGGCTCGACCAGCGTCACCTCCACCTCCGGATGGTGGAGGCGGGCGAAGCGGGCGGCGGAGGCGCCGCCGAAGCCGCCGCCGATCACCAGCAGCCGCGCCGTCCCCTGGGCGCGCGACAAGGCCGGGGCGGCGAGCAGGCCGAGGGCGGAGGCGGCGGTGCCGAGCGCGGCGCGGCGGGTCAGGGCGGTGGCCATGCTCTGCCCCTCCTCAGCGGGTGGCGGCGAAATAGGCGGCCAGCGCCGCGATCTCGGCATCCGTGTAGCCGCGGGCGATGCGGTTCATGATCGTGCCCGGCAGGGCATCGTCGCGAAAGCCCCTCAGCATCGCCTCGATCTGCTGCGCGTCCCGGCCCGCGAGCGGCGGCACCGAGGCCATGCCGGCCCCGCCCGGGCCGTGGCATCCCAGGCAGCCCTGCGCGGCGAGGGGCGCCGGCCCGGTGGCGGCGGCGGGCGCCGCCACCCCCAGGACGAGCAGCCCCACCATGCCGAGCGCCGCCGTGATCCGTTCCATGCCTTGCCTCTCCTCCTCGCGGCGAAGGGGGCGATCCGGCGTCGCCCCGCGCCGTGCCTTCAGCCGCCGCAACCGTGCGGATGGCAGAAGAATGTGCGCGAGGATCATCGGCTGCCAAGGCGGAACAGGGGGCGCAGGCGCAGCCCCACCCAATTGCCGAGCAGGGCCGGCAGGATCCATACCCAGCCGTGCAGGCTGCCGGAGGCGATGCCGGAGAAATAGGCGCTGATGTTGCACCCGAAGGCGAGCACCGCCCCGGTGCCGAGCAGCAGCCCCCCGGACACCGAGGCCAGGGCCGGGCCGAGGCCAATCCGCCAGTCCGGCGCGAAGCGTCCGGCGAGGCCCGCCGCCAGCAGCGCCCCGGCGACCAGACCCAGGTTCAGCACGGTGATGCGGTTGGAGAGCAGCGGGCGGAACAGCGCCTCCGCCCGCGTCGGATCCTCCCAATAGGTCCAGAACGCCGGGTCGGCCCAGCCGAGCCGGTCCAGCGCCATGGAGCCCCAGAGCGGGAAGGCCCCGGTGATCCCCCAGGGATGGCCGGCCAGGGCCAGGGTGGCGAAGTTGAGCAGCGCCAGCGCCAGCGCCCCCCAGGCAAGCGGCCAGGGGCCGGTCAGCAGCGCCGCCCGGCCGCCGAGGATCGGCTCCGCCCGCCCGTGGCGCCGGCGCTCGATCCGCGCGGAACCCCACCAGACAAGGGCGAAGACCAGCAGCGCCAGCCCGACCGCGGGCCAGAGGCCGAGGGTCTCGGGCAGCGACACCGGCGGCAGGGCGGGCCAGGACTGCCAGTAACCAGCCAGGGACGCCGCCAGGGTGGCGCCGGCGACGAAGAACAGCAGCGTCAGCAGGTTGCGCACCCCGCCGCCGCCGGCCGCGTAGAGCGTGCCGGAGGCGCAGCCGCCGCCGATTTGCATGCCGATGCCGAACAGGAAGGCGCCGACCAGCACGCCAACCCCGACCGGAAACACGAAGCCGCGCACGGGCTGGCCGAACAGCTCGCCCCCGGCGAGGGCCGGCTGGAACAGCAGCACCGCCGCGGCCAGCATCAGCATCTGCGCGCGCAGCCCCGCCCCGCGGCCCTCCCGCAGCAGGGCACGGAACGCGCCGGCGAAGCCGAAGGCCGCGTGGTAGAGCGCGAGCCCGAGCGCCGCTCCCACCACCCAGAGCGCCCCCTGCCGCCATCCATGGGCGGCGCCGAGCCCGAGGGCGCCGAGCAGCACCACCATCCCCGCAGCCAGGGCAATGCCCCGGTCGCGCCCCGCCATTCCGGCTGCGATGGCACCCTGCGCCATGCGGTCTCCCCGATCCTTGCCCGATCCCCGCAAGGGGGGCGGGAACCGGCCTGGCGCGGCTCCCGAGGCGGGGGGCATGTGTGCGACCGGCGGGCAGGGCGCAAGGCCGCCTTCGCGCCGCGCGCCCGCCGGGCAGGTCCGCGCGAGGCGCATGGGGGGCGGCGTCAGGGCGTGCGCGTCGCGTCCAGGGCCGCCTGCAGCATCCAGGCCGCCGCGGCGCGGTCCACCGCCGCGGCCCGCCTGGCGCGGCTGAGGTCGGCCTCCGCCACCATCATGCGGGTGACCGCGGCCGAGGAGAGGCGCTCGTCCCACAGCGCCGCCGGCAGGCCGGTGGCCTCGGACAGCGCCAGCGCCCAGTCCCGCGCCGCCTGCGCCGCCGGGCCGAAGGAGCCGTCCATGCCGAGCGGCAGGCCGACCACCAGCCCCCCCGCCCCCTCCTTGCGCGCGATCGCCAGGATCTCCGCCGCGTTGGCGCGCAGCTTGCCGCGCTTCAGCGAGCCGTAGGGTGAGGCGAGCAGCAGCGTCACGTCCGAGAGCGCGACGCCGATCGTTCTCGATCCCGGATCGAGGCCGATCAGCCGCTGCCCGCGGGGCAGGGCGGCGCGCAAGTCCCTGAGGTTGAAGAGGGGCATGGCCGCCGTTATGGTCCGCCGCCTTCGCCCCCGGAAGCCCCAAGGAGCCGCATGTCGCTCGATACCGCCATGGTGAGGCGCATCGCCTCGCTCGCCCGCATCCGCCTGGAGGAGGAGGAGGTCGGCCGCATGCAGGCCGAGCTCAACGGCATCCTCGGCTGGATCGAGCAGCTCCAGGCGGTGCCGACGGAAGGGGTGGAGCCCATGGCCGGCGGCTCCCCGCTGCCCGCCGCCGGCGGGATGCGGATGCGCGCGGACGAGGTGACCGAGGGCGGCATCGCGGAGAAGGTGCTGGCCAACGCGCCGGACCGCATCGGCGACTACTTCGCCGTGCCGAAGGTGGTGGAGTGATGCACCCGACCGATTTCTCCCTGCGCGGCGCGCTCGACGCGCTGGCGGAAGGCGCGATCAGCAGCGAGGAGCTGACGCGCGCGCATCTCGACGCGATCGAGCGGCTGAACCCGCGGATCAACGCCTACATCACCGTCACCGCCGAGCAGGCGCTGGCGCGGGCGAGGGAGTCCGACGCGCGGCGGGCGCGCGGCGAGGCCGGGCCGCTCGAGGGGCTGCCGCTGGCGATCAAGGACCTGTTCTGCACCGAGGGCGTGCGCACCACCGCGGGCAGCCGCATCCTCGGCAATTTCGTGCCGCCCTACGAGAGCACCGTCACCGCCAACCTGCTGCGCGACGGCGCGGTGTTCCTCGGCAAGGCGAACCTCGACGAGTTCGCCATGGGCTCCTCCAACACCACCTCGGCCTTCGGGCCGGTGGAGAACCCGTGGAGCCGGCGCAACGACCCGGATGCGCGGCTGGTGCCCGGCGGCTCCTCCGGCGGCTCCGCGGCGGCGGTGGCGGCCAGGCTGGCGCTCGGCGCCACGGCGACGGACACCGGCGGCTCCATCCGCCAGCCCGCGGCCTTCTGCGGCATCGCCGGCATCAAGCCGACCTACGGGCGCTGCTCCCGCTTCGGGATCGTCGCCTTCGCCTCCAGCCTGGACCAGGCGGGGCCGGTGGCGCGCACGGTGGAGGACTGCGCCCTCCTGCTGCGCTCCATGGCCGGGTTCGATCCGAAGGACGCGACCAGCGCCGAGGTGCCGGTGCCGGATTTCGCGGCCGCCTGCGCCCGCGGCGTGAGGGGGCTGCGCATCGGCGTGCCGCAGGAGTATCGGCTGGACGGGATGCCCACCGAGATCGAGGCGCTGTGGCAGCGGGGCCTCGAGTGGCTGCGCGCCGAGGGGGCGGAGACGGTGGAGATCAGCCTGCCGCACACCAGGTATGCGCTGCCCACCTACTACATCGTGGCGCCCGCCGAGGCCTCCTCCAACCTCGCCCGCTACGACGGCGTGCGCTACGGCCTGCGCGTCGCCGAGGCCGACGGCGACCTGCGCGATCTCTACGAGCGCACCCGCGCCGCGGGCTTCGGCGCCGAGGTGAAGCGGCGCATCATGATCGGCACCTATGTGCTGAGCGCGGGCTACTACGACGCCTACTACCTGAAGGCGCAGAAGGTGCGCGCCCTGATCCGCCAGGATTTCGAGCGGGCCTGGGAGAGGGTGGACGCCATCGTCACCCCGGCGACGCCTTCCGCCGCCTTCGGCATGGACGAGAAGCAGGACGACCCGGTGACGATGTACCTGAACGACGTCTTCACCGTCACGGCGAACCTCGCCGGCCTGCCGGGGCTCGCGGTGCCGGCGGGGCTCGACGCGCAGGGCCTGCCGCTCGGCCTGCAGGTGATCGGCCGGGCCTTCGACGAGGAGACGGTGTTCGCGGTCGGCGCCGCGATCGAGCGGGCGGCGGATTTCCGCGCGCTGCCGGGGCTGAGGGCGGGGGCATGAGCACGACCACCACCTACACGATCGAGGGAAGGACCGGCCCCTGGGAGCTGGTGATCGGCCTCGAGGTCCACGCCCAGGTCATCAGCCGCGCCAAGCTGTTCAGCGGCGCTGCCACCGCCTTCGGCGCCGGGCCGAACACCCAGGTCTCCTTCATAGACGCCGGCTTCCCGGGGATGCTGCCGGTGATCAACCGCGAATGCGTGGCGCAGGCGGTGCGCACCGGCCTCGGCCTCAAGGCGCAGATCAACTTGTGGTCCCGCTTCGACCGCAAGAACTACTTCTACGCCGACCTGCCGCAGGGCTACCAGATCAGCCAGTACGCGCACCCGATCGTCGGCCGGGGCGCGGTGGAGATCGAGCTCGCCGACGGTACCACGAAGATCATCGGCATCACCCGCCTGCACCTGGAGCAGGATGCGGGCAAGAGCCTGCACGACCAGCACCCGGCCAAGAGCTTCATCGACCTGAACCGCTCGGGCGTGGCGCTGATGGAGATCGTCTCCGAGCCGGACATGCGCAGCCCGGAGGAGGCCGGCGCCTACCTCGCCAAGCTGCGGCAGATCATGCGCTACCTCGGCACCTGCGACGGCAACATGGACGAGGGCAGCCTGCGGGCCGACGTGAACGTCAGCGTGCGCCGCCCCGGCGAGGGCTACCGCACGCGCTGCGAGGTGAAGAACGTCAACTCCATCCGCTTCGTCATGCAGGCCGTGGAGGCCGAGGCGCGGCGCCAGATCGAGGTGTGGGAGGAGGGCGGCGAGGTCGAGCAGGAGACGCGGCTGTTCGACACCGTCCGCGGCGCGACGCGCAGCATGCGCTCCAAGGAGGAGGCGCACGACTACCGCTACTTCCCCGACCCCGACCTGCCGCCGCTGGTGCTCGACGCCGCCTGGGTGGAGGAGCTCCGGGCCGGGCTGCCGGAGCTGCCGGATGCGCGCCGCGCCCGCTACATCCGCGACTTCGGCCTCTCGCCCTACGACGCGCAGGTGCTGACGGCGGAGAAGGAGACCGCCCTCTACTACGAGACGGTGGCCAAGGGGCGCGACCCCAAGCTCGCCGCCAACTGGGTGATGGGCGACCTGTTCGCCGCGCTGAACCGCACGAAGCGCACCATCGAGGACCCGCCGGTGCGGGCCGAGCATCTCGGCGCGCTGCTCGACCTGATGCGGGACGGCACCCTCTCCGGCAAGCTGGCCAAGGAGGTGTTCGAGGCGATGGTGGAGAGCGGGAAGTCTCCCGGCGCCATCGTCGAGGAGCGCGGCCTCCGGCAGGTGACCGACACCGGCGCCATCGAACGCGCGGTGGAGGCCGTGCTCGCCGCCAATGCCGACAAGGTCGCCGAGTACAGGGCGGGAAAGGAGAAGCTGTTCGGCTTCTTCGTCGGCCAGGTGATGAAGGCCATGCAGGGCAAGGGCAACCCGGCCCTGGTGAACGAGGCGCTGAAGCGGAGGCTCGCCTGACGCGGCGCCCCCGCCCGCGGGCGGGGGCGCGCCGGTCAGAAGGGCAGGAAGATGTCGAGGAGCTGCTGCCCGTAGCGCGGCTGCTGCAGGTCGGAGAGGGTGCCGCGCCCGCCGTAGGAGATGCGCGCCTCCGCCAGGCGGTCGTGGCGGATGGTGTTGTCGCTGGCGATGTCCTGCGGGCGGATCACGCCCTGCACCTGCAGCTCGCGCAGCTCGGCATTCACCCGCACCTCCTGCCGCCCTGAGACGACCAGGTTGCCGTTGGGCAGCACCTGGGTGACGGTGGCGGCGAGGCGCAGCATCACCGTCTCGTTCCGCCGCACCGACCCGTTGCCATCCGTCACCTGGCTGCCGGAGGCGTTGAGCAGCGTCTCCGGATTGGCGCCGCGCGGCAGCCAGCGCGTCTGCATGCCGAACACCTCCGGCAGGCCGATCCGGTCGCTGCCGTTCCGCGCCCGCTGCGTGCGGTTCTGGAGCTGCGCCTCGTCCTGGATGCTGACCAGGATGGTGATCAGGTCGCCCACCTGCGCGGCGCGCTGGTCGCGCAGGAAGGTGCGGCTGCCGGGCCGCCACAGGCTGTTGGCGACGGGCGGCGGGTCCTGCGGCGCCGGCATCGGCATGCTCACCGGCCGCCAGGCGGGATGGGCGACGGGGTTGGTCACCGGCGACATCTCCGGGGCGCGGCCGACCCGCGAGAGCCTCTCCATCGAGCCGCAGCCCGCGAGCATCGCGGCGATCGGCAGCATCAGAAGCGCGCGCATTGCTTCATCCCCCTCGTTCAGCGGAGCGGCACCGCGCCCGGCAGGACGCGTACCCGGCCCGGACCGACCACCTCGCCTTCCACCACCCTGCGGCTCGTCAGGTTCATCACCGGCACCAGCGCGCCGCGCGGCGCCGCCTCCAGCGCCCGGCCCTGCGTCGTCAGCAGCATGCCGGGCCCGTCCAGGACGAGCGTCACCACGGCGTTGCGCTCCACCAGGGCCGGTGGCCCGAGATCCGACAGCAGGAAGGGCAGGCCGCTGCCGAGCGGGCGGCGAAGCTGCTGGCCCACCACCTCCGCCGGGTCCTGCGCGGTTCCCGGACGGACCCGCTCGGCGCGCAGGCGCACCGCCCGCACATCCTCCTCCCGCACCACCTCCCCGATGGCGAGGCGGCGTGTCGCCAGTACCGCCGGCGCGGTCGGCACAGCGCGCCCGACGACGCGCTGGCGCAGCGCCGGCATGCCCTCGGCCATCACCACCAGCACCGCGGCGAAGCGCCCGGTGGCGGTATCGAGCGTCGCGCCCTCCACCGAGAGATCGAGCGGCGCGGCGGGCGGCACCATGGCCGGCAGCAGCGCGCCGAGTTCGAGCTCCGCCTCGGGGTCGAGGCCGAGGCGGAGCAGTTCGGCCCGCAGCGCCGCCTCGATCTCCTCGCGCGGCACCGGCCGGCCCGGCCGCTCCACCACCACCCGCTCGTGCGGCGAGAGCGGGCGCCAGGCGAGGCCATGCGCCCGCGCGAGGGCGAGCAGGTGCGGGGTTTCCAGCACCAGCCGCCGCCCGGGCGCCGGCGCGGCGCCGATCGCGAGGCCGCCGCGGCCGCTTGCGCCCTCGAACACGTCGCCGAGCCGCAGCACCGGCTCCTCCACCACCGAGAGCGGCCGGATCGAGACGATCTCCTGCCCGCGCGCCGCCGGGGCGGCGGGAAGGGCGAGCAGGAGCAGAAGCAGGGGCAGGAGCCGCATTGCCGTTCTCCTCAGCGCATGCGCGACAGGGTGGAGAGCATCTCGTCGCCTGCCGTGATGACCTTGCTGTTCATCTCGTAGGCGCGCTGGGCGGTGATCAGCCTGGTGATCTCCTGCACCACGTTGACGTTGCTGGTCTCGATGAAGCCCTGCAGCACCTGGCCGTGCCCTGGCTGGCCGGGCGGGGCGAGCTGCGGCTCGCCCGAGGCGGGGGTGGCGAGCAGCAGGTTGTCGCCGATCGCCTCCAGGCCGCCCTCGTTGGCGAAGATCGCGGTCTGGATCTGCCCCACATTCTGCGGCGCCACCTGGCCGTCCATCTTCGCCAGCACCTCGCCGGCCGCGTTGATGGTGACGTCGCGCGCCGCGGGCGGGATGACGATGCCGGGCATCACCAGGAACCCCTCGGCGGTCACGATCTGGCCCTCGGGCGAGAGGCCGAAGGTGCCGTCGCGCGTATAGGCCATCTCGCCGGTCGGCAGCTGGATCTGGAAGTAGCCGTTGCCGCGGATGGCGAGGTCGAAGCGGTTCTCGGTCTGCTGCAGGCTGCCCTGCTCGGCGATGCGGTAGACCGCCGCCGTCCTGACGCCGAGGCCGATCTGCGCGCCCGAGGGCAGCATGGAGCCGTCGTCCGAGCTCTGCGAGCCGACGCGGCGGATGTTCTGGTAGATCAGGTCCTGGAACTCGGCCCGCCGGCGCTTGTAGCCGGTGGTGCTCATGTTGGCGATGTTGTTCGAGATGACCTCGACGTTGGTCTGCTGCGCCAGCATGCCGGTGCTGGCGATCTGGAGCGCCCTCATCCGCGTCCTTCCCCTTGCGTTCAGCGGCGGCGCAGGATGCGCTCGACCGCGGTCTGCAGCCTCTCGCCCTCGCGCTCGGCGAACTGGGCGGCGAACTGGAACTCCCTGAGCTCGATCGTCAGGCGCGTGATCTCCTGCACCGCGCTGACGTTGCTGCCCTCGACGGCCCCCTGCACCAGGGCGGGGCGCTCAACCGGCTCGGGCGGATCATCGCTGGCGAAGAGGCGCCCGCCCTCGGCCTGCAGGCGCTGCGGGTCGGCGAAGCGCACCACGCGGAGCTGGCCGACCGCGCCGTTCTCGGTGCGCACCGTGCCGTCGCCCCGGATCTCGATGCGGGAGTCGTTGATGGCGAAGGCGATCGGCATGCCGCGCGCGTCGAGCACGGGGTGCCCTTCCGCGTCCACGAGCCGGCGCTCGGCGTCCAGCGCGAAGCGGCCCGCGCGCGTGTAGCGCTCGCCGCGCGGCGTCTCGACGGCGAAGAAGCCTTCCCCCTGGATCGCGACGTCGAGCGGATTGCCGGTGACGGAGACGGCCCCGGGCGCCATGTCGCGCCAAGTGGCGCGGTCGAGGGCGTAGGCGACCTCCCGCTGGCCCGGGGGGGCGGCCAGGTCGCGGTGGCGCTCGAGATGCTGCACGAAGATGGCCCGCTCGGCGCGGAAGCCCGGCGTGTCCGCGTTGGCGACGTTGTTCGCCAGCACCTGCGTGGCGCGGAGCTGCGCGCCCAGGCGCGAGAGGATGACATAGCCTGGCGTGTCCATGACGCGTTCCCCTTGGCGGTGCCGCGGCCGGATGGCGGCTGCCGAGGGTGGACTAGCAACCGGCATGCCAGGTTGCGCCATGGGCCGGCGCCGGTCGCGATTGCCTCCGGACGGCAGGTCTTGCCGCTCCGGGCGGTCCGGCCTTGCCGGGCAAGGCTTCGTTAAGCGGTCCCTGCGACAAGCTTCGCCCGGAGGTGAAGGGCGATGGCGGAGGCTGAGGCGAAGCAGGCCAAAGGCAAGGGAGGCGGGCGGCGGCGCCTCGTCCTGTTCGTCCTGCCTCCCCTCCTGCTGGCGGGCGCCGGCGCGGGGGGGTGGGCGATGGGCCTGTTCGGCGGCGGCAAGCCGGCTGCCGCGCCCGCGCCGCGGCAGCCGGTGTTCCTCGAGATGCCGGAGATCATCGCCAACCTGAATACCGGGGGGCGGCGCGCCAGCTACATCAAGCTGCGCAGCAAGCTCGAGCTCGCCGGGGCGGAGGATGCGGCCGCCGTGCAGGCGGCGATGCCCCGGCTCGTGGATCTGTTCACCACCTACCTGCGGGAGGTACGGCCGGAAGAGCTTCGCGGCAGCGCCGGCACCTACCGCCTGCGGGAGGAGCTCGTCGCCCGCGCCAATGTCGCCGTGCCGCCGCCGGCCGGCCGCGGCGAGGCGCCGGCGCGCATCACCGATGTCCTGTTCCTGGAGATCCTGCAGCAGTGACCGCGTCCGAGGAGGAGATGGCCGAAGCCTGGGCCGAGGCGCTGGGCGCGGAAACGGCCCCTGCCGCGCCGCCGCAGCCGGACTCCACCCGCGTCCTCAACCAGGCCGAGATCGACAGCCTGCTCGGCTTCGGCGGCGGCGAGGCGGCGCCGGAGGAGCAGAGCGGCATCCAGCGCATCGTCAGCGCCGGGCTGGTCGCCTACGAGCGGCTGCCGATGCTGGAGATAGTGTTCGACAGGCTGGTGCGCATCATGTCCACGACGCTGCGCAACTTCACCAGCGACAATGTCGAGGTTTCGATAGACAGCATCCTGTCGCTCCGCTTCGGCGACTACCTGAACTCGGTTCCCCTTCCCGCGATGCTGGCCGTCTTCAAGGTGCAGGAATGGGACAATTACGGCCTCCTGGTCGTCGACAGCCCGCTGATCTACTCGGTGGTGGACGTCCTGCTCGGCGGCCGCCGGGGCACGGCCGCCATGCGCATCGAGGGGCGCCCCTACACCACCATCGAGCGCACGCTGGTCGAGCGCCTGATCGCGGTGGTGCTGAACGACATGTCGGAGGCCTTCGAGCCGCTGTGCGACGTGCACTTCCGGTTCGAGCGGCTGGAGGTGAACCCCCGCTTCGCCGCGATCTCGCGCCTTTCCAATGCCTGCGTCCTGGTCAGGCTGCGCGTGGACATGGAAGACCGCGGCGGCAAGGTCGAGCTGCTCCTGCCCTACGCCACGCTGGAACCGGTACGGGAGCTCCTGCTGCAGCAGTTCATGGGGGAGAGGTTCGGCCGCGACTCCATATGGGAGACGCATCTCGCCGAGCAGCTCCGCCATACGGAGCTTTCCCTCGACGTGGTGCTGGACGAGCAGACCATGCCGCTCTCCTCCGTGCTGTCGCTGCGCCGCGGCGATCGGATCACGCTTGGCGTGGCGCCGGGGGCGCCGGTGCGCCTGCGCTGCGGGGACGTGCCGTTGTTCGAGGCCGAGCTCGGCCAGAAGGAGAACCGCCTGGCGGTGCGGATCGTGCGCGAGTTGCGGGTGCAGGAGGGATGAGCATGGGCCTTCTGGAATGGTCGGTGCAGATCCTGGTGGTGGCGCTGCTGGCGGGCGCCATGCCCTTCGTGCTGCGGCTGGAGCGGGAGCTGCGCGCGCTGCGCCGCGACCGGGCCGCGCTGGATGGCAGCGCCGCCGGGCTGGCGGAGGCGACGCGCCTCGCCGAAGCCGCCTCCCTGAGGCTCCGCGCCTCCGCCGAGGCGTCGGGGCGGCAGGTGGCCGAGAAGCTCGCCGCCGCCGAGCCGATCCGCGACGATCTGCGCTATCTCGTGGAGCGCGCCGAGGCCCTGGCGGACCGCCTTGACGGCCTGGTGCGGGCGGCGCGCGGCATGTCGCAGCCGGAGGCGCCGGAGACGCCGCAGGCCGTGCGCAGCCGGGCGGAACGGGAGCTGCTGCGCGCGCTCGCCCGCACCGCGTCGAAGGGATCATGACGATGCGCCTGCCGAAGCTCCGCCTGCTGCCGGTCCTGCTGGGCGCCATGATCGCGCTGCTCGGGCTGAAGCTGGCCGGCCTGCGCCACGGGCCGAGCCTGGCCATGCCGGATGTCGGGATCATCGGTGCCGCGCAGGCGGTCGGCACGGCGGCGTCACCGACGCCTCCCGCCCCGCCGGCGCCGGCCGCCACCGCCGACGAGAAGGCGGCGGAACGCGCCCTTCTCGAGGGGCTGCGCGCCAGGCGCGCCGAGCTCGAGGCGCGCGAGCAGTCCATCGCGACGCGCGAGATGGTCCTGGCGGCGGCCGAGCGCCGCCTGGCGCAGCGCGTCGAGGAGCTGGCGGCGCTGCAGCAGCGCCTCGAGGCGGCCGAACGCGCCCGCGGCGAGCAGGAGGAGGCCGGCTGGCGGCAGATGGTGAAGCTCTACGAAGGGATGCGGCCGCGCGATGCGGCCGCCATCCTCGACGAGTTGGAGATGCCGGTCCTGGTCGAGATCATGGGCCGCATGGCGGAGCGCAAGGCGGCGCCGATCCTGGGCGCCATGCGCCCCGACCGCGCCCGGCTGCTCACCACGGAGCTGGCGCGGGTTCGGGCCGGCGCCGCGCCGGCGCCATGAGGCCGGCGCCTCGCATCCCTCGCACGACATCGGATTGGACAGGAGGCGGCTCATGCCGATGGACAAGAACATCTCGGTCCTGATCGTGGACGACTACAAGACCATGCTCAGGATCATCCGCAACCTTCTGAAGCAGCTCGACTTCAACAACGTCGAGGAGGCCACCGACGGGCAGGAGGCGCTGGCCAAGCTGCGCGCCGGGAATTTCGGCCTGGTAATCAGCGACTGGAACATGCAGCCGATGACCGGCCTCGACCTGCTGAAGGAGGTGCGCGGCGACCAGAGGCTGAAGGACACGCCCTTCATCATGGTCACCGCCGAGAGCAAGACGGAGAACGTGGTCGCCGCCAAGCAGGCCGGCGTCTCCAACTACATCGTCAAGCCGTTCAACGCCGAAACCCTGCGCGACAAGATCGAGAAGGTGCTGGGCCATGCCTGACGGGAATCTGGGCGCGGACCCGGCGGACGGGCCGGTGCGCGTGGTGCTGGGCCTCCTGCCCAGCGAGCTTACCCCCCGCGAGGCAGCGCTTCTGGCCGAGCTGGAGGCCCTGGGGCGGGAGGTGGCGCGCGCCAAGTCCGAGATTGCGGCGCTGCAGGCCGACGACATCACCGCAAGCCAGATCCCGGCGGCGACCGACGAGCTGGATGCCGTCGTCGCGCACACCGCCGCGGCGACGAACGAAATCCTCGACAGCTGCGAGGCCCTGGAGGGATTGCGGCCGCGCCTGCCCGAGGAGGCGGCCTCCGTCCTGTCGGACGCCGTGACCCGCATCTACGAGGCCTGCAGCTTCCAGGACATCACCGGCCAGCGCATAGGCAAGGTGGTGACGGCCCTGAAGACGATCGAGCGGCGCGTCGCCGCTGCCACCCACGCCTTCGGCTGCCCCGGGGCGGGCGAGGCGGCGTCTCCGCCCCGCACCGAGGGCGAGGCCCTGGCCAGCGGCCCGCAACTGCCCGCGAGCGCGGCCTCGCAGCAGGACATAGACCGCCTGCTGGCCAGCTTCGAATGACGCGCCTCCTCCCCTGGCTGCTGACCGCCGCCTTGATGATGCCCGCCGCGGGCGTGGCGCGGGAATTCATCGGCGTCAGGGTGGGGGATCATGCGGCACATGGCCGCATCGTCTTCGACTGGCCCCAGCCTCCGCCATACCGGCTTGAGCAGCATGGCACCCGCGTGCTGCTGCGCTTCGGCGCTCCGGCGGAGCTGGATCTGGCGGGGGTCCGCCGTCCGGTGCGCAACGTCACCGGGGTTGCGGCGGTCGCCGAGGGGGTCGAGATCACGGTGCGCCCGGGCGTCAGGGCGCGGCATTTCCGGCATGGCCCCTGGGTGGTGGTGGATCTTCTGGATCCTGCCCCGGAGGCGCCGCCTGCCCCCCCGCCGCGGGCGGAGGACGCGCAGGATGCGCAGGGCACCGCCAGATCCGGGACGGCGGCCCAGCCCGTGCCCCCTCCAGCGCCTCCGGCGCCGGATGTTCCGGCAACACCGGCCGTGGCCGACGCCGTCCGGCCGCCCGAGTCGGGCCTCGGCGCGGCGGCGCTGAACGCGGCCTCGGTCAGCCTGCCGCCCCCTTCGGCATTGCCGGTCCGGCTGATTGGCGCCCCAGGACAGCCGCGCGCCGCCCTGCTGCCCTTCGGGGCCGAGGTCGGGCTGGCGCTGCTGCGACGGGGAGACCTGGTCCTGGCCGTGTTCGACAAGGCCCAGCCGCTCGACCTCTCGGCGTTGCGGCGCGACCCGGTGCTGGGCGCCATGACGGCGGAGATCCTGCCCGGAGGCACGCAGATCGCGCTCAGGCTCGACCCGCCCGCGACGCTGCGCGCGCGGCGGCTGGACGGGGCCTGGGCGCTGGAGGCGGCGCATCCCGGCGCCGCCGGCGAGGCATCGCCCGACGGTGCGCTGGCGATCGGGATCGAAGGCAGCGGGCAGTTGCTGCTGCGGGCGTCCCATCCCGGGCGCGTCGTCGCCCTGAGCGATCCGCTGACCGGGCTGCCCCTGCTGCTGGGCACGATGCGGGAGCCGGCCGGGCATGTGCCGCAGCCGCGGCGGCTGCCCGAGGCCGACCTGCCCTCCACGCTTCTGGGCGCGGCGGTGCTGGCGCGTTCGGATCACGTGACGCTGCGGGCCGCGCCGGACGGATTCCTGCTCGGCGCCGCCGGCGGAGGGGCCCTTTCCATCGACCCGGCGGTGGCGACCGGCGTACCGCAGCCGCCGATGACACGGCTCTTCGACATCCCCGACCTGCCCGTCCCCGTTCTGGTCAAGCGCCAACGTGCCGAGCAGGCGGCCATCGCCGCGGCACCACCCCTGGCGAGGCTTGCCCTGCGCCGCGCCGCGGCCGAGACGCTGCTCGCGCTGGGCCTGCCGCAGGAGGCGCAGGCGGTTCTGGCACTCGCTCGCCTGGAGAACCCTGCCGCTGCCGAGGATTCCGGCATCGCGGCCCTTTCCGGTGCCGCCGCCGCCCTGGCCGGCCGCCCGGCCGAAGCCGAGGGCCTGATGCATCCGGATCTGGAGGATTGCGACGAGCTGATCCTGTGGCGGGCCGTCCTGGCGGCGATCCGGGGGGAGGCGGGTGCCGCCGCGCCGGGCTTCACCGCAACCCTGCCGCTGGTGCTGGAATATCCCGAGGGGGTGCGGGCACGGCTTCTGCCCCTGGTCGCCCATACCCTGATGGAGAAGGGGGAGCGCGAGGCGCTGGCCCGGCTGGTCGCCGCAGCGCCAGGACGGGCCGACCTCGCGCTGGCCCGGGCGGCGCTGGCGGAGGCCGAAGGGCACACCGAGGAGGCGCTGGCCGCCTACGATGCCCTGACGCGGGGGCGGGACCGCCTGGTGCGGGTCAGGGCCTTGCGACGGGGGATTGAGCTTCGCCTCGCCACCGGCCGGATGGATCCGGCGCAGGCCGCACAGGCGCTGGAAGCGGCGCTGGTCGCCTGGCGCGGCGATCAGGAGGAGTTCGCCACGCGGCTGCGCCTGGCAAGGCTGCGGCTCCAGGCCGGTGAGGCGCGGGGCGCTCTGGCGCTGCTGCAGGAGACCGGCGCGCTGTTCCCCGAGCAGGCTTCCGGCTTGCGCCCGAAGCTGCAGGAGGCCTTCCTCGCAGCCCTCGAAAGCGAGCCTCCGCTCGGCGCGGTGGCCGTGTTCGACGCGCATCCCGACCTGCTGCCCGCCGGCCTGGAGGGCGAGGCGGCGGTGATGCTGCTCGCCGACCGCATGATTGCCCTTGACCTCACGGATCGTGCCGCGGCGCTGCTGCGGCGGGCGGTGGAAGGGGCGAGTGGTGCCCAGCGCGCCGCGCTTGGCCTGCGCCTGGCTCGCCTGCGCCTCACCGCGGGCGAGGCCGCGCAGGCGCTGGCGGTGCTGGAGCAGACGGCATCGCCGGCGCTGCCCGAGGCCCTGGCTCAGGAGCGCGCCGTGCTCCGAGCCCGGGCGCAGGCGCTTCGGGGCGACATGGCGCAGGCGATGGCGTCGCTGCGCGCGCTCGGCCCGCCAGGCGCGGAGCCGCTGGCCGAGCTTCTGGCGGAAAGGCAGGACTGGGCGGGTGCCGCCGCCGTGCTGCAGGAGCACCTGCGCGACGTGCTGCCGCCCTCGCCGGCGGCGCTTGAGATGTCCCACCGCCGCGTGCTGCTGCGGCAGGCGGCGCTGCTCGCCCTGGCTGGCAGGGCGGGGGACCTCGCTGCGCTGGGTGCGGAATTCGGGCCGCGGATGCGCAACGGCCCTCTGGCCGAGCCCTTCGCGGCGCTGACCGCCGATCCCTTGCGCGGGCTGGCGGATCTGCCGCGGCTGCAGCGCGAGCTGCAGCTCTTCCGCGCCCTTCCCGCCGGGCTGGAGCCATTGCGGGCAGCCAGCCTCGGTACGCGCTGAGTCCCGTGCGCCACGCGGGAGAGGGCGGCAATTTTTTCGGCCTTCCCGTCCCAAAACCGCTTGCACCCAGGGGGTGGGTGCCCCATATGCGGCGGCCGTTGACCTGATCGATACCCGATCGCCCTGGTCATCTGCTGGTGGGAAGGAGCCCGCGATGGAAGCTCTCGTCCAACTGGGGATGGTCTCGGAGACGCTCCCGAGCAACGCCCAGAACTCCGCAACCTCGGTGAGCGAGGCCAAGGATTATTTCGTCACCCGTGACGGCGTGAAGTTCGCCGGCACGCACCTGATCATCGACCTCTGGGGCGCGACCAACCTCGCGGATCCGGAGCACATCGATGCGGTGCTGCGCGAGGCGGCCATCGCCACGGGTGCGACCATCCTGCACGGGCATTTCCATCACTTCGGGCCCGGCAGCGGCGTGTCCGGCGTGCTGGTGCTGGCGGAGAGCCATGTCTCCATCCACACCTGGCCGGAGCGGGATTTCGCCGCCATCGACATCTTCGTCTGTGGCGCGTGCAACCCCTACAACGCCGTTCCCGTCCTGAAGAAGGGATTCCTGCCTGAGCGAGTCACGCTGGCGGAGCACAAGCGCGGCCTCGTGGGCTGACGCCGCGTTCCGGTCAGGATCGGGGCCGGGCCTCTCGCGCCCGGCCCTTTCCTTGTGCATGTGCGGGAGAGTTCCATGGCGACCGATTCCTGGGTGAACGAGACGCTCTACCCGGATTGGGGGCAGCGGTTCCGCGTCAAGCGCGAGCTGGCGCGCGTGCAGTCCGGCTTTCAGGACATCATGGTGTTCGAGAGCGACAGCCATGGCCGGGTCATGCTGCTCGACGGCGTGGTGCAGATCACCGAGGCGGACGAGTTCGTCTATCAGGAGATGCTGGCCCATGTGCCGCTGCTGGCGCACGGCGCGGCGCGGCGGGTCCTGATCATCGGCGCCGGCGATGGCGGCGTCCTGCGCCGCGTCCTGCAGCACAAGGGCGTCGAGCGGGCGGTGATGGTGGAGATCGACGGCGAGGTGATCCGCCTCGCCAGGGAGCACATGCCCCGCATCGGCGGGGATGCCTGGTCCGACCCGCGGGCCGAGGTGATCGTCGGCGACGGGATCGACTACGTCCGGCAGGCGCCGGCCGGCAGCTTCGATGTCGTGATCGTGGACAGCACCGATCCGATCGGGGTCGGGGAGGTGCTGTTCACCGACGAGTTCTACGCCAACTGCGCGCGTCTCCTCGGCGAGCGCGGGCTCGTGGTGAACCAGTCCGGCGTTCCCTTCATGCAGGCCGAGGAGCTGCGCGAGACCTCGCTCCGCCGCGCCAAGGCCTTCCCCGACGTCTGGGCCTATGTCGCCGCCGTGCCGACCTATGTCGGCGGCTTCATGACGCTCGGCTGGGCGGCCAAGGACGCCTCCTGCCGCCACCTCGGCGCCGAGGAGATCCGCCGGCGCGCCGCCGAGGCCGGCATCCTCGGCACGACGCGCTACTGGACGCCGGAGATCCACGCCTGCGCCTTCCACCTGCCGCCCTACATCGCGGAGTGCCTGGAGGCCGTCTCCGGCGCGACGCGGAAGGGCTGACGCCCCCGGCCCGCCCCTCCGCAGGCCCCGGGACCATCGGCAAGGGGCGCGCCCGGGGCCGGACATCGCCCGCGGGAAGGATCCCGCGGGCGGAAGGACCGGCGATATGCCGCGGGGGGCATTGCCCCGGCGGGGCGGAGGCACGATATTCGGGCGTGGAAGGCCGGTGACGGACGGGCGCCTCGCCAACCCGGTCAGGTCCGGAAGGAAGCAGCCGTAACGAGTTTCCGCCCGGGTCGCTTCGCCGGTCTTCCACCTTCGCGCCGCAGGCGGCGCGACGCTTTTTTGGTCGCCCCCGCGGCCGGCCCCGCCACCGAGACACCTGCCGCATGGCCAGCGACCTCTTCGGCTCCGCAGCCCCGAGCACCGAGGCGCCGCCCGAGGAGGCGGAACGCCTGCCCGAGCCGCCCCCGCCCGAGGGGCCGGGCCTGTTCGGCGATGCGCCGGCCGCGCCTCCCGCAGAGGCCGCCCCCTACCGTGTGCTCGCGCGCAAGTACCGCCCCACCACCTTCGCCGAGCTGATCGGGCAGGAGGCGCTGGTGCGCACCCTGCGCAACGCCTTCGCGCAGAACCGCGTGCCGCACGCCTTCCTGCTCACCGGCGTGCGCGGCGTCGGCAAGACCACGACCGCGCGCATCATCGCCCGCGCGCTGAACTGCGTCGGCCCGGACGGGCGGGGCGGCCCCACCGTGGATCCCTGCGGGACCTGCCCCGAATGCCGCGCCATCCTGGCCGACCGCCACCCGGACGTGCTGGAGCTCGACGCCGCCTCCAACAACAGCGTGGACGACGTGCGGGAGCTGCGCGAGACGCTGCGCTACCGCCCCGCCCAGGGCCGCTTCAAGGTGCTGATCCTGGACGAGGTGCACATGCTCTCGAACCAGGCCTTCAACGCCCTGCTGAAGACGCTGGAGGAGCCGCCGGCCCAGGTGAAGTTCATGCTGGCGACGACGGAGCTCAGGAAGGTGCCGACCACCATCCGCTCCCGCTGCCAGACGCATTTCCTGCGCCGCGTCGCGCAGCCGGCGCTGCGCGCCCATTTCGCCGCCATCGCCGCGAAGGAGGGCGTGGCGGCAGAGGAGGAGGCGCTGGCGATGCTGGCCCGCGCCGCCGACGGCTCGGTGCGCGACGGCCTCTCCCTGCTCGACCAGGCGATCGCGCTGGCCGGTGCCGAGGGCACGGGCGTCACCGCGGCGCTGGTGGCGGAGATGCTCGGCCTCGCCGACCGCGGGCTGGTGATGGACCTGATGGAGGCGGCGATGAGGGGCGACGTCGCCGCCTGCCTCTCGCTGATGGACCGCGCGCATGAACGGGGCGCCGACCCCGGCGTGATCCTCTCGGACATGCTGGATCTGGCGCACACCCTGACGCGCCTGGCCAGCGTGCCGGCGCTGCGCGCCGACCCCTCGCTCGGCGAGGAGGAGCGCGGCCGCGGCGCGGCGCTGGCGGAGCGGCTCTCCATTCCCGTGCTGGGGCGCGCCTGGCAGATGCTGCTGAAGGGCCTCGCCGAGGTGAACGAGGCGCCGGACCGCCGCGCGGCGGCGGAGATGGTGCTGATCCGCCTCGCCCATGTGGCGGAGCTGCCGACGCCGGGCGACATCCTCCGCCGCCTCGGCGATGGCGGCGCGGCGGCGGGCGGATCGCGGCCGTCGCCGGAGGGCGGCCCCCCGGCGCCGGCGGGAAGTGCGGCGCGGGGGAGCGTGGTGCCGGACCCGCCGGCGGGCGGTGCCCTGCGCGCCGTGGCCGGCGGCGGGCCGCCCCCCCGCCTGGCACCGGAGCCGTCCGCCCGGCCCGCCCAGGCGCCCCGCTCCTGGCGGGAGGTGGTGGCCCTCGCCTCCGGGCGGCGGCCGATGCTGCACGCGCACCTGCTGCACAGCGTGCATCCGGTGCGCATCGCCGAGGGGCGCATCGAGATGCGCGTCCGGCCCGAGGCGCCCCGCGACCTCGCCGCCCAGCTCGGGGCGTTGCTGCTGGAGGCGACCGGCGCGCGCTGGACCATCGCGCTCAGCAACGCCGAAGGCGAGCCGACGCTCGCCGAGCAGGGGCGCGCCGCCGAGGCGGAACGCCGCAGCCTGGCGGCGAGCCACCCCCTGGTGCAGGCCGTGCTGGCGGCCTTCCCCGGCGCCAGCATCGAGGCGGTGCGCGATGCCGCCACGGACGCCTACGGGCTGCCCCTGGCTGCTTCCCCGCCCGGCGCCGAGGCTCCGGGCCTCGCGCCGCCTGGCGGCACGGAGGAGCCGGAGGCCGGGGCCGCCGATTTCGACGACGATTTCCCACCGGAGGACCCATGAAGAACCTCTCGAACATGCTCAAGCAGGCGCAGCAGATGCAGTCGCGCATGCAGGAGATGCAGGCGAAGCTGGAGGCGACGGAGGTGGAGGGCGCCGCCGGTGCGGGCATGGTGAAGGTGACGCTGACCGGAAAGGGCGACCTGAAGCGCGTCTCCATCGACCCGAGCCTGATGACCGCCGAGGACCGCGAGGTGCTCGAGGATCTCCTGGTCGCCGCCCACGCCGACGCCCGGCAGAAGGTCGAGGCGACGATGGCCGAGGAGATGCAGAAGGCGGCCGCCGGGCTGAGCCTGCCGCCCGGCATGAAGCTGCCCTTCTAGGGGCGCCGTCCCGGCCTTTCCTGGTGCGCGGCGCGGGCATGGCGCAGACGGACGACCCCATCGAGCACCTGGTCGGGCTGCTGGCGAAGCTGCCGGGCCTTGGTCGGCGCAGCGCGCGCCGCGCCGTGCTGCGGATGCTGATGCGTCCGGGGGAGACCATGCTGCCGCTGGCGGAGGCGTTGCGCCGCGCGGCCGAGGCGGTGCGGCCCTGCCGCGTCTGCGGCAATCTGGACGCGGAGGACCCCTGCCATGTCTGCCGGGATCCGCGGCGCGACCGCAGCCTGATCTGCGTGGTGGAGGGGGTGGCCGACCTCTGGGCGCTGGAGCGGGCCCATGCCCATCGCGGGCTCTACCACGTGCTCGGCGGCACGCTCTCCGCCCTCGGCGGGGTGGGGCCGGAGGACCTCGCCGTGCAGCCGCTGCTGGCGCGCGTCGCGGAAGGGGGGGTGGAGGAGGTGATCCTGGCGCTCCCCGCCACCGTGGACGGGGCGACGACCGCCCACTACCTCACCGACCGCCTGCGCCCGCTGGGGGTGCGGGTGACCCGGCTGGCGCAGGGCGTGCCGATCGGAGGCGCGCTGGACGTGCTGGACGAGGGCACGCTCGCGGCGGCGCTGCAGGCGCGGCGGGCGGTGTAGCGCCTGATCCGCGGCGGCAAACTCGACGGGAGCGCGCCTCCGCTTCGCGGGCAATGGGTTGGGGCCGTTTGCGCGAGCCCGGCCGATCGGGAGCGGCTCCAGGGGCAGATCCCGTCCGGACGGGGGAGGGCGCCCGCAGATCAAGAGGCGAGGGCATTTGCCGCGAGCCGGGGCGAACGGGAAATGGCCTAGCCTGCCGGCGCGGCCTCCTGCGGCGCGGCACCGAAGGCCTGGGTGCGGACCAGCCGCGCATACAGGCCGCCCGCCGCCATCAGCTCGGCATGGGTGCCCTGCTCCACCGCGCGCCCGGCCTCCATCACCACGATCCGATCGGCCTCCCGCACCGTGGAGAGGCGGTGCGCGATCACCAGCGTGGTGCGGCCCTGGCGCAGCCGGGCGAGCGCCGCGGTGACCAGAGCCTCGTTCTCGGCATCGAGCGCGCTGGTCGCCTCGTCCAGCAGCAGCACCCGCGGGTCGCGCAGCAGGGCGCGGGCGAGGGCGATGCGCTGGCGCTGCCCGCCCGAGAGCCGCCCGCCCCCCGGCCCGAGAGGCGTGTCGTAGCCCTGCGGCAGGGCGGCGATGAAGTCGTGCGCCGCCGCGGCGCGGGCCGCCGCTTCCACCTCCTGCCGCGTGGCGCCGGGGCGGCCGCAGGCGATGTTGGCGAGCGCGGTGTCGTCGAAGATCACCGCCTCCTGCCCGACATAGGCGATGGCGTCGCGCAGCGAGGCCAGCGTCACCGTCCGCACATCGGCCCCGTCCACCCGCACCGCCCCCGCGGTGACGTCGTAGAGCCGCGGCACCAGGGCGAGGGCGGTGGACTTGCCGGCGCCGGAGGGCCCGACCAGCGCCACCGTCTGCCCCGGCTCGGCGACGAAGCTGAGATGCTCGAGCGCGGCGTCCGGCGTGCCTTCGTAGCGGAAGGCGACGGCATCGAACTCCACCCTGCCGCGCCCGGGCGGCAGCGGGCGCGCGCCGGGCGTGTCCACCACGCGGCGGGGCGTGTCGGCCACGGCGAAGACGCGGGCGAGGCCGGCCAGCCCCTCCTGCAGCGCCGCGTTCAGCGAGCCGAGCTGGCGCACCGGCTGCGCCGCGATCAGCAGCGCCGCGACGAAACCGGTGAACTGGCCGACCGTGCCCTGGCCGGCCGCGACCCGCCAGCCGACGAAGCCGAGCACCAGCGCCACGGTCAGCCCGCCCAGCACCTCCAGCACCGGATCGACGCGGGCGCGAGTGCGGGCGATGGCGTAGAGGGCGCGGCGGAGATTCTCGAAGGCGCGGGCGGCGCGGGCCTCCTCCGCCGCTTCCAGCCGGTAGGCGCGCACCACGCGGGCGGCGGCGAAGCTTTCGGTCAGCAGCGCCGCCGTCTCTCCCACCCGGTCCTGCATGCCGGAGGAGGCGCGGCGGATGCGCCTCCCGAGCGCCAGGATCGGCACCGCCGCCAGCGGGTAGAGGGCGGCGGCGAGCAGCGCCATCGCCCAGTCCAGCCACAGCATGGAGCCGACCAGGCCGAGGATGGTGAGGATGTTGGCGATGCCGCCGATGGCGCGCGTCAGCGCCTCGCGGATCGCCGCGGCGTCGGTGGTGAAGCGGGCGGCGTGGCGCGCCGGCGCATCGCGCGCCGCCACGGCGAGGTCAGCGCGCGTGAGGGCGCGGAACAGCATGCGCTGCAGCCCCTCGATCACCCGCAGCACCGTGCCGTGCACCGTGACCTGCTGGCCGTAGAGGGCGGCGGCGCGGGCGGCGGTGACGGCGAGGATGACCGGTGGCAGCAGCCAGACCACGTCGGGGTCGTTGCGCGCGAAGCGGTCGAAGGCCTGCTGGATGACGATGGGGTAGAGGGCGGTGATGGCGGAGAGCGCCAGGGTGCAGGCGAGCGCGGCGGCGATGCGCGGCCTGTGGCGCGAGAGCTGCTCGCGCCACAGGCGGAGGATGAGGGCACGGGAGGAGGGATCGGCCAGGGCGGGGGCGGGCATGGGGGCGGGGCGTATCACGCCGCCCCGCGTATGTCCTGCCCCTTAGGTGGGAGCGCAGGCGTCCAGAAGAGGCTCACATGGTTGCCGAGGGAAAGCCGCCCGAAAAAGCCAGAAACCGAAATGAAGCCGCTCCGCCTCATGCATCCCTGCAAAGGCAGAGGTACGCGCCTTGATGGCGCAGACCACCCGAAGTCATCAATATTTTCGACTAGGAACAACAAATTTTCCAGGCAATGGACCCGATTTTGCTTCGCTTGCCGAGGGTGAGCCTAGCTTCTTGCGCAGCATGTAGAGGCCGCCCCAAATGATCTCTTCCCCACGCCAGCGGTCATTCTCTGGTCGCAGCGGTGCGGCGTCCTGTCCGCCGTGCCTGGAAAGATAGCCGCAATCCTCGACCGGCAGGATTGTCACGATTTCACGGATGGCGTCCCGCACCTCGAAGTAGTTCGCGTCATCAAACAAAATTACCCCTCCCGGCCTGACGAAGGGGAACACCGTCATGGCGTCAAATCGCGCGTTGTCGATGTCATGCAGGGCGTCAATCAAGACGATTTCGAAATCACCAATGGCTCGGTGGGCACGGATGATGCTCGAAACGGAGATGGATGCCTCTATAAACCGGAAATGGCGTTCAAGATCAGTCTTGTGTTCAGGAGATATCCTGGAAAAGCTAACATCAATGCAGGCACCCTGGAAATCCGGGTTTCCCAGACACTGGATCGCTTTCTGCACGATCAGTGCGGAACCGCCACGGGCAGTCCCCAATTCCAGATAATTTTTCGGGGCAAGGCCCAGGATAAGGCTAAACAATACCAGCCTCTGTGGCAGGTTCATCAATGAGGGCGCATTTTGTATCGATTCGAACAAAAAATTCTGCTGTACGTACTGTTTCCTGTCAATAATAGGTTCATGCATCTGTCTTAAATCTCACGTCATTTGAGGTGGAAATAAAAATCTGCCTCTTGGTGATATCGCAGGAAATAGCAATAATCACCAACATGGGGCGACTTATCTATTTATTCAATCTGGAAATGTGCGAGACGTAATCCATATCCACCAAGAATCTTTTCAGCTCGCCGAAGATCTTCATCGGTAAGGTGGTTCTTCCACTGACCAACCCCAGAGTCTCTAACAAAGTATCCCGAGGTTGTCGGTCCGACGATCGCCCGCCCTCTCTCCACCTCCTCGGCTGCCACCTTCCTGGCATCCGACCGTTCGACAGCGAGCTGGAGCGCATCGCGACGCACCGGAATGCCAAGAGAGCGAAGCATGATTTCCAGGCTCACTTGCGGCGCCTGTTTAAGATTCTCATAAGTCAGCACCACGGCGTCGCGCTTCTGCCGAACCAGCTTCAACATGAAGCTGAGGGATTCCGCATACCACCGAAGTGACCAGTCCATGGTTGCCGCCGGCGAGGAAACATCGCGTCCTTCGCTTTGCCACAGCACCTTGTCGTAGTGATACCGAGATATCAAATAGTCGAGCGGGTTCCGGAACAGGAAGACTATTCTGCCCCTGTATGCCGACAAATCCTCCGAAACATGCTGCCACATGACATCCTGGTACCCGAACACCGGATACAGCGGGGATCGTACGGGTTCGGTCTTCGTGCGAAGGCAGAGCCTCCGATCGTTTGGGGAGAAGACCGACTGCAGCTCCTCGTACGTGGCACGGCTGCAGTCGGAGCCGCGCACCATGATCTTCAGATAATTGGCCAGCAGATAGCGTGCCCAGTGCGTGCCGCTCTTCATCACGGTCACGAGACAGACGGAGGCGGGCGAGTTCAGGCGCTCCAGCCCTTCATCGGTCAGCTCCGCGCGTGCCATCACCCCACCCCCGCCCCGATCCGCAGCCTCACATCACATCTCCCCGCCGGCCGCTCCGCCACATGCGCCCGCCATGCCTCGAGGGCACGGTCGGCGAGCTTCCGCGTCTCCCGCTCCGCCGCCAGCAGCGCCGCCAGCGCCTCCTCGAGCGCCTCCTCGGTCTGCGCCAGGCGCCGCATATCCCCGCCCGGCGGGCGCCGCGTCGCCGGCCCGCCGCGATAGGCTTCCGCCCGCGCGCGGATCCCCGCCTCCAGCTCCGGATAGGCCGTCAGGGTGCCGCGGCGCAGCAGCAGGTGCGCCAGCATCTCTTCCCAGGAGCCGACCAGGGCGGAGAGGCGCGCCGCCTCCTCCGCCGGCACCGGGCCGGGCTCGAACATCGCCAGCACGTGCCGCACCGCGGCGGGGCCGAACTCCATCAGGCTGCCTCCCGCGCAGGACGGGTCGCGGCGGCGCGCCGATAGGCCGCCTCCAGCACGTCCACCATCGCTTTCACCGTGTACTTCGCCTCGAAGGAGCGGCGGGCGCCCGCCGCCAGGCGCGCGCGCAGCGCCGCATCGCGGCCGAGGCGCAGCAGAGCGGCGGCGATCCCTTCCACCGCCTCCGGCCCGTCCGGCACCAGCAGGCCGTCCTCGCCCTCCGTCACCACCTCGGCGAGGCCCCCCGCGGCCAGCGCCACCACCGGCTTGCCGGCCGACATCGCCTCGATCGCCACCAGGCCGAAGGATTCGTAGCGGCTCGGCACCAGCGCCACGTCGCAGTCGCGGTAGGCCGCCTCCAGCGCCGGCCGGTCCAGCACGCCCAGGAAGCGCACCCCGCGCCGCCCCGCGAGGCCGGCGGCGCCCGCCGCGGCCAGCGCCGCCTCGGCCTCGGCGTCCAGCACGCCGCCGGCGAAGACCATCTCGGCCTCCGGCATCGCCTCGAGCAGCCGCAGGGCGGCGGCGGCGGCCAGGTCGAAGCCCTTGCGCGGTTCGAACCGCCCGACGAAGAGCACGCGGTAGCCGCCCCTTCGCGCCGGCGGCGGGGCGCCCTCCAGAAGGTCCTCGGTGCCGTGCGGCGCCAGCACCACGCGCGAGGGGTCGGGCGCCACGCCGTAGGCCGCCTGCAGGTCGGCGAGGATGGCGCGGGAGTTCGCCAGCACCATCGGCGCGGCGGCCAGCGCCCGCGCCTCCGCCGCGATCATCTTCCGCACCATGAAGTGCTCGTAGAGCGGGCGCGCCGCCCATTCCGGCTTGTGCGGCCTCGCCATGGCGTAGCTGGTGTGCAGGCTCATGACCACGCCGATCGAGGGATCGCCGAGGCAGGCGGCCGCCTCCAGATCCCAGATCGGGAAGGAGAGCACGTCGAGGCCGAAGCCCTTCACCGCCTGCACCTCGCGCCAGACGCGGCGGTTCCAGGCGGCGATGTTGGGCGGCAGGTCGAGGTTGAGCATCACCGCCTCCGCCCCCTCCGCCTCCGGCGTCATGCGGTGCAGCCAGAGCCCGTCCTCGAAGCGGACGGATTCCTCCTCGTCCTCCGCCGTGCCGGTCAGCACGTGCACGCGGTGGCCGCGGCGCGCCAGCTCGCGCGCCACCATCTCCGTCCAGCGCGCGATGCCGGCCTCCACCCGCGGCGGGAAGCCCTGGCTGACCATGCAGATGCCGAGGCCGCCGCCGGGCGCGAAGCGATGGAAGGGGGGCGGCGCCGCCTCCGCGTCGAGGTCGCCCCCGGCACGGCCGCCGCGGTGGCGGGCCAGTGCCTCGCCCTCCTTCAGCCCCCAGGCGAGGTCCTGGTCGAGCGAGGCGCGGTGCGCCCCGGTGATCTCGCGGTGCTGCTCGAGCCAGGCGTTGGCGTCCAGGATCTCGCGCCGGTAGCGCTCCAGCTCCGCGGCGGCGCGGCCGCGATTCGCCGGTGCGCCGTGGCGGGCGATGAAGTAGGCCTTGCTCGCCGCCGAGGGGTAGAGCGTGCGCGCGATGCGCTTCGGGGTGCGGATGTGGCTGGCGGCGAACTGGTGGTACACCAGCGCCTCCGGCTCGTAGACCACGTGCCAGCCGGCATCCACGAGGCGCAGGCAGAGGTCGGTCTCGTCCAGCAGGTAGGCGAAGGCGTGGTCGAAGCCGCCGACCTGGCGCAGCGCCGCCATGCGGAAGCTGGAATTGGTGCCGAGCAGGCTGGGGTAGAAGGGCGTGCCCGGCCGGTTCAGCGGCCGCTCGTCGAAGTGGTCGGAGACGTGGTGCGCGTTGCCGTAGCGGTCGCAGACGGTCTTGCGCGCCTGCCAGCGCAGGCCGGTGTTGTCCACGGTGAAGCCGCCGACGGCGCCGATGCGCGGGTCGCGGTAGTGCTCCGCGAGCCGCGCCAGCCAGTCCGGATGCGGCACGGCGTCGTCATCGAGGAAGGCGACGATCTCGCCCGCCGCGGCCGCGATGCCGATGTTGCGCGAGACGGAGAGGTTCAACTCCGGGCAGTCCGCGCGCTTGATGCCGGGCGCCCACTCCTCCAGCACCGCCGCGGTCTCGTCGGTGGAGGGGCCGTTGACCACCACCACCTCGAAAGCCGGGTAGCGGAGGGTGCGCAGCCCCCGCAGCGCCTCGCGCAGATGCGCGGCGCGGTCGCAGGTGTTGATGACGACGGAGATGCGGGGCGGGCTCATGCCGGGCCTCGGGCCGGTTGCGCCAGCAGGACCATCAGGTCCCGGTTGGCGGCGGGGAATTCCGCGTGCCGCACCAGGTGCGCCGCCACCTCCCGGCAGGTGGCGGCGCCGCGCATCAGCTCCAGGATCTCGGACAGGCTCCGGGGCTTGCGCTGCAGCAGCAGCGCGAACAGCGCCTCCACATCCGCCCGGCAGGGCGGGATGTCGAGCGGCTGGCCGCCGGCGGCGGGCGCGGCCGGGAAGCGCGCCTCGCCAAGGCCCTGCGCCGCGTGCACGTACAGCACATGCTGGCGCACATCCTCCTCAGGCGCGCCAAGGGCAAGGGCGGAGCGGTAGGCCACCTCGGCGTCCTCGAGCTTGCCCTGCTCCTTCAGGCAGTGGCCGTACTGGACGGTGTAGCCGGCATGCAGCGGGTAGAGCCGCAGCGCCTGCCAGTACAGGTATTCCGCCCGCGCCCAGTCGCGCTCGTCCCGCGCCTGGTCGGCACGGGCGACGAGGTCGCGGAATTCGGGGTCGAGCTGCGCCGCGGCGATCGCCAGCGCCACCGACTGCGCCCGCGAGGCGCCGCGGTCCGGCAGCGCCCGCAGCAGGCCGAGCGCGGCCTCGGCGCGGCCGGCCTGCAGCAGCGCGCGCGCTTCCGAAAGCGCCGCCTCCTCCTGCCCCGGCGAAGGCTCCGGCGGGGGCGGGGCGGCCTGCGCGTCGGGCGGCGCCTGGGGGCGAGAGGGGGCGGCCGCGGAGGCGCCGCCGCGCCGGGCGAGGAAGGACAGCATCTCGCCTGTCGCCGCGAGCAGGGCGGCGGGCTTCAGCGCGGCCGTGGTCATGCGGCTTCCGTTCCCCCTTTTCCGCTGGCGCCGGGTGGCGCAGCGCGTCCGGCACGACAATCGCTAGCACCGCCCCGCGGGGGCGTGCAACCCATGCGCGATGTTGGGGGTGAGGCGCAACTACCGAGCCGCTCGCCGCGGCAGCCTAGCCGGCCGTCTCCTGCGAGGCGCCGCTCCGCCCGACTCGCGCGCGCCCGGCGAGCAGCAGCAGCGCGCCCTCGGCCAGCAGCGCCAGCGCCGCCGTCGCCGCCGCGCCCTGCAGGATGTGCAGCTCGTTCCGGTTCTGCAGGCCGAGGATGATCGGCGTGCCGAGCGTCGCCGCCCCGGCGAGCGCACCCACCGCGGCGGTTGCCACCGCCAGCACCAGCGCCACGCGCAGGGCGGCGAGGATCACCGGCCAGGCCAGCGGCAGTTCCACCTCCCGCAGCACCTGCAGGGGGGTGAAGCCCATCGCCTCCGCCGCCTCCCGCGTCGCCGGGGGCACCGACTCGATCGCCGCCACCGTGCCGCGCAGCACCGGCATCACGCAGTAGAGCAGCAGGGCGAGCGCCGTCGGCGCCAGGCCGAAGCCGAGCACGGGAAAGGCCAGCGCCACCACCACCACCGGCGGCACCGCCTGCGCCCCGGCGGCCAGGGCATCCGCCGCCGGGCGCAGCCCCCGCCCGGCGCGGCGCGTCACCAGCAGGCCGAGGCCGAGCCCGATCGCCGCCGCGGCCAAGGCGCTGAGCACCGCCAGGGCGGCATGCGCGGCGGCGAGGTCGAGCAGCCGCGGGCTCGGGAAGGCCTCGCCCTCCCGCCCGAGCCCCGCCCAGACGCGCCCCGCGACCGGCTCCTGCGCCGCCAGCGCCAGCAGCGCGCCGAGCGCCAGCGGGGCGAGGCCCGGACGCCCCCTCATGCCCGCCGCTCCAGGATCGCCTGCAGCGTCACCGCGCCGAGCGGCGCCCCCTCCTCCGACAGCACCGCGAGTGCGGCGCTCCGGGTCTCGACCATGAGCGAGAGGGCGGCGCGCAGGCTGGCGGAGGCGGCGATGGAAGGGGCGCCGGGCGGCGGCGCGCCGGCGGCCGCCGTGCCCACCGGCAGCAGATCGAGCCGCCGGAGGCCGAGCTCCCCATCCCCCAGCAGGGCGCGCAGGAAGGGGTGGACGGGCGGCTCGGTCAGCGCCAGCGGCGCCCCCTCCGCGACCAGCCGGCCTTCCCTCAGCACGACGAGATGGGTGGCGAGCTCCAGCGCCTCGCCCGGATCGTGGGTGACGAGCAGGATGGTCTTCCCCGTCTCCCGGTGGATGCGCTGCAGCTCCGCCCGCAGCCCGCGGCGGATGATGGGGTCCACGGCGCCGAAGGGCTCGTCCATCAGCAGGATGTCGGGATCGGCGGCAAGCGCCCGCGCCAGCCCGACACGCTGCGCCTGGCCGCCGGAGAGCGCCGCCGGCAGCCGTCCCGCCAGCGCGGGATCGAGCCGCAGCAGCGCCATGAGCTCCTCCACCCGCGCCGCGATGCGCGCCCGCGGCCAGCCGAGCAGGCGCGGCACGGTGGCGATGTTCTGCGCCACCGTGCGGTGCGGGAACAGCCCGACCGACTGGATGGCGTAGCCGATGGAGCGGCGCAGCCGGGCCGGGTCCAGCGCGGCGACATCCTCGCCGCGCACCCGCACCACCCCCGCGCTCGGCGTGACCAGCCGGTTGACCAGGCGCAGCAGGGTGGACTTGCCCGAGCCGGAGGGGCCGACCAGCACGCAGAGCGCGCCGCGCCCGACGGAGAGGGTGACGCCCTCCAGCGCCCGCACCCCGCCGAAGACGACGGAGACGCCCTCGAAGGCGATCACCGCCCGCCCTCCGCAAGGCGGGTCTCCAGCCCGCGCAGTGCCGCGTCGGCCAGGAGCGCGAGCAGGATGATCGGCAGCGCGCCGAGCAGGATCAGGTCGGCGGCGAACTGCGCCATGCCCTCGAAGACCAGAGCGCCGAGCCCGCCGGCGCCGATCAGCCCGCCCAGGGCGACGAGGCCGATCGCCTGCACCGCCGCCACCCTCAGCCCGCCGGCGAAGACCGGCAGGCCGAGGGGGAGGCGGATCTCGGCGGTGATGCGCCGCTCCGTCATGCCCATGGCCCGCGCCGCCTCCACCGCCGCCGGATCGGCGGCGCCGAGGCCGCCCAGCAGGGCCCGCCACAGCGGCAGGGCGAGATAGGCGGCGACCGCGATCAGCGCCGGCGCCGGCCCGATCGCCTGCAGCCCCGCCGCGCGCAGCGCGGGAACCGCGCCGAGCAGCAGGGAGAGCAGCGGGATCAGCAGCCCGAACAGGGCGAGCGAGGGCACGACCTGCACGAAGCTGAGCGCCGCGCCGATCGCCGCCTCCGCCCGTGCCGAGCGGAAGCCCCACCAGCCGAGCGGCAGCGCCACGGCCAGGGCCAGGCCGAGGGCGGCGGCGGACAGCGCCAGGTGCCGCCACAGCGCCGCCTGCACCGCCTCCTGCCGCGCCCGGTACTCCACGGCGAGCGAGAGGGCGTCGAGCAGCCCCCAGCGCCACAGCGCCACCCCCGCGAGCAGGGCGGCGAGGCCGGCCCAGGCCGGCCGCAGCCCGGCGGCGCGCGCCTGCTCCAGCGCAAGGAGACCGGCCGACGCCAGGAACAGCCAGAACCCCGCCCCGAGGCTCGCCCGCGCCGCCGGCGGCTGCCCCTCCATCAGCCGCGCGGCGGCGAGGCCGGTCGCCGCCAGGGCCAGCACGATTCCGGCCAGCGGCAGCGCCGGCGCCAGGCGGGACCGGAGCCGGCCGGCCAGGAGCGCGCCGCCCAGCAGCAGCGCCGGCAGGTGCGCCGCCGGGCCGAGCGCCGCCGGGGCGCCGATGGCCTCGCCCGGCAGCAGGCGGTTCGGCGCCACCGACAGCCAGCCCAGCGCGTAGAGGCCGAACAGGGCAAGGCCGGCGAGGAGGAGCGGCAGGGCTGGGGCGGCGTCCCCGGCCCGCGGGGGCGGCGCGGTCAGCGCAGCAGGCCGGCCTCGGCGAGGTGCCGCCTGGCCACCTCGCGCGGCGGCTGGCCCTCCACGGCGATGCGGGCGTTGAGCGCGCGCAGCGTTTCCGCCGTCAGCCCGGGGAAGATGCGCCCCAGGGCGGGGGCGATCCGCGGATGGCGCTCCAGCACCGCGGCGCGCGCCACCGGCGCCGGCTCGTAGACGATCTGCGCCCCCCTGCTGTCCGCCATGACGACGAGGCCGAGGGCCGCGATCGCCCCGTCCGTGCCGTAGACCATGGCCGCGTTCACCCCGCCGATGCCCTGCGCGGCGGCGCGCATGGTCACCGCCGTGTCGCCGCCCGGCAGCACCACGATGCGCTCGCGCGGGAAGGCGAAGCCGTAGGCGCGCTCGAAGGCGGGCAGGGCGGCGGGGCTCTCGACGAACTCGGCCGAGGCGGCGAGGCGCAGCACGCCGCGCCCGGCGGCGGCGGCGAAATCCTCCATGGTCGCAAGGCCCTCCCGCCGCGCGACGTCCCCGCGCACGGCGATGGCCCAGGTGTTGTTGGCCGGGGCGCGGTCGAGCCAGACGAGGCGGTTGGCCTCGGCGTCGAGCCGCCGCACCATGTCGTAGGCGGCCTGCGGGGAGCGCCAGGCCGGATCCTCCTCCCTGCGGAAGAAGAAGGCGCCGTTGCCGGTGTATTCGGGGTAGAGGTCGATCTCGCCCGCCAGCAGCGCCTCGCGCACCACGCGCGTCGGCCCGAGCTGCAGCCGGTTCTCCACCGGCACGCCCTCGGCCTCGAGCGCGAGCAGGATCATGTGGCCGAGCAGCGCGCCCTCGGTGTCCAGTTTCGAGGCGACGACGACGCGCTCCCGCCCCTGCGCCCGGGCCGGAAGGGCGGCCAGTGCCGGGGCGGCGCCGAGAAGGAGGCCGAGCCTCCGCCGGCCGAGGATCCGTCGCTCCATGCTTCCTCCATGTGCAGGCCAGGGGCGCGGAGCATCATGCGCGCCCGGTGCCGCGGGCGCCAGCGCCCGCCGGAGAGGAGGGGGGTGGCGCTTGGCCAGGCCCGGTCGCGCCGCTACTGTCACGGCCGGATGAGGGATGGCTGACATGGTTGCGCGCGCGTGGCACCCCGGAAGCTGGCGGGAGATGCCGATCCGGCAGGTGCCCGAATACCCCGACCCGGCCCGGCTGGCGGCGATGGAGGCGAAGCTCTCCCGCTTTCCCCCCCTGGTCTTCGCCGGGGAGGCGCGCCGGCTGAAGGCGGCGCTGGCCCGCGCCGGGGACGGGCAGGCCTTCGTGCTGCAGGGGGGCGACTGCGCCGAGAGCTTCGCCGACTTCACGGCCAATGTCATCCGCGACACCTTCCGGGTGCTGCTGCAGATGGCGGTGGTGCTGACCTTCGGCGGCTCCCTGCCGGTGGTGAAGCTCGGCCGCATGGCGGGGCAGTTCGCCAAGCCGCGCTCCTCCGAGGTGGAGACGCGGGAGGGGATCACCCTGCCCTCCTACCGCGGCGACATCATCAACGGTCCGGAATTCAGCGCCGAGGCGCGGGTGCCGGACCCGCAGCGGATGGAGCTCGCCTACATGCAGTCGGCGGCGACGCTGAACCTGCTGCGCGCCTTCGCCACCGGCGGCTACGCCGACCTGCACCAGGTGCATCGCTGGAACCTCGGCTTCGTGGCGCGCAGCCCGCTCGCCGACCGCTACCAGGACCTCGCGCACCGCATCGACGAGACGCTCGCCTTCATGCAGGCCTGCGGCATGTCCGACCTGCCGCAGGTGCGCGAGACGGATTTCTACACCTCGCACGAATCCCTGCTGCTGCCCTACGAGCAGGCGCTGACCCGCGTCGATTCCACCACCGGCGACTGGTACGCCTGCTCGGCGCATTTCCTCTGGATCGGCGACCGCACGCGCCAGCCGGAGGGCGCGCATGTGGAGTTCCTGCGCGGCGTCAGGAACCCGATCGGCATGAAGGTCGGGCCGAGCATGGAGCCGGAGGAGCTGGTGGAGCTGACCCGCGCGCTCAACCCGGCGAACGAGAAGGGGCGCCTCACCCTCATCTCCCGCATGGGCGCGGACAAGGTGGAGGCGAGGCTGCCGCCGCTGCTGCGCGCGGTGCAGCGCGCCGGGCGCAACGTCACCTGGCTGTGCGACCCGATGCACGGCAACACCGTGACCGCCGGCAGCTACAAGACCCGGAATTTCGACGCCATCCTCTCCGAGGTGCGCCGCTTCTTCGCCGCCCACGACGCCGAGGGCACCATCCCGGGCGGCGTGCACGTGGAGATGACGGGGCGCGACGTGACCGAATGCCTCGGCGGCGCGCACCGCCTGGGCGAGGCCGACCTCGCCGCCAACTACGCGACCTTCTGCGACCCCCGGCTGAACGCCGAGCAGTCGCTGGAGCTCGCCTTCCTCATCGCCGAGGAGCTGAAGGCCCGCCGCGCCCGGCCCGAGCGCCGGCCGGCGCAGGCGGCGGAGTGAGGGGCGCGCGATGAGCGGCGGACGGGCCGGCAGGACGACCGAGGCCGCGCCGGGCCCGGACGCCGCCATCGCGGCGCGTACCGACACCTACTTCAATCGCACCCGCGCCATCGTCCGCCGCTTCGGGGACTGCCACGTCACCTATGCGGTGTTCATGCGCCGCCCGGTCATCAGCGCCCCGAGACTGATGCTCGACTGGATCGCGGCGGTGGCGAAGGCGCGCGGCACCACCTTCGACATCGAGGTGATGCGGCCGGAGGGGAGCTGGGTCGGCGCCGGCGATCCCATCCTCTACCTCTCGGGCTCCTTCGCCGAGCTGGTGGACCTCGAGACCCTCTACCTGCAGAAGCTCGGGCCGCCCTGCGTCGCCGCGCACAACGCCTACCAGATGTGCCTGGAGCTGCCGAAGGTCGCCTTCCTCGCCATGGATGCGCGGCACTGCGCGGGGGCGGAGATGCAGGAGATGATGGCCTACGCCGCCTCGGTCGGCAGCGCCGCGGCGCGCGCGGAGGGGGCGCGGGGCTTCATCGGCAACGCCACGGACGCCACGGCGCACTGGTTCGGCGGCGAGCGTCCGCGCGGGCGCGGCACCATGCCGCACGCGCTGATCGGCTACGCCAACTCCACCGTCCGCGCCGCCGAGATGTTCCACGAGACCTTCCCAGAGGAGGACCTGACCGTCCTCGTGGACTATTTCGGGCGGGAGGTGACGGACGCGCTCGCGGTCTGCCGCCGCTTCCCGGAACTCGCCGCCGCCGGGCGGCTGGCGGTGCGGCTCGACACCCATGGCGGGCGCTTCCTGGAGGGGCTCGATCCGGCGGAAAGCTACGCGGTGCTGGAGCGCCACGCGCCGGCGGCGATCCGCCGCTACCGCAGCGAGACGGAGCTGCGCCACCTGGTCGGCACTGGCGTCTCCGCCGCCGCCATCTGGCGGATGCGCGAGGCGCTGGACGAGGCGGGCTTCGAGGGGGTGCGCATCGTCGCCTCCTCCGGCTTCAACGTGCAGAAATGCCGCGTCATGGCCGAGGCGAAGGCGCCGATCGACGTGGTCGGCACCGGCAGCTTCATCCCCGAGGTGTGGTCCGAGACCTACGCCACCGCCGACATCGTCGCCTATGACGGCGCGCCGCGGGTGAAGGTGGGGCGCGAGTTCCTGCTGCGCCGCAACGGCGGGCGGCGGCGCAATGGCGGGGTGCCGGGCTAGCGCCCGATCCGCCGAAGCGGATCGCGCTGCGGGGCGGATTGTGGAGGGCTGGAAACGGCCGGAAGCGCGGTCCACGCAAGGGGCTCGCGCTCCGGAGCGGATACGCCGGGGCGGCCGGGCACCGCCCCCGGCCCCGCGCGTTGACCCCCCGCAACCCGAACCCTAGCTTCCGTCCATGGCCGACACCCTGCGCATCGCCCTCGCCCAGATCAACCCGCATGAGGGCGCGCTGCGCGCCAATGCCGAGCGCATCCGCGCCGCCCGCGCCGAGGGCGCGCGGCTCGGCGCCGCGCTGGTGGTGACGCCGGAATTCTCCATCGCCGGCTACCCGCCCGAGGACCTGGTGAGGAAGCCCGCCTTCGTCGCCGACTGCGCCGCGGCCATCGCCGACCTCGCCGCCGAGACCGCCGATGGCGGGCCGGGTCTGGTGGTGGGCGGCCCGTGGCAGGAGGGCGACAGGCTCCACAACGCGCTGTTCGTGCTGGAGGGCGGGCGCATCCTCGCCCGCCGGGCCAAGCACGAGCTGCCCAACTACGGCGTCTTCGACGACAAGCGCGTCTTCGACCCGGGGCCCTGCCCCGGGCCGGTGGCGTTCCGCGGCTTCCGCCTCGGCCTGATGATCTGCGAGGACTGGTGGTTCCCCGGCGTCAGCGAGACCCTGGCGGAGAGCGGGGCGGAGATCCTGCTCTCCATCAACGGCTCTCCCTTCGAGGCGGACAAGCCGCGGCGGCGGGTCGACCTCGCGGTGCGGCGGGTGGTGGAGACCGGGCTGCCCTTCGTCTTCCTCAACCAGATGGGCGGCCAGGACGAGCTGGTGTTCGAGGGGGCGAGCTTCGTGCTCAACCCGGACCGCAGCCTGGCGGTGGCGATGCGTCTGTTCGAGGAGGAGATCCGCCTGACCGAATGGCGGCGGGAAGGGGAGCGCCTGGTCTGCGCGCCGCAGCCCATCCCGCCCGAGGTGCCGCGGCTCGAGCAGATCTACCGCGCGATGATGCTCGGGCTCCGCGACTACGTGGAGAAGAACCGCTTCCCCGGCGTGGTGCTCGGCCTCTCGGGCGGGATCGACAGCGCGCTCTCGGCCGCGGTGGCGGCGGACGCGCTGGGGCCGGAACGGGTGCGGGCGGTGGCGATGCCCTCGCCCTACACCAGCCCGGAGAGCCTCGAGGACGCGGCCGCCTGCGCGGGGCTGCTCGGCATCCGGTACGAGACCATCGACATCGTCCCGGCGATGGAGGCCTTCCGGGCGATGCTCGCGCCCGCCTTCGGGGATCGCCCGCCCGACATCACCGAGGAGAACATCCAGGCACGCATCCGCGGCGTGACGCTGATGGCGCTGTCCAACAAGTTCGGCGACATGCTGCTGACCACCGGCAACAAGAGCGAGATGAGCACCGGCTACGCCACCCTCTATGGCGACATGGCCGGCGGCTACTCGGTGCTGAAGGACGTGTACAAGACCACCGTCTTCGCGCTCAGCCGCTGGCGCAACGCCCATGTGCCGCCGGACGCGAAGGGGCCGCGGGGCCCGGTGATGCCGGAGCGCGTCATCACCAAGCCGCCCTCGGCCGAGCTGCGGCCGAACCAGAAGGACCAGGACAGCCTGCCGCCCTACGAGGTGCTGGACGCCATCCTGGAAGGGCTGGTGGAGGGCGAGAAGGGCGTCGACACGCTGGTGGCGGAGGGGCACGACCGCGCCACGGTGCTGCGCGTATGGCGCCTGCTCGACCGTGCCGAGTACAAGCGCCGCCAGGCGCCACCCGGGGTGAAGATCACCCGCCGCGCCTTCGGCCGCGACCGGCGCTATCCCATCACCAACGGCTACACGGAGCTGGTGTCGTGAGCGGGCGGGAGGGCGGCGTCTTCGACACCGGGCTGTTCGGGCGGCAGGGCGGCTACGCCGTGCGCATCATGGACCTCTCGGGCGGCAACGGCGCGGAGCCGGTGGAGACCATCCGCGGCTTCCGCACGCTGGAGCACGCCAACGCCTTCGCCCGCCGCTACGTGCGCGACAGCGTGGAGCGCTGCCGCGCCGCCGGCATGTCGGCCGAGGCGGTGATCGCCGCCTGGTTCGCCTTCGGCGAGGATGCCGAGGTCGTCGGCGCCGGCGGCGAGGGCTGGCACAGTGCCGCCGAGCTCTCCGACTTCGCCGCGCGCCCGGTGCGCGATGCCGAGGAGCGGAACTGGCGCGTCCTCGACCCCCGCCGCGACGAGGATGGGGAGGCGGAGGAGGAGGAGTGAGCCACCGGGACGCGCCGGGGCGCGCGCCATGAGGCTCCGCTTCGCCCCCTCGCCGACCGGGCTGCTGCATGTCGGCAACGCCCGGGTGGCGCTGGTGAACTGGCTGCTGGCCCGCCGGCATGGCGGCACGGTGCTGCTGCGCCTCGACGACACCGACACCGCCCGCAGCAGGGCGGAGTACGCCGCGGCGCTGGAGGAGGATCTGCGCTGGCTCGGCCTCGACTGGGACGAGAGCTTCCGCCAGTCCGACCGCATGGCGCGCTACCAGGCGGCGGCGGAGCGTCTGAAGGCCGCCGGGCGCCTCTACCCCTGCCTCGAGAGCGAGGAGGAGCTCCGCGCCAAGCGCGAGCAGCGGCTGCGCCAGGGCAGGCCGCCCGTCTACGACCGCGCCGCGCTGCGCATGACGCCGGAGCAGCTCGCGCGGGCGCGGGCCAATGGCAAGGAGCCCTACTGGCGCTTCCTGCTCTCCTCCCGCACCGTCTCCTGGCGCGACGGCGTGCTGGGGGAGCGGCAGGTGAAGCTGCCCTCCCTCTCCGACCCGGTGCTGATCCGGGCCGACGGCACGCCGCTCTACACCTTCACCTCGGTGGTGGACGACCTGGAGTGCGGCGTCACCCACATCGTCCGCGGCGAGGACCACGTCACCAACACCGGCGTGCAGCTCGACCTGTGGGAGGCGCTGGGGGGCGATCCGGCGGCGCTTTCCTTTGCCCATCTGCCGCTGCTGACCGATGCGGAGGGCGGGCCGCTCTCGAAGCGCCTCGGCTCGCTTTCGCTCCGCCAGCTCCGGCGGGACGGGGTGGAGCCGGCGGCGCTGGCCGGCTACCTCGCCGCGCTCGGCACCGCGCGCGACCCGGTGCCGGGGATGCCGCGCGACCTCGTCGCGGGGTTCGACCTCTCCGCCATCTCCCGCTCCCCGGCGCGGTTCGATGTGGGGCAGCTTCTGGCGCTGAACCGCCGCTGGCTGCAATCCGCCCCCTTCGAGGCGGTGCGGGAGCGGCTGCCCGCGGGCGCCGATGCGCGCTTCTGGGAGGCGGTGCGCGGCAATCTCGACCTGCTCGGGGAGGCGCGGGGGTGGTGGCAGGTGGTCGCCGGCACCATCGTGCCGCCGGTACAGGAGGGGGAGGAGGCCTTCCTGCGCGCCGCCCTGGACGCGCTGCCGCCCGAACCCTGGGACGAGGCCACCTGGTCCGCCTGGACCGCGGCACTGAAATCCGCCACCGGCCGCGGGGGCAGGGCGCTGTTCCGTCCTCTGCGCCTGGCCCTGACCGGGGAGGAGCAGGGGCCGGATCTGCGCGCGCTGCTGCCGCTGATCGGGCGGGAGCGGGTGGCGGCGCGCCTGCGCCTCAGCGCCGGGGGGGGCTGACCGGGCACGGACCGCCTGCCGCCGCAACGGCGCGCGGGGGGAGGCGGCGCGCCGCGCACGATGCCGCGATCACCCCCGCCGCTTCCGCCATGGCTGGAACAGGGAATTGCGGCCGGCGCCTCGCGCCCGCTAGCGTCTCGGCGCGCCGCCCGCGGACCCGTCCATGCCACCCGAAGAAGGCGGCGCCGAGGGAGAGACCATGCGACGCAGAACGGCAGGCGCGGCCCTGGCCGCCGCCATCGTCTTCGGCACTGCCGCGTTGTCCGCCCAGCCCTACGAGGCATCAGGCGATCCGCCGCTGAACGTCGGCTTCCGCCAGGTGGCGGTCGCGGAGGGGCTCGAGCATCCCTGGTCCATCGCTTGGCTGCCGGATGGCACGGCGCTGGTCACCGAACGGCCGGGGCGGCTGCGCGCCATCCGCAACGGCCGGCTCGATCCCGAGCCGATCTCCGGCACGCCGCCCGTGCTCGTCGCGCCGGAGCGCGGGCTGGTGTTCCAGTCCGGCCTGTTCGAGGTCTCGCCGCACCCCAACTTCGCCGAGAACCGGCTGATCTACCTCACCTACGCCCACGGCACCGCGCAGGACAACCGGCTGCGCCTGGCGCGCGCCAAGCTCGAGGGCAACGCGCTCTCCGACCTGCAGGTGATCTTCGAGGTCTCGGAGGGCAAGCCGGAGTTCCAGCACTACGGCGGCAAGATCCTGTGGCTGCCGGACGGCACGTTGCTGCTCAGCGTGGGAGATGGCGGTAACCCGCCCGTTTCGGTGGGCGGAGGATTGGTGCGCGAGAAGGCGCAGGACCTGAACAGCCATTTCGGCAAGATCCTGCGGCTGCGCGACGACGGCTCGGCGCCGCCCGACAACCCCTTCGCCGGGCGGCAGGATGCGCGGCCCGAGATCTTCTCCTACGGCCACCGCCACGTTCAGGGGCTGGCGCGGCACCCGGACGGACGGATCTTCGCCACCGAGCACGGGCCGCTCGGCGGCGACGAGCTGAACCTGGTCCGGCCGGGCCAGAATTACGGCTGGCCGGTGGTGAGCTGGGGCAGGGACTATGTCGGCGGCACGCCGATCGGCACCGGGCAGCGCTCGCAGGAGGGGATGGCGGATCCGGTCCTGGTCTGGACCACCTCGGTGATCGGCGCCTCCGGCCTTGCGGTCTATGACGGCGAGCGCTTCCCCGACTGGCGGGGCTCCGTGCTCGCCGGCGGGCTGGCCACCCAGGACATCCGCCGCGTCGTCCTCGACGACAATAACAGGGTGACGCAGCACGAATCGCTGCGCATCGGCCAGCGGGTGCGCGAGGTGCGCCAGGGGCCGGACGGGCACATCTACGTGCTGACCGACGAGATCCACGGGCGGGTGTTCCGCCTGGAGCCCGCGAACTGAGCTTCGGCCGAATCCCGGCAAGGGAAGGGGGCGGCCGGCGCGGCCGCCCCTTTCGCCCTGGGAAGGGACCGCCTCCTTCGCCGGCCTGATGCGTTCCGCGCCCGGCTGGCCTATGGATGCGCCCGATGACCCCCGAGCTCCACCTGCACAACAGCCTCACCCGCCGCAAGGAGCGCTTCGAGCCGCTCGACCCCGCGCATGTGCGCCTCTATGTCTGCGGGCCCACCGTCTACGACCTGGCGCATCTCGGCAATGCGCGGCCGGTGATCGTGTTCGACGTGCTGGTGCGGCTGCTGCGCCGGCTCTACCCGCGCGTCACCTATGTCCGCAACATCACCGACGTGGACGACAAGATCAACGCCCGCGCCCTCGAGACCGGGGAGCCGATCGAGAGCATCACCGCCCGCACCACGGCGGATTTCCACCGCGACATGGAAGCCCTCGGCGCCCTGCCGCCGGATGTGGAGCCGCGCGCCACGCAATCCATCGCCGCCATGATCGCGCTGATCGAGCGGCTGATCGCGCGCGGCCACGCCTATGTGGCGGAGGGGCACGTGCTGTTCTCCGTCTCCTCCTTCCCCGATTACGGCCGGCTCTCCGGCCGCAGCCCGGAGGAGCTGCTGGCCGGCGCCCGCGTGGATGTCGCGCCCTACAAGCGCGACCCCGGCGATTTCGTGCTGTGGAAGCCGAGCCCGCCGGAGCTGCCGGGCTGGAACAGCCCCTGGGGCCGCGGCCGGCCCGGCTGGCACATCGAGTGCTCCGCCATGTCCTGGCAGCATCTCGGCGAGGTGTTCGACATCCACGGCGGCGGGCACGACCTGATCTTCCCCCACCACGAGAACGAGGTGGCGCAGACCCGCTGCGCCTTCGGCACGGCACTGATGGCGCGCTACTGGATGCACAACGGCATGCTGCGCGTGGACGGGGAGAAGATGTCGAAGTCGCTCGGCAACTTCCACACCGTGCGCGACATCCTGCAGCGCGGCCCCTGGGCGGGGGAGGCGTTCCGGCTGCTGACGCTGAAGACGCATTACCGCCAGCCGCTCGACTTCACCTTCGCCGCGCTCGAGGAGGCGAAGGCGGAGCTCGACGACGACTACGCCATGCTCTCCCGCGCCCCCGCGCCGCCGGAGCGGGAGGCGGTGCGGGCGGAAATGGCGGCCTGGGCGCTGGAGCCGCTGCACGACGACCTCAACACCCCCCTGGCGCTGACCCGGCTGCGCGATCTGCGCACGCTGGAGAACGCCGCCACCGTCGGCGGCAGCGCCACCGCGGTGCTGAAGCGCGTCGGTCGCGACTGGCCGGCGCTGCCGGGCCTGGCCGCCGGCGCCTTCCGCGAAGCGGCGGGGGTGCTCGGCCTCTGCGGCGGGGATCCCGTGCGCTGGCTGCACGGCGGGGAGGATACGGGCTGGATCGAGGCCGCCATCGCCGCGCGCCTCGCCGCACGCAAGGCCCGCGACTTCGCCGAGGCCGACCGCATCCGCGACGCGCTGCGCGCCAGGGGCATCATCTTGGAGGACGGGCCGCGGGGAACGACCTGGCGCCGGGCATGACCCCTTCCGCCGAGGCCTGGGCCGATGCGCTGCAGCGCGTGGCGCTGACCGACGCGGTACGCGCCTGGCTGCGCGCCCACCTCGCCGCCCCGGGCTGCCGTGCCGACAGTGCGGCGCTGGAGGCCGCCACCGGCCGCCCCATCGCCGAATACCGCGCCTTCGCCGCCGCGCTGGCTGCCGCGCTCGGCGCCGCACCGCCGGAGGAGCCGCTGGCGCTGATCGCCGCACCCGGCGAGGGCGGCTGGACGCTGCGGCCGGAATTCGCCTTCGCCCTCGGCCTGCGGCGCGTGCTGCCGGAGGCGTGGGACCGCGGCTCGCGCGAGCGCGCGGCGCTGGCGCCGCCGCCGGGGGAGAGCCCGGTCGTCGTGCTGGTGCGCCCGCAGCTTGCCGACAACATCGGCGCCGCGGCGCGCGCCATGGCCAATGGCGGGCTGTTCCACCTGCGCCTGGTGGCGCCGCGCGACGGATGGCCGCAGGATCGCGCCTGGCGCACCGCCTCCGGCGCCGACCGCATCCTGGATGCCGCCACCGTGCACGCCACGGTGGCCGAGGCGGTGGCGGACTGCCACCGCGTCCTCGCCACCTGCCCGCGGCCGCGCCACATCGTCAAGCCGGTGCTGACCGCGCGCGCCGCCGCCGGGGAGCTGCGCGCGATCAACGCCCGGTCCCTGCGCGCCGCCGTGCTGTTCGGACCCGAGCGCAGCGGCCTCGACAACGACGACATCGCCTGCGCCGACACGCTGGTGCGCTACCCGCTGAATCCGGCGCACATGTCGCTCAACCTGGCGCAGGCGGTGATGATCCTGGCCTATGAGTGGTGGACCGTGGCCGAGACGGCGCCGCCGCGCCTGCTGGCGACCCATGAGACGCGCGTGGCGGCGAAGGGCGAGCTGGAGGGATTCCTGGAGCGCCTGGTCGCCGAGCTCGACGCCAGCGGCTTCCTCGACCACGAGAAGAAGCGCGCCGGAATGGTGCGCAACCTGCGGCACTGGTTCCAGCGTGGCGAGGTGACGGAGCAGGAGCTGCGCACCCTGCACGGGGTGGTGACCGAGCTCTCCCGCGGCCGGATGCGCCGCGGCCGGCCCGAGCACGACGCGCCGCCCCCCTGGACGGAGGAGGGGGCGGGGCGCTGACGCTCCTGGCGCCGTTGCCGCGAGCATGAGGCGGCAACGGCGCCGGCCTCTTCGCGGGGCGGAGTCGCGCGGCCGGCCGTTTCCGGCCCTCCGCGATCCGCCCTGGAGCGCCTTCCGTTCGCCCTGGCTCGCGGCAAACGCTCCAGTCTTTCGATGTGCGGGCATCTTCACCCGTTCAGGCGGATCCGCCTGAACGGGATCTGCTCTAGCGGCCCGTCGCCGCCGCCGGGGTGGCGGCGATCTGGCCGGGCTGGACCGTCACCGCCACGCGCATCTGCGCTCCGCCCGGCAGCATGCGCACGGCGAAGCTGTCGGTGCCGGCGAAGCCGCGGTCCGGGATGTAGTCCACCCGGGTGCGGTCGCCGACGGTGCGGATGTGCACCCGCCCATGCGCGGGCCGCGCCGTGACCAGGCCGGCGGCGTAGGGCCGCGGCCCGGGCTGGGCGACCGAGATGCCGCACCACCCCCCGTCATTGACCAGCACCATCTGCGCCTCGGCCGGCCGCGCCGGGTCGAGCGCGACGTTCTGCGTGGCGTTGCACACCCGGGCACCGCCCTGCATGTCCACGGCGAAGACCCGCGCCTGGGGCGCGGCCACCGGCTGCGGCTGCTGGGCGCAGCCGGCGAGCGCCACCACCAGGGCGGCGAGAGGCAGGGCATGCCTCATCGGCCGCGGCTCCGGCTGGCCGCGGCGGGCCGCACCGCGGCGGCCGGGGCCGCCGCCTGCGCCGCGCAGGCGCCGAGAGTGGCGGGAACGAGGTCCTTGCCGGCGGCGTAGGCGGGCAGATCGTTGCCGCCCGACAGCGACATCACCTCGGCGAACAGGGCGCTGTTGCGCGGGCAGAAGTCGCTGCCCAGCTCCTGGCCGAGCTTGGCGCGGGCATTGGCGAGGTTGGTGACGTAGGCATCGTAGTCGCGCTGCCCGGCGCGGCCGCGGGTGCCGGTGTAGTAGCGCAGCAGCGCCTTGTCGTTCTCGCCGAGATAGGGGCGGAAGCGGGTGACGAACTCGTTGTAGCGGTCCTCCTGCTTGCAGGCGAGGGCGACCACCAGCAGCTCGGTCTTCAGGGCGGCCACCTCGTGCATGGCCTGGTGCTGCTCGTCCGGGCAGCGGGTCGCCGCCACGGCGGCGGAGGAGAGCAGCAGGGCGGCGGTCAGGGCCGCGGCGCCGGCCCGTCGGGCCGAACCGCGCCGCTCGGGCCGGGCGTCAGGGAGTCTCTCGGTCATCGGGCCTCGCGTTCAAGCATGTCCGCGGCGGCCGCATCCGCCGCCGCGTGCCCCTCGGTCGGGCGAAGTGCCGCATCCTCCGCTTTGGCGGCGCGGTCAATCCCGTTCTGCGCAACGGAGGCGCGGCATGGCAAACCTGCCACCGCACGCCCGATTCGCGGCGCGCGGGAGGGGGGCGCGGCCCGCCTGCGCCCTCGAGTCGGCATTCCGCCGCCCGCCCCGCTCGTCTAGGCTGCGGGCCGGGACGGAGGGGGTTCCGAGGGGATGCACGCCTTCGCGCGCCGCGCCGCGCTTCTCGCCCTGCTGCCGCTCGCCGCCTGCGGCACGGCGCGCGTCGCCGCGCCCGGCCGCGAGGGCGGCGTCTGGTCCTGCGTGCCTTATGCCCGCACCCGTTCCGGCATCCAGCTCAGCGGCGACGCCTGGCGCTGGTGGGAGGAGGCGGCGGGGCGCTACGAGCGCGGCCGGGCGCCGCGCCCGGGCAGCGTGCTGGTGCTGGCGCGCACCGCCCGGCTGCCGCAGGGGCATGTCGCGGTGGTCTCGCGCATCGTCTCGGCGCGGGAGCTGCGAGTGGACCACGCGAATTGGGGTTCGGGCGCCGGCAAGGGCCGGGTGGCGCGCGACCAGCCGGTGCGCGACGTCTCGCCGCGCAACGACTGGTCGCTGGTGCGGGTGTGGTATCCGCCGCGCGGCGATTGGGGCGCCACCGTCTGGCCGGCCCATGGCTTCGTGCATCCGCGGCGGATGCTGGCGGAGCGGTAGGGCCGCCGCCGGTTCAGCGTTCGAGCAGCACCTCCACCCGCCGGTTCTGCTGCCGGCCTTCCGGGTTGTCGCGGCCGCCGATGGTGTTGGGCGCGACCGGCTCCGCCTCGCCGCGGCCCTCCACCTGCATCGGCGGCAGGCCGGGGGCGTTGGCGGCGAGCCACTGCTCCACCGCCCGCGCGCGGCGCAGCGACAGCTCCTGGTTGTAGGCCTCGGAGCCGATCGAATCGGTGTGGCCGACGATGCGCACGGCGCGCGGCTGGCGCTCGCGGATGATCTCGGCGACGCGGCCGAGCGCCTCCCGCGCCTCGGGGCGCAGCTCCGCCCGGTCGAAGTCGAACAGCACGTCGTTCTGCACGGTCAGGCGCGCCCCGCGCGGTGTCTCCTGCACCACCACGACGTCGGCGCCGCGGATGTCGGCCGCGGCGCCGCGCGGCACCTCCACCGCCGTCCCCGGCCGGCCCGGCTGCTCGACGACGAAGCCGCGCGGCTCGGGCGGCGGGCGCTCGATGGTCACGGTGCCGGTGGCGCGCTCCTGCGCGACGGCGGGCAGGGCGAGGAGCGGAAGGGCCGCCCCGAGCAGGGCGGCGCGCAGCGAAGGGGACATCGGTCACTCTCCTCCGGGAAGGATCCGTCGCCGCCACAACGCGCGGGCGCGGCGGCGGCGGCCGGCTTCCCGCGGCTGTGACGCGGCCCCGCGCGAAGGGGGCGGCGCCGCGGGCCGGGCGCCCCTCAGCCCGGCAGCGTCACCTCGGCGAGCAGCCCGGCGCGGCCGGGGCGGTTGCGCAGCACCACATCCCCGCCATGGGCGCGCAGGATGTTGCGCGCGATCGGCAGGCCGAGACCGGCGCCGCCGGTCTCGCGGTTGCGGCTGGCCTCGAGGCGGTGGAAGGGCTGGAACACCGCCTCCAGCGCGAAGGGCGGGATGCCGGGCCCGTCATCCTCCACCGTCAGGCGGACCGGCCGCCCCGGCGCCTCGGGCGGCGTCAGGGTCAGCCGTGCCGCGCCGCCATAGTCGAGCGCGTTGCCGACCAGGTTGGCGAGCGCGCGCTTCAGCGCGGTCGGGCGCGCCTGCACGGTCAGGTGCCCGGGCCCGGCATAGGCCAGGCGCTCGGCCGCCTCGGGGCGCGCATCCGCCGCCTCGTCGAGCACGGTGCGGCAGAGCGCGGCGAGGTCGAGCGGCACCGAGGGCTCTGCCGCCGCGTCGTCGCGGGCGAAGGCGAGGGTTGCCGTGATCATCGCCTCCATCTCGTCGAGGTCGGCGAGCATCTTCCGCCGCTGCTCCTCGTCCTCCATGAACTCGGCGCGCAGGCGGAGACGGGTGATCGGGGTGCGCAGGTCGTGGCCGATGGCGGCGAGCATCTGCGTGCGGTCGCCGACGAAGCGGCGGATGCGCTCGGCCATGGTGTTGAAGGCGCGGGAGGCGGTGGCGACCTCGGCCGGCCCGGTCTCGGGCAGGGGCGGGGCGTTGACGTCGCGCCCGAGCCGCTCGGCGGCGGCGGCCAGCGCCCGCACCGGCTGGGTCAGGCGCCGCACCGCCCAGAGCGTCAGCGCGACGGCGGTGAGCGTCATCACCGCGAAGGCGGCGAGGAAGGTCTCGGAATGCCAGGGCCTGGGCGGCGGCAGGTGCACGCGCAGGTTCAGCCACAGCCCGTCGGGCAGGCGCAGCGCGGCGGCGAAGGCGTCGGGCGGGCCGAGGGCGGCGAAGCGCGCCTCGCGCGGGCGGAAGTGGCGCGGGCCGGCCGTGGCGATCTGGTCCAGGCGGAACAGGCGCACGATGTGCGGCGGGGGCGGCGGCGCCCCGGGCGGCACCAGCGGCGCCTCGTCGAGCGAGACGGCGAGGCCCTGCGGCAGCTCGATGTCGGCGAGCATGGCGGCGCGCCGGTCGGGCGGCGTCAGCACCGCGGTGCGCCACACCGCGAAGGTGCGCCCCGAGATCTCCCGCGCCTGGATCAGCCGCTGCAGGTCCACGCGGTCCAGCGCGTGGATCAGCAGCCCCGCCGCCTGCACCAGCGTCAGGCCGAAGAGCAGCACGAGGGCGGTGCGGCCGGCGAGGCTGCGCGGCCAGAGCCGGCGCAGCAGACCAGGTCTCCGCTCCGGGGCGGCAGCCGCCTCCGCCGGCAGCGCCGCCTCGCTCATGCGCGCTCCACCGTCGCGGCCAGCACGTAGCCGCCCCCGCGCACCGTCTTGATCAGGGTCGGGTTGCGCCCGTCATCCTCGAGCTTGCGGCGCAGGCGCGAGACGGCGACGTCGATGGCGCGGTCGAAGGGGCCGGCCTGGCGGTTGTGCAGCAGGTCCATCAGCATGTCGCGGGTCAGCACCCGGTTCGGCCGCTCGACCAGCACCTGCAGCAGCTCGTACTCGCCCCCGGTCAGCGGCACCTCCACCCCCTCCGGGTTGAGCAGGCGGCGACGCGCCGGCTCCAGCGTCCAGCCGGCGAAGCGGATCGCCCGCGCCGGCGGCTCCTTCGGCCCGCCGCCCTCGCCGCCGGCGCGGCGCAGCACGGCACGGATGCGCGCCAGCAGCTCGCGCGGGTTGAAGGGCTTGGCGAGGTAGTCGTCGGCGCCGAGCTCCAGCCCGACGATGCGGTCCGTCTCCTCCGACATGGCGGTGAGCATCACGATCGGCACGTCGTCCTGGGCGCGCAGCCAGCGGGCGAAGTCGAGGCCCGATTCGCCCGGCAGCATCAGGTCCAGCACCACGAGATGGTAGCGGCCGAGCGGCCAGAGGCGCCGCGCCTCCTTGGCATCGCGCGCCGCGCTGACGCGCATGCCCTGGCGCTCGAGGAATCTCGAGAGCAGGTCGCGGATCTCGCGGTCGTCATCCACGACCAGGATATGCGGTTGCGGCTCCATGGCTGTAACATAGCGCGCCCGAGGGAGGCTGCGCGGGGCACCTGTTGCGGCAGGTTGCCGCAACGCGCCTTGTTGCATTTCGTTACAATTCACAACCTCCCGGATGTAGGCTCGAGACCAAAACATCCCCATCTTGCCGCCACCGGACGGCAACGCCCCGCCCCCCTCGGGGCCGCCGCGCCGATCGAGTCTGGCGCCCGGCGCCCGACCCGCTAAGGCGGCGGGGATGGCTCCCCCTTCCCCCATGGCCTCCCCGCCGCCCCCCTTTCCCCACCCGCCGCCGTGGGCGCGTGCCGGCCTCGCCGCGCTGGCCGCCGCCGATCCACGACTCGCCGGCATCGAGGCGGCGGCCGGGCCGCTGCCCTGGCGCACCCGCCCGCCCGGCTTTCCCGGGCTGCTCCGCGCCATCTGCGGCCAGCAGATCAGCAACCAGGCCGCGGCGGCGATCTGGCGCCGCCTCTCCACCCTGCCCGGGGCGCTGGAACCCGCCGGGCTGCTGGCGCTGGACGATGCCACGCTCTGCGGCGTCGCCGGGCTGTCGCGGCCCAAGGCGGCGCATGCCCGCGCCCTTGCCGCCGCCTGCCTGGAGGGACGGCTCGACCTCGCGGCGCTGGCGGGGATGGGGGACGAGGCGGCGGTGGCGCACATCGCCGCCATCCGCGGCCTCGGCCGCTGGACGGCGGAGATCCACCTCCTCTTCGCCGAACAGCGGCCGGATGTCTTTCCCACCGGCGATCTGGCGCTGGCGGCGGCAGCGGCGCATCTCCTCGGCCTGCCGGCGCGCCCCTCGCCCGCGGCCCTCGGCGCCATCGCCGAGGCGTGGCGGCCCTGGCGCGCGCTCGCCGCGCGGCTGCTCTGGCACCACTGGCGGTTCGTGACCGGGCGGCCGGCGGTGGAGGATGGCTGAGCGGGCCGGAGGCATTGCGACCGCCCGCGGCGCCCTTCCGGCGTGGCCGTCACGGGAGCGTCAACGCCGCGGGGCCGCGATATGATACGATGCCGCACAACCCGCCGCGGCGGGCGAGAAAGGGGGAGAACGCATGCTGCACCGACGCGCCACGCTGTCGCTCATCGCCGGCGCCGCCCTTGCGGGAGGCGCCGCCTCGCGGCGGGCCGCCGCGCAGCAGGCGGAGGCCCCGACCGCGGCGGCCCGCGCGCCCGCCGCCCTGCCCCGCGCCGAGCGGCCGGAGGATGTCGGCCTCTCCGCGGAGCGGCTGGGCGCCATCGCCGCCTGGCTGCGCGCCGAGGTGGAGGCCGGGCGCATCCCCGGCGCCGTCGTGGCGGTCGGCCGGGGCGGCAGGCTCGCCTACCATGAGGCGGTGGGTTTCCGCGACCGCGACGCCGGCGCGCCCATGACCGCCGACGCGATCTTCCACATCGCCTCCCTCACCAAGCCCATCACCTCCCTCGCCGCGCTGATCCTGATGGAGGAAGCCAGGCTCATGCTCTGGCATCCGGTCAGCCGCTACCTGCCGGCGTTCCGCGAGCAGGCCGTGGGCATGGAGCGCGCGCCGGCGCAGCGGGGGATGACCATCCTCGATCTCCTCCGCCACACCTCCGGGCTGACCTATGGCGCGCTGCCGGTCGCCGGCGGGGGCGCCGTGGATCCGGTGCAGCAGGCCTATGCGGAGGCGAGGGTCAACGATCCGAACCAGACGAGCGAGGAATTCGTGGCCCGGCTGGCCCGGCTGCCGCTGCGCTACCAGCCGGGCACGCATTGGGAGTACAGCCATTCCACGGATGTGCTGGGCCGGGTGGTCGAGGTGGTCTCCGGCATGGACCTCGACCGCTTCATCCGCGAGCGCATTTCGGCGCCGCTCGGCCTGGCCGACACCGGCTTCCAGAACCCGCCGGAGGCGGCCGGAAGGATCGCCAGGGCGCAGGTGGATCCCGCGACCGGGCAGCGCATGACCATCTCCGACGCGCTCGAGCGGCCGCGCCTGTTCTCGGGTGGCGGCGGCATGGCCGGCCTGGCCGGCGGCATGGTGACCACGGCGATGGACTACGCGCGGTTCTGCCAGATGCTGCTGAACGGCGGCCGCCTGGGCGAGGCGCGGATCGTCTCGCCCAAGACGGTCCAGCTCATGACCGCGGACCATCTGCCGCCGGGCGTGCAGTACGGCCCCGGCCTGTTCCCGATCTTCGGCGGCCTCGCCCCCGCGCCGGAGACCGGGTACGGCTTCGGCCTCGGCGTCGCGGTGCGCACGCATCAGGGGCGCAGCCCGGTGCCCGGCAGCGTCGGCGACTACTTCTGGGGCGGCGCGACCGGCACCTACTTCTGGGTGGACCCCCGGGAGGAGCTCTACGCGGTGCTGATGATGCAGGGGCCCTCGGACCGGCTGTACTACCGCTACGCCATCCGCCAGCTCGTGTACCAGGCCTTCGCCTGAGCGGGCCGGGGCGCGGCCGCCGTCGGCCGCGCCGCCGCTACTCCGCCGCGTCGCGGGGCGCGCGCGCCTCCTCGACCGAGCCGATGCCGCCATGCGCCTTGGACCAGGCCACCGGGTCCTCGAGGAATTTCCGCACCTCCTTGAGCGCGCTCTCCTCGAAATAGGGGCGCTCGCGGCACACCTCGAGCACGTCCCACCAGGTGCAGAGATGGTGCAGCGCGAGCCCCATCTGCTTCATCGTCTCGAAGCTGCCGGGGAAGACGCCGTAGTAGAACACGACGAAGGTGTGGTCGCAGATCGCGCCCGCGTCGCGCAGCGCCTGGGCGAAGCGGATCTTGCTGGCGCCGTCCGTCGTCAGATCCTCGACCAGCAGCGTCCGCAGCCCCTCCGGCACGTCGCCCTCGATCTGCGCGCCGCGGCCGAAGCCCTTCGGCTTCTTGCGCACATAGGCCATGGGCGCCAGCATGCGGTCGGCGATCCAGGCGGCGAAGGGGATGCCCGCCGTCTCCCCGCCCGCCACCACGTCGATGGATTCATAGCCGACGTGGCGGCCGATCTTCTCCACGCCGAGGTCGCAGATGCGGTTGCGCGCGCGGGGGAAGTAGATGATCTTGCGGCAGTCGATGTAGACGGGGCTCTTCCAGCCGCTGGTGAAGGTGTAGGGCTCCTCGGGCCGGAAATTCACCGCCTTGATCTCCAGCAGGATGCGCGCGGTGGTCAGCGCCGCGTCGCGGTCCCAGTCCGAGGCATGATGCGCGCTCATGGCAAGCGTCCTCCAGCGGTCGGCCTCTCGTAGCCGCAGCACCCCGCGCCGTCCATGACGGAGGAAGCGGTGTGGGTGCTGGCCGACCCGCGCGCGGGCACCGCGGCGCAGGCGCTCGGCATCGCCGAGCGGCTGGGGGCGCCGTTCCGCGCCCTTGCGCTGGAATGGGGGCCGCTGGCGCGGCTGCCCTGGCCCTGGCCGACGCGGGCCGGGCTGGCGCCTGCGGCGCGCGGGGCGCTGCGCCCGCCCTGGCCGCGCCTCGTGCTCTCCGCCGGGCGGCGTTCCGCCCCGCTGGCGCTGTGGCTGGCGCGGCGGGGCGCCCGTACGGTGCACTGCATGCGCCCCGGCCTTGGCGCGGCGCGCTTCGACCTGCTGGTCCTCGGCCGCCACGACGCGCCGCCCCCGGCGCCGAACGTGCTGCCGATCCTCGGCGCCACGCACCGCCTCTCGCCGGCCGGGCTCGCGGCGGCGCGGGCGGCCTGGGCGGCGCTGTCGGCCCTGCCCGCGCCGCGGGTGGCGCTGCTGCTGGGCGGCCCGGTGCGGGCGGAGGGCATGGCGCCGGAGGTGGCGGCGTCGCTCGGCCGAAGGGTGGGGGGCTTCGCCGGCAGCGTGCTCGCCACCGCCAGCCGCCGCACCGGCCGGGCGGCGACGGAGGCGCTGGCGGCGGCGCTCGCCCCCCTGCCGCACCTTCTGTTCCGCTGGGGCGATGCGGGGCCGAACCCCTTCCTCGGCTTCCTCGCCTGGGCGGATGCGGTGGTGGTGACGGGGGATTCCGTGTCCATGCTGTCCGAGGCGCTGGTCACCGCGGCGCCGGTCTTCGTGGCCGATCCCGGTGGCCTCGGCCGGCGGCACCGGGCGCTGCATGACAGCCTCTACGCCGCCGGCCAGGCCCGGCCCCTCGCCGCCGCGCCTGCGCCCTTCGCGCGCGCGCCGCTCGACGAGACGGGGCGGGTCGCCGCGGAGATCCGGGCGCGCGGGCTGCTGCCGCCGGGCTGACGGCCGCGCGCAGCCTCTCTACCGGAACGGCGGCTCGTCGAAGCTCCGCAGCTTGCGCGAGTGCAGCGAGGCGAGCTCGCCGCGCAGCAGGTCGAGCGCGGCGAGGCCGATCATCAGGTGCTCCCTGACCGCCCGCTCGTAGAAGGCCCCGGCGGTGCCGGGCAGCTTGATCTCCCCGTGCAGCGGCCGGTCGGAGACGCAGAGCAGCGTGCCGTAGGGCACGCGCAGCCGATAGCCCTGCGCCGCCAGCGTGCCGCTCTCCATGTCCACGGCGATGGCGCGGGAGAGGTTGATGCGCCGCCGCTCCTGCGACCAGCGCAGCTCCCAGTTGCGGTCGTCATAGGTGACGACGGTGCCGGTGCGCAGCCGCTCCTTCAGCCTGTCGCCGCGCTCGCCGGTGACGCGCGCCGCCGCCTCCTGCAGGGCGAGCTGGACCTCGGCCAGCGCCGGGATCGGCACCTCGGGCGGCACCAGGTCGTCGAGGATCCGGTCGCGGCGCAGGTAGCCGTGCGCCAGCACGTAGTCGCCGATCTGCTGCGACTGGCGCAGCCCCGCGCAGTGCCCGACCATCAGCCAGCAATGCGGGCGCAGCACCGCGAGGTGGTCAGTGATGTTCTTGGCGTTGGAGGGGCCGACGCCGATGTTGACCAGCGTCGTGCCGCCCGCCCCGTCGTCGCGCAGCAGGTGGTAGGCCGGCATCTGGTAGCGGTGCCAGGGTACGGTGGCGGCCATCGCCTCCGCCTCCGTCAGGTCCTGGCCGCGCGCGATCTCGATGCCGCCGGGCAGGACCAGCCGCTGCCAGGGGCCGTCTTCCCGCCGGAGCTGGCCGATGCCCCATTGCACGAACTGGTCCACGTAGCGGTGGTAGTTGGTGAGCAGGATCCAGGGCTGCACGCAGCGCCAGTCGGTGCCGGTGTAGTGCATCAGCCGGCGCAGCGAGTAGTCCACCCGCGGCGCGTCGAACAGGGCGAGGGGGCGCGGCCGGCCGGGCTCGAAGCGCCAGAGGCTGTCGGCCACCTCGTCGCCCACGGCGGCCAGGGCGGGCGTGGGAAAGTGGCGGGCCAGGGCGGCGGCGATGCCGGCATCGCCCGAGAACTCGTCGCCCCGCGCCAGCACGTAGGGGTAGGGGACCTCCTGCCCGCTCACCCCGACCTCGATCGTGGCCCCGAAATCCTCGGCCAGCGGGCGGAGCTGCTCGAGCAGATAGGCGCGGAAGAAGCCGGGCTGGGTGATGGTGGTGGCGTATTCGCCGGGTGCCTGGAACTTGGCGAAGGCGCGGCGCGTCGCCGGCGGCTGGGGACCGTGCGGGTCGTAGGAGAGGCGAAGCTCCGGGTAGCGGAAGCGCGCGCGCTCCTCCGGCCCCGGTGGCGGCCCGCCGGAGACGAAGCGTTCCAGCGCGCCGCGCAGCGCGCCGACCATGGCGGCGTGGAGCGCCTCCAGCCGCTCGACCGCCTGTTCGGGCGTGAGGCCCTTCGCATGCACGCGCTGCCCTCCCTTCCCTCAGCGGGCGACGAGGCGCCGCGCCCCCATCGCCAGGATGCCGGCGACGGCGAGGCCGAAGCCGAAGGCGTCCGTCCTCCCCTCCGGCACCAGCATGAGCAGCCCGCCCGCCCCGATGACGAGGCGCGCCCAGGCGGGAGCCGCCCCGAGGCGATAGACATACCCCTCGAAGGCCGAGGCGAGCAGCAGCACCGCCGCCACGGCGGTGACCACGGTCTGCAGGATCAGCAGGGTGTCGCCGCACAGGATCAGCGCCGGCTGCAGCACGAACAGCACCGGCAGCAGCATCAGCAGGATGCCGATGCGCAGCGCCATCAGCCCGGTGCGCATCGGGCTCGACTTGGCGATCGAGGCGGCGGCGATGGCGGCGAGCGCCACGGGCGGCGTGATGAAGGAGACCATGCCCCAGTAGAGCACGTAGAGGTGCGAGGCCATGGCATCGAGCCCCGCCTGCACCAGGGCCGGCGCCAGCACGATGGCGAGGAAGATGTAGCAGGCCGAGGCGGTCATGCCCATGCCGAGGATGAAGCTGGTCAGCGCCCCGAAGAACAGCAGCAGCGCGATGTTGCCGGCAGCGTACTGCACCAGCTCGCGGGAGAAGGAGTTCGCCACCCCCGTCACCGAGAGCGCGCCGATGATCAGGCCGATGCCGGCGATCAGCGCGATCAGGTGCGCCACCGTCTGGCCCGCATCCACCACCAGCCCGGCGAAGCGCCGCCAGCCGAAGCCGATGGCGCGGCGGCGCAGCACCGCGACGCCGAGCAGGAACAGCGCCACCCAGAAGGGCGCCTCCGCCTCGATGCGGAAGAACAGCAGCAGCACCGTCAGGCCGACGATGGCGGCGATGTAGTACCAGCCCGCGGCCAGGGTGGGCAGCAGCGGCGGCACCTCCTCCCGCCCCACCCCGCGCAGGCCGTTGCGTGCGGCGTAGAGGTCGGTCTGCAGGAACAGCGCCAGGTAGTAGAGCAGCGAGGGCAGCGCCGCGGCGATCATCACCTCGGCGTAGGGGACGTTCAGGAAATTCGCCATGATGAAGGCGGCGGCCCCCATCACCGGCGGCATCAGCGCCCCGCCGGTGGAGGCGCAGGCCTCGACCGCCCCGGCGTAGTGCGGCGCGTAGCCGCAGCGCTTCATGGTCGGGATGGTCAGGGTGCCGGTGGTGAGCACGTTCGAGGTCGGGCTTCCCGAGAGCATGCCGAAGGTCGCCGAGGAGACGACCGAGACCTTGGCCGGCCCCCCGCGGCTCGTGCCCATCAGCGAGAGCGCGAAATCCATGAAGAAGGTGGCGCCGCCCGTGGCCGAGAGCACCACGCCGAAGACCAGGAAGCCGATCAGCGTGTCGGCCACCACCTGCATCGGGATGCCGATGATGCTCTCCGTGCCGAAGACATGCTCCTGCACCGTGGTCGGCAGGTCGAGCTGCACGCCCCAGAGGAAGCCCGGCATCCCGCCCGCGAAAAGCGGGAAGGCGGCGAAGATCAGGCAGGCGAAGAACAGGATGGTCTCGCCGGTGCGCCGCACCCCCTCGAGCACCAGCAGGATGAACAGCGCCGCCGGCGGCACCGCCCAGTCCGGCGCCATGGCCTGCCAGCCGCGGAGCTGGATGGTGAGCGCCTCGCTCGCCAGCCACAGGCCGAGGCCGAGCACCAGGGCGGCGAGCGGCCAGTCGAACCAGGGCACGCGGTGCCGCTGCGAGCGGCGGGCGGGGAAGGCGAGGTAGGCGACGGCGCCGAAGATGCCGATCACGAGGTAGTAGTAGGCGGTGCTGATCGGCCGGAAGCCGCCGATGCCGAGGTTGAAGATCTGGTTGACCGCGATGCCGAGCCCGGCGGCGGACAGCGCGAAGACCACCCAGAAGGCCGTCCCGGTCAGGCGGCCGGAGCGCGCTTCCGGATCCTCGGGCGGCTGCGTGGCGTCGCTGGCATGGGCGGTGCGGGCTTCCGACATGCGGGCAGGGATCTCGGTTCGCGGTTGCAGCGGGCGCGCCGGCGCGGCCCGGTGTCGGAAACGGGGGCGCCGGCCGCGCCCCGGCGGGGAGCGAGCCGGCGCGGGTCAGGCGGGGCGGATCAGCCGAGGGTCGCCAGCGCCGCCTCGCGGCGCTCGCCCCAGGCGCGCTCGAATTCGGACTGCTGGAGGGTGCGCGCACCGGGCAGGAACTCCTGCCAGGCGCGCCGGACCACCTCGTGCCGCCGCAGGGTGCGCTCCTGCCACTGCTGGTATTCGGGCTTCCACAGGCCCGCCTCCTGGAGGTAGCGGACCGCGGCCGGGTGGAAGGCGGCGTCCATGGGCGGCGTGCCGGCGCGCTGCATCGCCCAGCGGTCCATGATCGGGTTGACGTCCTTGTAGAGGTCGAAGGTCTCGTGCACCGCCTTCATCAGCGCGAAGACCTCCTCCTCCGGCGCCTCCGCCTTCACGGTGATCATGGGGTAGCGGTAGCCCATGACCCAGGCCGGGCTGGCCTCGGAGAGGCCGGCGCCGATCGTCTCCTGGAAGGGCTCGACGAAGGGCACGGCGCGCTGCGCCGCCTGCCAGCCCTGGGCGTTCGCCGGGTCGAGCTGGACCCAGGAGATGCCGCGCGGGCTCGCCTCCAGCTCGCGCAGCACGGCGGCGGCGGGGGCGGCGCCGGCGGCGTCCGCCCGCCCCTCGATCAGCGCGCGCAGGCTGGCGGCGTAGGAGGGGAATTGGATGAGCTGCATGTCGTTCCAGGTGAGGCCGGCGAAGGCCAGCACCGGCTCCACCTTCACGTTCACCGAGGAGTTGGCGGGCACGTAGGCGAAGCGCTTGCCCCGGAGATGCTCGGGGCGGGTGATGCCGCTCTCCCGCGTCGCCACCACGGAGAAGGCGTTCACCCGGCCGCACAGGGTGCGGAACTCCTGCGGCCCCCAGTCGGGCGCGGCGTATTCGTGGAGACCCTCGACGGCGAAGAACAGCTCGTTGGCGAGCCAGCCATGGCTCGCGCGCCCCTGGCGCAGCGGCAGCACGCGGCCGATCGAGGTGCCCGAGGGCTGCAGCCGGACGCGCGTGCCATAGGCGCGGCCGAGCGCGTCGGCGATGGCCGAGGCCTCGACATAGCCGGTGGAGCCGACGTCGTAGACCGACCAGACCATGGTGGCCGGCAGGCCGGGAAGGCTGCGCTGCTGGGCGATGGCCGGGCGGGCGAGCGGGCCCGCCGCGAGGGCGCCCGCGAGGGCGAAGGTGTGGCGCCGCGTCAGCATGCTGTTCTCTCCCTGCTGGGTCGTTCTCTCTGTGGTGCGGGGTGCCGGGCGCGTCCCGGACCCGCCGGCCGGCCCGCCTTCGCGGCGGCCGCAGGCGTAACGTGGCCGGATGCCGCGAGGCAAGCCGGCCCGCCGCCCTGCCTGCGCCTCCAGGATCCTCTTGGCAAGGTCCGCCGGGCTGCCTAGCTGCGTGCTGCGTGGACGGCCGGCTGTGTGCAGCGCGGCGGTCATTCCCCGACGCGGCCGGCACCGCCGGGCGCTCCGCGGCATTCGCGGAGGGAATGAGCCATGGCCAACGCGCCCACTGCCGACCGGGCCCTGCTGCCGCAGGCGGAGCCCGCGGTGCGCCGCATCGGCACCGCCGAGATCCGCGCCGCCCTCGCCCGGGGCTGGGAGGATTTCCGCGCCAACCCGACCCAGCTCGTGTTCCTGGCCCTGATCTACCCGCTGGTCGGCATCGTCGCCGCGACCGCCGCCGCGGGGCGGGACCTGATGCCGCTGGTCTGGCCGCTCGCCTCCGGCTTCGCCCTGGTCGGGCCGGTCGCCGCGCTCGGCGTGTACGAGCTCAGCCGGCGGCGGGAGCGGGGGCTGCCCACCTCCTGGCTCAACGCCTTCGACGTGCTGCGCTCGCCGGCCCTGCCGTCCATCCTCGCGCTCGGGCTGATGCTGGTGGCGATCTTCGCCGCCTGGATCGTGGCCGCGCAGGCGATCTACCGCGCCACCTTCGGCGGCTACGTGCCGGCCACGATCGGCGAGTTCGCGTGGCGGCTGTTCAACACGGCCGAAGGCTGGCAGCTCATCCTGATCGGCAACGGCGTCGGCTTCCTCTTCGCCGTGGCGGTGCTGATGCTGACCGTGGTCTCCTTCCCGATGCTGCTCGACCGGCCGGAACTCGGCGCCGGCGCCGCGGTGCGCACCTCGGTGCGGGCGGTGCTGGCGAATCCGGGGCCGATGGCGCTGTGGGGGCTGGTGGTCGCCCTGCTGCTGGCGCTCGGCAGCCTGCCCTTCTTCGTGGGGCTCGCCGTGGCGGTGCCGGTGCTCGGCCACGCGACCTGGCACCTGTACCGCGCGGTGGTGGCGGAGTGACGCGGCGCGGGCGCGCCGCCCGGAACCGGACGCCGGCGCGCCTCAAGTGCTTGTGATGCCGGTCCCGGCGGCGGCCGTGTGTCCTCAGGATCCCGGCGGGGAAGGGGGCGCCCCGTGGCGCGCCACCCGCATCGCCAGCGCGTCCGCCAGGCGCGGCCACAGCGCCAGGGCACGCGCCGCCCACCAGGTCAGGCGCGGGAAGGCGATCACCGCCCGGTTGGCGGCGAGCCCGCGGCGGATGATCGCCGCCGCCCGGTCGGGCTCGATGCGCAGCGGTGTCGGGAAGCCGCGGCCCTCATTCATCGGCGTGCGCACGAAGCCGGGCAGCACCAGGTTCACCGCCACGCCGCGGGCGGCGAGCGGCGCCCGCAGCCCCTCGGCCAGGGCCTTCAGCGCCGCCTTGCTGGCGCTGTAGCCGTGCGATCCCGGCAGGCCGCGCAGGGCGGCGATGGAACTCATCAGCACCACCTGGCCGCGCCCGCGCCCTGCCATGGCGGCGATGGCGGGGGCGAGGGTGTTCAGGCTGCCGAACAGGTTCACCTCGATCAGCCGCCGCGCCGCCTCGAGATCGGTCGCCGGCTCCGACACGCCTTCGGCGATGCCCGCATTGGCGATCACGAGATCGAGAGGGTACGCCGCGTCGGCCGCCCGCAGGAAGGCGGCGGTGGCGGCGGCGTCGGTGACGTCGAGCAGCGCCGTCTCCACCCTCGCTCCCAAGGCGCGGCAGGCCTCCGCCACCGCGTCCAGCCGCGCGCGGTCGCGGCCGGTGAGGAACAGCACCCGCCCCGGCGCGGCATAGGCCCGGGCCAGCGCCGCGCCGATGCCGCTGCTGGCGCCGGTGATCAGCAGGGATTGCGGATCCGCGCCGGCTGGGCGAGACCCTGACGCACCAGCAACCTTCGGGAGGAGGGCACGTTGCGGGCGGGGGTGGGGGCCGGCCGGCCCCGGCCGGTGGCCGCGCATGGCCTCTCCGTCACCGGTTGTCATTGCCGAAGATCCGCGATGCACATCGTCATCGTCTCCGATGCCTGCGATCCGCCAGCGAATGGCGTCAGCCGCACGCTTGGCATGGTGCGCCAGGGTTTGCAGCGCCTCGGCCACCGGGTGAACATGATCGAGCCTGACATGTTCCGCACCCTGCCCTGCCCGACCGACCCCGGTATCCGCCTCGCCCTGCTGCCCGGCCGCCGTCTCGCGCGCCACATGGCGGCCCTGGCGCCGGAGGTGGTGGTACTGGCAACCGAGGGGCCGCTCGGCCTCGCCGGCCGGGCCTGGTGCCTGCGCCAGGGCGTGCCCTTCGTGAGCTTCCTCACCACCAAATTCCCCGAGGCGGTGGAGCTGCGCCTGCGCATCCCCGCCGCCTGGACCTGGGGGGCGATGCGCTGGTTCCACCGCCCCTCCCGCGCCGTGCTGGCCGCCACCCCCTCGCTCTGCGACGAGTTGCACCGGCGCGGCTTCGCCAGGGTGGTGCGCTGGTCGCGCGGGGTGGACACGCAATTGTTCCGGCCCGGCGCGAAGGATTGGCTCGATCTTCCGCGGCCGGTGTTCCTCTATGTCGGTCGCATCGCCGTGGAGAAGAGCATCGAGGACTTCCTGGAGCTGGACCTGCCTGGCAGCAAGCTTGTCGTCGGCGACGGGCCGCTGCTGCCGGCGCTGCGCCGCCGCCACCCGGAGGTCCGCTTCGTCGGGCTCAAGCGGGGCGAGGAGCTGGCGCGCCACTACGCGGCCGCGGACGTCTTCGTCTTTCCCTCGCGCACCGATACATTCGGGCTGGTGGTGCTGGAGGCCCTGGCCTCGGGCCTGCCGGTCGCGGCCTATCCGGTGACCGGCCCCAAGGACATCATCGGCGACAGCGGCGTCGGCGTGCTCGACGAGGATCTCGGCCGCGCCGCGCGCGCGGCGCTGGCCATCGATCCGGCCCGCTGCCGCGAATTCGCCCTGGGCTGGCGCTGGGAGCACTGCGCCGAGCGCCTGTCGGGGTTGCTGGAGCAGGTCGCCGGCCGCAAGGCCGGGCTGCCCGGCGCCGGCGAGGCCGGAGCCTGGCCCGGGCACCCCCTGCGGACGGAGATGCCGACATCGTGACAGCCCTGGACACCGCCTCGCCCGACATCCTGCCCCTGCCACGCGGAAGCGGCGCCCCGGTCACCATCGCCGCTTCCACCCCGACCTGGTCGGCGCTGCCCCTCCGCCCCGCCGGCTTCGGCTGCCTGGCGGAGGCGTTGGATTACGCGGCGCGCGGAGCGAGCGGCCTGAATTTCTACGGCGCGGCGGGGCGTCTCGAGGCGGTGCTGACCTATGCGGAGCTGCGCCGCCGCGCGCTGGCCGGCGCCGCGCGCCTCGCTGGTTTCGGCCTTGCCCGCGGCGACCGCATCGGGCTGATCGCCGCCGCCTCGCCCGATTTCGTCGCCGCCTTCATGGCCTGCCAGTATGCCGGGCTGGTGCCGGTGCCCCTGCCGGGCCCCGGCGCCTTCAGCGACCGCGCGGCACATCTCGACCAGATCCGGCGCCAGCTTGCCCAGTGCGGGGCGCGGCGAGTGATCCTCCCCGCATCCCTGGCCCGCGCGTGGCGCGGCGGAGAGGAGGGGGAAATCCCCTGGGAGAGCTGGACGGCGCTGCTGGAGCGGCCGGCCGCGCCGCCCGGCGCGCCGCTCGGGCCCGGGGAGCTCTGCTATCTGCAGTATTCCTCCGGCAGCACGCGCTTCCCCACCGGCGTCGCGGTGACACAGCAGGCGCTGATGGCGAATTGCCACGCCATCGCCCACGCTCTCCGGCTGCGCGAGGACGACCGGATCGCGAGCTGGCTGCCGCTGCACCACGACATGGGCCTGGTCGGCATCCTGCTCGGCGGCCTTTCCTGCCAGCGCTCGGTGGACCTGATGGCGAGCGAGGATTTCGCCCGTCGCCCCGCCACTTGGCTGCGCCTCATCGCGCGCAACCGCGCCACCATCTCCTCCGCCCCCTGCTTCGGCTACGAGCTGTGCAGCCGCCGCGCCACGCGAGAGCTGGTGGCCGAGCTCGACCTCTCGCACTGGCGCGTGGCGGGCATCGGGGGGGAGATGATCCGGCCTGAGGCCATCGCCGCCTTCACCGAGACCTTCGCGCCCGCGGGCTTCCGGCCGCGCGCCATGCTGCCCTGCTACGGCCTGGCCGAGGCGACGCTCGCCGTCAGCATCGCCCCCCTGGGCGAGGGGCTGGCGCTCGACCGGGTGGAGCGCCAGGCCCTGGCCGAGGAGGGGCGCGCCCTGCCGGTCGTGGAAGGGGGACGCGCCCTGGTGCGCTGCGGCCGCCCGGTCCAGGGCTGCGAGGTGACGATCCAGGACGAGGCGGGCCGGGTGCTGGGCGAGCGGCGGGTCGGGCGGATCATGGTGCGCGGCCCGAGCGTCATGACCGGCTATTTCGGCGACGACGCGGCGACCGCCCGCGTCCTCGGCCCCGACGGGTGGCTGGACACCGGCGACCGCGGCTACTGGGCGGGGGAGGAGCTGGTGGTGATCGGCCGCGCCAAGGACAGCATCATCGTCAACGGCCGCAACATCTGGCCGCAGGACCTGGAATGGGCGGTGGAGCGCCTGCCGGGGCTGCGCGCCCAGGACTGCGCCGCCTTCGCGGTGGAGGGGGCGGAGGGCGAGCGGCCGGTGCTGCTGGTGCAGTGCCGCAGCCAGGACCCCGCCGAGCGGCAGGCGCTCGTCGCCGCGGCGCGCCAGGCGGTGCTGCGCGCCTGCGGGGTCGAGTGCGAGGTGGTACCCGTGCCGCCGCGCAGCCTGCCGCGCACCTCCTCCGGCAAGCTTAGCCGGACGCGGGCGCGCGCCAACTACCTGGCCGGTCTCTACCAGGGGCAGGCCGGGCAGCCGCGCGCCGGGGCATGACCGCGCGCGGTGCCGCCGCGAACACGCACACCAGAAGGGGACCGGAGATGAGCGATCGCGACGCCGCGTCGGAATTGCTGCCGGAGGTCTGCGCGCTGCTGCAGCGCTACAACAGGCACCAGGTCGCCCTGGACGCCGGGACGGATTTCGTGGACGACCTCGGGCTCGACAGCGTCACAGTGATGGAGCTGGTGGCCGAGGCGGAGGACCGCTTCGACGTCTCCGTGCCGCTCAACGCGCTGCCCGAGGTGCGCACGGTCGGGGATTTCGCGCGGATGGTGGCGGCGCTGCGGCGGGACACGGTCCATGGCTGACCTGTTCGCCCGCTTCGCGGCGCTCGAGGAGGGGCGGGCGCTGCTGCAGCGGCTCGGCGTCAACCCGCTCGGCGTCTGCATGGAGGAGACGCCCTCGGCCACCGAGGCGGTGATCGACGGACGGCGGACCATCCTGGTCGGCACCAACAACTACCTCGGCCTCAGCTTCGATCCCGGCTGCATCGCCGCGGCGCGCGAGGCGCTGGAACGCCAGGGGACCGGCTCCACCGGCTCGCGCGTGGCGAACGGCACCTATGCCGGCCACCGCGCCGTCGAGCGCACCCTGGCGCGGCTCTACGACCGCAGGGCGGCGCTGCTCTTCACCACCGGCTACCAGGCCAATCTCGGCGTGCTCTCGGCGCTGGCCGGGCCGAAGGACACGGTGCTGATCGACGCCGACAGCCACGCCTGCATCTACGATGGCTGCCGCCTCAGCGGCGCCACCGTCATCCGCTTCCGCCACAACGACCCGGCCGACCTCGACCGCCGGCTCGGCCGGCTCGACCGCAGCGGCGGCGGCAACGTGCTGGTGGTTGTGGAGGGCATCTACAGCATGCTCGGCGACCGCGCGCCGATCGGCGAGCTGGTGGAGGTGAAGCGCCGCCATGGCGCGGCGCTGATCGTGGACGAGGCGCACAGCTTCGGCGTGTTCGGCCCCAAGGGCCGCGGGGTGGCGGAGGAGTCGGGCGTCGGGCGCGAGGTGGACCTGATCGTCGGCACCTTCAGCAAGAGCGTCGGCACGGTGGGCGGCTTCTGCGTCTCCGACGATCCGCGGCTCGAGCTGCTGCGCATGGTCAGCCGGCCCTACATGTTCACCGCCTCGCTCCCCCCCGCCGTGGTGGCGGCGGCGCAGGCGGCGCTGGAGCGGATCGAGGCGGGCGACGACCTCCGCGCCCGCCTCTGGCGCAACATCGAGCGGCTGCACCGCGGCCTCGCCGCGCTCGGGCTGCGCTCCATCGCCCCGCCCGGGCCGGTGATTGCCCTGCGCGTGGAGGGGCTGGAGCGGCTGCTCACCTTCTGGGGCGCGCTGCTGCGGGCAGGGGTGTATGTCAACCTGGCGATGCCGCCCGCGACGCCGGCCGGCGTCCACCTCCTCCGCTGCAGCGTCAGCGCGGCGCACACCGAGGAGCAGCTCGACCAGGTCTGCACCGCCTTCGCCGAGGTGGCGCGCGGCCTCGGCGAGGATCTGGCCGGGGCGGCATAGCGGCTAGAGCAGAGCGCGGACGGCTGGAAACAGCCGGGAGCGTGACTCTGCTCTACAAACGATGGGCTGGAGCCGTTTCCGCGGTCATGGCCGAGTGAAAACGGCTCTAGGCCGGACCAAGCGCCTTTCCGTAGATGCGGTAGGTCTTGTAGACCTCCGCGCCCACGGCGAGCGCGGCGTTGTGCACCGCGCGGTTGTCCTCCAGCACCCAGGAGAGCTCCGCCTCGCGCAGGCCGCGCCGCCAGCCGGCGCGGCCCATGGCTTCGAACACCCGCACCATCAGCAGCGCGCCGAGCGGCGTGCCGTGATAGCGCCGGCGCACCCCCATCAGCGGCACCCGCGCCGTGGCGAAGCGCTGGCGCCGCAGGCGCCAGAGCAGACGCAGCCAGCCGAGGGGCAGGAGCCGGCCGTCGAGATCGGCGATCGCCTCGTTCAGGTTGGGCAGCACCACCATCATCGCCGCCGGTTCGCCGTCCACCTCGGCGATCGCCACCAGGTCATCCTGGATCAGCGGGCTGAGGCTGCGCACGAGATGTGCGAGCTCGGCCTCGGTGAAGGGGACGAAGCCCCAATTGCCGCCCCAGGCGTCGTTGAAGATGTCGAGGACGGTGCGCAGCTCCTCGTCCCGCCGGCGCCCGCGCAGGTCGCGCACCAGGAGGCGGCCGGCGCCGTCGAAGCGGCGCAGCAGGCGGTGCCCGCGCGGCGGCAGTTCCGGCGCGAAGGGCCAGCGATAGGCCAGCAGGTCCTTGGCCTTGGCGTAGCCGGCCTGCTCGATCCGCGGCCCGTACCAGGGGCGGGCATGGCCCATCATGAAGCGCGGCGGGCTGTCGAAACCCTCCACCAGAAGACCGCATTCGTGGTTGATGGAGAGGTTGAAGGGGCCGAGAACGCGCCGCAGCCCATGCCCGGCCAGGAACTCCTCGGCGGTGCCGAGCAGGGCGGCGAAGACCTCCGGATCGTCCTCCGCCTCCAGCAGGCCGAAATGGCCGGCGCCATGGCGCTCGACGACGAGCCGGTCCACCTGCGCGCTGATCCGCCCAACCGGGCGGCCATCGCGCCAAGCGAGCCAGAACCGCGCCTCGGCGTGCTCGAACCAGGGGTTGGTCCGGGGGCTCAGATGCCGGCGGCGCTCCATCAGCAGCGGCATCACGAAATGGGGATCATCCGTGTAGAGCCGCCTCGGAAGCGACAGGAAGGTTTCGAGGTCGCGCCTGCCCGTGACGGGCGTGACGCGGATGGACCGCGCTTCGGCGCGGCCGCCTGCTTCGTCCATGCGTGGTCCTTACCCTGCGCGCGGGCGGAAGTCCCGCCGTGCGGCGCCGCATCCTTTCGCCACCCTTTCGGCGCGCCGCCCGACCATCTCCGCTGGGGGGCGTTGTCATCAAGAGTAGGCGGAGAGGGGACCGTCGCCGTAGCGGTCCGGCAACCCAACGACCCCTGGTGCGCTACTCGCAGGTGTTCCCCTGCCGAAGGGGATCCAGGACATGGAGCGACCCGCATGAAACCCCGTCATTCCGCCTCTCTGCTGGCCGCCGCCGCGGCGGCCGTGCTCGCCGCCGCTCCCGCCCTCGCGCAGCGCGACGGCACGCCGGGCAACCCGCCGAGCACCGTGACCGGGCGGGCGGTGGACCAGATGCAGGGCCGGCCCTCGGTGCCCGACGGCACCCCCGGCAACCCCCCCGGCACCGCCGCGGAGCGTGCCGCGGACCGCGCCCTGGGCACCAACATGAGCGGCGCCAACCCGCAGGGCCAGACCGCGACCACGCCGGCTGCGCCGACGACGACGGCGCCGGCGACCACGACCGCCCCCGCGGCGACCGCGCCGCGCACCGCCGGCACCGAGACGGCGCGCGACGGGCTGCGCGCCAGCAAGATGGTTGGCGCCAACGTCTACAACGAGGAGAACGAGCGCATCGGCGAGGTGGAGGACCTGCTGCTGTCTCGCGCCCAGATGCAGCCCACCACGGCGGTGCTCTCGGTCGGCGGCTTCCTCGGGATCGGTGCCAAGCGCGTGGCGGTGCCCTTCGAGCAGCTGCAGTGGAATGCCGAGCGCGAGCGCTGGGTCCTGCCGGGCGCGACCCGTGACAGCCTGCGCGAGCGGCCGAGCTTCGAATACGCCGAGGATCGGCGCGGCGATACGGGCACGGCGGCGCGCCGCGACACGACGGCGCCGGCCGGCACCGCCGGCACCGGCGTTGCCCCGCGCGGCGATGCGGCCGGGGGTGGCGCGGCGACGCAGCCGCCTGCGGCGCCTTCGCGCTGACGCGGACCGCGGAAGGCGACCCACCGGGCCGCAACCGGTTCCGGCGGGATTGGATGGGGGGCGGCTTCCGGGCCGCCCCCTCGTTTTTTCACGACCGCAGAGGCTGCATGGGGGCTCTCCGGGCGCTCTTCATGCGTGGCGATGCGCTCAATCGAGTATTCCGATTGTTTCGCGCAATATCATCAATTCCAATCGAGGGTGGCCGGTTTGCTTGGCATTCCGCCTGTCTCCGACGCCAGACTGCGCAGGCCGCAATCAGGCGAGAGGAGAGTCAGCATGTTCCTGCGCGTTGACCGGCTGCAGGTCGAGATGCCGATGCCCAAGGATCCTGATCCGAGCGCCGCCGCGGCGGTACAGGAGCTGATGGGCGGCCGCTTCGGCGAGATGACCACGCTCAACACCTACATGTACCAGAGCTTCAACTTCCGCGAGCGTGGGAAGCTGCGCCCCTACTACGCGCTGATCGCCAACATCGCCACCGAGGAGCTCGGCCATATCGAGCTGGTGGGGGCCGCGGTGAACGGGCTGCTGAACGGCGCGGAGCCGAAGGGCGATATGTCCAAGGGCGACGCCTCCTTCAAGCACATGATCGGCGCCGGCGGCTCGATCAAGACGCATGTGGCGCCGGGGCCCTTCGGCGGCATTATGTGTGCCGACAGCCTCGGCCGGCCCTGGAGCGGCGAGTACATCTTCAACTCCGGAAACCTCATCCTCGACCTGCTGCACAACTTCTTCCTGGAGAACGGTGCCCGCACGGCGAAGCTCCGCGTCTACCAGATGACCGACAATCCCGCGGCGCGGCGGATGCTGGGCTATCTGTTCACGCGCGGCGGGGTGCATGCCGAGGCCTATGCGCGGGCGCTCGAGCAGCTCACCGGCGTGGACATGAAGAAGATGCTGCCGATCCCGAACCTGCAGCCGGATCAGATCCCGGAAAGCCGCCCCTTCTTGGAGGAGGGCTGGCATCGCCGCCTCTACCGCTTCAGCACCACCGACTATGACGAGATCAAGATGATCTGGCAGGGCCAGGCGCTTGATGGCTCCGGCCCGCTCGAGGTGCGGGATGGTCCGCCGGAAGGCGGCCCGCAATACGACCTCGCAGCCGTGCCCGAGGCCTTCGTGCCGGACTACCACCCGCAGGAGATCCTGGAGATCGCGCAGAAGCTTTACAAAAAGGCGAGCGGCTGAGCCCGGGCGCTGCGGCGTGATCCCCGAAGGGGATCACGCTTCCGCTCCTTGCCAGGTGATCGGAACTCTGGGCCCGACAGGAATGTGGCCGCCCCAAGGGGCGGCCACATTTCGCTTCCGGGGGTGATCGCCGGAAGAACGATCAAGGCGCGCCGTGGCCGCCCTGTCCGCCGTTCAGCGGAGGCCGAGCACGGACAGGATGACGAGGACGATCACCACCGCGCCGACAAGCCAGATGATGCTGTTCATGACGTTCTCTGCCCCATGTGACCACCGCGAAACGGAGGCGGCCTGGAAAGGTTGCGTTTCGCCTGCCGGGCGGCGTGCACAGCTTGGCGAAGCCCCGGCCTGAGTCAGGCGTAGCGCCGCACCATGGCGGCGCAGAACTCCGCGAACTCCTCCTTCACGATCGGCGGGCTGGTATGGTGCGGGGCCAGGCCGCGATGCTCGGGCGTGAAGCAGAAGGTGACGGTAACCTGGAATTCGGCCAGCGCCTCCATCTGCCGGTCGAACCAGCCGAGCGCGTTCGGGCGGAAGCTGTCGGCCCAGGACAGCCCGGTGCGCAGATGCCGCACGCCGAGCCGACGCATCCAGGCGACGGCATCGTGCAGCCGGTGGTCCTCGAAGTGAAACCACTGGCAGAGGCCGAATTCGGGTGCGTGACGGCCGAACAGTTCGAGCGCCGGCTTCGGCGTTCCGTCCTCGCGCAGGAGGCCCATGTAGAAGTGACGGTAGTAGGAGGAGCCCTCGGCCTCCTTGTGCCGGGTCGTCGCCTCCCAGGCGCGCGGCAGGTCGTAGAGGCTGTACCAGTGGATGCGCGGCGCGCGGCCGCTCAGCAGCTCGGCGGTGCGCTGCAGCCCCCAGGCCTGCACCTCCTCGGCGCCGAAGGAGGAGACGCCGACCTCCGATACCCAGACCGGAAGCGGGGTGACGGCGCGGATCTCCTCGATCTTGGCCGGCCATTCGTGGATCTGCCAGAGATTCCAGTCGAGCGGGAAACCGTGCACCGCGACCGCGTCCACCCGGTCGAGCACGCCGCGGTCCGCCATGTTGCGGATGAACATGGGGTCGATCGGAGAGATGCCGCCGAGCACGCGCGGCAGGCCGGGACGCTCGGCGGCGATGGCATCCGCGGCGCATTTCGCCATCTCGGCGAACATGGACCAGTCGGGATCTATCTCGGGATCCCAGTGCGACTTGTTGTTGGGTTCGTTCCAGATCATCGCCGCTTCGATCATGCCGCGCTTCCCCTGGCCGGATAGACGGCACCGGCGCCGGACGGGGCCGCGACGCGCCGGCAGATGAACACCTCCTCCTCGGGATGATCGAGGATCTCGAAGCCGGCGCTGCGCAGCATGGCCGCGGAGCAGGCACGGTTCGGCACCCACCAGTTCGTGGGATCGCCGGCGTAGCGCCGTTCGATGAAGTGCAGGCGCGGGAAGCCCGGCAGCTCGAACGGCCAGGTCTCGTAGAAGTCGTAATCCTCCTCCAGCGCCTCGCAGCGCGGGGAGCCGCGCTGCATGCACTGGAACACCAGGAGGTCCCGCGCCACGTGCTCATGCACCAGATCCAGCGCCAGCAGCGGGTGGCGCAGATGGTAGAGAACGCCCATCAGCAGCACGATGTCGAAACGCTCCCCGAGCGAGCCGACGTCGTAGACGGAGAGCGGTCGGAATTCGATGTCGAGGCCATTCACCTCCGCCGCGAAGCGCGCCTGGGCCAGGTAGCGCTCGTCGCTGTCGATGCCGAGCACGCGGGCCGCGCCGCGCCGCTTCATCTCCATGGCGTGGAAGCCGGCGTTGCAGCCGATGTCGAGCACGCTGCGGCCGGAGAGGTCGGCGGGTAGGGCGTGGGCGAAGCGGCGCCATTTCTGCTCGGGATAGTCGTAGAGGAAGTGCCCGGGCGCGGTGCGCACGCCGCCGAGGTCGAGATTGTGGAACCAGGGACCAAGCGCCTCCACGCGCCGGCGGATCTCCTCGACGTCAAGGGGCTTGCGCGTCGGTATCATGTCGGGGCCACCTCGTTCATCCAGAGCACCTTGCCGCCTCCTTCCCACAGGGCGATGGCGCTCAGCCCCGCGGGGGCGATGTCGAAGCGCGCATGGGCGTCGAGCGACAGGCCCAGCACCCCCGCGAGCGCCGCCTTGATCACCTCGGCATGGGTGACGGCGACCACCCTGCCTTCCGGCTGCCGCTTCCGCCGCGCCTCCAGCCAGGACAGGATCCTCCGCTGCGCCTCGGCCATGGACTCGCCGCCGGGCGGACGGGAGGATGCACGCGCCTCGTTCCAGAGGCGCCATTCGGGATCCGCTTCCAGCGCGACGAAGCTCTGCCCGGACCAGGTGCCGAAATCCATCTCGTCCAGCGCCGCTTCCACCACGGGCACAAGGCCGGTGGCGCGGGCGATAGCCTCCGCCGTCTCGCGGGCACGCGGCAACGGCCCGGTGCAGAGCGCGTCGGGGCACTCCCGCGCCAGCCGCCGCGCCAGCGCCGCCGCCTGGAGCCGCCCTTCCTCGCTGAGATGCACGCCTTCCATGCGGCCGCACAGCACGCTGCGCACCAGCCCATGCGCGGCGTGCCGCACCAGGAACACCACGGTGGCCATGCCGCCCCGCCCTAGGCGTCGCCGGCGATGAAGCGCAGCGTGCGCTCCCGGGCCTCCTGATCCGTGAATTGCTGGGGAGGCGACTTCATGAAGTAGCTGCAGGGTCCGATCAGAGCGCCGCCGATGCGCCGGTCCAGCGCCAGCTTGGCGCAGCGTACCGCATCCACCACCACCCCGGCGGAGTTCGGGCTGTCCCAGACTTCGAGCTTCAGCTCCAGATTGAGCGGCATGCCGCCGAAGCCGGTGCCCTCCATGCGGATGTAGGCCCATTTGCGGTCGGTCAGCCAGGGCACGAAATCGCTGGGGCCGACATGCACGTCTTCCGGCGCGGGCTCCATGCCGAGCTGGCTGGTCACGGCGCGGGTCTTGGAGATCTTCTTGCTCTCCAGGCGCTCCCGTTCCAGCATGTTCTTGAAGTCGGCGTTGCCGCCGAAATTGAGCTGGTAGGTCCGGTCCAGCCGCACGCCGCGCTCCCGGAACAGGGTGGCCAGCGCGCGATGCACGATCGTGGCGCCCACCTGGCTCTTGATGTCGTCGCCGATGAGGGGCAGGCCCCGCTCCTCGAAGCGCCGCCGCCAGGTGCGGTCGGAGGCGATGAAGACCGGAATGCAGTTCACGAAGGCACAACCGGCCTCCAGGGCCTGTTCGGCATACCACTCGCTCGCGCGCTGCGCACCCACCGGAAGATAGGAGACAAGGATTTCGGTGCGAGTCTCGCGCAGCACGCCAGCGACATCCACAGGCGGCTCCTTCGACTCCTCGATCTCGCCGGCCATGTAGCGCCCGAGCCCGTCAAGGGTCGGGCCGCGCCGCACCACGATGCCGCTCGGCGGGACCGGCGCGAAGGAAACGGTGTTATTGGGCGGAACCAGGATCGCCTCGGAAAGATCGCGTCCGACTTTTCCGGCATGCACGTCGAAGGCGGACGACAGGAGAATGTCGGACACGTGGTAGCCGCCGATCTCGGCATTCATCAGGCCGGGCACCGGCTCGTTGGCCTTGGCCGCACGATAATGGACCAGCCCCTGGACGAAGGAGGACGCGCAATTCCCGATGCCGACCAGGCCGACACGCAGCGATCCCAAGCCCAAGGCGGCGCCTCCATCCTTGTGTGCGGCGCACAAGGCGCCGTCCGGCCATGCTGCCCGTGAGCAATGCGAGTAGCACGCGATGGCCGCGCTGGCCGATGCCTGTCGCCGCAGAGACAACGGAATGTGACGCTGGCGGCGGGCTCCCCGAAGCTCATTCACCGAGGCACTTATGTGCGCTTCCCGACATTCTGGGCGCTTTGATCAAGCGCACGCAAGGGTGATACGCGCCTCCTGCGCGCTTTGCCGCCAACTGGTGTTACGGCTGGAGCAGACCCGCTGTTGCCGCCGCTGGCGACACGTTGTCGGATTGCCGCAGGCCGGCTGTGGGCAGGTCCCGCCCGTCCGGGTGGGGACATTCGGAGGCAAGGGTGTCAGACAGGATCCTGATCACCGGAGGCGCGGGCTTCATCGGGCAGCATCTCACGCGTGCCCTGCTGCGCCGTGGGCATCATGTGCGGGTGCTCGACAGCCTGATCGAGCAGGTGCATGGGGAGAATGGGACGGCGCCAGGTCTCGACCCCGAGGCGGAGTTCCTGCTTGGGGACGTGCGGGATCCCGATGCGGTGCGTCGTGCGGTGGCCGGCACCGATGTGGTGGTGCACCTCGCTGCCGAGGTCGGCGTCGGGCAGAGCATGTATGCCGTGGACCGCTATGTGGACGCGAACGACCGCGGTACGGCGGTGCTGTTCGAGGCGCTGATCAAGCATCCGGTGCGGCGGGTTGTCGTCGCATCCTCCATGAGCATCTACGGCGAAGGGCGCTATCTCGACCCCGAAGGTCTCGTGGTGGACCATGCTGTACGCAAGCCGCGCACGGGTCCTGACATGTCCTGGGACCCGCTGGATGCGAAGGGCAGGCCGCTGCGGCCGGTGCCGACACCCGAGGACAAGCGGCCGGCGCTCGCGTCAGTGTACGCCATCACCAAATACGTGCAGGAGCGGCTGACGCTGACCCTCGCCCCCGCCTATGGGATGGAGGGTGTCGCGCTGCGCCTCTGGAACGTCTACGGCCCCGGCCAGGCGCTGTCGAACCCCTACACCGGCGTGCTGGCGATCTTCGCCGCCCGCCTGCACAACCGGCAGCCGCCGATGATCTTCGAGGATGGCCTGCAGCGCCGGGATTTCGTGCATGTCGAGGATGTCGCGGAGGCCTTCGCCCTTGCCCTCGAACGACCACGCGCCGCGGGCGGCGTCTTCAACATCGGCAGCGGCGAGGACCGCACGGTGCGCGACGTCGCCGCGCTGCTCGCGGCAGCCATGGACTGCGCGGACATCCGGCCCGAGATCACGGGCCGCGCCCGCGCCGGCGACATCCGCCACTGCATCGCCGACATCTCCCTGGCGCAGCAGGTTCTGGGCTACGCGCCGCGTCGCGTCTTTGCGGAGGGCCTCGCGGAACTCGCGGAATGGGTGAGGCGCCAGCAGGCGGAGGACCGTGTGCAGCAGGCGCGGCGGGAGCTTGAGGCGAGAGGGTTGGTGGCGTGACGGCGATCCTGGACCGGCGGCCGGTTCTGGTGACCGGTGGCGCCGGCTTCATCGGCGCCAACCTCGCCGATCGCCTGGCGACGGAAGGTCATGACGTGCTCGTCTACGACGCTCTGGCGCGGACGGGTGTGGAGGCCAACCTGGAATGGCTGCGGCAGCGCCACCCTCGCCGCATCTCCGCCATGATCGCCGATGTGCGCGACGAGGCCGCGCTGGCGGAAGCGGCGGCTGATGCGCAAGCGGTCTTCCATCTCGCCGCCCAGGTGGCGGTCACGACCAGCTTGCTCGACCCGTATGCGGACTTCCAGGTGAACCTGAAGGGGACGGTGCTGCTCCTCGAGGCGCTGCGCAGGAGAGGCGGAGCGGTGCCGGTGATCTTTGCCAGCACCAACAAGGTCTACGGCAGCCTGGGGGACATGGCGCTGGTTCTGCAAGGGGATGCCTATGCGCCCCAGGATGGGATGCTGCGCGCCTTCGGCGTGCCTGAGGAGCGGCCGCTCGACTTCCACACGCCCTATGGCTGTTCCAAGGGCGCGGCGGACCAGTACGTGCTGGACTGGACACGCAGCTTCGACATTCCCGGCGTCGTGTTCCGGATGAGCTGCATCTACGGCCCGCGGCAAATGGGAACCGAGGATCAGGGCTGGGTGGCGCATTTCCTGATCCGCGCCCTGCGCGGCGAGCCTATCACCGTATTCGGCGATGGCTGCCAGGTGCGCGATGTCATGCTGGTGGACGATGTGGTGGATGCCTATCTGGCTGCCTGGCGGTGCATCGGGGCCGTTTCCGGTCGCGCCTTCAACCTCGGCGGCGGGCCGTCTAACGCTGTGAGCCTGCGCCAGGTGATCGGGCTGATCGGCGAACTCGCGGGGCGAAGGCCAGAGGTTCGCCATGCGCCGTGGCGTGCCGGAGACCAGCGCTGGTACGTCTCGGATACCCGCCGCGCGCATCAGGCGCTTGGGCTCGCCACACCCACCTCCTGGAGAAGCGGTATCGCGATCCTTGCCAGATGGCTGCAGGAGGAGCGCGATCACCGCTCCCTTACCGAGGCCCTGCCGTGAAGGTCGCTCTGGTCAACCCGCCCTGGAGCTTCGACGGCAGCATCTATTTCGGCTGCCGCGAGTCTCATCTGCCGCTTGAGCTCGGCTATGCCCGCGCCCTTCTCGAGGCAGCCGGCCATCATGTGCTGATGCTCGACGCGCATCTCTGCGGCATCGCAATGGACGCGGCCGCGGAGATGGTGGCCGAGTTCGCGCCGGACATGACCGTGGTCACCACCGCGCCGAGCTACCTGTTCTGGCGCTGCGCACCGCCGGAACTGCGCGTGCCGCGCGAGTTCCTCATCGCGCTCGGAGGGCGCGGCGGACGTTCCGTGGCGGTCGGTCCGCACGGCTCGGCGACGCCGGGTGTGGTCCTGCGCAAGCTCGACGCGGATGTGGTGGTGCGCGGCGAGTGTGAGGAGATCATAGCCCTGATGGCCGGGGCTGGGGACCTTTCCCGGGTGCCCGCCATCGCCTACAGAGAGGGCGAAGAGGTTCGCGTCACCGGCGCTCCGCATGCCGGCGCCTTCGTGGACCTTCCGGCGTTGCGCTGGCCGGACGCCTGGGTGGCGCGCCACCGGCATCACCATCATCGCTTCGACGCGCAGCCGGACGCGCCGGGCGCGGAGGTGGAGGCGTCGCGCGGCTGCCCCTATAGCTGCACCTTCTGCGCCAAGATCGATTTCCGCGACAGGTACCGCCGGCGTGCCCTGCCACCGCTGCTGGAAGAGATCGACGCTCTCCGCGCGCAGGGGGTCGGCTATCTCTACTTCATAGACGAAATCTTCCTGCCGCAGCGCCCCCTGCTGGAAGCATTGGCGGAGCGCGGCCTCTCCTTCGGCATCCAGACACGCATAGACCTGTGGAAGCCTGAAATGCTCGACCTGCTCGGGCGGGCCGGCTGCGTCTCGATCGAGGCGGGTGTGGAGAGCCTGACCGAGGAGGGGCGGGCAGCGCTCGACAAGAATTGCCGCATGAGCACGGACGATCTGGCGGAGCGGCTGCTCTATGCCCGGCGCTCCGTGCCCTTCGTGCAAGCGAACCTCATCCGCACGGGAACCGACGATCCGGCGCTGATCGCCGCCTGGCGGGAACGGCTGCGGCGGGGCGGCGTCTGGGCCAATGATCCCGTTCCCCTTTACCCCTATCCCAGCTCTCCCGACTACCACCGCCTGTGGGGAGCGCCCGACGACATGGCGTGGGAGCGCGCGCATGCGCACTACCTCGCCCAGTTCGACGCCTTCAGCGACATACAGGAGCAGCGGCCGCTGCCCCTGGCCACGCTGGAGACGTCATGCGCGGCATGATGGCGGCTCCTGCCTCGCGGGTTCTGCTCGTGGCCGACGCGGTCGGCGGCGTCTGGTCCTACACGCTTGATCTCGCGCGTGGGATCGCGGAGCGCGGCGGCGATGCGGTCCTTGCCGTGCTTGGCCCGCCTCCCGCAGAGGATCAGCGGGAGGCGGCGGCCGCGGTGCCAAAGCTGCGCATGATCGAGACCGGCCTGCCGCTCGAATGGACGGCGGAAACACCCGAGGCGCTGGAGACCACTGGCAACGCGCTGGCCGAGATGGCCGCAGGATCGCGGGCCGACATCGTCCATCTCTGCAGCCCGGCTCTGGCAGCGGCGGAACGGTTCGGCGTGCCCGTGATCGGCGTGTGCCATTCCTGCTTGGCGACCTGGTGGAAGGCCGTTCGCGGCGGGCCGCCGCCGGCGGAATTCCGATGGCGTATCGCGCTGACCGCGCGCGGCTGTGCCGCCGTGGATGCGCTGATCGCCCCCACCGCCGCCTTCGCAGCCGCCACCGCCGAAGCCTATGGCCTGCCACAGGCGCCGCATGTCGTGCGCAATGGCCGCCAGCCCCCGCGGACCGCCACGAGTCGTCAGGCGAGCTTCGTGTTCACCGCAGGGCGGCTGTGGGATGAAGGCAAGAACCTGATGGGCCTGGATCGTGCGGCGGCGCGTCTGGCCTTTCCTGTCCTCGCCGCCGGATCTGTCGAGGGGCCGAACGGGGCGCGCGTGGCGCTCCGGCATGTCCGGCCCCTGGGCCGGCTCGGCGAGGCGGAGGTGCGGCGTTGGCTGGCACGCGGCCCCATCTTCGTCTCCGCTGCCCGTTACGAGCCCTTCGGCCTCGCGGTGCTCGAGGCGGCGCAGGCAGGCTGCGCCCTGGTGCTTTCGGACATTCCAAGCTTCCGGGAGCTGTGGGATGGGGCGGCACTGTTCGTTCCGCCCGGGGACGACGCGGCGCTTGCCGCCGCGCTCGCCGAGGCGCTGCGCGACCGCGCCCTGCGTGCGCGGCTGTGCGGGGCAGCGCGGGAACGTGCCGCCCGCTACGACGCCGAGACGATGGCGGAAGGCATTCTGGCGATCCACCGTCAGGTGCTGCAGGCCGCCGCGGAACGCGGCAGCGGAAGGAAGAGCGCGGCGTGAGGATCGTCTACTTCACCCACTCCCTGGCCTCTTGCTGGAATCACGGCAATGCGCATTTCCTGCGCGGCGTGCTGCGCGCCCTGATCGCACGCGGCCATGCCGTCGCGGCCTGGGAGCCGGAGGGCGGCTGGAGCCTCGCCAATCTCCTGCGGGATCATGGCGAGACCGGGCTGCGTGCCTGGCGGGAGGCTTATCCCGAACTGTCCTCCCACGCCTATGCGGGCGAGGACGCGATCGGCGCCGCCATCGAAGGTGCCGACGCGGTCATCGTGCACGAATGGAACGAGCCATGGCTGGTGTCCGCCCTCGGGCGGGCGCGGCGCCAGGGCGGGCGCTTCATTCTGCTGTTCCACGACACGCATCACCGTGCGGTAAGCGACCCGGACTCGATCCGCGTCTTCGACCTGAGCGGCTATGACGGTGTCCTCGCCTTCGGAGGATCGCTGGCCGAGGTGTATCGTCGCCAGGGATGGGGGCAACGCGTCTTCGTCTGGCACGAGGCCGCGGACACGCGGCTGTTCCGCCCGCCGGCGCCGGACAGCAGGCGTGAAGGCTTGGTCTGGATCGGCAATTGGGGCGACGGGGAGCGCAGCGCCGAGCTGGAGGCATTCCTGCTGCGGCCGGCAAGGGCCGCTGCCCTGCCCCTCGACGTTCATGGCGTGCGCTACCCGGAGCCGGCGCTGGCGACGCTGCGCGCGCATGGTGCGCGCTACCGCGGCTGGCTACCCAACGCGCGCGTGCCAGAGGTATTCGCGCGCCATCTCGCTACCGTGCATGTGCCGCGCCGCTTCTATGCGCAGGCGCTGCCCGGCATCCCCACCATCCGCGTCTTCGAGGCGCTGGCCTGCGGCATTCCACTGGTCTGTGCCCCTTGGGAGGACACGGAGGGCCTGTTCCGCCCGGGTGAGGATTTCCTGGTGGCTCGCAACCAAGCGGAAATGACGCATCATCTTAGGGAATTACAGGCCAATGGCGCGTTGCGCCGTGCCCTCGTTGCGCATGGCCTCGCCACCATCGCCGCCCGGCACAGCTGCGATCACCGGGCGGAGGAGCTTCTCGCCATTCTGGCGCTTCTTGGGAAGGCAGAGGCGCTTCCGGAGATTTCCGCATGAGGATCGCTTTCTACGGATCGAGCCTGCTTTCCTCCTACTGGAACGGCGCCGCCACATACTACCGTGGCATGCTCCATGACCTCGCGAGGCGCGGCTACCGCATCACCTTCTACGAACCCGATGCCTTCGGGCGCCAGCAGCACCGCGACATCGAGCCGCCCCGCTGGGCGGAAGTGCAGGTATGGCCGCCCACCCAGGACGGGCTCCGCGCCGTGACCGCCGAGGCGGCGCAGGCTGATGTGGTGGTGAAGGCAAGCGGTGTCGGCGTCTTCGACGACGCACTGCTGCGGGGCGTGATGGCGGCGGCCCGTCCGGATGCGATCCGCATCTTCTGGGACGTGGACGCGCCGGCGACCCTCGCCGAACTGCGTGCCGCACCTGACCATCCGCTTCGCCGTGCGCTGCCCTCGCTTGATCTCGTGCTCACCTATGGTGGCGGACCGCCGGTGGTGGAAGCCTACGAGAGCCTTGGCGCACGACGCTGCGTGCCGGTCTACAATGCGCTGGACCCAGAGACGCATCATCCGGTGCCGCCTGATCCGCGCTTCGCGGCTGATCTCTCCTTCCTCGGCAACCGCTTGCCGGACCGTGAGGCTCGGGTGGAGGAATTCTTCCTGCGTGCCGCTGCCGCGCTTCCGGAGCGACGCTTCCTGATAGGCGGCAATGGCTGGGAGACGAAGGCGATGCCGGCAAACGTGCGGCATCTCGGCCACGTGTACACGCGCGATCACAACGCCTTCAATGTCACGCCGATCGCCATCCTGAACATCGCCCGCGACAGCATGGCCGCGATCGGCTTCTCGCCGGCAACGCGCGTGTTCGAGGCCGCGGGCGCCGGTGCCTGCCTGATCACCGACGTCTGGGAGGGGCTCGATCTGTTCCTGGCGGAGGGCAAGGAGGTGCTGGTGGCGCGCGATGGGAGGGAGGTCGCGGAACTGCTGCGCGACCTCGCCCCGGATCGGGCGCGTTCCATCGGTGCGGCGGCGCGGGCACGGATTCTCGCAGAGCATACCTACGCGCGGCGTGGCGCACAGGTGGATGCGCTGCTCCGCGCCGAGGCGGTCCGCAGGCGGGAAGGCGCCTCCGCATGAACTCGGGCGGCATGCGCATCGTCGTGCTTGGGCTCAGCCTCTCCTCCTCCTGGGGCAATGGTCACGCGACCACCTGGCGCGCCCTGCTGCGCGCCCTCGCACGGCGTGGCCACGACATCCTGTTCATGGAACGCGACACGCCCTGGTACGCCGCGCACCGGGACCTGACGGCACCGGAGTATTGCCGCCTGATGTTTTACGAGGATCTCGGCGGTCTGAAGGAATGGCGGGGAGCGATCGCGGAGGCGGATGCGGTGATCGTGGGCTCCTACGTGCCCGAGGGGGTGGCGGTGGGACGGATGGTGCAGGCGGAGGCGCGGGGCGTCACCGCCTTCTACGACATAGATACCCCGGTGACGCTCGCGAAGCTGGAGCGCGGTGATTTCGAGTACCTCTCTCCCGATCTGATCCCCGGCTACGACCTGTACCTCTCCTTCACCGGCGGACCGGTGCTGAGGCGCCTGGTTCGCGAGTACGGCGCTCCGGCGGCGTGTGCGCTCTACTGCTCCGTTGATGCGGAGACCTATCGTCCGCTCGGCCTGACGCCTCGCTGGGACCTCGGCTATCTGGGCACCTGGAGCGAGGATCGCCAGCCGGCGCTGGAGCGGCTGCTGATCGAACCCGCGCGCCGCGCGCCGCAACTTCGCTTCGCCGTGGCTGGGCCGCGATATCCGTCCGGCATCGCATGGCCGCCCAATGTGGAGCGGATCGAGCACGTGCCACCGGCGGAGCACCCTGCCTTCTATGCCGCCTGTCGCTTCACCCTGAACGTCACCCGCGCAGACATGGCGCGCATGGGCTGGAGCCCGAGCGTGCGCCTGTTCGAGGCCGCCGCCTGCGCCACGCCGATCATCTCGGACATCTGGGAGGGGATCGGCAGCATCCTGGCCCCGGAGCGGGAGATCATCCTCGTGCGCAGCGTCGAGGACGTGCTGGGGGCGCTGCTGCACATGCCCGAGGAGCACCGTCGCGCGCTCGGCGATGCGGCGCGGCGGCGCATCCTCGCCGAGCACACGGCGGAGCACAGGGCCGAGGCGCTGGAACATCACCTGCTGGCGGCCAAGCGAAGCCGTGCCGCCGGGTGCCAGGCGCGGGTCGCAGGAGGAGTGGGTTCATGAGGCGATGCAGGGGCAGGATTGTCCTGGTCGCTGGCGGCGCGGGCTTCCTCGGCTCGCATCTCTGCGACGCGCTGCTCGCGGAGGGCGCGCGGGTGATCTGCGTGGACAGCTTCCGCACGGGGCGGATGCAGAATCTCCGCCACCTGGAGCGGGAGCCGAGGTTCGACCTGGTGGAGGCCGACATCGTCGAGCACCTTCCGCCACGCCTGGCGGGCCGCCCGGACATGGTGTTCAACCTGGCCTGCGCGGCCTCGCCGCCGCATTACCAGTCCGACCCCGAGCATACCCTCCTGACCTGCGTGATCGGCACACGCAACCTGCTGCGGCTGGCGGAGGAGAGCGGCGCGCTCTTCCTGCAGGCCTCCACCAGCGAAGTCTATGGCGACCCCGAGGTGCATCCGCAGACCGAGAGCTACTGGGGCAACGTCAACCCCACCGGCCCGCGCGCCTGCTACGATGAGGGGAAGCGCGCGGCGGAAACCCTCTGCTTCGATTACCTGCGCGCGGGGCGGGTGGAGGCGCGCGTCGCGCGCATCTTCAACACCTACGGGCCGCGCATGCGCGCCGATGACGGGCGCATCGTCTCGAATGCCATCACCCAGGCGCTGATCGGAGCGGACATCACGCTGCATGGCGATGGCAGCCAGACGCGTTCCTTCTGCTACGTGGACGACCTGATAGAGGGGCTGCTTCGCCTCGCGGTCCTGGATAGGCGCCCGCCGGGCGCGATCAACCTTGGCAATCCGGCGGAACTCACGGTGCTCGAGCTGGTGCAGCGCGTGGTGGCGCTGACCGGTTCGCATTCCGCCATCGTGCGCCGGCCACTGCCACAGGATGATCCGCGCCGTCGCCGGCCGGACATCTCGCGCGCCGCCGATCTGCTCGGCTGGTCGCCCCGCGTGCCGCTGGAGGCCGGGTTGCGCGCCACCATCGCATGGTTTGCCCAGGAGACACTTCGTGTGGTGGCATCGATACGGCTGCCGGCATCGGACGACCGGGTGCCTGCGGCGGTGCAGATGATGCATCCGCCGGAGAAGCTGCCGGCGCGCGGCGGCTCAGGATGAGCTGCCGGGCTCCGCTCGATGGAAAGCGCGCTATGACAGGCGATGCACGATGGTGGCAGCAGGGCGTCATCTACCAGATCTACCCGCGCTCCTTCCAGGATAGCAACGGCGACGGCATTGGCGACCTGGAGGGAATCCGCCGGAGGCTCGGTCATCTTGCCGCCCTCGGCGTGGACGCGGTCTGGATCTCGCCCTTCTATCCCTCCCCGATGGCGGATTTCGGCTACGATGTCGCCGACTACCGCGGCGTGGATCCGATCTTCGGAACGCTCGCCGACTTCGACCGGCTGATCGCAGAAGCGCATGCGCGCGGCCTGCGCGTCATCCTCGACTTCGTGCCCAACCACACCTCCGACCGGCATCCCTGGTTCGTCGAGAGCCGTGCCTCGCGCAGCAGTCCGAAGCGGGACTGGTACATCTGGCGCGACCCGGCGCCGGATGGAGGACCGCCCAACAATTGGCTTTCGAATTTTGGCGGCAGCGCCTGGGAGTGTGACGCCGCGACCGGCCAGTACTACTACCACGCCTTCCTCCGGGAGCAGCCGGACCTCAACTGGCGCAACGGAGAGGTGCGGCGCGCCATGTATGAGGTGCTGCGCTTCTGGCTGGACCGCGGCGTGGATGGGTTCCGCGTGGACGTGCTGTGGCACCTGATCAAGGACGACCGGTTCCGGAACAACCCTCCGAACCCAGACTGGACCCCCGATCAGCCAGGGATCCGCCGCTGCCTGCAGCTCTACTCCGCAGACCGCCCGGAGGTGCACGAGGTGGTGGCGGAGATGCGCGCGGTGCTGGACGAGTATCCGGAGCGCCTCCTGATCGGAGAGATCTACCTGCCGGTCGAGCGGCTGGTCGCCTATTACGGGCAGGACATGCGGGGCGCGCACCTGCCCTTCAACTTCCAGCTCCTGTCCGCCACCTGGCGGGCGGAGGAGATCGGCCGCATCATCCACGAGTATGAGGCGCATCTGCCAGCGGGCGGCTGGCCCAACTGAGTACTGGGCAACCACGACCGGCGGCGCGTCGCCAGCCGGGTCGGAGCGGCGCAGGCGCGCGTCGCGGCGATGCTGCTGCTGACGCTGCGCGGCACGCCGACGCTCTATTATGGCGACGAGATCGGCCTCGAGGACGTGCCGATACCGCCCGGGCGCGTGCAGGATCCGTGGGAGAGGAACGAGCCGGGCCTCGGCCTCAACCGCGATCCCGTGCGCACGCCGATGCCCTGGGACGGTTCGTGCAACGCCGGCTTCACCACCGGCGAGCCATGGCTGCCCTTGAATCCCGATTGGCCGGTGCGCAACGTGGCGGCGCAGGAAGCCGATCCGCGCTCCATGCTGGCGCTGCATCGCCGGCTGATCGCTCTCCGCCGGCAGCGGACGGCGCTGCGCACCGGCGGCTACCTCCCGCTGCGGGCAGCGGAGGAGGTGCTCGCCTATGAGCGGCGCGGCCGGGATGGGGAGAGGCTGCTGGTGGCGCTGAATCTCGGCCACGCGCCACGCGCGCTGCGCCTGCCACCGGATGCCGGTCGGGCACGGCTGCTGCTCTCCACCGCGCTCGACCGTGAAGGCACGGTGGAGGGGCCGGAGGTGCCGCTGCGTCCGGCCGAGGGGCTGATCCTTGAACCCACCCGCCCGTAAGCTCAGGCCACCTCGAGCGCCGCGACGCCCGGCAGGGTCTTGCCCTCCAGCCATTCCAGGAAGGCGCCGCCTGCGGCGGAAACATAGCTCATCCGTTCCGCCACCCCGGCATGCTTCAGCGCCGAGACGGTGTCGCCGCCGCCGGCGATGGACCTGATGCCTCCCGACTGGGTCAGCGCGGCGACGGATTGCGCCACCGCCACCGTGGCCATGTCGAAGGGCGGCGTCTCGAAGGCGCCGAGGGGACCGTTCCAGACCATGGTGCTGGCGCGGCGCAGCCGCGCCTCGATCGCCGCCACCGTCTCCGGTCCGACATCGAGCGCCATCATGTCCTCCGGCACCGCGCCCACCGGCACCGTGCGTGTGGGAACATCCGGAGCGAGGCTTGGCGCCACCACCAGGTCGAGCGGCAGCAGGATCTCGCAATTGGCGGCCCGCGCCTCCTCCAGGATGCGGCGCGCCGTATCGTGCATCTCGGCCTCCTGCAGCGAACGGCCCATGGCGTGTCCCTGCGCGGCCAGGAAGGTGTTGGCCATGGCGCCGCCGATGACCAGCACATCCACCTTGCGCGAGAGGTTGCCGAGCAGGTCGAGCTTGGTCGAGACCTTGGCGCCGCCGACGATCGCCACCACCGGCCGCGCCGGGTTGCCAAGGGCCGCGTCCAGCGCCTCCAGCTCGGCCTGCATCAGCCGCCCGGCATAGGCGGGCAGCAGCCGGGCCACGCCCTCGGTGCTGGCATGCGCCCGGTGCGCGGCGGAGAAGGCGTCGTTGACATAGACATCGGCGAGGCGCGCCAGGGCGCGGGCCATCTCCGGGTCGTTCTTCTCCTCGCCGGCGTGATAGCGTGTGTTCTCCAGCAGGAGAACCTCGCCGTCCTTCAGCACCGCTGCCGCCGCCTCGGCCGCCTCGCCGATGCAGTCATCGGCCCAGGCGACAGGACGGCCGAGGGCGACGGAAAGCGCCTCCTGCATCGGCTTCAGCGACATCTCCGGCACGCGCCGGCCCTTGGGGCGCTCGAAATGGCTGATGACGATGACGCGCCCGCCCTTCTCCGCCAGTTCGCGAATGGTGGGGCAGAGGCGCTCGATGCGGGTGCGATCGGTGATCCGTCCATCTTTCACCGGCACATTGAGGTCGGCGCGCAGCAGCACGCGCTTGCCGCGCGGGTCGAGCTGATCGAGGGTGCGGAAGCGAGGCATGGCGCGTGCTCCAGGAAGGGTGGCGCGAACCTTCCCGGCCCGCGCCAAGGCCGTGTTGGACGTGGCGGCGCGTGGCCGGCAGGACCGCGGCACGCGCCGGCAGGCGTGCCGGAAGGCTACAGCTTCCCCAGCAGCGCGGCGGTGTCCGACATCCGGTTGGAGAAGCCCCACTCGTTGTCGTACCAGCCCATCACCCGGATCATCCCGCCATTGTCCACGCTCTGCGTCTGCGTCGCGTCGAAGGTGCAGGAGGCCGGGTTGTGGTTGAAGTCCACGGAGACGAGGGGCTCGGTGTTGTAGGCGAGGATTCCCTTGAGCGCCCCCTCGGAGGCCTCCTTCATCGCCTGGTTCACCTGCTCCTTGGTCACGCCCTTGGCCTTCAGGTTCACGTCGAGCGAGACGAGGGAGACGTTCGGCGTCGGGATGCGGATGGCGGTGCCGTCCAGCTTTCCCTTCAGCTCCGGCAGCACGAGGCCGACCGCCTTCGCCGCGCCCGTGGTGGTGGGAATGGCGGAGACGGCGGCGGCGCGGGCACGGTGCAGGTCCTTGTGCAGCGTGTCCACCGTGTTCTGGTCGCCGGTGTAGGCGTGCACCGTCACCATGTAGCCGCGCTCGATGCCGAACTTCTCATGCAGCACCTTGGCCATGGGCGCGAGGCAGTTGGTGGTGCAGGAGGCGTTGGAGACGATCCTGTGCGAGGGCTTCAGCGTGTCGTGGTTCACGCCGTAGACGATCGTCGCCTGCGCGGTGATGTCCGCGTGCTCCTCGGCCCAAGTCACTGGGGCGGAGACCAGCACCTTGCGCGCGCCGGCCTGCAGCAGCCTCGCCGCCTGGTCGGACTTGGTGAAGATGCCGGTGCACTCGGCGGCGACGTCCACGCCCTGCCAGGGCAGCTTGGTGGGGTCGCGCTCGGCCGTCACCTTGATCGGGCCCCAGCGGCGGCCGCCCATGGTGATGGTCATGGTGTCGCCCTCGACCGTCACCTCGCCGGGGAAGCGGCCATGGACGCTGTCGTACTTGAACAGATGGGCGTTCGCCTCGGGGCTGCCGAGGTCGTTGATGGCGACGAACTCGACATCGTCGCGCCCGCTCTCGACGGCGGCGCGCAGCACCAGGCGCCCGATGCGCCCGAACCCGTTGATCGCGACCTTGACGGCCATGGGGTGCTCCTTCCCGGTTGTTCGTTCAGTTCAGCCGCTTGCGCACCGCCGCCGCCACCGCCTCCGGCGTGATGCCGAAATGGCGGAACAGCGCCTCGGCCGGCGCGCTGGCGCCGAAGCCGGTCATGCCGATGAAGATCCCTTCCGGCCCCAGCCAGCGCTCCCAGCCGAAGCCGGCGGCGGCCTCGATGCCGACGCGGAGCGCCTCGCCCAGTACCTCCTCGCGGTAGCCGAGGTCCTGCGCGGCGAAGATCTCCCAGCAGGGCAGGGAGACGACGGCGGCGGGGATACCCTCGGCCTCCAGCGCCTCGCGCGCCGCCATCGCCACCGCGACCTCGCTGCCGGTGGCGATCAGCGTCGCGCGTCGCGGCCCGCTGGCTTCGGCGAGCACGTAGCCGCCGCGCGCGCAGCGGTTCTCGCCCGCGTCGGTCCGCAGCGCCGGCACGCCCTGGCGGGTCAGCGCCAGCACCGAGGGGCCGTCGGCGCGCTTCACCGCGAGTTCCCAGCACTCCGCGGTCTCGATCGCGTCGGCGGGGCGGAAGACGCAGAGGTTGGGCATGGCGCGCAGCGAGGCAAGGTGCTCCACCGGCTGGTGGGTCGGCCCGTCCTCGCCGAGCCCGATGCTGTCATGCGTCAGCACATGGATCACGCGCTGACGCATCAGCGCGGCAAGGCGGATCGCGGGGCGCATGTAGTCGCTGAACACCAGGAAGGTGCCCGAATAGGGAATGATCCCGCCATGCAGCGCCATGCCGTTCATCGCCGCCGCCATGCCATGCTCGCGCACACCCCAATGGACGTAGCGGCCGGCGAAGTTGCCAGGCGCGATCGCGGGAACACCCTTCACATTGGTGTTGTTGGACCCCGTCAGGTCGGCCGAGCCCCCCACCATGTCCGGCACCACCGGCACCAGCGCCTCCAGCGCCTTCTGGCTGGAGACGCGGGTGGCGAGCTTCGGCCGCTCCGTGGCCAGCGCGGCGCGCAGCGCCGCCAGGCGCTCATGCCAGTTCTCCGGCAGTCGCCCGGCCATGGCGCGCTCGAACTCCTCGCGCTGCGGGTGCCGGGCCAGGCGCTTGAGCCAGGAGCGGCGGGCGCCGCCGCCGCGCCGCCCCGCCGCCTCCCAGCGCTCGCGCAGCCCGTCTGGGACCTCGAAAGGCGGGTGGTTCCAGCCGAGCGCGCTCTTCGCCGCCGCCGCCTCCTCCGGGCCGAGGGGGGCGCCGTGGCTCGCCGCCGTGCCGGCCTTCTTCGGCGCGCCGAAACCGATGACGGTGCGGCAGGCGATCAGCGTCGGGCGGCGGCTGCGGCAGGCCCAGGCGAGCGCCGCAGCCACCTCGGCGTGGTCGTGCCCGTCCACGCGGCGCACCGCCCAGCCATAGGCGGCGAAGCGCCTCAGCACGTCCTCGGAGAAGGAGAGGGCGGTGTCGCCGTCGATGGAGATGCTGTTGTCGTCCCACAGCACGGTGAGCTTGCCGAGTTGCAGATGCCCGGCGAGCGAGGCGGCCTCGTGGCTCACCCCCTCCTGCAGGTCGCCGTCCGAGGCGATGACCCAGGTGCGGTGGTCCACCAGCGACCTGCCGAAGCGTGCGGCCAGCAGGCGTTCCGCCAGCGCCATGCCGACGGCGTTGGCGATGCCCTGGCCGAGCGGCCCGGTGGTGGTCTCGATTCCCGGATGCTCGCCGAATTCCGGGTGCCCTGCCGCTGGCGAGTGGAGCTGGCGGAAGCGGCGCAGCGCCTCGGTGTCCATGCCGGCATGTCCGGTCAGGTGCAGCAGGGCGTAGAGCAGCATGGAGCCGTGCCCGGCCGACAGGACGAAGCGGTCCCGGTCCGGCCAGCGCGGATCGGCGGCGTCGTATTTCAGGAAGCGGGTGAACAACACCGTCGCCGCGTCGGCCATGCCCATCGGCATGCCGGGATGGCCGGATTTCGCCGCCTCCACCGCGTCGATCGCCAGGGCACGGATGGCATCCGCCATGCGCCGCTCCTCGGAGGCGGGGCGGGCGAGGATCTCGGCCTGGCGATGCTGCGCGGGCGTCGGGCGCGTTGCTGGCTGGGTATCGGGCTCGGTGGTGGCCAAGGCTGTCTCGATCTCCGCAACGCGGCGCCCTATAGAGGGGGCTCCTCCGGGGGGCAACCCGCGCCGGGGCGGCCCGCGTCCGCCTTCTCCGCTGTCGCCATGGGCCGCCGGACACCCTAGCTTGAGTGGCATGGACACTCCCGTACCCGCCCCCTACCGCGAAGGGCTTCCGCCTCAGCCTCCCGGCCCGCCGGAAGGCGAACAGCATGTCAGGGTGCCGGAGGCGGTGCGCGATCTCATCGCCGGCGCCTTGGCGGGGATGGTGCTGCCCTTCGCCCTGGCCGCGGCGCTGGCCATGGGTGGCGTCGCGGCGGGGCCGGTCCTCGCCCTCGGCGTTGCCGCGGCCGCCGCCGGCGGCATCGCGCACGGGCTCGGCCTCTATTTCGCCCGTCGCGCCGAGGCGCGGCACTACGCCGCCGAACGCGCGCGGGAGGAGCAGGAAACCCACGACTACCCCGAGCGCGAGAAGTGGGAGGTCGCGGCGCTGCTGCACCGGTACGGGCTGCGCGGCGAGACCCTGCAGCGCGCCACCGAGGCGATCGCCGCCGACCGCAGGCGCTGGGTGGATTTCATGATGCGGTTCGAGCTCGATCTGCAGGAGCCGCTGCCCGGCCATGCCGCCGCCGCGGCGTCCAGGGTGGGCCTGGCCCACGGGCTGGCCGGGCTGGTGCCGCTCCTGCCCTACGCGCTGGTGGCGGCGGCGGGCGAGGCGCTTCTCGCCTCCGCCCTTCTGACCGGCGCGGCGCTGCTCGGCCTTGGCTATCTGCAGGCGCGGACCACCGGCACCCCGCCCCTGCGGGGGGCGTTGGAGCGGGTGGCGATCGGCGCCGCCGCGGCCGGCGCCGCGGGGCTGGCGGTGCTGCTCGCCGGCTGACGCGCGCCGGGCGCGTCAGGCCTGCAGGAAGCCGAGCCGGCGCCCCTCCAGCACCAGGCAGGTGAGGGGGCGGCCGAACACCGCGCCGGTGTCGATGTTGATGCGGTTGTGATACACCTCCGGCCCGTGCCGCACCGGGGTATGGCCGTGCACGACGATGGCGCCGTGGTCGGCCTCCGAGCTCAGGAAGGTCTGGCGGATGCGCAGCAGGTCGTCCGGGTCCTGCCGCTCCAGGGGCACACCCGGCTTCACCCCGGCATGGACGAAGAGGTAGTCGCCCAGCCGGTGGTGCAGGGCGAGGCCGCGGACGAACTCCTGATGGCGCGCCGGGATGCGCCCGGCCCAGAGGGCGGGCTCCTCCGCCGGCACGCCCCAGCTCTCCAGCGCCTCGCGCCCGCCGGTGTGGAGCCAGTCGGTGATCGAGGCGCGGTCGCCGGTCAGCGCATCCAGCATCGTGCGCTCGTGGTTGCCCATCAGGTTCACCACCGGCAGACCCGGCACGGGCGGCCCGGCCAGCAGGCGCTCCAGCACCCCGGCGCTGTCCGGCCCCTTGTCCACGTAGTCGCCGATGTGCAGCAGCAGCGGCCGCTTTACCGGCCGCGCCGCGAGGTCGCGCGCGATCAGCGCGTGCAGGCTGGCGAGGCGGTCCGAGCAGCCATGGATGTCGCCGATGGCATAGACGCGGTGGCCGGGCGGCAGCGACCCCGGGGCGGGCTCCAGCTCCATGGCCTCAGTCGAGCCCCGTCACGGCGGGGCGGCGCCGCGCCCAGGAGCGCACCTGCTCGAACAGCGCGGCGACGCGCAGGAGGCGCGCATCCTCGCCCGGCCGGGCGACGAGCTGGATCGCCACCGGCAGCCCGTCGGACGCGACGCCGCAGGGGAGGGAGACGGCGGGGTTGCCGGTGAGGTTGAAGGGCATGGTGTAGGGATACCAGGCGGCGCGCAGGTTGGGCACCGCCTCCCCGTCGATCTCGATCGGCCCGAAGAAGTCCTGGTCGAGCGGCAGGGCGGTGCGGGAGAGGGTGGGCATGGCCACGATGTCCGCCGCCTCGAACCAGGACTGCACCTGCCGGTAGAGCGCGGTGCGCTGGAAGATGGCGCGGTACAGCTCCTGCGCCGAGTGGCTCCGCACCCGGTCCATCTGGCGCACGAAGACCGGGTCCATGATGGCGCGGTGGCGCTCCAGGTGATGGCCGAACTGCGCCAGGCGGTAGCTGCCGTTCACCACGAACCACACCGCCTCCGGGTTCTCGAAGGCGCCCGCCTGCTCCTCCACCGCCGCGCCGGTGCCGGCGAGGTCGCGCAGCGCCTCGCCGCAGAGGCGCAGCACCTCCGCCGCGACGCGCGCATTGCCGAGGCGCGGGCGCCAGGCGATGCGCGTGCCGCGGAGGTCGCCCTCCGCCCGCGCCGCCTCGGCGAAGCGCGGCTGGGGGCGGCCGGCGGTGAGGGGGTCGGCGGGGTGCGGGCCGGCTATGGCGTCCAGCATCAGCGCCGTGTCCATCACCGTGCGCGTCATCGGCGTGACGTAGGAGATGTTGCCGAACCCGTCCTGCGCCCATTCCTGCGGCACCACGCCGAGCCCCTGCTTGAACCCGACCACGCCGTTGCAGGCCGCCGGGATGCGCGTCGAGCCGCCGCCATCCGTCGCCACGGCGAGCGGCCCGATGCCGGTGGCGACCGCCACCGCCGCCCCGCCCGAGGAGCCGCCGGGGGTGCGCGAGGCGTCCCAGGGGTTCCTGGTCCTTCCGAACAGCGGCGCCTCGGTCAGCGGCTTCTGGCCGAACTCCGGCGTGGTGGTCTTGCCGAACAGGATCGCGCCCGCCGCCTTCAGCCGCGCCACCAGCGCCGCATCCTGCTCCGGTACATGGTCCTTGAAGATCAGCGAGCCCAAGGTGGTGCGCACGCCCGCCGTGGGCACCAGATCCTTCACCGAGAAGGGGACGCCGTGCAGCGGCCCCAGCGCCTCTCCCCGCATCACCGCCGTCTCGGCCTGCCGCGCCGCGGCCATGGCCTGCTCCGGACAGAGCGTGATGAAGGCGTTGAGCAGGGGCTGGGAGCGCTCGGCGCGGTCGAGCGTGGCGCGCATCACCTCCACCGGCGAGACATGTCGCGCGCGGATCAGCGCGGCGAGGTCGGCGGCGGAGGTCCAGGCCAGGTCCGGCATCGCATCTCCTCCCTTCGGATGGGCCAAGCCTCCCTCGGGGCGGGGCGGATGGCAACGGGCGCGTCTGGCCAAGCCCCGGCCGATATGCGACTAATCCGCAGGTGGAGAGGCGCGGTGACGCCCGCGGCCAAACGAGAACGCAGGAGGGAAGGAGACCGCATGCTCGAGGTGGAGAATGTCGAGGCGCTGAAGGCGCATGTCGGCAGGAAGCTCGGCACCAGCGACTGGCTGACCGTGGACCAGAGGATGATAGACCAGTTCGCCGAGGCGACGGGCGATCACCAGTGGATCCATGTGGATGTGGAGCGTGCGAAGAAGGAGATGCCGGGCGGCAGGACGATCGCCCATGGCTATCTGACGCTGTCGCTGCTGCCGAAGCTGAACCAGGGCATCTTCCGCATCGCCAGCCGCAAGCGGGGCGTGAATTACGGCTCGAACAAGGTGCGCTTCACCGCCCCCGTGCCGGCCGGCTCGCGCATCCGCGGCCACCTGACGCTGAAGAACGTCGAGGCGCTGGGCGATGGCTGCCATCGCCTGACCATGGAGGCGACGGTGGAGGTCGAGGGAAGCGAGCGCCCCGCCCTGGTCGCGGAGACGCTTTCGCTCGTCTACGAATAAGGAGGCGGCGGCCTGCCGCCCCTCAGCTTTGCGCCGGCAGGACGGTGCCGCGACACTCGCCGAAGCCGATCGGCGCGAAGCCCTCGCGCTCCGCGCGGGCGCGGAAGATCACCTCGTCGCCATCTTCCAGGAAGCGGCGCTCCTCGCCGGAGGGCAGCGCCACCGGCCTGCGCCCGCCCTCGGTGATCTCGAGCAGCGAGCCGAAGCCGTCCGGCCCGGGCGTGGAGACGGTGCCGCTGCCGAACAGGTCGCCGGGCATCAGGTTGCAGCCGCCGACGGTGTGGTGCGCCACCATCTGCGCCACCGTCCAGTAGAGATGGCGCGCATTGCCGAGGGAGAGGCGGTGCGGTCTCATGCCCTTCTCACGCATGCCCGGCGTCAGCAGCAGCACCTCCAGCGCGATGTCGAGTCCGCCTTCCGCCTGGTCCGTCGCGTCCATGAGGTAGTCCATCGGCGCCGGGTCTCCCTCCGGCCGCTGCGGCTGCGGGATGCGGAAGGGCGCCAGCGCCTCGGACGTGACGATCCACGGGCTGATGGAGGTGCAGAAATTCTTGGCGAGGAAGGGGCCGAGCGGCTGGTACTCCCAGCCCTGGATGTCGCGCGCCGACCAGTCGTTCAGCAGGCAGAAGCCGGCGACGTGCTGCGCCGCCTCGCCGATCGGGATCGGCTCGCCGAGCGCGTTGCCCGGCCCGATCCAGATGCCGAGCTCCATCTCGTAGTCGAGGTTGCGCGAGGGGCCGAAGCTCGGTGCCGGGTCCGAGGGGGGCTTGCGCTGCCCCCGCGGCCGCCGCACCCCGGTGCCCGAGGGCCGCACCGAGGAGGCGCGGCCGTGATAGGCCACGGGCACGTATTTGTAGTTGGGCAGCAGCGGATTGTCCGGGCGGAACAGCCGCCCGGTGTTGGTGGCATGGTGAATGCCGGCGAAGAAGTCCGTGTAGTCGCCGATGCGCGCCGGCAGGTGCAGCGCGCAGGCCTCGGCCTCGTGCAGATGCGGCGCCGCCGCCTCGTGCTGCGCGCTGCCCTCCGCCAGCAGGTCGGAGAGGGCGCCGCGCAGCGCCCGTCGCGGCCCGGCGCCGAGGGCGAGCAGCGGATTGAGCGCGGGCCCGGCGGCCGCCTCGGCGGCACGCCGCGCCTCGCCGGAGAGCAGCGGCGCCACCGCGCCGAGCTCCAGGATCATGTCGCCGATGGCGACGCCGCCGCGCGGCGTGCCGCCGGGGGGCGAGAACACGCCGAGCGGCAGGTTCTGGATCGGGAAGTCGGGATGGCCGTTGGCCGAGGCGACCCAGCTCCGCCGCGCCGGGTCGTGCGTCGCGTCCACCGCCATCAGCGCGCCCCCGTGAAGCTCTTGGGCAGGCCGTCCCAGCAGGCATCGTAGCTCTTCTGGAGCTGCGCGCACTCCATGGCGAAGCGCGTCGGGCGGATCACCTGGCTGGTCTCGAACATGAAGGCGAGGGTGCCCTCGATCTTGTGCGGCTTGAGGTCGGCGTTGATCGCCTTCTCCGTCGTCGCCGCGTCGGGGCCGTGCGCGCTCATGCGCGGGTGCAGGCTGAGCCCGCCGGGGGCGAAGCCTTCCGCCTTGGCGTCGTAGACGCCGTGCACCAGCCCCATGCACTCGTTCATCACGTTGCGGTGGAACCAGGGCGGGCGGAAGGTGTTCTCGGCCACCATCCAGCGCGGCGGGAAGATCACGAAATCCATGTTGGCCACCCCCGGCACCGCGGTGGGAGAGGTCAGCACGGTGAAGATGCTGGGGTCCGGGTGGTCGTAGCTGACCGTGTTGATGGTGTTGAACCGCGCCGTGTCGTACTTGCAGGGCACGTTGTTGCCGTGCCACGCCACCACGTCGAGGGGCGAGTGGTCGAGCGTGGTCGCCCACAGCGTGCCCTGGAACTTCACCACCAGCTCGGTCGGCTCGTCGCGGTCCTCGAACCAGGCCGCGGGAACCAGGAAGTCGCGCGGATTCGCCAGCCCGTTGGCGCCGATCGGGCCGAGATCCGGAAGGCGCAGCGCCGCGCCGTGGTTCTCCGCGACGTAGCCGCGCGCCGGCCCTTCCGGCAGCTCGACGCGGAATTTCATGCCGCAGGGGATGAGGGCGATCTCCCCTGGCGCCACCTCCAGCCGGCCGCATTCGGTGGCGAGCAGGAGGCGCCCCTGCTGCGGCACCAGCAGCAGCTCGCCGTCGCTGTCCATGAACACCCGCTCCATCGAGCGGTTGGCGCGATACACGTGCACCGTCACGCCGGAGAGCGCCTCGGCCGGCGCGTTGGCGCCCATGGTGACGAGGCCGGCGACGAAATCCGTCGGCTCCTCCGGGATCGGCAGCGGGTCCCAGCGCAGGCGGTTCGGGTTGGGCTCCGCCAACGGCCCGCAGAGCTGGCCCTGCGCGATCCTGCGGAAGGCGCGGTGCGCCGCGCTCGGGCGGATGCGGTAGAGCCAGGTGCGCCGCGCCTCCTTGCGCGGCACGGTGAAGGCGGTGCCGGAGAATTGCTCGGCATAGAGGCCGTAGGGGGCCTTCTGCGGGCTGTTCATGCCGATCGGCAGGGCGCCGGGCAGGGCCTCGGTGGCGAATTCGTTGCCGAAGCCGGGCATCAGGCCGTCCTCGGTGGCCGCGCCGGTCCGGGGGGGGCGGGAAACGAGGGTCATGGCGAACTCCTTCGGTCACGGCGGGGAGGAGGGGCTCCCGCGCCGTCGCAGGGGCGGGAGATTGCCCCGAAAGCCGCGCCGTGCGCTACAGCATGATCCGGCTCCCGGAGCACGCCTCCGCCTTCCTTGAGCGTCGGCAGCTCTGCCTGCGCCCTGGACAGGACGGTGTGCCATCGTGGCAGGCTCGTCCGGTGGCAAGGGAGGCGGGGATGGAGGAAGGCTGGCGGGCGGTGCACGAATTCTGGTTTCCGCCGGGGCTGGAGCAGGCGCCGCCGGAGGAGCACCGCGACATGATCCTCCGCTGGTTCGGGGGCGGGATGGATGCGGCGCTGCCCCGCTTCGCGCCGCTGCTCGACGAGGCGCGGGCCGGCCGGCTCGAGGCGTGGAAGAGCGCGGCGCGCAGCCGGCTCTCGCTGATCCTGGTCCTCGACCAGTTTCCGCGCGGCCTGTTCGCCGGCACCGCCGAGGCCTATGCCTGCGACGCCAAGGCGCTGCGCACCGCCGAGGAGGGGATCCGCGCCGGGCAGTACGACGCGCTGGACTGGCCCTGGGAGAAGCTCTTCTTCTACCTGCCGCTGGTCCACGCCGAGGGACCGGACCACCTGGAGCGGCTCGACCGGGTGGTGGCGATGGCCGATGCGCTGGCCCGCGCGGTGGCGGCGCCGCTGCGGCCGCTCTACGAATTCTCCGCCGGGCAGGCGCGCGGGCACCGGGAGGTGATCGCCCGCTTCGGTCGGTTCCCGCACCGCAACCCGATCCTCGGCCGTGCCTCCACGCCGGAGGAGGCGGCGTATCTCGCCCGGGGCGAGTTCGTGCACACCCGCAAGCCGCCCCCGCTGTGAGCGCCCCGGCGCGGCGCTACCGCGCCCGCGCCAGCAGCCGCCGCGCCCGCTCCACCACCGGCAGGTCGATCATCGCCCCCTCGAAGGCGACCGCGCCCTGGCCCTTCCCCACCGCTTCCTCGAAGGCGGCGATCAGGCGGCGGGCGCGCTCCACCTCCTCCGCCGTCGGGCCGTATTCCTCGTTGATGATCGGCACGTGCAGCGGGTGGATGCAGGCGGCGCAGGCGAAGCCGAGGCGGCGGGAGCGCCGCAGCGAGGCGCGGTAGCCTTCCAGGTCCTGGAAATCCGCGAAGGCGCCGACGCTGCCCATGGGCAGGATCCCGGCGCCGCGCGCGGCGGCCACCACCATCATGCCGTAGTGGTAGAGCAGGTCGGCGGAGGGCGCCGCCTCCAGCTCCGTCGCCAGATCCTCGACGCCGAGGCCGAGCGCGACGACGCGCGGATCCGCGCCGGCGATGGCGGCAAGGTGCGGCAGCGCCTGCGGCGTCTCCACCACGGCGACGAGGCGGGTGTGGCCCGGCTCCATCCCCTGCGCCGCCTCGCGCGCCGCCACCACCTCCGACAGCAGGCGCACATGCTCCGGCCCCATCACCTTCGGCAGCATCAGCGCCGCGACGCGCGGCATCACCGCGGCGGCGATGTCCGCCACGGCGAGCTCCAGGGGGCGGTTGATGCGCACGCACACCTCGGCGCCCGCCTGTCCGACCACGGCGGCGGCGCCGGCCAGGGCATCGCGCGCCGCCGGCTTCTCCGCCGGCGGGATGCTGTCCTCGAGGTCGAGGATGATGACGTCGGCGCCGCGGGTATGCGCCCTGGCGACGAAGCGCTCCGCGGTTGCCGGCACGAAGAGCAGGGAGCGCCAGTTCGGCAGGGGGCGGGCGGTCATGGCATGTCCCTCACGTCGGCTCCTGCGCCGCGCCGCTCTCCAGCATGCGGGCGATCTCCGCCTCCGCGTAGCCGAGCTCGGCCAGCACCTCCCGCGTGTGCTGGCCGAGGCGCGGCGCCGGCCGCCCCTCCCGGCGCATGCCGCCGCCGAAGGTGACAGGGGTACGGGTGCGGCGGATGCGGCCCTCGGTCGGGTGCTCCTCGATGCTCCAGAAGCCGACGTCGTTGAGATGCGGGTCGTCCAGCAGGTCGTCGATGGTGTTGTAGCCGGCGGCGGGCACGTCGGCGGCGGCGAAGATCTCCAGCCACTCCGCCGTGGTGCGCTGCGCCAGCGCCTCCACCTGCACCCTGAAGTAGTCGGCGGCGTTCTCGGTGCGCAGGATGGGGCTGGCGAAGCGCGGATCCTGCTTCAGCTCGGGGCGGCCGATGGCGTCGAAGAAGGCGAAGGCCTGGCGGTCGTTGTTCGGACGGACGGTGATGTAGCCGTCCTTGGTCGGCAGCGGGCGGTAGTCGGGCGAGAGCAGGCGGCCGTCGCCGGTCGGCCCCTCCGGCGGGTCGAAGGTGGCGGCGCCGAGATGCTCGGAGGCGACGAAGCTCGCCATGGTCTCGAACATCGGCACCTCGATCGCCTCGCCCAGGCCGGTCTTCTCGCGCCGGTACAGGGCGAAGCCGATCGCCTGCGCCGCGACCAGGCCGGTGATGTGGTCCGTCATCACCATCGGCACGAAGCGCGGCTCGCCGATCGCGCGATGGAAGGTGCCGGCGACGCCGGAGAGCGACTGGATCACCGGGTCGTAGGCCGGGCGGTTGGCGTAGCGCCCGTCGGTGCCGAAGGCGACGATACCGCAATGGATCAGCCGCGGATTCTCCGGTGCCAGCGAGGCATGGTCGAGCCCCGCCCGCTTCAGCGCCGCCGGCCGCACGTTGGAGACGAACACGTCCGCCGCCGCGATCAGCCGCCGCAGCGCCGCCAGCCCCTCCGGCCGCTTGATGTCCAGCACCACGGAGCGCTTGTTGCGGTTGAAGTTGAGGAACTTGCCGGACATGGAGGGGGTGCGGCAGCCGGCGGCCAGGTAGCGCAGGATGTCGCCCCCTGGCGCCTCCACCTTCACCACCTCCGCGCCCTGGTCGGCCAGGGTGCGCGTGCAGATCGGCCCGACGACGACGGTGGTGAGGTCCACCACCCGCACACCCTCGAGCGGCCCGCCGCTCATGGCGCGAACTCGCACTCCAGCTCGGCGCAGAGATGTCCGTCGCGGTCCTGCACCCAGGCGGCGACCTTGCCGTCCCGCGGCGCCCTTCCGGCGAGGGTGATGGTGTCGCCGACATAGATCGGCCGCGTCAGCCGCGCGGTGTAGGCGGCGAGGCGCCCCCTGGTGTGCCTCACCGCCGCGTCGAGGGCGAGCTGCATCGTCAGCCCGCCATTCTGCACGGTGTGCGGGTAGCCTTCCTCCTGCCGCGCATAGTCGGCGTCGTAGTGGATGCGGTGCGCGTTCCAGGTGACGGCGGAGTAGCGGAACACCAGCGCGGCATCGAGGCGCCTCTCCTCCCGCCAGTCCGCCTCCGCGGGCGCGGGGACGGGGGCGCCGACGCCGCTCTTCTCGCCCGGCTTCACCGCCTCGCGGTAGATGGCGTCGAACTCCTCCACCGCCACCGTCTCGCCGCCGCGGCGGATGGTGTGGCGCATCGTCAGCACGGTGATGAAGCCGGTGCGCGCCTGCTTCGGCACGATGGCGGCGACCTCCGCCACCTTGGTCGCCGTGTCGCCGATGCGCAGCGTGCCCGGCATGGTCACGCGCCGCCCCGCGCCCATGCGGCGCGGCAGCGGGATAGGCGGCAGGACCACGCCGGGCTTCGGGTGTCCGTCCGCGCCGATGTCGGAGTGCCGCACCGCATCGCCGAAGAACAGGGTGAACCAGTGCGGCGGCAGGGGATCGCCGCGGCGGAAGCCCTCGGGGTCGAAGTCGAGCATGCCGGCGATGCGGCGCACGGCGGCGAGGGTGATCTCCTCCTCCACCTCGCGGGTGCGGCCGATCCAGGATTGCAGCTCCTCGCTCAGCGTCGGCGGCATCGGACCTCTCCTCCTTGGCGGCCGGAAGGGAGCGGTGCCTCCTCCCGGCGGTTGCCGGGAGGATAGGGCGGGGCGGCGCCGGCGCCTAGGCGCGCCAGGTCGCGCGGAGCGCCGCCATGATCCGCTCCACATCCGCCATGCCGTTGTAGCCGTGGAAGCTGAAGCGGACGCGGCCGCGCCCATTCCATGCCCAGACGCCGCGCTCCTGCAGCACGCGCGCGAGCCCGGCCGCCTCCGGCGTGGCGATGCAGACGCTGGCGCCGTGCCGGGCGGGATCCTCCGGCGTGGTGCTCGGAATCCCGGCCTCGCGCAGCCGCGCCAGCAGCGCCGTGGTCAGTGCCTGCACATGGCGCCGCACGGCCTCGGCCTCGTGTTGCGACAGCCATTCCAGCGCCGAGGCCAATACGTAGAGCGAGGCATGGGCGGGATTGCCGCGGGCGAAGCGCATCGCGTCCGGCACCAGCGCCAGCCCGCCCGCATAATCCGGCCGCGCCGTGCCGGTGGCGAGGGAGTGCCACCCCGCCGTCGCCGGCGCCCAGGCGGGCTGGCGCGCGCGGTTCCAGTAGGCGATGGCCGTTCCCGTCATGCCGAGCAGCCACTTGTAGGTCGCGGCGAAGGCGAAGTCGGCGAGGTGCGGGCGGATCGGCAGGTAGCCCGCGGCCTGGGTGTGGTCCACCACCAGCAGCGCGCCGACCCGGTCGGCGATGCGCCGCAGCGGCGCCAGGTCGAAGCGCTCCCCGGTCAGGTAGGAGACATGGGAGACGCCGATCAGCCGCGTCTGCCCGTCCACCGCCGCTGCCACCGCCTCCGGGTCTTTCATGCGGGCGTGGCGGACCTCCACGCGCGGGTGGCGCCGCAACGCCGCGGGGGCGACCACGGAGGGATACTCGTCCGGGTCCATGACCACGTTGTCGCCCTCGCGCCAGTCGAGGCTCTCCACCACCAGCGAGACGCCCTCGGCCACATGGGCGCAGAAGCCGATATCGGCCGGATTTACGCCCCAGGCAGCGGCGGCGAGGTCGCGCGCGCGCGCCACCCGCGCCTCCTGCGCCGCGCGGCCGGGCGCGCCGGCGCTCTTGTCCGCGGCATAGGCGAGCAGGGCGGCGTCGTGCCGGCGCAGGAAGGGCGTCTCGCCGCCGGCGCAGACATGCGCGACGCCGGGCGGGATGCGGAACTCGGCGGGGTCGAACAGCGGGTCCATGGGCGGCGTTCCTCCCCGCCCATCAGCGCCCGGCCGGCGGCCCCTGTCAAACCGGGCGGGGAGCGCCATCATGGGGGGCGCCCCAAGCAGGAGGACGCCATGCCCCCCGTCGTCGCCGTCATCGCCCAGGGCGCCATGGGTGCCGGTGTCGCCCGCCGCCTCGCCGAGCATGGCGTGACCGTGCTGACCTCCCTCGCCGGGCGCAGCCCCCGCAGCGCCGAGCGCGCCGCCGCCGCCGGGATGCGCGCGGTGGAGGATGCGGCCATCGCCGGGGCCGAGATCATCCTCTCCATCGTCCCGCCGGCGGAGGCGCGCGCGCTGGCCGAGCGCCTGGCGCCGCACCTCGCCGCCGCCCCGCGCAAGCCGCTCTACGCCGACTGCAACGCGGTGAGCCCGGAGACCGTGCTCGGCATCGCCGAGGTCCTCGCGCCGACCGGCTGCGGCTTCGCCGATGCCGGCATCATCGGCGGCCCGCCGCGGCCCGATGGCTACACCCCGGTCTTCTACGCCTCCGGCCCCGGCGCCGCCGCGCTCGCGGCGCTCGGCGCGCGCGGGCTCGACATGCGGGTGATCCCGGGCCCGGTCGGCGCCGCCTCGGCGCTGAAGATGTCCTATGCCGGCATCACCAAGGGGCTGGTCTCCCTCGGCAGCGCGATGATGCTGGCGGCGGGCCGCGCCGGCGCGGCGGAGGGGCTGTTCCGCGAGCTGGAAGCGAGCCAGCCGCAGCTCCTCGCCTGGTTCAGGCGCATGGTGCCGACCAGCTTCGAGAAGGCCTACCGCTGGGAGGGCGAGATGGAGGAGATCGCCGGCTTCATCGGCGAGGGCGACGCGGCGAGCGGCATCTACCGCGCCATCGCCCGCTTCTACGCCCAGATGGCGGCGGACGCGGCGGGGCCGAACCGCGACACCGCGGCGCTCACCGCCTTCCTGTCCACGCCCCCGTCGCGCTGAGGGCCGCCATGGCGGAGGATGCCTTCGACTATCACGGCCTGCCGCGCCACCCCTTCCGCGCCCCGCCGGAGCTGCGCGGGGCGAGGGTGCGGCACCGCGTGGCGATCCTCGGCGCCGGGCCGGTCGGGCTGACCCTCGCGGCGGGCCTGGCGCGCCACGGCATCCCCTGCGTGGTCATCGAGGCGCGCGAGGGGGCGAGCTTCGGCAGCCGCGCCATCTGCATCTCCCGCCGCTCGCTGGAGATCCTGGAGGGGTTCGGCGCCGCTTCGCGCATCCTGGCGCTCGGCCTGCCCTGGACCTCCGGCCGCAGCTTCTGGCGCCGCCACGAGGTGCTGCGCCTCGCCATGCTGCACGACGCCGACCAGAAGCACCCGCCCATGCTGAACCTTCAGCAATGCTTCACCGAGCAGGCGCTGCTCGATGCTCTGGCCTCCCGCCCCGAGGTCGAGATCCGCTGGCGGAGCGAGATGCGGGCGCTGGAGCAGGGGGACGAGGGGGTGCGCCTCTCCATCGCCACGCCTGAGGGCCCCTACGCGCTGGAGGCGGAGTGGCTGGTGGCGGCGGATGGCGCGCGCAGCCCGGCGCGCCAGGCGCTGGGGCTGCGGCTGGAGGGGGAGTCGCATGAGGGGCGCTACCTGATCGCCGACATCCGCCTGCGCTCCGGCCACCCGACGGAGCGCCGCGCCTGGTTCGACCCGCCCTCCAACCCCGGCTCGACCCTGCTGATGCACCGCCAGCCCGGCGACATCTGGCGCGTGGACTACCAGCTCCGCCCGGAGGAGGACGAGGAGGCGGCGCAGCGCGAGGAGGCGGTGCGGGCGCGCATCGACGCCCACCTCGCCGCCCTCGGCGAGCGGGGCGGCTACGAGCTTCTCCTCGTCAGCCTCTACCGCGCGCATTGCCTGACCCTGCCCGCCTATCGCCACGGCCGGGTGCTGTTCGCGGGCGATGCGGCGCATCTGCTGCCGATCTTCGGCGTGCGCGGCATGAACTCCGGCATCGAGGATGCCGGCAACCTGGCCTGGAAGCTCGCCGCGGTGCTGCGGGGGGAGGGGGGAGAGGCGCTGCTCGACAGCTATTCGGCCGAGCGGGTCTACGCCGCCCGCCGCAACATCGCCGAGGCGCGCAAGAGCACGCTGTTCATGACCCCGCCGACGCGCGGCCACGCCCTGCTGCGCGAGGCGGCGCTGTCGCTTGCCGTCTCCCACCCCTGGGCGCGCGCCCTGGTGGACCCGCGGCAGAGCAGTGCGGTCGCGCTGCCCTGCTCGCCGCTCTCGACGCCGGAGCAGGGGGAGTGGGAGGCCGGCCCGCCGCCCGGCGCCGTGCTGCCGAGCGTGCCGCTGACCCTGCCCGGAGGGCGGCGAGGGCACCTGCTCGACCTGCTCGGCCCCGCGCCCACGGCGCTGCTCGCGGCCGGGGATGCGGCGGCCGAGGCGCATCTCGCCGCCGTGCCGGGCCTCGCGCTGCTGCGCATCGGGCGGGAGGAGGCGCGCGCCGTGGCGCTGCTCGGCCTCGACGCGCCCGGCGCCGGCTACCTGCTGCGGCCGGACCTGCATGTGGCCTGGCGCTGGCGGCGCTTCGACGCCTCCGCCTTCGGCGCGGCGCTGGCGCGCATGATGGGACGAGGGAGCTGAGCATGGCGGCGCAAGGCGAGGCGCTGGAGGCGCTGTGGGAGCGGCTGGCGGAGGCGGTGGCCGCGGCCGGGCCGGAGCGCGAGCGTCTGTTCCTGGCCAAGCTCGCCCTGCTCCTGGCGCGGGAGGTGGACGACGCGGAGCGGGTCGCGGCGCTGATCGCGGCCGCGCTCGCCGATCTGGAATAAGGGGGCTGCCCGGCTCAGGCGAGGCCGGGCGCGCGCTCCCGCGGCAGGGTGAGCCAGGCGCGCGCGCCGATGCCGCGCGCGCTCTCGATCCGGAGCCCGCCCCCATGCGCCTCCAGCAGCGAGCGCGCCACGGCGAGGCCGAAGCAGAGGCCGCGCGTGCCCTCGGCGCCGGCGGCGAGGTCCTCGGCCGGCAATCCGGCCCCTTCGTCCTCCACCACGATGGCGAGGCTCTCCGGCGTCAGCACCGGCCGCAGGTCTATCCAGTCCCCGTCACGGGTCATGCGCGCGGCGCGGGCGAGCACCTGGTGCAGCGCGGCGCGCAGGGCCCGCCGGTCGGCCTGCAGGATCAGGGGGGCGAAATCGGGGGAGAGGCGCCAGTGCCGCTGCCCGGGGCCGAGCTGGGCCGCGACCATCGCCACCGTTTCCTCGATCAGGGGCTGCAGGGCCAGGCGTTCGGGCCGCAGCACGCGCGGGCCGGCCTCGGCCGCCAGCCAGTCGGACAGGTTGTCGGCGAGGCGCAGCAGGCGGTCCGCCTCCGCCGCGACGGTGGCGCCGAGCGCGGGGGGCAGGGTGCCGCCATGGCCGAGCAGGGAAAGGCCGGCGGCACGCAGCTCCTGCACCAGCAGCCCGAGGGTGCGGCCCCGCATGGCCGCCTCATGCCCCTTCCGGAGGGCGGCGGCTTCCACGAAGCTCAGCCGATGGTTGAGCCGCCAGGCGAACAGCACCGCCACGGCGGCGATCAGGGCGAGGGCGAGCGAGGCGGGAAGGCCGAACATGGCCCCAGCCTAGCAGCAGTAAGTTGAAAAATCCCTAACCATCCACGCCCTGGCCGCCGGGATCGGGGGCTGGGCCAGGGGGCCGCTCCCGGCCGGGCGGCCTTGCCGCTTTTCCGCGGGGAGGCGCCGCGGGCCTCTCCCGCGGCCTGCCGGCTCAGGCGGCGGTGGCGTCCTTCTTCGCCTTGGCGCGCTCGATCCGCCGCTTCAGCGCCCGCGCCTCCTCCGGCAGTTTGCGGTCCGGGGTGCCGAGCAGGAAGGCGTCGAGGCCGCCATTGTGCTCCACCGTGCGGATGCCGTGGGTCGAGAGGCGCAGGCGCACGCTGGTCGCCAGCACGTCGGAGAAGAAGGACGTCTCCTGCAGGTTGGGCAGGAATCGACGGCGGGTCTTGTTGTTGGCGTGGCTGACGTTGTTGCCCGTCAGCACGCCCTTGCCGGTGATGCCGCAACGGCGGGCCATGGCGCGGTTCCCGAAAATGCGCGCACGCGGCCGGGGCCGCGTGCCGAAGGTGTCCTGGGTCGGCGGCGTATGGCCCGGCCGGGGGCGGCCCGTCAAGCCGGCGCGCCGCGTCTCATGCCGGCGGCCGCATCCCCCGGCCCGCGTGGCATGGCACGGCCGCCACGCCGGGGCCCGGCGCAGCCCGCCGCGACGGGATCGCGGCAGCCCGATGCGCGGACATGCCCGGTGAGGCCGCCGGCCGTGTCAGAGCCCCGCCTGGGGCCGGCCCGGCATCTGCCCCCGCATCTCCCGCAGCTCCCCGGCCTCGACCGAGGCGAGGGCGTTGCGCAGCACCGCGGCCACCGCACGGTCGTCCAGGGTGCGCGCGAGCATGCCGAGGGCGCCGCCGAGCAGGGCCGAGGCGATCGAGACCGGCGCGATCTTCTGGTCCATCATGTATTCGATGGCCTTGTCCACCACCGATCCGGCGTGGCTGAGATCTTCGGGGGCCACGCCCTGGGGGTCTAGCTGCATGCGGCACCTTTCTTTTCCGGCCGGCAGATAGGTCGCCCGGGGTGCCGGGGGAACCCCTCCGCCGCCAACCGGCGGGGGCGTGTCCCGCGTGCCACGCGCCGGCGGCGGGTGCCGGCATCAGCCGGCCGGCGCCTCCAGCGCCCGGCCCCGCGGCTGGTCAAGCTCGGCCGCGCGCTGCGCCGCCGCCGCCGCCTCGGCCGCCGCCACCGCCTCGGACTGGCGCCGCCACATCCCGGCGTAGAGCCCGTCCCGCGCCAGCAGCTCGGCATGGGTGCCGCGCTCCGCCACCTCTCCGTCCTGCAGCACCAGGATCTCGTCCGCCTCCACCACCGTGGAGAGCCGGTGCGCGATGACGATGGTGGTGCGGTGCGCCGAGACCTCGCGCAGCGCCGCCTGGATCTCCTGCTCGGTGCGGGTGTCGAGGGCGCTGGTCGCCTCGTCCAGGATCAGGATGCGCGGATCCTTGAGGATGGTGCGCGCGATCGCCACGCGCTGCTTCTCCCCGCCCGAAAGCTTGAGCCCGCGCTCCCCCACCATGGTGCGGTAGCCCTCCGGCAGGCGCATGACGAAGTCGTGCACCTGCGCGAGCTTCGCGGCCCGCACGATCTCCTCCTCGCTCGCGCCGGGGCGGCCATAGGCGATGTTGTAGCGGATGGTGTCGTTGAACAGCACCGTGTCCTGCGGCACCACGCCGATGGCGGCGCGGAGCGAGCGCTGCGTCACGCCGCGTATGTCCTGCCCGTCCACCAGGATCCGCCCGCCCGTGGCGTCGTAGAAGCGGAACAGCAGGCGCGAGATGGTGGACTTGCCCGCCCCCGTCGGCCCCACGATCGCCAGCATCCGTCCCGGCGGCACGCGGAAGGAGACGCCCTTGAGGATCGGCCGGTCGGGGCGGTAGCCGAAGCGGACATCCTCGAACGCCACTTCGCCCGGGCCGGGGCGCAGGGCGGGCGCGCCGGGCGCGTCCGCCACCTCCTGCGGCTCGTCGAGCAGGGCGAACATCTCCTCCGTGTCGGTCAGCCCCTGGCGGATCTCGCGGTAGGCGAAGCCGAGCACGTTCAGCGGCAGGTAGAGCTGGATCAGGTAGGTATTGACCAGCACGAAGTCGCCGACCGTCATGGCGCCGCCGGCGATGCCGCGCGCGGCGAGCAGCATCACCAGCGTCAGGCCGAGGGCGATGATCGCCGCCTGCCCGGCGTTCAGCATGTTCAGCGTGACCTCGGAGCGCGCATAGGCCCGCTCGTAGCGGGCGAGGCTCGCGTCGTAGCGCCGCGCCTCGTGCTCCTCGTTGCCGAAGTACTTCACCGTCTCGTAGTTGAGCAGGCTGTCGATCGCCTTGGTGTTGGCGTCCTGGTCGGTCTGGTTCATCTCCCGCCGGAAGCGCAGGCGCCAGTTGGTGAAGGCCAGGGTGAAGGCGACATAGGCGGCGATCGTCGCCAGCGTCACCGCGGCGAAGGAGACGTCGAACATCGCCCAGAGGATGCCCGCCACCAGCAGGATCTCGAGGATGGTCGGGATGATGTTGAACAGCAGGAAGTTCAGCACGAAGGTGATGCCGCGCGTGCCGCGCTCGATCACCCGCGAGAGCCCCCCCGTCTGCCGGTCCATGTGGTAGCGCAGCGACAGGGCGTGCAGGTGGCGGAACACGGCGAGCGCGATGCGCCGCGCCGCCCGCGCCTGCACCCCGGCGAAGAGCGCGCTGCGCAGCTCCCCGAGGCCGCTGCTCGCCACCCGCAACACCCCGTAGCCGAGGATGAGCGCGAGCGGGATGGCCAGCACCTGCCCCGCCCCCGCCTGCGGCGCCAGCGCGTCCACCGCCCGGGCATAGACGATCGGCACCAGCACGTTCGCCGCCTTGGCCAGCACCAGGCAGAGCAGGGACAGGACGACGCGCAGCCGCAGCCCCGCCTCCTGCCGCGGCCAGAGCCAGGGCAGGAGGGCGAGCAGGGTGCGCAGGTGGCCGCGCCGCGCGGGCACGGCGGTTCTGGTGGCGGACAAGGGCGACTCCGTTCGTTCCGCCGAAGATGGGTCCTGGCCGCGGGGACGGGAACCCGCCGCCGCCGCATGGCCGGGCCGCGGGACGCCGCCCTGGGCGGCGCCCTCCCCCGCCTTCGCATCCCCGTGCGATCCGGCCTACATCACCCGGATGACCCTCTCCGGCTTCGAGCGCCACATCGCCGCCTGCAACAACCTCCCCTCGCCGGCGGGGCTGATCCCCTTCCGCATCGGCGAGGCACGGGTCGGCTGGCTCGACCCGGATCTGGCCCGCGCCCTGACCTTCTTTCCGCGCGAGGTGCATTTCGACGCGCAGGGCGCGGCCCTGGCCGGGCGGCTGCGCAGCCCGGGCGCGCGGTCCGAGGCGCTGGCCACCATCGCCCGCTCCCTCGCCGGGCGGGGCTTCTTCCGCCTGCGGGGCGAGCCCTTCGACATCCGCGCCACGCCGGAGGGGGCGGTGCTCGCCACCCTCGACCGTGGCGCCATCCCCGCCTTCGGCGTCATCTCCCAGGGCGTGCACGTGAACGGGCTGGTGCGCCGGGCGGACGGGCTGCACCTCTGGGTCGGCTGGCGGTCGCGGCACAAGACGGTGGCGCCGGGCAAGCTCGACCACCTGGTGGCGGGGGGCATCCCCGCCGGCCTCACGGCAGAGGAGACGCTGGTGAAGGAGGCGGCGGAGGAGGCGGGCGTGCCGCCGGAGCTTGCCGCCACGGCGCGGCGGGTGGGTCGCGTCTCCTACGTCATGCGCACGGAGGAGGGGCTGCGGCGGGACGTGCTGCACTGCTTCGACCTCGACCTGCCCGAGGAGTTCGTGCCGCATCCGCAGGACGACGAGGTGGAGCGCTTCGAGCTGTGGCCGGCCGCGCGGGTGATGGAGGCGGTGCGCGACACCGATGAGGTCAAGTTCAACGTGAACCTGGTGCTGATCGACCTCTTCCTGCGCGAGGGGCTGATCCCGCCCGGAAGCGAGGAAGGGCGACGGCTGCGGGCGGGGCTCGACCAGGGCGCCTGAGAGGGGCGGCGCGGGGGAGGGGCCCGCGCGCGGCGTGCCGCCACCCCTTCCCGCCCCTGGCCCGGACGGGCCCTCAGTTCACCGCCTGCTGCTGGCGGGTGACGGCGCCAGTGCTCGGGTCGATGCGCACCTCCACCGGATCGGCGCCGCGGCGGCCGCGGGCGATGATCAGGTCGCCCTCCCGCCGCACCTCCGTCACCTCGGTGAAGCCGCGCTCGCGCAGCATGGCGCGGGCCTGGGCCTCGCTCATGGTCTCGTTGTGCACCTGTCCGCTCGCCGCGTCCACGGTGAGGTCCGTCACCTCCTCGCCGTAGCGTTTCGCGCGGTCGATCCGGAACACCTCGCCCTCGCGCCGCAGCCCCTCGATCTCGGAGTAGCCGCGGGCGCGCAGCACCGTCTCGATCTGATGGTCGGTCATCGGCACCGGCACCGTCGTCGCCGGGCTGCCCTGGGCCAGCGCCGCGCCCCCGCCGAGCAGGAGCGCCGCCGCCAGCATCGCCGCGCCGAGAATCCGCCTCATCTCCGCCGTCTCCCTCTCCACGGCCGGCGGCCGCGCCGCGCCGGCCGCCGGAACCAGAAACACGCGTGCGGGGCCGGGGTTCGGCCTGTCGCCAAGGCGTGGGTTGCACGCCCCGGAGGAGCGGCGGAGGATCGCGCGCATGGCCAGCGACACCCCGCCCGACCGTCCCCCGTCGCTCTCCGGCGTGCTGGAGACGGCGCTCTACGTGGACGACATGGACCGCGCCCGCGCCTTCTATGAAGGCGTGCTGGGGCTTTCCCTCATGTTCCACGACGCGCGCCTCACCGCCTATCCGGTGGGCGGGCGCAGCGCCCTGCTGATCTTCCAGCGCGGCGGTGCCACCGAGACGGCGCACCTGCCCGGCGGCACCATCCCGCCGCATGACGGCCATGGCCCGATCCACTGCGCCCTCGCCGTGGCGGCGGAGGACCTGCCGGCCTGGGAGGCGCGCCTCGCCGCCCGGGGCGTCGCGATCGAGGGGCGCACCCGCTGGCCGCGCGGCAGCATCAGCATCTACTTCCGCGATCCGGACGGGCACCTCCTGGAACTGGCGACGCCGGGGCTCTGGCCGGTCTGGTGAGGCGGGCACGCGGGGGCGGCTTGCCGGGCTCCGCGCCGGGACCTACTCCCGGCCGGGAAGGGCAGGGCGAGGGTGGAGGAGAGGGCATGAGCGGCACCAACCGGCGCATCGACGGCAGGCGGCTGTGGGACAGCCTGATGGCGATGGCCGAGATCGGCGCCACGCCGAGGGGCGGCGTCCGCCGTCTGACGCTCACCGAGGTGGACCGGGCCGGCCGCGACCGCTTCCGCGCCTGGTGCGAGGCGGCGGGCCTCGCGGTGCGCGTGGACGCCATGGGCAACATGTTCGCCCGCCGCGAGGGGCGCGACCCCTCCCGCCCGCCGGTGCTGTTCGGCAGCCACCTCGACAGCCAGCCCTCGGGCGGGAAGTTCGACGGCGCGCTCGGCGTGCTCGCCGGGCTCGAGGTGATCCGCACGCTGAACGATCTCGGCCTCGTCACCGAGGCGCCGCTCGAGCTGGTGAACTGGACCGACGAGGAGGGCAGCCGCTTCGGCCACTCCCTGATGGGCAGCGGCGTCTGGGCCGGCGTCTATCCGCAGGACCAGGCCTATGGCTGGCAGGACGTGGAGGGCGTCACGGTCGGCGAGGCGCTCGACGCCATCGGCTACAAGGGGGAGCACAAGGCCGAGCCCTTCCCCGCCGACGCCTATTTCGAGCTGCACATCGAGCAGGGCCCGATCCTGGAGCGGGAGGGCCGGATGATCGGCATCGTCACCGGCGCCCAGGCGCAGGTGTGGTGGGACGCCGTGATCACCGGGCGCGACAGCCATGCCGGCACCACGCCCCCCTCGGCGCGGCGCGACGCGCTGGTCGCCGCCGCGCGCGTGATCGACCTCGTGGACCGTCGGATGCGCGAGCGCGGCGAGGATGGCCGCGGCACGGTGGGCTTCCTGCAGGTCGTGCCGAACAGCCGCAACGTCGTCCCCGGCGAGGTGCGCTTCTCGGTCGAGTTCCGCCACCCGCGCACCGAGGAGATCGAGCGCCTGGCCGAAGGCTTTCCGGAGGAGGCCGCGGCACTGGTCGCCGAGACCGGCTGCCGGCTGCGGCTTGCCGAACTGTTCCGCTTCGCCCACCAGCCCTTCGATGCGGACTGCGTGGCGCTGGTGCGCGAGGCCGCGGCGCGGCTCGGCTACAAGGCGCGGGAGATCGTCTCCGGCGCCGGGCATGACGCGGTCTATGTCGCCCGCCGCGTGCCGACGGCGATGATCTTCACCCCCTGCAAGGACGGCCTCTCCCACAACGAGGAGGAGAGCATCCTGCCGGAGGAGGCGGAGGCCGGCTGCCAGGTGCTGTTCGAAGCGGTGCTCGCCCGCGCCAACCGGCCGCTCTAGGCCGCGTGGACAAACCGGTAGGCTGG
>NZ_SJDM01000079.1 GCF_004761865.1 Crenalkalicoccus roseus | reverse complement strand
CCCGCCGCTCTCCTCCTTCCCATCCGCATCGCGCCAGGGCGCCGCCGGAACGCCGGTCGGCGCCCTGCGCGCTTTCAGGAGACCCTCTCATGCGCAACTGCATCCGCCCCGACGCGCGCTCCATCCCGATGGTGGTGCCCTATGCCGGCGGGATCCTCTCCGGCCAGGGCATGCTGGTCGGCGCCTTCTTCGGGGTAGCGGCGTCCGACGCAGCCCAGAACGCCAGCGTCGAGTGCGAGACCCGCGGCGAGTTCGAGCTCACCAAGGAGCCTTCCCTCGCCATCAGCCAGGGCGCCCGAGTGTTCTGGGACGACACCAATCGCCGCATCACCACCACCGCGACCGGCAACTTCCAGGTCGGGCTCTGCACCGTCGCGGCGCTGACGGCCGATGCCACGGTCCGCGTGATGCTGGCGCGCGTGCCGGCCTCGGGGGCGTGATGGTCGCGCTGCTGCCGCGCGACCACGCGCGCCTCGCGGGCGTGCACCGCGACCTGGTGCGCGTCGTCGAACGCGCCCGCCAGTCGGTGCCGTTCATCGTCACCGAGGGCGTCAGGTCCCGCGAGCGCCAGGCCCGGCTGGTCGCCATCGGCGCCTCGCGCACGCTGCACAGCCGGCATCTGACCGGCCATGCCGTCGATTTGGCCTACTGGCTGGACGACGGCGACGGCTCCGTCGAGCAGGGCGAGATTCGCTGGGACTGGCCGCTGTACGAGCAGCTCGGCGCCGCGATGAAGGCCGCGGCCAAGGAGGTCGGCGTGCCGATCGCCTGGGGCGGCGACTGGCCCTCCTTCCGCGACGGGCCGCATTTCGAGCTCGACCGCGAGGCCTATCCGTGACCGGCGCGGCGCTCCTCGGGCTGCTGTCCCGCCACGTTCTGCCGCTGGCGCTCGTCGCGGCGGTGGTGCTCGCCGCCACCGCGGCCTGGCACTTCCGCTCCCAGCGCGACGCGGCCCGCCTCGACGCGGCGACGGCCAGCCGCGCGGCGGAGGCCAATGCGGCGGCGCTCGCCCGCGCCACCGCCGAGCACGCGCGCCACATCGCCGCCCTCACCGGCGAGGCCGAGCGCGCCCGCGCCCGGGCCGCGCGCCTTGGCGCCGATCTGGAGGCCCTCCGCCGTGACCCGAGCCACGCGACGGGCGCTGCCCCTGTGCTGCGCGCTGCTGTCGAGCGCCTGCGGCTCGCCCGCGGCGCCGGAGATCCGGCTGCTGCCGCTCCGCCTCCCTGACGTGCTGCTGGTCTGCGCCGCCGCGCCGGCGCTGCCGGCCTCGGACCGCCTGACCCAGGGGCAAGCGGCGGAGCTGCTGCTGGCCTACGACGCCGCGCATGCCGACTGCGCCGGGCGGCTCGCCGCGGTGCGGCGGCTCAATGCGGCGGACGGGGCCGAGCGGTGAACGCGTTTGCGGACGCGATGGCCGCCCTGGTCGCCGATCCGAACCTCGGGGCGGACGCCGTCTACCGGCAGGGCGGCACCGGACCTGCAGTTGCGGTCCGCGTCCTGCGGTCGTCGCCCGACCGTGTGGCCGACGCCTTCGGCACCGAGGTCCTGTCGGCGACGGACATCCTCTCCGTCGCCATCGCGCAGCTCCCCGACCTCGCCGCCGGCGACCGCTTCGCCCTCAGTGCCGACCTGCTCACCGTCACCCACGCCGAGCGCGACGCCTCGGGCACCGCCTGGCGCGTGCTCTGCCAGCGGTAGGAGCCCGCCCGCCATGCCGCAGAACGCCCTCGGCCTCCTGGAGGTGCTGCGCGACCTCCTGCTCGGCGCCGCCGCCGGGCTCGCCGGCGGCTTCGTGCGCTGGAACCACCCCGGGCGCCGCCGCTTCGGCTGGTGCCTGGCCTGGGAGGTCCCCTCCGCCGCGCTGGTCGGCAGCGCCGGCTACGCGCTCGGCGGCTTCCTCGAGTTCAACGAATACGGCCGCTTCCTCTTCGCCTTCGTGTTCGGCTACCTCGGCCAGGCGGCGCTGCACGACCTCGCGGTGGCGATCATCCGGCACCGCACCGGCCTGCCGCCGGGCGGCGGCACCCCGTGAGGCTGGCTGCCCGCATCGTCGGCGACCTGCGCCAGGTGCTCGCCGCCGAAGTCCGGGCCGGCGAGCGCGCGGCGATGACGGCGATCCGCGCCGAGACCGAGCAGGTCAAGCAGGAGCTGCGCCGGCAGGTCACCAGCAGCTTCGGCGGCAACGCGCGGGGCATCGCCAACGCCTGGCGCTCGCAGGTCTTTCCCCGCTCCGGCCAGTCGCTCCGCCCCGCCGGGCTGGTCTGGACCAAGGTGCCGAACGTCATCGACGCCTTCGAGCGCGGCGCGCTGATCCGCGCCAGGGGCGGACGGAAGTTCCTGGCGATCCCGACCGGCTTCAACGCGGCGCGGGGGCGCAGAGGGCGCGCCGGGAAGGGCCTGCGGGTCACGCCGGCGCAGATGGTCGCCTCCGGCCAGGGCTTCCTCCGCCCGTTCCGCTCCGGCCGCGGCTTCGTCTGGTGCCTCCCTCTCCGCCAGGGGGAGCAGACCGGCCGGCGCCGCCGCACCCGCCTGATCGCCGGCGGCCTCGCCGAGATCGGCACCGGCCACCGCAAGGGCCGCGAGGCCTGGGCCCGCGGCATGCTCCAGCGCGGCATGGTACCGATGTTCCTGCTGCTGCCGCAGGTGAGGCTGGCCAAGCGGCTCGACGTGAAGGGCGCCGCCGAGCGCGGCCTGCGCCGGCTGCCCGGACGCTTCGTGGCGGCCTGGGGTCGGACGCATGCGTCCGACGAGAGCGGGAGGACGGCACCGTGAGCATGCGCGAGACCGCGATCGCGGCGCTGCACGGCCGGCTGCAGACGGCGCTCGCCACCCGCAACCCCGCCCCGCTGGTGCTGCGCGGCGAGACCGTGCCGCAGCGCCTGCCGCCGGGTGGCCTCGTCGTCCTGCGCGACGGCGAGACGGTGGAGGAGACCGCGATCCTGTCGCCGCTCGCCTGGGCAATCGAGCACCGCGCCGCGATCGAGGTCACCGTCGCCGGCGCGATGTCCGCCGCGCGCAGCACGCTCCTCGACGCGCTGCTGGTGGCCATCGCCGCCGCGGTCACCGCCGACCGCACGCTCGGCGGCGCCGTGGAATGGGCGCAGCCCGGCGCGCCCGAGTTCGAGGACGTCGAGGTCGAGGGCGCCGCCGCCGCCCGCGCCGCCTCCGTCCCCGTCGCGCTGTTCTTCACCGTCGCCGGCTCGCCGCTGGCCTGACGCCTCCTCTCGCTGATCCCGGAGATCCCCGATGCCCCGTGCCATCGGCGCCAATTGCCGCCTGCTCATGAGCCCCGAGGCGACCTACGGCACCGCGCCCGCGGGCGGCTGGATGCGCCTGCCCTTCCTCTCCTGCGACCTCGGCGCCGAGCAGCCGCTGCTCGACGCCGACGTCATCGGCGTGGGCTCCAGCCGCGATCCGGCGGCACCCTTCCTCGACACCGTCACGGTGCAGGGCCAGGCGGTGGTGCCGCTGGACCTCGTCAACATCGGCCACTGGCTCCGCCTGCTGCTTGGGGCCCCCACCACCACCGGCACCAGCCCGAACTTCGTCCACAGCTTCGGCTCGGGCGCCGCCGCGCTGCCCTCGAACAGCGTCGAGATCGGCTACCCCGACGTGCCCTCCTACGACCTCTGCACCGGGGTGCGCGCCGACACGCTGGAGCTCGACTTCTCGCCCACGGGTCCCGCCACCGCAACCTTCGGGCTGATGGGGCAGGGGTCGGTGCGCAGCGGCGCTTCTTCCGAGGGCACGCCAGTCTCAGCGCCCTACACCGCCTTCCACAAGGCGCAGGGGGCGATCAGCCGGAACGGCGCCGCGCTCGCGCAGGTGACCGGGGCGCGGCTCACCTACGCCAACGGCATGGAGATGGTCCGCACCATCCGCGCCGACCGGAAGGTGGAGGGGGTGGATCCCGGCATCGCGCGCGCCACCGGCCAGATCACCGCGCGCTTCGCGGACACCACCCTGCTGACCCAGGCGCAGAACGGCACGGCGGCGGAGTTCGCCTTTTCCTACACGATCGACGCCAACCGCAGCCTCACCTTCACGCTGCACGAGGTCTACCTGGCGCTGGCCAAGACGCCGGTCGAGGGGCCGGCCGGCGTCGAGGCGAGCTTCGCGTTCCGCGCGGCCTACAACGCCACCGCCACCCGCATGATGACCGTGCTTCTCAGGAACGACCAGGCCGAAAGCGTGTATGCGTGAGACCTACTCGGTACGCTGAATGGCCGCGACGCGGCGCTTCTGCCGCCACGCCGCGAAGGCAGCACGGATCTGCGCCATCACCCGATCGGGCAGCGGGCCGTAGGTGAACGGCCCCGTGCCGCCTTCGAGGGGGCGGAGGTCCGGCCCCGGCCAGACGAAGCGGTTGTACTCGGTGACCACGACCCAGCACGGCTCTCGTTGCAGGCCGAGGCGGGCGCGGGTTTCGGCGGGAACTTCGACCGCCGCGCCGGGCTCTTCCGGCGGGGTGGAGGTGATCGGCAGGACGACGACCTCATCATGGCCGTCCTCCTGGCGAACCAGGGCCACCACCGCCGCCGGACGATCCTTCGACCCTTCCTCTCGTCCCGCCGCGTGCTCGTGGCTCCAGAGGTAGGCGTAGCGGATCACGTCGCCGACAGCCGGCAGCGCCGGCGCGTCAGACCTCATGATCGAAGCGCTTGTTCTCCTCTGGCGGCCGCGCCGCGAGGATGGCGTCCACGATCTCCTGCGGCGCGTCCTCGGTGCGCACCACCTGGCGGTCGCGGCGCTTGAGGCGCTCGTATTCCTCGATCGAGATCAGCACCGTTCGCGGCCGCCCGTTGCGGGTGATGGCGATGGGCTGGGTGAGGGCCTTGTCCTGGTAGAGGCCGAAGTTCCGCTGCGCCTCGGCCGCCGGGACCTTGAGCATCGGCTCGGTCATCGGGGGTTCCTTGGTTTCTGCAAGATACATAACCCATGGAGATTCCAAATTCCATGCTCACCCTCGACCTCCCCATCGAGCCGTACTGGCTCGACCTGCCGCGCGGCGTGCGCGTCGAGATCCGACCGGTGACCACCGCGGTCATGGCCGCAGCGCAGGCCGCCGCCGCGCGCCGGCTGGCGGCGATCCGCGTCGCCGACCCGGACCTCGACCCCGACATGGCGCGCGGCCTGTCCTTCGCCTTCTTGGTCAAGGCGCTCGCCCGCCACGCCGTCACCGCCTGGGAGGGCGTCGGCGAC
>NZ_SJDM01000078.1 GCF_004761865.1 Crenalkalicoccus roseus | reverse complement strand
CTACCGGTTTGTCCACGCGGCCTAGAGCAGTTGCCGCTCGCCCTGGCTCACCGCAAAGGCTCCAGCGCATTGCGTGTGCGAGCCTCTTCATCCGTTCGGCTCGCGAAAGCGGGAGCAGAGCTGCCGCTTGACGCTGCGGCCGCCGGGCGCCTAGGAATTGGCGCGATATAATAACAAATGCCCTGGGAGGCATCCATGAAGCGGCTGCTCGCGCTCGTCCTGGGCGCGATCCTCTGCGCGGTGGCGCCGCACGACGCCCTGGCGCAGGAACGCCTTCGCATCTCGCTCGAGACCAACCCCAACCACCAGCGCAACCGCAATGTCGAGCGCTTTGTCGCCGAGCTGCAGAAGCGCGCCGGCGAGCGCATTCGCGCCGAGATCTTCCCGAGCGCCCAGCTCTACCGGGACCGCGACCTGCCGCGGGCGCTGCGCCAGGGATCGGTGGAGATGGGCGTTCCCGGGCCGTGGCACATCGACGGCATCGTGCCCGACACCGCCATCACCGCCCTGCCCATGTTCTACGGCGTGGAGCCCGAGGTGGTGTACCGGCTCGTGGACGGGCGCTTCGGGCAGACGCTCAACCGCCACATGGAGGAGCGGCTGCGCGTCAAGGTGCTCGGCCGCTACTTCGACCTCGGATACAACCACTTCTACGGCGTCGGCCGCCCGATCACGCGCTATGAGGATCTGGTCGGGCTCAAGATCCGCTCGCCGGGCGGGTCGGCCAATGCCGCACGCATCCGCATCCTCGGCGGGAATGCGGTGCTGATCCCCTGGCCCGACCTGCCGCTGGCGATGAACCAGGGGGTGATCGACGGCCTCATCACCACGCATGAGAGCGCCTACACGGCGAAGCTGTGGGATGCCGGCATGACCTCCGCCTTCGAGGACCGGCAGTACTTCTCCCAGTACATCCCGATGGTCAGCCAGCAATTCTGGAACCGGCTGTCGCCGGAGCTGCGCCGGGCCATGACCGAAGCCTGGGAGGCGGTGGTGGACGGCCAGCGCCGCGAGGCCGCTGAGGCGCAGGCGAAGGCCCGCGAGGTGCTGATCGCCAACCGCGTGCAGATCACCGAGCCGCCCGCCGAGGCGGTCGCCGCGGCGCGCCGCCGGCTGATGGCGGCGCAGGAGGAGATCATCGCCGACATGAAGCTGGACCGCGGGCTGATCGAGGTCGCCGCGGAGGAGCTGCGCGCCGCCGGCGTGCGGTTCTGACCGCCGGTGGTGCGCGCATGACCCGCCCCGCCGCCGCGGAGCCGCGGTCACGGGCGGCGGAGGCGGGTGCCGCCTCCGCGCCGAGACGCTCCCTGCTCGACGAGGTGGATGCCGTCCTGGTCGGCGGGGTCGCCGCCGCCAGCCTGGTGCTCGCCACTGTCAACGTGCTGCTGCGCGTCTTCGCCCCGCGCCACGCGCTGGAATGGGGCGACGAGGTGCAGGTCTACCTCGTCATCTGGGCGGTCTGCCTGTCCTTCGGCGCGGTCACGGCGGCGGACCGGCACGTGAAGGCGGACCTCTTCGTCTCGATGCTCTCGCCGCGGCTGCGCCGCTCGGCCGTGGTGCTGGCGGACGCGCTGGGCCTGCTGATGTCCGCGCTGCTCGCCTGGTACGGCTTCCTGGTCACCTACGAGGCGTGGGAATTCGGGGACCTGTCCACCACCACGCTGCGCTTCCCGCTCTGGATCTACTACGCCGCCCTGCCGCTGGGTGCGGGGCTGATGGCGCTGCGCTACGCCATCCGCCTGTTCCTGGGGCGACGGGCGCATGCCGGGGCGGAGGCGCAGGCATGACCGCCGCGGTCGGCGCCGGCTTCGTCCTCCTGCTGTTCCTCGGCGTGCCGATCTGGCTCGTGCTCGGCGTCACCGCGACCACGCTGTTCGCGCTCGAGGCGCAGCCGCTGATCGGCATCGCGCAGAAGGTGATGGACGAGCTGAACTCGACCACCCTTCTCGCCGTGCCCTACTTCGTCACCGCCGCCGTGTTCATGGAGCGCGGCCATGTCGCGCGCGCGCTGATCGGCGCGGCCGAGGCCTGGGTGGGCGGGGTGCGCGGCGGGCTCGGCCTGGTCTGCGTGCTCTCCTGCACGATCTTCGCCGCCATGTGCGGCTCCTCGGTCGCGACCGCGATGGCGATGGGCACCATCCTGGTGCCGGCCATGCTGCGCGCGCGCTACGAGCGGCACTTCGCCTCGGGCATCGTCGCCGCCTCCGGCACGCTCGGCATCCTCATCCCGCCCTCGCTCGCCTTCGTGGTCTATGGCGTGCTGGCCGACCAAGCGATCACGCGGCTGTTCCTCGCCGGCGTCATCCCGGGGCTGCTGCAGGCGGCGCTGATCTCGGCCTGGATCCTCCGCTATTCCAAGCAGCACGGCTATGGGCGCGACGAGCCGATGAGCCGCGAGGAGCGTGTCCGCCGTACCCTGCACGCCCTGCCCGCGCTGTCCGTCCCGGTGATCGTGCTGGGCGGGCTCTATGGCGGCCTCGTCACCATCACGGAAAGCGCGGCGCTGTCGGCGATCGTGGCGGTCTTCCTCGCGGTGTTCGTCTACCGCGGCGTGCGGCCGGGCGAGATCCTGCGCGTGCTGACCGAGGCGGTGCGCAACGCCACCGCCATCATGATCATCATCGCCGTGGCGCTGGTCTTCGGCCACTGGATGACGGAGGCGGGCATCGCCCGCCGCGCGGTCGAGTTCGTCACCGGCGCCGGCATCACCTGGTGGCAGTTCCTGCTGGCGGTGAACATCATCCTGCTCTGCCTCGGCATGATCCTCGAGGTCTTCGCGGTGATGCTGCTGACCCTGCCGGTGATCCTGCCGGTGCTCGACCAGCTCGGCATAGACCCGATCCATTTCGGCGTGGTCATCGTGGTCAACATGGAGCTGGCGCTGCTGACCCCGCCCGTCGGGCTCAACCTCTTCGTCATCTCCAACATCACCCGCGCTCCCCTCGCGGAGGTGGTGCGCGGCACCACCCCCTTCATCCTGCTGATGGGGGCGCTGCTGCTGGTCATCACCTACGTGCCGGGGCTTTCGCTGTGGCTGCCGCGGCTGGTGTACGGGTAGGACGGGCGAGGACGCCCGCACCGAGGGGGCGGGGCGCCCGCCGCGCGCCGGGGCGAAGGGGAGAGGCTCCGGCACCCGGCCGGCGCGGGCGGGTCAGGCGGCGCGCTTGCGGAACGCCACCTGGCCGCCGAGCCTCGCGCCCAGGAACTCGATCCTGCGGCGGTAGATGTTGGTGAAGGCGTCGATCGCGAGCTTCGGGCAGTGCAGCAGGTCCGTGCTGCCCTCCGCCTCGCGGCTCCACAGGTAGTCGTCGCAGAGGATCACGCCGCCGGGCGGCGCGAGGCGGAAGGAGAGCACCAGGTCGCTCAGCACGTCCGGCGCCTCGTGCGAGCCGTCCACGTAGATCATCGCCGGCGCCACGTCGCCGCGGGCGATCAGGCGCAGCAGGCCGTCCGCCGAATTGCCGTGCAGCACCTCGACCTTCGCGGCATGGCCGCTCTCCTCGATGTTGGCGCGGAAGCGCTCGTGCAGGCGCTCGACCTGGCGGGTGTGGTGCTCGGCCCCGCCGGCGAAGCTGTCTATGCAGTGGATGCGGCTGTCCGGGTGGCGCAGCAGGTTCTCGAGCATCCAGATCGTGGCCCGCCCCTCGAAGCAGCCGATCTCGACGATGCGGCGCGGCGCCGCCGGGTCCCAGCCGAGCTCGCGGAAGAACAGGTGCTCCCAGCCCGGAATGTGGCCGTCGAACCAGGATTCGGTGAAACGCGGCATCGGACCCTCCTTCCTCGCTCCGGGCAGAAGGGAGGGGTGGCCCCGGGGGCGCCATCACGTCCAGCCCAGCGGCGATCACGAGGCCGCAGCTTGGGCGTTGACGGCGGCGCGGCAAAGAACATAACATGAACATCATGGCCCGCATGGATCTCACCCGCAAGCTCGAACTCCTCGCCGATGCGGCGAAGTACGATGCCTCCTGCGCCTCCTCCGGCGCGGAGGCGCGAGATTCGCGCAAAGGGGGGCTCGGCGGCACCGAGGGGGTGGGCATCTGCCACGCCTTCACCCCCGACGGCCGCTGCGTCTCGCTGCTCAAGGTGCTGCTGACCAACGCCTGCATCCTCGACTGCGCCTACTGCGTCAGCCGCGCCTCCTCCAACGTGCCGCGCGCCCGCTTCACGGCGCGCGAGCTGGTGGAGCTCACCCTCGCCTTCTATCGCCGCAACCGCATCGAGGGGCTGTTCCTCTCCTCCGGCATCATCCGCTCCCCCGACTACACGATGGAGCAGATCGTCCGCGTGGCGCGGATGCTGCGCGAGGAGCACGGCTTCCTCGGCTACATCCACCTCAAGGCCATCCCCGGCGCCTCGCCCGCGCTGCTGGCCGAGGCCGGCCGCTGGGCCGACCGGCTTTCCATCAATGTCGAGCTGCCGCGCGACGCCTCGCTGCGCGCCCTCGCCCCGGGCAAGGAGCCGGGCGGCATCCGGCAGGCCATGGCCCGCCTGCGCCTCGGGATCGAGGAGGCGAGGGAGGCGGGGCGCGGGCAGGGCAGGGCCGCGGCGCCCCGCTTCGCCCCGGCCGGCCAGTCCACCCAGATGATCGTCGGCGCCGACGGGGCGGACGACGCCGCCATCCTCCACGCCAGTGCCGCCCTCTACGCCGGCTACGGGCTGAGGCGCGTCTACTACTCGGCCTATTCGCCGATCCCCGGCGCCTCGCCCCTGCTGCCGCCCGTCGCGCCGCCGCTGCTGCGCGAGCACCGGCTCTACCAGGCCGACTGGCTGCTCCGCCTCTACGGCTTCGCGCCCGAGGAGATCCTGGCCGGGGGTGAGCGCGGCATGCTCGACCTCGAGCTCGACCCCAAGCTCGCCTGGGCGCTGCGCCACCGGGAACGCTTCCCGGTGGACGTGAACCGCGCGCCGCGGGAGGCGCTGCTGCGGGTGCCCGGCCTCGGCGCGCGGACGGTGGAGAGGCTGCTCGCCGCGCGGCGGCACCGCGCGATCCGCAGCGAGGATCTGGCGCGGCTGCACCTGCCCCTGCGCCGGGTGCTGCCCTTCCTCGTCACCGCCGACCACCATCCCCATGCCCGGCTGCTCGACCGCGCCGACCTGCGCGCGCGGCTCGCGCCCGCCGCCCCTGCCCAGCCGCGCCTCCTCTGACCATGCCGGGCGGCAGAGTCGGCGTCCTCCTGCCCGGCCCCGCGGATTTCCCCGCCTGGCGGGCGGCGGCGCGGCGCCTGCTCGGCGGCGGCGTCCCGCCCGAGCGGGTGGAGTGGAGCGTGGCGGGGGAGGGGCCCGGCCTGTTCGCCGCCGCCGCGCTGCCCGAGGGGGAGGGCCGCGCCGTCCGGGTGCCGCGCCGCTTCCTCGGCCTCGCCGAACTTGCCATCCGGCACCGCGCGCCGGCCCGCTTCGCCCTGCTCTACCGCCTGCTCTGGCGCCTCGCCGGGGGCGAGGCCGGCCTGCCGGCGATGGCGGCCGACCCCGATGTCCTGCGCGCCGAGGCGATGGCCCGCGCGGTGCGGCGGGATGCGCACCGGATGCACGCCTTCCTTCGCTTCCACTGCGTCGAGGCGGCGGACGGGCCCCGCTACCTCGCCTGGTTCGAGCCGGAGCACCACATCCTGGAGGCCGAGGCCGGCTTCTTCCTCCGCCGCTTCGCCGCGCTGCGCTGGTCCATCGTGACGCCGGAGGCGAGCCTGCACTGGGATGGCGCGGCGCTCCGCCTCGGCCCCGGCGGCTGCCGCCGCGACGTGCCGGCCGAGGACGCGCAGGACGCGCTGTGGCGTGCCTATTACGCCGCCGTCTTCAACCCCGCCCGCCTCAGGCCCGCCGCCATGCGCGCCGGCATGCCGCGGCGGTACTGGGCGAACCTGGCGGAGGCGCGGGAGATCCCCCGCCTGATTGCTGAGGCGCCGCGCCGCGCCGCCGCCATGGCGGCCCGGGGGGCCGTTTTCCCGCGCCGGCCGCAGCCCGGAAGGCCCTGGGACGTTGCAGGAGACATGCCCGCCGACCTGCTCGACCGAGTGGACGATCCCGCCGCCGCCCTCGCCGCGCTGCGCGAGGAACTGCGCGGCCGCAACGACCTGCCGCTCTGGGCCGCGCAGGCGACGCAGCCCGTCTTCGGGGAGGGGCCGCCCGGGGCGGCGCTGATGTTCGTGGGCGAGCAGCCGGGGGATGAGGAGGACCTGGCCGGCCGCCCCTTCGTCGGCCCCGCCGGGCGGATGTTCGACCGCGCCCTGGAGGCGGTGGGGATCGCGCGCGGGGAGACCTACGTCACCAATGCGGTGAAGCACTTCAAGTTCAGGCCCGCCGGCCGGCGCCGCCTGCACCAGTCGCCCGACGCCGGCGACATCGCCTGGTACCGCCCCTTCCTGAAGCGGGAGATCGCGCTGGTTGGGCCGCGGCTTCTGGTCACGCTCGGCGCCACGGCGCTGCGGGCCGTCACCGGCAGGCCGCTCGCCATCGGCAAGGTGCGCGGCGGGATCCTGCGCACGGAGGAGGGGCTGCCGCTGCTGCCGACCATCCACCCCTCCTACCTGCTGCGCCTGCCGGATCCCGAAAGCCGGGAGCGCGAATATGCCCGCTTCCTCGCCGATCTTCGCCAGGCGCGGCGGGAGGTGGCGTAGGCCGCCGGGGGGCGGAGCGCGGGAGAGGGGGGCGGAAAGGACTCTACGGCAAATGCCCTGGCTTGTTCACTTTGTGCGCATCTCACCCGTCCAGGTAAGGCCACCCGGGCGGCATCTGCCCTAAGCCGCGTGGACAAACCTGAT
>NZ_SJDM01000077.1 GCF_004761865.1 Crenalkalicoccus roseus | reverse complement strand
GGGGGGCGGCGCGGCGGCGAGCGCCTCCTCCGGCGGGGACCGGGGCGGCGGCTGCGCCTCGGAGGGCGCGGGATCCGGCGGCGCCGCCGTCGCGACAGGTTCGGGCGGAAGCGCCGCGGCCCGGTCCTCGGGCGGCGCCGCGGCCTCGGCGCGCTCGGGCGGCGCGGCGCCGATGGGCTCCGCCATCCCGTCCCCGGCCGCCTGGTCCGGCGCGGCCGCCTCGGGCACGGGCGCCATCTCCACCGCCTCGACCATGCTTGGCGGCGGCGGGGCGGCGGGGCGCCAGGCGAAGGGCAGCAGCGCGGCGGCGTGCAGGGCGGCCGCCAGCGCGGCCGGCCCCGCGAAGCGCCGCGCGAGGCCAGGGGGCGCCGGCGGCGGCGCGGCGTGCCGGAGACCGCCCTCGGGCATCACCGGGCCCGGATCGCGGGGCCCGCCGCCTCGCCCTCGGCGATCAGCGAGACGCGCGCCACGCCGGCGGCGGCGACGCGGCCCATCACGCGCATCACCTCGCCATAGGGAATCGCGCGGTCGCCGCGCACATAGACCGGCGCGTCATTCGCCTCCGCCTCGCGCAGGGCGCGGAGGCGCGCGGCGAGATCGGCCTCCGCCACCTCCTCCTGGCGCAGGAACACGCGCCCCTCGCGGGTGACGGTGACGACCACCGGCGGCGCCGTTTGGGCGAGGCGCTGGGCCGAGGTCTGCGGCAGGCTCACTGGCACCCCGACCATCATCATCGGCGCCGCCACCATGAAGATGATGAGCAGCACCAGCATCACGTCCACGAGCGGCGTGACGTTGATCTCGCTCATCGGGGCCGCGTCCTCCTCCTCCGTGCCGCGGCCCGGCGTGGCGATGGCCATGGCGCTACTCCGCGGGGCGGAGCTGCGGCCGCGCCTCGGGCAGGGCGGCGGAGCGCGCGAGCCGCGCGGCGAGGTCCGAGGCGGCCGAGAGCGCCTCGCCGCGCAGCGTGCCGAGCGAGGCGGCGATGCGGTTGTAGGCGATCACCGCCGGGATCGCCGCGGCGAGCCCGATCGCGGTCGCGAACAGCGCCTCGGCGATGCCGGGGGCGACGACGGCGAGCGAGGTGTCGTTGCTGGCGGCGATGCCGATGAAGCTGCGCATGATGCCCCAGACCGTGCCGAACAGGCCGAGGAAGGGCGCCACCGCCCCGGTGGTGGCGAGGAAGGAGAGGCCGGGCTCGGCGCGCCTCACCTCCTGCGCCACCGCCTTGCGCATCGCGGCCTCGAGGCGGGCGCGGTACTCGCCGTCGGTCTCGTTGGCGCCCTGGCCATGGCGCCATTCGGGAATGCCCGCGCGCAGCGCCGCCGCGGGCAGGTCGGCGCGCCCGGGCGGCGCGTCCGGCACGCGCGCGCCGGCCGCCAGCGCGGCGAGCGCCCGCGCCTCCCGCCGCAGGCGCCGCAGCGTGCCCCACTTCTCGATGATGATGGCCCAGCAGGCGATGGAGGCGAGAAGGAGCAGCAGCATCACCCCCTTCACGATCGGGTCGGCCATGAGGAACAGGCCCCATGGCGAGAGGTCGTGGACGCCGGGCCCGGGCGGCGGGACGGGCTGGATCGGATCCATCGGGCTCACTTCTCGAAGGGCACGGCCTCGACGCGCGAGGCGAGGCTCAGGCGGTCCATGCAGGCGTCGCGCGCGGCGGGCTCGGTGCCGCCGCAGGCGAGCAGGTCGTTCAGCAGGATCTGGCCAACCGTCCCGCAGTCGAGGCCCGGCAGGTCGAAGATGCGCGCCTGGGTGCGGCCGGCCGGCAGCGGCCCGACATCCACCGCGACGCGGCGCGCCACGATCCCGTCGCGGCCGAACAGCACGAGATCCAGCCGCACGGGGTCGAGCGCCCCGGTGCCCCGGTTGCCCAGCACCAGCCAGACGCGGCAGGCGCCGCCCTCGCGCGGTTCGAGGCGGTTGAGCTCGACGCGCAGCGCGCCGCCCGGTTCGGCGGCCCGCCCCCCGGGGGCGAGGATCGGGCCGAGCAGGGCGGCGGCCGCGAGCAGGGCGCGGATCATGGCGGGGCATCTCCTGGCATGGCCCGGACCGGGCATCGCGCGGCCGGGCCGGCGGCGCCCCGGGCGGTTTCCGTCGGGTTCCGAAGCATCCCACTCCCCGGCCGGGGGCGCCGGCGCGGCCATCAATTGCGATCAACTCTCATTCGCGTCTCCGTCGGGAAGCGTCAACCCCCCTTCCCGGCGGCGGAGCCGGCGCCCGCGCCTCAGCCGCCGGGCGCGCCCCCTTTCCCCTCGCGCAGCGCCACCAGCCGCCCGCCGCTGATCCGCAGCAGCTCCGCCGGCGTGGTCTCGAACACGTGCACCGGCGAGCCCGCGGCCGCCCAGAGGCGATCGAAGCGGGCGAGATCCTCGTCCACCAGCACCAGCGGCGGCGTCAGGTGCCCGAGCGGCGCCACGCCGCCGATGGCGAAGCCGGTCACCTCCCGCACCCAGCCGCCCTCCGCCCGCGCCACCGGCCGGCCGACCAGCGCCGCCACCCTCGCCATGTCCACGCGGTTCGCCCCGGAGGCGATCGCCAGCACCGGCCGCCCATGGCCGTCCCCCAGGGCGCGGAACACCAGGCTCTTGGCGATCTGCGCCACCGCGCAGCCGACCGCCGCCGCGGCCTCGGCCGAGGTCCGGGTGCCGGCGGGGAAGGCCCGGATCGTGTCCGGGTGTCCCGCCGCGCGCAGCGCGGCCCGCACCCGCTCCACCGAACCCGCCCGCGCCACGCCCTTCCCGCCCATGCGCCACCCCCTGCCGACCGCGCGCCCCTCATCCACCGCCGCGCGCCGCGCGCCAAGGGGCGGGCGGCGGTTGCCCTGGCGCCGCGACGGGCGCAGGCTGCCGCCCGCGCACAGGAGCAGAGCATGGCCGACACCGCCTCCTTCCCGATCAGCCGCTACCCCGCGCCCGCCCTCGACTCGCTGCCGGAGGACATCCGCGCGCGCATCCTGAAGGTGCAGGAGAAGTCCGGCTTCGTGCCCAACGTCTTCCTGCTGCTCGCGCGCCGCCCCGACGAGTTCCGCGCCTTCATGGCCTACCACGACGCGCTGATGGACAAGGAAGGCGGGCTGAGCAAGGCGGAGCGCGAGATGATCGTGGTGGCGACCTCCGCGGCGAACCAGTGCCAGTACTGCGTCATCGCCCACGGCGCCATCCTGCGCATCCGCGCGCGCAACCCGCTGATCGCCGACCAGGTCGCGGCCAATTACCGCAAGGCGGACATCACGCCGCGGCAGCGCGCCATGCTCGACTTCGCCATGAAGGTCGCGCAGCGGGCCGAGGCGGTGGAGGAGGCCGACTGCGCGGCGCTGCGCGGGCACGGCTTCGGCGAGGACGACATCTGGGACATCGCCGCCATCGCCGCCTTCTTCGGCATGTCGAACCGCCTCGCCAATTTCGCCAGCCTGCGGCCCAACGACGAATTCTACGCCCTCGGCCGCGGCTGAGCCGTCTCCACCCGGCGGTGGCCGCGCGAACGGCTCCGGCCCGCCCTTCGCGGCGCCGCCTCGCGCTCCCGGCCGGGAACGCCTCCGAAGCCCCTGGGGAAGCACCGCGATGCAAACCGCCGCCCGGCGCCGCGCCGCCGCCTTCTGCGAACGCTTCGGCCTGCGGGCGCCGATCCTGCAGGCGCCGATGGCCGGCGCCTGCCCGCCCGCCCTCGCCGCCGCGGCCGCCAATGCGGGCGGCATGGGCGGCTTCGGCGCGCTGATGTCGGACGCGGCGGCGATGCGCGCATGGGTGGCGCAGTTCCGCGGCCGCAGCAACGGCGCCTTCCAGATCAACCTGTGGATCCCAAACCCGCCGCCCGCGCGCGACCCGGCGCGGGAGGCGGCGGTGCGCGCCCTCCTCGCCCGCCTCTCGGGGATCGCGGTGCCGGATCCCGGCCCCGGCCCCTTCGTGCCGGACTTCGCCGCGCAGTGCGAGGCGCTGATCGAGGCGGCGCCGCCGGTCGCCTCCTCCATCATGGGCCTGTTCCCGCCCGAGATGGTGGCGCGGCTGAAGCGGCACGGCATCGCCTGGTTCGCCAACGCGACCACGGTGGCCGAGGCCCGCGCGGCGGAGGCCGCCGGGGCGGATGCGGTGGTGGCGCAGGGCGCCGAGGCGGGCGGGCATCGCGGCAGCTTCGAGGACGGGGCGGCGGAGCGCACGCTGAACGGCCTCTTCGCCCTGCTGCCGCAGGTCGCCGACGCGGTCTCCATCCCGGTCATCGCCGCCGGGGGCATCATGGACGGGCGGGGGGTGGCGGCGGCCCTGACCCTCGGCGCGAGCGTGGTGCAGATGGGCACCGCCTTCCTGCGCTGCCCGGAGGCCGGCATCCATCCCGCCTGGGCGGAGGCGATCGGCCGCGCGGCGCCGGAGGACACGGTGCTGACCCGCGCCTTCTCCGGCCGCCTCGCCCGCGGCCTGCGCAACGCGGTGACGGAGGCCTTCGCCGCCGGCCCGCCCCCCGCCCCCTACCCGGTGCAGCGCGCCATCATGGCGCCGGTGCGCGCGGCGGCGGAGGCGGCGGGGGAGGTCGCGCGCATGCAGGCCTGGGCGGGCCAGGGCGCGGCGCTCGCCCGCGCCGAGCCGGCGGGGGTGCTGCTCGGCCGGGTCTGGGGAGAGGCGGAGGCGCTGCTTCCCTGAGATGCCCACCCGACGCACCACCCCCCGGCCGGCGCGGACGCGCGAGGACCGCTGCGGGGCCGCACCCGCCCGCCCATCCCCGCGGCGGCGGCGCATCGGCCGAGCCCCCCCTGCCCGATGCCACCCCTCCGGAGGCGGCGTGAGCGGCGCGGGCCGCGCCCGCCGGCCGGGCCGGGCGGCCGCATGAGCGCCGCCGCGCCGGCCGGGGCGCGCCGCGTCGTCCTCGCCCTGGGGGCGGCGCAGACGCTCGCCTGGGCCTCCTCCTACTACCTGCCGGCGATCCTCGCCGCGCCGATGGCGGCGGCGTTCGGCATCCCCGCCTCCTGGGTGTTCGGCGCCTTCTCGGCCGCGCTCGTCCTGTCCGCTCTGCTCGGCCCGGCGGTGGGGCGCGCCATAGACCGGCGCGGCGGGCGCGGCGTGCTCGCCCTGTCGAACCTGGTGCTGGCGGCGGGCCTCACCGGCCTCGGCCTCGCGCAGGGGCCGGCGGGGATGGCGGCGGCCTGGCTGGTGCTCGGCGTGGGGATGGCGATGGGCCTCTACGACGCCGCCTTCGCCACCCTGGCCGGGCTCTACGGGCGGGCGGCGCGCGGGCCGATCACCGGCATCACGCTGATCGCCGGCTTCGCCAGCACCATCGGCTGGCCGCTCTCGGCGGTGATGGAGGAGGCGCTCGGCTGGCGCGGCGCCTGCCTGGCCTGGGCGGGCCTGCATCTCGCGCTCGGCCTGCCGCTCAACCGGCTGCTGGTGCCGCCCGCGCCGCCGCCCGAGCGCGAGGCGGCCGCGGCGCCGGCGGCGGAGGCGCCGGCGCCGCGCCGCGCCATGCCGCTCCTCGCCTTCGTCTTCGCCGCCACCTGGTTCGTCACCGGCGCCATGGCGGCGCACCTGCCGATGCTGCTGCAGGCGGCCGGCGCCACCCCCGCCGCCGCGATCGCCGCGGCGGCGCTGGTGGGCCCGGCACAGGTGGCGGCGCGGGTGGCGGAGTTCGGGCTGCTGCGGCGCTTCCACCCGCTGGTCTCGGCGCGGCTCGCGACCCTCGGCCACCCGCTCGGCGCCCTCGCCCTCGGCGCCCTGGGGGGGCCGGGGGCCGGGGCCTTCGCGGTGCTGCACGGCATGGGCAACGGGGTGCTGACCATCGCCAAGGGCACCCTGCCCCTCGCGGTGTTCGGGCCGGCGGGCTACGGGGCGCGGCAGGGGCTGCTCTCCGCGCCCGCGCGCGCGCTGCAGGCGACCGCGCCGTTCCTGTTCGGGCTGCTGCTGGAGGGCGCGGGGGTGGGCGGGGCGCTCGCCCTCTCCTCGGCGCTTTCCCTCGCCGCCTGCCTCGCGCTGCTCGGGCTGCGCGCCGCCCCGTCCCGCGCCGCCGCGGGAGGGTAGCCGGCGCTGCGCTTCCGGAGCGGCGGCCTGGGCGCGTGCCCGGCCCGCGCCAGGGGGCGTTCAGAACCGCGGGGGAGGGGGAAGCTGAGGGGATGGTGCCCAGGGGCGGAATCGAACCACCGACACTGCGATTTTCAGTCGCATGCTCTACCAACTGAGCTACCTGGGCCCAAGGAGGCGGCCGCTCGCGCAGGCCGCCGGCAGAGGGCGCCGGAGATAGCGGAAGAGCGCCCGCCTGTCCACCCGGTCATGGCGGCGTCTCCTCGTCCCGCTCCCCCGCCTCGCCGGGAATGGCGTAATCTCCGGCCAGCCAGCGGCCAAGATCCACCTGCCGGCAGCGCGCCGAGCAGAAGGGGCGGAAGCGCGGCTCGGCGGGCCGGCCGCAGACCGGGCAGGGCCGCGGCGGCCTGCCGCGCGCCGCCTCCCGCGGCTCGCCCTCATCGGCCATGGCCGGCCTCCTCGATCGCCTCCTCGCCAGGGGAAAGCGCGGGGTCGGGGCGCAGTTCCAGCGGCCATCCGGCCCCGGCGGCGTGCTCTTCCAGCGCGCCAGGCAGGGCGCGCAGCGCCTCCAGCACCGCGGGCGCGGCGCGCAGCGCGAGGCGCCGGCCGGGCGCCGCCGCCGCCTCCCGCCCGGCGCGGCGCAGCGCGGCGAGGCCGCGGGTGAGCGGCGAGGGCGGAACCCCGAGCACCTCGTGCAGCGGCGGATGCACCCGCCGGCGCAGGATCTCGAACAGGCCGAGCGGGCCGAGGCCCTTCAGCTCCGCCAGGGGGTCGGCGGCGAGGGCGGCGCGCAGCGGCGCCTCCAGCGCGGCGCGGCGCCTCACGCTCAGCCCGGCGAGGTCGAGCAGGATCGGCCCGGCCAGGTTGCGCAGGCGGATCTGCCGCGCCGCCTCCGGGATCGCCACCGCGTTCAGGCGCTGCTGGGCGGCGGGGTCGCGCCCGCCGGCGGCGCTGCCCGCATCCACATCCAGCGCGGTCAGCGCCGGCGTCGGGTGCACCAGGATGCGCCCGCCCCCCGGCAGCGGCACCTCCGGCTCCGCCAGCGCCTCCAGCTCCGCCTCCAGCACCGGATCGAAGACCGGGCCGCGGCGCAGCGCCACCCGCTCCGGCCCCAGCGCGGCGCGCAGCGCGGCCGCGAGCGGCGGCGCATCGGTCTCCACCGCCGCGGCGGGATGGGCGCGGGCCAGCCGCAGCG
>NZ_SJDM01000076.1 GCF_004761865.1 Crenalkalicoccus roseus | reverse complement strand
CACCGACCGGGCGCGATTGCGTCCAGACCCCTAGCGCCGCGGCCGGTGGCGCGTACGGCAAGGAGCCAGTTATCCCTGGATTACGTTCTCCAACAACCGCTCGAGCGCGTATGCGTCGAGTACGCTCGGGCCGGACGTACCGCGGGACCGGCCTGAGCCGTCAACCAACAATATATTTTACGCCGCTGTGGCGGATCTCCTCAACGCCGGGAGACCACCAGAGGACATTCGCTCTCGGCCAGCGGCCGGAACGCTTGATCTCCAGGGATCGTGCGTACGACGCGCATTAAGTCCCAAGGGCCTGTAGACTCCTCGGGAGTCTTCACCTGCATTAAGTGCACGTCGCGGATGACCCTGCCATCCTCGCGCAGCCGTCCGTCGCGCGTCATGAAGTCGTTGATTGGCATCTCACGCATCCGGGCCATGACGGCCGCCGCGTCGTCGGCCGTGCCTGCCGCCTGGACAGCGCGCAAGTAGTGCAGAGTCGCACCGTACATGCCGGCCTGGAGCATGGTCGGCATAGCGCCGTGGCGCTCAAAGAACCTCTGTGAGAAGGCGCGTGTGGCGTCGTCCATGTCCCAGTAGAAGCTTTCAGTGAACACCAGCCCCTGAGCGGTCTGCAGGCCGATGGCGCGCACGTCGGTCACCATCATCAGCAAAGCCGCAAGGCGGCGGTTGCCGCTGCGGGTCAGCCCGAACTCGGCAGCCTGCTTGACCGCATTAATGGTGTCGCCACCGGCGTTTGCGAGCGCGATAACGTCGGCGCGCGCGCCCTGGGCGGTCAGCAGGAAAGAGGAGAAGTCGGCCGTGTTGAGCGGGTGGCGGGCGCGGCCTACGACCGTCCCGCCACCCGCCAAGACCACCGCCGCGGTGTCGCGCTCAAGTGCGTGACCGAACGCATAATCGGCGGTCAGAAAGAACCAGCGCTGCCCACCCTCTTGGAGAAGCGCCGTGCCGGTGCCCCGAGCCAGCGCGTAGGTGTCATAGGTCCAGTGAACGCCGGTAGGCGAGCACTGGCGGCCCGTGAGTTCCGTGGTAGCGGCGCCGGAGACTATGTTAATGCGGCCGCGCTCACGGGCCAGCTGCTGCACCGACAAGGCAACTGACGAGTTGCCGAGGCCGGTGATCATGTGCACACCCTCGACGTCGAACCAGCGCCGCGCAATGCCAGAGCCTACGTCAGCGCGGTTTTGGTGATCGCCCGAGACGACCTCGATGTGCCGGTCCAGGACGCGGCCTCCGAAGTCCTCGACTGCCATTCGCACTGCGATCACGCCACCCGGCCCAGTGATGTCGGCATAGAGGCCGGACATGTCGTCGAGAACTCCGATCCGGAGCGGGCCCGTGGCGGTCGTCGGCGCGGGCAGCGCACCCGCCGCAGGTACCTGCGGCTGCGCTGTCGCACCGGAAATCAGACCCCTGCTGCTGAGCATTGGGGGCGAGGCAAAAATCGCCGCGAGCAACGCCGCGGTGCCGCCAAGCAAGGCGCGTTTGAAAATTCTCATGGTGGAATGCTCCCTTGGCTGCTGTTGGCCCGCGTGACGCCGGTTGGCCCGGCTGCGGGTTCCCTCCCTGCCGCCGCTGGTTGCGGCTTGTTCGGCGTGTTGTCGAAGATCGGGGCCGCTGCCCACGCCCCTCACAGGGCCTGGGTCGCTCAGCCAGGACCAAAACCTGTTGCCCTTGCACGCAAGTAAGTCAGCGAGCGCCATGCTGTGCATCTCCGACGCTCTGCCCGCGAGCCGCGCCTGCTGCGCGTAGTAGCAAGTCCACTCGCCGCCGTGTTCTTGGAGTAATCGCCTGCACCGTTGATCTGCACGGTCTTGTCGGCGCACAGGTGCAGCGCATTGGCCACTTAGTTCTTGGCCTGGCTGGTCTTTTTACGGGCAAACCAGCCCGACGCCGACACAAAAAAGCAGGTCTACGTCGACACTCTCGTCGAACTTGAGGTTGAAGCAGCTGACATGCGTACACGGTCGGCTGGGCTATCATCGGCAGCCCCCATCCCGCCTCAGGTGCGTGGCTCCTGCGGCGTCCACAGGCCGCGCCCGCGGCTACCAATCGATGATCCAACACTGCGCGGTTTTCCGAATCCGGATCGAGGCGGAAGTCCATCACGCGGCCTCCTTGGTTGGAGCCGGCTGCCGCTTGGAACTTGGCGAGAAGGCACGCACGCTCTGCCCCTGCTTTGCGTGGAGCCGCTGCCTTTACGTGCCCGAAGTTGCACACGCCGCTGGGCAGGAACGCTGATTGGACTATGGTCTCGTGATTTGCAGGTGTAAGGCGCTCGGCAATCTATCTGAATCTGAGTAGCGCCGTGCGCTTGTGCACAAAGCACCGCTCTGCTCGCCGATCGGCCGTGTGGCCCAAGGGGTCGAGGACGGAGCTGTGCACATGCCAGCACGCGACCAGCGGGAGGACCCAGCGGCCTGAAAGCCAGCTTTCGGGGCCAGCTTGTCGCTGGGTCGGGACAGCTCAGCAGTGGCGGAGCAAGATGGAATACCACGCGCACGCCGGGCGGGACCACAGTGCGCAACCGCTCGATAAAATCCGCGGCGTAAACATGTCGCTGGGCGACCTCGCACTCATCCTTGCAGGTCGTGATCCCATAGAGGTTGCGTGCGGCCGTCTTTGCGCGCTGTCTACCGCCGCCCCCGGGCACACAATCCTCCTCTGCGGCGCGGACCCTCTCTATGTCTATGGGTGTACGGTACACCTTGGTATAGACGGCGCTTTGATAATGGGTGAGCAGGCGCACACAGTGCACGACGATCCCGGCCGCACCCGCTGCGACCGCGGCCGGGTTATGGGCCGGCAGGCGGCCCCAGGCCAAGGCAGCGCTGTTGAGTTCAACTACCACGGCCGACATGGGGATCCAGCCCTGCTGATAAGCACGGCCCAGCATAAACAGCTTCGTTGCGATCAAAGCATTGGGGAGCCCGGTGGCGAGGCAGGACATCTGTGGGCAAGCCAGCACCGTGCTGGGAACGCGGCTGTCGCGGTTGCAGGTGAACTCACTCGTGACAGCCTCTTCTAGGTAGAGCATCGCTCTCATACGCCCCAGCCGTAGCCACGCCAGCGCCTCCGGCGGGTTCGCAACGACAAGGCCCCGGCCGAGCAGCAGGTCGGTCCCACCCAAGGGCACGCGCACGGCGTGGATGGTGGCCGGCTGGTCCGCTATACGCACGTGGCTGAATGCCGCCCCGCCTTTCTGCGTCGAGTAGTCTCTGCAGCCCTTACATACATCGGGGTTATTGGGGTTGGTGTGGATGCGCCAAGGCGTATCCTCCAACAGCTTCCGTTTGCGGCAGCACCACTCCTCGGCCGCGCATACTTGCTTGCAGATCAGGGCCGTCGCCCCCAGCGTGACGCACAATCGGCGTTGCGCCAAGTCGAGCCCGGGCCAAAGCGAGAGGGGCGCACCCGGCGGGAGCAGGCTGGCAGGGAAGCGGAATGTGTTATCCGTTAAGGCTTTCACGGCCGCCCTCTCTTACTCGACACCACTCTTCCAAAGTGCATACAAAACTGTCAACAAATTTGTTGACATTCACGTCGAGACATCGCAAACTTAATAAGTGATTGGGCCTACGGAGACGGCGACCGGAAAAGGGAGGATCCAGGACGTGGGCATCCAGTACATTCGCCCATCAGGGTCGCGCACGAGCCAAGTCGTCGCCCATGGCGGCTTGGTTTGGCTCGCCGGGCAAGCGGCCGACGACACGTCCGAAGATGTGGCGGAACAGATACAGCAGAGCCCAAGCAAGATTGATGCCTTGCTGGCCGAGGCCAAAACCGCCCGACACTCTATCTCTTCGTCCACTATCTGGCTCGTAGACCATCACAGCTTTGCGGCGACGCATGAGGTATGGGACGTTTGGTGCCAGCCAGGGCAGGTCCCTACATATACCTGTGTCGAACCGATATTGGCCTTCTCCCCCTGCGCTGTGGAAATCGTGATTGTAGCCACGGTGGGTGGGGGCCCCGCAGCCCCGGCTCTAGGCCCTGTCGCGCCGTGAGGGTGGCGGTCCTCGGCGCCGGCGTGATCGGCGTCACCACGGCTTGGTACCTTGCGCGCGAGGGGCACGATGTCACTGTGGTCGAACGCAACGCCGAGCCGGCGCGGGGCACCAGCTTCGCCAATGCGGGGCTCGTGGCACCAGGCCACTCGCTCACCTGGGCCTCACCCAAGGCACCGCGCGTCCTCCTGCGCTCGCTCTTTCTGCCTGATCAAGCGCTGCGCCTGAGGCTTCGCGCCGACCCGCGCATGTGGGCTTGGTGCTTCCGCTTCCTGCGCAACTGCACGGCCAAGAGGGCTCGGATCAACACCCTACGCAAGCTGGCTTTGTGCGTGTATTCACAGCGGGAGCTACGCACACTCGTGGCGGAGACCGGCCTTCGCTACGATGGGTTGCGCCACGGTCTTCTCTATCTTTATCGCGATGCGGCATCGCTCGAGCGCGGGGTCGCAGCGATGGCAGTGCTGCGCGACGAGGGTGGACAGCGCATGGAAGTGGTGGACGCAGCCCGCGCTGCCGAGATAGAGCCGGCCCTCGGAGCGGGCGGCGCAGCGCGGATCGCTGGAGGCATTTACTGCCCCGACGATGAGAGCGGTGACGCCCGCGCCTTCACGGAGGCACTCGCCGCGCTATGTCAGGATCGTGCAGGCGTGCGCTTCCGCTACAATGAGACCGTGTTGGGTGCCGAGGTCGAGGGCGATCGCGTACATGCCATGGTGACGGATCACGGGCGCGTCGAAGCAGACGCCTTCGTGCTGGCCCTGGGCACCCACTCCCCTACACTCGGCCGCAAGCTTGGGCTTCGGCTCCCCGTCTACCCCGTGAAAGGGTACTCGGTAACTATCCCCGTGGAGGGCCACAATGGCGCGCCCGATGTGGGCGGGGTGGACGAGAACAACCTTGTCGCTTGGTGTCGGATGGGCGACCGGTTCCGCCTCACCGCAACCGCCGAGTTTGCGGGGTTCGACACGTCGCACCGGCCCTCGGACTTCGCGGCCATGCTACGCGTAGGTCGTGAGCTCTTTCCCGAGGCGGGGAACTGGGGCCAGCCATCCTATTGGGCGGGCCTGCGACCGATGACGCCTGAGGGAACGCCGATCCTCGGGCGCGGGCGCCACCGGAACCTATGGATCAACACGGGACACGGGCATATGGGCTGGACGATGGCGTGCGGGTCAGCGCATATCACCGCTGACCTGATCGCTGGCCGTCGGCCTGCGGTCTCCACCGACGGGATGATGTACTGCGCCGCGGGCTGAGCGCGCGGCCTCGGGCGTTTGGGAGGAGGAGCACGCAGCATGTCGGCATTTGCAGAGACGACGGCTGCCCTGCCGCAGCCGCTCGTGGACCTCCGGTCGATGCCATTTACGCTCGACGGTGGGGTCGCGGCGCGCGCAGCGATCGGGCTGGTCGTCCTTGCTACCGACCATACTATCGAGCATGAATGGCGCGCGCTACTCGGTGGGCTGGACGGCGTAGGCTTCTTCGCAACGCGTCTATGGAATGACGCGACCATCACCACTGAGACCCTGCGCGCGATGGAGGGGAACATCGCCGAGGCGGTGCGGCTGATCCGGCCCGGCGAGCGCATTGATGCAGTCGCCTTCGGTTGCACCTCCGGCGCGATGGTCATCGGCGACGACGTCGTCGCCGCCCGGGTGCACGAGGTGCGCCCGGGAGTTCCGTGCTGCTCGCCTCTGAGCGCAGCCACCGAGGGTCTGCGGGCGGCCGGTTGCCGGCGGATTGCCCTCCTGACCCCCTACGGTGACGGCTTGAACCGCGCGATGCGCGCGGACTTGATGCGGCGCGGCCTGGAGGTGCCCGTGGTCGGCTCGTTCAACCACGAGAACGACAACGAAGTCGCGCGTATCGACGCGGCCTCGCTCCGCGCGGCCGCCCTGGAGCTGGGACGGCGGCCGGAGGCGGACGGCCTGTTTGTCTCCTGCACGAGCCTGCGCGCCGCAGCGCTCGTGCAGGAGTTGGAGGCCGAGCTGGGGAAGCCGGTCACGTCGAGCAACCACGCGCTCGCGTGGCGGGCGCTACGTCTCGCCGGCGTGCCGGACGCTCTGCCGGACCGCGGCTGCCTGTTTCGGTTGCCCTGACGCGTGCGAGTTGCACGAGACAGGGACGCCGCCGAAGCCGCAGCGGCCGATCGAGGTAGTACGAGACCGCGCCGACCGGCGGATACGGCCGCGCGCCTCTATGAAGTGCTGCGCGAGCGGGTGACTGCCTACCGCGTGCCACCGGGCGCGCGCCTCAACGAGGTGGAGATCGCACGGGAGCTTGGGGCGAGCCGAACCCCAGTGCGCGAGGCGCTCAACCGTCTCGCTACGGAGGGCCTTCTGAGCTTCGAGCCGAACCGCGGCTTCAGGGCACGTGAGCTTGATACGAAGGAGATTTTCGACCTGTATGAGGCACGGCGGCTGCTGGAAGTGTCCGGGGCCCGCTTGGCTTGCGAGCGTGCGCCGGACGCCTCGGTGGAGGAGCTGCGCCTGTTCTGGGAGGAAGTCGAGGGGCGATGTCCCACCACTGCGTCGGCGGCCGCCGGCTTGGTCGCTGCCGACGAGGAGTTCCACGAGCGCCTTATCGCACTGTCCGGCAACGCCGAACTACCGCGGCTGCTGCGTGGCTTGAATGCCCGCATCCATTTCGTGCGCTGGGTTGACCTCGACCGAGTCGGCAGACGCGAGGGCACCTACGTCGAGCACCGGGCTATCCTGGACGCGCTCAGCCGCCGTGACGGAGAAGGCTGTGCCCGCCTCCTTGCTGCGCACATCGAGCGCCGGCGCGAGGACATCGTGGAGGTGGTGCGTGAGGGCATCGTGCGGCTTTTCGTCCGCTGAGAGAGCCATGGCCGTGCCGCTGGGCGCCTAGCCCTTCTGGTTTGACAGGGCGATGGCACTGGTCACAGGCCCGAGGTGCGGCATCGGCCGCGTCACTGTCACGGCGCTGGCCGCTGCGATGGTGTCCGTTACAATCGCGTTGCTGGGCGAGGCAGAGTCCGCCGAGATCGCCGCTGTTGCGCAGCCGCAGGCAGTTGCCCCGCTGATATCTTGACTTCAGAGCGTGTTTGAGAAGGTTGTCGTCCTACGTGATGCGGCGGAGCATGGCGGCGGTAGCGGGATGCGGATGAGGGTTTTGGCGACCTCGGTGCGCTGCTCGAAGGCACGGACGAGGCGGCGGTTCTTGATGAGTCATCCGAAGCTGCGCTCGATCACACACCTGCGCGGCAGTGGCTCGAAGCGGAGCAGGGCGCGACGCTGCTTGACGATAAACAGCACGAGATTGGCCTTTTGCTTTGCCCATGCGACGAGCTTGCCGGCGCATCCGCCATCGGCGATCCCAGTCTCGACGAAAGCCTAAAGGCCGCGCGAGGCACGCAACAGCGGCTTGGCGCCGTTGCGATCCTGGACGCTGCCGGCGTGCACTTGAACCTTGAGCAGGCGGCGATCGGTGTCCGGTCAGGATGGGCCGCTTGCGCCCCGCGATCTTCTCGCCGACCAGGATCCAGCACCGGCATGGTGGTCTCGTCAGCGAGCAACCGCGCCGAGCCCAGCAGGATCTCCCGCAGGCGGCGCATGACGGGCACGACCTCGCTTGCCGCCGTGCCGATCCAGTCGGCCAGCACCTCGCGGCCGATCTCGATTCCCCTGGCGCGCCAGGATCTGCGCCTGGCGATACAGCGACAGGTAGTCGGCTAGGCCCTGTTAGAGCTTGAGCTGATTGGG
>NZ_SJDM01000075.1 GCF_004761865.1 Crenalkalicoccus roseus | reverse complement strand
CCGTTGACGGTGTAGCGGCGCTCGGCGGTGCCGTCGCGGCGCCCGACGATCTCGTCGCAGATGTTGGCGGCGGCGATCAGGGAGGGCAGGTCGATGTCATCCCAGGCGGCTTTCCAGCCGAAAGGGGCGGTCAGGTACCAGGCGAGGCAGAGCGCCGGGTTGTCGGACCAGCCGATCGCGCCCGTCCGCGGGTCGAGGATGGTGTCCGCGCCTTCGACGATCGCCGCCACATTCGGCGGGCCGGAGGGGAAGGCCTCGGGGCGGAGCTTCAGCCGCAGCGCCAGATAGGCCCGGCCGCGCCCACGGTGGTGCTCGCTCCACTTGCCGCCGGTCTCGGCGATCAGGTTGGGGTTCGCCGCCTGGTCGGCGTGGCCGAGGTGGCGGTCGACCCGCACCAAGCCTGCGAAGGCGGCGTCGCTCTCCGGCTTGTCGCCGAGGAACACCTCGCCGATGGCGCGGACGCGGTGGCTGGCGAGCACGACGACCATGTGGAAGAAGCCGTCGGCGCGGCCCTCGTCGTCGGTGCTGCTGTGCAGGAAGACGATCGGTCCCGACATCTTGGCGCGGCCGAGGACGATCTGGTGCTCGGCGATGGGCTGGCGGAAGGACTGGGTACGCTGCTGCGCCTCCTGGGCGGTGGAGCCGCCCGAGAAAGAGGGCGGCCGGGGCTTCTTCTGTGGGAAGATGGCGCCGCCGATGAGCGAGACGCCGATGGCCGCGCCGGCGCCGACGATGGCGCCGATGATGCCGCCGCCGACCGCGGCCGAGCCCACCGCGCCGGCGACGACGGCGATGAGAGGGACGGCAGCGGGCACTATCCGATCCTCCAGGCGTGGGTGCAGAGAGTGATGGGCGCGCGGAGCAGGCCGTACGGTCCGACGAAGGCGACGCGGCCGGCGTCGAGCACCACCCCGAGGCGGTCGGGATCGGGGGCGAGCGCCACGTCGCCCATCCTGGCCAGCAGCGGCGGGAGGCGCGCGAAGCCGGCGCTGTCCGCAGAGGCGATGAGGGAGGGCAGCACCCGCACGCGGGGGCGCTGCCCCGTCACCGCCTCGACGGCGGCCAGGGCGAAGAGCGCGCAGTTCCAGTGCCGCGCGTCGAAGGCGCGCGCCTCCGCCGCCAGGAGCAGGGCTCCCAGCCGCGCCGCCCAGTCCGGGTGCCGCATTACCGCGCCGGCAGGCGGATCTCCGCCTCCTGCAGGGCGGGGACGTACTCGAAGAAGCGGTCGCCCGGGTACTCGGCCTGCTGGTCGGGATCCGTGTAGCGCCGCACCTCGGCGCGCTCGAGGTCGACGAGGCGGCTTTCGCAGGCTAGCGCGACCCGCGGCTCCGGCCCGTCCACCACCTCCATGGTGTCCATCAGCCCCGCCCAGAGCGGGAACGGGTCGGCGACGAAGGCACCCCCCGCATCCAGCAGCGCCAGCCAGAGCCGGGCGGGGCGCAGCCGGAAGCTCCGCTCGGCGAGCGCGATGTCGATCACCTCCTGCGGGACGGGGGACAGCGTGAGGGTCAGGCGCACAGCGCGGAGCTCGACCGTCTCCTCCACCTCCGACATGGCGCCGAGGTCGCCGATGCCAGAGAAGATCAGCCCGGCCCAGGAGATGTCGCCGAGGCCCGTCCAGACCCGGAAGGGGCCGGTGGCGAAGTCGAGTTCGCAGAGCACGACGGGCGCGATCACCGGCGCCGTGGCCGCGGCGGCGGCCTGCAGGGTGAGGCGCGGGGTGGCGCGGATGGCAGGCTCGGTCACAACGCCTCCTCGAAGCGGCAGGTGATGGCGGTGAAGCGGCCGGGCCGGGTGGGGTTGGCGCCCTCGTCATCGGAGACGAGGCGCATCGGCACGGTGGCGTTGGTCAGCACCAGCGGCGCACCGAGCGGCGCCGCGGCGCGCAGCGGCGGGGCGATCGGGATGGCGGCCGTGCCGGTGCCGGAGGCCACGACGCGCTCCGTTGCGATGTAGAGGCGACCGGCGATGCCGAGGTAGTCCCCGGCCCCGACCGCGACGGCGTTCGGGTACCAGCCCTGGGTGGCGACGGAGAGCGCGCCCCTGGGTGCCCCCGCCGCGAAGGCCGGGTTCCCCGAGCCCACCACCATCCCCGTCCCGTCGGTGAAGATCGTCGCGTCGTCGAAGGAGAACGGCCCGCTCGGCACGTCGCCCTGGCTCCTGGGATCGCCGGTGCGGTACTCCCGCCGCCAGTCCCAGATGCGGACCGTGTTCACCGAGCCGGCCAGCGCGGCGAGCAGCCCCTCCAGCACGCCGGCGAGGCGGGCGTTGAGCGGGTCGAAGGTGAGCTCCGCCACCCAGCGCGCACCCTCGCGCCGCAGCACCTGCGCCTGCCGGGTGACCGGCGAGACGAAGCGCAGCGTGTTGTGCTGGAGGTAGAAGACCTGCCGCGAGGGGCGCAGCTCGGCCGGCCAGGCGTATTCCGTCATCCGCGCCCCCTCCTAACCCCTCACGGTGTCGTAGGCCGCGCCGCCGCGGCGGATCGCATCCAGCGTCATCGCCGAGGCCTGGCGGGCGATCTGCCCGGCGAGCAGCCGCAGCCGCGCCTCGACGCCGGCGTCGGCGCCGCGGGCGTCGATCGCGATGGAGGTTTTGATGGTGGTGCCGCCCGGGAGGGTGCCGTTCGGCAGCACCGTCCCCGACTGGCGCGGGACGAACCACTCCGGCCCGCGCTCGCCGACGATGTAGGGCTGGCCTGCCGCGACCGGCCCGCCTTCGGCCCGGAACAGGCCACCCAGCCACGAGCCGATGCCATCGAAGGAAAAGCCCGACAGCGCCGAGGACACGGCATTGCCCAGCGGCTCGGTGATGGTGCGCCGGGCAATGATGCGGGCGATGTCCTGGCCGATGCCCTGCAGCACCTCGGAGAAGCGGCGGCCGCGGATGATCGCGTCCTCGAAGGCGGAGGAGAAGGTCAGCCCCAGCTCGCGCCCCACATCCCTGGCCCGCTCCGCCCCCTCCGCGACGCGGCGTTCGGCGCGCTCCAGCTCCTCCAGCGCGGCGGTGGCCTCACGCCGGATGGTCTCGTCGGGCAACGGGCGGCCGACCCGCTCGGACCGCTCCACCAGGCGGCCCAGCGTCTCGACGCGCCGCTGGTAGCGCTCATAGGCGGTCTCGTTCTGCTGGATCAGGCGCTCGCGTTCGCGCAGCACCTCGTTCAGCTCGCGCTCGGCGTCGCGGTTCTCGCGGGTGCTGGCGGTCGCACCCCGCTGGCTGGCGGTGAGGCGCTGCAGGGCCTCGTCGCGTTCGCGGGTGGCGGCGGCGGCGAGGCGCTGGCCCTCGGCGGCGTCGATCGCGCCGGCCTGCTCGGCCTCCCGGATGCGGGTGAGGCGGGCCTGGAACTCGCGCTCGATGCGCAGGCGGGCGTCCAGGTTCTCCTGCAGGCGCGCGATGTCCTCGGCGGCGCGCTGGCGGCGGAGTGCGGCCGCGTTGCCGCCGCCGGCGCGGCTGTCCGGGTTGAGGATCTGGCGGGCGCGCTCCTCGGCGGTGCGGGCCTCGGCCTCGAGGGTGGCGATCTCGCGCTGCACCTCGTCGAGCTGCTGGCGGATCTCCGCGATCAGGCCGCTGCGGGTGACGCCGGCCTGCTCGCGGGCCACGCCCACCGCCCCGCGCTGGATGGTGCCGCGGCGGGGCTGGGAGGAGAGCGCCGCCTGGCCGGCCTCCTCGGCCTCGAGCTCCGCGAGGCGGCGCTGCAGTGCGTCGCGATTTCCCTCCAGGCTAGCGCGGCGCTCGGCCAGGCTCGCGCCGGTCATGACGCGGTTGATGGCGTCGGCCACCCTGGACAGGGCGGGGGCGACCTGCGCCAGGAGGTTGCGCGCGAGCGACGAGAAGGCGCGCTCCAGGGCGGCGATCTTGTCGGACGCCTCGTCGGCCTTGGCGATGAGGTCGGCGTCAGCAATGGCGCCAAAGCGCAGCGCCTCGGCGGTGAGGCGTTCCAGCCCGTCCCGGCCCTGCAGCAGGAAGGGGATCATCCGCTGGCCGAGCCGGTCGCCGAAGACGGCGGTGGCGGCGGCGGTGCGCTCCGCGGGGTCCTGCAGGCCGGCGATGCGGTCGGCGAGCTCGGCCATGACGGCCTCGGTCGCGCGCGCGTTGCCCGAGGCGTCGCGGAAGGCGATGCCGAGGCGCGTGAAGGCCTGCTGGGCGGCCTGCTCGCCGGTGGCCGCATCGGCGATGCGTCGGGTCAGCGCCTGGAGGCTGCGCTGCAGCTCCTCGTTGGAGAGCCCGACCTGGGTGGCGGCATAGCCGAAGGCCTGCAGCGCGTCGGTGGAGACGCCGGCAGCGTCGGCCAACTCGCCGAGGCCGCCGACGGCGTCCACCGCGGAGCGTACCATGGCAGCAACGCCGCCGATGGAGAGGCCGGCGAGCACGGGCCCGAGCAGGGAGAGCGAGCGGGAGGCCAACTCGGCGCTGCGGGTGATGCGCTGCATCTCGCGCTGGCCGGTCTCGCCGACCTCGCGCAGGCCGGTCTTGACCTGGGCGGCGTCGTCCAGCGAGAGGCGGACCGAGACGCGGCGGGTGCTATCCGCCATGGGGCGAGCCTCCGGTGTCAGTGGGGGCGGTGCGCGCAGCGAGGCCGGCCACGAGGCCGAGACGCAGCGCGGTCAACAGGTCCGCGGCGGCCCAGCCCGAGACGCCCATCTCGCGCGCCAGGGCAACGGCGCCGGCCACATCGAGGTCCACGCCCGCCATGTCGGCGCGCACGCAGGCGGTGCCCGCGGCCCACAGGGCGGCGCCCTCGGCGCTGGCGGGGGCGTGCGTGGCATAGGGGCAGGCCTGGCCACAGTCGCGCCCCAGGGCGGCGCAGCCGCGGCAGTAGTCCGGCCCCGCGCCGAAGTGCCAGGCGGCGCGGAGCCTCAGCCGTTTCCCTCCGCGGCCACGGTCCGGATCGGCAGCAGGGCGCGCTCCCAGAAGGCGCTCGCCATCTCGTCGAGGTCCATCAGCCGCTCGACGGCTTCCGGCGAGAGCGGCAGTGGCTTGCCGGCGGCATCGCCGACGCCCTCCCAGGCGGTGACGGCGTGACGGGCCAGCGCCTTGGCGAGAAAGGCGAAGGCGAGGCCGCGGGCGAGGTCCGGGTCGAGCTCGGCGTCCACCTCGCGCAGCGCCGCCAGGCGACGCTGCGCCGCGGCCTGGGCAGCGGCCATGACGGCGGTGGTGACGGGGCGGATCTCCACGCGCACGCCGCGCGGCAGGTCGAGCCAGTACGGCTCGGTGGGAAGGTAGAGGGTGAGCATGCTAAGATGGTCTCCGAGAGAAAAACGGGTCCGCGCCCGAGCGTTCGCCAGGATTGCTTGGGCCGAGGAGATTGCGATGACGGTCGTTCGTCTGACCGAGGAACAGGAGGCCATCGCTCAATCGGCGATGGCGACAGGCCGCTACAACGGGCCGCGGGATGTCATCGACGCGGCGCTCAAGCTGCTCAAGACGCACGAGGAACAGCGGGAAGCCTTCCTGCGTTCCCTCGATGATGCCCGCCAGGAGGGCGAGGAGCAGGGTTACGTCGAGATCGACGAGGTGGCGGCGGAGCTCGATGCCATCATCGCCGAGGCGGAGGCGAAGCTCGCCGCGCGCAGCGGCCACTGACCTTGGAGAGATCGGCGCCACGGGCGCGGCTCACGCCGCTGGCGCAACGAGAGCTCACGCAGGCCGTTCGCTGGATCGCGCGGGAACAGCCGGCTGCAGCGCGGGCCATGCGGGATGCGGTGCTCGACGCGGCCGAACGCATCGCGCGCCACCCGCAGAGTGGCACCGTTCGCGAGGACCTGGCCCCGCTGCCCATCCGGTTCGTTCCTCTGCCGCGGTTTCGCGATGTCATCGTCTATGAGACGCGGCCGCAGGATCGGCCGGTGATCCTGCGGATCGTCCATGGCGCGATGGACCTTCCTGAAGTCCTGAGCCGGATGGGCTGAGCGCAGGATCATGCATAGACCGTCCCTGCCTGGTCGTTTCTGAGCACGGCCGTCATCATCCGCGTCGCGGTGGCGTTGAACGCCGCGCGGAAGTCGAAGGTCGCCTCCACCCCCGCCGGCCCCTCGATCGGCGTCTTGGCGAGCGCCAGGTAGACCTCGTGCAGCGTGAAGGTGAGGCTGCGATTGCCGTTGATCGTGTAGGCCAGCGCGAATTCCGCCGCGGTGCCGTCCTGCGCCTGGGTCAGCAGGGTGGTGTTCTCGAAGCGCACGGTGATCTGCCCGGTGGCGCGCGTCACGCCCGGATCCACGCCCTCCACGCGCCGGTCGGCGCGGATGGTGCGGACCAGTTCCATCCCGTTCGCATAGGTGAGCCGTGCGCCGGTAACCTGCGCCAGGGCGGCGGCGTTGCGGCTGATGCTCCCCTGCGCCTTGTTGAACAGCGTCAGCGCGTGGCTGGTGGGCGTGCCGGCGCCGCTCGCGCCAGTGCGGACCGAGCCCTGGCCGATCAGGCCGAGGGTCGCCGTCGCGGGGCCAGTCGGCGAAAAGTCGAGCTCGAGCGTGTCGGCCCGCACCCCGGCGCAGACATCAAAGCTCGGCACGTCCGGATAGGCGATCTCGATGCTGTTCGACGGCAGCGCCGCCGCGCCGGATGCGAAGGTGTGGATGAAGTTCGGCGAGGTGCCGGTCGTCGTCGGCGCACCGAGCAGCAGGCGCAGCCAGTGGCCAATGTTCACGAGGTCGACCGGCACCACCGCCTGGCCGCGGACAGTCACGGTGTCGAGGAAGGGTGCCGCGGGATCGCGGTTCGCCCCCACGCCGATGATGTCGTTGTCGAGCAGCGGCTGCTCGGCGCCGAGGTCGATGGAGAGGAAGGGCAGCCGGCGCCAGTTGCCGCCGGGCGCGGTCCCGTAGACCGTCTCGGGGAAGGTGTGGACGCGGCAATTCGCGCCGATGGCACGGGGCATCGGAGGTCTCCGGGATCAGGGACGGCAAGGGTCAGGCCAGCGGCGAGCCGGCCACGGTGAAGAACAGCGCCACGGGCACGCGCGCGGCACGGGCGGCGGCGGCGCCTTCGAATTCCACATCCTCGAAATCCGGCGTGCCGGGCTGCGCCCATTCGACCGCGCCGCCGAGGGTGCGGTCGGCGGTGATGCCGGACGCGATATCCATCAGCAACGCGTCGAGCAGGGCGGCACGGGCGCCCGGCGTCGCGCCGGCGACGGTGACGTCCACTTCCGCCCGGTGCTCGATGGCCCAGGCGAGCGGCGAGAGGATCGGCGTTTCCTCCACTGTCTCGCCGTCGCGGATCACGACCAGTCCGCCGGCCGGCAGCCTCTGCGGGATGGTCTCGCCGCGCAGCACCACGGGCGCCGGATTCCGCGCGGCCAGCATGGTCTGCAACCGGCCATGCAGCGCCGTGATGGCGGCCTCGCGCGCACTCATGCCCAGCCCAGCAGTTGTGCGACGAAGCGGCCCGCGACCCAGGTGAGCGCCAGGCCCAAGCCGACGCTGACCCAACCCAGCACGGCGAGGCTTGCGATCAAGAAGAGGCTCGCGCGTCGGCTCATGCGGCTGTCCTCCCGCTCTCGCGCTCCCAGGCGGCGACAAAGCGCCGCGGCAGCCGGCGCAGCGCGCGCTCGGCCGCGCCGTGCACGTCGAGCCGCTTGGAAAGCGCCACCTGCGGCAGCAGCAGGAACATCGGCACGAAGCCCTGGGCGAGCAGCGATTGCTGCCACGCCGCCGCCCCCTTGCGCCGGGCGGTCGCTACCGCGGCGATGCCGCCCGCGACCAGCGGCGCACGGCCGCGGCCCGTGCGCTGGCCCTGCCGCACCGGCAGGCACCAGACGAAGCCCCGACCCGACTTGAACGGGCGGAGAAACCCCTGCCCGGAGGCGACCATCTGTGCCGGGGTGACACGTGCCTTGGCGCCGCGCCGCCCGCCCTGCCGATTGAAGCCGGTCGGGATGGCGAGGAATTTCCGGCCGCCCTTCGGCCGGATGGTAGCCCCGCG
>NZ_SJDM01000074.1 GCF_004761865.1 Crenalkalicoccus roseus | reverse complement strand
CCAGGAAGGACCCTGCGGCTCGCGAGCCACGGTCGCCATCGTTCCGCAGAGTGGCTGTGCAGCCGCGGTGCCTGCGCACCTTCTCTACGTGTCCGGAGTCTAGCTGCATCGATTTGCGGGCCGCCATGGGGTGAATTGTAACAGCGCGGCCGGGATGGTGCGCGCCGTCCCGGCCGCGCCGCGTCACGCCGCCCGCTGCCGCGGCGTCAGCCCGAAGTGCTTCGCCAGCATGCCGAGGGCCGCGACGAGGATGCCCTGCGCCACGGGCCCATGCACCGTCCGTCCCGCCCAGCCCTGGCGCATCGCCCACTCGCGGACCGAGAACTCCAGCCCGATCACGAACCAGGCGCAGGAGCCGGCGGGGCTGTCGTGGCCGCCCAGCGCGTCCAGCGCCTCAGCCACGCGCCGTCGCGCGTCGAGCTGCCGGTTCGAGACGTCGCCGTTCGTCGCGCCCGCCAGTCGGATCAGCTGCGAGGTGGCGATGCCATCCAGCGCAGCGGCTCGGAACAGCGTCCGGAAGATGCAGCCTGCCTCGTGCATCTCCGGCGTGATCGTGCCGTTGGCCAGCATCAGGCCGAGGGTGTCGACAGCGCGGCGGTGCTGCACCGGCGTGCCGGTCTCGGGGTCCGCCTCGCGGACCGGCTCGGAGAAGCCGCCGTGCTGCAGCCGCCATGGCGAGGGCTTCGACAGGTCCTCGCGCGGCGGCGTGGTCCGCCTGGCCTTGCGCTTAGCGGCCATGGGCATGCCTTCCCTCGCGCCGCCCCCAGCGGCGATTGGCCTCGTTGGTGATCGCCTGGCGCAGCCAGGGATCGGCGATGTCCTCCACCGACAGCGCGGCGACGCCGTGCTGGTGCCATGCGGCGGCGCGCATGGCATTCAGCTCGGCCTCGGTGGTCGGGCTGCGGCCGATGTCGAGGCTGGATCGCGGCAGTGCCGGCGCGGCGGGCAGCCTCATGCCCGGCCTCCTCGGCCCTCGGTGGCCCAGAGCAGCAGGGCGAGGGCGTCGGCCTCGTTGTCGTCCGCCGGCGCGAAGCCGCGGACGCGCATGGCGGCGACCATCGCCGCCTTGTCGGCGTTGCCCTTGCCGGTAGCGAAGCGCTTGATGGTGCCAACCGGCACGCCCTCGTACGGGATGGATTCCTGCTCGCACCAGGCCGTCAGCGTCGCCAGGAAGCCGGCATAGACGTGCGAGCTGTCCGTGCTCACGTGCCGCCGCACCTCCTCGAAGGCGATGCGGGCCAGGCCGCCGGACAGATTGGCGACCTCGCCGAGCCAGCCGCGGAAGCGGAGGTAGCGCATCCCGCCGCCCTCGAAGCGGCCGGGTCGGAAGGTCATCGTGCCGGAGGTGATGCCGCCATCCTGGCTACGCAGCGCCCAGCCGGTGGTGGTGCCGAGGTCGAGGGCGAGGACGGCGTGGAGCCGGAGCGCGATGGGCAACGGTGCGGTGATCTGGGGGCTGCTTGCCTGCGCCGCGGGCATGGGGAGAGTCGAGGGAGCCATGGTGGTCTCCGAGAGGGGATGGCTGTGGTCGGGGTCCCCACCGGGCGTTCGCCCGGTGGGGTGCCCCGTAAGGGCGGCGACGGCGCGGTTCTTGGCGGAGCTCGCCGTCGCTGCCCGGCTTTCCGAATGGACCGCTCGCCGGCGGGCCGGTGCTGTGCGGACGGCGCATCACGGCACCCCGTCCAGCCAGGCGGGCTCCGTCCCGGGCCTGGTGGATGTCCGTGGATGTGCGGCTTGACCCTCACCGGCACATTCACCGGCGGAAACCGGCGGATTGCCTGGGACCGGTGAATGTCGTGGATGTGGTGGATGTTGTTCCGTCTCTTCCCCCATGGGCGCGCGCGCGTGCGCGCACGCGTGGGCATGGGAATAACATTCACGACATTCACGAGGCCCGAGGAAGCCTCGGTTTTCCGCTGAGTTTCGCCCGTGAATGTTGGCAGACGCACATTCACCGACATTCACGGCGGGCCAAACATTCACGGGGTCAGCACCCCGCGCTGAAAGTGGTGGATGTTCGTCCGTGCCTCCGTCCTGGGACGGCTTCAGCCGCCACCGCCCGGCGCCCTGGTAGGTGCCTGCGGCCTCGACATGGAGGCTGCGCTGGCCGATGCGGAAGACGCGGTCGCGCAGCTTGCTGAGGGCCTTGCCGAGCCGGATGCGCTGCGAGCGGTCGTTGCCGGGTCCGAGCGGTAGGGGTGGCTCGACCTGGATGGCGACGCCGTAGAGGTCTGTGATGCCGACCTCGGCACTGCCGAACCGATCCCACCAGGCAGAGACAAGGCCGCGCCAGGTCGCCCCCTCGCCATCGGACGCCGTCATCGTCTCGTCCAGGTTGCCGAGAAAGCCCTCGAGCCCGGCCACCTCCAGCACGCCGCCGATCGTCTGTGCCCAGGTTTCGTAGCTGCCAATGCTCCGGCGCCCGCGCGGACGGCCGGCCGCGATCCAGGCGCGGCAGAGGGTGAGGCAGGCGGCTACCAGCCTCGCGCGGCTCGCGCGCACCCACCCCATCAGGTCGGGATGGCGGAAGCCGTCGCGCCGCCAGGGCTGGTCGGTTCGGGCGTCGAGGCGGATACGGACGAGGCGGCGGGCGATCTCGTGCGAGACGGCCGGGTTGTTGCCGGTGGCGACCCAGGCGCAGCGCACCGGCAGGCGGACCATGTCCGAGGCGCCGAGCACGCGGTCCTCCCAGAGGGAGGCGGTCAGCGCCGCGGCGAGGGCGGAGCTGTCGAGCTCCTGGCGGAGGTTGTCGATCAGCAGCAGGGTCGGCAGCTGGCGCAGCTTGGCGGTGAGCCGCTTGCGCCACTCGTCCTCGTCGCGGCCCTCGGTCATGACGGCGGCGCCCGAGCCGGTGAGGATGGTGGCGATGGCGTCCACCATGAGGGTGGCGCCGGTGCCGGGCGTGGGCTTCTCGATCATGTGCAGCGGCGTCGGCCCGTCGATCATCGGCCGCACGAAGCCGAGCAGCAGCAGGGCGAGGGCGTGGGCACGCTCGGCCTCTCCGGTGAAGGGGAAGTCGCCGAGCAGCTCGCCGAGCAGGAGGCTGCGGGCGGCAGCGATCTCTGCGGCCGTGGGTCGGTCCGGGACCGGCGGCAGCACGAATCCCGGCGGCGGTCGGTAGAGCAGCCGCGCGTCGGGATGGTAGCCAGGCTCGGTCAGCAGCGTGCCGGCCCGGCCGAACACTGGCGCGGTGACGATGCCCGCCAGCACCGGCAGCGCCGGATCGGGCGTCGCGACGAGGGACTTCACCAGGCCGGTCGGGGGCGGCGCCGGCACCAGGTCGCCCTTGGCGTTGAGCTTTCGCCAGTCGGCGAGCTTCGCCAGCATGTGCCGCAGGCGCTCCTCGCGCACGGTGACCGCGACAGGGCGGCCGTCATCGTCGGGGACGACCCAGGACGGCTCGCCACCGAGCCGGAACAGCCAGGGCGAGCGGTTCGCCGACAGCACGAGACCCCAGGCACGGGCGGTGGCGCGGTCGAGATTGCCCTCGTCGGCGCGGGCGGTGGGGAGCGGATGCGCCGGCTCGACGAAGCCGATCGGCAGGTGGCGGCCGGTTTCCGGCTCCTCGGGCGCAACGTCGCCGCTGGGCTGCCGCATCGCCGCATCGACCAGCGCAGCGATCGGCGCCGGCCCCTCGCGCCGCAGCATGTCGTTGAAGTCGTCGCCCAGGGTCGGAGGCAGCGCGATCGCGACCTGCCTGCCCTCGAGGCGGAGCTTGGCGGCGGCGGCTTCGGCGGCGCGGAGCCCGGCGCCGGAGGCGTCGTGGTCGGCGAGGATGACCACGCTCCGCGCCTCCGGCGGCAGGTGCGCCTGCTCGAGGCCGCTGGTGGAGAGCGCCGCCCAGACCGGCAGGCCGGGGCAGGCCAGCATGGCGGCGAGGCCGGTCTCGATGCCCTCGCAGAGCCCGAGCACGCCGGCCGGGCCGATCGGGGCGAGGCGCACCGTGCCGCCGCCGCTCCGGCCGAGCACCATGCGCGGCTTCGGGATATCGGCCTTGCGGACGGTCCCACCGTCCTCCCGGAGGTAGGTGCGATGCACCGCCACCACCTCGCCGGCGCGGTTGCGCACCAGGCCTACCATCGCCGGATAGCCGGCGCGGGTCTCGAAATGCGCGAGGTCGGGGTGGGAGAGCAGGTCGGCGCCTTCGGGCACGGCGAGGCCGCGGCCCTGCAGGTAGCGCTCCGCCGCCGTGCCCTGGATCGGCTGCGCGTGCTCCAGGATGAAGGCGATGTCGCGGGCGGCGTCGCGCTCCGGCTTCGGTGCCGGCGGTGGTTCCAGGCGCGCCGGGCCTTCGCCCGTCCAGCCGGTCATCTCGGCCGCCCGCGCGAACAGCGCCCGGTCGGCGAGGCCGGTGCCGTGCGCGAGCGTGGACAGCGGCCCGCCGCCCTCATCACCATCGAAGTCGTGCCAGTCGCCGGCATGCTCGCCGCGCAGCATGATCACGCAGGAGCCGGAGCGGCGCGGCGGATCGCCCTGGATGTTGGCCAGCCGCCATTCGTCGCCCTGGCGCCGGCCGTTGGGGAAGAGCCCCGGCACCCAGGCATGGGCGGTGTCGCGCAGGCGCTGGACGATGGCCTCGAGGTCGTAGCGGGAAGGCGCGACCGTCGCGTCATTCAGGTCAATCAAGGATCACCAGCCCGCGCTCGGCGCGCGTGATCGCGGTGTAGAGCCAGCGGGCCCGGTCCTCGGGCGTGCGCGAGAGACGGTCGTCGTAGACGATCACGTTCTCCCACTGGCTGCCCTGCGCCTTGTGGCAGGTGATGGCGTAGCCCCAGGAGGTCTCGATCAGGCCGCGCAGCGCGCGCCAGTCGCGGCGCTCGCGCTCGGGATCGCGCCGCAGATGGTCGTCATAGTGCCCCTTGTAGAAGCGATGCCGCCCGGCGATGGCGACGCCGTCCTCGGTGGTGACGCTGGCGCGGAAGCTGAGCTCGTCCTCGTCCTCGATCCCGGAGAGGCTGACGAACATGCCGTTCACCAGGCCGAGGTCGTGGCGGTTCCTGAGGCAGATGATCTTTTCCGACCGCCCCGCCGGATAGATGTCGGGAAAGCCCGCGGCCGCCTTCATGCTGGCGTTGAGCCAGAGCCGGGTGTCGTTCCGTCCGCAGATCACCTGCCCGCCGCGCAGCATCTGCGCGGGGCTGACCGCACTCCGCGGCAGCTTCCAGACGTGCTCGTCGTGCGGCCCGGGCGGGATCTCGATCCCCTGCCGGGCCATGGTGGCGAGGCGAATGATCGCGCTCTCGCCGGCCTGGCGGTGGATCTCGGTCAGCATTACGTCGGGCGGCGCGTCGGTGAAGGCGCCGGCGTCCTTGATCGGCGGCAGCTGGCCGGGGTCGCCGAGCACCAGGATCGGCTTGCCGAAGGCCAGCAGGTCGGCCGCCATCTCCCGCCCGACCATGGAGACCTCGTCCAGCACGACCAGCGCGGCGTCGCGGACGAGCGACTGCTCGTTCAGCAGGAAGGTGGGCTTGTGGATGTCGGCGAGCCGCAGCTCGAGGCGGCGGATCTGCGTCTCGGCGAAGGCGCGCTCGGCCGGCCCCATGCGCGGGCGGGTGCGCCGCAGATTGGCCAGCTCCGTCTCGACCCGGGCGATCTCCTCCGGCGTCGCCTCCGAGACGCGGTAGATCAGGGAGTGGATGGTCGAGGCCGGCGTGCCCTTGCGGGTCATCACCAGCGCGGCCTTGCCGGTGAAGGCCGCGAACAGCACGCCGCCCGCGCCACCACCGCCGCGCGCCAGCGGGTCGAGCCCGAGGGCCTGGATGGCGGCGGCGGTGATGGTGCTCTTGCCGGTGCCGGCATAGCCGAACAGGCGGAAGACCTGCTGCTGGCCGCGGCGGTGGCGATACCACTCCACGATCGCGGCGATCGCGTCGGCCTGCTGCGGCGAAGGGCTGATGCTCATGGCCCCGCCTCCCAGCAGCGGGTCGCGTAGGGACAGGAGCGGCAGAGGTGGAAGTCGGGTGCCTGGGCGATGCGCGGCGGCAGCTCGCCCGCCTCGGCGGCGCGCAGGATGTCGACGGCGTGGTCCGACAGGCGCTGCGCCTCCGCCGCGTCGAAGGGCACCGCCTCGTGGTGCAGCGCCAGCGTGTCGCGGTTCAGCGCGGTGAGCAGCGCGACCTCGAGCTGGAGGTAGGCCATGTAGAGCTGCACCTGCGCGAAGTAGATCGGCTTGGAGAGGCGCAGCCCGCGCTTGACCAGGTCGGTCCAGGACTTCTGGCCGAGCGCCTTGTGCTCCCACATCGCGGGCCAGCGCAGCCCGACCGCGGGGCCGCCGACGATCACGCCGTCGGCGTGGCCGCGCAGCCGACCGCCGGCCGCCGCGAAGCCGAACTGCCCGCCATCCGCGCCGCGGTCGCGCAGGTCGAAGCCGGCGAGGCGCAGCCAGTGGATGGACAGCGCCTCGAACTGGTGGCCGGCGTCGAACACCCGCAGGAGGCCCGGCTCGACGTCGCGGTCCTTCGGCGCGTGGGTGATCTCGTAGACCAGCTTGCGGGCGCAGGGCTCGCCGACGCGGCTGCCGCCGAGGTAGTCGCGCGGACGCTGCTGCCGCCGCCGTGCCAGCAGGGCGGCGTCGAGATGCGCGTTGATGCGGGCGGTGATGGCGGCGGCGTCGCCCGGCCGCGCATCGCCTCGCCCGTAGACGGCGCCGGAGCCGGAGTTCAGGTCGAGCATCCTACACTCCGCCTCTGGCGCGCCTTCGCCGTCGGGCTGTCTGCCCCGGTCCTGTTGCGGCAGTATTCGAGGAAGCCCGGCGCGTTCAGGTTCTCCTTCTGCGTGCCCCAGCGGAGGTTGCTCGCTCGGTTGTTGGCCGCGTTCTCGTCGAGGTGCATCACCACGGCGCCTTCGAAAGGAGGCGGTCCGTGGAATGCCTCTGCGACGAGCCGCGCGACCTTCCAGGTGCGCTCTCCCACCGTCGTGACGAAGCGCCCGTCGGTCTTGTTCCAGACGCCGAAGGTCGGCGTTCCGCCGTAGGGGCGCTCCCCTCCGTTGGGCATCGGTCCGCGATACGGCGCGATCATCACGCGCCCCTCGCTGCTGGCCAGCACGCCAGGCACGCTGGGGACGTCGCGCCAGATCTCTCCGGTGCTCATGGCGATGTCCCCTCAACTAAAAGGAATAGGGTCGTCGAGCGGATCGCGCTCGGCGGCCTGGCGCTGCATCGAGGCCTGGAACCCGTCGACGCAGGCCTCGATGATGCGGTCGATCTCCGCCGCGCTGCGGTCGTGGAAGGGCGCCATGAGGTTCAGCTCGATCAGCACCTCGGCGAGCGGCCGGCGCGCCTCCTTGATCGCGCGCTCCTCCATCGGGGTCTTGTCGATCACGCCGCCCCTCCGCCGTGCCAGCGCACTGCCAGCGTCGCAGCAGCGCATCGAGCAGAAGGACAGCTTCGGGTGGACGCCGAGCCGAAGCCCATGGACGTAGCCGAAGCCTTTCGCCTCGCGGCCGCAGAGCGCGCAGGTGAGCCGGCGGATCTGGTCGGCCGGCGTGCAGCCCGGCAGGGGCGCGGGCCTGTCGGCCAGGGCACGCCCCTCCCGCGGCCGCGCCCCCCAGCGTCGTCGCGCCACGCCGCCATCAGCCGTTCAGCCAGGCCGGACCGTTGGAGAGCGGCGTCGGCGCGGGCGGCGGCGCGGGCTGGGCGGGCGGCACGGCGGCCGGCGCGGCCCAGGCCGGGGCGGTCGCCACCGGCGCCCGGGGCGCGCCCGCGTTGGCCCAGGCGGGCGCCGCCGCCGCAGCGGGCGCGGAGGCCGGGCGCGGCGCGCGCTGCGCGGACGGCGACGGCGGCAGCGCCTCGCCGGCCATGATGCGCGCGTATTCCGGCTCGCCCGGGAGCACGACGCGGTCGAGGCGGTTGCTGTCGCCGTAACGGGGGTCGCTCGCCGGCTCAATGCGGAGCTTGGCCGCGAAGGTGATGCCGTGGAGGTCGGCGAGGCCACGCAGGATGCGCCTGGCCTTGGCCGCCTCGCTCATGTCCTTGGGGTCGAGGCCGCAGGCGCTGTCGATCATCGCCCGGAACATCCCCTTGGAGATCTTCCAGCCGATGGACACACCCTGCTCGTCCACCTTGCCGCCGGCCACCGTGAAGCTCTGCCAGAACTTCCGCCGGGCGTGCGGCCCCGCCACCACCGTGAACTCGCAGTCGAGCAGGCGCACATCGCTGCCGGGCGTCTTGGCGGCCTTGAGCAGGCCGCGATCCACCTCGCTGGCGCCGTCGATGCCGCCCTTGCGGATCTCCATGCGC
>NZ_SJDM01000073.1:7197-8350 GCF_004761865.1 Crenalkalicoccus roseus | reverse complement strand
TGTGGATCAGGTTTGTCCACGCGGCTTAGACAAGCGCCCCGCTCCTAGACAAGCGCCCCGCCCGGAGTCGAATCCTATTTTGCGGCGGCGATACGGTTCGGCGAGACGGTGAGTAAGGGCGTGGTATGGCAGCGCCTATCCCGCCAAACCCCCACCTCCCACCCCACCTCCGCGAGGTCTGCGACCTCCTCGCCCGCGGCCTGCTGCGGCTCCGCAGCCGCGCTGCCGAGGATCTCGCGCGCGATGCCGAAGAGGCCCGGGGGTTGGGAGACGTTCGCCTACACTCCACCGCCCGGCAGCGCCGTCATGCGACCCCCAGGAGAGAGGGAGTTGCATGACCCGAGCATCCATGACCCACCGCCGGGCGCAGGAGGCGGACCAGCCGGCGCCCACCATCCCGAAGATCCCGCCCGCGCAGGTCCTGCCGCGCCTGGCCGCGCTGCAGACCGCGACGGCCACGGAGCTGAAGGAGCAGTGGCGGGTCCTCTTCGGCAAGGAGCCGCCGCCTTTCAACCGGCCCTACCTCGTCAGCCGGCTGGCTTACCGCATCCAGGAGTTGGCCTACGGTGGCCTGAAGCCGGAGACGCGGGCACGGCTCGAGGCGCTGGGCGAGCAGCTCGACGGTGGCAATGTGGAGCTGCGTCGGATCCGCGCCGACAGCCGGTCGCTGCCGGGCACGCGGCTCATCCGCGAGTACGACGGCGTGCAGCACGTGGTCACGGTGCGCGCTGACGACTTCGAGTACGAGGGCCGGCCCTATCGGTCGCTTTCCGCCATCGCTCGGCACATCACCGGCACGCGCTGGAACGGCTGGGTGTTCTTCGGGCTCCGCCAACCGGGAGCCGGCGCATGAGGGGCCGGAAGCCTGCGGCGGAGGTGATGCCCGCCTCGGTGAAGAAGCTCCGCTGCGCGGTCTACACCCGCAAGAGCACGGACGAGGGGCTGGACAAGGAGTTCAACACCCTCGATGCCCAGCGCGAGGCCTGCGAGGCCTATGTCGCCAGCCAGCGCGCCGAGGGCTGGGTGTTGGTGCGTGACCGCTACGACGACGGCGGCTTCTCCGGCGGCACACTGGAGCGGCCGGCGCTCAAGCGGCTGCTGGCCGATATCGAGGCCGGACTGATCGACGTCATCGTCGTCTACAAGATCGATC
>NZ_SJDM01000073.1:0-7147 GCF_004761865.1 Crenalkalicoccus roseus | reverse complement strand
AACATCCTGCTGAGCTTCGCGCAGTTCGAGTGCGAGGTGATCGGTGAGCGGATCCGCGACAAGGTGGCGGCGTCGAAGGCGCGCGGCATGTGGCTGGGCGGCAAGGTGCCGCTCGGCTACGACGTCGCCAACCGCAAGCTGGTGGTGAACGAGGCCGAGGCGGCGCGGGTGCGGCGGGTGTTCGCGTTCTTCGTCGAGACCGGCTCGAGCGTCGAGACGGTGCGCAGGCTGCAGGCGGAGGGGATCACTGCCAAGTCCGGCCGCCCGCTCGACAAGGGCGATGTCTACAAGATGCTGAACCTGCGGACCTACCTGGGCGAGGTCACGCACAAGGGAAACGTGTACCGCGGCGAGCACGAGGCGATCGTGGCGCGCGATCTCTGGGACCGGGCGCATGCCATCCTGCAGGTCAGCCCGCGCAAGCGCGCGGCGCAAAACCGGCAGCAGGCGCCGGCGCTGCTGAAGGGGTTGATCTACGGCGTCGATGGCCGGGCGCTGTCACCAACGCACAGTGTGAAGAAAGGGCGGGTCTACCGCTACTACGTCGCACAGCGCGTGCTGAAGGGCGACGCTGCTGGAGACGACAGCATCGTGCGGCGCGTGTCGGCGGCGGAGATCGAGGGGGCGGTGATCGCCCAGCTCCGCGCCCTGCTGCGGCAGCCCGAGATCGTATTCGGCGCGTGGCTCGCGGCGCGGAGAGACGCTCCTGACCTGACCGAACGGGAGGTGCGGGACGCGCTGCACCGGCTCGACCCGCTTTGGAACGAGCTGTTCCCGGCCGAGCAGGCGCGGATCGTGCACGCGCTGGTGGAGCGCGTCACGATCGGGACGGAGGGCGCCGACATCCGCTTGCGCGTCGACGGGCTGGCCGGGCTGGTCGGGGACCTTGGAGCAGAGGCGCCGGCGGCACGGAGGCAAGCCGCATGACCGGCGCCACCAGTATCACCGTCCGCGTCCCGCTGCAGATCCGCCGACGGCCGGGCCGCAAGACCGTGGTTCAGCCGCTGCCGACGGCCGGCGCCGACACCGCCATCCCCACCCGCGCCGACCCGGCGCTGGTGAAGGCGTTGGCCCGGGCATTCCGGTACCAGAAGCTGCTCGACCAGGGGCGCTACAGCTCGATCACCGAAATGGCGGCGGGGGAGAAGATCGACCGAGGCTATCTGGGGCGGCTGCTCCGGCTTGCCGTCCTCGCCCCGGATCTCGTCGAGGGGCTGCTCGATGGCCGCCATGGGGCAGACGCGGACCTCACCCGACTCATGGAGCCGCTGCCGAGCGAGTGGGGCGAACAGCGCGCCGAACTCGCATCCTCGCGGCTGCCGCGCTCGCCCGGCACGCCGGACGCCACCGCCCGAGGCGATTGAACGCGCCCTATCCCCCGCGCGCTGCGGGAGGCCCTTGGTGCGGCGCGTGCGCCCGCACCTCGTCCTCGATGCGGGAGACGAGATCGTCGATTGCGTCCTCCTCGACCACCTCGGGCCGCAGCGGCGCCTTGCGCATCATCGCCAGCGCCTTGCGATAGGCCTCCCCCAGCCCCTGCTCCTGCGGGGCGCCGATGATCAGGTGCAGCTTCAGCGGCTCGGCCAGCCCGTCCCTCACCGTGGTCAGGTGGCCCACCCAGCGCCGCGCCTTCTCCATGATGCTGTCCTGGCTCGCCAGATCGAGCGAGACCCCCTCATAGGCGTGCCACTGCCCGTTCTTCCAGGCGTGCCGGAAGGTGATCGCGTCCACCTCCCCGGCGAAGGTCTTCTCCTCGAAGGGCACGGAGACGCCGCGCGCCTCCAGCCTCTCGCGCACCGGCCGCCAGATGTCCTCGTCATCGCGGCGGCGGCGCGCGCGGTCGTCATGCCGCTGCACGAAACGATCGTAGAGGCGTTCGAGCGTCGCCTCCGCATCCGCCGTCAGCCCCGAGCCGACCGGCGACCATTGCAGCGCGCTGTCGTCATCCGGCATGCCGCGCCGGGCGAAGGCCGCCGCGTCGCCGGCCGCGGCCAGCAGGCCGCCCTTCTCCAGCTCGCGGGCAACGCGCTCGATCCCGCGCTCCACCTCGCGCAGCGCCTGCTTGAAGGCCTCGCCGTCGAGGTCGGGGAAGGCCGCCTTCACCCGCCCGAAGGTGGAGCGGAGGCGGGCCAGCAGCTTCCGCTCCGCCGGCACGTGCAGCACGACGCCGACATTCAGCGCCTCCCCCGCCCGCGGGTCATGGAGGTAGCGCAGGATGGTGTAGGTGTAGGGGTGCTGCGTCATGCCAGAACCCTCGCGATCTCCGTCAGGCAGTCCTCCATCCGGTCGCGGATGTCCTTGATCATCCGGATCGCCTGTTCGGCCTCCCGGGCCGCGCCGGCCCATTCCGCCGGCAGGGCCCTGCCATAGCCCTCCACCCTGGCATCCGGCAAGGCGGCCCAGGCGGCCCGAACGGGCGCAAAGTCCAGCACCGCGCCGCGCAGCCTGTCACGGAAAATGTGCCGCCCCGGCGCCGCGAGGTCCTGCAGCGCGCCGGGCCGCCAGGGCTCCAGGCGCGGGATCACCATGTGGTGGGTGAAGGCCATCTCGTGGTCGTAGATGCGGAGCTCCTCGCCCCGGACCAGGCAGTTCGGGTTCTCGCCGCGGCGGTCGGGGTTGGCGATGAGCGCGTCGAAGACGAAGACGGCGAGCACCAGCGGCAGCATGGCCGGGGTCAGCCGCGTCTCGGGCCGCCAGGCGGAGAATTGCGGGCCGACCTGCCTGGAGCCGAAGGCGACGGGGACGCTCGCGCGCAGCGCCTCGCGCGTGTCCGCCTCCGTGACGCTCGCGATCCAGTCCGGCGGCAGTTCGACCAGCACGGGCTCGGGCACCGGTAGGCCGAGATCGGCGGCGAGGCAGGCGGCGATCACCTCCCGCGCGAGGTTGACGACCCCCTGGTCGCAGCGGGCGGAGAGTTTGGCGATCACCTCCACCTCCCCGCCCGCCGCGTCGCGGCAGGCGAGGAAGAGGGGGCGGGTGCGGCCGGTGCGGGCTGGCCGATCGAACTGCGTGGCGACGACCCGCCGCAGCGCCGTCACGGGCCGAAGGCCTCGGCGAGGAGGGCGGGGAGGATCGCGCGGGTCTCCGCTTCGATGGTCCTGTCGCGGTCCCGGATCTTGGCCACGAGATGGTATGCGCCGGCGATCTTGATCTGCTTGTCGCGTGACGGCAGTGGGAAAGAATAATCCAAGAAATCCCTTGGATTGAGGCGCCGTCGGCGGGCATTGGTGCCGGTGCTGGCACCAGCGAGGCGCGGCCATACCCGGGGGTCCCGGAAATAGAGATCGAGCACTTCGGGCAGCACGCGTTCTTGGGACACTTCGAACACCGGAAACTCGGTTGAAACGACGCAGCCGGCGCATTCCGGCGGCACGATCCCGAGTGCGCCCTCCCAAGCCATCAGTTTGGGGTAGGTGAAATCGCCCGCGCGAAGTCGTGTGAGCCTAGGGTAGGCAAAATCCATCCCGCTCTTGGTGCCTGCGCGGAACACGCCCCGACCGAAGGAGTAGACGCCAGCGAACTCGTAGGTGGCGCTGCGATCCACCGTGACGTCCGGTTCGCGCAACTTCACAAGCTCGCGCATCGGCGTCGTAGCTCCGCCGGCTTGGTCCGCGATCAAAGCCCTGAGGCTTTGCGTGCATTCGGCATCCCGTTCCCCGCGACAGCGTGCAAGATCGCTGAGTATTTTCTCCACCGCGTCCAGCCGCCGCACGATCCGCTCCTGCTCCGACAGCGGCGGGAGGGGGATTTCCTGAGCCAGGAAGGCAGTCTCGCGCAGCCGAACGCGATTGGTCGAACCCTCGCTGGCCCGCTTGCAGAGCGCGATGAACCAGTCGGTCTTGCTCACCCAGCGGAGGAAGCCCGGCAGGCAGCGTGTGCCGTCCACAGCGAAGGCCGGAAAATCGTTGGAGACCACAGCGCCATCAAGTTCCTCCGGCACGAGACCGAAGGCGCCATGACGGGCATCAATCTTCGAGATGAGGAACTGTCCTGTGCGAACGCGGTTCTGGGATGTCGCCGCGATCTCCGCGCCCGACACGACAGCGCGAAGGACGAGGCCCTGCCCCCACAGGCGAGCCGTGATCTGGCGATACTCCGACTCCGGCTCGATCGGCACCCAGTCATCGTGCCGCGCCAGCACCTCCCCCAGCGCCACCCTCGGCCAGCGCATGCTCAGCCCGGCCCCTCGGCCACCAGCGCGCGCAGCTCCTCCAAGNGGGTTTGCGCGCAAACTCGTAGACGCCTTCGCCCCACCACTTCACGCCGATGAAGCGATACGTGTCGTCAGGTCGTGGGGCGACCGGCCGCGCCACCGGCTCTGCAACCTCCCCCAGCGCCACCCTCGGCCAGCGCATGCTCAGCCCGGCCCCTCGTCCACCAGCGCGCGCAGCTCCTCGAGCAGCGCCAGCACCTCCCGCTCCTTGGCCAGCGCGCTCGTCACGATCTCGGCCGGGGCGCGATGGTCCTCCGCCGCCTTCGCCGCCGGGTTCTTGAGGTCGAGGTTCACCGCCACCACCCGCCCCGCCTCGTCGCGCCGGATCAGCCCGGGCCCGTCCACCTTCCAGGCCCGCGGCCCCTCGGCCCGCGCGNCCCAGGCCCGTCCACCTTCCACGCCCGCGGCCCCTCCGCCCGGCTCCCCCACCAGGCGAGGAACCCGGAAAACTCCTCGAACTGGATCGGGCGCGTCTTGGTGTATTTCCGCCGCCCCTCCGGCAGGGGCTGCTCGTAGAACCAGATCTCGCGCGTCGGGCCGCCGGCGTCGAAGAAGATCACGTTGGTCGGGATGTCGGTGTAGGGGGCGAAGACGCCCTCGGGCAGGCGCAGCACGGTGTGCAGGTTGAACTGCTCCAGCAGGTCCGCCTTGATGCGCGCGGCCACGCCATCGCCGAACAGCGTGCCGTTCGGCACCACCACCGCCGCCCGCGCCGGCCGGCCCGCCGAGGTCGGCGCGCGCCGGAGCCGCCGCATGATGAGCTGGAGGAACAGTAGCGCCGTCTCGGCGGTGCGCCGGTCCTCCGGGAAGTTGTCCTGGATGCCGCGCTCCTCCTCGCCGCCGAAGGGCGGGTTGGTGAGGATCACGTCCACCCGGTCGCGCTCGCCGATCTCGGCCAGGCGATGGCGCAGCGCATTGCCCGGGTCGATCCGGGGCGCATCCAGCCCGTGCAGCAGCAGGTTCATCTGGCAGAGCAAATAGGGCAGGGATTTCGGCTCGCAGCCCAAGAGCGAGCGCTGCTGCAGCACCCGGCGCTCGGCCACCGTGCGCACCTGCGCCGAGAGGTGCGCGAAGGCCTCGACCAGGAAGCCGCCGGTGCCGGCGGCGGGGTCGAGCACCGTCTCGCCGAGCCGCGGGTCGGTCACCTGCACCATGAGGCGCACCACCGCGCGAGGGGTGTAGAACTCCCCCGAATCCCCCGCCGCGTCGCGCATCTCGCGCAGCATGGATTCGTAGAGCGCGCCGAGGGTGTGCAGCTCCTCCGACGAGGTGAAGTGGATGCCGTTCACCTTGTCGATGACGTCGCGCAGCAGGTAGCCGCTGCGCATGCGGTTGTCCACGCCGCGGAAGACGGTGGCGATCACGTCGCGCGGATCGTCGCCGTTCTCGCTGGTCAGCGCGCGCAGATAGGCGAAGAGGCCGGGGCCGCGCGTGCCGTCGGGGCGCACCGTCTCCTCGCCGTTGATGAAGGCGAGCAGCTCGTCGCCGGTGATGCCTTGCGGGTTCGCCGCCCAGTCGCGCCAGCGATAGGGCGGCTCGATGGCCGGCCGGAACCGCGTGCCGGCGAGGGCGGCCTCCGCCTCGCGCTGCTGCTCGAGGTCGTCGAGGAACTTCAGGAACATGATCCAGGTGAGCAGCGGCAGCCGGTCGAGATCGCCGTTCAGCCCCTTGTCCTTGCGCATGATGTCGCGCGCGGATTTCAGCAGCGCGCCGAGCGCCTGGGCGGTGGTCGGCGCGGGCTTGCCGGCGGCGCGGGGCTTACGCGGCATAGAGCTGCTCCTGCAGCTCGGCCACCGCGGCGCGGAGCTGCTCGGGCCCGCCGAAGAGGCGGATGATGTCGGCCACCTGGCCGTGGTTCGAGATGGGCGGCACCTTCAAGACGTCGGGCAGGACGAACTCGGCCTCGCCATGGGCGGCGTATTTCTCCAACAGCTCCTCCAGGATGGCGCGGCCTTCGGCGCCGTAGCGGGTGAAGATGTCCGGGGCGCGGGCGCGCAGTTCCCTCGCCCGTTCGCGACGCGTGCGCAGGGGCGCGTTGAAGGCGAGGTGGCAGATCAGGTCGAAGGGATCGGCCTCGGGCTGGCCCGCGGCCTCGGCGAGCTGGTCGAAGCTGATGCCGCGCTCGGCCAGGCGCTGCACGATCTCCGACCGCCGCGCGGCGTCCCTCCACGCCTCGCGCAGCGCCCTGGAGGTGGGGAAGAGGGAGCGGACGCTCTCGGCCGCGTAGTCGGTGTAGCGCACGACGCGAAGCTGCGCGCCGGAGGGGTCGAGCTCATAGACCAGATGCGCGGCGATCTCGACCTGCCCGCCGTCGAAGTAGAATTTCCGGCGTTCCGCGCCGGGCGGTTCCAGCACCTCGGGCGGGGCGGGCTCGGGCTCCGGCTCGGTGCCGGGCTGGGGGATTTCATTCACGGCGATGGTCTCGCCGGCGGCGTCGAGCTCCTCCTCGGTCAGCCGGGCCGGGTCGCCGTCGAAGGCCGGATCGGCGAAGAGCCGGGTGGCCGAGCCGGTGTAGTCGAGGATATTGAACCAGAGCTTGCCGTAGTCGTCGCGCACCCGCGTGCCGCGGCCGATGATCTGCTTGAATTCGCTCATCGAGCCGACGACGCGGGCGAGCACCACGTTCTTGCAGGTCGGCGCGTCCACGCCGGTGGTGAGAAGCTGCGAGGTGGTGAGGATGGCCGGCGTGCGCGTGTCCACGTCCTGGAAGCGGCCGAGATGGGCGCGGCCGATCTCGCCCTCGTCGGCAGTGACGCGGCAGACATAGTCGGGGTGCTGGGCGACCATGTCCTGGTTCAAGGCGACCAGCGCCTGGCGCATCTCGGCGGCGTGTTCCTGGTCCACGCAGAAGACGATGGTCTTGGCGTAGCGGTCGGTCTTGCGCAGGAAGGCCGTCAGGTGCTTCGCGATCGCCTGGGTGCGGGCGCGCAGCGC
>NZ_SJDM01000072.1:1434-8582 GCF_004761865.1 Crenalkalicoccus roseus | reverse complement strand
ATGGGCCAGACCATGCGCCTGCTGGTCGGGCCGAACCTCGAGCTCGCCGCGCGGCAGGCGACGGTGGTCGTGCAGGCGAGCGAAATCGGCAAGGCGAATGTCTTTGCCGGCTTCGTGCAGCCCGTGGTCGAGCCGCTGATCCAGGCGAACCGCTGGTACCTGTTCTCCGACCCGGTCGCGGCGCCGGTCTATGTCTACGGCTACCTGAACGGAGCGGAGGGGCCGCAGGTGACGACCGGACCGGTGCAGGGCGCGGACGGCGTCGAGGTCAGCGTGATCTTCGATTTCGGCGTCGGCGCCATCGACTGGCGCGGCGCCTGGTTCAACCCGGGCACCTGATCCCGCCGCTCTCCTCCTTCCCATCCGCATCGCGCCAGGGCGCCGCCGGAACGCCGGTCGGCGCCCTGCGCGCTTTCAGGAGACCCTCTCATGCGCAACTGCATCCGCCCCGACGCGCGCTCCATCCCGATGGTGGTGCCCTATGCNCGCATCCCCATGCGCAACTACGTGCAGCCGGGCGACAGCCTGGCCGTCGCCGTGCCCTATGCGGGCGGCGTCACCTCGGGCCAGGGCACGCTCGTCGGCGCGCTGTTCGGCGTCGCCGCGGTGGACGGCGCCCAGAACGCCACGATCGAAGTGCAGACAGCGGGCGTGTTCGACCTGACCAAGCAGCCCGCGCTGGCGATCGCCGCCGGGGCGCGGGTCTTCTGGGACGACACCAACCGTCGCATCACCACCACCGCGACGGGCAACTACCAGGTCGGCATCGCGACCCAGGCCGCGCTCGCGGCGGACGCGACGGTCCGGGTGGTGTTGCAGCGCGTCCCGGCGAGCGGCGCATGAGCGGCACTGATCCCAAGGCGACGCGCGGCTACCGCAACCGCAACCCGGGGAACATCGAGCACGTCCCCGCCAACAGGTGGCAGGGTCTGGCCGAGCCGCCATCGGACGGGCGGTTCTGCCGATTCACCAGCCACGAGTTCGGCATCCGCGCCCTGGCCGCCCTGCTGGTTACCTATCAGGACCGGCACGGGCTGCGCACGCCGCGGGCGATCATCGAGCGCTGGGCGCCCAAGGTGGAGAACGACACCGGCGCCTATGTCGCGGTGGTGGCGCGGCGGATTGGCGTCGGGCCAGACCATGCGATCGACCTGCATCGCCATGATCACCTTCGGCCGCTGGTCGAGGCGATCATCCACCATGAATGCGCCGGGCTGGCCTATCCGGCCGCGGTGATCGACCGCGCGCTGACCCTCGCCGGGGTGCCGCCGGCGCAGCCCGCGACCCTGCGCGAGGTGGCGGCGGTGACCGGCACCGGCCGCGGCGCCGTTCTGGTCGGCGCGGCGGGCATCGCCACCGCTGTCGCGCAGGCCGCGCCAGCGATCCAGGCGCTGGGCACGCTGGCGCCGGCTGTCGCCATCGCGGTCATCGTCGCCGTGGTGGTGGGCGTGCTGGCCTGGCGGCTGCGGCGGCCGGCGTGAGCGCCTTCGCCGCGGCCATGGAGGCGCTGGCCGTGGACCCGAACATCGGCGCGGATGCGACCTACCGCGCGGGTGGCACAGGTGCGCCCGTGCCGCTGCGCGTGGTCCGCAGCGCGCCCGACCGGCTCGGCGACGCCTTCGGCACGGGCGTCATCCAGGCCACCGACGTGCTGACCGTGGCGATCGCCGCGCTGCCCACCGTCGAGGCCGACGACACCTTCACCCTCGGCGCCGACACCCTGACCGTCCAGCACGCCGAGCGTGACGCCGCCGGCGTCGCCTGGCGCGTCTTCTGCCGCCGATAGGAGAACCGCCATGATCGATCCGGAGCGCGTCGGCGCGATCATCGGCGAGGCGCTGCTTGCCGGCGCCCTCGGCGCGCTCGGCGCCGTGGCGCGGCTGACGTCCACCGGCCGGCCGATGCTGAGCGGCGCCTTCCTGCTGCACACGCTGGCCGGCGGCAGCCTCGGCACCGGCGCCTGGCTGGTCGCCCGGGCGCTGGAGCTCGACGGCTTGTGGCTGTTCGCCGTGGCGTGGATGGCCGGCACGCTCGGCTACGCCGCGCTGCACGACCTGCTGCTGCGGGTGCTGAACCGCCGGCTGGGCGGGCCGTAGCCGGTGCGGCTTGGTGCCACCATCGTCGGCGACCTGCGCAAGGTGCTGGCCGACGAGGTGCGCGCCGGCGAGCGCGCGGCCATGTCAGCGATCCGCGCCGAGACGGAGAGGGTGAAGGCGGAGCTGCGCCGGCAGGTCACGGGCGCCTTCTCGGGCAACGCGCGCGGCATCGCCAATGCCTGGCGGTCGCTGGTCTTCCCGCGAACCGGGCGGTCGCTGCGGCCGGCGGGGCTGGTCTTCACCAAGGTGCCGAACGTCGTCGACGCCTTCGAGCGCGGCGCGCTCATCCGCGCCAAGGGCGGCCGGAAGTTCCTGGCGATCCCGACCGGCTTCAACGCGGCGCGCGGACGCAGGGGGCGTGGCGAGAAGGGGATGCGGGTGACGCCCGCGCAGATGGTCGCCTCCGGGCAGGCCTTCCTGCGGCCCTTCAAGTCGGGGCGGGGCTTCGTCTGGTGCCTGCCGCTGCGCCAGGGCGAGCAGACCGGGCGGCGGCGCAGGACCCGGCTGGTTGCCGGTGGCCTGACGGAAGTCGGCACCGCAAACCGCAAGGGCCGCGAAGCCTGGGCGCGCGGGCTGCTGGAGCAGGGGATGGTGCCGATGTTCCTCCTCCTGCCCCAGGTGAAGCTCGCCAAGCGGCTCGATGTGCGCGGCGCTGCGGAGCGCGGGCTGCGCCGCCTGCCAGGGCGCTTCGTGGCGGCCTGGGAGCGCGAGAGCGGGAGGGCGGCATGAGCGCGCGCGAGACCGCACTGGCTGCCCTGCACGCCCGCCTGGGCGCCACCCTGTCCGCCCGGAGCCCCGCCCCGAAGATCCTGCGCAACGAGACCGTCCCCCAGCGCCTGCCGCCCGGAGGCCTGGTGGTGGTGCGTGACGGCGAGACGGTGGAGGAGACGCCGATCCTCTCCCCGCTCGCCTGGCAGGTCGAGCACAGGGCGGAGGTCGAGGTCGTCGCCGCGACGGGCACGACCCTCGACACGCTGCTGGTAGACGTCGCCGCCGCCATCGCCGCGGAACGCACCCTCGGTGGCACGGTCGAATGGGCACAGCCCGGCGGCGCCGCCTTCGAGGACGTCGAGTTCGAGGGCGCCGCCGCGGCCCGCGCCGCCTCGATCCCTGTCACCCTCTGGTTCACCGTCGCCGGCTCGCCGCTGGCCTGATCCCCCTCCAGGAGAACGCCCATGCCCCGTGCCATCGGCGCGAACTGCCGCCTGCTCATGCTCCCGGAAGCCACCTACGGCACCGCGCCGGGCGGCAACTGGCGGCGCATGCCCTTCCTTTCCTGCGACCTCGGCGCGGAGCAGCCGCTGCTGGACGCCGACGTCATCGGCGTGGGCAGCAATCGGGACCCGGCGGCACCCTTCCTCGACACGGTGACGGTCGCCGGCCAGGCGGTGGTGCCGGTCGACCTGATCAACATCGGCCACTGGCTGCGGCTGCTGCTCGGCGCGCCCACCACCACCGGTACCACCAACTTCATCCACACCTTCGGCTCGGGCGCGGCCGCGCTGCCGAGCAACGCGATGGAGATCGGCTATCCCGACGTGCCGAGCTTCGACGTGTGCACCGGCGTGCGCGCCGACACGCTGGAACTCGACTTCACGCCGACCGGCGCGGCTACGGCGACCTTCGGGCTGATGGGCCAGGGCTCGGCGCGCACCGGCGCGACCTCCGGCGGCACCCCGACCTCCGCCGCCTACACGGCCTTCAACAAGGCGCAGGGGAGCATCACCCGCGGCGGCTCGGCGCTGGCGCAGGTCACCGGCGCGCGGCTCACCTACGCCAATGGCATGGAGGCGGTGCGCACCATCCGCGCCGATCGCCGCGTCGAGGGCGTGGATCCCGGCATCGCCCGCTGCACCGGCCAGATCACGGTGCGCTTCGCGGACACGACGCTGCTCGCCCAGGCGCAGGCCGGCACCGCGGCGGAGTTCGCCATGGCCTTCGCCATCGACGCGAACCGCAGCCTCACCATCACCCTGCACGAGGTCTACCTGGCGCTGGCCAAGACCCCGATCGAGGGGCCGGCCGGCGTCGAGGCGAGCTTCGACTTCCGCGCCGCCTTCAACGCCACCGCAACCCGCATGATGACCGCCGTGCTGCGCAATCAGCAGGCGGGGACGGAGTACACCTGAGCGACTCTGCTCTGGCGGATCGGACTGGCCACAGCCCATTCAGAGCATGTAGCCGACGTCCGAGGCGCCGGTCGGATAGGCGAACATCGTCTCCTTCAGCTGCGTGGCCGTCAGGCGGTGCCGGATGGCCAGCGCGAAGAGGTTGATCACCTCGTCCGCGTGCGGGCCGACGAGGTGGGCGCCCAGGATGCGGCCAGTGTCCTCCTCGACCAGCGTCTTGAAGCCGTAGACCCGCTCGGCCAGCCGCCGCGCCGTGAACCAGCCAGGCACCCTCTCCGAGTTGACCAGGAAGCGGAGCCCGCGCTCGCGCGCCTCGGCCTCGCCCAGCCCGACCGCGGCGATGGGCGGGACGGTGAAGGCCACGCTCGGCACACCGCGGTAGTCGGGCCTGGCGTGGTTCCCTCCGAGCAGGTTCGCGGCGGCCACTTTGGCGTCCTGGCTGGAGACCGGCGTCAGCGGCGGCCCGCTGCCTGCCGCGTCCCCGGCCGCGTAGACGCGCGGGTTCGACGCGCTCTGCAGGAACTCGTTCAGCGCCAGCCGCCCGCGCTCGAGCCGGACGCCGCCGGCGGCGAGGTCGAGCGCCTCGAGGTCCGGGACGCGGCCCGCCGCGTGCACGACCAGGTCGGCCGCCACCGACCACGCCCGGCCGTCGGCCTCCGCGTGCACCAGGAAGCCGTCGCCCGTCCGCTCCACCCGCTTCGCCGCCGCGCCGGTCCGCACCTCGATCCCAAGGTCCGCGAACCGCTCCATCAGCCAGCCGACGAGGTCGGCGTCGAAGTGCGGCAGCATCCGCGCGCCCCGCTGCAGCACGGTCACCTTGGCTCCGGCGCGCGCGGCGAGGTGGGAGAACTCGGCCGCGATGTAGCCGCCGCCGATGAACACGATGCGCACGGGCAGGGCTTCGAGCTCCAGGAAGTCGTCGCTGGTGGCGACGTGCTCCTCGCCGGGGATGCCGAGCGGCGCGGGACGGGCGCCGGTGGCAATCAGGACGTGGCGGGCCTGGAGCACCCGCCCGTCCACCGCGACGGCATCAGGGCCGACGAAGCGGGCGAGCCCATGGAACGCGTCGATGCCCCGCTCGGCGTAGCGCGTCTCCTGCTTCTCCGGCACCGGGTCGGTGAAGGAACGCTTGAAGGCCATCAGCTCCGGCCAGGCGATCCGCGCCTCGCCCTCGACCCCGTGGCCGCGCATCCGCCGCACGGCGTCCACCGCCTCCTCGCCGCTGACCAGCATCTTCTTGGGGTCGCAGCCGCGCAGCGCGCAGGTGCCGCCGAAGGGCCGGTGGTCGATCACGGCCACCCTCCAACCGGCCGCCCGCACCCAGGCGCTCGCGACCTGGGCCGCGGTGCCCGACCCGAGGACGACGAGGTCGTAGGCGTCGGCCATGGCGCGGAGCCTCCTCGCTAGGATTCTGTGGGGCAGGTGCGACAGGCGGGCGCCCCTTCCGTCTGGACCGGCGGGCAGGGCACGTCGCCGTAGGAGCAGAACACGCAGCAGTCACCCGGTTTCGGGCGGAGCAACGTCCCGCAGCCGGTGCAGTCGTAGAAGAACTGGCAGGCGTCGGTCGGCATCGCCTCGGTCCTCGCGGTGCCGCAGGCCGGGCAGGTGATCGTCGACTGCAGGATCGGCGCAGCGTCACGCATAGGCGTAACCGAGCACGAGCAGGGCGGCCCCGAGCGCCAGACCACCTGCGGTGAGGCGCCGGACGGCTCGGCTGGAGGAGCAGGCGGCGCCCGGCGCGCAGGCCGTGGCGGTATCCGCCCGGCGCCGGCGCCAGAGCAGGACCGCGGCCCCGGCCAGGCAGATCGCCGCGGCGGCGAGCAGGAGCGTCCGGTACGGCCCGGCGAGGAGCGCGACGCCGAATAGCCAGGCGCCGCCCAGACCGAGCGAGCCGAGGAGCAATGGCAGGGCGCAGCAGGCGGCGGCGCCGAAGGCCGCGGCGAGTCCGCCCGCGGCCAGCAGCGCGGCGCCGGCCTCTTCCCCGCTCGGGCGGGGTGCCTCCGCGGCGGGCGGTGGCGGTGGCGTGTCGGGCATGGCTGCCCTCCTCTGTTCGGAACCTTGGGGCGACCCTACCGTCTGTAGCGACTACAGACTCAAGCCCTGTCTCGGGAGACGGTCATGGACCGGCGGAACGGAATCGCGATCGGCGAGCTGTCGCGGCGGACCGGCTGCAACATCGAGACGATCCGCTACTACGAGCGCATCGGCCTGCTGCCGGCGCCGGCCCGCCGGGGGCGCTACCGCCTCTTCGGCGCCGAGGACGTTGCGCGGCTGGCCTTCGTGCGCCGGGCGCGCGAGCTCGGCTTCACGCTGGACGAGGTACGTGCCCTGCTGGTCCTCGCCGCGGGTGGCGAGGGCGTCTGCGCCGAGGCGCGCGACCTGGCCGCGGCCCACCTCGCCGACGTCCGGGCGCGGATCGCCGACCTGCGCGCGATGGAGGGCGTCCTCGCCGAGGCGGTCCGCCGCTGCGACGCGGGCGAGGCGCCGGGCTGCCCTCTCATCGGCACCCTTTCGGCGGGAACCTCGCCCGCCTGACCCGCGCGCGGCCGCCATAGCCGCCCGCCCGCGCACCGGACGTCCGCGGGATCGGCGGGCGCCCCGGCATCTCCAGCGGATCACAGACCGGAAGCCGCCGCGCGCAGCGCGGAGCGGAGCCACCCACCAAGGAAGGGGCACGATGCTCGCACTCGACCTCCCCACTGAGCCCTATTGGCTCGACCTGTCGCGCGGCGTGCGCGTCGAGATCCGGCCCGTCACCACCGCCGTCATGGCCGCCGCGCAGGCCGCCGCCGCGCGTCGCCTCGGCGCGCTGCGGGCCGCGGAGGTCGACCTCGACCCCGACATGTCGCGCGGCCTGTCCTTCGCCTTCCTGGTCAAGGCGCTCGCCCGGCATGCCGTCACCGCCTGGGAGGGCGTCGGCGAC
>NZ_SJDM01000072.1:0-1424 GCF_004761865.1 Crenalkalicoccus roseus | reverse complement strand
GCGCCGGTCGCCGCGGTGGCCGCCGAGGGAAACGGCTGAGGGCCCGCGCCGCCTGGCACTTCGGCTCGGGTCCCGACTACTGCCGCGGCTGCGCGGCCCTCGACCGCGACTGCGGCCTGGCCTGTCCCTACGCCGCCCACGCGCCCGCCAGCATCGAGGGCCACGCCTGCTGGGCCGCCGGCGCCACCTGCGCCACGGCGACGATGATCGGCCTCGACATCGACATGCCGGCGGCCCTGGCTACGGCCCGCGAGATGGGCGCCTCCGGCTGGGCTGCCGCCGAGCTGCTGCTGGCCATGCGCATGGGCCTGGCAGCCGGAACCGCCGCCCGGCGCCCTGACCACCGCACAGACGGAGGCGTGACCGATGGCTGATGCCACCCGCCGCGTCTCGGTCCGCCTCTCTCTCGACGACGCCGCCAAGGTCAAGGCTGGCCTCAAGGACGTCGGCGAGACCGGCCAGCGCTCGCTCGAACAGGTCAAGGGTGGCGCCGAGCGTGCCTCCCGCTCGCTCGACCTGCTCGACCTGGCCGTCCGCGGCATCCAGATCGCCGGCCTCGCCGCCGGTGCGCGCGCACTCGTCCAGGCCGGTGACGCGCTCACCCAGGGCCTCTCGCGCCTGCAGAACGCGACCGGCTCGGTCGAGCGCGCCGGCCAGGTCTACGAGGCCCTGTACCGCAACGCGCTCCAGACCGGCGTCGCGGTGTCGGAGAGCGTCGACGCCTTCCAGCGCTTCTCGATCGCGGCGCGCGAGATCGGCGCCACCTCCGACCAGGTGGTCCGTCTCGTCGGCGGCCTGCAGCGCGTCGCCATCGTCTCCGGCGCCTCCACGCAGGAGATCAGCAGCGCCACGCTGCAGCTGGCCCAGGCACTCGCCTCCGGCGTGCTGCAGGGCGACGAGCTGCGCTCCATCCTCGAGGCCATGCCGCTGTTGGCCGAGGGCCTGGCCCGCGAGCTCGGCGTTTCGATCGGCGAGCTCCGCAAGCTCGGCTCCGAGGGCAAGCTCACCGCCGAGCGGGTCTTCCCCGCACTGCTGCGCGCGACGGAGCGCCTCGGCGCCGAGCTTGACCGCGCGCCCCTCTCGCTCGGCCGCGCCTTCGGGCAGCTGACGGCGGCAACCGAGAATTTTCTGGGCCAGCTCGACCGCGCCATCGGCCTGTCCAACGCGCTGGACCGCGCGCTCTCCGCCGCTGCCCGCGCCGTGGACAGCGTCCGCCAGGGCGCCGGGCTGCGCAGCGAGGAGGAGCGCCTCGCCGGCCTGCGCCGCCAGGCCGAGGCGCTGTCGGCGCAGATCGGCCGGCTGGAGAGCGAGGGCGACGGCCGCGACAGCCTGCGCGCGCCGGTCCGCCGCGGCAGCATCCGCCCCGGGCTGGTCGGCACCGCCGAGCAGCAGGCCGGCGTCGACAGCCGGGCGCGGCTGGAGGA
>NZ_SJDM01000071.1 GCF_004761865.1 Crenalkalicoccus roseus | reverse complement strand
TCCAGCGAGAGGCGGACCGAGACGCGGCGGGTGCTATCCACCATGGCATGCGCCTCCGGTGTCGGCGGGAACGGTGCGCGCGGCGAGGCCGGCCACGAGGCCGAGACGCAGCGCGGTCAGCAGGTCGGCGGCGGCCCAGCCCGAGACGCCCATCTCGCGGGCGAGCGCCACGGCCCCGGCCATGTCGAGGTCCACGCCGGCCATGTCCGCGCGCACGCAGGCGGTCCCTGCGGCCCACAGGGCGGCACCCTCGGCGCTGGCGGGGGCGTGCGCGGCATAGGGGCAGGTCTCGCCACAGTCGCGCCCCAGGACGGCGCAGCCGCGGCAGTAGTCCGGCCCCGCGCCGAAGTGCCAGGCGGCGCGAGCCCTCAGCCGTTTCCCTCGGCGGCCACCGCGACGACTGGGGCGGTGGCGCGGTCCCAGAACGCGGCGGCGATGTCGTCGAGGTCCATCAGCCGCTCCACCGCCTCGGGCGAGAGCGGCAGCGGCTTGCCGGCGGCGTCGCCCACCCCCTCCCAGGCGGTGACGGCGTGACGGGCGAGCGCCTTGGCGAGGAACGCGAAGGCGAGCCCGCGCGCGAGGTCAGGGTCGAGTTTGGCGTCCGCCTCGTGCAGGGCCGCCAGACGCCGCTGCGCTGCGGCCTGGGCGGCGGCCATGACGGCGGTGGTGACGGGCCGGATCTCCACGCGGACGCCGCGCGGCAGGTCGAGCCAGTACGGCTCGGCCGGGAGGTCGAGGGTGAGCATACGCACTCCTTGTGCTGAGGATCAGTCGAATTTCAGCGTCGGCTCTTGCTGCACTGGGCCGGTCGCCTGTTCTGCTAATCCACTTGCGAGATCAGCGGGGCTGCCGGCACGCTCTGGCCGTCGTGCAGACGGAAGACAACATTGGACAATGTGAGCGAGCGGTCGTTCGAGCAGCTCGGCGAGGCAGATCTGGAGAGGATCCGCGACCTAGCTGTGGATGTGCTGGCGGCTGCGTTCGCGAGAGCTCCCGTGGCTTCGCTGTATCGGGACCGGCTACTTCTTCTCGCGCTTTGCCAAGGTGCTGCGAAGCACTGGATCGACGGTAAGCACGGACTCAAGGACATCGACGTCTGGGCCTTCTTCCGAGCGGGCCCGCAGCAGCCATTTCCATATCGGACGATCTGGAATGCTGATTTCGGGCCTTCGCGCTTCGGGCGTCACCCGCGGGATGATGCGTACACGGGACGCCGCATTGACGTGCTCGGCCGCTCCATCGCATGCAGAGACGACGAACGTCCTGACCAAGCACTCCGATCCTGGCTGGCTGCCGGAAGCAAGAGTGCAATGGAACTGGCGAAGCGGCCCGTGATTGGCTTGGCGCCAGCTGCATACTTCGGAAAGGTCATCTGGCAGCCGGCGACCATGCCCGCCTCATCTGCGTAGGCCACTGCCGCCTCACGCATACTCCGTCCCCGCCTGCTGGTTCTTCAGCACCGCCGTCATCATCCGGGTCGCCGTGGCGTTGAAGGCCGCCCGGAACTCGAAGCTTGCCTCGACGCCGGCAGGCCCCTCGATCGGCGTCTTGGCCAGCGCCAGGTAGACCTCGTGCAGCGTGAAGGTAAGGCTGCGGTTGGCGTCGATGGTGAACACAAAGGCGAACTCCGCCGCCGTGCCGTTCTGCGCCTGGGTCAGCAGCGTCGTGTCCGCGAAGCGCGCGGTGATCTGGCCGGTGGCGCGCGCGATGCCGGGATCTGCCCCCTCGATCTTGCGGTCGGCGCGAATAATGCGCACCGCCTCCACGCTGTTCGAGTAGGCGAGCCGCGCGCCGGTGACCTGCGCGAGCGCGGATCCGGCGCGTGAGATGGAGCCCTGCGCCTTGTTGAAGGCGGTGTAGGCCGCCGAGACCGGCGTGCCGCCCGAGGACGAGCCGGAGCGCGTCGAGCCCTGGGCGATCAGCTTGATGGTGGCGGTGGCTGGCCCGGTCGGGCTGAAGTCGATCTCCAGCGCGTCGGCGCGGACGCCGGCGCAGACGTCGTAGCTCGGCACGTCCGGATAGCCGATCTCGATCGCCTGCGAGGGCAGCGTTGCCGCGCCGGAGCCGAAGGTGTGGGTGAAGTTCGGGTTGGTGCCGGTGGTGGTGGGCGCGCCGAGCAGCAGGCGCAGCCAGTGACCGATGTTGATCAGGTCGACCGGCACCACGGCGTCGCCCTCGACGGTGACCGTGTCGAAGAACGGCGCGGCGGGATCGCGATTGCCGCCGAGGCCGATGACGTCGGCATCCAGCAGCGGCTGCTCGGCGCCGAGGTTGCAGGAGAGGAAGGGCACCCGCCGCCAGTTGCCGCCGGGCGCGGTGCCATAGGTGACCTCGGGGATCATGAGCAGGCGCGAGTTCGCGCCGATGGCACGGGGCATTGGAAGCTCCTGTCAGGCCAGCGGCGAGCCGGCGACGGTGAAGGACAGCGCGACGGGGACGGAGGCGGCGCGCGCCGCGGCGGCGCCCTCGGTCTCGGCGTCGTCGAAGGACGGGGCGCCGGGCTGCGCCCACTCGACCGCGCCGCCGAGGGTGCGATCGCCGGCGATCGCGGCCGCGATGTCGACGAGCGGCGCGTCAAGCAGCGCGCCCGTCGCCGCGACAACCTCGACCTCGGCGCGGTGCTCGATCGCCCAGGCGAGCGGCGAGAGGATCGGCGTTTCCTCCACCGTCTCGCCGTCGCGGACCACCACGAGGCCGCCGGGCGGCAGGCGCTGCGGCACGGTTTCATTGCGGAGGACCTTCGGGGCGGGGTTCCGTACGGCCAGGGCGGCGCCCAGGCGGGCGTACAGGGCGGCCAGGGCCGTCTCGCGAACACTCACGCGAACCTCCCGGCTTCGGCCTCCCAGGCCGCCACGAAACGCCGTGGCAGGCGCCGCAGGGCGCGGAGCGATGCCCCGCGGATGTCGAGGCGCTTGCGCAGGGTCACCTGCGGCAGCAGCAGGAACATCGGCACCATCCCCTGTTCGAGCAGCCCGCGCGCCCAGGCCTTACGGCCCTTGCGGTTGGCGGTGCCGACCTCTGCCACGCCGCCTGCAATCAGCCGCGTGCGCCGGCGCCGGCCTGTTGCCGCGCCGTGTCGCAGCGGCAGGCACCAGACGAAGCCTCGCCCGGACCGGAAGGGCCGCAGGAAGCCTTGGCCGGAGGCGACCATCTGCGCCGGCGTGACGCGCAGCCCCTTGTCGCCGCGCCCGCGCCAACCGCGGGCGGCGTTGAAGCCGGTGGCGATCGCCAGGAACCGCCCGCCGCCCTTCGGCCGGATGGTAGCCCCGCGCTCGAAGGCATCGATCACGTTCGGCAGCTTGGTGAACACCAGCCCCGCCGGCCGCAGGGACTCCCCCGACTTCGGGAAGACCTGCGCGCGCCAGGCATTGGCGATGCCGCGCGCTTTGCCGCCGAGCGAACCGGTGACCTGGCCGCGGATCTCAGTCTTCAGCGCGTCGGTCTCGGCGCGCACGGCGCGGGAGGCGGCGCGCTCGCCGGCGCGGACCTCCTCGGCCAGCACCTTCCGGAGATCGCCGACGACAGCGGAGAGGCGCATGCTACCGCCGGCAGAGCATGCGCCAGGCGACGCCGGCGGCGTCGCGCTCGGCGCTGTCCACCGTCAGCAGATCGGGGCCGATGGTGACGGTGTCGCCGGGCTCGATCGCCGGCAGGGTTGCGACGCTGACCGTCAGCACGTCGGTCGCCTGCAGCAGCGCCGTGTCGAAGGCCCCGGCTATGCGATCCGGGCTGGAGCGCAGGACGCGGAGGTGCACGGGCGCCCCCGCCCCACTCGCACGGTAGGTCGCCGCGACGCTAAGGTTCGGATCGGCGGCGAGCACCGCCAGCGCATCGTCGAACACGCCCATGGCGGGTCAACCGAGCCCGAGCCAGGAGGCGAGCTTCGCGCCGACCGCCGCGCCGACGATGCCGCCGGCCGCGGCCGCGCCGGTAGCCGGGATGGCCGGCGACGCGCCCGGCACGCCACCGGCCGCCAGCGACAGCCGCGCCGTGAGGCCGGCCATCGCCTTGACCAGCTCGGTCACGGTGCGGGTGAGCTCGCGCATATCCTTGTCGCCCTCGGCCAGGCGCCGCTCGATCTCGGTCAGGCGGGTGACGATGGTGCCGAGTTCGCGGTCATGGTCCGTCATCGGGTGACCTCCCGCTGCCGCTGCAGCCGCTGGTGGATGGTCCAGGCGGCGACGCCGATCACCGCGGCGGCGACGCCCCAGGGGCCGAGCGCCCGCAGCACCGCCGCGAGGCCTTCTGCATGCGGCGCCAGCGTGGTGACCGCATCGACCACCGCCGCGGCAGTGACGTCGGCGACCACCGAGCTTGCGGCCGCGCGGACGGTGCCGCTGTGGGCGAGGCCGGGCTGCACCAGGCCGGCCATGCGAAGGCCCTCCGCGATCGTCTCCGGCGCATAGGGCATGCCGCCGAGCTCGTGGCGGATGATCGCCTCGACCAGTCCGCGCATGGTCGCTGCGTCGTGCAGGTCGATCGGGTCGTCGAGCCCGACCCCTAGCCGCGCGGTGACCGCCGCCTGGTAGGCGCCGGTGTCGTTCTCGCTGCTCGGCGCTCAGCGCGCGACGAAGCCGCGCACGGTGCGCAGCCCGTGCCGGTCCTGGTAGCTCTGCAGCAGCAGGGCCAGCGCGCGGATGCCGTGCTGGTGCGAGCGGAAGCGGCAGAATCGCCCGTCCGAGGGCGGCGTCTCGAGGCCGAGCCACTTGTTCGTGGCGACGTGCTCGATGTTGCCGGGGTTGCGGTTGCGGTAGCCCCGGCTGGCCTTGGGATCGCCGCTCATGCGCCGGAGGCCGGCACGCGGTTGAGCCAGACCCGCACGGTCGCGTCCGCCGCCAGCGCCGCCGTGGTGGCGATGCCGATCGAGAAATTGCCCGTGGCCGTGGTGGTGACGCGGCGGTTGGTGTTGTCCCAGAAGACCCGAGCGCCGGCGGAGATGGCGAGCGAGGGCTCCTTGGTGAGGTCAAAGACGCCCTGGATGGCGGCCTCGATCACGGCGTTCTGCGCGCCGTCGACGGCGGCGACGCCAAACAGCGCGCCGACCAGGACACCCTGGCCGGCGGTGACGCCGCCCGCATAGGGGACCGTGACGGCCAGGCTGTCGCCCGGCTGGACGAAATTGCGCATGGGGATGGGGTCTCCAGAAACGCAGAAGGCGTCCCGAAGGACGCCCTCTGCGCGGGTTCACGATGGAAGGGGTGAGCCGGGATCAGGTGCCCGGGTTGAACCAGGCGCCGCGCCAGTTGATGGCGCCGACGCCGAAGTCGAAGATCACGCTGACCTCGACACCATCGACGCCCGAGACCGGCCCAGTCGTGACCTGCGGCCCCTCCGCCCCGTTCAGGTAGCCGTAGACGTAGACCGGCGCCGAGAGCGGGTCGGAGAACAAGTACCAGCGATTGTTCTGGATCAGCGGCTCGACCAGCGGCTGCACGAAGCCCGCGAAGACGTTCGCGTTCGAGGTCTGCGTCGCCGCGACGCTCACCGTCAGCTGCCGCGCGGCGAGCTCCTGATTCGGGCCGACCAGCAGACGCATCGAAGAGCCGATCGCGATCGGGAGCCCGTCCAGGGTCTTCTGGCGCATGATGGCGGCACGGCCGGCGGCGAGCCCGCCGAGATCCAGCGCCGAGCCCGCGCCCGCCTTGTTGGCGCGTGCCGCGCCGGTGCCGAACACCGCGGCGTTGCCGGTGGTGAGCGTCGGGCCGTCGCCGTTCGCCGAGTTCAGCAGGCCGTAGGCGGTGGCGTTCTCGAAGTCGGCGACGCGGCGGCCGATGGCGGCGGCGAAGTCGGTGAAGGCGCCGAGGTCATCATTCACCAGCATCGGCCGGGTGACCCGGATCCGGCGAGCGAAGGTCTGCAGGAGCACGATCTCCTGGCTCTCGGACATGGTGCCGGCCTGGATCTCGCCGTTCTCCAGCAGCGGCAGCAGCGTCGGGAAGTCACCGACGCGCAGGTGCCGGTGCGGCTTGAAGTCGCGGAAGTCGCGCCGGAGGAAGATCTGCCGGTAGGTCGGCTGGGCCGGCTGGTAGGCGGCGAGCAGCATCTTGTTGGCCGCCGCCGAGAGCAGCAGCGGGAAGTCGGAGGTGGTGTGGAAGGCGCGCTCGGCGAGCAGCGTCGGGTTGCGCGGCGGGTTGCGATCGCCGCGGCGCGCGAGGAGCTCGCGCAGCATGTCGGAGGGGCGCCAGCCCATGAACTCGGCGTGGCGACCAGCGCCGGGGCCGCTGCTCGGCGGCTGGTAGCCCGGCATGGAGCGGGCGGCGAGCGCCTCGGCCATGGCGTCGAGCAGCTGCGCCGGATCATCGTGGCCGGAGCCGCTCTCCGGGCGGGCCGGGAGCGTCGGGCGGGCCGTCTGCGCCTGGGTGAAGGCCTCCCACAGCCGGGCGCGCAGCACCTCGGGGCTGGCGCGATCGCGCATCGCGGCCTGGCGCAGCGCGTCGATGGTGTCGGCGGGGAGCAGGCCGCGCGCCGCGGCGAGCACCGGCTCGTAGCTGGCGATGCGCTCGGCGACGGCGCGCTCGGCCTCGGCGCGGATCGCGTCGAGGTCGATCGGCGAGGTAGCCGGCGCGGGCGCGGCGGGTGGGCTCGGGCGGTGCGGCCGGCGCAGGGCTGGGCGTGGTGGTCACGGTGGTCTCCTGGGGCGGGGTGGACGGCGCGGCGGAGGGCGGCGCCGCAGGCGGGGCAGCCGGGGTCTCCGACGTCGTCTCGGGCATGATGGGGCCCTCGTCAGTCAGGGCGGGTTCGATCGCCGGCGCGGGGAGGCCCTGCTCTCCCTGCGCGCGGACGGGTCCCCACGGCGATTGCTCCGCAATCGTCGTGGGAGCCCGGACCGCCGCATCGCGGTCCACCGGGACCGGCACGACGGAGATCTCGAAGGGCTCCCAATCCACCGCGCGGTGGACGGTCTCGCCGGTCGCGGCGTCCGGCCGCGGCTCGTAGCGGTGCACGCGATAGCCGACGCTCACTGCCCGCAGCGTGCCATCGGCGATGCGCTGCCAGACGGGCTCGACGTCGGCGGCGGTGCTGAACTGCAGCGTCGCGTAGCCGCGGCCACGCTCGAGGCGGGCGGCGGTAACGCGCCCGAGCACGTCGCGGGCATCGCCGCGGCGGTGCGTGTTCAGCACCGGGGCCTGGCCCGAGCGCAGCGCGTCCATGCGCACCGCGTTGGGCGACATCTCCAGCTCCTCGGTGATCAGGCCGAGGGCGGGAACGAAGTTGCGAGCCCGCGCGCCGGTCGACCACACCACCTCGACGGTGCGTGCGGCGCGATCGACGGTGGCCGGGGCCGCCAGCGCGCGCTGCGCCACGATCGGCATGGCTGGGGCATCCGGCGCGGGGTCGCCCCGGCCCGGGTCGATCATCTCGGTCATGCTGGATCCGTGCTGCGGGCCGCGCTCAGGGCGCGGCGTAGCCCTGCGCGTTGACGTAGACCTGCGCGCCGGTGGTCAGGCAGGCGAAGTTCACCGCCGTCGCCGCCGTCCCGCGCAGCGGCGTTGGAAAGGTGATGTCCACCGGGGTCGCCATCGCCGCCGGCAGCAGCTGCCGCCAGATCACCGTCGCCCCGTCCTTGATCACCACCTCGGTCGCCACCGTCGCGTGCGCGTTCCGCAGGTCAATCGAGGTGACGTAGTTCCGGATGCCGGCGGCCGCCGCAGCCTTCAGCACGACGTCGGCCGTGCCGCTAATCCCGCCGGCAGCGCCGGCGTACTGCCAGTCCGCCTCCGGGATGGAGAAGGGCTTGTTCACCAGCGCGCCGATCAGCGTCGCCAGCAGGTCGATGCCGTGGCCGGCGGTCACCGCCGTGGGGTTTGCAGACAGACCCGTGGCCACCAGCACTGACAGGGCGCCGTTCGTGTTGCGCGCCTGGCCGCCGACGGCCGTCAGCGTCGGGGCGATGGTGCTCAGCACGTTCACCCCGAGCCCCTGGCCGGCGACCGACTGGCTGCGGCCGGCGGTGATCTCGGTGGTGAGCTCGGCGTAGTCCGCGATGGTGACGAACTGCACCTTCACGTCGGTGCTCGACGCCGGCGCCAGGTTGCGCGAGACCGAGGCCCAGCCGGTGTTGAGGTAGGCGCCGGAGAAGGTCGAGCCGACGAGGTCGAAGCTGTTCGCGTCGATCACTGTGATCGTGAAGGTGCCGTTCGCCCCCGGCACGCCGGAGACGTCGGCGACCGTCACCACGTCATTCGTCGCGAAGCCATGCGCGGCGCGGGTGATCCGCACCAGGCCGGAGCCGTTGTTGGCGACCGCCGAGATGCCGTTGACGAGCTGCCGGTTTCGCACCCGGATCCGAAAGCGGTAGAGCGCATTCGGCTCCGGGATCTGCTGGTGACGGACATAGGAGTTCGACCGCGCCGCCGTGGTGTCGATCTGCCGGCCGTGGAACCAGCACTCGTCATTAGTCGGCTCGATCTCCAGCACCGACCAGCCGGTGGGCACGGTGGTCGGGATCGGAGAGCCCGAGGAACTCGCCAACCGCGGCGCGCCCTCGCTCTGCACCTCGTAGTTCGCGAGCGTCGGGCTTGTGCCGTCGAGCCGCCAGGCGGCGGCGCTGCGGCCGTCCGGCTGGGCGGAGGTCGGGTCGACCGAGACCAGCTCGAGCCAGACCGACTGGCCGGCGATGCGCTGGCTGAGGTTCACCGCGACCATGACCCGGAGCGGGATGGTGAAGGCGGTGCGGCTGGTCAGCACCAGCTCGTCGTCAAGGGTCGTGCCGGTGGAGATGGTGATAGTGCCGTCGGCGACCGCGAGTGCCATGCCGCTGCCACTGGCCGCGACGTCCCAGCGGGCCGGGTTGATCTCGATCCCGTTGAAGCTGTCGCGGAACTTCTTCTGCATGCTCTTGATCTTGAGCATGTCGTCCGTCCAGTCGTAGGCGCCGGCGGTCATCGGGGTTCTCCTGCAGGAGGCGCCGCGGCGCCGGTGGCGGCGATCTCGACGGCGGCCATCTGAGCGGCGTCCTGCGCGGCGCCGGACTTCGCGACGCGGCGCGGGTCGGTGTCGAGCGAGATGCCAGCCTCGTCGAGCAGCGCATTCGCCTCGCGGATCATCTCCACCGCGGCGCGGAAGTCGTAGCCGAAGGCGCCGGCCGCCTCGGGCTGCGGCACAAAACCGGCGCGGACCTGGGCAATGAGGGCGGTGGTGTCCTTCAGCGGATCGATCATCTCGTGCGCGGGCGGGACGTGGCTGACGCCGTCCGGCATGTCGGCGCCCCACAGCCCGAGCAGCGCGCCCTGGGCGTGGAAGCGGTCGGCGATGGGCCCGCACCAGCATCGGGATCAGCATGCCGTACTGGACCTGCTCGCAAAGCCGGCGGAATTCGATCTTGCCGGCCCGGAGGCTGGAGTAGTTCGCCTGCGTGAGGTCGCCGGAGACCTGGTCGTAGGTCAGCCCGGCACCCACGGCCGCCGCCTCGAGGGCGCGGCGCGCGAAGGCGGCATGCGATCCACCGCCGGAGGGGTTCACCACCTCCACGCTGCCCATGCCGCGGCGATAGAGGATCATCCCCGGCTCGAAGCTCTCGACC
>NZ_SJDM01000070.1 GCF_004761865.1 Crenalkalicoccus roseus | reverse complement strand
CGCAGGCTGTCGCGGCCGTCCTGCTCGCTCTCCAGCCGGCCAATCTGGGCAGACAGCGCCTCGGCCCGGCGGCGCAGCCCGGCGAGGCGTTCCTCCTCGCTGCGCAGGCCGGCGCCCTGGCGGACGCTGTCCACCGCGCGCGCGGCGGCCGAGAGCGCCCGGGCCAGCGCGTTGGACAGGCCGATGGCGCGGTCGAGCTGGCCGAGAAAGTTCTCGGTCGCTGCCGTCAGCTGGCCGAAGGCGCGGCCGAGCGAGATCGGGGCGCGGTCGAGCTCGGCGCCGAGCCGCTCGGTGGCGCGCAGCAGCGCCGGGAACACCCGCTCGGCGGTGAGCTGGCCCTCCGAGCCCATCTGCCGCAACTGGCCGATCGAGACGCCGAGCTCGCGCGCCAGGCCCTCAGCCAGCAGCGGCATGGCCTCGAGGATCGAGCGGAGCTCGTCGCCCTGGAGCACGCCCGAGGCCAGCGCCTGGGCGAGCTGCAGCGTGGCCGAGGAGATCTCCTGGGTCGAGGCGCCGGAGACGATGGCGACGCGCTGCAGCCCGCCGACGAGGCGGACCACCTGGTCGGAGGTGGCGCCGATCTCGCGGGAGGCGATCGCGAAGCGCTGGAAGGCGTCGACGCTCTCGGAGACCGCGACGCCGGTAGAGAGCGCGTTGCGGTAGAGGGCCTCGTAGACCTGCCCGGCGCGCTCCACCGAGCCGGTAGCCTGCTGCAGGCGAGAGAGGCCCTGGGTCAGCGCGTCGCCGGCCTGCACCAGGGCGCGGGCCGCGGCGGCGAGGCCGGCGAGCTGGATGCCGCGCGTGGCGACGTCCAGCAGTTCGAGCGAGCGGGACGCGCGCTCGGCGCCGCCCTTGATCTGGTCGAGGGAGCGCTGGCCGGCCTCGCCGACCTCGCGCAGCCCGGCCTTGACCCGGGCGGCGTCGTCCAGCGACAGGCGGACCGAGACGCGGCGGGTGGCGTCGGCCATGTCAGGTGGTCTCCCTCTCGCGGCGGGCGGCGCTGCCTTCGGCCATGCCGATGCGGATGGCCAGCAGCAGTTCGGCGGCGGCCCAGCCGGACGCACCGAGATCGCGCGCGGCGGCGAGCGCGCCGCCGATATCGAGGCTCAGCCCGCCCATCGTGGCCTCGGCGCAGGCCGTTCCTGCGGCCCATACGGCGGCGCCCTCGACGCTCGCGGGGGCGTGGGCGGCGTAGGGGCAAAGGGCGCCACAGTCGCGCCCAAGGGCCGCGCAACCGCGGCAGTATTCGGACCCGCGCCCGAAGTGCCAGGCGGCGCGGGCCCTTAGCCGTTTCCCTCGATGGCCACCGCGGCGACGGGGGCGGTGGCGCGGTCCCAGAAGGCGGCGGCGATGTCGTCGAGGTCCATCAGCCGCTCCACCGCCTCGGGCGAGAGCGGCAGCGGCTTGCCGGCGGCGTCGTCCACGCCCTCCCAGGCGGTGACGGCGTGGCGGGCCAGCGCCTTGACGAGGAAGGCGAAGGACAGGCCGCGCTCCATGTCGGGGTCAAGGTCCGGATCGGCGATGCGGATCGCGGTCAGCCGGCGCGAAGCGGCGGCCTGCGCCGCCGCCATGACGGCGGTGGTGACCGGCTTGATCTCGACGCGCACGCCGCGCGCCAGATCGATCCAGTACGGCTCGGTGGGGAGGTCGAGGGTGAGCATGGGCGGTCTCCGGACTTGAAACGGGCAGCCGCCATGTCAAAGTCTGACATGACGAGGGACAGGAGGGCGGGATGCCGAATGTCAGCCTGACGCCGGAGCTCGAAGGCTTCGCCGAAGCCTGTGTCGCCTCGGGCCGTTACGGCAACGTCAGCGAAGTGATGCGCGCCGCGCTGCGGCTGCTGCAGGCGCAGGAGGAGAAGCGCGCGGCCTTCGTGCGCATGCTCGAGGCGGCGGAGCGCGAGGCCGACGAGACCGGGTGGTTCGAGGTCGAGCAGGTCGCGGAGGAGATGGACGCGATCATCGCCGAGGCGGAAGCCAGGCGGGCGCGGGAGCAGGCCCGCTGAGCCCGACCGGCAGCCTTCGGGCAACGCCCGATGGGCGGTAAGCGCCCGGCGATCCTCTCGGCGCAGGCGCGTCGTGACCTTGCCGAGGCGGCGGCGTTCATCGCCACCGACAATCCTGCCGCGGCCCGCCGCCTGCGCGAGCAGGTCGTTGCGGCTGCCGTCCGGATCGGGGCCTATCCGCGGATCGGGGTCGTCCGTCCCGCCCTGGCACCGGAGGAGGTGCGCTTCCTGGTCGTCCCGGACTTCCCCTACGTGATCGTCTATCGGGCGACGGCGGCGCCGCCGCGCATCCTGCGGGTCCTGCATGGCGCGCGCGACCTGCAGGAGCTGCTGCGTGACCTGCTCGGCGGCGCGTGATCCTCACGCATACTCGCTCGCCTGCTGCTGGTTCCGGAGCACCACGGTCATCATGCGTGTTGCCGTGGCGTTGTAGGCGGCGCGGAACGCGAAGCTCGCCTCGACGCCGGCCGGCCCCTCGATCGGGGTCTTGGCCAGCGCCAGATAGACCTCGTGCAGCGTGAAGGTCAGGCTGCGGTTCGCGTCGATCGTATAGCTGAAGGCAAACTCCGCCGGCGCGTTGTTCTGCGCCTGGGTGAGCAGCGTGGTGTCGGCAAAGCGCGCGGTGATCTGGCCGGTGGCGCGCGCGATGCCGGGATCCACGCCCTCGACCTTCCGATCGGCGCGAATGGTGCGCACCATCTCCATGCCGTTCGCGTAGGTGAGACGCGCCCCGGTCACCTGGGCGAGCGCTGAGCCGTTCCGGCTGATCGCGCCCTGCGCCTTGTTGAAGGCGGTGTAGGCGGCGCTGGTCGGCGTGCCGCCCGAACTCGCGGCGCTGCGCGTCGAGCCCTGGCCCATCAGCCCGAAGGTCGCGGTGGCGGGACCCGTGGGCGAGAAGTCGAGCTCCAGCGTGTCGGCGCGCACCCCGGTGCAGAGGTCGTAGTTCGGCACGTCGGGGTAGCCGATCTCGACGCTGTTGGAGGGCAGCGCCGCGGCGCCCGAGCCGAAGCTGTGGATGAAGTTCGGGCTGGTGCCGGTGGTGGTCGGCGGGCCGAGCAGCAGGCGCAGCCAGTGGCCGATGTTGACGAGGTCCAGCGGCACCACCGCCTGGCCCTGCACCGTGACGGTGTCGAGGAAGGGGGCGGCCGGGTCGCGGCTGCCGCCGACGCCGATGACGTCGGCGTCGAGCAGCGGCTGCTCGGCGCCGAGGTCGCAGGAGAGGAAGGGCAGGCGCCGCCAGTCGCCCGAGGGCGCGGTGCCGTAGACGGTCTCGGGGATCATGAGCAGGCGGCAATTGGCGCCGATGGCACGGGGCATCGGGGATCTCCGGGGTCAGTGGGAGGGAGAAGCGTCAGGCCAGCGGCGAGCCGGCGACGGTGAAGAACAGCGCGACGGGGACCGAGGCGGCGCGCGCGGCCGCGGCGCCCTCGACCTCGACGTCCTCGAACTCGGGCGCGCCGGGCTGCGCCCATTCCACGGCGCCGCCCAGGGTGCGGTCGGCGGTGACGGCGGCGGCGATGTCCACCAGGAGCCCGTCGAGCAGGGCATTCCGGGCCGCGGGCGTCGCACCGGCGACGGTGACCTCGACCTCGGCGCGGTGCTCGATGGCCCAGGCGAGCGGCGAGAGGATCGGCGTCTCTTCGACGGTCTCGCCATCGCGGATGACGACCAGCCCGCCCGGCGGCAGGCGCTGCGGCACGGTCTCGCCGCGCAGCACCAGCGGGGCGGGATGGCGCGATGCCAGCGCCGTCACGAGCCGGGCGTGCAGGGCGGCGATGGCGGCCTCGCGGAGGCTCATGCCCAGCCCAGCAGGGTCGCGACGAAGCGGCCGCCGACCCAGGTGACCGCCAGGGCGAGGCCGATGCAGAGCCAGCCGAGCGCGGAGAGGACAAGGAGCAGGAGCAGACTGGCACGACGGCTCATCATGGCGCCTGCCTCCCGCTCTCGCGCTCCCAGGCCGCGACGAAGCGCCCCGGCAGCCGGCGCAGGCCGCGCTCGGCGGCGCCCTTCACGTCCAGGCGCTTGGCGAGCTTCACCTGGGGCAGCAGCAGGAACATCGGCACCATCCCCCGCGCGAGCATGCCGCGCGCCCAGGCCTCGCGGCCCTTGCGGTTGGCGGTGCCGATCTCGGCGAGGCCGCCGGCGATCAGCCGGGTGCGGCGGCGCCGGCCGGTCTGCTCGCCCTGGCGGAGCGGCAGGCACCACACGAAGCCCCGTCCCGACTGGAACGGCCGCAGGAAGCCCTGCCCGGAGGCGACCATCTGCGCCGGCGTGACACGCAGACCCTTGTCACCGCGGCCCCGGCGCCCCCGCGCGGCGTTGAAGCCGGTGGGGATCGCCAGGAACTTTCGCCCGCCCTTGGCGCGGATCAGCGCGCCGCGCTCGAAGGCGTCGATCACGTTGGGCACCTTGGTCCAGACCAGCCCGGCGGGGCGGAGCGACTGCCCCGAGCGGGGGAAGACTTGGCTGCGCCAGGCGTTGGCGATCCCCCGCGCATTGCCGCCGAAGGCGCTGGTCACCTGCCGCCGCAGTTCCGCCTTGACCTGCTCGGTCTCGGCGCGGATCGCCGTCATGGCCGCGCGCTCGCCGGCGCGCACCTCGGCCGCGAGCGCCTGGCGCAGGTCGCCGAGGATGGTGGCGGCGAGCCTCACGGCGTCCCGCCCCCCGGCGGCAGGCCGGTGCGGTGGCGGATGATGGCGACGGCGAGGTCGTGCAGCGCGGCCTGGCCGAGGTAGCCGAACACGAAGGCGAAAAGGAAGCGGCCGTACTCGTTGAACGCGAGGAAGCCGCCGAGGGCATAGCCGGCGCTGCCGACCAGCGCCGCGGAGGGCACCTCCCAGGCGAGGCACCAGCCGAAGCGGCGGCGCTCGGGGTTGTTCCAGCGGACGAAGCCGCCGGCGAAGCCGGCCGCGGCGCCGAACAGCAGGTCGCGCAGCATCTCCAGCAGGGTGAGGGTGGTCTGCGGCATGGGGGCTCCTATCGCTGGCAGAGGACGCGCCAGGCGATGCCGGCGGCGTCGCGCTCGGCGTGGCTGACGGTGAGCAGGTCGGGGCCGAGGGCGAAGCGGTCGCCGGCGGCGAGGTCGGGTAGGACGGCGATGGGAACCGAGAGGATGTCGGTGGCCGAGAGGATCTCCGTCCCGAAGGCGTCGGCCACGCGGTCGGGCGAGGAGCGCAGCACCCTGACGACGATGGGCGCGCCGGTGCCGCCCTGCCGATAGACCGCCTCGACCCCGAGGTTCGGATCGGCGACGAGCGCCGCCATCGCGACGTCGAAGGCGTTCACCGCTCGCCCCCATCGGCCGGGTTCAGCCGCCGCACCGCGGCGAGCCGCCCCGCGCAGTCGGCGTGGGCGGCGTCATAGGCCAGCAGCAGCTCCGCTACCTGGCCCTGCGTGAGGTGATCCGTGGCCGGAAGCGCCGGCGCCGGGGCGCAGACCAGCAGCGCGTCAGGGAGGCGGAGCGGCAGCAGGCGGATCTCCGGCGCTGCGGCTGGCGCGCAGGCGCTCGACAGCAGCGCGCAGCACAGGGGCAGCGCCGGCAGCGTGGCTCGGGTCACGGCGAAGGGCCTCCAGATTGGCGCCGAGGCGCGCGGCCCGGGCGCGGGCACGCTCGGCCTCGCCGGTCAGCGCCGCGATGTGGCGCGCATGCTCGGCGGTGGCCTGGGCCAGCGCGGCGGCGTTCGCCTCCGCGGTGCGGGTGGCCATCGCCGCGACGAGGCGGGCGGCGTCGCGCTGGCTGCGGAAGTGCCAGGCGGCCAGCGCCGTCATGGCGCAGGCCGCTGCCAGACCGATCGGCAGGGCATGCCGACCGAGCAGCCCAAGGATCGCCGCGCCGGTCACGGATAGGCCTTGCGGTCAAGCTCGAAGTGCGGCCCGTCGCGGAAGGAGGTCCAGTCGCCGCCCCAGACGATCGGCACCCCGAGCGCCTTGGCCGCAGCCTTCATGGCGGCGCCGATCTGCTCGTAGAGCGGCCAGTCCCAGCGGATCTCGCCGTGTTCGGGGACGCCGTCGCCGTCGTCGAGCCAGTAGGCCAGGTCGACGGCGTGGCCGGTCAGATGCCGGCTGTCTATGGTGCGCGAGGCGCCGATCGCGACCAGCCGGGCCTGGCGCTCCCGCGAGCGCACCCCTTCCGTCACGATGAACGGCACCTGCTGGCGAGCCCGTTCGACGACGCGGACCAGGTCCCGGTGCACGCCCGCGAGGCGCGCCCGGTCGCGCGGCAGCAGCGCGGCCATCACGCCCCCGACGCCGGCACGCGGGCGAGCATCACCCGCACCGTGGCGTCCGATGCCGCGGCTGCCATGGTCGCGATACCGACCTGGAAGTTGCCGGTCGCGGTGGTGGTGATGCGGCGGTTGGTGTTGTCCCAGAAAACGCGCGCGCCGGCGGAGATCGCCTGTGCGGGGTCCTTGGGCAGCTCGAACTCGCCGCGGGTCTCGCACTCGACGGTAGCGTTCTGGGCGGCGTCGGAGGCCGCCACCCCGAAGAACGCGCCGACCAGCATGCCCTGGCCGGCGAGGATGCCCCCCGCGTAGGGCACCACCATCGGGATGGAGCGCGCGTCGGGACGGAGGCAGTTGCGCATGGGAGGGTCTCCTGAAGGCGCTGAGGGCGCCCCGCAGGACGCCCTCGACGAAGCTGCTGTGGTGGTGGGAAGGATCAGGTGCCCGGGTTGAACCAGGCGCCGCGCCAGTCGATGGCGCCGACGCCGAAGTCGAAGATCACGCCGACCTCGACGCCGTCGGCGCCCTGCACCGGGCCGGTGGTGACCTGCGGCCCCTCGGCGCCGTTGAGGTAGCCGTAGACGTAGACCGGCGCCGCGGCCGGGTCGGAGAACAGGTACCAGCGGTTCCCCGGGATCAGCGGCTCGATCACCGGCTGCACGAAGCCGGCGAAGACGTTCGCCTTGGCCGTCTCGCTCGCCTGCACCACCACCGTCGCCTGGCGGGCGGCGAGCTCGAGGTTCGGCCCGACCAGGAGGCGCATGGTCTGGCCGATCGAGATCGGCAGCCCGTCCAGCGTGCGCTGCTTCATGATGGCGGCNGCGGCGAGCTCGAGGTTCGGCCCGACCAGGAGGCGCATGGTCTGGCCCATCGAGATCGGCAGGCCGTCCAGCGTGCGCTGCTTCATGATGGCGGCGCGGCCGGCGCCGATGGTCGCGGTGTCGAGCACCGTGCCGGTGCTGGCCTTGTTGGCGCGCGCCGCGCCGGTGCCGAACACGGGCGCGTTGCCGGTGGCGAGCGTCGGCCCGTCGCCATTGGCGCTGTTGAGCAGGTTGTAGGCGGTGGCGTTCTCGAACTCGGCGACGCGCCGGCCGATGGCGGCGGCGAAATCGGTGAAGGCGCCGAGGTCGTCGTTGACCAGCATCGGCCGGGTGACGCGGATCCTGCGGGCAAAGGTCTGGAGCAGGACGATCTCCTGGCTCTCGGACATGGTGCCGACCTGGATCTCGCCGTTCTCCGCGAGGGGCAGCAGGGTCGGGAAGTCGCCGATGCGCAGGTGCCGGTGCGGCTTGAAGTCGCGGAAGTCGCGCCGGAGAAAGATCTGCCGATAGGTCGGCTGCGCCGGCTGGTAGGCGGCGAGCAGCATCTTGTTGGCGGCGGCCGCGAGCAGCAGCGGGAAGTCCGAGCTGGTGTGGAAGGCGCGCTCGGCGAGCAGGGTCGGATTGCGGGGCGGGTTGCGCTCGCCGCGGCGGGCGAGCAGCTCGCGCAGCATGTCGGAGGGGCGCCAGCCGAGGAACTCGGCGTGGCGGCCGGAGCCCTGCGGCTGGTAGCCGGGCATGGCGCGCACAGCGAGCGCCTCGGCCATGGCGTCGAGGATCTGCGCCGGGTCGTCGTGGCCGGGGCCGGTCTCGGGGCGGGCGGGGATGGAGGGCCGCGGGCCCTTGGCCACCAGGGCGTCGAACAGGGCGCGGCGGGCCTGGTCGCCGGTCCAGCCCTGGGCGATGGCCTCGGCACGGATAGGGGTGATGCGGTCCGCCGGCAGCAGGGCGCGGGCGGCCTCCACGGCGGCATCGATGCCGGCGATGCGCTCGCGCTCGGCGCGGCTCGCCTCGGCGCGCACGGCATCGAGATCGGGCGGTGCGACCGCTGCGGGCGCGGCGCGGCTGGGTTCTGGGCTGGTGGTCACGGTGGTCTCCTGGGGCGGGGTGGGGGGCGCCGACGGCGCGGGAACGTCCCGGGCGGCCGGCGCGGCCGGGGTCTCCGGCGTCGTCTCGAGCATGGTGGTGTCCTCGTCAGGCAGGGCGGGTTCGATCGCGATGGCGGGCGCGCCCTGCGGCGCCTCGCCACGCACTGCGGCATCCCGGTCCACCGGGACCGGCACGACGGAGATCTCGAAGGGCTCCCAATCCACCGCGCGGTGGACGATCTCGCCGGTGGCGGGGTCGGCCCGCGGCTCGTAGCGGTGCACGCGGTAGCCGACGCTCACCGCCCGCAGCGTGCCGTCGGCGATGCGCTGCCAGACCGGCTCGACGTCGGCGGCGGTCGAGAACTGCAGCGTGGCGTAGCCGCGGCCGCGCTCGAGGCGGGCGGCGGTGACCCGGCCAAGGACATCCCTGGCACCATCACGGCGGTGGGTGTCGAGCACCGGAGCGCGCCCGGAGCGCAGCGCCTCCATGCGCACCGCGTTCGGCGACATCTCCAGCTCCTCGGTGATGAGGCCAAGGGCGGGGACGAAGTTGCGGGCGCGGGCGCCGGTGCTNGGCCAAGGACATCCCTGGCACCATCACGGCGGTGGGTGTCGAGCACCGGAGCGCGCCCGGAGCGCAGCGCCTCCATGCGCACCGCGTTCGGCGACATCTCCAGCTCCTCGGTGATGAGGCCAAGGGCGGGGACGAAGTTGCGGGCGCGGGCGCCGGTGCTCCACACCACCTCGACGGTGCGGGCGGCGCGATCGACGGTGGCAGGCGCGGCAATCGCGCGCTGCGCCAAGATGGGCGCAGCAGCAAGCTCCGGTGCGGGGTCTCCCCCGCCCGGTTCGATGATGTCCGTCATGGTCAGCCCTGTGCTGGGATCTCGCGCGGCGGGGCCGCGGCGCCGGTGGCGGCAATCTCGACCGCGGCCATCTGCGCGGCGTCCTGCGCTGCGCCGGACTTCGCGACCCGGCGCGGGTCGGTGTCGAGCGAGATGCCGGCCTCGTCGAGCAGGGCGTTGGCCTCGCGGATCATCTCCACGGCGGCCCGGAAGTCGTAGCCGAAGGCCCCGGCCGCCTCGGGCTGCGGGACGAAGCCAGCGCGCACCTGGGCAATCAGCGCGGTGGTATCCTTTAGCGGGTCGATCATCTCGTGCGCCGGCGGCACATGCGACACACCGTCCGGCATGTCCGTCCCCCACAGCCCGAGCAGCGCGCCCTGGGCGTGGAAGCGCTCGGCGACGGGCCGCACCAGCATCGGGATCAGCATGCCGTACTGCACCTGCTCGCAGAGGCGGCGGAACTCGATCTTGCCGGCGCGGAGGGACGAGTAGTTGGCCTGCGTCAGGTCGCCGGAGACCTGGTCATAGGTCAGGCCGGCGCCCACCGCCGCCGCCTCCAACGCCCTGCGGGCGAAGGCGGCGTGCGACCCGCCCCCCGAGGGATTCACCACCTCCACGCTGCCCATGCCACGGCGGTACAGGATCATCCCCGGCTCGAAGCTCTCGACCG
>NZ_SJDM01000007.1 GCF_004761865.1 Crenalkalicoccus roseus | reverse complement strand
GCGCGCGGCGGAGGGGCTGCGCGCGGCGGGCCGCGCCACGCCGCGGCTGGTGTCGCCCTGCTCGATCATCGTGGGGCCCGGCGCGGCGGTGACCCGGGTGCCGCCCGGCCGCCGCGGCGGCTGCGTGGTCGCCCGGACCGGCGTGGCGCGGGCGGCGGGAGCGGACCGCGCCGCGGCGGCGGTTCGCGTCGTTGATGCCGGGGCGCGGGCTTGGCTCGGCGCGGGGCGGCGCGCGGCCGCCGTGGCCGCCTGGGCGCTGCCGACCAGCACCGGCGCCGGAGCTTGGCGGCGCGCGATGGGCGCGACCCCCATCTGCGCGAAGCCCTGGTCGAGCAGCGCCATCATGTGGCGGTCGCGCTCTCGCCCCGTGCTGCCGCCGAAGACGGCGGCGATCAGGCGCACCCCGTCGCGCTGGGCGCTGGCCACCAGGTTGAAGCCGCTGTCGTTGATGTAGCCGGTCTTGATGCCGTCCGTGCCCTCGTATTCCTGCAGCAGGCGGTTGTGGTTCCAGTGGGTGCGGCCGCGGAAGACGAAATGGGGCGTCGAGAAATAGGCGTAGAGGCGCGGGAAGTCCTGCATCACCCGCCGCCCGAGCAGCGCCATGTCGCGCGCCGTCGTCACCTGCCCCGCATCGGGCAGGCCGGAGGCGTTGCGGAAGGTGGTGCGCGACATGCCGAGGGAGCGGGCCTTCAGCGTCATCATCTGGGCGAAGCGGTGCTCGCTGCCGCCTCCCAGGAACTCGCCCAGCGCCGCCGCGGCGTCGTTGGCCGACTTGGTGACCAGGGCGAGGATCGCCTCCTCCACGGTCAGGGTCATGCCGGGCGCGAGGCCGAGGCGCGAAGGCGGCATGGCGGCGGCGGTGGCGGAGACCGGCACCGGCGTCGCGAGGCCGATCCTGCCCTCCTGCAGCGCCTCGAAGGCCATGTAGACCGTCATGATCTTGGTCAGCGAGGCGGGGTAGCGCTGGTGATCGGCATTGGCGGCGACCAGGACCGCGCCGGTGCGTGCCTCGGTGACGATGGCGGCGTATCGGTCGCTGCCGATCTGCGCGTCCGCCGGCGCAACGATTGCGGATACGAGGATGCCCGAGAGGGTCAGCACGACCCCCAGGCGTCGGACGCTGGTCCCGAACATGCTGACCCCCTGATGCACGGCCCTCCCCCCCCGGGGAACCGCGAATCCCGCCCGATGCTAGGCGGCGGCGGAGCCGTTTGTCCACCGGAACTAAACAGGAACTTCCTTGGCGCGGCAGAGTCTTAACGAACATTGCTGAAGTGGCCAGCAACTTCGGCCGCGGAGGCCTGCCACCTCGGATCACGGCTTGGTGAGGGATCGTTCATGCTGCACCGCAAAAATTATCTTGCATACAGTCGCGGCCGCGGCCTAAACACCGCCTCCATGCTGCATTGCAGCATAGGGCCCGTCGGGGCTGCCCGCCGCGCCCAACCGACCAACGGCAAGGAGTAGCGTCGTGGCGAACGAGAACGAGACGAAGGCCCCGAAGCCGGCCGAGGCCGGCAAGGCGGCCGAGGCCAGGGCCACCGAGGTGAGGCGGCAGGCGGAGGAGCTGACCCAGGCCGCCGCCGCCCGGGTCCGCAAGATTGTCGACAACAGCGCCGGCGAGGCGCAGCGCGTGACGGAGAAGACGATGGAACAGGCGAACAGGACGGCCGAGACCCTCTTCAAGGCCGCCGAGGACGCGGCGGAGTTCAGCCGCGGCAATGTCGAGGCCTTCGCCAAGGCGGCGCAGGCCTATGTGGCCGGCATGCAGGATCTCGGCCGCTTCGGCATGGCCATCGTGCAGGGCATGACCGACCACGCGCTCGAGGGCGCGAAGGCGCTCACCTCGGTGAAGAGCCTGCAGGAGGCGGCGCAGGTCCAGGCCAACTACACCCGCAGCGCCATCGAGAAGGCGGTGAGCGAGAGCGCCCGCTTCCAGGAGGCCGCGCTGAAGGTCGCCGAGCAGTCCTTCGCGCCGCTTTCGGCCCGCATGACCCTGGCGGTGGAGAAGTTCTCCCGTCAGAACGCGGCCTGAACCGCCCGTGCCCGGCCCGCGGCCGGGCTTGCTGCCGGGCCCGGCGCTGCCCCTCCCCCGCCAGGGAGAGGGGCGGCCCGGGCCCTTTCCTTTGCGGCCATACCACCCCAAATCGGTGTTGCGCCGGTCTGCGGCACTTCACGCCGCGCCCCGCCCTCCGATATCCTGGGGACCGGGGGGTGGCGAGGCCAAGCCCCTGAAGACATGCAGGCGGGAGGGTGCCTGCCCACCAGGATGCTCATGAGCGACCAAGACAAGCGACCGAACGGGGAAAACACGCCGGGGACCGGGGTCGTTGTCAAGACGCGCCCCCGCACCAAGAAGCCCTCCATGTACAAGGTGCTGATGCTGAACGACGACTACACGCCGATGGAGTTCGTCGTTCATGTTCTGGAACGGTTCTTCCAGAAGAGCCGGGAGGAGGCGACGCGCATCATGCTGCATGTGCACAGGCGCGGCGTCGGTGTCTGCGGGGTCTACACCTATGAGGTCGCGGAGACGAAGGTGACCCAGGTGATGGACCTTGCGCGGCAGAACCAGCACCCGTTGCAGTGCACCATCGAGAAGGAATGAGCCGCACCCCGCGGACAGGCCCGGCATGCCGGCCCGGCCGCTCGGTCGGCAGGCGGAACCGCCCTGGGACCCGCACGCTAGCGGAGGCAGGGATCCTGATAAGGGAGCGTCACTGATATGCTGTCACGCAACCTTGAGCAGACGCTCCATCGCGCCCTCGCTCTGGCCAATGAGCGCCGGCACGAATACGCGACGCTCGAGCACCTGCTGCTCGCCCTGACCGACGACCAGGATGCCGCCACCGTGCTGCGTGCCTGCGGGGTCGACCTGGAGAAGCTGAAGCGCGACCTCACGGAGTTCCTGGATAAGGACCTGGCCGGCCTGGTCAGCGAGCGCGCGGGCGACCCGAAGCCGACCGCCGGCTTCCAGCGCGTGGTGCAGCGCGCGGCCATCCATGTGCAGTCGAGCGGACGGGACGAGGTGACCGGCGCCAACGTCCTCGTCGCCCTGTTCTCCGAGCGGGAGAGCCACGCCGTCTACTTCCTGCAGCTCCAGGACATGACGCGGCTCGACGCCGTGAACTTCATCAGCCACGGCATCGCCAAGGCGCCCGGCCGCAGCCAGAGCCGCCCCGTGCAGGGCACCCCCTCGGCGCAGGAGGAGGCGGAGAAGGAGGAGAAGCCGCGCGGCGGGCGCGGCCAGGACGCGCTGTCCAACTACTGCGTCAACCTCAACAGGAAGGCGCAGCAGGGCAAGATCGACCCGCTGATCGGCCGCGAGCAGGAGATCGAGCGCACCATCCAGATCCTCTGCCGGCGCACCAAGAACAACCCGCTCTACGTGGGCGACCCCGGCGTGGGCAAGACCGCGATCGCCGAGGGCCTGGCCAAGCGCATCATCGAGGGCGACGTGCCCGAGGTGCTGGCCAAGTCCACCATCTACGCCCTCGACATGGGCAGCCTGCTCGCCGGCACGCGCTACCGCGGCGACTTCGAGGAGCGGCTGAAGGCGGTGGTGGCCGAGCTCGAGAACCAGCCGGGCAGCATCCTCTTCATCGACGAGATCCATACCGTGATCGGCGCCGGGGCCACCTCCGGCGGCGCCATGGACGCCTCCAACCTGCTCAAGCCCGCCCTCGCCCAGGGCACGCTGCGCTGCATCGGCAGCACGACCTACAAGGAGTACCGCAACTACTTCGAGAAGGACCGCGCCCTGGTCCGCCGCTTCCAGAAGATCGACGTCAACGAGCCGACGGTCGAGGACGCGGTGAAGATCCTGCAGGGCCTCAAGGCGAACTACGAGAAGCACCACAAGGTGAGGTACACGCCGGAGGCGATCCGCGGCGCGGTGGAGCTCTCGGCGAAATACATCCACGACCGCAAGCTGCCGGACAAGGCGATCGACGTCATAGACGAGGTCGGCGCCTCCCGCATGCTGCTTCCCGAGAACAAGCGCCGCAAGACCGTCACGCTGAAGGACGTGGAGGAGATCGTCGCCAAGATCGCCCGCATCCCGCCGAAGAGCGTGAGCGCGGACGACAAGGAGACGCTGCGGAACCTCGAGCGCGACCTGAAGGCCATGGTGTTCGGCCAGGACCGCGCCATCGAGGCGCTCGCCGCCGCGATCAAGCTCTCCCGCGCCGGGCTGCGCGATCCGGAGAAGCCGATCGGCAACTACCTGTTCTCGGGGCCGACCGGCGTCGGCAAGACCGAGGTGGCGAAGCAGCTCGCCAAGACGCTCGGCATCGAGCTGATCCGCTTCGACATGTCCGAGTACATGGAGCGCCACAGCGTCTCCCGCCTGATCGGCGCGCCGCCGGGCTATGTCGGCTTCGATCAGGGCGGCCTGCTGACCGATGCCATCGACCAGCACCCGCACGCCGTGCTGCTGCTCGACGAGATCGAGAAGGCGCATCAGGATCTCTACAACATCCTGCTGCAGGTGATGGACCACGGGAAGCTGACCGACCACAACGGCAAGACCGTGGACTTCCGCAACGTCATCCTGATCATGACGACGAATGCGGGCGCGGCGGACATGGCGAAGCCCGCCATCGGCTTCGGCGCCACGGTGCGGGTCGGCGAGGACGAGGAGGCGATCAAGCGCCTGTTCACGCCCGAGTTCCGCAACCGCCTGGACGCGGTGGTGCCCTTCTCCGGCCTGACCCCGGAGATCGTCGGCCGCGTGGTCGAGAAGTTCGTCATGCAGCTCGAGGCCCAGCTCGCCGACCGCAACGTGACGATCGAGCTCAGCTCGGCGGCCAAGGAGTGGCTGGCCGAGAAGGGGTATGATCCGCTCTACGGCGCCCGGCCGCTCGCCCGCGTGATCCAGGAGCACGTGAAGAAGCCGCTGGCCGAGGAGCTGCTGTTCGGCAGGCTCACCCGCGGCGGGGCGGTGAAGGTCGGCCTGAAGGATGGCGCCCTCACCTTCGACTATGTCGAGGCGGCGCCGCCTGCCCTGCCCCGCCCCGAGGAGGGCGACGGCGAATCCGAGCGCGAGCCGGAGGTGGTGGAATAGCCGGCCCCGCCCACCCGGCGGGCGGCATCCGGCGGGCGTCGGCGCAGAGCCGGCGCCCGTCCTCATGCGGGGGAGTTCATGAGCGCGATCAAGGACTGGAACAGCTACAGCGCGGCGGCAAAGGATCGGGGCAAGGAGCTTTCCGCCCTGCATCCGGAACTGGTGAAGGGCTTCGTCGCCCTCTCCGGCGCCTCCGCCAGGACGCAGCACCTCGACGCCAAGACGCGCGAGCTGATCGCCCTCGCCGTCGCCATCACCACGCGCTGCGACGGCTGCATCGACGCCCATGTGCGCAAGGCGCAGGCGGCCGGCGCGACCCGGGCCGAGATGGCCGAGGCTCTGGGCGTGGCCATCGCGCTGAACGCCGGCGCGGCCTTCACCTACGCCCTGCACGTGCTGGACGCGGCCGACGCCGGGAAATGACACGGCCCGGGCGGGCTGGGGCAGTGTCCGTTCGCCCTGGCTCATGCCAAAGGCCCTGCCTTTCGGCATGAGAGCGGCTTCACCCGTTCGGGTGGGTGCACCGGAACGGGATGCACGTCAGGGCCATGCCCCGGAAACGGCCGCAGCCTCTCCTCCCTAGGGCAGGGTCACGCGTCCGGCCGCCCGCGACCTGCCCTACCTTTCCAGCGCCCGCCGCGCCTCCTCCAGCTCCGCCAGCGCCGCGGCGCCGAGGCGGGGATAGTGCAGGTCGAGATCCTGCATCGCCATGGCCAGCGCCGCCGCCACCACCAGGCGGGTGAACCACTTGTTGTCCGCCGGCACCACGTACCAGGGTGCGTGCGGCGCGGCGGTGGCGCGGATCGCCTGCTCATAGGCCTCCTGGTAGGCGTCCCAGTGGCGGCGCTCCGCCACGTCGGCGGCGCTGAACTTCCAGTGCTTCTCCGGCTCCTCGATGCGCTTGAGGAAGCGGCGGCGCTGCTCCTCGGCGCTGAGGTGAAGGAAGAATTTCAATACCACCACCCCCTGGCGCGCCAGGTAGCGCTCGAAGGCGGCGATGTCCTCCAGCCGCTCCTCCCAGATGCGGCTGGTCACCAGGCGCGGGGGCAGCTTCTGTCGCCGCTCCAGGATCTCGGGGTGCACGCGCACGACCAGCACCTCCTCGTACCAGGAGCGGTTGTGGATGCCGATCATGCCGCGCGCCGGCAGGGCGACGGCGTGGCGCCACAGGAAGTCGTGGTCGAGCTCCGTCGGCCCTGGCGCCTTGAAGCTGACCACGTGGCAGCCCTGCGGGTTGACGCCGCTGAACACGTGCTTGATGGCGCCGTCCTTGCCCGCCGCATCCATGGCCTGGAAGATGCACAGCACCGCCCAGCGATCCTGGGCGTAGAGCATGTCCTGCATCTCGGCGAGCATCTCCCGCCCCCGCGCCAGAAGCTCCCTCGCCTCCCGCTTCTCGAGGGCGAGGCCGGCGGTGTCGGCGGGGTCGTGGTCCTTCAGGCGGAAGCCCTTGCCCGCCTCCACCCGGAAGCGGGACAGGATCCCGCGCAGGCGGTTGCCGTCCCAAGGCATGCGCACCCTCCCTCCTCAGTCCGCGCGGCGCGGCGCCGCCAGCATCCAGAACGCCGCAAGCGCCTGCAACGCCAGGGTCAGGCCAAGCGCCCAGCCATAGCCCGCCGGGTCCCAGCCCCCCGCCGCCGTGCGCGGCCACAGGTCGAGGATGACGCCGATCAGGTTCTGCAGCACGAAGACCAGGGCCAACATGCTGAAATTCATCGCCGTGGCGACGCGCCCGGTCAGTTCCGGCGGGAAGCGCTGCGCCAGGGCCGCATAGGCCACGGGCCCGGTGGAGCCCGAGGCGGCGAAGCAGAACCACAGCGCCGCCAGCGCCACCGGATCGCGCGGCGCGAGGATCAGCCCAAGCTGCGCCGCCGCGATCAGCGCCATGCCGGCGAAGGGCACCAGCATCGGATCGAAGCCGCGATGCTGCAGCGCCGAGGCCACCTGGCCGCCCACCAGGCTCCCGCACATCATGCCGAGGGCGTAGAACAGCAGGATGGTGGCGCGCGGCTCGCCGCCGAGGCCCGCCACGTCGCGCAGCCAGGGACCGGCCCAGAGCCCCTGATAGGTGAACACCAGGCCGGAGGCGAGGGCCACCGCCGGGGTGAAGCGCAGGAAGCGCGGATGCGCGAAGATCCGGCCGAATTCCGCGATCTCGGCGCCGAGGCGCCGGCGCGGCGGCGGACGCGCCCCCGGCGGGGCGAGCGGGACGGAAAGGTGGATCCATGCCGCGCCGAGGCAGGCCAGCAGGGTAAGCGCCAGGAAGGTGCCCCGCCAGCCGATCAGCGGCAGCACCGCCTGCACCGGCACGGTGGTGGCAAGCCCCCCCACCGCGCCGATGAAGATCGCCGCCCCCGTGACGGCGGCCAGGCGGTGCGGCGGGTACCACTGCGCGCCGGACTTCATGATGCCGATCAGCGCCCCGGCGATGCCGATGCCGCTGACGAAGCGCCCGGCCGCCAGCACCAGCGCGTCGGGAGCGAGGGCGCAGAGCAGGAAGCCCAGCGCCGCCAGCAGCGACAGCACCACCTGCACCCGCCGGACGCCGTAGAGGTCGAAGGCCAGCCCGATCGGAAGCTGCGCCAGCGCGTAGGCGGCGAAGAAGGCCGCGGCCAGGGCCCCGAGGCCGCTCGCCGACAGGCCGAACTCCAGCGCCAGCGCCGGCCCCACCACGGCGAGCACGATGCGTCCCGCCTGGTTGAGGAAGACGACCGCGGTGAGGGGCAGGGTGACTCGCGAGAAGGTCCGCATGCGGCGCGCAAACTGGCACGCCGGGGCGGCGCGGTCACCCGGCCCGCGAGGCGGGCAGCCGCAGGCGGATGCTGATCGGGCAATGGTCGGAGAGGCGGTCCCGGTAGGAGCGGTCGCGCTCCGCATAGACCAGCACGCGCAGCGAGCTCCGCACCCACCACCGTTCCGCCCCGCCGCCGAGCAGGATGTGGTCGATGAAGGGCCGCGTGCCGCGTGCCCCCGCCCAGCAGGGATCGGAGGCGCCCTCGCTCGTGCGCAGCAGCGGCGCCTCGGCGGTGAGCCGGTCGAGCATGTCGTCGCGCGGGCCGCGCATCCGGCGGTTGAAGTCGCCCATGATGGCGAAGGGGATGCCCTCGCGCCGCCGCGCTGCCACCCACCCGGCCAGGATCTCGGTCTGCTCGGCCAGCGTCTCGCAGTCCGGCGTCGGGCGGGAGAGGCGGCCGTCGCGGCAACCGGCCTTGAGGTGGATGGAGAGCAGGCGCAGCCGCACTCCCTCGGCCTCCACCGTGATGTCGGTGCCGCGGCGGAGCGAGAGGCGCGCATGCGGCCGCGTGTCGAGCTCCGCGAGGTCCGGGTTCTGCCAGGCGCGCAGGCCGCGGCGCACGGCGAAGCCGGTGCGCTGCACGGCGTTGTCGTCGGCGAAGAAGAACACCCATTCGCGCGGATCGAAGACGCGCGCCGCGGCCTCCGGCCCGTCCACCTCCTGCAGCGCCACCACGTCGGCCTCCAGGCGGCGGGCATAGGCGGCGAGCAGGCGGTAATCCTCGGGCCGGCGCCGTGTGAGGCCCTCCGGCAGCAGCGGGTCGTCGGCCGGGCGCAGCGTCAACCAGGCGATGTTCCATGTGGCGAGCCTGAGCTCCGCCGCGCCGAGCGGCGTCGCAATCAGCAGGGTGACGATCAGGACCAGGATGCGCATGGCGGCATCCTACAGCAGCGCGGGCGCCTCGGCTGCCGGGGGCGCCTTCAGCACTGCGTCGGCCGGACGTGCGCCGCAGGCCAGCAGGAAGGCGGCCACCGCGTCGAGCGCGTCGGCGTCGCGTGTCGTGTCGTGCCAGGGATCGCCGCGGCGGCTGCCGCGCGGCACCCAGATCACCGTCTCGTAGCGCGCGCGGGTCAGCAGCACCCGGTAGGTGTTGCGGATGAAGCGCCGCTCCTCCGCGTTGCGCACCACCTGCCAGTGGTCGCCGGCGAAGCGGCGCGGCAGCCAGGCGCCGCCCTCGCGCAGGAAATCCCCGCCCCAGGCGAGGCCGACCACGTCGAGCTCCAGCCCCTGGCAGTCGTATTCGGTGGCGAAGGTCTCGAGCGCCTCCGAGGAGCGGATGTCGGGCCAGCGCTTGAGGAACCAGTCGGCGATCTCGGGCACCTGCACGCCGAGCCCCTCGGCGCGCAGCCGCCTCGCCCCCGCCGAGGCGACCAGACCGGCGCGCCGCAGGCCGCGGCACAGGCCGCGCAAGGCCGCGCGCAGCGCCTCAAGGTCGCGCACCAGGAAGAAGGGCACGCCGCCATGGCGCCCGGCGATCGCCCGCGCCGCCGGGGCGTCGCCGTCCAGCACCGCCTCCACCCAGGACGCGGCGGCGGCATCGCGCACCTGCCGCATCGGCACGGCGAGGTCGAGATCGGGGTCGAGCGTGAGCCAGGGCACGGGACCGTCGGCCAGGCGCTGCGCCGGCTCCGCCGCCTCCAGCACCCGCGGCGCGGCCATGGCGCGCCAGCGCGGATCGGCGGCGATGGCGCGCCCCCATTCGATGAGCCCGGCCTCGCCGGTGTTGATCTCCTGCCCGCTGCCGATCAGCGCCACGATCACCGCCCAGCCGCCGTGACGGCCCATGATCTCCAGCGTGTGGGCCGCCTCGCTCGTCGTCAGGCGGCTGACGCGGCGCTGGGTGTCGCGGGTCGCCTGCCGCGCGTCCCAGGCGCGCTGCGCCTCGTCGAAGACGATGACGCGCTCCGCCGGCACCTGGCCGGCGTGGAGGACGTGATGCTCCAGGAAGCGGTGCACGTTCTGCAGGGCGCCGCGGGTCCTGGCCCGCGCCGCCGCCAGCGCCCGCCCGCCCTCCGGCGCCGCGTCCCGTGCCAGCGCCTCGCGCAGCACGGCGACCAGCGGGACATTGCCGGTGAGGAAGGCGGCGCCGTGTGCGCGCAGCGCGCCGAACACCACGTTCAGCCCGCAGAGCGTCTTGCCCGCGCCGGGGATGCCGGTGACGAAGACGACGCTGCGCGTCCCCTCCCGCTGCGCCGCAGCGATGGCGCGGGCGATGGCCTCGGTGGTGCGCGTCAGGTTCGGCGCATCGGCGCGGGCGGCGGCGATCTCCTGTACCGAGTTGCGGCGCCAGAGCAGCGTCGCCGCCTCCAGCACGGTCGGCACCGGGCGGTAGGGCGCGCGCTCCCAGGCCAGCGGGTCGAGGGGGCGCGCGGGCGGGCCGACCGCCCGGTGCACCTCCTCGATCAGCGCGCCGAGACCCTCCCCGTTCGCCCGCAGCACCGGCGCCACGCCATGCCAGAAGAGAGGCGGCTCAAGGCGCGGCGCGGGGGCCTGCGTCGCCACCAGCACCGGCACCACGGGATGGGCGCGGCAGCCGGCATGGAAATCGAGCAGGTCGAGGGCGTAGTCCTCCGCCTGCCGCAGGTCGGCGGCGGCGAAGCCGCGGGCGCCGTGCTTGAACTCCAGCACCAGGATGGCGCGGTCGGTCAGCAGCACCGCGTCCACCCGCCTCTCGAGGCGCAGCAGGTCGTATTCGGACAGCACCCGCCAGCCGGCCGGCACCCCGGACAGCGCCGCCCGGAGCAGCCGCGCCCCCGCCTCCCAGGCGTGGCGCTGGGCGGGCTCCAGCGTGGCGTGGCGCGCGGCCTGGGCGAAGGCGAGCCGCGCCGCCACCTCCTCCGGCGCCATCGCCAGAAGCTCCGGCACGGAGAGCGAGAGCCAGGCCCTCATGCCGGCGGGCGCCGCGCCGGCCAGGTCGCCAGCAGCAGGCTCGCCCCCATCAGCGCGAATCCCACCGCGTGCACCGCCCCGAACGCCTCCCCCAGCACCGCGACCGCCGTCACCGCGGCGGAGACCGGCAGGAAGCCGGTGAACACGCCCGCCACCCCGGCCGGGACGCGGCGCAGCCCCGCATACCACAGCAGCAGGCAGAGCACGCTCGCGGTCAGGCTGTGGAACGCCAGCAGCCCGCCGAGCGCCGGCTCGGCCAGCGCCGCCGCGGCGCCGATCCCCGGCAGGGCGAAGGGCAGCAGCACCAGGGCGCTGAAGGCCTGCATCCAGAGGCTGGCGGTGACCACCGGCACCTGGCCGGCGACGCGCTTGGCCAGCAGGACGTAGATCGCCTCGCCGCAGACGCCGGCGAAGACCAGCAGGTTGCCGAGCGCGCTCCCCTCCCCCTCCCCGCCGAGCCGGGCCAGGGTGATCGCCGCCATGCCGCCCGCCGCCAGGGCCGCGGCGGCCCATTGCCGCGGCCGCAGCCGCTCGCGCAGCCACAGCGCGCTGCCGAGCGCCACCACGGCGGGCAGCGTCGCCAGCACCAGGCCGCCCTCCAGCGCCGTGGTCAGGCGGAGCCCGGCGAGCAGCCCGGCATTGTAGAGCGCGGTGCCGAACAGCGCCTGCAGGAACAGGTTGCGCAGCACCGCGGCGGAGGGGCGCGCCCGCCCGTCCATGGCCCGCGCCAGCGGCCACAGCACCAGGCAGGCCAGGGCGCAGCGCAGGCAGGCGATCAGCGGGATCGGCAGCGCCTCGGCCAGCAGCTTGGCGACGCCGACATTGGCGCCGACCAGCGCCATGGAGGACGCCAGCTGGGCGTAGGCGAGAAGCAGGGGGGCGACTCCGGACTCCGGCCGCCCAGCCTAGCATGGCCGGGCCTTCCCGCCCGCGCGGGCCGCGCCCTCCGTGCCGGCGAGCCTCCCTCCCCGATCAGGCGTGCGCGGAATCCGCCCTATCGCCCGCCGCCGGAGGCGACGGGCGGGGCCGGCACGGCGCCCCCCGCCGCCGCGGCGGCGCCGGCGAGTTCCTCGCGCAGCCGGTCCACCGCGGCGAGGGCCTGCGACGCCGCCGCCTGCCCCGTCTCGTCCCCGCGCTGCCAGCCGGGGCCGGCCTCGTCGAAGGCCTGCCGAAGCTCGCGCACCGTCTCGCGGTAAATCTCGGTGCGGGTCGCCTCCGGCGGCGCGTTCTCCACGGCGCGGAGGAGGTTGCGCACCTCCTGCATCAGCTCCTGCCGGGCCGGCGTCATGGCGGCGCGGTTGTAGGTGGCGGGTTCCTGTGCCGCCTTCTCCTGCGCCGCGCGCAGCCGGAGCTGCGCCTCCTGCAGCATCAGCACGTAGCCCTGAAGGGCGGAGGCCTCGGCCGTCGCCGGGGTCTCGGCCTGCCGCGCCGTCTCCGCCACCGGCGGCTGCGCGGCGGCCCCGCCCGCAAGCGCCAGCACCAGGCCGGAGGCGATCACCATGCTGCTGCACCGCATGTCCGTGCTCCTTCGCCGAACCGCTGGGCGAACACCCGCGCGGGGGCGCGGTTCCCCCGCCGGCCGCACCCGAGGTCCGGACGATGTGATCGCGCCAGCGACACGAATCCCGCCCCCTTCCCTTTCCCGTCGGCGTTTCCGGGGCGTTGAGGGAAGCATGGACGAGAACGCATCGGTTCGCCGCGACGAGAGCGGAAGGCCACCGCGCACGGAACTGGCGGGCGCGGCCAGGATCTGCCTGATCGGGCTGTTCCTCATCGCCTGCCTGGCGGTGCTGTACTTCGCGCAGGGCTTCCTGGTGCCGGTGGCGCTCGCCTTCCTGCTGGCGCTGGTGCTGAGCCCGCTGGTGCGCTTCCTGGCACGGCGGCGCATCCCGCCGCCGGTGACGGCGGTGGCCCTCGTCCTCACCCTGCTCGGCACGGTCGCGGCCGGCGTCTATTTCCTCAGCGGCCCGGTCCAGGAATGGGTGAACAACGCTCCGCAGATCGAGTGGCGCATCCGCCAGAGGCTGGCGGAGGTGCGGGAGCCGGTCGAGGCGATGCGCGCGGCGACGGAACGGGTGGACCGCCTCACCCAGGGCGATGCCGATGCGCGCACGCCGGAGGTGGTGGTGCGCGAGCCCGGGCTGCTGGCGCGGACCGCGGCGACGCTGCCCAACGCCGCCACAGGGCTCGTCTTCACCCTCGTGCTGCTGCTGTTCCTGCTCGCCTCCGGCGACCTGTTCTACGCCAAGCTGGTGCGGGTGCTGCCGACCTTCCGCGACAAGAAGCGGGCGCTGCGCATCGCCCATGACGTGGAGCAGGAAGTGTCGCGTTACCTCTCCACCATCTTCTTCATCAATGTCGGACTCGGCGTCTGGATGGGGTTCGGGATGTGGCTGATCGGCCTGCCAAACCCGGCGCTCTGGGGCACCATGGCCTTCATGCTGAACTTCATCCCCTATCTCGGGGCCTTCATCGGCACCGTGGTGGTGGGGCTGGTGGGCGTCGTCACCTTCGACGACCTCGCCTGGGCGCTGCTGCCGCCCGCCTTCTACGTGCTGAGCAACACGCTGGAGGGGCACATCCTCACGCCTTCCATCGTCGGCCGGCGGCTCGACATGAACGCGGTGGTGGTGTTCCTCTCGGTCGCCTTCTGGGCCTGGATGTGGGGCATCGTCGGGGCGGTGATGGCGGTGCCCATGCTGGTGCTGCTCAAGGTGCTGACGCAGCATGTGGAAGCCCTCGCCCCGGTCGGAGAATTCCTGGCCGACCGGCACTCCCCCGAGGAGGAGGACGAGAAGGAGAAGGCGCCCTCGGCGGCATGAGGGGCGCCCCGGGCTCACGCAGCTTCGCATCGCCCGCGACGCACGGCGCCGCTAAGGGTTGGCCATGGCAGCAGCGATGACGCGGCGCGCCGCCGGGCGTGCCGCGGCCTTCTTCGGCGTCTGGCTCGTCCTCTCGGCGGCGGACCCTGGCGCCCTGATCCCGGGCGCGCTCGCCGCGCTGGCGGCCGCGCTGGCGAGCCTGCGGCTGCTGCCGCCCGGCCCGCGCCGGATCCGGCCCGGTGCGCTGCCGCCGCTCCTGCTGCGCTTCCTGTGGCAGTCGGTGCGGGGCGGGCTGGACGTGGCCTGGCGGGCGCTGAGCCCCCGCCTGCCGCTGGCGCCGGGCTTCGTCACCTGCCCGCTGCGCCTGCCTCCTGGCGGGGCGCGCAATGCCCTCGCCACCGAAATGAGCCTGCTGCCCGGCACCCTCGCCGTGGGGCAGGAGGGCGACGCGCTGCGGCTGCACTGCCTCGATGTCGCGCAGCCGGTTCCGGCGCAGCTCGCCGAGGAGGAGGCGCGGCTCCTCGCCGCGCTGGAGGAGGAGCCGGGACATGGCTGAATTCCTGGTCGTCGCCGCGGCCTTCGTGCTGCTCACCGTCGGCGCCGGGCTGGTGCGCATCCTGCACGGGCCGGCGGAGGCCGACCGCATGATGGCGGCGCAGCTTCTCGGCAGCGGCGGCATCGCCGTGCTGCTGCTGCTGGCGGTGGCGATGGAGCGGCCGGCGGCGGTGGACGTCGCGCTCGTGCTCGCCCTCCTCGCCGCCTTCGCCGCGGTGGCCTTCGTCAAGGGCCGCAGCCCCTCGGGCGCCGGCGACCCGGAGGCATGATGCGCCTCGCCCTCGACCTCTTCACCATCCTCTGCGTCTCGGCAGGCGGGGTGTTCTTCCTGGCCGCGACGATCGGGATGCTGCGCTTCCCCGACACGCTGACGCGCCTGCACGCGCTGACCAAGGCCGACAATCTCGGCCTCGGCCTGGTCGTGCTCGGCCTGCTGCCGCGCATGGAGGGCGTGGCGGAGGCGCTGAAGCTCGTGGGAATCTGGCTGCTGGCCCTGCTGGCGGCGGCGACGGTGGCGCAGCTCGTCGCGCGCGCGGCGCTGCGCGAGACGGCGGGCCAGCCCGGCGGGCCGCCGCGATGACCGCGCTCTGGCTGCTCGACCTCTGCCTGGTCGCGGTGATCCTTGCCGTCGCCCTCAGCGCCGTGGCGGCGCGCGACCTGTTCGCCGCCACCGTCTTCTTCGTCGCCTACGGCCTGCTGATCGCCCTGGCCTGGGTGCGGCTCGACGCGGTGGACGTGGCGCTGGCCGAGGCGGCGATCGGCGCCGGGCTGACCGGCGTGCTGCTGCTCGGCGTCACCGCGCGGGTGCACATGGAGGCGCGGACGCCCGGCCCCGGCCGGGGCATGCGCCTCGCCATCGGCGCCGGCTGCGCCGCCGTCTCGGTGGCGCTGGCGGCCGCCGTGCTTTCCCTGCCCGTGCCGGCGCCGAGCCTCGTCCCGGCGGTCGAGGCGGCGATCCCGGCCACCGGCCTCGGCAACCCGGTCACCGCGGTGCTGCTCGCCTTCCGCGGCTACGACACCCTGCTCGAGACCCTGGTGCTGCTGCTGGCGCTGCTCGGCGTGTGGTCGCTGGCGCCGGACCGGCTGTGGGGCGGGCGGCCCGGGCTGCGCCACCGGGCGCGGCCCGAGGGCACGCTGGCCTGGCTCGGGCGGCTGCTGCCGCCGATCGGGCTGCTGGTCGGGGTGTACGTGTTCTGGATCGGCAGCGACCAGCCAGGCGGCGCCTTCCAGGCCGGCACCATCCTCGCCGCGGTGTGGCTGCTCGCCATCATGGCCGGGCTCTCCGACGCGCCGCCGGTGCGCAGCCTGGCGCTGCGGCTGGTGCTGGTGGCGGGGCCGGTGGTGTTCCTCGGCATCGGCACCGCGGGCCTCTTCGTGGCTGGCGCCTTCCTCGGCTACCCGCCGGCGGCAGCCAAGACGCTGATCGTCACCGTCGAGGCGGCGCTAACCCTCTCCATCGCCGCGACCCTCGCCCTCCTGGTGGCCGGCGCGCCGGAGCGGGCGCCGTGACCGCCACGCTCTACGGCCTCACCGGCGCCGCGCTGGTCGGCATCGGCCTCTACGGGCTGATCGTGCGCCGCCACGCGCTGCGCCGGCTGCTTGCCTTCAACCTGCTCGGCAGCGGCGTGTTCCTGCTGTTCGGCGCGGTGGCGGAGCGGGCCGGACCGGGCGGGGACCCGGTGCCGCATGCGATGATCATCACCGGCATCGTGGTGGCACTGGCGGCGACCGCCCTCGGCGTGGCGCTGGTGCTGCACCTGGCCCGCGAGACGGGCCGGGCCGAGCCTGACCCGCCGGAGGGTTGAGCACATGCCCCCTGTGGCGGCACCCGAGGCAGGCTTCCCCTGGATCGTGCTTGCCATCCTCCTGCCGCTGGCCGGGATGGTGGCGGCGCTGCCGCTCGGCCGGCATGCCCGCGCGCTGGCGCTGCTGCTGATCCCGGCCGGGCTCGTGGTGGCGCTGCTGCTCGCCGCCCAGGTCTGGCGAGAGGGGGAGGTGACCTACGCGCTGGGCGGCTGGACGCCGCCGCTCGGCATTGCGCTGCGGGCGGACGGGTTCTCGGCGGTGATGGTGGTCACCACGGCGGTGGTGCTGCTCGGCGTCGCGCTGTTCGCGCAATCCTCCTTCCGCGCCCCGCCGGGGGAGGAGACGCGCGCGGCGCTGCTGTTCTGGGCGCTGCTGCTCGGCCTATGGGGGGCGCTGAACGCCGCCTTCCTGGGCAACGATCTGTTCAACCTCTACGTCGCGCTGGAGCTGCTGACCCTCGCCGCGGTGCCGATGGCGAGCCTCGAGGCGCGGGCGGAGACCCTGGCGGCGGCGCTGCGCTACCTGTTCTTCGCCCTCGCCGGCTCGGTGCTCTACCTGCTGGGCGCGGTGCTGCTCTACGGCGCCTACGGCACGCTCGACATCACGCTGCTGGCCGAGCGGGCGGGGCCGGAGCCGGTCACCTGGGCCGCGGCGGCGCTGATGACGGCGGGGCTCCTGGCCAAGACCGCGCTGTTCCCGCTGCATCTCTGGCTGCCGCCCGCCCATGCCGGCGCGCCGGCGGCGGCGAGCGCCGTGCTCTCGGCGCTGGTGGTGAAGGCCTCCTTCTTCCTCGTGCTCCGCCTCTGGTTCGACGCGCTGCCGGGGGTGATGACGGCGGCGGCGGGGCAGCTCCTCGCCGCGCTCGGGGCGGGGGCGATCCTGTTCGGCAGCGTGCTCGCCCTGCACCAGGTGCGGATGAAGCTGCTCGTCGCCTATTCGACCGTGGCGCAGCTCGGCTACCTGTTCCTGATGGTGCCGCTGGCGGGCGGCGGCGGCGCGGCCCAGCCCTGGGATGCCGGGGCCTGGAGCGGCGGCGTGCTGCACGCCGTCTCCCACGCCTTCGCCAAGGCGGCGATGTTCCTCGCCGCCGGGCTGTTCCTGCGCGCCGCGGGGCATGACCGCATCGCCGAGCTGCGCGGCATGGGCGCCGCCCTGCCCATGGTGACGCTGGCCTTCGGCCTCGCCGGCCTCTCCCTGCTCGGCCTGCCGCCGAGCGGCGGCTTCATCGCCAAGTGGCTGCTGCTGACCACGGCGATGGCCTCCGGCCAGTGGTGGTGGGCGCTGGTGATGTTCGCGGGCGGGCTGCTCGCCGCGGGCTACGTGTTCCGCGCCCTCACACCCCTGCTGGCGCGGACCGAGACGCCCGTGCTGCCCGGCCGGCCGGTGCCGCGGCACCAGCAATGGGCGGTGCTGGGGCTCGCGCTCTGCTCGGTGGCGCTCGGCGTCGCGCCGCTCATGCCCTTCGCCCTGCTGCAGGTCGGCCGCCCCGAGGCGGCGGAGGAGGGGATCGGATGAGAGGCGCGCTGCTGCCCCTCCTCGTGCTGGCGACCTCGCTGGTGCCGGCGGTGGTGATCTTCTTCCTCTCCGAGCACGCCTGGCGCACCCGCACCGCCATCAACATCGCCGGGGCGGTCGGCAAGCTCGCCCTGGTCGCCTACATGCTGGACAGCGTTGCCGCCGGCGCCGAGTACGAGCTGCGCTTCCCGCTCGTGCCCGGGCTCGACTTCCTGCTCCGGGTGGACGCGCTGGCGCTGCTGTTCGTCACCCTCTCGGCCGCGCTGTGGCTGCTGACCACGATCTACGCCATCGCCTATCTCGGCGAGGGGCCGCACCAGTCGCGCTTCTTCGGCTTCTTCAGCCTCTGCGTCGCCGCGACCACGGGCATCGCGCTGTCCGGCTCGCTCATCACCTTCTTCATCTTCTACGAGCTGCTGACCCTCTCCACCTGGCCGCTGGTGGTGCACCGCGGCGACGGGGAATCCTTCGCCGCCGGGCGCAAGTACCTCGCCTACACGCTGGGCGGCAGCACCTCGCTGCTGCTCGGCATCGTCTGGCTGGAGGGTCTGGTCGGGCCGATCGAGTTCACACGGCACGGCACGCTCGCCGGGCTCGACAGCGCAACGCTCGGCATCTGCTTCCTGCTGCTGGTGGGCGGGCTGGCGGTGAAGGCGGCGATCGTGCCGCTGCACGCCTGGCTGCCGGCGGCGATGGTGGCGCCGGCACCGGTCAGCGCGCTGCTGCACGCCGTGGCGGTGGTGAAGGCCGGCGCCTTCGGCATCCTGCGCGTGGTGCTCGACGTCTTCGGCATCGGGCTGGTGCAGGCGGAGGGGCTGGGCGTGCCCCTGGCGGCGATGGCCTCCCTCACCATCCTCTACGGCTCGCTGCGCGCGCTGGCGCAGGACGACATCAAGCGCCGCCTCGCCTTCTCCACCGTCAGCCAGGTCTCCTACATCACCCTCGGCGTGGCGCTGGCCGGGCCGGTGGCCGCGGTCGGCGGGCTGGTGCACCTGGTGCACCAGGGGCTGATGAAGATCACGCTGTTCTTCTGCGCCGGCGCGCTGGCGGAGACGCTGCACATCCACAAGGTGGGCGAGATGGACGGTGCCGGGCGGCGCATGCCGCTGACCATGCTCGCCTTCAGCATCGCCGCGCTCGGCATGATCGGCGTGCCGCCGGTCGCGGGCTTCGTCAGCAAGTGGTATCTCGGCGTGGGCGGCCTGCAGGCCGGGCAGGTCTGGGTGATCTTCGTCCTCGCCGGCAGCAGCCTGCTCAACGCCGCCTACTTCCTGCCGCTGGTGTACCGCGCCTGGTTCGTGCCCCCGCCCGGGGAGCGTGCGGGGGGCTGGACGCCGCTGCTGGCGCGGGAGGGGCATTGGGGCCTGGTGCTGCCGCCGGTGGCGACCGCCGCCGTTGCCCTCGCCGCTGGCCTCTTCGCCGCGGTGGCGCTCAGTCCGCTCGGCTGGGCGCGGCTGATCGTGGCGCGGGATTACGGGCTGTGACGGCCGCCCTTCCCTGGCTCGCCCTCGGCTTTCCGGTGGCGCTGCTGCTCGCCTGCCTGGCGCGCCCGGTGCGCGCGCACATGCTGGCGCTGCTGCCGGTCGCGCCGCTGCCGGCGCTGGCGACGGCGCTCTCGGGCCCGGTCGGCCTGGTGGAAGAGGGCCCGTGGCTGCTGCTCGGCATGGCGCTGGCGCTCGACGCCACGGGGGCGGTGTTCCTGGGCGCGACGGCGCTGCTCTGGATCGCCGCCGGCGCCTACGCCGCCGCCTATCTGCGCGGCAAGGCGCTGGCCGAGCGCTTCGCCGCCTTCTGGCTGCTGACGCTGACCGGCGGCCTCGGCGTGTTCCTCGCCGCCGACATCGTCAGCTTCTACCTCTCCTTCGCGCTGGTGAGCCTCACCGCCTACGGCCTCGTGGTGCACGAGGAGACGGCGCGGGCGCACCGGGCCGCCTTCATCTACATCCTGCTCGCCCTGTCCGGCGAGATCTGCCTGCTGCTCGGCTTCATGCTGCTGGCGGCGGCCGCGGACAGCCTGCTGATCGCACCGGCGGTGGCGGCGCTGCCGGACTCACCCTGGCGCGACCTGACGCTCCTGCTGCTGGTCGCGGGCTTCGGGCTGAAGGCGGGGCTGGTGCCGCTGCATGTGTGGCTGCCCCTCGCCCATCCGGCGGCGCCCACTCCCGCCTCGGCGGTGCTGAGCGGGGCGCTGGTCAAGGCCGGCATCTTCGGCCTGCTGCGCTTCCTGCCACTGGAGGCGGGAATGCCCGCCTGGGGCGAGGCGCTCGCCCTCGCCGGCCTGTTTACCGCCTTCTATGGCGTCGCCATCGGGGTGACGCAGTCCAACCCGAAGACGGTGCTCGCCTATTCCACCGTCAGCCAGATGGGGCTGGTGACGGCGCTGCTCGGCGTGGCCCTCGCCGAGGCCAATGCCGGGGTCGGCGCGGCGGCGGCGCTGCACGCGGCGCACCATGCGCTGGCCAAGGGCGCACTGTTCCTCGCCGTGGGCGTGGTCGCCGCCACCGGACGCGACCGCCTCGGCTGGGTGCTGGCGGCGGCGGCGGTGCTGGCGGTGGCGCTGGGCGGCCTGCCGCTGACCGGCGGGGCGCTCGCCAAGCTGGCGATGAAGGAACCGCTCGGAGAGGGTTATGTCGGGCGCCTGGCCGGCCTTACCTCCGTGACCACGACGGTGCTGATGGTGCATTTCCTGCGCTGCCTCGCCGCCACGGCGGCCGAGGCGCCGGCCGCCGCCGCTCCGCGCGGCCTGGTCGTGCCCTGGCTGGTGGCGGCGCTTGCCGCGCTTCTCGTGCCCTGGGGCCTCCATCTCGCGGGGGAGGAGGGCGCGCTGGCCTATGCGCTGGCGCCGGCCATCCTGTGGGAGCAGCTCTGGCCGGTGCTGCTCGGCGCGCTGATCGCCCTCGCCCTGGCGCGCTGGGTGCGGCTGCCGGCGCTGCCGGAGGGCGATCTGGTGGTGCTTGGCGAGGGCACGGCGCGGCGGGTGGCGCCGCTGCTGCGCCCGCCCCGGATCGCCCCGCCCCCGCTGCGGCCGCGCCGCGGCCTGACGCTGGCGCTGACGCGGGCCGAGCGGGTGCTGCGCGAATGGCCCGCGGCGGGGCTTTCGCTGCTCGCGGTGATGCTCCTGCTCGGCGCCTCCGTGGCGCTGCTGCCCTGATGCGGCCGGCGGCCGCCGGCCCGAGGCGTGGCGAGGCCGCAACCGCCCGCCCCGCCGCCGCGTTTCGGTGGCGTTCTCATGGGAGTCGCTACCGATGACCCTTGGCCTTCCGCGCCTGCTCGCCGCGGCGGCGCTTGCCTTCGCCCTTGCCCCCGGCGGGGCGGGCGCGCAGACGCCGGCCCCCCTGCCCCAGGATCCGCAATCCGCCCAGCAGCGGCAGGAGGCGGCGCCGGTGCAGGCGGAGAGCCTGGGCAATGGAACCCCGCGCCGCGACCAGGGCGGCGGGCAGACCGACACCAGCCCCGGAACCACGCAGCGGCAGCCCGTGCCCCCTGCCGGGGCCGAGCATCCGCCCGGCCAGCCGGTGCATCCGGGCCCGAACCCCGCCCTCGGCCGCGGCTCCTGAACGTCGCCCGTCCGGGCGCATTCCGCCTGAACGGGATCCGCCTCATGGCACCAGCACCAGCGCGCCCGTCACCTCGCCGGCGCGCAGCCGGCGCAGCGCCTCGTTTGCCTGTTCGAGCGGCAGGGTCTCGATCTCGGTCCGCACCGGGATGCGCGGCGCGAGCGCCAGGAACTCCTCCGCGTCGCGCCGGGTCAGGTTGGCCACCGAGAGCACGCGCCGCTCGTGCCACAGGATGGCGTAGGGAAAGGCCGGGATGTCGCTCATGTGGATGCCGGCGCAGACCACGGTGCCGCCGCGGTCCACCGCCCGCAGCGCGGCCGGCACCAGCGCGCCGACGGGGGCGAAGATCAGCGCCGCGTCGAGGGGTTCCGGCGGAGCCTCGTCCGAGCCGCCGGCCCATTCGGCGCCGAGCCGGCGGGCGAAGCCCTGCGCCGCCGCGTCGCCGGGCCGGGTGAAGGCGAAGACGCGCCGCCCCTCGTGGCGCGCCACCTGCGCCACGATGTGCGCCGCCGCCCCGAAGCCGTAGAGGCCGAGCCGTGCCGCGTCGCCGGCCATGCGCAGCGCCCGGTGGCCGATCAGCCCGGCGCAGAGCAGGGGCGCCGCCTCCGCATCCCCATAGCTGCCGGGCAGGGGGAAGCAGAAGCGCGCATCCGCCACCACATGCTCGGCATAGCCGCCATCGAGCTGATAGCCGGTGAAGCGCGCCTGCCCGCACAGGTTCTCCCGCCCCGAGCGGCAGAAGCGGCAGGTGCCGCAGGCCCAGCCGAGCCAGGGGACGCCGACCCGCGCGCCGGGACCGAACCGCTCCACACCCGCGCCCACCGCCTCGACGGTCCCGACGATCTCGTGGCCCGGCACCACATCCGGCTTCGCGGCGGGCAGTTCGCCATCCACCACATGCAGGTCGGTGCGGCAGACGGCGCAGGCGCGGACCCTGAGCCGCACCTGCCCCGGGCCGGGCTCGGGCACCGGCAGGCAGCGCAGCGCGAGTGGCCGGCCCGGCCGTTCCAGCACCATGGCGCGTGTCGTGGTTTGCATGCCCCGCCTCCTTCCCCGCAGGATAGCGTGGCACGGCATGGGGAGCAGCGATGCGCGACGGCCTGGAGGAGGAGATGGCGCGGCGCCTTGCCGCCATCGCCCTCGGCCATGTGCGGCGCGAATGGCCGAACAAGCCCGACCACGTGCTGGGCGGGGAGGAGGATCTCCGCCCGCCCCGCACCCTGCATCCGGTGTTCTACGGCAGCTTCGACTGGCACTCCTGCGTCCACGCCTACTGGATGCTGGCGAGGCTGCTGCGGCGCTTCCCGGCCATGGCGCCCGCCCCCGCCATCCGCGCCCTGTTCGACGCCCAGCTCACGCCGGAGAAGGTGGCGGCGGAGCGCGCCTATCTCGACCGGCCGCTGTCGCGCGGCTTCGAACGCCCCTATGGCTGGGCCTGGCTGCTGCGCCTGGCGGCGGAGCTCGACGGGCTGGAGGGCGGAGGCTGGGCGGCGGCGCTCGAGCCCCTGGCCCGCGCCTTCGCCGAACGCCTGCGGGACTTCCTGCCGCGCGCCGACTATCCGGTGCGCGCCGGGACCCATGGCAACACCGCCTTCGCCCTCGCTCTGGCCGCCGACTGGGCGGCGGGGCGGGATCCGGCGCTGTTCGCCCTGCTCGGGGAGAAGGCGCTGTCCTGGTACGGGGAGGATGCGGATTGCCAGGCCTGGGAGCCGGGCGGGGAGGATTTCCTCTCGCCGGCGCTGATCGAGGCGGAGTGCATGCGCCGCCTGCTGCCCGCCGCGGAATTCGCGCCCTGGCTTGGCCGCTTCCTGCCCCGCCTCGCCCTGGGGGAGCCGGCGACGCTGTTCCGCCCCGCACGGGTCAGCGACCGCACCGACGGGCGGATCGTGCATCTGGACGGGCTGAACCTCAGCCGCGCCTGGTGCTGGCGCGCCCTGGCCACGGGGTGGGAGGCGGAGGATCCCCGCCGGCGGCGGGCCGAGGCGGCGGCGGCCGCGCATCTCGCGGCCAGCCTGCCCCATGTGGGGGGCGACTACATGGGCGCGCACTGGCTGGGGAGCTTCGCGCTGCTCGCCCTGGACGCGCCCCCGGCCTGATGTGCCCGTGCTCCGGACGCGGCGAGGGGGCGGAGCGCGGCTCCGCCCCCCTTCGGCCGCCCCGCGCCCGCTACCGCGCCTGCGTGCCGGGCTGTTCCGGCACGGCCTGCGCCGTGTCCACGGGAGCGGGCGGCGCCCCGTTCCCGGCGGCCGGGGCCGCCGCCGCGGCGGTCGCGTTGTTCTGCGGCATGGACCGGAAGTAGCGGAAGAACTCCGAATCGGGGCTCAGCAGCAGCCGCGACTCGCCATCGGAGAAGGCTTCGCGCCAGGCCTGCATGGTGCGCCAGAATTGGTAGAATTCCGGGTCGCGCTGGAAGGCGTCGGCGAAGATGGCGATCGCCTGCTGCTCGCCCTGGCCGCGCAGGATCTCGGCCTGGGACTGCGCCTCCGCCAGCAGCACGGTGCGCTCGCGCTCGGCGCTGGCGCGGATGCGCTGCGCCTGCTCAGCACCCTCGGCGCGCTGCTCGCGGGCCACGCGCTCGCGCTCGGACTGCATGCGGGCCAGGATGGCCTGGGTGTTCTCCTCCGGCAGGTCGGCGCGGCGGATGCGCACATCCTCCACCTGGATGCCGAAGCTGCGCGCCTCCTGGTTCACGCGGTCGCGGATCTCGCCCATGATCCGCGCGCGGTCGGCGGAGAGCACCGCCATCAGCGGCTCGTTGCCGAGCGTGTTCCGCAGCGCCGAGGAGACGGCGGGGCCGAGCCGCAGGCGGATGCCGGCCTCGGTGGCGCCGACCGTCTGGTAGAAGCGCAGCGGATCGACGATGCGGTAGCGGGTGAAGGTGTCCACCACCACGCGGCGCTGGTCGCCGAGGATCACCTCCTGGCCCGGCGCGTCGTAGTCGAGCAGCCGGCGGTCCACGGTGATCACCGACTGGATGAAGGGCAGCTTCACCGCGAGGCCGGGCTCGCGGATCACGCGGATCGGCTCGCCGAACTGGGTGATCAGCACCTGCTGAGTCTGGTGCACCGTGAACAGCGAGGACAGCGCGACGATCAGGAGGACGAGCGCCGCGGCGCCGAAGACGACAAGACGGTTCATCGCGTCACTCCCGCCGGGCGACCCGGCATCAGCGCCGGCGCGGCCACGCCGGGGGAGACGGCGGGGCGCTGCTGCGGCTGCTGCTGCGCCTGACGGCCGTTCTCGTTCAGGTTCAGGAATGGCACCAGGCCCTGCAGCCGGTCATCCACCATGACCTTCGGGTTGCGGCGCAGGATGTCCTCCATGGTCTCGAGGTAGAGGCGGCGCATGGTGATGTCCTGCGCCTGCTGGTAGGCGGCCAGCACCTGCGTGAAGCGCTGCGCCTCGCCGCGGGCGCGGGCCACCTGGCTGTCGCGGAAGGCTTGCGCCTCCTGCACCAACCGCTCGGCCTCGCCGCGGGCACGGGGGATGATGTCGTTGCGGTAGGCCTCGGCCTCGTTGCGCTGCCGCTCGCGGTCCGCCGCGGCGCGCTGCACGTCGCGGAAGGCCTCGATCACCGCCGACGGGGGGTCCACCTTCTGCAGCTGCACCTGGGTGACGGCGACGCCGGCGCCGTACTGGTCGAGGATCGCCTGGGTGCCGGCGCGCACCTGCTCCTCGATCTGGGCGCGCGCCTCGGTCAGCGCGGGCTGGATCGGCGTGCGGCCGATCACCTCGCGCATCACGCTCTCGGCGGCGGACTTGATCGTGTTCTCGGGGTTGCGGGTGTTGAACAGGAAGTCCGCGGCCTCGCGGATGCGCCAGCGCACCACGAAGTCGATGTCGATGATGTTCTCGTCCCCCGTCAGCATGAGCGACTCCTCGGGCACGTCGCGCACCACGGGGGCGCGGGTGGTACCGGGATCGGCGGTGCGGAAGCCGACGAACACCAGGTTCTCGGTGGTGACGCGGGGCGTCAGCGCCGTCTCCACCGGCCAGGGGATGTGGTAGTTCAGGCCGGGCGCGGTGGTGCGGTTGAAGGCGCCGAAGCGCAGCACCACCCCCTCCTCGTCGGGCTGCACCCGGTAGAAGCCCGAGGCCGCCCACAGCGCCAGCACGATCAGCGCCAGCACGGAAAGCCCCTTGCCGCCGCCGCGGCCGGGGAGGACGCGCCGCACCCAATCCTGCGCCTGCCGGATCAGGTCGTCGAGGTCAGGACCGGGCCCGCCGCGCCCCCCCGGCGGGGGCGGCGGCGCTCCCCACGGCCCGCCCGGGCGTGGGTTGCCCCAGGGGCTGGGTCCACCGGTGTTCAACGCCATCTCTTCTGCCGGCCTCCGCTGCTGATCCCGGGTTGGTATTGTCGTGTTCGTACCGGCGCCGCCCCCTCTCGGGGGGTGGATGGAGCGCCGCGGCCCGTCCATATGACACGAAGGCGGGCTGCTGTCGCCCGCGCAGGCCAGAATTTACGCGCCGCCGCAGAGCGATATTGTCGGGTCGGGGAGGCTTTTCAAGCGATGGCAGAGACACTGGCGGAGGCGGTGCGGGAGGCGCTGCGCACCATCCGCGACCCGGCGAGCGGCCGCGACATCGTCGAGGCCGGGCTGGTACAGGGCCTGACCGTGCGCGACGGCCTCGTGCACCTGGCCCTCGAGGTGCCGCGGGAGCGCGCGCGGGAGATGGAGCCGGTGCGCGCCGCCGCGGAGAAGGCCGCCGCTTCCGTTCGCGGCGTGCTCAGCGCCACCGTGGTGCTCACCGCGCACCGCGCGCCGGCGGAGCCGCCGCCGGGCGGCGCCGCTCGGGCCGCCGCGCCGCGCACGGCGCCGAAGCCGCCCCCGGGGCAGGGGCCGATGCTGCTGCCGGAGGTGAGGCGCATCATCGCCGTCGCCTCGGGCAAGGGCGGCGTCGGCAAGTCCACCACCGCGGTCAACCTCGCCGTGGCGCTGGCGGCGCAGGGACTCTCCACCGGGCTGCTCGACGCCGACATCTACGGCCCCTCCCTGCCGCAGATGCTCGGCGCGCGGGAGAAGCCGCGGGTCGAGGGGCAGCGGATCATCCCGCTGCGGCGCTGGGGGCTGAAGGCGATGTCCATCGGCTTCCTGGTGGACGCCGACACCGCGATGATCTGGCGCGGCCCCATGGTGATGGGCGCGCTCGAGCAGATGATGGGCCAGGTGGAATGGGGCCCGCTCGACGTCATGGTGGTGGACATGCCGCCGGGCACGGGCGACGCGCAGCTCACCATGTCGCAGCGGGTGCCGCTCGCCGGCGCGGTCATCGTCTCCACGCCGCAGGACGTGGCGCTGCTCGATGCCCGGCGCGGCGTCAGGATGTTCGAGCGCGTGAACGTACCCGTGCTCGGCATCATTGAGAACATGAGCTTCTTCTGCTGCCCGAATTGCGGCCACCGCAGCGAGGTCTTCGGCCATGGCGGGGCGCGCGCCGAGGCGGAGCGGCTGGGCGTCGAGTTCCTGGGAGAGCTGCCGCTGAAGCTCGCGATCCGCGAACTGGCCGATGCCGGCACGCCCATCGTCGCGGCGCGGCCGGAGACGGAGGAGGCGCTCGCCTACCGCCGCATCGCGGCGCGGCTGTGGGAGAAGCTGGAGGGCGACGGCGCCCCGGCGGCGCCGCGCATCGTGGTGGAGTAGGCCCGCGGCTCCGCCCTCCCCGGCCGCGGCATCCGGTGTAGGCTCCGGGGCGTGTGCCTGGGAGGGACGGTCATGCTGTTCGGCGCCTCGATGTTCTTCACCGACTATTCCATGACGCCCGCAGCGCTGGCGCGGGCGCTGGAGGAGCGCGGCTTCGAATCCCTCTGGGCGCCGGAGCACAGCCACATCCCTCTGTCGCGCCGCTCCCCCTGGCCGGGCGGGGGCGAACTGCCCAAGCGCTACTACGACGTGATGGACCCCTTCGTCTGCCTCACCGCCGCCGCGGCGGCGACGCGGACGCTGAAGATCGGCACCGGCGTCTGCCTGGTGAACCAGCGCGACCCGATCCAGACGGCGAAGCTGGTCGCCTCGATCGACCAGGTCTCGGGCGGGCGCTTCCTGTTCGGCATCGGCATCGGCTGGAACGCCGAGGAGATGGAGAACCATGGCACCGTCTTCGCCACCCGCGCCAGGCTGGTGCGCGAACGCGTCGAGGCCATGAAGGAAATCTGGACCAAGCCGAAGCCCGAATACCACGGCGAGTTCGTCAACTTCGACCCGATCATGGCCTGGCCGAAGCCGGTGCAGAAGCCGCACCCGCCGGTGATCGTCGGCGGCGGCTTCCCGCAGGGGGCGCGGCGGGCGCTGCGCTACGGCGATGGCTGGATCCCGATCACCGGCCGCGCGCCGATCCACGAGGCGCTGGCGAAGTTCGGGGAGATGGCGAGAGAGGCCGGCCGCGACCCCGCCGGCGTGCCGGTCACCGCCTTCGGGGCGGCCGAGGATCTCGGGGAGATCCGGCGTCTGCGCGACCTCGGCGTCTCGCGCGTGGTGGTCTCCCTGGAATCGGAGAAGGAGGACGCGATTCTCCCCGTCCTCGACCGCTGGGCCGGGTTCATCCGGCAGGTGTGAGCGGGGCGTTCCGGGGCGGGGCCGGAAGGCGCCGCCGCGACGGGCGCCCCTACCCCTCGCGCTCGGCGAAGGGGTTGCGCGTCCCGCGCAGGTTCAGCCGGATCGGCACGCCCGGCATGGCGAAGGCCTCGCGGAAGCTGTTGACCAGGTAGCGCCGCCAGTCCTCCGGCAGCAGCTCGGCGCGGGTGCCGAACACCGCGAGCGTGGGCGGGCGCGCCTTCGGCATGGTGACGTAGCGCAGCCTGATGCGCCGCCCCTCGACCAGCGGCGGGGGGTGGCGCGCGAGCGCCGCCTCGAACCAGCGGTTCAGCTCGCCGGTCGGAACGCGGCGGTTCCACAGCGCGTAGGCCTCGCGCACCGCCGGCATCAGCTTCTCCACCCCCCGCCCGGTCTCTGCGGAGAGCGGCACCACCGGCACGCCGCGGAGCTGGGCGAGGCTCGCCGCGAGCACGTCCTCCACCCGCCGCCGCGCCGCGGCGCGGTCCTCCACCGCGTCCCACTTGTTCAGCGCGATCACCACGGCGCGGCCCTCGCGCTCGGCCAGGCGGGCGATGCGGAGGTCCTGCTCGTCCATGCCGAGCAGCGCGTCCACCACCAGCACCACCACCTCCGCCTCCTTCAGCGCCGCAATGGTGGAGGCGACGGAGAGCTGCTCCAGCCTCTGCGCGATGCGCGCGCGCCGGCGCAGCCCGGCGGTGTCCACCAGCCGCACCCGCCCGCCGGTGGCATCCGTCCACTCCACCGCCACGGCGTCGCGGGTCAGGCCGGGCTCGGGGCCGGTGATCATCCGCTCCTCGCCGAGCAGGGCGTTCAGCAGGGTGGACTTGCCGGCGTTGGGGCGGCCGACGATGGCCAGCCGCAGCGGGCGCTCCTCCCCCTCCTCTTCCGCCGTCGGCTCCTCCGCCTCCGGCAGGTGCTCCCGCACCGCCTCGTGCAGCGCGCCGATGCCCTCGCCGTGCTCGGCCGAGACCGGGATCGGCTCGCCGAGGCCGAGCTCGTAGGCCTCCATCGCCGCGGCGGCGCCGAGCCGCCCCTCGGCCTTGTTCGCCACCAGCAGCACGGGCACGGCCTGGCGGCGCAGCCAGGCGGCGAAGGCGCGGTCGGCCGGGGTGAGGCCGCCGCGCGCATCCACCACGAACAGGGCGAGGTCGGCCCCGCGCAGCGCCGCCTCGCTGCTCGCGCGCATGCGGCCGGGGATGGTGTCGGGCGGCGCCTCCTCGAGCCCGGCCGTGTCCACCAGGCGCACGGCGCGGCCGCCGACCAGCGCCTCCGCCTCCTTGCGGTCGCGGGTGACGCCCGGCGTATCGTCCACGATCGCCAGCCGGCGGCCGGCCAGCCGGTTGAACAGGGTGGACTTGCCGACATTGGGGCGGCCGAGGATGACGACGGTCGGGATCATCCCGGGGCAGATGCCGCCCGGGGGAGAGGGGCGTCAATCCCGCCCGCTTCCTCCGCGCGCCCTGCCGCCCTCAGGCCGTCGGCGCCGCCGGCCCCGCGAGCGCCACCAGCCGCGCGTCGTCGGTGAGCAGGTAGAGCACCCCGCCCGCCAGGGCCGGCGCCAGCGTCACCCCGCCGGGCAGGCGCGTCTGCCCGATCGGCGTCCCGTCCAGCGGGTTCACCTCCGCCATCTGGCCGTGGCTGCCGGCGATCAGCAGCCGCCCTCCCGCCAGCACCGGCGGGCCCCAGGTGATCGGGTTGCGCCGCCGCGCCGCGTCGCGGTAGCGGCCGAGCGGGCGGATCCAACGCACCCGCCCGTCATCGGCGCCGAAGCAGACCAGGTCGCCGCCGGTGGTGACCAGGAACAGCGCCTCCCCCGCCACCCAGGGGGTTTCGCCCACCGCCACCTCCCGCTCCCAGATCTGGCGGCCGGAGCGGAGATCGAGGGCGATGGCGAGGCCGCCGAGCCCTGCGCCATAGACCCGGCCCCGGCTGATCACCGGCATGGCGGTGATGGCGGCGATGTCGGAGAACCCTCCGCCGCGGGCCGAGGAGAGGGTCTCGCTCCACAGCAGCCGCCCGTCCGTGGCGCGGATCGCCGCGAGCTCGCCGGAGGCGAAGCCGGCCACCACCACCTCCCCCTCCACCGCCGGGGCGGGAAGGCCGAGGACCAGAGTGGTCACCGGCTGGGCGCGGTAGGTCCAGAGGCGCTCCCCATCCGCGGCCGAAAGGGCGAGGAGCTGGTTCTCCACCGTCGGCACCAGGAGGCGCCCATCCGCCACGGTGGGCGCGCCGCGCGCCGGCGCGGGCAGGCTCACGCGCCAGCGCACGGCGCCGCCGGCCGGATCCACCGCCATCGCCTCGGCCAGGCCGGTGACGACGTAGAGGGTGCCGTCCGCGAAGGCGCAGCCGCCGCCGAGCGCGCCGTCGCGCCCGCGCCGCGGCCGGGTGTCGAGCTCCCAGAGCCGCCGCCCGCGCGCCGCCTCCACCGCCGTCACCCGCCCGTAGGCGTCCATCGCGTAGGCCGCGCCGCCAGCGACGATGGGCGGCGCCACCAGCCGGCGCCGGTAGGCGGAGCCGATGCCGACCGGCACGCTCCAGGCGAGGGAGAGCGGCGCGCCGAGCGCCGGGTGGCCGGGATCGTGGCCGATCACGCCCCCCGCCTGCGGCCATTCCGCCACCGCCTCGGGCGGCGGCAGGGCGAGCGGCGCCCCGCCCCCATCCACCTCGAGCGGCCGCTCGGTGGCGAGCACCGGCAGGCGCTCCCCGGGCAGGGGCCGCTTGCGCTCTCCGAAGATGGAATCGATCGCCTGGCAGCCGCCGAGCAGGCCGGCCCCGGCGAGCAGCACGCCCCGTCGGGCGAGGCCGCGCGCGCCCTCCCCCGCCATCAGCCGCCGAGCCCCGCGAGCAGCCGCCCGGCGCGGTCGCGCACCCCCTGCGGCGCCGCCTCGTCGGCGGCCAGGGCGGCAAGGCTGCGCCGGGCCGCCTCCGTCTCGCCGCGGCGCAGCATGGCGAGCGCCCGGACCTCCTCGGCCGAGGCGCGCCAGGGATTGCCGGGCACGGCAAGCGGCCCGAGCCGGGCCTCGATCACCTGCGGATCCTCGCTGTCCAGCGCATGCAGCCCCCACATCAGCGAGGCGAGATCGCGATAGAGCGGATCGGCGGCGCCGTCCCCGGCCACCGCGTCCCACAGCGCCAGGGCCTGCTGCCGGTCTCCGGCCTCGGCCAGCAGCGCCGCGGCGCGCAGCCGGGCGAGGGTGCGGTAGCCGGCCGGGGCATTCGCCGCCACGGCGGCGAAACGCTCGGCGGCGGCACGCCCGTCCGCCTCCGGGGCGGCGGCCTGCCGGCTGGCCTCCACATAGGCGATGGCAGCCTGCGCCGCCTGCCTGTCCTGCCACCAGCGCCAGCCTTGCACCCCCGCGACCGCGCCGACCACCAGCAGCGCCGCGCCGGCCAGCAGCCCGCCATAGCGGGCGAGCAGCCGCTTCATGCGCTCGGCGCGGAGATCCTGCTCGACCTCGTTGAAGATGTCCGACACGATTCCCCCGCAAAAGGCGGCGGACCATAGCGGCGCCTTCGCCTTGCGTTAAGCCCGGCCGGGCCAGGCTGGCGCGGTGCGCTCCCCTGCCCTTCTCCTGCTGCTGCTCCCGCTCGCCGGCTGCGACGCCACCGGCCTCGGCGCCGCCGCCGCCGTCACCGCCGGCTCGGTCGCGGTGATCGGGCGGACGCCGGTGGACGCGGTGGTGTCGCTGGCCAGCGGGCGGGACTGCTCGGCGGTGCGGCTCGACCGCGGCCTGTCCTACTGCGCGCCGCGGGAGCCGCCGCCGGCACCGCCACCCTACTGCACCCGCAGCCTGGGACGGGTGGATTGCTGGACGCAGCCGCCGCTCGCCCTGCCCTACGTGCCAGGCGTCGCGGATGGGCCGGCGCGGCTGACGCCGGCGCAGGAGGCGCACCGCACCCGGCGCTGGCCGGGCCTGTTCTGACCCGCCGCCCGGCTACGCCCCCCGCGCCTCGAGGAAGCGCACCGGCACGCCGCGGGGCGGGCCGATCACCTCGTCCTCGCGCATCACCACCTGGCCGCGCACCACCGTCATCGCCGGCCAGCCGGTGCAGCGATGGCCGGCGAAGGGCGTCCAGCCGCAGGGGGAGACGATCCATCCCTCCTCGATCACGCGCCGCCGCTTCATGTCCACGATGGTGAAGTCGGCGTCGTAGCCGGCGGCGAGCCGGCCCTTGCCCGCCACGCCATAGACCCGCGCCGGGCCGGCGCACATCAGGTCGGCGAGCCGCGGCAGGGAGAGGCGCCCGGCGCTGACATGGTCGAGCATCAGCGGCACGATGGTCTGCACCCCGGTCAGCCCCGCCGCCGTCTCCGGCCAGGGCCGCTCCTTGGCGGCGCGGGGATGCGGCGCGTGGTCGCTGCCCACCACGTCCACCGTGCCGTCGCGCACCGCCGCCCAGGCCGCCTCCAGGTGGCGCCTGTCGCGGATCGGCGGGTTCATCACCGCGTAGCCGCCGAGGCGCTCATAGGCCTCGTCCGTCTGGGTGAGGTGGTTCAGCAGCACCTCCACCGTGGCGAGGTCGCGGAAGCCCTTGAGGTAGTCGAGCTCCTCCGCCGTGGAGACGTGCAGGATGTGGGCGGGGCGGCCGGTGCGGCGCGCCAGCGCCATCAGCCGCCGCGTGCCGAGCAGCGCCGTCTCCACGTCGCGCCACTCCATGTGGCTGCGGTGCGGCATGCCGGGAGAGAACAGCGCCCGGCGCGCCTGCAGCCGGTACTCGTCCTCGGAGTGGTAGCAGACGCGACGGCGGCCGGAGCGCATCACCGCCTCCAGGCTGGCGTCGTCCTCCACCAGCAGGTCGCCGGTGGAGCTGCCGGCGAACACCTTGATGGCGCAGACATTCGGCTGCAGCTCCAGCTCCCCGAGCGCGGCGATGTTCCCCTTCGTGGCGCCGACGTAGAGGCCGACATCGCACCAGGCGCGGCCCCTCAGGTGGTCGCGCTTCCAGTCCAGCCGCGTGCGGTCGGTGATGGCAGGGGTGGTGTTCGGCATGTCGAACACGGCGGCGAGGCCGCCCAGCACCGCCGCGCGCGTGCCCGTCTCCAGCGTCTCCACCGCGGCGTCGCCCGGGTCGCGCAGGTGCACATGCGCGTCGATCAGCCCGGGCAGGACGTGCAGGCCACGGCAGTCCAGCGTCTCGGCCGCCTCGGCCGCGCGCAGGTCGCCGAGCGCGGCGATGCGCCCCTCGCGCACGCCGACATCGGCCTCCTCGATCCCCCAGGGCAGCACGCAGGCGCCGCCGCGCAGCACCAGGTCGAAGCGGGTCATGGCGGGCCTCCTCCTCCGGCGCGCCCCTATAGCGTGGCGGTCCGCCGGCCGTCATCCGGCGCACGGCGCCGCTCAGCGCGCCGCCAGCACCGCGAACACGTCGCCCTCCTCCCGCCGCCCCTCGACGTGGCGGCGGTGCCAGAGGGCGTAGAACAGCAGGTGCCAGGCGGCGAAGCCGGCGCGCTTCTCCGCCGCGTGGCGGAACAGCGCCGCCACGCGGTCAGGCTTCGCGATCTCCGCCACGCCGGGCTGGGCGGCGACCAGCGGGCCGAGCCGGGCACCCACCCCCGCGATCCAGGCGCCGACCGGCACGGTGAAGCCCTGCTTGGGACGGTGCGGCTCCACCGCCGGCAGGTGCCGCGCCACCCACTGCCGCAGCAGCCACTTGCCGGCGTGGCCGCGCACCTTCAGCGCGTCCGGCAGGCGGAAGGCGGCGGCGGCCACGCCGGGGTCGAGCAGCGGTGTCCGCCCCTCGACGCCATGCGCCATCAGGCAGCGGTCGAGCTTGGCCAGCAGGTCGTTGGGCAGCCAGTCCGCCACGTCGAGCGCCTGCGCCGCCATCAGCCGCGTGCGGCCGGGCGTGGCGGCGGCGGCCTCGGCGGCGGCGATGCCGTCGCGCCAGGCGGCGAGCGGCGCGCGCAGCACGTCGAGCCGGTCGAAGCTGCCATGGGCGCGCGGCGCCTTGCCGCCGAGCCACCAGGGCCGCATCGCGGCGCGGTAGCGGCCGTAGCCGCCGAAGATCTCGTCGCCGCCCTCGCCCGAGAGCACCACCTTCACCCCGTGCGCCCGCGCGGCGCGGCCGAGGAACCAGGTGGGGATGATGGCGTAGTCCGCCGCCGGGTCGTCCATGCGGGCGACGATCTCGGGCAGGTGGCGCCAGACCATCGCCTCGTCCACCGCCACCGTCACGTGCCGCGCCCCCGCGGCGCGCGCCGCCTCCGCCGCCGCCGGCCGCTCGTCGGCGACGCCCGGGATGTCGAAGCCGGCGGTGAAGGCGAGCACCGGGCGCTCGTTCAGCCGCGCCATCATCGCCAGCACCGCGGCGCTGTCCACGCCGCCCGAGAGGAACAGGCCGTAGGGCACGTCGCTCCTCTGGTGCAGCGCCACGCTCTCCTCCAGCGCGGCGTCGAGGCGGGCGAGCGCCGCCTCCTCGCCGATCTCCTCCGGCCCGCCCTCGGGCAGGGCGGGACGGCGGCGGCGCTCCACCACCGCGCCGTCGGCGATCGCCACCGTCTCCCCCGGCAGGACGCGGCAGATCCCCTCGAAGATGGTCTCGGCGCCGGTGGTGAACTGCACCTGCAGCAGCTCCGCCCGCGCCTCGGGCCGGACGCGGGGGCGGACCAGCCCGGCGGCGAGCAGCGCCTGCGGCTCGGAGGCGAAGGCGATGCCGCCCGGCACCTCCGCCATGTAGAGGGGCTTGATGCCGAACGGGTCGCGCGCCAGCACCACCTGCCGCGCCGCGCGATCGTGCAGCGCCAGGGCATACATGCCGCGCAGGCTGTCGGCGAAGGCCAGGCCGTCGCGGCGCCAGAGGTGCAGCGGCGGCTCGCAGTCGCTGCCGGTGGCGCAGGCGAGCCGGTTCGCCTCGCGCAGCTCGACGTAGTTGTAGATCTCGCCGTTGGCGACCAGCGCCGCGGGTCCGGCGAAGAGCGGCTGGTCGCCGGTGACGAGATCGATGATGGCGAGGCGCGTGTGGGCCAGCGCCACGCTGCCCGAGACGTGGTGCCCGCCGCCGTCGGGGCCGCGATGCGCGAGCGCCCGCGCCAGCGCGTCCAGCACGGCGACGGAGGGGGTCTCCCCCTGCCGCAGCGCGAGGCCGGCGAGGCCGCACATCAGCCCGCCCCCTCCGGCGCGACGGCGCGCAGGAATGCGCGCCAGCGGGCGAGCACCGGGCCCTCGGCATGGGCGCGCAGGAACTCGGCCCGCCCGGCGGCGGCCAGCGCGGCGGCGCGGGCGGGGTCGGCGAGCAGGCCGGCGATGGCGGCGGCCAGCGCCTCCGGCGCCTCGCGCGGCACGAGAAGGCCGGTCTCGCCGTCGCGGATCAGCTCGGTCGGGCCCTGCGCCGCCGCCGCCACCACGGGGCGCGCCGCCGACCAGGCCTCCAGCACCACATTGCCGAGCGGCTCATGGCGGGAGGGGCAGACGAAGACGTCGCAGGCGGCGAGCAGCGCGCCCGGATCCTGCCGCCAGCCGAGGAAGGCGACCCGATCCGCCACGCCGAGTTCGCGCGCGAGGCGCTCGAGCGCCGCCCGCTCCCCGCCCTCTCCGGCGAGGAAGAGATGCGCGCCGGGCAGCAGCGGCATCGCGCGCAGCAGCAGGTCGAAGCCCTTGTTCGGGTGCAGCCGGCCGAGCGCGAGCAGCCGCGGCGCCCCGGCCGGGGCCGGCAGCGCCGCCGGGGCGAGGCCGGCGAGGTCGTGGACGAAATTCGGCAGGTGATGCGCCCGCGCCTCCGGCCAGCCCTGGGAGACCAGCCATGCCCGCAGCTCGCGCGTGTTGCCGACCAGGTGGTCGCAATGGCGGTAGTGCTTCAGCTCGTAATAGCCGCCGAGCCGGCCGACCAGCGTCCAGGGCGCGCCCCGCCGCCTCACCTGGCCGGCCTGGGCGCTGGCCCGGTTCATCCAGGAGACCACCACCCGCGGCCGGAAGGCGGCAAGCGCCGCGGCGAGGCGGGGGCGGGTGCGCAGGTCGAGATGCCCGCCGAAGCGCAGCCGCACCGGCTCCAGCCCGGCCGCGCGCAACCGGGCGAGGCGGCCGGGATCGTCGCGGATCACCGCCAGCACCTCCTCCCCCGCCGCGGCGAGGGAGGCGACCAGCCGCTCGAAGAAGGCCTCGGCACCGCCGAAGGGGGCGCCGGCCATCACCTGCGCCACCCTGAGGCGGGGCTCCGCCGCGCCGTGGATCATGCGCCCTCTCCTCCGGGACGGTGCCGCTCCGGCTCCAGCCGGGCCTTGAGGTGGGCGAGCAGGGGGAAGGCGCCGGCGCAGAAGGCGAGCAGCACGCCCCAGCCCCCCTCCCGGTAGCCGCGGCGGGAGACGTAGGATTTGAAGGCGCGGGAGAGGCAGCGCCGCAGGCTGCCCGGCAGGGTGCCGATGTCCCCGGCCTCCAGGAGATCCGCCGCCCTCGCCGAGGAGTAGCGGTCGAGGCGGCGCAGCATGTCGGAGATGTCGCGGTCCACGAGGTGCACCAGCGCGCCGCGGCTGAGGCGCGGCCCCTCGCTGCCGGTCCAGTCGAGGCCCGGATGCACGCGCTGCTCCCGCCAGCGCTTGGCGCCGCGGCGGAACAGGCGGGGCACGGCGGTGGTGCCGAAGCTGCCGGCCCAGCCGTTCCGCACCAGCCGCCCGCCGATGTAGTTCTCCACCGGCACCAGGTGCCGGGCGTGGGGGGAGGTGGCGATCACCTCCCGGATCTCGGCGGCGAGCGCGGGGGTGACGCGCTCGTCGGCGTCCACCTCCAGGATCCAGTCGCCGCTGCAGGCGGCGATGCCGGCATTGCGCCGCGCCCCCTCCCGCTCCCAGGCGCCCTCCAGCACCCGGGCGCCGTGCCGGCGGGCGATCTCGGCGCTGCGGTCGGTGGTGCGGTCGAGCACCACCACCACCTCGTCGGCGAAGGCGAGGGAGGCGAGGCAGTCGGGCAGCCGCGCCTCCTCGTCGCGCGCCACTACCAGGGCGGAGAGGCGCGGCGCCGCGGCGGCCAGGGCGCGCTCCGGCGCGGGCGCGTTCATGCCGGCACCGGCTGGGCGAGCAGCCGCTCCGCCGCCGCGCGCGCCGCCTCCACCGTCAGGCCCGGCAGGGAATCGGGCGCCGGCGATCCGGGGGCGGCGACGAAGGCGGCGCGGCGGCCCGCCGGGGCGTATTCCTCGGCGCTGGTCGGGCCGAACAGGCCGAGCGTCGGGGCGCCGGCGGCGGCGGCGAGGTGCATCAGCCCGGAATCATTGCCGACGAACAGGGCGCAGCGGGCCAGCACGGCGGCGGCCTCCGGCAGGGACAGGCGGCCGGTCAGGTCGAGCGCCCGCGCGCCGAGGGCCTCGCGCACCGGCGCGGCCATCGCTGCCTCCTCCGCCCCGGCCCCGCCGAGCAGCACGGCGCGGGCGCCGGGCAGCGGCCCGTCCGGCCCGGCGAGAGCGCGGTAGAGGGCGACGAAGCGCTCCGCCGGCCAGACCTTGCGCGCCCAGTTCGCGGTCGGGCCGAGGCCGATCCAGGCCCCGCCCTCCCCGCCCAGCAGCGCCGCGGCGCGCGCCGCGTCCGCCGGCCCGAACCAGGCGACGGGCAGCGGCGGCGGATCGAGGCCGAGGAGGGCGCCGAGATGCCGCAGGCGGTGCCCGGGCTGCCGCCCGCCCCGCGCCACCACCCGCCGCCCGGCCCGCAGGGTGTAGGCGAAGGCGGAGGCGCGGAGGTCCACCACCAGGTCCCAGCGCTGGCCCGCGACCTGGCGCCACAGATCCAGCCAATGCAGGCGAAAGCGGCGCTTCTCCAGCACGATGGTCCAGGCCCGGTTGGGCATGCGGGCGAACACCCCCTCCGCCGCCGGGCCGCAGGCCACGACCACCTTGGCCGCGGGATGGGCGCGGATCAGGTGGTCGAGCAGCCCGGTCGAGAGCACGGCGTCGCCGATCCGGGTTGCGGTGATGAACAGGATGCGCACGGGGGCCGCTCCTATCCGATCGCGCCGTGCCGCGCCACCGCCAAGGGCGCCCCGCCTCAGGGCGGGGGCGGCGCGGGGGCGGGAACCTCCTGGCGGCGCGTGTAGGCGATGCTGTCCGGGGCGTTGGCGCCGCCGGTGACGATGAAGGCCATCGCCTGGTCGAAGGTCCAGTCGGTGAAGACGATGTCGCGCACCGGCACGATCTCGATGTAGCCGGAGGTGGGGTTGGGCGAGGTCGGCACGTAGACCGCCGCCAGCTCCTCGCCGGTGACGCTGTCCTGCATGATGCGGGTGACGAGGCCGATCACCTTCATCTCGCGCGAGGGGAAGCTGATCAGCACCACGCGGCGCTCGCCCTCCGGCGTCACGCTGGCGACGACCAGGAATCTCTTGATGCTGCGGTAGATGGTGTCCACGAAGGGGATGCTGCCGATCACCCCCTCGATCAGCGCGATCAGGCGCCGCCCCACCATGATGGTGGTGGCCCGGCCGAGCAGGTAGAGCAGCAGCAGCACGGTCAGGGCGGCGAGCACCGACTGCACCTGCTCGCTGGCCAGCCAGGCCGCGATCAGGGGCTGCTCCGGCTGCAGGAAGCGGGCGAGCGCGCTCACCCAGGGCCGGCCGATCCGCGAGAGCTGGGTGAACAGGAAGGCGACGATCCACCAGGTGATGGCGAGCGGCGCGGCGGTGATGATCCCGATCAGGATGTAGCGCCCGGCCGACTGGGCGGCGCCCGGCTTGTCCCTCGTCCTCTGCGTCATCCCAAGGCTCCCGCTCCCATGCGCGCGGCAGGGATACGATCTGGTGCGGCCGCGGGATGCATGGGAACCGGAAGGGGCGCGCCGCGCGGGCTCAGCCGCGGGGGTCGAGCGGCGTCGGCATCGGGCAGGCCGCCTCGATCACCTCCGCCGCGTCCAGCGCCAGGTCCTCCCGCCAGCGCGGGGCGATGATCTGCACGCCGAGCGGCAGCCCCTCCACCACTCCCGTGGGCACGGCGACGCTCGGCAGGCCGAGCAGGGGCGTGGCCAGCAGCGGCTGCTGCGCGCGGTACACCCGGTCGAAGCCCGCCTGTCCCTCGGTGTCCAGCCCCTGCGGGAAGGGTGGCTCGGCCGAGACGGGGCAGAGCACCAGCGGCCGCTCGGCGAGGAAGGCGGCCCAGGCGCGCTGGTGGGTGGTGCGCCGCGCCGCGATGCGCAGCCATTCCGCCATGTCGGGGGCGGGGCTTCGCGCCAGCATGCAGGCGAAGGTGGCGCGGGCGCCCTCGTCGGCCAGGCGCTCGAAGGCCTCGGCCATGAACAGCCGGGCCTCGGCGTGCACCAGCCTGTCCCAGTCCCGCGCCGCCTCGGCGAAGCCGGGCGGATCGGCCTCCTCCACCGCGTAGCCTGCCGCCTCCAGGATCCGCCCGGCGCGGCGGACCGCCTCGGCCACCGCCGGATGCACCCCCATCCCGGCCGGATCGGCGCTGAGCGCCACACGGATCGGCCGCCGCGCGGGCGGTCCCTCGAGGGGCGCCGGCACCCACCAGGGATCGCGCGCATCGCCCTCCGCCATCGCCGCCAGCGCGAGGCGCAGGTCGCGCACCCGCCGCGCCAGCGGGCCCTGGGTGGACATCATCTGCGCCGAGAGCGGCCGCTCCGCCTGCAGGGTCGGGTTGAAGGCCGGCACCCGGCCGAAGGAGGGGCGGAGGCCCGCCACGCCGCAGGCATAGGCGGGATAGCGGATGGAGCCGCCGAGATCGTTGCCGTGCGCGATGGGCCCGATGCCCGCCGCCACCGCCGCCGAGGCCCCACCGGAGGAGCCGCCTGGCGTATGCCCGGCGCTCCAGGGGTTGAGGGTGCGGCCATGCAGCGCGTTCTCGGTGAACCAGCGCATGGACAGCGCCGGCGTGTTGGTGCGGCCGAACAGCACCGCGCCGGCGCGGCGCAGGTTCGCCACTACCGGCGCGTCCTCCGCCGCCACCAGGTCGCGCAGCGGTACGCAGCCATTGCTCGTGGCCCGCCCCTTCTGGTCCACGTTGATCTTGATGGAGACCGGTACCCCATGCAGCGGCCCCGGCGCCTCGCCGCGGCGCAGCGCCGCGTCGGCGGCGTCGGCGGCGGCCAGCGCCTCCTCCTCCAGCACCTCGACCACGGCGTTGATCGCCGGGTTCACGACGGCGCAGCGGTCGAGCACCGCCCGCACCGCCTCGCGGCTCGACACCGCGCGGAGGCGGATGGCGCGGGCGAGGTCCGCGGCGTCCCATGTCCAGAGTTCGGGGGGCAGGTGCTGCATCGGCTGGCGTTCCCGGTCGGACCCAGCAGGTTAGGGCAGATTCCACCCGCCTGGGATTACCCGAAAACGGGCAGAGGCCCTCCCCCGCCACGAAGCCCGGGCACCGGCCGCGGGGCGGGGCGGGCCGCCGCGCGGTGGCGTCATGGCTCCGCCAGCGCCGCCTCCACCGCCGCCGCCACGGTGAGCAGGTGGCGGTCGGCCATCGTCCCGCCCGTCAGCATCAGCCCCACCGGCGCCTCGCCAGGGCGGTGGACCGGCAGGCTGATGCTGCAGCGGTCGAGGAAATTGCCGACCGAGGTGTTGCGCAGCAGCAGCATGTTGATGCGGTTGTACTCCCGCTCCTCCTCCACCTCCGCCAGGGCGGGCGGGATGACGGGGCAGGTCGGGCACAAGATGGCGTCAAAGGGCGCGGTGCGCGCGGCGGCGGCGGCGGCGATGCGCGCGCGCGCCTCGACCAGCGCGATGTAGTCGGCCGCCGCCATCCGCTCCCCGCGCAGGATGCGGGCGAGGATGCGCGGGTCGTAGGCGTCGCGCCGCCGCTCGATCAGCGTGCGGTGCCAGGCCCAGGATTCGCTCGCGGCGAAGCCGCCCGTGGCGTTCGCGGCCGGGATCTCGTCGAGTTCGGGGAATTCGAACATCTCGATCCGCGCCCCGGCGGCGGCGAGCCGCGCCAGCGCGCGCGTGAAGGCCGCGTCCACCGCCGCGTCCATGTCCTCGGTGAGGAAGGTGCCGCAGGGCAGGCCGAGGCGCAGCCCGGCGACATCCCGGCGCGGCAGCGGTGCCGGGTTCTCCTCGCCCGCGATCACCGCGTCGAGCAGCGCGCAGCAGGCGACGCTGCGCGCCAGCGGTCCGACCGAATCGAGCGAGGGCGCGAGCGGCAGCGCGCCCGTGATCGGCACGCGGCGGGCGGTGGGCTTGTAGCCGACCACGCCGCACAGCGCCGCCGGGATGCGGCAGGAGCCGCCGGTATCCGTGCCGAGGCCGCCGAAGCCCATGTGGTCGGCCGCGGCGACGGCGGCGCCGGAGGAGGAGCCGCCGGGCAGCCGCCCCGTGGCGCGGTCCCAGGGGCTTCGCGGCGTGCCGTAATGCGGGTTCACGCCGAGGCCGGAATAGGCGAACTCGGTCATGTTGGTGCGGCCGAGGATGACGAAGCCCATGCGCTCCAGCCGCGCCACGGCGGGGGCGGTGGCCGCGGCCGGCGGGGCATCCGCCAGCGCCACCGAGCCGGCGCGGGTGACGTGGCCACGCTCGTCGAACAGATCCTTGATCGTGACCGGGATGCCGGCCCAGGGGCTGGGGGCGCGGCCGGCCCGGCGCAGCGCGTCCATCGCTGCCGCGACGGCCCGCGCGCTCTCCGCGTGCACGGCGATGAAGGCGCGTCCTCCCTCCCCCGCCGGGTCGGCGATGCGCTCGAGCGCCGCCTCGACCAGGGCGGTGGCGGAGAGGCGGCCGGCGTCAAGCGCCGCCGCGGCGTCGGCGATGTGCTGCATGGGCCGATGCTGGCCGCCCCGGGAGCTAAGGGCAAGTGCCGCCCGCGCGGCCGGTCAGGTCCGTGGCGGGTTGTCGTTCGCCGGCGGGACGCGGACCACCTCGCCCATGGCGTAGGGGAAGAGAAGGACACCGAACATCCAGCCCTCGATGAGCGGGATGCCTTCTTCCTCCTGCCCCTCGGGCGGCGGTGCCTGCTCGTCCATGCGCGTCTCTCCCCGCCGGTCTGGCGGCAGGGTAGAACGGGCGCCGCCGGCGGCGGTTTCACGCCTGGCGGCGCGGCGTCACTCCGCCGCGGCGCGGACCGGCAGCGGCACGGCGCCAGGCAGCGCGCTGCCGGACCACAGCGCCCGCAGCAGCCGTTCCGCCGCCGCCGAGCCGATCACGGGCGCGGCGAGCTCGGTGAACTTCTCCGACAGCTCGGCGTCGGAAAGCGGCGCGTCCGGGTCGCCCTTGCGCGTCGGTTGGTAGCGGCAGAGCTCCCGCCCATCCCGGAGCGTGATCCGCACCCTGGCGGCGCGGCGTCCGGGATAGGCCTCGGCCAGTTCCGGGTCCAGGGCGACCGAGATGTGCGGCATCAGCGCGCGGATCGCCGGGTTGCGCAGGTTCTCCGGCGCGAAGGCGGCGAGGCGCACGCCGCCCAGCACCAGCAGCGCGGCGATGGCATACTGCACCGAGAAGCGCGCATCGGCCTCGGTCGCCGCCTCGGGCCGGTCGCAGATGGTCTTGGTCGGGCCGTAGCCGCCGACATGGATCCCCGCCACGTCGCCGGCGGCGAAGCCGTGCTCGCGGCGAAGCTCCTGCACCGCGTCGAGGGCGGCGAAGATGTGGCCGCAGCAGCCGTGGTTCTTGAAGGTGATGGCGGTGATGGCGAAGCGCTCGTCGAGGCCGGCGAGCGCCTTGTCCCACTTGCCCCGGTCCTCGCTGGTGGCGGCGGCGAAGCCGGCCGGCCCGTGCAGCGCGTCGAGCGCCCCGGTCACCCCGGCGGCGGCGCCGATCGCCGCCAGCGCCCCCGCCTCCGCGGCGTGGCCGGGATGCAGGGGCTTCGACATGCTGTCGGAGAGGAAGGCCTGCTGCAGCCCGCCGGCGAAGGTGGCGGCGGTGGCGATGGCGTGCGCCACCTGGCGCGCGTCGCAGCCCAGCACCAGCGCGGTGGAGACGGCGGCGCCGAAGGTGCCGACGGTGCCGGTGGTGTGCCAGTAGCGGTAGTGGCTTGGCTGCACCGCCATGCCGATGCGGCAGGAGACCTCGTACCCCGCGACGATGGCGCGGAGCAGCGTCTCCATGCCGGCGCCCCGCGCCTGGGCGGCGGCGAGCGCGGGGGGAATGGTGGGACAGCCGGGGTGGTAGCCGGAATCGCGGTGGATGTCGTCGAACTCCACCGTATGGCTGGCGATGGCGTTGAGCAGCGCCGCGTGGCGCACGGGGCCGGGAATGCCGTCCACGTAGCAGATGGCGCGGCCCGGCCCCCGCTCCGGCGCCAGCGCCGCGGCGAGCAGGGTGGCCGGCGGGCGGGAACAGCCGGGCAGCAGCGCGGCGAACCAGTCGATCAGCGCGCGCCGGGCATGGCGCTCCACCTCCGCCGGCATGGGGCGCGCGCGCCAGGAGGCCGCGTGCCCGGCCAGGATCGTCAGCGGGTTCTCGGCCATGGCGGTCCTCCCCTTCAGCGGTTCCCGCGCAGCACCTCCTGGTTGATCACCACCTCGGGGTCGAGCCGCCCCTCGAAGCAGGCAATCACGCTGTCCGCGCAGGAGAGGGACATGCGCCGCATCCCCTCCTCGGTGGCGGCGGCGCTGTGCGGCGTCAGCACCACGTTCGGCAGGTCGAGCAGCGGGATGTGGCGCTCCACCGGCTCTTCCCAGAACACGTCGAGCCCGGCGGCGGCGAGGTGGCCGGAGCGCAGCGCCGAGACCAGCGCCTCCTCCTGCACCAGTGTCCCCCGCGCGGTGTTCACCAGCACCGCGCCCCGCTTCATGGCGGCGAGGAACTCCGGGCCGACCATGCCGCGGTTCTGCTCGTTGCTCGGGCAGTGCAGGGTGACGACGTCGGCCTCGGCCAGCGCCGCCGGCAGGTCCCGCACCGGGGCGAAGCCGGCGCCCTTGATCGTGTTCTGCGGCACGAAGGGGTCGCGCACCAGCACCCGCATCCCGAAGGCCTGGGCGAGCCGCGCCACGCGCCCGCCGATGCGCCCGAATCCCACCACCAGCAGCGTCCGCCCGGCGAGGTCGAAGCAGGGCAGGTCCGGCTGCGCGCCCCATGTCAGCGCGCGCAGATTGGCGTCGTAATCCTTCACCCGGCGCGCGACGGAGAGCAGGAGCATCATCGCGTGCTCGGCCACCGAGACGGCATTGGCATCCGGCGTGACGGTGAGGACGATGCCGCGCCCGGTCAGCGCCTCCACGTCCACCGCGTCGTAGCCGACGCCATGGCGGGCGACGATGCGCAGGTTCGGCGCCATGTCGAGCACGGCGCGGTCGATGCGCGTCGCCCGCACCGTGATCGCCTCGGCCCGCGGCAGCGCGGCGGCGAGCGTCGCCGGCGTCACCTCCTCCAGCACCTCCAGGGTGATGCCGGGGTGGGCGCGCAGCCTCTCCAGCGCCTCCGGATGCAGCGGGCGGAGGCAGACGACATGGGGCATGGGCCGGGCTCCTCGGTCAGACGCCGCGCGTCACTGCAGATGCGCCTTCGGGCCCAGCACCGCCTCGCGGAACCGGGCCTGCAGGATGGCGCCCTCGCGCGGCGGCAGCACCAGCGGCAGGGACTGCTCGTCCACCTTCACCTGGGCGAAGAGCGGCCCGGCGCCGGCGTGGAGGGCCTCGCGCAGCGCCTGCACCTCCTCGGCCCGCGTTACCAGGCGGCTGTCGGGGATGCCCGCCGCGCGCGCCATGCCGGCGAGGTCCACGCCGTGCCGCGTGTGCGTCTCTTGCATGCCCGTCTCGCCGTAATGCTCGTTGTCCAGCACCACCACCGAGAGGTTCGCCGGCCTCTGCACGGCGATGGTGGCGAGCGCGCCGACGCCCATCAGCATCTCGCCGTCGCCCGTCACCACCAGCACGGGGCGGGAGGGCTGCGCCAGCGCCAAGCCGAGGCCCATCATCGCCGCGCCCCCCATGCCGCCCCAGAGCGGCAGGTTCTCCGGCGCGTCGCCGGCATCGGTGATGTCCCAGGCCGGCGCGCCGAGGCCGCCGATGACCAGCAGCCGGCCGCGGTCGCGCAGCAGGGCGCGCACCACCGCGCGGCGGTGCAGCTTGCCGGAGGGCCCGGTCCCGATCTCAGCCGCCATCTCTCACTTCCCGAAGGTCTTGGCGCCGATCACGCGCTGGCCGATCAGCGTCGCGGTCGGACGGTAGGTGTTGAAGGCGAGGCGCAGCGTGGCATCCACCGTCGGCGCCACGTCCTCGGGCCGGTCGGCGCGCCTCACCAGCGTGCCCATCGCCTCCAGCACCGCGGGGGTGGCCTGGCCCATGGGCACCTGGAAGGGGTTGAACTCCCCGAACTCGCCGCGCATCGTCACGATCATCGGGCAGGGCGTGCGGTGCGCGATCGCCACCGAGAGCATGTTGATGCAGTTGCCGACGCCGGAGCTCTGCATCAGCAGCACGCCCTTCTCGCCGCCGAGCCAGGCGCCGAAGAGCATGGCGATGCCCTCCTCCTCGGTGGTCAGCGGCACCACCCGCATCGCGTTGTCGGCGAGGCAGCGCCTGATCAGCCGGGCATGGCCGGCATCCGGCACCAGCGCCACCTGGCGGATGCCGTGCTCCTTCAGCAGGTCGTAGATCTGGTCCGGCCAGGCCGTGGCGTCACCGGGCTGTTCGCTGCTCATCCGCCCCCCCTCGTCCGGCCGGAGCATCCCGCGCCCCGCCGCCGCTGGCAAGCCGCGCCGGCACGGCGTAGATGAAGGGCGGTGGGAGGCACCCATGGGCTTCGCGCATACCGTCGGCGGCACGCGCCACGTCTTCCCCGACCTCCGCGCCCTGCTGGCGCGGGCCACGCCGCCGCGCTCGGGCGACGCGCTGGCCGGGCTGGCGGCGGCGAGCGCGCAGGAGCGGGTGGCGGCGCAGCGGGCCCTGGCCGAGCTGCCGCTGCGGCACTTCCTCTCCGAGGCGGTCATCCCCTACGAGGTCGACGAGGTGACGCGGCTGATCCTCGACCGCCACGACGCCGCCGCCTTCGCCCCCGTGGCACACCTGACCGTCGGCGGCTTCCGCGACTGGCTGCTCTCCGAGGCGGCGGACGCGGCGGCGCTCTCCGCCCTCGCTCCCGGGCTCGCGCCCGAGATGGTCGCGGCGGTCAGCAAGATCATGCGCCTGCAGGACCTGGTGGCGGTGGCGGCGAAGTGCCGCGTGACCACCCGCTTCCGCAACACGATCGGGCTGCCGGGCCGCCTCTCCATCCGCCTGCAGCCGAACGACCCGGTGGACGACCCGCGCGGCGTGGCGGCGGCGATCCTCGACGGACTGCTGCTCGGCGCGGGGGACGCGGTGATCGGCGTCAACCCGGCGACCGACAATGTCGAGACCACGCTGCGCCTGCTCGACCTGCTCGACGCGGTGCGGGAGCGCTACGCCATCCCGACCCAGACCTGCGTGCTCGCCCACGTCACCACCACTTTGCTGGCGATCGGGCGCGGCGCGCCGGTGGACCTGGTGTTCCAGTCCATTGGCGGGACGGAGGCGGCGAACCGCTCCTTCGGCGTCTCGCTCTCCCTGCTGGCCGAGGCGCGGGAGGCGACGCTGGCGCTGCGGCGCGGGACGGTCGGCGACAACGTGATGTATTTCGAGACCGGCCAGGGCAGCGCCCTCTCGGCCGAGGCGCATCACGGCGTGGACCAGCAGACCGTCGAAGCCCGCGCCTATGCGGTGGCGCGGGAATTCGCGCCGCTGCTGGTGAACAGCGTGGTCGGCTTCATCGGTCCCGAATACCTGTTCGACGGCAAGCAGATCATCCGCGCCGGCCTCGAGGACCATTTCTGCGGCAAGCTGCTCGGCCTGCCGATGGGGGTGGATGTCTGCTACACCAACCACGCCGAGGCGGACCAGGACGACATGGATGCGCTGCTGACGCTGCTCGGCGTCGCCGGCGTCACCTACGTGATGGGCGTGCCCGGGGCGGATGACGTGATGCTCGCCTACCAGTCCACCTCCTTCCACGACGGGCTCTATGTCCGCGCCGCGCTCGGCAGGCGTCCGGCGCCGGAATTCGAGGCCTGGATGGAGCGCATGGGCCTCGAGGCCGGGGCGCGGGAGGGACGCCTGCCCCTCGCCCCCGCCCTGGCGGGCCTCGCATGAGCGCGCCGGCGCGCTGGGCCGACCTCCGCCGCTTCACCGCGGCGCGCGTCGCGCTCGGCCGGGCGGGAAACGGGCTGCCGACCGCGGCGCATCTCGACTTCCAGGAGGCGCATGCCCGCGCCCGCGACGCGGTGTGGTCGGCGCTCGACCCCGAGGCGCTGGCGGCCGCGCTGGCCCCCCTCGGCCTGCCGGTGCGCCACGTGGCGAGCGAGGCGGAGGACCGCCGCACCTACCTGCTCCGCCCCGATCTCGGCCGCCGGCTGCGCGCCGGGGACCGCGCCCGCCTCGCCACCGATCCCGCGCCCGGGGCGATGGCCTTCGTGGTGGCGGACGGGCTCTGCGCCACCGGGGTGCAGGCCCAGGCCCCCGCCGTGCTGGCCGAGGCGGTGCCCCTGCTCCGCCGGGCCGGCGTGCCCCTCGGCCCCGTGGTGGTCGCCACCCAGGGCCGGGTCGCGCTCGGCGACGAGGTGGGGGAGGCGCTCGGGGCCGGCATGGTGGCGGTGCTGATCGGGGAGCGGCCGGGCCTCTCCGCCACCGACAGCCTCGGCATCTACCTCACCCTCGCCCCGCGGCGCGGACGCACCGATGCGGAGCGCAACTGCCTCTCCAACATCCGCCCCGGCGGCATGGCGCCGCGCGCCGCGGCGGAGACGCTCGCCTGGCTGGTTGGGGCGGCGCGACGGATCGGCGCCACCGGCATCGCGCTGAAGGACGAGCAGCCCCGCGGCGTCCTGCCCCCGCCATGATCCTGGTGGCGCCCGGCATCGCCCTCGACGAGGCGGAGCTCGAGGAGAGCTTCCTGCGCGCTTCCGGCCCCGGCGGGCAGAACGTGCAGAAGGTGGAGACGGCAGTGCAGCTCCGCTTCGACATCGCCCGCTCCCCCAGCCTGCCCGAGGCGGTGCGCCGGCGCCTGCTCCGCCTCGGCGGCCGCCGGGTGACGGAGGCGGGGGTCCTCGTCATCACCGCCCGGCGCCACCGCACGCGGGAGCGGAACCGGCAGGAGGCGCGGGAGCGGCTGCTGGCGCTGATCCGCGAGGCCGCCGCCCCGCCCCCGCCGCCGCGCCGGCCGACCAGACCGACCGCGGGCTCCAGGCTGCGGCGGCTGGAGGGCAAGGCGCGCCGGGCCGGCTTGAAGCGCCTGCGCGGCAGGCCGGTGGAGGAAACGTGAGGGAAGACCGCTCCCGATTCCGCACCGCCGCCGCGGGTTTTCCGTGGCGCGCCGCCCGGCGGCCCGTCTAGTCTTCCGGTGTGGCGGCAACCCGTTGCCGTCCTGAGACGTTGTCCGGCCACTGACCTCTGCGGAGGCGGCCATGAAGTCGGCGCTTGCGGTGCTCGTGAGCTTCAGCCTGATTGGCGTCGCGTTCGGCGGCGGTCGGGCCGCGCTGATGGTCGGGGCGCACCACCCGATCGTGCTCATGCGCTGACCCCCCTCCGGCGGGGTTTCCTTCGGCCGCGCGGGCAAGTACTTCCCCGCCCGTGACCAGCCTCGCCCTCCTGTTTCCTCCGCCCATCCTGTTCTTCGCCCTCGGCTTCGGCGCCGGGGCGCTGCGCTCCGACCTCGCCGTGCCGGACGCGCTGGCCAAGGCGCTCTCGCTCTATCTGATGGTCGCCATCGGCCTGAAGGGGGGCGCCGCCGTCGCCATGCCCGGAGGGGCGGAGGGACTGGTCCCGGCCCTCGCGGCGGGAGTGGCGCTGAGCCTGCTGCTGCCCCTGCCCGCCTTCCTCCTCCTGCGCACGATGACGCGGCTGGACCGCGAGACCGCGGCGGCGGTCGCGGGCCATTACGGCTCGGTCAGCGTCGTCACCTTCGCCGCCGCGGTCGGCGCGCTCTCGGCGCGGGGAGTGGGCTACGAGCCCTTCATGCCGGCAGTGCTGGCGGCGATGGAGACGCCGGCGATCCTGACCGCCCTGCTCCTCGCCCGGCACGGCTCGGCGGCGCGGGCCGAGGCGCCGCGCGGCGGCGGGGCGCCGCGGCACCTGCTGCACGAGGTGTTCCTGAACGGCTCGGTGGTGGTGCTGCTCGGCAGCTTCGCCATCGGCTGGATCGGTGGGCCGGCGGCCAAGGCGCAGCTCTCGGTCTTCGCCGAGGGGCTGTTTCCCGGCGCCCTCTGCCTGTTCCTGCTGGAGATGGGGCTGGTCGCGGTACGCCAGCTGCGCGCCGCCGGGCGGGGGCTGGAGCCGGCGCTGATCGGCTTCGGCCTGCTCATGCCCCTGATCGGCGCGGCCTGCGGGCTCGGCGGCGGCTGGCTCGCCGGGCTGTCGCCGGGCGGCATGGCGCTGATGGCCGTGCTTGGCGCCAGCGCCTCCTACATTGCCGTGCCGGCGGCGATGCGCCTCGCCCTCCCGCGCGCCGATGCCGGGATCTACGTGACGCTTTCGGTCGCCGTCACCTTCCCCTTCAATGTGGTGGTCGGCATCCCCCTCTATCTCTGGGTGGCCGGCGCGACCGGATAGGATGGGCGCCATGCATGCGCGCAAGCGGATCGAGATCGTGGTCGAGGCAGTGCAGGCCGAGGCGGTGACGGAGCTGCTCGACCGCCTCGGCGCTCCGGGGTGGACCATGCTGCCGGTCATCGCCGGCCGCGGGCGGCAGGGGCTGCGGCGCGGCGGCGACCCGGGGGGCGTGCTCGACAACGTGCTGATCCTCTGCATCGCCTCGGAGGAGGTCACGGCCCGGGTGCTGGCGGAGCGGGAGGAGCTGCTCGGCGCCCGCCCCGCCATCGTCTCGGTCTCGGACTGCGCGGTGCTGCGCGGCGAGCATTTCTGACCCGGCCAGGGCGGGTTGTTCGCCCGCGCCCCCGCCATTAGCCTGCCGAGCCAGCAATGGCCCGCACCCTGCGCGGGCCCGGGAGGAAGGATTGCCAGAGCAGCAGAGCCTCACCCCGCATCGCGGGATCGGACCCGGACGGGAACAGGAGCGGAGGGGCGCGGCATGAGCGCGCAGGGCCTCGGCGCCGCGCCCGAGCCGCTGCGCGACCCGGCCAGCCTGCGCCGCCTGCTCTCGCCGCGGAGCGTGGCGGTGGTCGGCGTCTCCGGCGAGCCCTCGGGCTTCGGTGCCCGCACCGTCACCAACCTGGCGGGCTTCGCCGGTCAGGTCTGGGCGGTGAACCCGAAATATGCGGGACAGGAGCTGCACGGCCGGCCCTGCTACGCCTCCCTCGCCGAACTGCCCGAGGCGCCGGACTGCGTGCTGCTCGCCCTGCCGCGCCAGGGCGTGATGCCGGCGGTCGAGGCCGCCATCGCCAGGGGCGCGGGCGGCGTCATCGTCTATGCCTCGGGCTATGGCGAGACCGGCCTGCCCGAGCGTGTCGCGGAGGAGGAGGCGCTGCGCGAGCGCTGCCGCGCCGCCGGCCTGCCGCTGGTCGGCGTGAACTGCCTCGGCATCGTGGACCACGTGCTGAAGGCCGGCGTCACCTTCATGCCGGAATACCCGCGCATGGTGGCGCCACCCGGGGGCGTGGCCATCACCAGCCAGTCCGGCGCGCTCGGCTATGCCCTGATGCAGGCGGCCGAGCGCGGCTTCTCCGTCTGCCACATGACGACGGCGGGCAACGCCACCGATCTCGACGTGTGCGACCTCGCCGCCTACCAGCTCTCCATGCCGGAATGCCGCGCCGTGGCGCTGGCGGTGGAGGGGCTGCGCGACGGGCGGCGGCTGTTCCTGCTCGGCGAGGCGGCGCGCCAGGCGGGCAAGCCGATCGTCGTGCTGAAGCTCGGCCGCGGCGAGGCGGGGGCGGCGGCCGCCGTCTCCCATACCGGCTCGCTCGCCGGCAGCGCCGCCGCCTGGTCGGCGGCCTTCCGCCGCGCCGGCATGGTGGAGGTCGAGGATTTCGACGCGCTGCTCGAGACCGCCGGCCTCTTCGCCAAGGCGCCGCCGCCGAAGGCGAAGGGGGTGGCCATCATCACCCCCTCCGGCGGCGCCGGCATCATGGCCGCCGACCATGCCGAGGCGCTCGGCCTCGACATGCCCCAGCCCCTGCCGGAGACCGAGGCGGTGCTGCGCGCCGCCATCCCCGACTTCGGCGCGCCGCGCAACCCCTGCGACCTGACCGCGCAGGTGGCGAGCAACCCGGCGAGCTACGACGCCTGCATGGAGGCCATGCTGGCCGATCCGCAATACGGCTGCGCGGTGATCCCGGTGGTGTATTCCCACCACGCGCTGACGCAGAACCGGATGCAGCAGCTCCGGCCCTATGCGGCGAAATTCGGCAAGCCGCTGCTCATCGCCTGGATCCCGGAGCAGCTCGAGGCCTCGGGTGCCTTCGCCGCGGAATCGGTGCCGGAGCTGGCGCTGTTCCGGTCCATGCGCCGGCTGATGAACGCGATCCGGCTCTGGCTGGAATACCACGGCCAGGCGCCGATGCAGGCGCCGACGCCGCCCCCCGGCATGGCGGAGGCGATCGCCGCCCTGCCCCGTGGCGAGGCGGTGCTGACCGAGGCCGAGGCCAAGGCGCTCTTCGCCCGGGTCGGCGTACCGGTGGTGGAGGAGCGCCGCGCCGCCACGGCGGACACCGCCGCCGACGCCGCCGCGGCGATCGGCTTCCCGGTGGTGCTGAAGCTCGACAGCCCCGACATCGCGCACAAGACCGAGGTCGGCGGGGTGAAGCTGAACCTCGGCGACGCGGCGGCGGTGAAGGCCGCCTTCGAGGAGATCGTCGCCTCCGCCAAGCGTCACGCGCCGAAGGCGCGCATCGACGGCGTGCTGATCCAGCGCATGGCGCCGAAGGGAGTGGAGCTGATCCTCGGCGCGCGTCGGGACCCGCAATTCGGCCCGATGGTGCTGGTCGGCACCGGCGGCGTGCAGGCGGAGCTGTGGCGCGACGTGGCGCTCGACCTCGCGCCCGTCTCCCCCGAGCGCGCCGAGGCGATGCTGCGCAGCCTGAAGGGCTTCCCCCTGCTCGACGGCTTCCGCGGCGCGCCGAAGGCCGACATCGCGGCGGTGGCGCGGGCAGTCTCCGCCTTCTCCGCCTTCGCCGCCGGCGCGGGCGAGCGGGTGCAGGAGGCGGAGGTGAACCCGCTGATCGCCGGCCCCTGGGGGTGCCTGGCGGTGGACGGGCTGGTGCGCTGCGGCGCAGGGTGACGGCCCCTTGACGACGCGCGGGGTGCGCGGCCGCACCGCGGCACCTTGCCGCCCCGCCCTCCCGCGCCTCATCCTGCGGCAGCGCCGCCCGAGAGGCAGCGCCGGAGGAACGCCCATGCCGCAGCCGCAGGCCGGCCCGACATGACGGACGGCCCGCCGCCCCGCGACCGGCGGCCCCGCCCGGGGCCGCGCGGCCGCACCGCCGATACCGCCGCGATCGCCGCCGTGCGGGCGGCGCTTGGCGGCCTGCCGCCGCGCCGCGACCTGCTGATCGAGCATCTGCACACGCTGCAGAACCGGCATGGCTGCCTGCGCGAGGGGCACCTGGTGGCGCTCGCCGCGCTGCTGGGCACGGCGCCGGTCGAGGTGTTCGAGACCGCCAGCTTCTACGCGCATTTCGACCTGCGTGCCGACGACGCGCCGGTGCCGGCGCCGGCGCTGCGCATCTGCGACGGCCTGCCCTGCGCCATGGCGGGGGCGGAGGCGCTGATCGCCGCGATGCGGGCGGCGCCGCCCGAAGGTGTGCGCGTGCTCCGCGCGCCCTGCATGGGCGCCTGCCACCGCGCCCCCGCCGCCGCGTTCGGCCACGCGCCGATCGGGCACGCGACCGAGGCGCGCCTGCGCGCCGCCGCGGCCGGGGATGTGCCGGCACCACCCGAGCCGCCGGACCTCGACGCCTACCGGGCGCGCGGCGGCTACGCCACGCTGCGCCGCGCGCTGGACGGGGCGCTTACGGCGGAGGCGATGATCGCCGCGGTGGAGGCGGCCGGCCTGCGCGGCCTCGGCGGCGCCGGCTTCCCCGCCGCGCGCAAGTGGCGCCTGGTGCGCGCCAACCCCGCGCCGCGGCATCTCGTGGTCAACGCCGACGAGGGCGAGCCCGGCACCTTCAAGGACCGCTGGTGCCTGGAGACCGAGCCGCACCGCGTGCTGGAAGGGATGCTGCTCGCCGCCCATGCCGCGGGCGCCGGGGCGTGCTGGATCTATCTGCGCGACGAGTATTCGCACCTGCTCCCCGCGCTGCGGCGGGAGGTCGCGGCGCTGGAGGCGGCCGGCCTGGCGCGGCTGCCGGTCCATCTGCGGCGCGGCGCCGGCGCCTACATCTGCGGCGAGGAGACGGCGCTGCTGGAGAGCCTGGAGGGCCGCAAGGGCTGGCCGCGCCACAAGCCCCCCTTCCCCGGCGAGCACGGCCTGTTCGGCCGACCGACGCTGATCCACAACGTCGAGACGCTGTGGTGGCTGCCTGACATCCTGGGTACGTCGGAGGGGCCTGCCCGCCACGCTGCCGCCGGCCGGCGCGGGCGCGGCGGACTGCGGCTGTTCAGCGTCTCCGGCCGCGTGCGCGAACCGGGGGAGAAGCTGGCGCCGGCCGGCATCACCGCGCGCGAACTGATCGAGGAGTTCTGCGGCGGCATGGCGCCGGGCCACCGCTTCGCCGCCTACCTCCCCGGCGGCGCCTCGGGGGGCATCCTGCCGGCCGACATGGCCGACCTGCCGCTCGATTTCGGCACGCTGGAGCCGCATGGCTGCTTCGTCGGCTCCGGGGCGGTGGTGGTGCTGTCCGACCACGACGACCTGGCGGAGGCGGCGCGCAACCTCGTGCGCTTCTTCCGCGACGAGAGCTGCGGCCAGTGCACGCCCTGCCGCGTCGGCACGGCGAAGGCAGCGCGGCTGCTGGAGGCGCCGGAATGGGACCGCGCGCTGCTCGAGGAGCTGGCGCAGGCGATGGCGGACGGCTCGATCTGCGGCCTCGGCCAGGCGGCGATGAACCCGGTGCGCTCGCTGCTGCGCTTCTTTCCGGAGGTGGTGCCGTGATCCGCTTCACCCTGGACGGCGCGGCGGTGCAGGCGGCGCCGGGCGAGACGATCTGGCAGGCGGCGTGGCGCGCCGGCGTCGCCATCCCGCATCTCTGCCACCTGCCCCGCCCCGGCTATCGGCCGGACGGCAATTGCCGCGCCTGTCTGGTCGAGATCGAGGGCGAGCGGGGGCTGGCCGCCTCCTGCATCCGCGCCCCGCGCGAGGGCATGGTGGTGCGCAGCGAGGCAAGCGCGCGGGCGCAGGCGGCACGGCGCATGGTGTTCGAGCTGCTGCTCGCCGATGCCGAGCCGCGCGACGCGACGGGCGGGTTCGCGCAATGGGCGGCACGCCTCGGCGTCAGCGCCTCGCGCTTCCCGCGCGAGCCGGCGCGGCCTGCGCCCGACCTCTCCCACCCCGCCATGGCGGTGCAGCTCGACGCCTGCATCCAGTGCGGCCTGTGCGAGCGCGCCTGCCGCGAGGTGCAGCACAACGACGTCATCGGCCTCGCCGGGCGCGGCATGGCGACGCGGGTGGCGTTCGACCTCGAAGACCCGATGGGAGAGTCGAGCTGCGTCGCCTGCGGCGAATGCGTGCAGGCCTGCCCGACCGGCGCGCTGCTGCCCGCCTCGGTGCTGGACGCGCGCGGCCACCGCGGCGCGCCGGCCGAGCGCGCGGTGGCGAGCGTCTGCCCCTATTGCGGCGTCGGCTGCCAGGTGGAGTTCCGCGTCCGCGACGGCGCCATCATCGAGGTGACGGGCCGCGACGGGCCGGCGAATCAGGGGCGGCTCTGCGTCAAGGGCCGGTTCGGCTTCGACTATCTCCGCCATCCGGAAAGGCTCACGCGGCCGCTGCTGCGGATCGAGGGCGCCGCCAAGGACCCGGCCGACTGCCTCGATCCACGCGCCGCGCGGGCGAAATTCCGCGAGGCGTCCTGGGAGGAGGCGCTGGATCGCGCCGCCTCGGGCCTGCGCGCCCTCCGCGACGCGCATGGGCCGGACGCGCTTGCGGGCTTCGGCTCGGCCAAGGGCTCGAACGAGGAGGCCTATCTGTTCCAGAAGCTGGTGCGCACCGGCTTCGGCACCAACAACGTGGACCACTGCACGCGGCTCTGCCACGCGGCGAGCGTCGCGGCGCTGCTGGAAGGGATCGGCTCCGGCGCCGTCACCGCGCCCTTCACCGCCGCCGCGCAGTCCGACGTGATCCTGGTGATCGGCGCGCGGCCGACCGAGAACCACCCGGTCGCCGCCACCTACCTGAAGGACGCCGCGACGCGCGGCGCGGCGCTGATCGTCATGGATCCGCGCGGCAACGGCCTCGACCGCTTCGCGCGGGAGGTGGTGCGCTTCGCGCCCGGGCGGGACGTGGCGCTGCTCAACGCGCTGCTGCACGTGGTGATCGCGGAGGAGCTGTACGACCGGCAATTCGTCGCCGCGCGGGTGGACGGCTTCGCGGCGCTGGCCGCCCATGTCGCGGGCGCGACGCCGGAGGCGATGGCGCCGCTCTGCGGCGTCCCGGCGGCGCAGATCCGCCGCGTGGCGCGGCTGTTCGCGCGGGCGCGCGCGGCGCTGGTGCTGTGGGGCATGGGCGTGTCGCAATCCGTGCACGGCACCGACAACGCGCGGGCGCTGATCGCGCTGGCGCTGCTCTGCGGCCAGGTCGGACGGCCGGGGGCGGGGCTGCACCCGCTGAGGGGCCAGAACAACGTGCAGGGCGCCTCCGACGCCGGGCTGATCCCGATGATGCTGCCGGATTACCGCCGCACCACCGACGACGCGGCGCGGTCCCGGATGGAGGCGCTGTGGGACGCGGCGCTGCGGCCGGATCCCGGCCTCACCGTGGTGGAGATCCTGCAGGCGGCGGAGCGCGGCGAGATCCGCGGCATGTACGTCATGGGCGAGAACCCGGCGATGTCGGATCCCGACCTCGCCCATGCGCGCGCGGCGCTGGCGCGGCTCGACCATCTGGTGGTGCAGGACCTGTTCCTGACCGAGACGGCGGCGCTGGCCGATGTGGTGCTGCCCGCCTCCGCCTGGCCGGAGAAGGAGGGCACCGTCACCAACACCAACCGCCAGGTGCAGATCGGGCGTGCCGCCGTGGCGCCGCCGGGCGAGGCGCGGCAGGACCTCGCCATCATCGTGGAGATCGCCCGCCGCCTCGGCCTCGGCTGGCGCTACGCCCATCCGCGCGAAGTGTTCGCCGAGATGGCGCAGGCGATGCCGAGCCTCGCCAACATCACCTGGGAGCGGCTGGAGCGCGAGAGCAGCGTCACCTACCCCTGCCCCGCGCCGGACGCGCCGGGAGAGGCGATCGTTTTCGCCGATCGCTTCCCCACCGGGACCGGACGCGCCCGCCTGGTGCCGGCGGGCCTCACGCCGGAGAGCGAGGCGCCGGATGCGGAGTTCCCCTTCGTGCTGAGCACGGGGCGCGAGCTGGAGCACTGGCATACCGGCACCATGACGCGCCGCGCGGGCGTGCTGGATGCGCTGCAGCCGGCGCCGACCGTCTCCGTCTCTCCGGCGACGCTGGCGCGGCTCGGCCTCGCGCCCGGCGAGACGGCGCGCGTGGTGACGCGGCGCGGCGTGGTGCGGCTGACGCTGCGCGCCGATCCCGGGCTGCCGGAGGAGATGCTGTTCATCCCCTTCGCCTATGCGGAAGCGGCGGCGAACCTGCTCACCCACCCGCAGCTCGACCCTTCCGGAAGGATCCCCGGCTTCAAATACTGCGCCGCGCGGCTGGAGGCGGAGAGTGACGGGGTGGAGCAGCCCGCGGAGGGGTGCAGCCAGCCAGGAGCGTGACTCCGCACCGACAACGGGCTGAAGCCCTTGCCGCAAGCCAGCCGAGTGGAAGCGGCTCCAGGACACGCAAGGCGGGCCCCTTGCGGGACCCGCCTGCGGACGTTCTCTCCCCAAACCCGGCGGCAACGCCGCAATGACGCTGTCGTGACCAGGCTTTCGTAGAATTCCGGGCCCGGTCGGGAATAAGCGCGGCTTGGCACCGCTCTGATATATTTTGCGCATACCACTGTGATGGCTGTTGTCACCAATGTCAACGGGCGCATTGCCGGCATCGGCCCTTCGCGTCATGTCTGAGACGATGCCTGCCGCCCTCAGCCACGCCCGCCGCCTGCCTCCCCCTCGCCGGCGCGGAAGGACAGCGCCCGCGCCCGATGCCACGCTGACCGATCGCGCCTATCACGTGCTGGAGGAAGCGATCGTCCGCCTGGATCTGCAACCTGGAGAGGTTGTGAGCGAGGCGCAGCTCTCCGCGCGGTTCCATTACGGTCGCACCCCCATCCGCGAGGCGCTGCAGCGCCTCGCGCGGGAGCGGCTGGTGCGGATCCTGCCGCGGCGCGGCATCGTCGTGGCGGCGGTGGATGTGCGCGAGCAGCTGCGCCTGCTCGAAGTACGGCGGGAGCTGGAGCGGCTCTGCGCGCGCCTCGCCGCCCGCCGCGCGGATGTGCCGCAGCGTGCGCGCCTGCTGGCCCTGGCCGCCGAGATGGAACGGACCGCCGAGACTGGCGACGACACCACCTTCCTGCGCCTCGACCGCGAGCTGAACCTGCTGGTGCTAGAGGCGGCGCGGAACGAGTTCGCCACCGCCGCCATGACGCTGATGCACGGGCTGTCGCGGCGGTTCTGGTTCATCCACTGGCGGCGCAGCGCCGATCTGCCGCAGGCGGCCGCGGTGCATGCCGCGCTGGCCCGTGCCATCGGCCAGGCCAGGCCCGAGGCGGCCGCGGCGGCATCGGACCGGCTGCTGGATTACATCGAGGCCTTCACGCGCGCCACGGTCGGGGCCGACCCCTGACAGGGCCGGCGGCGGCGCCGGGCGCATCCGCACGAGGCTGTCGGGTTCCCATCGCGGCCGGCCGCGATCGGGCCCAGAGGGGCGCTGCACGTGGAATCGAGGGCATGGCGGCGGCCGCGTTCACTTTCCGTGGCTGTGGCATGGCCGCTGGAACGAGGCGCCCCCCGGCCTCCGAGCTGGACGGAGGTGCCGCACGACTGATATATCAGACGTGGCAAGCGGGGGAGGAAACATGGGTGGCCGCACATCCCTGGCCGAGGCCGATGCCGAGAGGCGTGCCCGGCTGTCGCGTCGCCAGCAGGCGTTCCGCCAGGATTTCCGCAGCAAGATCGGCCGGCTCTACCATGGCTGGGCGCATGTGGCCCTGATCTACGCCATCGGCCTCGCCGCCATCTGGTATTTCGCGCGGCAGATCCAGGCGCCCGCCTGGTACGAGTGGCTGGTGGTGCCGGCCGCCTTCCTGGGCGCCAACATCTTCGAGTGGTGGATCCACAAATACGTGATGCACCGCCCCGTGCCGGGGCTGATGGGCATCTACAAGCGCCACACCCTGGCGCACCATCAGTTCTTCACGGAGAACGAGTACACGCTGGACAACAGCCGCGATTTCCGCATCGTGTTCTTTCCGCCCTACGCGCTGGTCACCTTCATCACCCTGTCGCTGGTTCCGGCGGCGATCCTCGGCGCGCTCGGCCTGCCGGACGCCGGCTGGCTGCTGCTGATCACCAACACCGCGCTCTACCTGAACTACGAGCTGTTCCACTATTGCTGCCACGTGAAGGACGACCGCATCGTCCGGCACATCCCCTTCATCAACACCATCCGCCGCCACCACGCGGCGCACCACAACACCGCGATCATGATGGAGAGGAACTTCAACCTCACCTACCCGATCGCGGACTGGCTGTTCGGCACCAGCGACCTCCGCCGCGGGCTGTTCGGGCACCTCTTCAACGGCTACGACACGACCCATCTGCGCCGCGACCTGAAGCGCGTGCGCAACACGCATGACGATCCGCATGCCGGCACGCCGCGCGCGCCGGCGGCGGCGGAGTAGGCGGCACCGTGGCGCCCCTTGATGGCGGGCAGATCAAGCGCTCCCGCGCCTCGCTCATCGGCGGGGCGGCGGTGGCGGTCGGCGTGTTCGCGCTATGGCTCGCGATCGCCCGCGAGCTTGCCGCCGACGGGACCGGCGCCGCCCTGCTCGGCGCCATCGTGTCCAGCCTGATCGGCCTCTGGATCTGGCGTGCGGATCTTTAGAGCAGCTCCCGTTCAGGTGGCCTCACCCGTTCGAGTGATTCCGCCTGAACGGGATCTGCTCTAGGCTCCGGCCGGATGGAGCATGATGCGCGCTTTCCGGCGCCCGCTGCGCCGGCAGGGGAGGCGACCGGCACATCGCGCCTGCTGGGGGTACCGCTGCCGCGGGGCTGGTCAGTCATCGGGCGCTGTCGGCAGGGCGCCGCGCCCCCGGCGGATGGGCCGACCGGCTGCCATGTCCTGGCACATCCCGACATCGGGATCGCCCTGCTGGATCTCGCGCCGGATGTGACGCCGAACGCCGAGGCGCGGCTGCGGCGCCTGCTCGCCGCCTCCGGTTTCCGCGACCTGTTCCCCGGCACCTTGCCGGTCTGGCACACCCGCCTGGAGCCAGCCCAGCTCCGGCGCCTGCCCTGGCTGCTCGAGGAGGCCTTTGCCTCCCTCGCCCCGCTGACCCTGACCGGCGGGGGCGCGTGGCCCGTGGCGGTGCGGGAGGCGTTGGACGCCGATCCCGCTTGGCAGGCGGCGGGGCGCGAGAGGCAGACAGCACCCAGGGCGAAGGCGCCGCTTCCGGCCATGGCCTGGGAGGGACCGGCCCGCAGGGATCACGGCATCCTGCGTGGCGTGGCGCGGGGCGTCCTGCTGGGGCTGGGTTTCTGCACGGTGTTCCTGCTTGGTGTCGCCGCCGGGCTTCAGCTCGGCTTCTGGCCGGTCGAGGACGACCCGCCGGAGATGGCGGGGCCGGCTCCGGCGCCCTTGCCGCCCCGGGAGGCCCCGGCCGCGCCGTTCATCCTGCCCGTGGCTCCGGAGGCCGGGCCGTCCGGCACGGCGCTGCCGCCTGCTCCCGCAGTAGGCCCCGCAGCTATCGCTGGGGAAGGGCCGGCCGGCAATGGCTGGCAGTGGCCCGCAATGGCTCCCGACGCGGCGGCCCTCGGGGCGGATCGCGGCGACGGCATTCCCGCCGCCGAGGCCACCCCGCCGGAGGATCCGTCCATCGCGGAGGCCGTGCCACCACCGCCCGAGGCGATGCCGCCGCCGCCCGCGCGGCCGGCACCGCGCCGGGGCCTCACCTACGACCGCCGCTGCCTGGATGCCATGTTCCGCTGGCAACAGGGCGAGCGGCTGAGCGCGGCGGAGATGGCCTATCTCCGCGAGGGCTGCGCCACGACCGGGCGCTGACGCGGCCGCGGCGCGTCAGCGCAGCGCGTCGTTGATCGCCTCCAGCGCCTTCGCGCCGGGGCAGAGCGCCGCGTCGTCCAGGCGGTTCAGCGGCAATTCCACCGTGCCGAGATGATCGTGCAGATCCTCGGCCTCCGGTTCGAGATAGAGCAGGCCGGTGACGATCTCGCCCGCCGCCTTGCGCTCCTGCAGGTAGTTCATCGCGGCGATCCGATCGGCGGGGTCGTAGCCGGAGGCGAGCTTGCGCAGGCGCAGCACGGTGCCGTCATGCTGCACCACCTCCTGCACCGTGCCCGGTGCGTAGTCGGCGGTGAGCGCGGCGCGGCCGAGGATCACGTCGAGCCGGTTCACCGCCTCGTTGTGCTCCCGGACATAGTCGTAGCTCTTGGTCGAGCCCTCGTGGTTGTTGAAGGCGACGCAGGGGGAGATGCAGTCGATGAAGGCGGCACCCTTGTGCCGCAGCGCCCCCTTGATCAGCCCGACGAGCTGCTCCTTGTCGCCGGAGAAGCCGCGCGCGACGTAGGTGGCGCCGAGCTGCAGCGCCAGCGCCACCAGGTCTATCGCCTCGTCGGTGTTGATGGCGCCCTTCTTTGCCTTCGACCCTTTGTCGGAGGTGGCGCTGAACTGGCCCTTGGTCAGGCCGTACACGCCGTTGTTCTCGACGATGTAGGTCATGTTCACGCCACGGCGCATGATGTGCGCGAACTGGCCGAGGCCGATCGAGGCGCTGTCGCCATCGCCCGAGACGCCGAGATAGATCAGCTCGCGGTTCGCCAGGTTGGCGCCGGTCAGCACCGAGGGCATGCGGCCATGCACGGAGTTGAAGCCGTGGCTCGCGCCGAGGAAGTAGTCCGGCGTCTTGGAGGAGCAGCCGATGCCGGAGAGCTTGGCGACGCGGTGCGGCTCGATCGAGAGCTCCCAGCAGGCCTGGATGATGGCGGCGCTGATCGAGTCGTGGCCGCAGCCGGCGCAGAGGGTGCTGATCGAGCCTTCATAGTCCCGGCGCGTGTAGCCGAGCGCGTTGGTCGGCAGCTTCGGGTGGTGCAGCTTGGGCTTGGGAAGGAAGCTCATTCGGCGGCGACCTCGTGCAGGGGGCCGATCCTCAGCCCCTGGACCTTCTCGGCGATGGCGCGGCGGATGAAGCGCGCGGTGATCGGCGTGCCGTCATAGTGCAGCACCGGGACGAGCTTCGCGGGATCCACATTGCCCTCGACCATCAGCAGGGTGCGGAGCTGGGCGTCGCGGTTCTGCTCGACGACGAAGACGCGGTCATGGCGGGCGATGAAGTCCATGACGTCGTCGTGGAAGGGGAAGGCGCGGATGCGCAGCGCGTCGAGCCGCACCCCGTCGCCCTGCAGCGCCGCCAGCGCCTCACGCATGGCGGCGCCGGTGGAGCCGTAATGGATCACGCCGAGGCGGGTGGGCTCGGCGGCGCGGGTTTCGACGGGTCGCGGCACCCAGGATTTCGCCGTGGCGAATTTGCGGAGCAGCCGCTCCATGTTGTCCACATAGGCGGGCCCCGCCTCGGTGTACTTGGCGAAGCGGTCGCGCGAGGTGCCGCGGGTGAAGAAGGCGCCCTTGGAGGGGTGCGTGCCGGGATAGGTGCGGTAGGGAATGCCGTCCCCGTCCACGTCCAGGTAGCGGCCGAAGGTGGTGCCGGCGTCCAGCATCTCCGCGGTCATGACCTTGCCGCGGTCCATGCGCCGGCCGTCGTCCCAGCGGAAGGGCTCGCACAGCCAATCGTTCATGCCGATGTCGAGGTCGAGCAGCACGAAGACCGGGGTCTGGAACCGGTCGGCGAGGTCCATCGCCGCGGCGCCGAACTCGAAGCATTCGTGCGGATCCTCGGGGAACAGCACGATGTGCTTGGTGTCGCCGTGGCTGGCGTAGGCGGCCGCCAGCACGTCCGACTGCTGGGTGCGCGTCGGCATGCCGGTCGAGGGGCCGGCCCGCTGCACGTCGAACACCACCGCCGGGATCTCGGCGAAATAGGCGAGGCCCAGGAACTCTTGCATCAGCGAGATGCCGGGGCCGGAGGTGCAGGTGAAGGCCCGTGCCCCGTTCCAGGCGGCGCCGATGACGATGCCGATGCTGGCGAGCTCGTCCTCCGCCTGGACGATGGCGTAGCGCTTCCTCCCCGTCTCCCCGTCGGTGCGGTGGCGGCGGCACCAGCGCTCGAAGGCCTCGGCGAGCGAGGTGGAGGGGGTGATGGGATACCAGGCGCAGACCGTGGCGCCGCCATAGACGGCGCCGAGCGCGGCGGCGCTGTTGCCGTCCACGTAGATGCGACGCCCCACGGCATCCATGCGCCGGAGCTGCAGGCCGATCGGCCGGAGATGCGCCAGCGCCCAGTCGCGCCCCATGTGGAAGGCGGCGCGGTTGGAGGCGTTGAGCTTCTCCTTGCCGCGGTACTGCTCGCCGAGCAGGGCCTCCACCACCTCCGGCTCCAGGCCGATCAGCGCGGAGAGCGCGCCGATGTACATGATGTTCTTGAAGAGCTGCCGCTGCCGCGGGTCGGAGTAGGCGGCGTTGCAGATCTCCGTCAGCGGCACGCCGATGACATGGATGTCGTCGCGGAACCTGGAGCGCGGCAGCGGCTTGGTGGAGTCGTAGAACAGGTAGCCGCCCGGCTCGATCTCGGCCACGTCGCGGTCCCAGGTCTGCGGGTTCATCGCGACCATCAGGTCCACCCCGCCGCGCCGCCCGAGATGCCCCTCGCCGCTGACCCGCACCTCGAACCAGGTCGGCAGGCCCTGGATGTTGGAGGGGAAGATGTTGCGCGAGGCGATGGGTATGCCCATGCGCAGGATGGCCTTGGCGAACAGGCCGTTGGCGCTGGCCGAGCCGGATCCGTTGACGTTGGCGAATTTGACGACGAAGTCGTTCACAGCGGTCAGCGGCTCCGGCATGCCGCGCCCTCCCTCATCGTGTAGGTCTTGGCCGTGTTCAGCAGGAATTTCTGCATGTCCCAGGCGCCGGTCGGGCAGCGCTCGGCGCACATCCCGCAGTGCAGGCAGACATCCTCGTCCTTCACCATCACGCGGCCGGTCTTCAGCCCGTCCTGCACGTAGAGCGGCTGGGAGAGGTTCTCCGCCGGCGCCTTCAGACGGATGCGCAGCTCCTCCTCCGGCCCGTCTTCCGTGAAGGTGATGCAGTCCACCGGACAGATGTCCACGCAGGCGTCGCACTCGATGCAGAGGCGCGCGGTGAACACGGTCTGCACGTCGCAGTTCAGGCAGCGCTGCGCCTCCTTGAAGGCGAGCTCCCTGTCGTAGCCGAGCTCGACCTCGGCCGTGATGTCGCGCAACGCCACCGTGGGATCGCGATGCGGCACCTTGTAGCGCAGGTCCAGCGACACGTCGTTGTCGTAGGACCATTCGTGGATGCCCATCTTCTGGCTGGACATCCTCACATGCGGCGGCGGGCGGTCCCGTACCGCCTCGCCGCGGCAGAAGCGGTCGATGGAGACTGCCGCCTCGTGGCCGTGCGCCACCGCCCAGATGATGTTCTTCGGGCCGAAGGCGGCGTCGCCTCCGAAGAAGACGCGCGGATTGGTGGACTGCAGCGATGCCTCGTCGAGGCGCGGCAGCCCCCAGCGGTCGAACTCGATGCCGATGTCCCGCTCGATCCAGGGAAAGGCGTTCTCCTGTCCGATCGCCACCAGCACGTCGTCGCACTCGAAGAAGGCATCGGGCTCGCCGGTCGGCACCAGGCTGCGGCGCCCCTTTGCGTCGTACTCCGCCTTCACCTTCTCGAAGGTCATGCCGACGAGCTGGCCGTCCCGGTGCACGAAGCTCCTCGGCACGAGGTAGTTGAGGATCGGGATGCCCTCGGCCATCGCGTCCTCCTTCTCCCAGGGGGACGCCTTCATCTCCTCGAAGCCGGAGCGGACGATCACCTTCACGTCCTCCCCGCCGAGGCGGCGTGCGGAGCGGCAGCAATCCATCGCCGTGTTGCCGCCGCCGAGCACGATTACGCGCCGGCCGATGGACTTCACGTGGCCGAAGGAGACGGAGGAGAGCCAGTCGATGCCGATGTGGATGTTCGCCGCCGCCTCGCGCCGCCCGGGGATGTCGAGGTCGCGCCCGCGCGGCGCCCCGCAGCCGACGAAGACCGCATCGTAGCCCTCCTCGAGCAGCGCCTTCATGCTGTTCACGCGGGTGCGGTAGCGCGTCTCGATGTTGCCGCGGTCCAGGATGTAGCCACACTCCTCGTCGATCACCGATTCCGGCAGGCGGAAGCGCGGGATCTGGGTGCGGATGAAGCCGCCGGGCTTGTCCTGCTCGTCGAACACCGTCACGCGGTAGCCGAGCAGCGCCAGGTCGCGCGCCACCGTCAGGCTGGCCGGGCCGGCGCCGACGCAGGCGACGCGCCGGCCGTTCCAGGCGGCCGGCACCTCCGGCAGGCGGGCGGCGATGTCGTCCTTGTTGTCGGCGGCGACGCGCTTGAGGCGGCAGATCGCCACCGGCTCCTCCTCCACCCGCCCGCGGCGGCAGGCCGGCTCGCAGGGGCGGTCGCAGGTGCGGCCGAGGATCCCGGGAAAGACGTTGGAGTGCCAGTTCACCATGTAGGCGTCGGTGTACCGGCCCGCCGCGATCAGGCGGATATATTCCGGCACCGGCGTGTGGGCGGGGCACGCCCACTGGCAGTCCACCACCCTGTGGAAGTAGTCGGGGTTGGAGATGTCGGTCGGCTTCACGCGGACGCTTCCATTATGTTGTCTCGTTGCGGTGTGCCCGGCGAGGCCGGCCCGGCCCGCTGCCAGGGGCGGGGCGGTTCCGGCGGCTGGCGGAACGGCCTCGCCCATGGCGGTTGCGGGAAGATTGCCCCATCGGGCGGGGGGCTGCAACGGAGGGAGGGATGCCCTTCGGGGCGCGGGGTTCAGCCCCCGCCCCGCCGCGCCAGCGCCGCCTGCAGGGTGTTCTCCAGCAGGCAGGCGATGGTCATGGGGCCGACCCCGCCGGGCACCGGGGTGATGGCGCCGGCCCGGGTCACGGCCTCGGCGAAGGCGACATCGCCCACCAGGCGGCCGTCGGCCCCGCGGGTGATGCCGACATCGATCACCACGGCGTCCTCGGCGATCCAGTCCCCGCGCACCATCGCCGCCCGCCCTACCGCCGCGACCAGGATCTCCGCCCGCCGGCACTCGGCGGCGAGGTCCCGGGTGCGGGAATGCGCCACCGTCACCGTGCAGTCGGCGGCCAGGAGGAGCTGCGCCATGGGCCGCCCGACGATGCGGGAGCGGCCGAGCACCAGGGCCCGTGCCCCGGGCAGCGCCGCCCCGGCCTCGCGCAGGAGGTGCATCACCCCCTTGGGCGTGCAGGGCAGCAGCCCCCCCGTCTCCCCGGAGGCGAGCCGCCCGGCGTTCAGCGGGTGGAAGCCGTCCACGTCCTTGGCCGGGTCCAGGGCGTCGATCACCGCCTCCGGGCGGATCTGCGGCGGCAGGGGAAGCTGCACCAGGATGCCGTCCACCGCCGGATCGGCATTCAGCGCCGCCAGCTCCGCGAGCAGGGCCGCCTCCGAAATGCCGGCCGGGAGGTGGAGGGTGGCGCTGTCGAAGCCGGCCGCCGCGGCGGCGCGGTCCTTGTTGCGGACATAGACGCCGCTCGCCGGATCGTCCCCGACGCGAATCACGCGCAAGCCGGGCCGGAAGGACAGGCCGGCGACGCGCCGCGCCACCTCCTCCCGCAGCCGCTGCGCCACCGCCTTGCCGTCGATGATCCGCGCCGTCATCCGAGCCCCTCAAGCCGGGCGGCGAGCACGGAGGGGTCCCCCGCCGCCGCCAGCGTCTTCTCGCGCGACTTGGCGCCGCCCGAGACCCGCACCGCCGTGGGGGCGAGGCCAAGAGCGCGCGCCAGTACCGCGCAGGCGGCGCGGTTCGCCTGCCCGTTCTCGGGCGCCTCGGCCACCGCTAGGCGGAGGCGTGGCCCGTCCGCCGAGGGCACGACCCCCTCCACTCCGTTGCGCCCCGCGCGCGGCCGCACCTTCACCCGCACCAGCACCCCGTCCGCCTCTGCCCGCCAGAAGGCGCTCAAAAATACACCCCCGCCGCCAGCATGTAGTTCCGCACGGCGCGGAGCAGGAGCTGCCCCGCCGAGATCAGCAGCAGCACGACGAGCGGCGAGAGATCGATCGCGCCGAAACGCGGCATGTAGCGGCGCACCCGGTGGAACATCGGTTCGGTGACGCGGTAGAGGAAGTCCGCGATCATCCAGACGAATCGGTTGCGGGTGTCGAGGACGTTGAAGTTCACCAGCAGGTGGACGATCACCGCCAGGATCACGGCCCACCAGAGGAGGTCGAGCACGGCCCCCGCCAGGAAGAACACCACGTCCAGGAACATCGCCCTGCCCACCCCCGCCGCAAACGCCGGCGCAACCTAGTGGCGGGAACGCCCCTGGACAAGCAGCGACGCGCCTTGACTTCCCCGCGCCGCGGGGGCATCTAGCGCGCCCTGCGGGCACCCGACCCGCGGCGCCGGTGGCGCGGGGCTGTAGCTCAGTTGGGAGAGCGCGTCGTTCGCAATGACGAGGTCAGGGGTTCGATTCCCCTCAGCTCCACCACCCCTCTCCAGACCATGACCCGAAGGATCAGCCGGCGGAGGGCGGGTTCTCCTCCGCCCAGCCGGCGCGGCTGACCGAGGGCTCGAGGCTGAGCCGCCCGACGATGCCCTCGAGCAGCGCCTCGGCCCGCCCCGGAGAGACCAGCTCCGCCGTCACGGCGACGCGCTCCACGCTCCCCTCGGCGGCCGGCAGATCCTCGCTGTCCAGCCGCTTCAGCCGCACTTCGCCAGCCGCGATCGCCTGCATCAGCAGGGCGCGGATATGCGCCTCGTTGGCGGCCTTGCAGGTCACCGTCACCCGGTACAGGTGCTCGATCTCCGCCCCCGCCTGGGGCTGGCGGTTGATCAGGCGCACGATGGGGCGCAGGCCGAGATTGGCGCCGACGATCAGCGCCGTCGCCACCGCCGCCGCCCCATAGGCGCCGGCGCCGCAGAACACCCCGACCCCGGCCGCGCACCACAGCGTCGCGGCGGTGTTCAGCCCGCGGATGTTCAGCCCCTCGCGCATGATCACGCCCGCGCCGAGGAAGCCGATTCCCGACACCACCTGCGCGGCGACGCGGGTCGGGCTGGCGTCGCCCGGCGTGACCAGCCCGAACACGGTGAAGCTGCAGGCGCCGATCGCGACCAGGGCATTGGTCCTGAGCCCCGCCATGCGCTGCCGCCACTGCCGCTCGCCGCCAATCAGCGCGCCGAGTGCGAGCGCCGCGGCGAGCCGCAGCGCCACCTCCTGCAGTTCCATCGCCCAGCCTCCCCGCGGCGGGACCGCCCCGTTCAGCCCACCAGCAGCGCCGAGGCGATGGCGAAGTAGATCAGCACGCCAGAGGCGTCAGCGATGGTGGTGATCAGCGGCGCGCTCGCGGTGGCGGGATCGAAGCCGAAGCGCGACAGCAGGAAGGGCAGGGAGAGGCCGACCAGGCTGCCCACCAGCACCACGCAGACCATGGTCAGCGCCACCACCACCGCGATCTCCGGCCCGCCCCGCACCAGGCCGAGGATCGAGACCGCCGCCGCCATGGTGGCGCCGAGCAGCGCCGCAACCACGACCTCCCGCCCCAGCATCCGGCCCCAGTCGGCCATGCGGGCCTCCCCGGTGGCGAGGGCGCGCACCATCAGCGTCGCCGACTGACTGCCGGCATTGCCGCCGGAGTCGATCAGCAGCGGCAGGAAGAACACCAGCGCGACATTGGCCGCGATCACGTCCTCGAAGGCGGCGATGCCCGCGCCCGAGAAGATGTTGGCGAAGACCAGGACGATCAGCCAGACGATCCGCTTGCGGTAGAGCAGGCCCGTCGTGGCCTCGCGCAGCGTGACGCCGAGGCTCGCCGAGCCGCCGGCCTTGTGGAAGTCCGTCGTCGCCTCGGCCTCGGCCACGTCCATCGCGTCGTCGGCGGTGACGATGCCGACCATCGCATCGCCGCCGTTGATCACGGGGATCGCCGGCAGGTCGTAGCGGGCGACCAGCCGCGCCGCCTCCTCCGCCGGATCCTCGGCGCGAACCGAAGGCGGGTCGGTGCGCATGATCTCGGCGACGCGCTGCCCGGCCGGGGCGAGCACCAGATCCTCGAGTGTGACGGTGCCGAGCAGGCGCCGCTGCGGCGAGAGCACGTAGGCGACGTGGATGGTCTCCTTGGAGGGGGCCTGGCGGCGCAGCGCCTCGATCGCCTCCCGCGCCGCCATCTCCGGGCGCAGCACGGCGTAGTCGCTCGTCATCACCGCCCCGGCGGTGCCCGGCGGGTAGGAGGCGAGCTTGCGGATGTCCTCGCGCTCGGCGGCGGCGAGGGCGGGCGCCAGCGCCTCCCGCGATTCCTCGGGCAGGCGCGCCCAGAAATCGGCCCGCTCATCGGCATCCATGGCGGTCAGCAGGGCCGCGAGGTCGCGCGGGGAGGCCACCTCGGCCACCGCCACCTGGGTGGCGGCCGAGAGGTAGCCGAAGGTCTCCGCCCGCCGGGCCAGCGGCAGGGCGGCCAGCACCTCCCAGGCGGCTCCGGGCTCGCGCAGGTCGAGCAGCGCGGCGAGGTCGGCGGGGTGCAGGGCGGCGGCCGCCTCGGCAGGCAGCGGCGCCTTGGCGGTCGGAAGTGTGGTGGCGCTCATGACCGTCTCCGTCCGGTTCGGGGCGCCGCCGCGGGGCGCCGGAACGGAGGCGGCGGATCGTCAGGCGATCGGCGCGCGCGGGGCCCGGCGCCGCGCGGCGGCGCGGCGTTGGTGATGCGTGCGGCTACTTCCGCTCGCCTCGTCCATCGGGCACTCCAGGGGGTTGACACGGGATGCGCGCCGGGCGGACCCGGCGCGCTTGCAGGCCATATCGCGCGAAGCGGCCGGTGGGTCAAGCCTCATGAGGCGGCGTTCATCGCCGTGTCATGAAGGGGGGTCTCCCTCCCACCCACGGCAGGGGCGTTCACCTCCCGAGGCGATCCGCCTATGCAGCCCCGTCGCAGCAGAGCAGGGTGGAGGGCACGCATGAGCAATGTCCGGCCGCGCGCCGGCGCGCACCTGGCCGGGGAGCGGCGCCGGCCGCCCGGCCGGACGCGGCTCTTCCCGCCCGGGGCCAGCGCGGCATGACGGAGCTGCTGGCGGTGGCGCTCGGCGGTGCCGCCGGGGCCTGTGCCCGCTTCTGGCTCTCGGGCCTCGTGGCGCGGCGCCTGCGCGAGATCTTTCCCTGGGGCACGCTGACGGTGAATGCCACCGGCGCGCTGGCCATCGGCCTGCTGTCCTCCGTGGCGCTGCGCCCGGAGGGGCTCGCGCCGGAGTGGCGTGGAGCCTGGCTTGCCCTCGCGGTCGGGGTTCTGGGCAGCTACACCACCGTCTCCTCCTTCAGTCTGCAGACCCTGACCCTGGCACAGGCGGGGGAAGGCCGGCGGGCCCTGCTCAACCTCCTCGCCTCCCTCGCCCTGTGCCTGGGGGCGGTGGCAGCCGGCCACCTCGCCGGCGCCCGGCTGTTCGGAGGATGAGCCGCATGGGCAGGCAGGCGGTGGTCTATGCCGCGGTAGCGGCGGGCGGCGCGCTCGGCTCGGTGGCGCGCTACCTCTGCTCGGTCGGCGCGCTGGCGCTGCTCGGCCCCGCCTTTCCCTGGGGCACGCTGCTGGTCAACGCCGCCGGCTCCTTCCTGATCGGGCTCTACGCCGCGCTGGCGGGGCCGGGGGGGCCGCTCCTCCCCTCCCCGGCCGCGCGCCACTTCGTCATGGCCGGCTTCTGCGGCGGTTTCACCACCTTCTCGATCTTCAGCCTGGAGAGCCTCCGCCTGTTCGAGGCGGGCGCGACCGGCCGCGCCGGCGTCTATGTGGCCGGATCGGCGGCCCTCTGGCTGGCCTCGGCTTGGCTCGGCCACCGCCTCGCCCGGTGGCTGCACCCCCGGGCCGGGCGGAGGTAGGGGGCAGGTCGGCCTGGCCGGTCTGCCCTCAAGGCAGGGCAGCCGCCTCCGCCTTGGCCCGCAGCAGGTCGAGCAGCAGCCGGTCGCGCTGGCGCAGCATCTCCGCCTCGTCCAGCGCCGCAAGCTCGGCGCGGGTGCCGCGGGCGATCGCCGCCTGCGCTTCCGGCGTCAGCTCGGCCTCGCCCAGCTCCCGCCACATGGCCCCGATGGAGGGGCCGATATGGGAGAGCAGGTGCTCGATCCCGCCCTCCCCGCCGGAGAGGTGGAGGTTGAGGAAGGGCCCGAGCAGCGCCCAGCGCAGCCCCGGCCCGTGCGCGATGGCCGCGTCGAGGTCGGCGACATCGGCCACCCCCTCCTGGAGCAGGAAAACCGCCTCCCGCCATAGCGCCGCCTGCAGCCGGTTGGCGATGTGGCCGCGGATCTCCTTGCGCAGCCGGATCGGCTTCTTGCCGATGGCGGCGTAGAACGCCATGGCGCGGCCAACCGCCGCCTCGGAGGTGGCCTTGCCGCCCACCACCTCCACCAGCGGGATCAGGTGCGGCGGGTTGAAGGGGTGGCCGAGCACCACCCGCTCCGGATGGTGGGCGCAGGCGGCCTGCACCTCGCTTGGCGGGATGAAGGAGGAGGAGGAGGAGAGCACCGCCTCCGCCGGCGCCGCCGCGTCCATGGCGCGGAACAGCTCGCGTTTCACCTCCAGCCGCTCCGGCCCGTTCTCCTGCACGAAGCCGGCGCCCTCCACCGCCGCCTCCGGCGTGGCGACGAAGCGCAGCCGGTCGGGCGAGGCCCCTGGCGCCAGGCCGAGCCGCTCCAGCGCAGGCCAGTGCGCGGCGACCGCGCGGCGCAGCCGCTCCTCCGCCCCCGGCGCCGGGTCGGTCGCGATGACCTCGAGGCCCCGGGCGAGGAAATTCGCCGCCCAGGACGCGCCGATGACGCCGGTGCCGACGACCGCGACGCGCCGGATGTCGGCCGTGCTCACGCGGTCTCCACCAGCAGCGCCATGCCCTGCCCGCCCCCGGCGCAGGCCCCGGCGATGGCGCGCTTCAGCCCGCGCCGGCGCAGCTCCATCATCACCGAGAGCACGCAGCGCACGCCCGTCGCCGCCAGCGGGTGGCCGAAGGCGATGGCGCCGCCGTTCACGTTGAACCGCTCGCGCGGCACGCCGAGCGCCCGGCGCACCGCCTCGACCTGCGCGCCGAAGGCCTCGTTGATCTCGAACAGGTCGATGTCCTCGACGCGAAGCCCCTGGTGGCGCAGCAGGGCGATGGTGGCCGGGACCGGGCCGATGCCCATCACCTCCGCCGGCACGCCGGCGACCGCCGAGGCGACGACGCGCCCGAGCGGCGCCGCGCCGCCCGCGGCGCCGCCGGACGCCGCCTTGCCGGTGGTGACCACCACCGCCGCCGCGCCGTCCACGATGGCGCTGCTGTTGCCGCCCGTCTGCACGCCGCCGAAGACCGGGGCGAGCTTCGCCAGCACCTCCACCGGCGTCGGGCGGATGTGGCTGTCCTGCGCCACCTCCGCCACCTTGCGCGGCAGCCTGAGGCGGCGCGGCTTCAGCCCCGGCCCCTCGAAGACCTGCTCGGTGACGGGGGCGATCTCCTCGGCGAAGCGGCCGGCGGCCTGGGCCTCCACGGCGCGGCGGAAGGTCTCGGCGGCGTAGGCGTCCACCTCCTCGCGCGTGATGCCGTGCAGCCTCGCCAGGTTCTCCGCCGTGCCGCCCATGGCGGTGCCGCAGCCGGTGTCGAGCAGCGCCTCCCACAGCATGTCCTTGAACTCGACCTGGCCGAGGCCGAAGCCGCCGCGCAGCGTGAAGGCGGCGACCGGGGCGCGGCTCATGCTCTCGGTGCCGACGCAGAGCGCGGCCTCCACCTGCCCGGTGCTGGTCAGGCGCGCACCCTGGGCGATCGCCTCGAAGCCGGTGGTGCAGAGGCGCTGCACGCCATGCGCCGGCCGGTCGTCCCGCATCCCGCTGTAGAGGCCGATGTGGCGAGCGAAGAACAGCGTGTCGTAGCTCGCCTGGATGCAGTTGCCGGCGATGGTGGTGCCGAGCCGGGCGGGATCGAGGCCGCTGCGCGCCAGCGCCGCGCGGGCGGCGTGGATGCCGAGATCGGTCGGCGAGACCTGGGCGAGCGCGCCATTGAAATCCACGAAGGGCGTGCGCGCGCCGGCGAGCACGGTGGCATCGGCATGGGTCTCGACCAGCGCGCCCTCGGCGTAGCGGGTCCAGTCGGGCGCGGTGGCGCCGGGCGAGAGGTCGTTCATGGGCGGATCACCTCCGGGTCCTGGTCGTCGTAGAGGCGCGCCAGCGCGCCGGCGCGCCGCGTGGTGATGGCGCGGACGTTGAGCGAGCCCTTGTCCGTCACCTCCCCGGCGTCGAGGGAGGGCGGCTCGGCCAGCAGCATGGCACGGGCGACGCGGCGCGACGAGCCGTCCCCCGCCGCCGCGTTCATGGCCGCGAGCGCGGCCCGCACCTCCTCGCGGAACCCCGCCTCCCCGCTCCGCGCCGGGTCGGCGGGGAAGACCAGCAGGCCGACATCGTCGCGGTCCGCCCCCACCACCACCAGGTCGCGCGCCATCCCCTGCAGGGCGGCGAGGGCGCGCAGGCGGATCTCCAGCGCGTTGATGCGGGTGCCGGAGGAGAGCTTGAAATCCTCCACCAGCCGCCCGTCGAAGCGCAGCCCCTGCGCCGGGTCGGCCTCGTCCACCCAGGTGACGGCGTCGCCGGTGCGGAAGAATCCCTCCTCGTCGAAGGCCGCGGCCGTCGCCTCCGGATCGTCGAGATAGCCCGGAAACAGGTTGGGGCCGCGCACGCGGATCTCGATCTTGCCCTCCACCGGCACGAGCTTCAGCTCGACCCCCGGCAACGGCGTGCCGATGCCCCCGGGCGGGGTGCGTTCCGTATGCGTCGTGGTGGCGGCGGGCGCCGTCTCGGTCAGCCCCCAGGAGGAGACGACCGGCACCGGCCGCGGCGCATGCCGGGCCGCGAGCGCCTGCAGGCGGCGGAACTGCGCCTCGGGCATCGCCGCCGCGGCGCTGAACACCAGGCGGAGGCGGGCGAAGAAGCGGCGGCAGAGCGCGGGATCCGCCTCCAGCGCCGGCAGCAGCAGGGCGTGGCCGCGCGGCACGTCGAAGCGCAGGGTGGGCGAGACATCGCGCAGATTGGCCAGGGTGCGCTCGAACAGGCCGGGCATCGGCCGGCCATCGTCTATCCAGAAGGTGCCGCCGAAGCGCAGCGCCATGTTCAGGTTGTGGCTGCCGCCGAAGCAGTGGCTCCAGGGCAGCCAGTCCAGGATCACCGGCGGCTCGGCGGCCAGGAAGGGCCAGACCTGGGCCATCTGCTGCTGGTTCGCGGCCATCATGCGGTGCGTGGTCAGCACCCCCTTGGGCACGCCGGTGGAGCCCGAGGTGAACAGGATCTTCACCGGCGCGTCGGGATCCGCGGCGGCGATGGCGCGCTCCAGCGCCGCCCCGGGCGCCGCCTCCAGCAGCGCGGCGAAGGGCGTGGCGCCCCCCTCCCCCGTGGCGGAGACGATCTCCGCCCCCTCCGCCTCGGGCACGGAGAGGGCGCGGGCGAAGGGCGCGGCCTCCTCGGCGAGGAGCAACGCCGGGCGCAGGCGGCCGAGGATGTGGCGCAGCTTGCCGAGGTCGCCGCTCTGCAGGCTGTAGGGCACGGAGACGGCGGCGTGGGGCACGCCGACGGCCTGGCAGGCCAGGGCGAGCAGCGCGTGCCGCACCGAATTGCCGGAGAGGATCGCCACCGGCCGCCCCGGGCCGAGACCGCGTTCCAGCAGCGCCGCGCCGAGGCGCCGCACCATCCCCGCCGCCTCGGCGTAGGTGACGCCGTGCCAGGCGCCGTCGGCGCCGCGCTCGCGCAGGAAGGGTCGGCCGGGGGCCGCTTCCGCCCAGTGCCACAGCGGGTCGGTGACGCGCGGCGGGTGCGGGGCGAGGGGCTCGCGGGCGCGGAGCCGCCAGCCGCCGCCCGGCAGGGCGACGCGCTCCACCCGGACGGGCGCGAACAGCGGCGGCGCGGCGGGCTCGGCATCCATGGCGCTTCCTCCCCCCAATGGCTGCGGCGCCTGCTGCGGGCGCCTTGGCCCTTGGGCATAGTGCAGGACCGGCCGCCGGGGGAAGGGGTCGCTTGCAGGATATTGCCGAAATCCCGCGCGGCGGCAATAAAGTGCATTCCCCGCTGGCGCTGCCGCGGGGCGCAGGCGAGGCGGAACGAACAGGCCGTGCCCGAGCACGGTCATCGCGAGGGAGAGGAAACGACACGATGCGCCAGAGCGCTGCTTTGCCCATTTCGCGCCGCGGCCTGGCGGGGCTCGCCGCCGGTGCCGCCCTTGCCGGCGCCTTCCCCCCTCGCCCCGCCCTGGCGCAGGGGGCGCCGCTGCGCGTCGGGCTGATGCTGCCCTTCTCCGGCACCTTCGCCGCGCTCGGCGAGAACATCGCCGCGGCGATCGAGCTGCACCTCGCCGAGCGCGGCGGGCGCATGGGCGGGCGGGCCGTGCAGCTCATCCGCCTCGACGACGAGAGCAACCCGGCCAACGCGGTGCAGAACGTGAACCGCCTGCTCGGCCGCGAGCGGGCCGAGGTGCTGATCGGCACGGTGCATTCGGGCGTGGTGATGGCGCTGGTCCAGGCGGCGCGGGAACGGGGCGTGCCGCTCATCATCCCGAACGCCGGCAACGCCTCGGCGACGCGCGAGCTCTGCGCGCCGACCATCTTCCGCACCTCCTTCACCAACTGGCAGCCGGCCTACGGCATGGGTCTCGCGCTCGGCCGCGAGGGGGTGCGCCGCGCCGCCTGGGTCACCTGGGACTACGCCGCGGGCAACGAGGCGGGCGAGGGCTTCCGCGAGGGGCTCAGGGCCTCGGGCGGCGAGGTGGTGCGGGAGCTGAAGCTCCCCTTCCCCGAGACCAATTTCCAGCCGCTGCTGGCGCAGATCCCGGGCCTCGAGGTGCAGGCGGTGGGCAGCTTCTTCGCCGGCGGCGGCGCGGTGCAGTTCGTGCGCGAATACGCCGCCGCGGGGCTGAAGGAGCGCATCCCCCTCACCGGCTCGGGCTTCCTGACCGAGGGGGTGCTGGCGGCGCAGGGCGCGGCGGCGGAGGGCATCCGCACCGCGCTGCACTACGGCGACGGGCTGGACAACCCGAAGAACAACGCCTTCCGCGCCGCCTTCCGGGAGCGCACCGGCCGCGAGGCCGACGTCTACGCGGTGCAGGGCTACGACGCGGCGCAGCTTCTCGGCATCGGCATGGACGCGGCCAGGGGCGACGTCTCGGCCGAGCGCGAATGGGTGCGGGCGATGCGCGCCGCGCGCATCGACAGCCCGCGCGGCGCCTTCACCCTCTCGCCGAGCCACAACCCGGTGCAGAACATCTACCTGCGCGAGGCGCGCGGCGGGCAGAACCGCGTGGTCGGCATCGCCGCCGAGGCGCTGGCCGATCCCGGCACCGGCTGCCGCATGGCCTGACGTGGCGCCGCGGCGGCAGGGGGCGCGCCGGGACCGGGCGCGCGCCCCGGAGGGGAGGCGATGAGCGGCCTGTTCGCGCAGGTGCTGAACGGGCTGCAGTACGGGCTGCTGCTGTTCCTGATCAGCAGCGGACTGACGCTGGTGTTCGGCGTGATGGGCGTGATCAACCTCGCCCATGGCAGCCTGTTCATGATCGGCGCCTATCTCGCCTTCGTCATCGCCCGCTGGAGCGGCTCGCTGTGGCTGGCCCTGCCGGCGGCGATCGCGGGCGGCATCCTGTTCGGCGCCCTGCTCGAGCGCACGCTGTTCCGCCGCTTCCGGACGCGCGAGCACCTCGACCAGGTGCTGCTGACCTTCGCGCTGATCCTGCTGTTCGAGGAGGCGCGCTCCATGCTGCTCGGCAACGACTTCCACAGCGTGCCGGTGCCGGCGGCGCTCGACTTCTCGGTGCCGGTCACGGCGGACTTCGCCTATTCCGCCTACCGGCTGGCGGTGCTGGCGCTGTGCGTGCTGGTCGCGGCGCTGATGTTCCTGGCCCTTGAGCGCACGCGCATGGGCAGCGCGGTGCGCGCCGCGGCGGAGAAGCCGGAGATGGTGGAGCTGCTGGGCCTGGACGCGCGGCGCATCCACACCCTCGTCTTCGCCCTCGGCACGGCGCTGGCGATGCTGGCGGGCGCGCTCGCCGCGCCGCTGCAGTCGGTCTACCCCGGCATGGGCGACAAGTTCCTCATCATCTCCTTCGTGGTGGTGGTGGTGGGCGGCGTCGGCTCGGTGGCCGGGGCGTTCTGGGGGGCGCTGCTGATCGGCCTCGTGGACACGCTCGGCAAGGCCTACCTGCCGGAGCTGGCGGGGCTTGCCGTGTACATGCTGATGGCCGCGGTGCTGCTCTGGCGGCCCTCGGGCCTGTTCGCGCGGGGGGCCTGAGCGATGGTGGTCGCGGGGCGCGCGGGCCACGCGCTGCTGGCCCTGGCGGCGGCGGGGATCGCCACCATGCCGCTCTGGGCCTCGCACTACCATCTGCAGCTCGCCTCCACGGCGCTGGTGGCGGCGATGTTCGCGCTCAGCCTGCAGCTCCTGGTGGGCGCGGGCGGCATGGTCAGCCTCGGCCATGCCGCCTTCTTCGGCATCGGCGCCTATGCGATCCACCTGCTGCCGCCCGGCCTTTCCGTGCTGGCCACCCTGCCGGCGGCGGCGGCGCTGGCGGGCCTCGCGGCGGCGGTGGTCGGCGCGCTGTCGCTGCGCACGCGCGGCTTCTTCTTCCTGATGACGACGCTCGCCTTCGGGCAGATGCTGTTCTTCGTCTTCCACGACACCCCGCTCGGCGGCGGCAAGGACGGCGTGTTCGTCACCCGCCCGGCGCTGGAGCTGTTCGGCCTCGTCCTGGAGGTGCCGCGGCGCTCCCGCCCCGCGGTGATGCTGTGGCTGAACCTCGGCCTCCTCGTCCTGATGTATGCGGGCCTCGCGCTGCTGATGCGCACGCTGTTCGGCCGCGCCCTGCTCGGCATCCGCGCCAACGAGGACCGGATGCGCGCCCTCGGCTACAATACGCGGCGGGTGAAGCTCGCCGCCTTCGTCGCGGCGGGCATGCTGGCCGGCGTCGCCGGACACATGCAGGCGATGACAGAGGCCTTCGTGAACCCGGAGCTGCTCGGCTGGCACCGCTCGGCCGAGGGGCTGCTGATGATCCTGCTCGGCGGGCTCGGCGCGCTGCACGGCCCGATCCTCGGCGCCTTCGCCTTCATCGGCCTAGCCGAGGCGGGCACGCTGATCACCGAGCGCCAGCGCCTGGTGGTGGGGCTCGTGATCCTCGCCGCGGTGCTGGCGCTGCCCGGCGGCCTCGCCGGGCTCCGCCTGCCGCGCAGGGAGCGCCGCCAGCCGGCCCCGGCCGCCGTGGAGGCGGCGCGGCCATGAGCGCGCTGGCGGCAGAGGGGCTGACGCGCCGCTTCGGCGGGCTGACGGCGGTGGACGACGTCTCCATCACCCTCGCCATCGGCGAGCTGCACGCGGTGATCGGCCCGAACGGCGCGGGCAAGAGCACGCTCGTCAACCTGCTGGCCGGCGAGCTGCGCCCGAGCGCCGGCCGGATCTGGCTGGGCAGGGAGGAGGTCACCGCCTGGCCGTCCTGGCGGCGGGCGCTGGCCGGCATCGGCCGCTCCTTCCAGCGCAGCAACGTGATGCGCGGCATGACGGTGCTCGAGAACGTGCGCCTCGCCGCGCAGGCGGGCGAGTTCCCGCTGCGCCGCTGGCTGCGCCCCGCGGCGCGCGAGCACGGGCCGCTCCGCGCCGCCCGCGGGGCGCTGACCCGCGTCGGCCTGCGCGAGGCGGAGGAGCGCGTCGCCGGCACGCTCAGCCACGGCGAGCTGCGCCTGCTCGAGATCGCCATGGCGCTGGCGATGCGCCCCACCGTGCTGCTGCTCGACGAGCCGCTGGCGGGACTCGGCCCCGAGGAGGGCGAGCGCGTCGCCGCCCTGCTGCGCCAGCTCGCGCGCGACCATGCCCTGCTGCTGATCGAGCACGACATGGACGTCGTCTTCGCGGTCGCCGACCGGCTGACGGTGATGGTGGAGGGGCGGGTGCTGGAGCGCGGCACGCCGGCCGAGATCCGCGCCTCGCCCGCGGTGCGCGAGGCCTATCTGGGCCAGGGCGCATGAGCGCGGCCGGCGAGCGGAGCGCCGAGAGGCGCGCAGACCCGGCCCGGCCGCGCCAGGACGGGGCCGCGCCGATCCTGGAGGCGCGCGGCCTCGAGGCCGGCTACGGCGCCGGGCTGGTGCTGCGCGGGGTGGACCTCGCCGTCCGGCCGGGCGAGGCGATCGGCCTGATGGGCCGCAACGGCATGGGCAAGACGACGCTGATCCGCACCCTGCTCGGCCAGCTTCCCGCCCGCGCCGGCGAGGTGCTGGTGGACGGCGCGGCGGTGACCGGGGAGCCGCCCTTCCGCCGCGCGCGGCGCGGGATCGCCGTGGTGCCGGAGGGGCGCGGGGTGTTCGGCAGCCTGACGGTGCTGGAGAATCTGCGCCTCGCCGCGCGGCCCGCCCTGGATGGCAGCCTGCCCTGGCCTGAGGAGCGCGTGCTGGCGCTGTTCCCCCGCCTCGCCCAGCGCGCCGGGCACCGCGGCGACCAGCTCTCGGGCGGCGAGCAGCAGATGCTCGCCATCGGCCGCGCGCTGATGACCAGCCCGCGGCTGCTCATCCTGGACGAGGCGACGGAGGGTCTGGCGCCGATCGTGCGCGACGGCATCTGGCAGACGCTGCGCATGATCCGGGAGGCCGGGATCGCCACCATCATCGTGGACAAGACGGTGGAGGCGGTCCTCTCCCTGGTGGACCGGGTGGAGATCCTGGTGAAGGGCGCCGTGGTGTTCAGCGGCCCGCCGGAGCGGCTGCGCACCGATCCGGCGCTGATGCACCGCCACCTCGGCGTGTGAGGGAGGGAGATAGGATGCAGGTCAGCGCGACGGCAGGACGGGGCCTCCGCTCGGCGGCAGCGAACGCGGCGAGCTGGTTCCTCGACCGGCACCTGGCCGAGGGGCGCGGCGAGGCCCTTGCCTTCGCCGACCCCTGGCGGCGCCTGAGCTACGCCGCGCTTGCCGAGGCCAGCGCCCGCTTCGCCGGCGCGCTGCGCGCCGCCGGCATCGGGCCGGAGCGGCGGCTGGCGATGCTGATGCTCGACACGGTGGACTTCCCCGTCGTGTTCTGGGGCGCGCTGCGCGCCGGCGTGGTGCCGGTGCCGGTGAACACGCTGCTGCCGCCCGAGCAGGTCGCCTACATCCTGGAGGACAGCCGCGCCGAGGCGGCCTGCCTCTCCGCCCCGCTGCTCCCGGCGCTGCGCCCGGCCCTGGCCGGGGCGCGCGCGCTCCGCCGCGTGCTGGTGGCGGCCCCCGATGGCGGGGCGCCCGGGGATCTGCCGCCGGGGGCGGAGGCGCTGCCCGCCTTCCTCGCCTCCGCCGCGCCGGCGCGGGAGCCGGAGCCGGCGAGCCCGGACGAGGTGGCGTTCTGGCTCTACTCCTCGGGCTCGACCGGGGCGCCGAAGGGCGTGAAGCACGTGCATTCCAGCCTGCGCGCGACGGCCGAGACCTACGCCGCGCAGGTGCTCGGCATCGCGCGCGACGACCTGGTGTTCTCCGCCGCCAAGCTGTTCTTCGCCTACGGCCTCGGCAACGCCATGACCTTCCCGATGTCGGTCGGCGCCGCCGCGGTGCTGCTGCCGGAACGGCCGACGCCGGAGGCGGTGCTCGCGGTGATGCGCGCGCACCGGCCGAGCATCTTCTGCGGCGTGCCGACGCTCTATGCCGGGCTGCTGGCGCATCCCGGCCTCGGGCCGGGCGCCGGCTCCGGCCGGCTGCGCCGCTGCGTCTCCGCCGGCGAGGCGCTGCCCGAGCCGATCGGCCGCCGCTGGGAGGAGGTGGTGGGGGTGGAGATCCTGGACGGCCTCGGCAGCACCGAGATGCTGCACATCTTCCTCAGCAACCGCCCCGGCGCGGTGCGCCACGGCACCAGCGGCGTCGCCGTGCCCGGCTACGAGCTCCGCATTGTGGACGAGCAGGACCGCGACCTGCCGCCGGGCGAGATCGGGGAGCTGCTGGTGCGCGGCCCCTCGGCGGCGGAGGGCTACTGGAACCAGCGCGACAAGTCGCGCCGCACCTTCCAGGGCGAGTGGACGCGCACCGGCGATAAATATCTGCGCGACGAGGCCGGGTGCTACCGCTACCAGGGCCGCGCCGACGACATGTTCAAGGTGAGCGGCATCTGGGTCTCGCCCTTCGAGGTGGAGGCGGCGCTCGCCTCCCACTCCGCGGTGCAGGAGGCGGCGGTGGTGGGGCGGGAGGATGCGGACGGCCTCGTCAAGCCCATGGCCTTCGTCGTGCTGAAGCCCGGGGCGGCGGTGCCCGGCCCCGCGCTGACCGAGGCGCTGCAGGCGCATGTGAAGGCCGAGGCCGGGCCGTGGAAGTATCCGCGCTGGGTCGAGGTGGTGGAGGAGCTGCCCAAGACCGCCACCGGCAAGATCCAGCGCTTCCGCCTGCGCGCCATGCTGGAGGGCACGCGATGAGCGCATCCGTGGAAGGACGCCGCGGCGAGATCCGGCTCGACGGGCGGCGGCTGGAAACCGCCTGGTGGGGGCCGGGGCCGGAGGCGGCGCCGACCATCCTGCTGCTGCATGAGGGGCTCGGCTGCGTCGCCCTCTGGCGCGACTTCCCGGCCGCGCTCGCCGCCGCCACGGGCTGCGGGGTGCTCGCCTATTCGCGCTTCGGCTACGGGCAGTCCGACGGCGTCGCGCTGCCGCGGCCGCTGACCTACATGCACGACGAGGCGCGGGAGGTGCTGCCGCGCGTGCTGGACGCGGCCGGGCTGCGCCGCGTGCTGCTGCTCGGCCATTCCGACGGCGGCTCGATCGCCGCGATCTATGCGGGCTCGCGCCAGGATTTCCGGGTGAATGGCCTTGCGCTGCTGGCGCCGCACTTCTTCGTCGAGGAGGTTTCCCTCGCCGCCATCGCCGAAGCCAGGCAGCGCTGGGAGGCGGGGGAGCTGCGCCAGCGCCTCGCCGCCTACCACCGCGATCCGGAGGCCGCCTTCCTCGGCTGGAACCGGGCCTGGCTCGACCCCGGCTTCTCCCGCCTCTTCGACCTGCAGCCGGAGATCGCGCATATCCGCGTGCCGGTGCTGGTGGTGCAGGGGGAGGCGGACCCCTACGGCACGGTCGAGCAGGTGCGGATGCTGGAACGCGAGGCCTACTGCCCGGTCGAGGCGCTGGTGCTGCCCGGGGTGCGCCATGCGCCGCATCTGGAGTCCCCCGGGCCGGTTCTGGACGCCTTGCGCGATTTTTCCGCGCGGCTGTTCGGCGTGCGGGAGAGGGCCGGGCACGCACAGGCAGAATAATGCATCTTCTCTTGTTGATCTGAGGAATTCTGCATTATATCGCAGGCACGGGGCCGCCAGGGAGGCACGACCGGGGCATGGCACGCATCGATTTCCAGACCGATCCCAGCCGCTACAGGCATTGGAAGCTGCAATTCGACGGCCCGGTCGCCCACCTGATCATGGATGTGGACCCTGCGGGCGGCCTGTTCGAGGGCTATGAGCTGAAGCTCAACTCCTACGACCTCGGCGTGGACATCGAGCTGGCGGATGCGGTGCAGCGCCTGCGCTTCGAGCACCCGGAGGTGGGCGCGGTGGTGCTCCGCTCCGGCAAGGAGAACGTGTTCTGCGCCGGCGCCAACATCCGCATGCTCGCCGGCGCCTCGCACGGCCACAAGGTGAATTTCTGCAAATTCACCAACGAGACCCGCTGCGCCATCGAGGATGCGACGGAGAATTCGGGCCAGACCTGGATCTGCGCCATCAGCGGCCCGGCCGCCGGCGGCGGCTACGAGCTGGCGCTCGCCACCGACCGCATCCTGCTGATCGACGACCGCCGCTCCTCCGTCGCGCTGCCGGAAACGCCGCTGCTCGCCGTGCTGCCCGGCACCGGCGGGCTGACCCGCGTGACCGACAAGCGCCGGGTGCGGCGCGATCTCGCCGACCTGTTCTGCTCGACCGAGGAGGGCGTGCGCGGGCGCCGCGCCGTCGAGTGGCGCCTGGTGGACGAGGCGGTGCCCCCCTCCGCCTGGGAGGCGCGGCTGCGCGAGCGGGCGCTGGAGGCGGCGGCGCGGTCGGACCGGCCGCGCGACGCCAGGGGGGTGGCGCTGACGCCGCTCGCGCGCCGCTTCGAAGAGGGCGGCGTGTTCTACGGCCATGTCGCCCTGGAGTTCGACCGCGGAGCCGGCCGCGCCATCCTCACCGTCGCCGCCCCGCCCGGCCCGCCGCCCGCGACGCTCGAGGCCGCACGCGATGCCGCCTTCTGGCCGCTGCAGATGGCGCGCGAGCTCGACGACGCCATCCTGCACCTCCGCCTGAACGAGCCCGAGCTCGGCCTGCTGGTGCTGCGCACCCAGGGAGAGGCGGCGCATGTCCTCGCGCACGACGCCTTCCTGGAGGCGCATGGGGGCGACTGGTTCATCCGCGAGGTGCGGCTCCACCTCAAGCGCGTGCTGAAGCGGCTCGACATGACCTCGCGCAGCCTGATCGCGCTGGCAGAGCCGGGAAGCTGCTTCGCCGGCACGCTCGCCGAGCTCGCCTTCGCCGCCGACCGCTCCGCCATGCTGATCGGCGCCCGGGCGGGCGACAACCGGCCGGCCGCGACGCTGCGCCTCTCGGCGCTCAATTTCGGCGCCTACCCGATGGCGAACGGGCTGACCCGGCTGCAGGCGCGCTTCTGGGGCGAGAAGGAAAGCCTGGCGCGCGCCGAGGCGCGGATCGGCGAGCCGATCGGGGCGGAGGAGGCGGAGACGCTCGGCCTCGTCACCTTCGCCCTCGACGAGACGGACTGGGACGACGAGCTGCGCATCATGCTGGAGGAGCGGGCGAGCTTCTCGCCCGACGCCCTCACCGCCATGGAGGCCAACCTGCGCTTCGTCGGCCCGGAGACGATGGAGACGCGCATCTTCGGCCGCCTCACCGCCTGGCAGAACTGGATCTTCCAGCGGCCCAACGCGGTGGGCGAGCGGGGCGCGCTCAGGCTCTACGGCTCCGGCGTGCAGCCGAGCTACGACAAGCAGCGGGTGTGAGGGAGGACAGCGATGCCCGACGGCCTGACCGTCAACTACGACGGCCTGATCCCCAACAACGTGGACCTCAACGCCGACGCCCGCGTGCGCAAGGCGCTGGAGACCTGGCATCCCGGCTACATCGACTGGTGGAAGGACATGGGGCCGGAAGGCTTCCAGGAGGCGCTGGTCTATCTGCGCACCGCCGTCTCCGTGGACCCGAAGGGCTGGGCGAAGTTCGACTACGTGCGGATGCCCGAATACAAATGGGGCATCCTGCTGGCGCCGAAGGTGGAAGGACGGCTGATCGGCTTCGGCCAGCACAAGGGCGAACCCGCCTGGCAGGAGGTGCCGGGCGAGTATCGCGGCATGCTGCGCCGCCTCATCACCATCCAGGGCGACACCGAGCCGGCGAGCGTCGAGCAGCAGCGCCACCTCGGCAAGACCGCGCCCTCCCTCTACGACATGCGCAACCTGTTCCAGGTGAACGTGGAGGAGGGGCGGCACCTCTGGGCCATGGTCTACCTGCTGCAGAAGTATTTCGGCCGCGACGGCCGCGAGGAGGCGGAGGAGCTGCTGCGCCGGCGCAGCGGCAGCCAGGACAGCCCGCGCATGCTGGGCGCCTTCAACGAGGCGACGCCGGACTGGGTGAGCTTCTTCATGTTCACCTTCTTCACCGACCGCGACGGCAAGATGCAGCTCGAGGCGCTGGCGCAGTCGGGCTTCGACCCGCTCTCGCGCACCTGCCGCTTCATGCTGACCGAGGAGGCCCACCACATGTTCGTGGGCGAGACCGGGGTGCAGCGCATCATCGAGCGGACCTGCGCCGCCATGAGGGAGGCGGGCATCGAGGACCCGGCCGACACCGAGCGGGTGCGCGCGCTTGGTGTCATCGACCTGCCGACCCTGCAGAAGAAGATGAACCTGCACTTCTCTCTGACGCTCGACCTGTTCGGCAGCGAGGTCTCCACCAACGCGGCGAACGCCTACAACGCCGGGCTGAAGGGCCGCTACCGCGAGGACAGGCTGGAGGACGACCACCGCCTGCTGGACGCCACCTATCCGGTGCTGCGCTGCCGCGACGGCGCCATCGTGCGGGAGGAGGTCCCCGCCCTCTCCTCGCTCAACATGCGGCTGCGCGACGACTTCGTGCAGGACTGCCAGGGCGGCGTGAACCGCTGGAACAAGGTGATCGAGAAGGCCGGCATCCCCTTCCGCCTGAGCCTGCCGCATGTCGCCTTCAACCGGAAGATCGGCGAGTTCGCCGCCATCGAGGCCGATCCGGAAGGTCGCGTCCTCACCGCCGCGGAATGGGCCGCGGGCCGCGACCGCTGGCTGCCCTCGACCGACGACAACCTGTTCATCGAGAGCCTGATGCGCCCGGTGAGCCGGCCCGGCGAGTTCGCCTCCTGGATCGCCCCGCCCAAGGTCGGCATCGACAACAAGCCGGGCGACTTCGAATACGTGAAGCTCTGGGGCTGAGGCGGGGTGACGCCGTGGGCGCGACGCTGAAGCAGCATCTCATCGATCCCGAGATCTGCATCCGCTGCAACACCTGCGAGGCGACCTGCCCGATCGGCGCCATCACCCACGACGACAACAACTATGTCGTGGATCCCTCCCGCTGCAACGCCTGCATGGACTGCGTACCGCCCTGCCCGACCGGCGCCATCGACAACTGGTTCCGGGTGACGCGGCCCTTCAGCCTGGAGGAGCAGCTCTCCTGGCACGAGCTGCCCCCGCGCCCCGCCGATCCGACCGGTGAGGAGGCGGTGGACGCGCTGGACGAGGAGGCGGCGGCGCTGATCGCCGACGCGCATCGCGGCGCGGGCGGGTACGCGCGCGCCCCGGCCTCGGCCAGCAAGCCGCGGGTGAACCTGTTCGGCCGCGCCGCCCCCGCCATGGCGCGGGTCACGGGCAATTACCGGGTCACCAAGTCCGGCACCTCCTCGGACGTGCACCACATCATCCTCGATTTCGGAACCCAGCCCTTCCCGGTGCTGGAGGGGCAGAGCATCGGCGTCGTGCCGCCGGGCACGGACGCCAACGGGCGGCCGCACGCGATGCGGCTCTACTCCATCTGCAGCCCGCGCGACGGGGAGCGGCCGAACACCAACAACCTGGCGCTGACCGTGAAGCGCGTGGTGGAGGCGCGCGCGGACGGCACGACATTCCGCGGCCTCGCCTCCAACTGGCTCTGCGACCTCCAGCTTGGCGAGACGGTGCCGGTGATCGGCCCCTTCGGCGCCACCTTCCTGATGCCGGACGACCCGGACGCCGACATCGTGATGATCTGCACCGGCACCGGCGCCGCGCCCTTCCGCGGCTTCACCGAGCGGCGGCGCCGCCTCGGCGGGCACGGGCGCGGGCGGCTGCACCTGTTCTTCGGCGCCCGCACGCCGGAGGAGCTGCCCTATTTCGGCCCGCTGCAGAAGCTGCCGGCCACGCTGCTCGACCAGGAGCTGGTCTACAGCCGCCTGCCCGGCCGGGCGAAGGAGTATGTGCAGCACCGCATGCTGCGGCGCGCCGGCGACCTCGCCGCGCTGCTGCGCAGGGAGGGCACCCACATCTACGTCTGCGGCCTGAAGGGGCTGGAAGAGGGGGTGGACGCGGCCTTCGCGGAGATCGCCGCCGCGCACGGGCTGGACTGGCCCGCGCTGCGCACCAGGATGCGCGAACAGGGCCGCTTCCATGTCGAGACCTACTGAGCCCTTCGTCCACCGCCGCCGCATCCTGTGGGGGGAGACGGATGCGGCGCACATCGCCTACACCGCCCGCTTCCTCGACTTCGCCATGGAGGCGACGGAGGCCTGGTTCGTCGAGCGCATGGGCATGGGCTGGTACGAGCTGAACCTCGACCTCGGCATCGGCACGCCCTTCGTGCACGCCTCGCTCGACTTCCGCAGCCCGGTCACGCCGCGCGACACGCTGGAAAGCGCGGTGCTGCTGACCCGCCTCGGCGGCTCCTCCCTCCGCTTCGCTGTCGCCGGCCGCGCCGATGGCGGGACGCGGCTGGTCTACGAGGGCAGGCTGGCCTGCGTCTTCGTGGACAACAGGGTGATGCGCCCCGTCCCGGTGCCGGAACGCTTCCGCCCGGCGCTGGAGGCGGAGGCGGCGCTGGCTCAGGCGGCGGGCGCCACCGCCGGCTGAAGCGCGAGCAGCGCCTCCAGGCTCTCCTCCTCGCTGCGGCCGCTCGTGTCCACGACGAAGTCGGCCTTGGCGTAGAGCGCCTCGCGGCTGGCCAGGATCGCGCGCAGATCCTCCATCGCGCGGCTGTTGTCGCGCATCGGCCGCGTGTCACCCTGCGCCACCACGCGGCGCATGTGCTCCTCGGGCGAGGCGCGCAGCCAGACGGTGACGCAGGTGTCGAGCAGGAACTCGAAGGTGGCGGGCTCGGCGACGATGCCGCCGCCGGTGGCGATCACCGCCCGCGTGCCCTCCCGCACCAGGCGCTCCAGCACCGCGCGTTCCAGCCTCCGGAAGCCTTCCTGCCCCTGCAGGGCGAAGATGTCGGAAAGCTCCATCCGCCCCTCGCGCTCCACCTCGCGGTCGAGCTCGACGAAGGGGATGCCGAGCCGGTCGGCGAGCCTGCGCCCGAGGGTGGACTTCCCCGCTCCCCGCAGCCCGATCAGGGCCAGGCGCTGGCCGCGCGAGCGCGCCTCGTGCCGCCCGAGATGGCGCTGCAGCAGCCCCCGCGCCTCGGCGAGCTGCGCCTCCGGCAGGCGCGAGACCATCTGCTCGAGCAGCATCCGCTCCACCGTGCGCTCCGCCCGCTCGGCCACCAGCTCCTCGATGCCGATGCCGAGCGCGCGGGCGATGCGGCGCAGCAGCAGCACAGAGATGTTGCCCTGACCCGATTCGAGCTGCGCGATGTGGCGCTCCGAGACGCCGCTGCGCCGCGACAGGTCGCGCCGGGTCACGCCGCGCCGCGCGCGGAGGGTGCGCAGGCGCCGACCAAGGCCCTGCAGGAAGGCGTCGTCCTCCGCCTCGCGGTCCCCGCGCCCGGGAAGGGGGTCGGTATGATTCACGGCGGCAAGCCTAGGGCAGATCGCGGGGACCTGGAATCACCGGGAAACGCGGATCTGCCCCGCGGACAAGGGGATGGGGCCACCAGCGCCACCTCACCGCCGAATCCCGAGCGCCACCTCGCGGCGCCAGATATAGAGGCCCGAGGCGATCAGCACCGCAATGCCGGCGAAATCCCACCCGTCCGGCAGCTCGGCCCAGAGCAGCACTCCCATCAGCGTGGTCCAGAGGATGGCGGAATACTCGAAGGGCGCGAGCAGGGTCGGCTCGCCGCGCCGGTAGCCCTCGGTCATCATGATCTGGGCCAGCGCCGAGACCACGCCGGTGCCGATCAGCAGCATCCATTGACCGGGACTCGGCCAGACCCAGACCGGCAGGCAGAGCAGCCCCGACACCACGGCCGAGCCGATCGCGAACCACAGCACGATCGCGACATTGCTCTCCCCGGCCGCGCCCATGCGGCGGATGGTGATCATCGCCAGCGCCCAGCCGAGGGCGCCGAGCAGCACGACGCCCATGGCCGTGAGGTCGCCATGGCCGTCGAAGGGGCCGGTCATCAGCAGCACGCCGGCGAAGCCGACGGCGACCGCCGCGCCGCGCCGCGGCCCGACGCGCTCCCCGAGCAGCGGCACGGAGAGCAGCGTCAGGAACAGCGGCATGGTGAAGCCGAGCGCCGTCACCGTCGCCAGCGGCAGGTGGGCGTAGCCGTAGAAGGCGCCGAACATGCCCATCAGCCCGGCGGCGAGCCGCGCCAGGTGCAGCCCCGGCCGGCTGGTGCGCAGCGCCCGGACGCCGCCCTGGGCAAGCAGCAGCGGCAGCAGCACGGGAATCGCGAAGAGGTTGCGGCAGAACACCACCTGGGCGAGCGGCACCTCCCCGCCCAGCCCCTTGACGAAGGCCGCGGCGATCGAGAACACCGCCGCCGCCCCGAGCACGAGGAGGACGGCGCGGCGCCGGCTGCGCCGGAGCGAGGCGAGATCTGGGATTGTGCGCATGGACGGCGTTCCGCCCCAAGGCTAGGGTCCGCGCCGCATGAAAGCCAGACCAGCGAAGGCGCCGCCCGTGCCGGCGCATCCCGGCCTCACCATCCTCGACGACGCGGTGGTCTGGGACGGCCGTTTCCCGCTGCAGCGCGTGCGGTTCCGCTACACGCGCTTCGACGGCACCCAGTCCGGCGAACTCACCTGGGAGATGTGGCGCCGCGGCCGCGGCGTGGCCATCCTCCCCTACGACCCGGTGGCCGATGCGGTGGCGCTGATCGAGCAGTTCCGCCTGCCGGCCCTGGCCGCCGGACTCGGCCCGGTGATGATCGAATGCGCCGCCGGCCTGCTGGAGCCGGAGGAGGACCCGGAGGCGGCGGCGCGCCGGGAGATCGCGGAGGAGACCGGCCTCCGCCCGGACCGCTTCGAGCGGATCGGGCGCTTCATGCTGATGCAGGGCGGCTGCGACGAGGTGATGTTCTACTACGCCGCCCGGGTCTCCCTCCCCCCGCCCGGGGAGGCCGGCACCCACGGCCTATCTGCCGAGAACGAGGACACCCGACTGCTGATCCTGCCGGCGGCGGAGGCTTTCGCCGCCCTCGACGCCAACCGGATCGAGAACGTGACCGCCGCGGTCTGCCTCCACTGGCTGCGCCAGCACCGGGAGAGGCTGCGGCGCGAATGGGCCTGATCCCCCTCCCCCGCCTTGCCGGCGGGGGGCGGGCCGGGCGATGAACGGGGCCATGCCGACCGAACCGCTCTACCGCGCCGATGCCTATGCAAGCGAATGCGCCGCCCGGGTGCTCGCCGCCGGGCCGGAGGGCGTGGTGCTCGACCGCTCCGTCTTCTACCCCCAGGCCGGCGGCCAGCCCGGCGATGCCGGCCTGCTGCGCTGGGCGGGGGGCGAGATGCCCGTCGCCAACGCCGTGAAGGGGCCGGGGGAGAGCGTGCTGCACCTGCCCGCGGCGGGCGCGGCCCTGCCTCCTATGGGCGCCGAGGTGGTCGCGGTGCTGGACTGGGCACGGCGCCACCGGCACATGCGCATGCACACCACCCTGCACCTGCTGTGCAGCCTGATCCCGGGTGCCGGCGTCACCGGCGGGCAGATCGGCGCCGAACGGTCGCGCCTCGACTTCGACCTGCCGGACCCGCCGGCGAAGGAATGGCTGACGGAGCGGCTGAACGCCCTGATCGCCGCCGACCACCCGGTGGGCGAGCGCTGGATCGAGGAGGCCGAGCTCGACGCCAGCCCGGGCCTGGTGCGCACCCTTTCCGTGCAGCCGCCGCGCGGCGCCGGGCGCATCCGCCTGATCCGCATCGGCCCCGAGGCGGCGCCCGTGGACCTGCAGCCCTGCGGCGGGACGCATGTGCGCTCGACGCGGGAGATCGGGCAGGTCGCGGTGACGAAGCTGGAGAGCAAGGGCAGGCAGAACCGGCGCGTCTATGTCGCGCTGGTCGGGGAGTGAACGCCATGGACGAGCTGGTTTCCACGGAATGGCTGGCGGCGGAGCTCGGCAGCCCCGACCTCGTCGTCTTCGACGCCACCAAATACCTGCCGAACGAGCCCTTCGACGGGCGCGCGAAATTCCGCGAGGCCCGCATCGCCGGCGCCCGCTACTTCGACATCGACGAGATCGCCGATCCCGACACCGACCTGCCGCACATGGCCCCGACCGCGGGGCGCTTCGCGCGGCTGATGGGGGCGCTCGGCGTCTCCAACGCCTCGCGGGTGGTGTTCTATGACCAGAAGGGCCTCGCCAGCGCGGCGCGCGGCTGGTGGCTGATGCGCCTGTTCGGCCATGAGCGCGCGGCGGTGCTGGATGGCGGCCTGCCGAAATGGGTGAAGGAGGGCCGCCCCACCGAAGCCGGAGAGCCGCCCGCCCCCCCTCCCGCCCACTTCGTGCCCGACTTCCAGGCCGAGCGCATCCGGGGCATCGGCGACGTCAAGCGCATCGTCCGCCAGGGCGGGGGCGGGGCGCTGATCCTCGACGCCCGCGCCAAGGGGCGCTTCGACGGCACGGCGCCCGAGCCGCGCCCCGACCTGCCCTCCGGCCACATGCCCGGCGCGGTCAGCCTGCCCTATACGGAGCTGCTGAACCCCGACCAGACCATGAAGGACCCCACCGCGCTGCGCCGCCTGTTCGAGGGGGCGGGCGTCACGCAGGAGCAGCCGGTGGTGACCTCCTGCGGCAGCGGCGTCACCGCCTGCATCCTCGCCCTCGGCCTGAAGCGCGCCGGCTTCCCCGAGGCTGCCGTCTACGACGGATCCTGGACCGAATGGGCCAGCCGGCCCGAGACCCCGAAGGTGACCGCCTGATGCCCGACGATTCCTCCCCCAAGCACCCCGGCCAGGGCTTCGCCACCCGCATGAGCCATGCCGGCCGGGCCGGCACCCGGGCCTATGGCTTCGTCAACCCGCCGGTGCACCGCGGCTCCACCGTGCTGTACGAGAACTGCCTGCACCGGCGCGAGGCGGCAAAGCACCGCTACGACCAGGTGATGACCTACGGCACCCAGGGCGGGCCGACCCACTACGCGCTCGAGGACGTGGTGGCCGAGATCGAGGGCGGCACGCGCTGCCTGATCGTCGGCACCGGCCTCGCCGCCGTGGCCGTGCCGCTGCTTGCCTACCTCAAGGCCGGCGACCACTGCCTGGTGCCGGACAGCGTCTACGGTCCCGCGCGCAGCCTCTGCGACGGGCTGCTGAAGGGCTGGGGGATCGAGACCACCTATTACGACCCCTGCGTGGACGAGGCGGGAATGCGCGCCCTGATCCGCCCGAACACGCGCGTGGTCTATACCGAGAGCCCCGGCAGCCACACCTTCGAGATCCAGGACATCCCCGCCATCGCCCGCGCCGCCCATGCGGCCGGGGCGAAGGTGCTGATGGACAACACCTGGGGCATCCACCACTTCCAGCCCTTCCGGCACGGGGTGGACGTCTCGATCCAGGCGCTGACCAAGTATGTCGGCGGGCATTCCGACATCCTGCTCGGCAGCGTCACCGTCAACGGCGAGGAGGACTGGAAGGCGGTGCGCGGTGCCGCCTCGCAGCTCGGCCAGTACGCCTCGCCGGACGATGTGTGGCTGGCGCTGCGCGGCGTCCGCACCCTCGCGGTGCGGCTGCAGCGCCAGGAGGCGAGCGGGCTCGAGGTGGCGCGCTGGCTCGCCGGGCGGCCCGAGGTGCTGAGGGTGCTGCACCCGGCCCTGCCCTCGCACCCGCAGCACCACCTGTGGCGGCGCGACTTCACCGGTGCCTGCAGCCTGTTCGGCGTGGTGTTCCAGCCCCGCTACGCGATGGAGGACGTGATGCGCTGCATAGACGGCCTCCGCCTGTTCGGCATCGGCGCGAGCTGGGGCGGGTATGAGAGCCTGGCCCTGCCCACCACCGGCTTCATCACCCGCACCGCCGGCACCGGCGATTTCGGCGGGCCGATGGCGCGCTTCCACATCGGGCTCGAGGATCCGGCCGACCTCATCGCGGATCTGGAGCAGGGCCTGCGGCGGCTGGAAGGCTGAGGCTGAGGCGCCCGGCGCCGCCGGGCGCCTTCGCGCGCGCCGGGCGTCAGCCCTGCGCGCAGCGGGCGCAGAGCCCCTCGGCCTCCACCGTGGCGCCGTGCAGGACGAAGCCGGCGCGGCCGGCGGCCGCGGCCAGGGCCTGCGTCACCGCCGCGTCGCTGATCTCGGTGGTGGCGCCGCAGCGGCGGCAGATCAGGAACTGGTGCGGATGCCCATGCCCGTCCCCCGCCCCGGCATGGCCGTGCGGCGCCTCGGCGCAGCCGACGAAGGCGTTCAGCCGCTCCACCTTGTGGATCAGCCCCTGCTCCAGCAGGAAGTCGAGCGCGCGGTAGACGGTGGGCGGCGCGGCACCGGCGCGCGTCTCCTTCAGCCGGTCGAGCAGGGCGTAGGCACCGACCGGCCCTTCCGCCTCCAGCACCAGGCGCAGCACCTCCCGCCGCAGCGGGGTGAGCTGCGCCCCGCGCCGGGCGCAGGCCGCCGCGGCGTGGTCCAGCACCGCCTCCACCGTGCGTGCCATGCGGTTCCTCCTCTCGCGGCCGCAGAGAGATACATTATATCGTCCGAGGAGGTTCCGCATGTCCCAAGCGCCCTGCCAGGTCGCCGACGCTGCCCTGCGCGGGCGGCTGATCGCCGCCATCCGCTTCGACGAGCGCGGCCTCGTGCCCTGCATCGCCCAGCAGCACGACACGGGCGAGGTGCTGATGATGGCTTGGATGAGCCGCGAGGCGGTGGAGGAGACGCTGGCGACCGGCCGCGTCTGCTACTTCTCCCGCAGCCGCGGCGGGCTGTGGCGCAAGGGCGAGACCTCGGGCCAGGTGCAGCGCCTGGTGGATCTCCGCCTCGACTGCGACGGCGACACGCTGCTCGCGCTCGTGGACCAGCACGGCGTCGCCTGCCACACCGGGCGGCGCACCTGCTTCTTCCAGGCGCTGCGCGACGGCGAGCTCGCCGCCATCGCCGCGCCCGAGGCCGATCCGGAGGCGCTGTACGGGCGATGACGCCGGTTCCCGTCACCCTGCTCACCGGCTTCCTCGGCGCCGGCAAGACCACGCTGCTGAACCGGCTGCTCAGGCATCCGGACATGGCGGACACCGCCGTGCTGGTCAACGAGTTCGGCGAGATCGGCCTCGACCACCTGCTGGTGGAGGCGCTGGACGAGGACACGGTGCTGCTCAACGCCGGCTGCCTCTGCTGCACCGTGCGCGGCGACCTGGTGCGGGCGCTGCGCGGCCTCGCCGCGCGGATGGAGGCGGGCCGGCCCCTCCGGCGCGTCGCGATCGAGACCACGGGCCTCGCCGACCCGGCGCCGATCCTGCAGACGCTGATGGCCGAGCCGCTGCTGCTGCGGCATTTCCGCCTCGACGGCGTGGTGACGCTGGTGGACGCGGTGGCCGGCATGGCCACGCTGGACGCGCAGCCCGAGGCGGTGAAGCAGGCCGCGGTCGCCGACCGGCTGGTGCTCACCAAGACCGACCGCGCGGCCCCGGACCGGGTGGCGGCGCTGCGCGCGCGCCTCGCCGCGCTCAATCCCGGCGCGCCGCTGCTCGAGGCGGTGCGGGGGGAGATCGCGCCCGCGGCGCTGCTCGGCTGCGGCCCGTTCGACGCCGCGGGCAAGGCGCCGGAGGTGGCGCGCTGGCTGGCGGCGGAGGCCGGGGCGGCCCATGCGCACGGGCATCACCACGACCCGAACCGGCACGACGCGCGCATCCGCGCCTTCTGCCTCACCTTCGAGGAGCCCCTGCCCTGGGACGGCCTCGCCACCTGGCTCGAGGTGCTGGCCATGACCCGCGGCGAGAGCGTGCTGCGCGTCAAGGGCATCCTGCACCTGCAGGGGGAGGAGCGGCCGGTCGCCATCCACGGCGTGCAGCACCTGTTCCATCCCCCGGTGCGGCTCGCCGCCTGGCCGCGGGGGGAGGACGGGCGGGAGGATCGCCGGTCCCGCCTGGTGTTCATCCTGCGCGACCTCGACCGCGCGGCGGTGGAGAAGGGGCTCGACGCCTTCCTCGCCAGCGCGCGGGAGCAGGCCGGGATCGCCGCGGCGGGCCGGGGCTGAGAGGGCCGGGCGCGCATCCCCCCGGCGCGGCATTTGCGCCGGGGCGGGCGCCACCCTATCCCTCCCGGCATGAGCCCCCCTGCCCTGCGGCTGGAGACCGTCTCCGGCGCCGCCATCGCGCCGCTGCTGCCGGCGCTGGCGCGGCTGCGCATCGCCGTGTTCCGCGAGTGGCCCTACCTCTACGAGGGCGACATGGCCTATGAGGAGCGCTACCTCGCGAGCTACGCCACCAGCCCCGGCGCCGCGCTGGTGGTCGCCTTCGACGGGGAGGAGCCGGTCGGCGTCTCCACCTGCCAGCCGATGCAGGAGGCGGCGGCGGAGTTCCGCCGGGCGCTCGCCGGCGCCGGCCTCGATCCGGCGCGCTTCTGCTATTTCGGCGAGTCGGTGCTGCTGCCGGCCTGGCGCGGCCGCGGCGCCGGGGTCGGCTTCTTCACGGCGCGGGAGGCGCATGCGCGCCGCCTCGGCCTGCCGGCCGCCTGCTTCTGCGCCGTGGTGCGGGACCCGGACGATCCGCGCCGGCCGCCCGGCCACGTCCCGCTCGACGCCTTCTGGCGCCGGCGCGGCTACGTGCCGCGGCCGGACATCGCCTGCACCCTCTCCTGGAAGGAGATCGGCCAGGCGGAGGAGACGCCGCATCGCCTCTCCTTCTGGCTGAAGGACCCGCTCGAGGGCGGGAAGGGCTGAGCGGATGGCCCGCGCCGCCGCGCGCCCGCTCCGCCTGGGCCTGCTGCAATACCCGGTGGAGCGGCCGGAGGGCGTCGCCGCCTGGGCGGCGAAGCTCGACCGCTGGATCGCCGGCGCGGAAGGCCGCGCCGACCTGCTGGTGCTGCCGGAATACGCCTGCGTCGAGCTCGGCGCCGCCCTCGCCCCCACCGCCATGCCCGACGAGGCCGCGGAACTCGCCGCCATGGTCGGCGCGGCGGAGGCGGTGCTCGCCGCCATGCGCGAGGCGGCGCGGCGCCACCGCGTCTGGCTGCTGGCCGGCAGCCTGCCGGTGCGGGCCGGGGACGGGCGGGTGGTGAACCGCGCCCCGCTGCTGGACCCGGAGGGGCGCCTCGCCTTCCAGGACAAGCGCATGATGACGCGCTTCGAGCGCGAGCGCTGGGGCATCTCCGCCGGCGCCCCGCCGGCGGTGTTCGACACCCCCTGGGGGCGGATCGGCGTCTCCATCTGCTACGACGTGGAGTTCCCGAAGCACGTGCGCGCCCAGGTGGAGGCCGGCGCCTGGCTGGTGCTGGCCCCGGCCTGCACCGACACGATGCACGGCTTCAACCGGGTGCGCATCGCCGCCCAGGCGCGGGCGATGGAGAACCAGTGCTACGTCGCCATCACGCCGACGGTGGGCGAGGCGCCGTGGTCGGCGGCGCTCGACGTCAATCGCGGCTTCGCCGGCGTCTTCGGCCCGGTGGACCGCGGCTTCCCGGAGGACGGGGTGCTGGCCCGGGGCGCGCTGGACGCGCCGGGCTGGGTGTTCTGCACCCTCGATCCCGCGCGCATCGCCGCGGTGCGGGAGGGGGGCGCGGTGCGCAACCACCGCGACTGGCCGCACCAGCCCTTTCCGCCGCCCCTGCCGGCCGAATTCGCCTGAGGCGTCGGCGGTGCTGGTCTGGATCTGCGCCGGGGAGGCTTCGGGCGACATCCTCGGCGCCCGGCTGATGGCCGCGCTGCGCCAGCGCCGCCCGGAGATCGCCTTTGCCGGGGTCGGCGGGGAGCGCATGGCGGAGCAGGGCCTCGCCAGCCTGTTCCCGATGCGGGAGCTGGCGCTGATGGGGCTGCTGGAGGTGCTGCCGAACCTCCGCCGCCTGGCCCGGCGGATGCGCGAGGCCGAGGCGGACATCCTCGCCCGCCGCCCGGCGGTGCTCGTCACCATCGACGCGCCGAGCTTCACCCTGCGCCTCGCCGGGCGGGTGCGGCCGGCGGGGGTGAAGGTGGTGCACTACGTTGCGCCGCAGCTCTGGGCCTGGCGCCCGGGCCGGGTGCGCAGGCTGGCGGAGCGGGTGGACCGCATTCTCGCCCTCCTGCCCTTCGAGCCCCCCTTCTTCGAAGCGGCCGGGATCCCCGTCAGCTTCGTCGGCCATCCGGTGCTGGAGAGCGGCGCCGACGCCGGCGACGCCGCCCGCTTCCACGCCCGGCACGGGATCGGGGAGGGAGAGCGCCCGGTCATCGTCATGCCCGGCAGCCGCCGGACCGAGGTGCGGCGGCTGCTCCCGGTGTTCGGGGCGGCGCTGCACCTGGCGGCGCGGCGGGCGCCGGGGCTCCGCCCGGTGGTGGCGGTGGGGGCGCTGGTGCGCGAGGCGGTGGAGGCCGCCGCCCGGGGCTGGCCCGCGGCGCCGATCCTGGTGACGGAGATGGCGGAGAAGCATGACGCCTTCGCCGCCGTGGCGGCGGGCGGCGGGGCGGGGCTGGTCAAGTCCGGCACCTCCAGTCTGGAGATGGCGCTGGCCGGCATCCCGCACGTGGTCGCCTACCGGGTCAACCCGTTGACCGCGGCGATCGTCCGCCGGCTGATCCGGGTGCCGCACGCCTCGCTGGTGAACCTGCTGGTGGAGCGGGAGGTGGTGCCGGAGCGGCTGCAGGAGGCCTGCACGCCGGAAGCGCTGGCCGAGGCGCTGCTGCGCCCGATGGAGGAGCCGTGCCTCGCCGTCGCCCAGCGCCTGGGCTTCGCCGAGGCGCTGGCGCGGCTGCGCCCGCCCGAGGGCGTGCCGAGCGCCGCCGCGGCGCAGGCGGTGCTGGAGGTGGCGGAGGGTTGAGCCCCCAGGGCTCGACCCCTTATGCCAAGCCTCGCGGCCCTGCGGGCGCGGGTCGCGCCCACCATGCCGGACAGCCGCACCACCAGAGAGGCTCGCGGCCCTGCGGGCGCGGGTCGCGCTTACTCCGGAATCCGGTATTACGATGCGCTCCCGGCGGCGATCGCCCGCTCCACGCGCAGCGCCGCGTCCAGCGCCCGCAGCCCGACCGTCGCATCCGCCTCCACCGGCGCGCCCTCGGCCACGCTGGCGAGGAAGGCGGCCTGCTCCGCCTCCAGGCTGTCATGCTCGACCCAGGTGCCGCGCTCCAGCCCCCAGCCGGGCATGGCGGCCACCTGCTCCCCCCCCTTCCCCGGCCGCAGCACCTCCAGACTGCGGGCGAGGAAGTCCACCCGCATCTCCCCCTCCGGCCCCAGCACCCGAAGGCGCCGCTCGAACCCGGCGCTGATCCGGCTGGCGGTCACCGTCGCCGCGGCACCGTTGGCGAAGCCAAGCTGCGCCACCGCGAAATCCGGGTGGCCGGACATCACCCGCGCCCCCACCGCCCGCACCTCGGCCAGCGGGGCGTCGGCCAGGGCCAGCACCAGGTCGAGGTCGTGGATCATCAGATCCAGCACCACCGAGACGTCCAGCGCGCGCGGCCGGAAGGGGGCGACGCGGGTCGCCTCGTAGGCGAGCGCGCCGCGCCCGGCGCCACTGTCGCGCAGCGCCCGGATGGCGGCGGAGTAGCGCTCGATATGGCCCACCTGCAGCACCAGGCCACGGGCCTGGGCGGCGGCGGCGATCTCCTCCGCCTCGGCCATGGTGGCGGCGAGCGGCTTCTCCACCAGCAGGTGGCGCCCGGCCGCGATCGCCCGCATCGCCAGGGCGTGGTGGAAGCGGGTCGGCGCCGCAACCACCACCGCCTCGCTGGCGGCGATCAGCGCCTCGGCACCGAGCGCCGGGACACCCAGCTCGGCTGCCACGGCGGCGGCGCGGGCGGGGTCGGTGTCGTGCACCCCGGCGAGGCAGCCCCGCGCGGCGAGCTTCAGCGCATGGAAGCGCCCGAAATGCCCCACCCCGAGAACGCCGATCCTGAGCCGCATCCGCCCCTTCCCGAACCGGGACCGGGCGGGGTCTAGCAGCCCGCCCGCGGGCTTGCATACCCGCCCCCCGGCGGTCACATTCCGGGCCTCTTTGCAAGGGGGGCCGCCCCCCTGAGGGTGGACAAGCCTCCATGATGTTCTTCCCGCGCTGGAAGTCGGCCACGATCCTCGCCATCGTGCTGATCGGGGCGCTCTTCGCCCTGCCGAACCTGTTCCCGCGTGCCGACCTGCCGAGCTGGGCGCGCACCTTCTCCCTTGGCCTCGACCTCCGCGGCGGCTCCTACCTGCTGCTCGAGGTGGACACCGAGGCGGTGGTGCGCGAGCGGCTCGACAGTATCGCCGACGGCACCCGCACCCGGCTGCGCGCCGCCAACATCGGCTATGTGAACCTGTCCACCGACCCGGCCGCGCGCCGCGCCTCCTTCCGGGTGCGCGACCCCGCCCAGGCGCAGGAGGCGGTGCGGCTGGTGCGCGAACTCGCCAACCCTATCCCGACCGGCATGGGCGGCTCGGTGCCCGACCTCGAGGTGAGCGCCGCCCCCGACGGCACCATCACCGCGACGCTGACCGAGGCCGGGCTGCGCGCCAAGGCGACCAACGCCGTCGAGCAGTCCATCGAGATCGTCCGCCGCCGCATCGACGAGACCGGGGTGGTGGAGCCCCTGATCGCGCGGCAGGGGCAGAACCGCATCCTGGTGCAGCTTCCGGGCGTGGACGATCCGGACCGGATCAAGCAGCTCCTGGGCCGGACCGCCCGGATGACCTTCCACCTGCTGGACGAGACGGCGAATCCCATGGCGGCCACCCCGCCGCCCGGGGTGATGTTCCTCCCCGGCGAGCGGGGCGAGGAGCGCTACGCCGTCCGCCGGCGGGTGGAGGTGGACGGGGCCAACCTCACTGATGCCCGCGCCGGGCAGGACCCCCGCACCGGCGAATGGGTGGTGAATTTCGCCTTCGACTCGATCGGCACCCGCCGCTTCGCCGAGGTGACGCGGCAGAATGTCGGCCGCCCCTTCGCCATCGTGCTGGACGAGCGGGTGATCACCGCGCCGGTGATCCGCGAGCCGATCACCGGCGGACGCGGGCAGATCAGCGGCCAGTTCACCGTCCGCACCGCCAACGACCTCGCCGTGCTGCTGCGCGCCGGCGCCCTGCCGGCGCCGCTGACGGTGGTGGAGGAGCGTACGGTCGGGCCGGAACTCGGGGCGGACGCGATCCGCGCCGGCATGATCACCCTCGCGGTCGGCGCCAGCCTGGTGCTGCTCTACATGGGCTTCGCCTACGGCCTGTTCGGCTGGTTCGCCAACCTCGCGCTGGTGGTGAACATCGTGCTGCTGATGGCGGCGCTCTCCCTTTTGGAGGCGACGCTGACGCTGCCCGGCATCGCCGGCATCGTGCTCACCCTGGGCACGGCGGTGGACGCCAACATCCTGATCAACGAACGGATCCGTGAGGAGGTGAGGAACGGTCGACCGCCGGTCAGCGCGCTGGAGGCCGGCTTCACCCGCGCCCGCGGCACCATCATCGACAGCAACCTGACCAACCTGATCGCCATGGCCTGCCTCTACGCCTTCGGCAGCGGGCCGATCCGCGGCTTCGCGGTGACGGTGGCGATCGGCACCATCATCCAGATGTGGACCGCGACCACGCTGGTGCGGCTGATGGTCTCCACCTGGTACCGCTGGAAGCGGCCGAAGGAGCTGCCGGTGGCCGGCACCGGGCGTGGCCTGTTCGGCCGGCTCGCCCGGCCGCTGTTCCGGGTGGTGCCGGACGGCACCCGCATCCCCTTCATGCGCGGGGCGCGGATCGGCATCCTGGTCTCGGCGGTCATCTCCACCGCCGCGGTCATCGGCGCGATCTATCCGGGCCTCGAGAAGGGCATCGACTTCCGCGGCGGCATCATCATGGAGGTGCGCACGCCCGACCGCGCCGACCTGGCGCGGATGCGGGCGGCGACCGCGGGGCTCGGCCTCGGCGAGGTGGGGCTGCAGGAATTCGGCGACCCCCATACCGTGCTGGTCCGCCTGCCCGTCCAGGCGGAGGAAGCCGGCACTCAGCAGGCGGTCAGCGCCGTGCGGACGGCGCTGGAGGAGGTGGCGCCCGGCGCCCGCATCCTGCGCGTCGAGGCGGTGGGCAACCGCGTGTCAGACGAGCTGTTCCGCGGCGGCATGATCGCCCTCGGCCTCTCCTTCCTGGCGATGCTGCTCTACATCTGGTTCCGCTTCGAGTGGCAGTTCGCCGTCGCCGCCATCATCACCCTGACGCTCGACACCACCAAGGCGGTCGGCTTCATGGTGCTGACCGGGATCGAGTTCAACCTGGCCACGGTCGCGGCCATCCTCACCATCATCGGCTTCACGGTGAACGACAAGGTGGTGGTGTTCGACCGGATGCGGGAGAACCTGCGCAAGTACAAACAGATGCCGCTGCGGGAGCTGGTAGACCTCTCGATCAACGAGACGCTGAACCGCACCGTCGGCACCTCGATGACGCTGCTGCTCTGCTCGGTGCCGCTGGCGCTGTTCGGCGGGCCGGCGCTGGCGGGCTTCGCCTGGGTGATGACCTTCGGCGTCATCGTCGGCACCTCCTCCTCCATCTTCATCGCGGCGCCGATCGTGCTGTTCACCGGCAAGGACCGGCTGCGCCGCGGCGAGCCGGCGGCGCCGCAGCCGAAGAGCGGGGCGACCGCCCAGGTCTGAGCGGGGACGGATGCTTCCGGGCCGGCGCTGCCTCGGCGTCGCTCTCGCCGCCCTGCTCGCGCCTCCCGTCGCGGCGGGGCGGCCCGATCGGGCGACGCTACTGGTCCCGGCCGCGCCCGGCAGCGGCCCGGATCGCTGGGCCCGCGGCTTCGCCCCGTTCCTGGAGCGGCATTGGCCGCGCAACACGATCAGGGTGGCGAACCTGCCGGGAGAGGGCGGCCTCGCCGCCATCCGCGCCCTGCTTGCCGCGCCGCCGGAGGAGCGGCTGATCCTGGCCGTGAACACGCCGCTCCTGCTCGCCCGCGCGGTGGAGCGGGGGGAGGCCGGCCTGCTCGGGCGGCTCGCCTTCCTCGGCGCGGTGGCCGAGGAAGCGGTGCTGCTGCTGGCCCACCCCGGCGCCGCCGAGAGCCTGGCCGCGCTGCGTGCCCTGGACGCGAGGGCGATCCTCGGCACCCCGCCGGCCGGCAGCGGCGCCCATCTGGCCGCGCTGGCCCTCGGCCGCGCGCTGCCGCTCGATCCCCTGCCCTTCCCCAGTGCCCCGGCGACCCGCCAGGCGGTGCTGGCGGGGCACGTCCCCTATGCGGTGATGGTGGCGTCCGAGGCGCTGGGCGCCCTGCGCGAGGGCCGGCTCTCCGCCATCGGAAGCACGGGCCTGCGGCGCAGCCCGCTCCTGCCCGACCTGCCCACGCTGCGGGAGCAGGGGCTGGACGTGGCGCTGCTGGTCCGCCGCGGCTTCGCCGCCGCCGCCGCTTCCCCGCCCCGGATGCAGGAGGCGCTGCGGCGGGCGCTGCGCGCGGCCGTCGCGGATCCGGAGTTCGAGGCGCAGGGGCAGGCCCTCGGCGTCCCGCCCGTCTTCCGCGACCAGCCGGAATGGGAGCCGATGCTGCGCGAGGAGCTCGCCTCGCTCGCGGCGCGCTGGCCGACCGACCCGTGGACCGAGCGCCGCGACTGACCGGCGGCTCCGAAGCCGGCCAAATCCGGCCGGAGCGTGGCGCTGGCGCCGTTCCCGCAGGCGCGGCCGAGCGGGAACGGCCGCGCCCGCTCGCCTCCGGCATGTGCGGTGCCGGTTCCCGGAACCGCGCCTCCAGCGGTGGCGGTCCGCCTCAGCCGTAGACGCGGCGGTACAGCGCGAGGATCTCCTCCTCGGTCGGCACGCGCGGATTGTTGGCCGGGCTGCCCGAGGCGATGGCCTGCTGCGCCATGACGGGCAGGCGCCGCTCCCACTCGTCGGCGGCGATGCCGTAGCCGCGCGGGGTCGGGACCTGCAGCTCCTGGTTCAGCGCGCGCAGCTCCTCGAGCAGCTTCGCCCCGGCGAGCTGGTCGGCATCCTCGCGCCGCGCCACGCCGATGGCGCGCGCCGCCTCGGCATAGCGGGGAAGCGCGGCGTTCAGGCTGAACTCGGTCACCGCCGGCAGCAGCATGGCGTTGGACAGACCGTGCGGCACGTGGAAATGCGCCCCGATCGGCCGCGACATCCCGTGCACCAGCGCGACCGAGCTGTTGGAGAAGGCGAGTCCCGCCTGCATGGCGCCGAGCATCATCGCCTCCCGCGCCGCGGCGTCGCGCGGATGATGGAAGGCCCGGCGCAGGCTGGACCCGATCAGCCGCATGGCGGAGAGCGCCAGGCTGTCCGCGTGCGGGTTGGCGCGCTTCGAGACATAGGCCTCCAGCGCGTGGGTCAGGCTGTCTATGCCGGTATCGGCGGTGATGCGGGGCGGGACGGTGTAGGTCAGCTCGAAATCCACGAGCGCCGCGAGCGGCAGGGCGCCGAGCCCCGCGATCAGCATCTTCTCCTCGGTCTCGGTATCGGTCACCACGGTGAATCGGGTGGCCTCGCTGCCGGTGCCCGCGGTGGTAGGGATGCAGATCACCGGCAGCTTCGCCGCATCCGCCTGGGCCGGCACCTTGAACTGGCGCATCTTCGTCCCCGGCGGGGCGGCGGCGAGGATCGCCATTGCCTTCGCCGTGTCCATGGGGCTGCCGCCGCCGAAGCCGATCAGACAGTCGAACGCGCCGGAGAGCAGGATGGCGACGCCGGCCTCCACCACCGTGTCGGTCGGGTCCGGCACGGTGTCGGAGAACACCTGCGCGGCGATGCCCGCCTTGCGCAGGGGCGCGAGGCAGCGCTCGATGGTGCCGGAAGACACCATCCAGGGATCGGTCACCACCAGCGGGCGCGAGAGGCCGAACGTCGCCAGCACCTCCGCCACCTGGTTGACCGCACCGCCGCCGATCCGCATCAGCCGCGGCGAGACGATCTGCGCCACTGTCATGCGCCTTCCTCCCGATTCGGGCAGAGATTAGGGGGCGGGCCGCGTGGCCGCCACTGCGACGGGGCGGCCCTTCGCCTGGAGCGCTCTCCGTCCGCCTTGGCTCGCGGCGGATGAGGCGGCTCCGTGATGCGCGAGCATCTTGACCCGTTCGGGCGACGCGACCGGAACGGAATGCGCCCTACACCGAAGCCGCCGCGGGCCGCCCGGCGCTGGCGAAGAGAGCGAGGCGCCGCGCCGCGGCCGGCGTCAGCCCCCCGGAAAAGTCGAGGCCGGCCGGTGGCAGTTCCCGGGCGAAGTGGCAGGCGCTGCGATGGCCGGGGGCGACCTCGACCGCTGGCGGCTCCCGCTCCCGGCAGATCGCCGCGGCGTGGGGACAGCGCGTATGGAAGCGGCATCCCGGCGGCGGGTTCATCGGGCTTGGCACGTCGCCGCCAAGGGGCTTCACGCGCCCGCGCCGTGCCGGATCCGGGTGCGGAATGGCGGAGAGGAGGGCACGCGTGTAGGGGTGGCGCGGATCGGCGAAGAGCGCGCGCTTGTCCGCGATCTCCACGATCCGGCCGAGATACATCACCGCCACGCGGTCCGCCATGTGCTTCACCACGGCGAGGTCGTGGGCGATGAACAGGTAGGCGAGGCCGAACCGCGCCTGCAGGTCCTTCAGCAGGTTCACCACCTGCGCCTGGATCGAGACGTCGAGCGCCGAGACGGGCTCGTCGCAGACGATCAGCTCCGGCTGCACGGACAGCGCGCGCGCGATGCCGATACGCTGGCGCTGGCCGCCGCTGAACTCGTGCGGATAGCGCTCCGCGTGGAAGGAGGCGAGGCCGACCAGGCCGAGCAGCTCCCGCACCCGCGCCGCGCGCGAGGCGGCGTCGCCGATGCCGTGCACGAGCATCGGCTCCGCGATCGCCTCGCCGACGGTCAGGCGCGGGTTCAGGGAGGCGTAGGGGTCCTGGAAGATGATCTGCATCCGCCGACGCATGCGGCGCAGCGACGCGCCGGAGAGGGCGGTGATGTCCTCTCCGTCGAAGCGCAGCGCGCCGCGAGAGGGCTCGATCAGCCGCAGCACCAGGCGCGCAGTGGTGGACTTGCCGCATCCGGATTCGCCGACCAGCGCCAGCGTCTCGCCGCGCCTCAGGTGGAAGGAAACACCATCCACCGCCCGTACCGTGCCGACCTGCCGCGCCAGGATCAGCCCGCGGCGCACCGGCCAATGCTTGGCGAGATCCTCCACCTCCAGCAGCGGCGATGCGCCCTCGTGCCCGGCGCGCTCGGGTGCCGTCAGGATCTCGGCTGCGCTCATGCCGCCACCGACTGTTCGACGGGTGCGCGGATGCAGGCGGCGAGATGGCCGGGCGCGATCTCCTCCAGGGCGGGCGGAGCCATGCGGCAGGCCTCGATGGCGAAGGGGCAGCGCGGATGGAAGCGGCACCCTTTCGGCAGGGCGAAGGGTGGCGGGACCACGCCCTCGATCGCCAGCAGCCGCTCCCGCTCCTCGTCGAGCCGCGGCACGGAGCCGAGCAGGCCGAGGGTGTAGGGGTGCTGCGGGTCCTCGAACAGCGCCCGGGCGGCGGCACGCTCGACCACGCGGCCGGCATACATCACCGCGACCTCGTCCGCCATCTCGGCCACCACGCCGAGATCATGGGTGATGAGGATGATGGACATGCCGGTTTCCGCCTGCAACTCGCGCAGCAGGTCGAGGATCTGCGCCTGCACGGTGACGTCGAGCGCCGTGGTCGGCTCGTCGGCGATCAGCAGGCGCGGGCTGCAGGCGAGGGCCATCGCGATCATGACCCGCTGGCGCATCCCGCCCGAAAGCTGGTGCGGATACTCCTCGAAGCGGCGTTCGGGTGCCGGTATGCGCACGCGCCGCAGCGCCTCGATCGCCCGCTCCTTCAGCGCGGCTGCGGAGGCGCCGGGGTCGTGCGCGCGCATCGCCTCGACGATCTGCGCGCCCACGCTGTGCACCGGGTTCAGCGAGGTCATCGGCTCCTGGAAGATCATCGCCACCCGGCTGCCGCGCACCTGGCGCATCTGCTCCATCGGCAGGGCGAGCAGGTCGCGCCCCTCAAGCCACACATGGCCCGCGGCGACGCGCCCGGGCGGCGGCACCAGGCGCATGACGGAAAGCGAGAGAACGGACTTGCCGCAGCCGCTCTCCCCGACCACGCCGAGGGTGCGGCCGCGCGGCACCTCGAGATCCACCCCGTCCACGGCGGCGAACTCGCCGCCCGGAATGCGGAAGACCGTCCTCAGGCCCTCGATGCGGAGAAGCGGCTCCCGCATCAGCGCCAGAGGAAGCTCGGCGGCGCGATCTTCTCGACCGGGCGGTGCGCCCAGTCGAGCTCCGGCACCCGGGCGGCGACGCGCTTCTGCGCCTCGTGCAGATGCGCAGCGGCGGCGCGGTAATCCATGGTCAGCACCTCGCCATCCTCGACGACCTTCCGCCCGTCCACATAGACCGCCTTCAGCGCCCGGTCGCCCGCGGCGTAGATGAGCGAGCGCACCGGGTCGCGGGCGGGGCGCATCATCGGGTGGGTGATGTCCACCAGCACGAAATCGGCGCGGCATCCCGGCGCGAGGCGGCCGATGTCGTCGCGCCCGAGCGCCTTGGCGCCACCGACGGTCGCCGCCTCGAACAGCTCGGTCGTGGTCAGGCTGCGCGGATCGTTGGCCTGCGTGCGCGCGAGATAGGCGGCAAGCCGCATCTCATCGAGCATGTTGTGCGGATAGGTGTCGGTGCCGACGCCCATGTTCACCCCGGCGCGCCTGTACCTGCCGAAATGCTTCATGGTGATGCCGCGGCGGGCGAAGACCGTCGGGCAATGGGCGACGGTGGTGCCGGTCTCCGCCAGGATCACAAGGTCGCGGTCGGTGTGCCAGGGCGTGGAGGGGTGGTGGTCGAGGAAGATGCCGTGGCCGATGATGGCGCGGCTGTCCAGCAGCCCCTGCTCGTGCAGCCAGCCGATCGGGGTGAAGCCGTGGCGGCGCGTGATCTCGTGGAACTCCACGACGGACTGCGCGGCGTGGATCTGCCAGGACAGGCCCCGGCGCCGTGCCTCGTCGCGGCTGTCCTTCAGGAGCTGGGGCGTGCAGGTGTCTATCTGCGCCGGCACCGCCATGCCGAACAGGCGTCCGCACGGGTGCTGCTCGGCGCGTTCGACCAGGGAGAAGGCCTCCGCCATCGCCTTCTCGCCCGCCTTCTCGTCCCAGGCATATTCGACCACATGGCCGTTCCGCGTGAACCAGCGCGCGGAACGGAACATCGGCGCGACGCAGACCCGCATGCCGCTTTCCGCCAGCAGGTCGAGCCAGCCGGGATGCGCCACGGAAAGGTCCGCCACCGTAGTGACGCCGGAGAGCAGAAGCTCGCTCAGCGCCACCCGCACGCAGTCATGCACCGCTTCCGGATCCGGGCGGAAGATCGGCAGGTACTCGTAGAGTGAGGAATTGTAGAGGCCGGGCGTGCCCACCTCGTCGGTGAAGCCCTTGTTCAGGGGCTCGCTCGAGGGATGGGAGTGGATGTTGACCAGGCCAGGCATGACCATGAGGCCGGCGCCCGGGATCTCCTCCCCCGCCGGGCCGCCGTAGCCGCGCCCGACGAAGGTGAGCTTCCCGTCCTCGAAGGCGAGGTCGGCGCCAGTCAGGTAGACATGCTGCCCGGCCGCCCCGTCCCAGGCCAGGACGACATCGGCGTTGCGTATGACGGTGGCCGCCATGTCACCCCCCCTCCTTAGCGCGTCAGCCGGATGTCGAGCCCCTTGTAGAGCCCGACGCCGTAGATGCCGTGCGCGCGCACGCCCTCCACGCGCTGCGAGGAGGCCACCCATATCTGGTCGCGCGCGATCGGCAGCCACACGTAGTTGCTGGCGATGATGCGCTGCGCCTCGGCGATGGCGCGCTGGCGCACCTCCGGGTCCACGGCCGTCCGCGCCTTGCGCAGCGCCTCGTCGGTCGCCGGATCGGCCCAGTTCATGCGGTTCGGTGTCGGCCTGTTCTGGCTGTCGAAATACAGCGAGAAGGCGTCCGTCGCGGTCACGTAAGGGTAGGACATGGTGAAGGCGTCGAACTCCTGAGTCGCCAGCCTGCCCCATCCCACTGTCGCGTCCCAGAGCTGGATGCGCATCTCGATGCCGACGCGGCGAAGATCCGCCTGGATCGCCTCCAGGCTCTGGCGCGCGATCTGGGTGTTGATGGCGTAGACCAGGAAGCTGGCCCGCTGGCCGTCCTTCACCCGCACATTGTCGGGCCCCATGCGCCAGCCGGCCTCATCCAGGGTGCGCCGGGCCGCATCGGGGTCGAAGCGGGGAACGAGCTTCGCCGCCTCCGCGTCGAAACCCTCGACATTGGGGTTGAGATAGGCGTCGGCGGGCTGTGCCTGGCCGAAGAACACGGCCCGCACGATCGCCTCGCGGTTCACGGCCTGGTTCACGGCGCGGCGGATCGCCGGGTCGCTCACCACCGGCTTGTCCACCTTGAAGCCGAGGAAATAGTCCCAGAAATAGTTCTCCTGGGTGGACATGCGCACATTCGGCATCTGCCGCATCTGCGGGATGGCGATGTGCGGGATGTACTGCGTGATGTCGGCCTGGCCGGTCTGCAGCGCGGCGATGCGGGTCTGGCTCTCCGGCACGATGCGCCAGATCACGCGCTCCACCTGCGGCCGCGGGTTCTGGTAGATCGGCGGTCCCCAGCTGTAGTTCGGGTGGCGCTGCAGCACCAGCTCCTGCCGCGGCGTCCAGCTTACCCAGCAATAGGGGCCAGTGCCGTTGAAGCCCTGCACACCGAAGTTATCGCCAAGCCGCTCCACCGCGTTGCGGTCCACGACCGAGGCGAAGAACAGGGTGAGCTGGTAGAGCAGCTCTCCAAAGGGCTCGTTCAGCTCGTACTCGACGGTGTGATCGTCCTTCGCGCGCACCTCCTTCACCGGGCCGGCGCGCCAGCGCACCGGGCTGCGCGTGGCGGGGTCGATCCACCGGTTGATGGAGTAGACGACGTCCTGCGCGGTCATCGGGCGGCCGTCGCAGAAGGTGACGTCGCGCCGCAGGTGGAAGGTGTAGAGCCTGCCGTCCTCGCTGACGTCCCACCGTTCGGCGAGGCCGGGGCGGATGGTCCGCATGTCGAAATCGAGGGAGACGAGCGTGTCGCTCATCATGTAGAGGCTCTCGCCGGCGCTGCGCGCGGTGGTGCGGTGCGGATCGAAGCGGTCGGCGTCGATCTCGCGCAGGATCACCAGCGTGTTCCGGGGCGCGGGCTGCGCCCAGGTGTCGGCGACCGGCGCCGCGACGGAGAGCGCCAGCAGCGCGGCGCCCAGCATCCTCTTCATGTCCTGGTCTCCCGGATCATTGTTCTAGACGCGAAGCCTCGGGTCGAGCGCGTCGCGCAGCGCGTCCCCCAGCACGTTGAAGGCGAGGACGATGGCGAAGATCACCACGCAGGGGATCACCGCGATGTGCGGCGCGAAGAACAGGAAGTTCCGCCCCTCGCTGGCCATGGCGCCGAGCTCCGGGGTCGGCGGCTGCGCGCCGAGTCCGAGGAAGGACAGGGCTGAGCCCAGCAGGATCACCTGTCCGAAGCGCAGCGTGCCGAACACGAAGATGGCCGAGAGGCAGTTGGGCGCGAGGTGGCGCCAGATCAGCCGGAAATCGGTCATGCCCGTGGCCCGCGCCGCCTCGATGTAGTCGAGGCGCATCACCACCAGCGCGCTGCTGCGGGCGATGCGCGCCATCAGCGGCACCGTAGCGATGGAGAGCGCCAGCACGACCGAGAAGATGCCCGGCCCGAAGATGGCGGCGATGGCCAGCCCAACCAGGATGGCCGGGAAGGACAGCATCATGTCCATCAGCCGCATGATCGGCCCGTCCAGCCAGCGCTGGTAGAAGGCGGCGAGGAAGCCGAGCAGGGCGCCGATGCTGCCCCCGAACGCCACCGCTGCCACGCCCATCAGCAGCGAGACACGCAGCCCGTAGAGCAGGCGGGTGATCATGTCTCGCCCCTGGCTGTCGGCGCCGAGCGGAAGGCCGGGGCTCCCTGGCGGCTGCATGGCGAGGGAGAGGTCGTTGTCGTAGGGATCGGTCGGCGCCAGCAGCGGCGCGAACACCGCGGCCAGTACGATCAGCACGGCAAAGACGAGGGCCACGGCGGCGCCAGGGTCGCGCAGCAGGCGCCGCAGCAGGCCGGCCCGCCTTGGCGGCCTGACCTCGGCGGCGGGCTGTGCGGTGGTGGCGCTCATGCGGCGCGAACCCTGGGATCAAGACCCGCGTAGAGCACGTCCACCAGCAGGTTGACGACAATGAAGCCGAGCGACAGCACGATGATCGCCCCCTGCGCCATTGGCAGGTCGGACGACAAGATCGCGCCCACGGCAAGCCGCCCCACGCCGGGCCAGGAAAAGACGGTCTCCGTCACCACCGCGCCGCCGAGCAGGAAGCCGATCTGCAGCCCGACCAGGGTGACCACCGGAATCAGCGCGTTGCGCAGCGCGTGGTGCAGCACCACCAGCCGCTCGCTCAGCCCCTTAGCGCGAGCCGTGCGCACGTGATCGGCCGAGAGCACGTCGAGCACCGAGGTGCGCGTCATGCGTGCCACCGGCCCGACGAAGACGCCGCCGAGCGTCAGCGCGGGCAGGATGATCGCCCGCAGCCCATCCGCCGTCCACAGTGGCCCACCGCGGCCGGTGAAGGGCAGGAGCTGCCACTTGAAGCCGACGAACCAGATCAGCACCAAGCCGACGAAGAACACCGGCACCGACACGCCCGCCACCGAGAAGGCCATGATCAGCCGGTCCGCGACCGAGCCGCGGTAATAGGCGGCGACAGTGCCGAGCAGGATGCCGAGCGGGATCGCCCAGATCAGGCTCGCCGCCATCAACTCGAGCGTCGGGCCGATCGTCGCCGCCAGTTCCTGCGTCACCGGCACGTTGTTGATGATGGAGACGCCGAGATCCCCATGCGCCAGCCGCCACAGATACAGGCCGAACTGCACGTAGAGGGGCCGATCCAGGCCGAGGTCGCGGCGGATCGCCTCGATCACGTCCGGGGTCGCCGTCGGGCCCGCACGCACCACCGCGGCATCGGTCGGCACCACCTGCATCAGCAGGAAGCCGATCAGGAGCACGCCGAACAGGACGGGAATGGCCAGCAGCAGGCGGTGCAGCGCATGGCGGAGCATCGCGGTGCGGTCGTCCTCCTTCGTCCCTGCCGCGGCCATGCGGCACCGCCGCGCCGGAGCGGCGCGATGCGGCCGGAAACCCGCCTCCCGCAAGGGTTCCCGCGGCTCGCGGCAGCCTCGCCCGCGCGCCGCGAAACGTCAACACACTTCGTCGGCGCCGGCGCGGGAAGCGGGCATCATGCCCTGTAGTCCGGCTGCTCGCGGTCGAGCTTGCGGCGCAGCGCCTGCCAGGGCAGCCAGCCTCGCGGCCCCTCCTCGGCATCGAACTGCGCCCGAGCCCGCTCCACCGTCGCCCGCGAGGGCAGGGCGAGCGGCGCGCCGGAGGCCTGGGCGGCAAGCTGGATGCGGCAGGCCTGCTCCAGATAGTACATCCAGTAGAAGGCCTCGGCGACGCTGCCTCCGACCGTCAGCAGGCCGTGGTGGCGCAGCACCATGCAGGGCCTGTCGCCGAGGTCGCGCACCAGCCGCTCGCGCTCCGAGAGGTTGTCGTCCGCGGCGATGCCCTCGTAGTCGTGCCAGGCGACGCGCCCCTCGAACTCCATGGAGATCTGGTTCAGCGGCAGCAGCCCGCCTTCCTGCGCCGCGACCGCCATGCCGGCGAGGGTGTGGGTGTGCATCACGCACATCGCGTCCGCGCGGCCGAGATGCACGGCGGAGTGGATGACGAAGCCGGCCGGGTTCACCGGCCAAGCGGTCGGCTGCGCCGGTGCCCCCGCGGCATCCACCACCACCAGGGAGGAGGCGGTGACCTCCTCGAACAGCAGGCCATAGGGGTTGACCAGGAAGCGATGCCCCGGCCCCGGCAGCCGCGCGGAGAGGTGGGTGAACACCAGGTCGGTCATCCCGAACAGGGCGAGCAGCCGGTAGGCGGCGGCGAGATCCTCGCGGATCTCGCGCTCCTCCGGCACGCGGCTCGGATCGGGCCGGACCGGCGGCGGCGGCAGGCCGGGACCGACATGCGGACCGGAGGTGAAGATGCGCATCGCAAACGCCTCCCATTCGCGGCGGAGGGCCCGGACCGGCCGCTCCCGCACCCCCGGCATGCTACCGCGCCGTGCCAGCGCGGCCACCCCCTTGCGGGGCGCGACGCTCCGCGTGAGGCTGGCGCAAAACACGACCGGAACGCCCGACGGGAGGCCCGATGTCCCACCCCCTCTTCGCCCCTGACTTCAAGGCACGTCCCTGGTGGTGGGAGGCGGCGGAACCGCCGGACCGCGACGCCCCCCTGCCCGACCGCACCGGCGTCGCCGTCGTCGGCGGCGGCTATGCCGGGCTCTCCGCGGCACTGACGCTGCGCCGCCTCGGCCACGAGGTGGCGGTGCTGGACGCGGAGCGGATCGGCTGGGGCGCCTCCTCGCGCAATGGCGGGCACGTCTCGGGCGGGCTGAAGGTGCCCGTGGCGGGGCTGGAGCGCGCCTTCGGCAGGGAGCGCGCACGGCAGATCGTGCTCGCCGCCGCGGCGAGCTTCCCCTTTCTCGAGGAGACCATCGCCCGCGAGGGCATCGCCTGCGACTATGTCCGCTGCGGCCGCTTCACCGCCGCCTGGTCGCGGCGACACTACGACGCGCTGGCCGCGCGCGCGGAATACCTGGCCGAGATCACTGGCATGCCGACCGAGATGGTGCCGAGATCCCGCCAGCGCGAGGTGCTGGGCAGCGACCACTACCACGGCGGCATGAAGGTCGCCGCCACCGGCAGCCTGCATCCCGGCAAGTACGCGCGCGGGCTGGCCGCGGCGGCGGAGCGCGCCGGCGCGACGCTGGTGGACCAGGTGCGCGTGCGGGGCATCGCGCCCGAAGGCAGCGGCTTCCGCCTGCGCACGGAGCGCGGCGAGCTTCGCGCCGACGCCGTGCTGGTGGCGACCAACGGCTACACCCTCGATCCGCGCGGCACGGCCCTGCCCTGGCTGGCGCGGCGGCTGATCCCGCTCAACTCCTATATCATCGCCACCGAGGAGCTGCCGGAGGGGATGATCGACCGCCTGTTTCCCGGGCGGCGCGTGATTAGCGACACCAAGCGGGTGCTGAACTACTTCCGTCCCAGCCCGGACGGGAAGCGGGTGCTCTGGGGCGGCCGGGCCAGCTTCCGCGCCGCGACGGCGGAGGACACCGCCCCCGCCCTGCACGGCTACATGGCCGAATGCTTCCCCGAGCTGCGCTCAGTGCGGATCACCCACGCCTGGACCGGCAACGTCGCCTTCACCTTCGACTGGCTGCCGCATATCGGCGTGCAGGAGGGCGTCCACTATGCCGCCGGCTGTCAGGGCAACGGCGTCGCCATGGCGACCTGGCTCGGCCACAACGCGGCGCTGAAGGTCGCGGGCGCGGCAAACGAGCGCTTCGCGCTCGACGGCCTGCCCTTTCCGACACGGCCGCTCTATTCGGGCGATCCCTCCTGGTTCCTGCCCCTGGTCGGCGGCTGGTACCGGCTGCGCGACCGCATGGACCGGCTTGCGGCATGACGGCTTCCGTGCCGAAGTGGCGCGCGGTTCCGTCCCGACGGGCAGGCCCCGCTCAGCCGAACACCGCGCGCTCCAGCCAGGCGGCAAGCTCCAGCAGGCGGCGGTCGCCGCCGCGCGGACCGACGAGCTGCAGCCCGATCGGCATTCCCGCCGGCCCCCTGGCGCCGGGGAGGGAAAGGCAGGGTACGTGCAGCAGCGTCCACAGGCCGCCGAACACGGCATTGCCGGTGAAGGCGAGGCCCTTCGGCGCCTCCCCCGCCGCCGCCGGGGTGATCAGCGCGTCGTACTCGGCGAACAGCGCGTCCATTTCGAGACGACAGCGCTCGCCGAGCCTGGCGGAGGCGCGGTAGAGTTCGACGCTGCACGCCTCGCCGTCGCGGATGCGTCCCTCCAGGATGTCGGCGGAGAGGCGGTCGCGGTGGCGGGTGGCCTCGAAGGCTAGGCTGCGCGCGCCCTCCCAGGCCGATACCCAGCGATGCGCGTCCGCGAGGCCCGCGAACGGCCTCGGCAGCACGCATTCCACCACCGTCGCGCCGGCCTTCTCCGCCGCCCGCGCCGCCTCGTCGAGCAAGGCGTGCACGCAGGGCTCCGCCTGATCCGCGAAGGGCGTGCGGCAGAGGCCGATCCGCGGCGCTGCGACATTGCCGGGCATGGGGGCGAGGAAGGGCGTCGCGGTCAGCACCGCGTGCAGCAGCGCGAGGTCGGGGACCGAGCGCGCATAGAGCCCGACCGTGTCCAGGCTGGCTGCGGTGAGCTGTATGCCCGCATAGCTGATCTCGCCCCAGCTCGGCTTGAAGCCGTGCACCCCGCAATAGGAGGCGGGGCGGATCACGCTCGCGGTGGTCTGGGTGCCGAGGGCGAGCGGCACGATCCCGGCCCCGACCGCCGCCGCCGAGCCGGAGGAGGAGCCGCCCGGCGTGCGCTCCGGATCATGCGGATTGGTGGTGGGGCCCGGTGCGCGGTTGGCGAACTCTGCCGTCACCGCCTTGCCGAAGACGATGCCGCCCGCCGCCCGCGCCAGCGCCACCACCGCCGCGTCGCGCCGCGGCACGTGCCCCGCATGGATCGGCGAGCCATAGGTCGTGGGCATGTCGGCGGTGTCGATCACGTCCTTCACGGCAAGCGGCACGCCGTGCAGCGCGCCGCGCCCGCCCGGCGCCTGCGCGTCGCGTCGCCTCGCCTGCGCACGCACCGCCCCAGCGTCGAGATGCGCGAAGGCGCGCAGCACCGGCTCGCGCGCGGCTGCCTGCGCCAGCAGCGCCTCGGCATAGTCGAGGGAGGAGAGGCGCCCTCGCCTGATCTGCCCCGCGGCCTCGATGGCCGTCAGGGCATGGAGCGGCCGGTCCATGCCGCCGCGCGAAGCCCGGCCGCGGCGCTCAGGCGGCCGCCGCCCGGCCGCCGAGACGGTCGAGGGGGCCGAGGCTGCGCTCCAGCAGCGGCCGCACCTCGGTGGCGAAGCGTTCCATGGAGCGGAGCGCCAGCGCCAGATCCGAACCGCCGGCCTGGAACTGCAGCAGGTAGTGGCAGGGCCGCGCGCGGCGGATCTCCTCCGCCATCCGCTCGGCGATCGTCTCCGCGTCGCCGACCAGCATGTGCCGCGCCATGTCCTCGAGGCTCATCTCCCCGCTCCATGGCTTCTCCATCAGCATGCCGCCCTGCATCACCTGCTCGCGGAAGCGCAGGCTCTGCGACAGGCGTATCTGGTAGCGGATGTTCTCGAGGAACGCCTCCGCCTCCGCCCTGCTGTCGGTGACGCAGAGGTGGCGCAGCGCGGCGAAGCGCATGCCGTCCGGGTCGCGCCCCTCGCCGCGCCAGATCTCGGCGAAGCGCTCCCGCGCCGTCGCCAGCATCTCCGCCGTGTAGTGGCGCGGCGTGACCATCACCGCGTATCCCTTGCGCGCGGCGAGGCGATGCAGCTCCCGGTTGTCGCCGGCCACCCAGACGTCGGGCATGCCCTGCACGGGGCGCGGCGCGATGTGGGTCTCCGGCAGGCGGTAGTGGCGCCCCTCGAAGCTGAAGGTCTCCTGCGCCATGGCCCGCTCGAGCATCTCCATGAACTCGATCACCTTGGGGGTGGAATCCCGCAGATCTTCGTGGAAGCGCTCGAATTCGTAAGGCTGGTAGCCGCTGCCGATGCCGAGGACGAGCCGGCCATGGGTGAGCGCATCCACCATGCCAATCTCGGCGAGCAGGCGCGCCGGCGCGTAGAGCGGAACGATGACCACGCCGGTGCCCAGGCGGATCCGCCGCGTCTCCCCCGCCAGGCGCGCCACCATCATCAGCGGCGAGGGACAGACGCAGTAGTTGGAGAAGTGGTGCTCGGCGAACCAGGAGATCTCGAAGCCTGCCTGTTCCGCCGCGCTTACCTGCGCCACCGTCTCGTCGTAGATCCGGTGGGTCGGGGTGCCCGGCATGCGATAGCCCATCAGGTTGAACTGGCCGAAATGCATCCTGGACGTCCTCGTTTTACGGGTCGGCGCCAGTTTCAGCGCTCCGCGCCTCCGGCTCAAGGCCGTGCTTAACGGCTGGCGGCCCGGCGTCCTTCTTGCGTCACGCAGCCGGAACACCGGCGGCCGGAGGGTGGCAGGCGCGGGATCTTCGCCTTCCGGACAGGCGAAAGGGAGTTCCAAGGCGATGCAGGGCAAGGGAACGACGCGGCGCGGCCTGCTGCAGGCGGGGGCGGGGATCGGCCTCGCGGCGACCGTGCCGGCACGGGCGCGAGCCCAGGGCCAGGCGGGTGGGCCGCCGCTGCGCGTCGGCATCATGACCGATCTCTCGGGCCCCTTCGCCGGCGCCGGCAGCCAGCCGCTGTTCTGGGGGCGGGGAGGTGGCGATCGGGCTGTTCAACGAAAGGGGCGGGGTGGACGGGCGGATGGTCCAGGCCGTCACCGCCGACAGCCAGAGCAAGGCCGACGTCGCCATCAACGAGGCCGAGCGCCTGCTCGGCCAGGAGGGGCTGGAGGTCGTCACCGGCATCTACTCCTCCGCCCACGCCGTGCCGCTGGCGCAGCGCTTCGAGGCGGCGCGCAGGATCATGTGGATCACCAGCGCCATCTCGGTCGCGGTGCTGAAGGACCGCAACCTGCGCTACGTGTTCCGCCCCACCGTCCATTCCGACCAGTACGGCGCGGCCTCGGTCGCCTTCGTGCACGAGCATGCGCAGGCGCGCCTCCGGAGCGGGTGCGCCTCGCCGCCATCTACGAGGACGGGCCCTACGGCACCGGTGTCGCCGCGGCGATCGAGGCCAATGCCCGGGCGCGCAACATGCCGCTGGTGCTGAAGGAGGGCTACGCCGCCACCGCGCCCGACCTCTCCACCCTGGTGACCAAGCTGCGGCGGGAGCGGCCGGACGTGATGCTGCATGTCGGCTACAACCCCGACATCACGCTGTTCCTGCGCCAGGCCAAGGCCGGCGGCCTGCGCTTCAAGGCGCTGATCGGCCACGGCGCCGGCTATGCGCAGATAGACCGCCTGACCGACACCTTCGGCAACGACGTGAACCACTTCTACAACGTGGACCCGGTGGGGACGCAGATGCTCGACTGGTCGCGGCTCGGGCCGGGCGTCGCGGATCTGGCGAAGGCCTTCGTCGAGCGCTATCAGGCCAAGCACCGGGTGCGCGACCTGCCCGCGCACGCCTCCATGGGCTTCAACAACACCTGGATCTTCCTCGAGCACGTGCTGAAGCCCGCCGTGCGCAAGACCGGCGACATGTCGCCCGATGCGCTGCGCGAGGCGGCGCTGGAGGTGGACATCCCGATCGGGGGCACCATCCAGGGATACGGGGGTGAAGTTCGCCCCGCCCGGCCATGCGATGGCGGGCCAGAACGAACGCGCCTTTCCCATGGTGATGCAGTTCGAGGATGGCAAGGGCTGCGTCGTGTGGCCGACCGAGATCGCCGCCGGCCCGCCGGTGCTGCCGCTGCCGTCCTCGAGCCCCTTCGCGGCCCGCTCGTGAGCGATGCGCCGCTGCTGGCCGTCGAGGGGCTGACCAAGCGCTTCGGCGGCTTCACCGCAGTGGACGGGGTCTCCTTCTCGGTGGCGAAGGGGGAGATTCTGGGGCTGCTCGGCCCGAACGGCTCGGGAAAGAGCACCACCTTCAAATGCATCGCGGGCATGCTGAAGCCCACGGCCGGCTCCGTCCGCTTCGAGGGACGGGAGATCGCCGGCCTCACCGCGGACGAGGTGTGCCGGCGCGGCATCGGCCGCACCTTCCAGATTCCCCGCCCGTTCCGCAACCTGTCGCTGCTGGAGAACGCCGTGCTCGCGGCGCATTACGGCGCCGGCGGGGCGATCGGCCGCGAGGAGGCCAAGGCGCGGGCGCGTGACGCGCTGCGCCTCGCCCAGCTTCCCGACGATCCGGGGGCCGGCGTGCACGGGCTTGGCGCCGCAGGCCTCAAGAAGCTGGAGCTGGCGCGCGCCCTCGCCACCCAGCCGCGCCTGCTGCTGGCCGACGAGTCCCTGGGCGGGCTGGACGCCGCCGAGATGCGGGCCGCGGCGCAGATGCTGAAGCGCATCCGGGACGAGCGCGGCATCACCATCGTCTGGGTCGAACACATCATGGGCGTGCTGCTCTCGGTCGTGGACCGCGTGGTGGTGCTCGACCACGGCGCGGTCATCTTCGAGGGCGCGCCGCAGGCCGCGCAGGAGGATGAGCGGGTGGCGGAGGTCTATCTCGGCCCGCCGGAGAGCCGCGCCGCATAAGCGCCACGCTGGCGCTCTCCGATGTCCACGCCGACTATGGCGACTTCCAGGCGCTGTTCGGCGTCGGGCTGCGGGTGACGCCGGGGGAGGCGGTGGGCGTGGTCGGGCCCAACGGCGCCGGCAAGACCACGCTGCTGCGCGTGATCTCGGGCCTGATCCGGCCGCGCGTCGGCACGCTGCGCTATGGCGGGGAGGACCTCACCACGGTTCCGCCGCACGAGCTGCCCGCCCTCGGCATCGCGCATGTTCCGGAAAACCGCCGCCTCTTTCCGCACCTGACGGTGGAGGAGAACCTGAAGGTCGGCGCCTATGCCAAGCGGGCGCGCCCGCATTTCGCCGCGCGGCGAGACCATGTCTACACCCTGTTCCCGCGCCTCAAGGAACGCCGCCACCAGCTCGCCGGCACGCTTTCGGGCGGCGAGCAGCAGATGTGCGCCATCGGCCGCGCGCTGATGTCGGGCCCGCGCATCCTGCTGCTCGACGAGCCTTCCGCCGGCCTCGCCCCCATCGTGGTGCGGCAGGTGTTCGAGCTGGTGCGGCACATCCGCCAGGAGGGGCTGACCGTGCTGATCGTGGAGCAGAACGTGGCGCAGGTGCTGCGCGTGGTGGACCGCGCCTACGTGCTGGAAACCGGGCGCGTCGCGGCCGAGGGCAGCGCCGCGGCGCTCGCCGCAGATCCGGCGATCCGCCGCAGCTATCTCGGCGTGCACTGAACTCCGCCGGCGAGGAGCGACGATGGATCCCTTCCTGCTCGAGGCCCTGCTGAACGGCGTGCTGCTCGGCGGCGTCTTCGCCCTTCCGGTGCTGGGGCTGAACCTGGTGTTCGGCGTGGTGGACGTGATCTGGCTCTGCTACGCGGAGCTGGTGATGGTCGGCATGTACACCGTCTGGTTCCTGCACACCCAGGCCGGCTGGCCGCTCGGCCTCGCCTTCGCGGTGTGCCTGCCGGCGATCGCGGTGCTCGGGCTGCTGCTGCATCTCCTGGTGGTGCGGCCGCTGCTCGGCCGGCCGCCGATCAACCAGGTGCTGGCCACGGGCGGCGTGCTGTTCGTGCTGCAGGGCTCGGCGACCCTGGTCTTCTCCACAGACTTCCGCAGCCTCGGCGTCGAGATGCCGCCGATGGAGATGGGCGAGGTGTTCGTCTCCGGCACCAAGCTCGCCGCCTTCGTCGCGGCGCTGCTCGGCGCGGCGGCGCTGTGGGCGTTCCTGAAGTTCACCTATGTCGGCACCGCCATCCGCGCCATCGCCCGCGACCGCGAGGTGATGCCGCTCATGGGCGTGGACCCCCGCCGGATCTACCTGATCGCATCCGCCGTCGGCGGCGCGCTGGCGGGGCTGGCGGCCTGCCTGCTGGTGGTGCAGCTCGACATGCATCCCTTCGTCGGCCTCTCCTTCGGTCCGATCACCTTCATGATCTGCGTCATGGGCGGCCTCGGCAACATGCTGGGCGGCTTCCTGGCGGCCTTCCTGATGGGGCTGATCGTCTCCACCGGGGGCTTCTGGTGGAACACCGAGATGTCCTACGTGGTCGCCTTCCTGTTCTTCATCCTGGTGATCTTCCTGAGGCCGCGGGGGCTGTTCGCGCGATGACGGAGGGAAGGAACATCTCGGCGATGGGCGGAACGGCCCTCGGGGCAGCGGCGGTGCTGGCGCTGGCGGCGGTGCCGCTGCTGTCGCTGCCCGACTACTTCATGCACGTGCTCATCACCATGCTGCTGACCGCGGTGGCGGGCACCGGCTGGGCGCTGATGGGCCGCTTCGGCCTCGTCTCCTTCGGCCACGGAGCCTTCCTCGGCATCGGCGCCTACACCATGGCCCTGCTGTGGAACCTGTACGGAATCACGCCCTGGATCGGCATCCCCCTCGGCGTCGCGGCGGCGATGGCGGTGGGCGTGATGCTCGGCTACCCCAGCTTCCGGCTGCGCGTGGTGGGGCACTACTTCGCGCTGGTCACGCTCGCCGCGGGCGAGATCGTGCGCATCCTGATCGTGGCGCTGCGCGGCGTCACCGGCGGCTCTCTCGGCATGACCCCGCAGCAGGCGCCGCCGGAGGCCGCCTTCGCCGCCATGCAGTTCGGCAAGGCGGGCTTCTGGTGGCTGGCGCTGGCCGCCTGGGCGGGCGGGCTGCTGGCCTGGCGCCTGCTAGACCGCTCCATGTCGTCCAGGGCCCTCGCGGCGATCGCCGAGGACGAGGATGCGGCGGCCTCGATCGGCATCCGCGTGACGCGCGAGAAGCTGAAGGTGATGATGATCTCGGTTGCGCTCGCCGCGCTCGCGGGGGCGCTGACGGCGCAGTACCGCATGTACCTGAACCCGGAATCCCTGGCCGGTCTCGCGCCGTCGCTGCAGATCGTCTTCGGCGCCATCGCCGGCGGCATGTTCAGCCCGATCGGCCCGACCATCGGCGCGCTCATCACCATCGGGCTCGACGAATCCCTGCGCGTCTTCTTCGGCACGCAGTTCATCGGCGCCGCTCCTCTCGTCTACGGTCTGCTGCTGGTGATGTTCATGCTGTTCCTGCCGCGCGGCATCGCCGGGCTGCTGGAGCGGCGGCCGGCGGCGCGGGTGCCGCAGCCCGGCCCGCACCGGGAGGCTGCGGCGCCGCCGGGAAGCCTGGGCGAAAAGCCGGCCACCGGCGCCTGATCCGCGGTCGGGGGCATCAGGCGGGTAGCACGCGTTCCAGCGGCAGGCCGCGGCAGTCCATCTCGAAGTCGAGGCCCACCACGGGCGGGCGGCAGAACTGCCAGGTGAGCCCGTGGCGCGCCGCGCCGCGTCGTACCACCTCCTCCGCCAGGAAGGGGTGGATGTCGTGCACGGTGTAGGCCTGCACGGCGGTGGTGGCGCCCCAGCCGGCGCCGAGCGCCGCCATGCGCCGCTCCATCTCGCCGAGCACGAAGCGCGCCTTGGCCCGCATCCCCGCGGGCGAGGTGTCGCCCGGGGCAACGGTGTGGTCGCGGTAGTTGCCCTGCCCCTCCCGCGTCTCGCCGCTGCCGGAGACGACGAAGGATGCTGCCGCCGCCGGGTCGGGCATGGTGTAGCAGAAGGCGTGGAAGCAGGGCTCCGCGGGCGGGGTGATCTCGGGGCAGACATTGCTGCGCGCCACCGGGTTGCGTCCCTCGCGCAGCACGCCCCACTCCCCCAGCACGGCGGCGTAGCCGCGGTTGAAGGCGATGAAGCTCTCCTCGGTGAAGGGCGCGGGGGAGCGCAGCTCGCAGGCGCAGAAGGCAGTGCGCGGACGGCCGAACGCCGCGAGATGCGCGGCGATGCGGCGCCAGCCCTCGGCCATCGGCACCGGCTCGGCGAAGCGCGCGCGCTCGATGCGGAAGCCGGGCAGCGCGACGACGCCGGCGGAGTACTGGAACACCGCCGGGATGAAGCGGTAGCCGGCATCCGCAAGCGCGATCGTCTCAGCCATGGCCACGCTCCTGCCGGGCCAGCACCCGGTCCACCATCTCTCCGGCCAGCCCCGTATAGTTCGCGGGATCGAGCAGCGCGACAAGCTGCTCGCGCCCCATGTGCGGCCTGATCTCGGGGTGCTCCGCCAGCAGGTCGAGGAAGCCGCCCTTGCCGGCGATCACCTCGCGGCAGATGTCGTAGACCAGATCGTGCGCGCGCTGGCGACCGAGGGCGGGGCCGAGGCCCATCATCACCGCCTCCGAGACGATCATGCCCTTCTGCGCGTCGAGGTTGGCGCGCATCCGCGCGGGATCCACCTGCAGCCCGGCCGTCACCGTGCGCGCATGCGCCAGCGCCCCGGCGGAGAGGCAGAAGATCTCCGGCACCGCGACCCACTCGATCTCCCATGGTCCGGTGGAGCGCTCATGGTCCTCGACCATCGCATCCAGAAGCGCGGCGACGTGCTGGCGCACCATGGCGACGCAGGCGTGGATGTAGTTGGAGGAGATCGGGTTGCGCTTCTGCGGCATGGTGCTGGAGCTGCCGCGCCCCTCGTGGAAGGGCTCGTACACCTCCTCCACCTCGGTCTGCATCAGCAGCTTCACGTCCATGCTGATCTTGCCGAGGGTGCCGGTGATGAGGCCGAGGAAGCAGCCCACCTCCGCGATGCGGTCGCGCATGGTGTGCCAGGCGATCTCCGGCTGGCCGAGGCCGAGCTCCGCCATCAGCGCCTCCTGCACGCGCAGCCCGTCCGCGCCGAGCGAGGCGAGGGTGCCGGTGGCGCCGCCGAACTCGCCCACCAGCACGCGCGGGCGCATCTCCTCCAGCCGCCGCAGGTGGCGCTGGAAGCCGGCTAGCAGCACGGCGCATTTGTAGCCGAAGGTGATGGGCGTCGCCTGCTGCAGGTTGCTGCGCCCGGCCATCGGCGTGTCGCGGTGGCGCCGCGCGAGATCGGCCAGATGGTCCGCGATCGCCCGCAGATCCTGCTCCACCAGCGCCAGCCCGTCGCGGATCTGCAGCACCGTCGCGGTGTCGGTGATGTCCTGCGTGGTCGCGCCCCAGTGGCACCACTCGCCAAGGCCGTCGCGGCAGAGCGCGACGAGCTGCTGCACCACCGGCAGCACCGGATAGCCGATGCGCTCGGTCTGCACCTTCAGCCGGGCGAAGTCGAACCGCTTGGCGTCGCAGTGGCGGCAGATCTCCTCCGCCGCCTCGGCGGGGATGATGCCAAGCCGCGCCTGCACCCGCGCCAGCGCCGCCTCGATGTCGAGGTAGTACTGCACCCGCGCCTCGTCCGAGAAGATCCGGCGCATCGCCTCGGTGCTGAAGATGTCGCGGAAGATGACGGAATCGACGACGGTGGCGGTCATGCAGGTCTCCTTCGGCGGCGAGGATGGCGCGGAGCAGCGCGGGCGGAAAGGCTCAGATCGCCGCCTCGGCGCGCAGCCGCGCGATCTCCTCCGCCGTATAGCCGGCCTCGGCGAGGATCTCCTCCGTATGCTCGCCCAGGGCGGGCGGCGGCCGGTCGAGGCGGGCACCCCCATGCGCCAGGCGGAAGCCGCTGGTGGCGAGGCGGAGCGGACCCCACGCCGTCTCCACCTCCTGCAGCAGGCCGCGCGCCTCGACCTGGCGGTGCGCGATCGCCTCGTCCACGCGGCGGACGCAGGCGCAGGGCACGCCCGCCCCGGTCAGGCGCCGCTCCCAGGTGGCGGCGTCGGCATCGGCCAGCGCCTCCTCGATGATGGCGCGCAGCGCCTCGCGGTTCTCGTAGCGCAAGGTCCAGTCGGCGAAGCGCGGGTCGGCCAGCACCTCCTCGCGGCCGAGCGCCTGGAACAGCAGGCGATAGTGCTTCTCCGCGTTCACGGCGAGCAGGAGGTGCCCCTCCCCGGCGCGGAACAGGTTGGCGGTGGCGCAGCGGCTGACCGCCTGGTTGCCCCATTGCGCCTGCACGTGTCCCGCCGCCGTCCACTCCGCCACCGCGCCGCCCAGGAAGGAGAGGGTGGAGTCCAGCATCGAGACGTCCACGAACTGCCCGCGGCCGGTGTGGGTGCGCTGGAACAGCGCGCCCGCCACCGCATAGGCCGCCGTCATGCCGGTGAGCAGGTCGCACACCGCGAAGCCGGCGCGCATCGGCCCCGCCCCCGGCTCGCCCGTCATCGCCATGATGCCGGACATCGCCTGGATGCGGCCGTCATAGCCCGCCTCCAGCCGGTCCGGCCCATCCTGGCCGAAGCCGGAGATGGCGCAGTAGATCAGCCTCGGATTGATCTCCGAGAGCGCCGCATGGCCGATGCCGAGGCGGTCCATCACGCCGGGGCGGAAATTCTCCATCACCACATCGGCCCCGGCGGCAAGGCGGCGCACCACCTCCACCGCCTGGGGCCTCCGCAGGTCGAGCGTCAGGCTGCGCTTGCCGGCGTTGGCGGCCATCCACATCGGCGCCATGCCGCGCGCGGTCCATTCGGGGGAGAGCGGGAAGCGCCGCATCTCCTCGCCCTCGCGCCGCTCCACCTTCACCACCTCGGCGCCCAGCAGGGCAAGCTGGAAACTGGCGAAGGGGCCGGCCAGGACCTGGGTGAAGTCGAGGATCCGCACCCCCTCGAAGGGCCGCGCGTCGGGCATCATGGCTCAGGCGGCCTGCTCGCGGAGGCGGCGCGCGATCTCCTTCTGGCGGCTGAACTCCTCGCGCAGGCGCTGGAGCTCCTGGGGCGGGATCTGTTCCAGGTTCAGGTAGTCGAGCTTCCACCGCCCGTCCGTCGCCCAGCGCAGCGGCGACTGCACGGTGGTGCGCGGCGCGGGCGCCGCCTCCAGCACGCGCAGCGCGAGTTCCAGCGTCAGGTCCTGGCTCTCCCGGTCGTGCGGGCGGCCGGCGCCGTTGCCGAGCGGGAAGTCGCTGAACAGGAAGCGCGGCACGCCGCAATGCTCGACGATGTCCTTGGCGCAGCCCATCACCACGGTCGGGATGCCGTTCGCCTCCAGGTGCCGCGCGACCAGGCTGCAGGTCTGGTGGCAGACCGGGCAGTTCGGCACCAGCACCGCCACGTCGGCGGCGTCCTCGCGCAGCCGCGCCAGGATCTCGGGGCAGTCCACGGCCAGGGTGTGGCGGTGGCTGCGGTTGGTCGGCGCGCCGTGGAAGCGCAGCGCCACCTCGCCGATCCGCCCCGCCGCGGCCATGCGCCGCAGCGCCGGCAGCGGGAACCAGGTGTTCGGGTCCTCGGCGGTGGTGTGCTTGCGGTCGTAGGCGATGTGGGAGATGCGCAGGTCGTGGTCCTGCGCCGTGTCCCCAGAATAGACCCGGTAGAACTTCGCGGCGGCGTTGTAGGGGGCGCCCGGCCCCTGGTCGCCCTTGTCCGGCTGGTAGGGCGCGGCGGTGGTGATGAGCGCCACGCGGCTTTCCGCGAGCGGCCTGCGCAGCGGCTGGAACGGCACCTCGACGTAATGGGCCCAGCGATAGGGCTCGTAGCCGATGGCGCGGTAATATTCCCGAGTGCGCAGCATGTAGGGGATCGGGCTGTCGTAATCCGGCGCGAAGCCCAGCGCCTGGTCGATCTCGGCCGCCATCGCTTCCTCCTCGTCCCCGGCAGGCTAGGGCACCCGCCGCTTGCTGCCTACCCGCCCATTCAGAACGCGACGCGCCCGAAGGCCGCCGTCAGCACCACGTAGAGCACGCCGCCGACCAGGAAGCCGACCAGCGTGCCGTTCATGCGCACATACTGCAGGTCGCGCCCGACCCGCAGCTCGATCTTCTCGGTCACCTGCCGCGTGTCCCAGCCGCGCACCACACCGGCGATGAAGTCCGCGAGGCGCAGCCGGGCGGAGGGCAGCAGGGTCATCAGCACGCTCTCCACGGCGCGGTTGAGGCGCGCCCGCGCCGCCTCGTCCTCGGCCAGGAGGCGGCCGGCATTGGCAAAGCCGGCTTCCAGCAGCGCCACCGTCCGCCCCTGCGGATTGGCCGCGTCCGCCTCCAGCGCGGTGCGCAGCCGGGCCCAGACATCGGCCAGCCAGGCGGCAACGGTCGGGTGGGAGAGGGCGTCACGCAGCGCCCGCCCGACCTGGGCGATGCGCTCCGGATCGTTCTCCAGCCGGTCTATCTCGTTGCGCAGCCAGACCTCGAAGGCGGCGCGGAGGTCGGAATCCGTCGGCTCGATGCGGGCGAGTTCGGCGTTGACGTGGGAGAGCACGCGCCGCGCCACGGCGGCACCGGCCAGCCAGCCGATCAGCGCCCCGCCCTCGGCCCGCACCCGCGCCTCGATCGCGGTGCGGAGCTGGTCCTCCTTCTCGGCGAGCAGGGCGCGGAGTTGGGCCACCGCCAGGTCGAAGACCTGCTGGTGCCGCCCACCCTCCACCAGGGCGCGCAGCGCGCGCGCCAGGATGCGGGCCCCGCCCGGCCCCCCGGCCAGCCGCGGCAGCAGCCGGCCCATCAGCCGCCGCGCACGACCGTCCTCCAGGCTCGCCAGCACCCGCGGCAGGGTCGCGGCCAGCGCCTGCGCCGCCGGGCGCGCGGCCACCGGGTCGGCGAGGAAGCCGCGCAGGATGCCGGAGAGGTCGAGCTTGCCCATCACCCGCTGGATCTCGGCCTCGGTGAAGACGTGGTTGGCGACGAAGCGGCCGAGACCCTGGCCCAGCCGCTCCTTCTGCGCCGGGATGATGGCGGTGTGCGGGATCGGCAGGCCGAGCGGGCGGCGGAACAGCGCCGTCACCGCGAACCAGTCCGCGAGGCCGCCGACCACGCCGGCCTTGGCCGCGGCCTGCAGCAGGTCGGTCCAGTAGCCCGGAGGCAGCGCGTAGGAGCCGAGCATCAGCCCCGCCATCACCAGGAGGAGCAGGGTCGCGATGGCGCGATGGCGGGCCAGGGCCGCCCGCAGCGGGGCGTCGGGATCGGTCGGGAGGGGGCCGTGCATGACGGCGGAAGCTAGGGGCGGCGGGGGCGCCTGACGAGGGCGCCCGGCCACTCCCTTCCGGCGCACGGGCGCGCCATCCGCTCCGCCGCGCCCGCCCATGACGAGGGCGCCATGCCTTTGCACGCCGCGCGAAGGCACGCCTCCGGCCCTCCGCCCTTCATCGGGCGGCCGGTTCGCCGCCGCAGGCGCTCCCGCCTTCGCGGATCAGGCGCTAGGCTCTCGCCCGGGGAGGAAGGCGGCACGCGGCGGTTCGCCAGCGGCCATGTGATCGTCACAGGCTCGCCAGGCGGCGCGGCCCGCCGGCGCCGCCCCCGAAGCGACAGACCAGCGAGGACGATCCGATGGCCAGGCTGCCCTATCTCGACGCCGCCGACCTGAAGCCCGAGGACCAGGGGCTGCTCGCCCGCAACATCAACCTGCACCGCGTGTTGGTCCACAACCCCGAGGCGGCCCGCGCCTTCGGCACCCTCGGCCAGTACATCCGCCACCACACCAGGCTGGATCCGCGGCTGCGCGAACTGGCCATCCTGCAGGTCGGCTGGCAGGCGCGCTCGCCCTACGAATGGTCGCACCACATCAAGATCGGCTACGATTTCGGCGTCACCGATGCCGACATCGAGGCGCTGATCGCCGACAGCGAAGGCAGGCCGAACGCGCTCGAGCCGGCGGCGAAGCTGGTGCTGCAGGGGACGCGCGAGATCTACGAGGGCGCCATGTCGGCCGGAACCTTCGCCGCCCTGCGCCGGCACCTGGACGACGCCGCGCTGATGGATCTGGTGGTCACCGCCACCTTCTACTGCGCCGTGGTGCGGCTGCTCGCCACCTTCGAGATCGACGTGGAGGAGAGCTACATGCCCTATCTCCGCAAATACCCCCTGCCGGCCTGAGCGGAGCCGCGGACCCCCCTCCCCACCAAGTCGCGAGGGAACATGAACCGCCTGTCATGGTTCATGGCCCACCGGCGCCCCTCGCGCCCAGCCGGGGCGCATCCCCGGGCGGCGCCCCGCACCGCAGAGGAGGTCCGAGGCGATGCGCCCATCCATCCGGGACAGCGTGGTGGTCATCACCGGCGCGTCGAGCGGCATCGGCCGCGCCACCGCCCGTGCCTTCGCCGGCAGGGGCGCCGCCCTCGTGCTCGCCGCGCGCCGGCGGGAGGCGCTGGAGCTGCTGGCGGAGGAGTGCCGCCGCGACGGCGGCCGGGCGCTCGCGGTGCCGACCGACGTGCGGGAGGAGGCGGAGGTCCGCGCCCTCGCGCAGAAGGCCATCGCCCATTTCGGCCGCATCGACGTCTGGGTGAACAACGCCGCCGTCACCCTGTTCGGCCGCGTCGAGGAGACGCCCCCGGAAGCCTATGACGAGGTGATCCGCACCAACATCCTCGGCACGGTGAACGGCGCGCGCAGCGTGATCCCCTTCTTCCGCGAGCAGGGGCACGGCGTCCTGGTGAACCTCTCCTCGATCGTCGCCCATGTGCCGCAGCCCTACACCAGCGCCTACGTCGCCTCGAAGGCGGCGATCCGCGCGCTGTCCGACTGCTGGCGGCAGGAGCTGCGCGACGCGCGGCACATCCATGTCTGCACCGTCCTGCCGGCGACCATAGACACGCCCCTGTTCCAGGAGGCGGCCAACTACACCGGCCGCGCCGTGAAGGCGATGCCGCCGGTGATCCCGCCGACCGAGGTGGCGGCGGCGATCCTCGGCCTGGTGCGCCACCCGCGGCGCGAGGTCTTCGTCGGCCGCGCCGGCCGCGTCATGGCCGCCGCCCGCCACCTCGCGCCCGCCGCCGTGGACGCGGTGATGGCGCGCAACGTGGACAGCCAGCACCTCGGCGACACGCCGGCGCCGCCGACCCGCGGCAACCTGTTCGAGCCGATGCCCGAATGGGCCCGCATCACCGGCGGCTGGCAGGCGCGCGAGACCGCGCCGCGCGGCGGCGGGGCGGCGCTCGCCGGCGCGGCGGCGCTGCTGCTGGCGGCGGTGCCCCTCGCCCTTGCCCTCGGCACTGGCGGCGGGCACCGGGGCGGCTGGCTGCCGCGCCGGCGCCCGCGGGGGCTGCTGGCGCGGGCAATGCCCTGGCGCCGGCGCGCCGCCTGGGCCGGCCGGCTGCTCCCCTACTGAGGGCGCGGGCGATGCTGGCGCTGCTCGGCGGGCGGGCGAAGGGACGGGAGCGGCTGGTGCCGCTCCGCAGCGCCCGGCGGCAGGCGGGGCCATGGCGGATGCACGCCCGCATCGCCGCGGGCGCGCCGCCGCCCGGGCGCGTGCCGGTGGTGATGGCGCAGGGGCTCGTCATCTCCAGCCTCTATTTCGTGCCCCTGCTGGAGCGGCTGGGGCGCGACTTCCCCGCCGCCTGCCCCGACCTGCCGGGCTTCGGCCGCTCCGACGCGCCGGAACGGCCGCTGGACACGGGCGGCCTCGCCGACGCGCTCGCCGCCTGGATGCGCGCGGAGGGCATGGCGCCGGCGGCGCTGCTCGGCAACTCCTACGGCTGCCAGATCGCCGTGGAGTGCGCGCTGCGCCACCCGGAGCTGGTCCGCGCCCTGGTGCTGCAGGGACCGACCGCGCCGCCCGAGCTGCGCGAGAGCGGACCGCGCCTCGCCGCCCGCGGCCTGCTGGACTGGGCGCGGGAATGGCGCACCGGCCTGCTCGACCAGCTCCGCACCAGCCCCTTCCGCGGCCGGTTCACCCAGAACGAGATGCGCCGCCACCGCATCGAGGAGCGGATCCTCGGCGTCTCCGTGCCGGTGCTGGTGGTCGGCGGCTCGCGCGACCCGATCGCCCCGCCCGGGTGGTGCGAGCGCCTGGCGCGGGCGGCGCCGCGCGGCGCCTGCCGCGTCATCCCCGGCGCCGCGCACCAGATGATTTCCGCCAGCGCCCTCGAGCTCGCGCGCGTGGCGCGGGCCTTCCTTCTCGACCTCCCGCCCGCCGCCGGCGGGGCAGCGCAGGGGAGAGCCGCATGAGGCCGATGCCGCCCGGCTACATCGCCAATTTCGACTCCGGCAGCGCCATGCTGCGCGCCACGGCGCGCTTCCTGAAGGGCAAGGACATCCCCGCCCTCGGCCTGCCCCGCCCCCTCAAGCGCGTGGTGCCGCTCGCCAACCTGCTGCCGCGGCGCGCGCGGGAGGCGCTCTACGCCGTCGGCGGCGTCGGCGAGGCGATCCTCGAGCGCAACACCGACAACGTGGATTCGGAGGCGCTGGCGCGCTGGGCGACGGGGCTCTACCCGCAGCGCCCCTACCCGGCGGTGGTGGTCGGCTCGGCGAGCGGGGCGCTGGTGCATCTCTGCTGCGCCCTCGGCCTGCCCTGGCTGCCGCAGACCCTGTTCATCCCGGTACGGCAGACGGAGGTGCATCCGGACGACGCGAAAGAGGGGCTGGAGAGCGGGCTGGAGCCGGGGCGGCGGCTGCTGGCGCACAACCCGGACCTGCAGCTCCACCACATGCACGACCCGAACCAGGACCGGCTGATGCTGCACCTGATGACCTACTTCCGGGTCAAGCGGCTGCGCCTCGGCCCCGCCTACGAGGCGTTCCTGCAGCGCGTGCTGCCGCCGGGGGGGACCATCATCGTCAGCGACTGCCGCCGGCGCTTCCCCGTCACCCGCCTCTCCGACCGCCACGTCTTCCAGTTCGGCGCCCTCGGCGGGGCGACGCCGGAGGAGTTCCTGCACGGCGGCCCGCGCGTCGAGGAGTATCTCGCGCGCTACGGCTCCCACCGCCGCCGCTGGGATCCGCCGGCGCCGACCGAGGAGGCGCCGGAGGCCGAATGGGGCTTCGAGCCGCGCCTCGGCGAGGACATCGAGCGCTTCGCCGCCGCGCACGGCTACCGCGTCGCGCGCATCGTCTTCGACGAGCCGGAGGATCCGAGCCCCCTGGTTGCGGAGCTGTACCGCTGGTGGTACCGGGAGCGGCGCATCCCTGCCAGCCGGCTGCTGATCGAGAGCTTCATCCTGCTCGACCCGCTGCTGGCGCTGCGCACCGGCAGCGCGCCCTTCTGGATGAAGTTCAACATGGAGCCCTCGGCCGAGGCGGCGGAGCGCTACCTGAGGGCCGCCGAGCCCTTCGACGAGATCAACCTGACGCTGTTCGCCCACGGGGTGGAGTGCGTCGGCCTGCCGCCGATCGGGCGCTGGCGGCGCCTCCTCGGCCATGCGCGGCGCGCCGGCCGCTTCCTCGGCGTGGACGAGCGGGAGTATCCGCGCGACTTCGCCGTGCTGACCCGCTTCCACGACGCGCTCGAGCGCCTGCCGGCGCGCTACCCGATTCCGGGTCCGCTCGGCATCGGGCGGTTCCTCGACTTCCTCGACCGTCACGGCCACCGCTTCCCGGAGGTGCGGTTCCACGGCCTCGAGGCCGCGGCCGGGGCCAGCCGCCGCGCCGCATAGGGCGGGCGGCGGAGGGTGGGGCCGGAAAACGCTCAGCCGCGGACCGCGCCCGTCACCCTGGCCATGAAGCCGTCGAGATGCGCGGGATCGAGCCAGCGCGCCACCGCCACCAGGTCGTGCTCCGGATCCATCCAGGTGACGTTGCCGCCGGCGCCGACGAAGCAGGCCGAGGCGGCGCTGGCCGAGGGCCACTTGCTCCGCCCGGTGTTCAGCCACCACAGCAGCCCGTAATGCGGGTTGAGGTCGCAGGGGGTGCGGCAGGCGGCGACCCAGCCCTCGGGCAGGATCCGCCGCTCCCCCCAGCGCCCGCCGCGCAGCGCCATCAGCCCGAGGCGCGCCTGGTCCTCGGCGTGGATGAACACGCCCCCGCCCCAGTGGCCGCCGCCCGAGACGCTCTGCACCCGGCGCCCCTCCACCTCGACCCAGGAGGTCTCGTAGCCATGCCAGGACCAGTCGGCGGAGGCGCCGATGGGGCGCATGATCCGTTCCGCGAACACCTCCGGCAGCGCGCGGCCGAAGCGGCGCAGCAGGGCGAGGGAGAGGCGGTTCACCCGGACGTCGTTGTACTCCCAGTAGGTGCCGGGCGGCCGCAGGGGCCGCTCGAACCCCTTCGGCCCGCGCCCCTCCAGCGCCAGGTCGCGGCCGCGGTCGATGACGTCGCTCTTGCCGAACAGCGTGCCCTCCCACTCGGAGGTGTTCTGCAGCAGGTGCCGCCAGGTGATGGCGCCGTTCTGCGGCCCCTCGAAGCCGCCGTCTTGCACCGTCTCCGCCACGCGCGCGTCGAGGTCGGGGATCAGCCCGTCGGCGAGGGCGAGGCCCGCCAGCATCGCCAGGTAGGATTTCGTGACGCTGAAGGTCATGTCCACCCGGCGCGTGTCGCCCCAGCGGGCGACCAGGCGGCCGTGGCGCAGGATCAGCCCGTTCGGCCCGCCGCGCGGCGCCACGGGGCCGATGATGGCGTTGTGCGGCGGCGGCTCGAAATGCCGGTTCTCCAGCTGGGCGCGCAGGTCGCGCGGCCAGGGGGTCTCGTGCGACTCGGCGAAGGCCACGGCCTCCGCCAGACGGTCGGGATCGAGGCCCGCCTCGGCGGCGGGCCGTTCCGGCCAGGGCGCCGGGTGGGCGGGCGGGATCGGCTCTTCCTCGGACATGGCGCGAGCCTATCCCGGCCGCGCCGAGGCGGGAACCGCCGGCCGCCGCGCCGGCACAACCGCGGCGAGCGATGGCGCGACGGACTTCACCCTGCGCGGCGGTGCCGGTAGAAGGCCGTGGAAAGCTGCCGCCAAGGGAGAGTTCCGGTGCCGCCCGACAGCCCTGATCCCGCCGCCGCGGCGCTGCCCCGCCCCGCCGCATGGCGCGCCCGCCTGGCCGGCTTCGGCGAGCGGCGCCTGCCGCTCCTGCCGCTGCGGCGGCTGCGCGAGCCGGGACCGGAGGCGGAGGTCCAGGCCGCGGTCCGCGCCCTGGCGACGGCCCTGCCCATGGCCGGCGGCACCCTGCTCTGCCGCGCGCTCGGCCGCTACAAGATGCTGCTGGACGCCGGGGATGCCGCGCTGGCGCCGCATCTGGCGCTCGACGGCTTCTGGAAGTGGTGGGTCACCGCCTTCCTCGCCCGCAACATCCGCCCCGGCGAGACGGTGGTGGATGGCGGCGCGGCCTATGGCTACTTCACGCTGCTCGCCGCCGACCTGGTCGGGCCGACGGGGCGGGTGGTGGCGGTGGAGCCGCATCCGCGCCTCGCCACCCTGCTGCCGCGCAACCTGCGCCTCAACGGCTTCGAGGGCCGGACGGAGCGCCATCAGGCGGCGCTGGTCGGTCCCGGCGGGGCGGGGCGCGCCCTGTTCGCGGTGCCGCCCGACGCGCCGGCGGGCGGGCGGGTGGTGGCCGAGGAGGCGGCGGGCGAGGCGACGCAGGAGGTTCCCGCCACCACCCTCGATGCGCTGCTGCCCGGCGGGGCCGATCTGGTCAGGCTGGACCTGAACGGGGGGGAGGAAGCCGCCTGGGCGGGCATGCAGGGGATGCTCGCGGCACGGCCGGGGCTGCGCCTGCTGCTCGGCTTCGATCCGGCGCGCTGCCGCGCCCCGGCGGCCTGGCTCGAGGCGCTGGCGCGCCGCTTCCCGCTGCGCCGCCTGGACCATGACGGCATCGCCCGCCCCTGCGAGGCGGCGGCCCTGCTCGCGGGCGGGGAGGCGACGCTCTACCTCGCGCGCGAGGCGCCGCGTTAGAGCCGTTTCCACCCGGCTGTGCTCGCGGAAGCGGCGCCGCCCCGTCGTCCGCGGGGCGGCGCCACGCTTCCGGCCGTTGCCGGCCCTCCGCGATCCGCTCCAGGCATGATGGCCGCCGGGCATGGCCCGTGCTAGTCCGCCCTCCCCATGCACATCGCCCCGCCCGCCGGCCCGGACCGCTCGCTCGGCACCGTGCCCGAGCCGCTGCTGCGCCGGCCCCGGCTGGCGCTGGCGCTGCTCTGCCTGCTGCTCTGGCTGCCGGGCTTCTTCACCCTGCCCGCCACCGACCGCGACGAGGCCCGCTTCGCCCAGGCCAGCCGCCAGATGGTGGAGAGCGGCGACTATGTCCGCATCCGCTTCGGGCAGGAGGAGCGGAACAAGAAGCCCGCCGGCATCCACTGGCTGCAGGCCGCCTCGGTCCACGCGGCGGAGGCGACGGGGCTCGGCGACCGGGCCGACATCTGGGTCTATCGCCTGCCAAGCCTCGGCGGCGCGCTGCTCGCCGTGCTCGCCACCTTCCATTTCGGCCGCGCCCTGGTCGGGCGGCGGGCGGCGCTGCTGGGGGCGGCGATGCTCGCCTCCTCGCTCGTGCTGGTGGCGGAGGCGCACATCGCCAAGACCGACGCGGCGCTGCTGGCGAGCGTCGTCGCCGCCATGGGCCTGTTCGGCCTCGCCTATCTGCGCCCCGAGGCGCTCACGGCGCGGCAGGCGGCGGCGTTCTGGCTGGTGCTCGGCCTCTCCGTGCTGCTCAAGGGGCCGATCGGGCCGATGGTGGCGCTGCTCGCCGCCGTGACGCTGGCGGTGGCCGATCGCGGCCGCGCCCCCTGGCTGCGGGCGCTGCGCCCGGCCTGGGGGCTGCCGCTGATGCTCGCCGCCGCCGCGCCGTGGTTCGTCGCCATCGGCCTCGCGACCGAGGGGCGCTTCTTCGCCGAGGCGGTGGGCGGCGACATGCTCGCCAAGGTCGGCTCGGGCGAGGAGAGCCACTGGGGCCCGCCGGGCTACTACCTGCTCACCTTCCCGATCGCCGCCTTCCCCGCCGCCTGGATCGTGCTGCTGGCCCTGCCCGCCGCCTGGCGGGACCGGATGCGCCCGTCGACGCGCTTCCTTCTGGCCTGGATCGTGCCCTCCTGGCTGGTGTTCGAGGCGGTGCAGACCAAGCTGCCCCACTACACCCTGCCGATGCTCCCGGCGCTGATGCTGCTCGGCGCCGCCTGGGCGCTGGACCCGCTGCGGTCCATGCCGCGCCGCTGGTGGCGGGCGGTGGCGGTCGTGGCGCTGGCCGGGGTGGCGGCGGGGCTGGCCCTGCTGGCGCTGGCGTTGCCCCTCTATCTCAGCCGCGACCTGCCGACGGCGGCCCTGCTGGCGATCCCCCTCGCCGCGCTGCTGGTGCTGGTGGTGCTGCGCGCCGCGCGCGCCGGCGCCTGGGGCCGGGCCGGGCTGCTCGGGGCGCTGCTGGCGGCGCCGCTCTACGCCACGGTGCTGGAGGGGGTGGCGCCGCGCCTCGACCCGTTCTGGATCGCCCCGCGCCTCGCCGCGACGCTGGAGGCGCGGGCGCCGGGCCTCGCCGCGGCGGAGTTCGGCATCACCGGCCATCACGAACCCTCGGTGCTGTTCGCGGTGGGGGGCGAGGTGGCGCTGCTGCGCACCGGCGCCGACGCCGCGCGTTTCCTCGCCGCCGCGCCCGGCCGCGTCGCCGCGGTGGGCGACCGGGCGGAGGCCGACTTCCGGCGGGAGGCCGCGGCGCGCGGCCTCGCCCCGGAGGAGATCGGCACCGTGGCGGGGTTCAACTACTCGCGTGGCCGCTGGGTCACGCTTGTCCTCTACAGGACGCCGGGCTGAGCGGCGCAAGCGGGAGCGGATCGGATGGTGGAATGGGCGACCGACCTGATCGCCGCCGGCGGGCTGGTCGGCGTGTTCCTGCTGATGGTGGCGGAGAACCTGTTCCCGCCCATGCCGTCCGAGGCGATCATGCCGCTCGCCGGCTTCGCCGCCGCCCAGGGCAAGATGCCGATCCTCGGCGTGGTCCTCGCCGGCATCGCGGGCTCGGTCACCGGCAATGCGGTGTGGTTCGAGCTGGCGCGCGCCTACGGCACAGCCCGCACCCGCGCCATCCTCAAGCGCCACGGGCGGTGGATCGGCCTGACCGAGGGGAAGGTGGCACAGGCCGAGGCGACGATGCGCCGCAACGGCCCCTTCGCCGTGTTCATCGCGCGCTGCATGCCGGGAGTGCGCACCGCCGTCTCCATCCCGGCGGGTCTCGTGGAGCTGCCGCGCCGCGTCTTCTACCTCTGGACCGCGCTCGGCACCTCGATCTGGACCGGGGGGCTGGCGCTCGCCGGCTACCTGCTCGGGGAGCAATTCCACAAGGTGGAGCACTGGGCCGGGCCGGTCGGCCTCGCCGTCACGGCCGTGGTGCTCAGCCTGATCGCCTGGAAGGTCTGGAGGGGAGGGCGTCGGGCCTGATCCGCGGAAGCGTGGCCCACATGGGGGGATCACGCGGTAGTCTCGCGGGCCGGCCCGAATCGCGCGGTGCCGGGATCCCGTTGCGGAGAGGCGCTTGACCGACTCGCTGCTGCCGCTCTTGGTGCCGCTCGCCGCCGCGCTCGCCGGCGGGCTGCTGGTGGGCGCGCTCGTCCTCGCCCTGCGCGGTCCCCGCGCCGGGGCCGAGACGGCCTCGCTGCTCGCCGAGCGCATGGACGCGCTCTCCGACCGGCTCGACGCCGCGGTGGCGGCGCAGAACGAGCGCCTGTCCCGCGCCCTCGCCGACAGCGCCGAGCGCGCCCAGGACAGCGCGCGCCGCATCCACGAGCGCCTGGCGGTGATAGACGCCGCCCGCACCAGGCTGGAGGCGCTGGGGACGCAGGTGACCTCCCTCGCCTCCCTCCTCGGCAACAAGCAGGCGCGCGGCGCCTTCGGCGAGGTGGCGCTGCGCGAGATGCTGGCCGACCGCCTGCCGGCGGGAAGCTGGGCCTGGCAGCACACCCTCGCCAACGGCACGCGCTGCGACGCGCTGATCCGCCTGCCCTTCCCGCCCGGCCCCATCGCCGTGGACAGCAAATTCCCGCTCGAGGCCTGGCGCGCCTGGCGCGAGGCGGCGGACGAGGCCGCCCGCCTCGCCGCGCAGCGCCGCCTCGCCGCCGACATCCGCCGCCATGTCGAGGACGTGGCCGGGAAGTACATCCGCCCGGGCGAGACGGCGGAGGGGGCGCTGATCTTCCTTCCCTCCGAGGCGCTGCACGCCGACCTCGCCACCCATCACCCGGCGCTGGTGGCCGAGGCGGCGCGGCGCGGCGTCTATCTCGTCTCGCCCGGCACCATGTGGGCGGTACTCGGCACCATGCGTGCCCTGCTGCACGACGTGCGGCTGCGCGCCGAGGCGCGGCGGCTGCGCGGGGAGCTCGCCCGGCTGGCGGAGGAGACGGAGCGGCTGGACCGGCGGGTGGCCAACCTGAAGCGCCACTTCGCCGAGGCGCAGGCCGACCTGCACCAGATCGAGATCACGGCGCAGAGGATCGCCGCCGCCGGGGCGCGCATCGCCGCCCTGGAGCCGGAGGATACGCCGGCGCCGGTCCGCGCCGCGGAGTAGGCGGGGCGCGCCGCGGGCCCGCCACCGCCCCGGTCGGGCGGAACGGCCTTACCGCCCCGGAACCGGCCGCGGCCGCCGGCGCTGGCAGGCCAAGTTCGCGCATCGGAGGCGGCAGATGGCCCAGGAGGCGAGCTACCCCCCGCTCGACACCCCGAAGCGGGTGGCGGAGGAGGTCTGGGTGGTGGACAGCGGGCCGCAGCGCGTGCTCGGCCTCCGCCTGCCGGTGCGCATGACGGTGCTGCGCCTGGCCGGCGGCGGGCTCTGGCTGCACTCGCCGACGCGGCACACGCCGAGGCTCGCCGCCGCACTGACCGAGCTCGGGCCCATCGCGCATCTGGTGGCGCCGAACACCGCGCACTGGACGCACCTCTCGCCCTGGCAGAAGGCCTTTCCCGAGGCGTCGCTCTGGGCCGCGCCCGGCGTGATGGGCCGCGCCCGCGACCAGGGCACGGAGCTGCGCGCGGCGGGCGAACTGCCGGCCTCCCGCCTCCGCCCTGGGCCGGCGAGATCGAGCAGGTGGCGTTCGGCGGCCCGGGCTTCGCCGAGATCGCCTTCTTCCACCATGCGAGCCGCAGCCTGGTGCTGACCGATCTGGTGCAGGCGATGGAGGTCTCGCGCCTGCCCCTCGGCACCGGGCTGCTCGCGCGCATGGTGGGCGCGGCGTCGGGGGGCGACACGCCCGCGCATCTGCGCCTGCTGCTCAACCGCCGGCGGGAGGAGAACCGCGCCGCGGCGGAGCGGCTGCTGGCGCTCGGCCCCGCGCGCGTGATCTTCGCGCATGGCGCCTTCTTCGCCGAGGACGGGGCGGCGCGGCTGCGGCGGGCGCTCGGCTGGCTGCTCGGCTGATCCCGCATTGCCGCGGGCGGCGCGGCATGGAACCCTGCGCGCCTGCCGAAACCGTTCCGGGAGGATGCCGTGACCGCCAGCCGCCTCGTCCACCGCAGCCTGCGCGCCGATCCGCCCGTCGCCGTGCGCGGCGAGGGCATCTGGCTCCACGACCGCGACGGGCATGCGGTGATAGACGGCTCGGGCGGCGCCGCGGTGGCCTGCCTCGGCCACGCGCATCCCAAGGTGAACGCGGCGCTGAAGGCGCAGATCGACAGGCTCGCCTATGCCCATACCGCGCTCTTTTCCTGCGAAAGCGCGGAGCGTCTGGCCGACCTGCTGGTGGGCGACGCGCCGGGCGGGCTGACGCACGCCTATTTCTGCTCCTCCGGCAGCGAGGGTAACGAGGCGGCGCTGAAGATGGCGCGCCAGTACTTCCTGGAGATCGGCCAGCCGCAGCGCACCCGCTTCATCGCGCGGCGGCAGAGCTATCACGGCAACACGCTCGGGGCACTCGCGGCCGGCGGCAACGCGATGCGGCGCGCGCCCTACCAGCCGCTGCTGTCGCCGGCCTTCAGCCATGTCTCCCCCTGCTACGCCTATCGCGACCGCCGCGAGGGCGAGACCGAGGCGGAGTACGTGGCGCGGCTCGCCGGGGAGCTGGAGGCGGAGTTCCAGCGGCTCGGCCCCGACACCGTCATCGCCTTCATCGCCGAGACGGTGGTGGGCGCGACCCTCGGCTGCGTCGCCGCCCTGCCCGGCTATTTCCGCGCGGTGCGCGAGATCTGCGACCGCCACGGTGCGCTGCTGATCCTCGACGAGGTGATGAGCGGCATGGGCCGCTGCGGCACCATGCACGCCTGGGAGCAGGAGGGCATCGCGCCCGACATCCAGGTGGTGGCGAAGGGGCTGGGCGGCGGCTACCAGCCGATCGGCGGCATCCTGGTGAGCGGGCGGGTCATCGAGGGTCTGGCCGGCGGCAGCGGCGCCTTCATGCACGGCCACACCTACCAGGCCCACCCCATCGCCTGCGCCGCCGCCGTCGCGGTGCAGGAGGTGATCCGGGAGGAAAACCTGCTCGAGAACGTCCGCGTCATGGGGCGGCGGCTGGAGGAGCGGCTGACGGAGCGCCTCGGCAACCACCGCCATGTCGGCGACATCCGCGGCCGCGGCCTGTTCTGGGCGGTGGAGCTGGTGCGGGACCGGGCGACGAAGCAGGCGTTCGACCCCGCCCTCAAGCTGAACGAGCGGGTGAAGCAGGAAGCATTCCGCCGCGGCCTCGCCTGCTATCCCATGGGCGGCACGATCGACGGCCGCCATGGCGACCATGTGATCCTCGCCCCGCCCTACATCGTGACGGCGGCGCAGGTGGACATGATCGCGGAGCGTTTCGGGGACGCGGTGGAGGCGGCGCTGGCCGGCGCCGGCGGCTGAGCCTTCCATCGCGGTGCCCGAAGCCGGCCGCGCGCCGCCCGACCCGGGGGCTAGAAGCCGGTCGCCCGCTCCTCCGAAACGGCATCGGTCGCGTGGAGATACGAGGCGGAACCGGTTCGGATCGGCGCACAGACCAGCGGGCGGCGTCTTCTCCGCGCCTGTGCCTTGAACCTTTCACGGGCAACTCCCCGTCCGTCATGCGTTGCTTTGCGCAGGCCGCATGGCGGCAAGGCAAGAAAGGGAGACCGTGATGACCGAAGGCAACAGGCCGGGCCTGACCAGGGCGTGGCTGCTCGCAACCGCCGCGGCGGTGATGTTCGGCTACGGTGGCGCCGTGATGGCGCAGACGGCGCCGCAGGGCCAGGCGCAGCCGCCGCAGGCGGGGCAGCAGGCGGGCCAGGCGCAGCAGGGCCAGCAGCAGGCGGCGCAGGCGCTCCGCCAGGCCGAGCAGCAGCTCCGCCAGGCCCAGCAGCAGCTTTCGGGCCAGCAGCAGGCGGCAGGCCAGCAGCAGGCAGGCCAGGCGCAGCAGGGCATGGAGACGGCGCGCCAGGCCCTTACCCAGGCGCAGCAGGCGCTCGAGCGCGTGCCGCAGCAGATGCAGCAGCAGCAGGCCTATCAGGACGCCCGGCGGCAGGTGAACGAGGCGCGGGAGGCGTCGCAGCAGGCCCAGGCGCAGCCGCAGCAGATGGCCGAGCGGCTTGGCGGTGCGGCAGACGCGATCGCACGGCTGCAGCAGCAGATGGCGCAGGCCCCTGGCCAGCAGCAGGCGGGCCAAGCTGGCCAGCAGCAGGCGGGCGCGCAGATCACCGTCCAGCAGCCGCAGCCGCAGATCACCGTCCAGCAGCCGCAGCCCCAGGTGACGGTGACCCAGCCGCAGCCGCAGGTGACGGTGCGGCAGCCTGAACCCCAGGTGACGGTGCGGCAGCCGGAGCCGCAGGTGCAGGTGCAGCAGGCGCCACCCCAGGTGCAGGTGCAGCGCGAGGGCCAGCCCCAGGTGCAGGTGCAGCGTGAGGGTCAGGCTCAGGTGCAGGTGCAGCGCGAAGGCCAAGCCCAGGTCCGTCAGCAGGACGCGGCGGCCGGCGCGACGGCCGAGCCGCGCCCGGCCCAGGCCGGAACCGCCACCGGCGTGCCCCTCGCAAGCGTGCGGGACCTGATCGGGACCAACCTCGTCGGCGCCGACGGGCAGAACACGGGTGAGGTCGAGAACCTCCTCATAGACCAGCAGGGCAATGTGCGGGCCGCGGTGGTCGAGTGGGGCGGCTTCCTCGGCATCGGCTCCCGCCAGGCGGTGGTGCCGATCGAGAGCATCGAGTTCACCCGGCCTGGCGAGAGGGCGCGGCTGAACATGACGCGGGAGCAGCTCGAGCAGCAGCCGCGTTTCGAGCGTGACCGCGTGGCCGATGTGGGGCGCCAGCAGGGGTGGGGCGAAGTCAGGCTCGCCCGCTAGACGGCTGACACAGCCTGGAACGGAGGCGCGGGTGCCTCCGTTCCAGTTGCGCCTGAGGGCCGGTGGCAGGCCGGGTGCCACCTTGGTGGCGCCTTCAGGCGGTAGATCCGGCACACCCGTTCAAGCAAAAGGGAGAGAGACATGGATCGGATGTGGAGGCGCTTCGCGCTCACGGCGGCGGTGGCGGGTGGTCTCGCCTTGGCCTCGGCGCCCGTCCTGGCCCAGGGGCAGCAGGGCATGGGCTGGGGTCAGGACCGCTACGGAGCTGGCCAGCAGGACTGGCGTGGCGGACAGCAGTTCGGCCAGCAGGACTGGCGCGG
>NZ_SJDM01000069.1 GCF_004761865.1 Crenalkalicoccus roseus | reverse complement strand
CCGATTCCAGCCAGAGCTACTCGGGCCTAGCCCTCGCCCTCCAGCAGCGCCGTCACCACGCGGTCGAGGTGCTTCAGCGTGCTGCACACCGCCGTGACGCGGCAGTGCGGCGCATAGCGCGGCATGTCGGAATCGCCGGTGCCCCATAGGGTGCGCGGCTCCGGATTCAGCCATATCACCTGCTTCGCGCGGTTCGCCATGCGTTGCAGGACGTCCACGCGGGGATCGGTACGGTTGCCGCGCCCGTCGCCGAGGATGATGACGGTGGTGCGGCGGTCGAGGATCGGCATGAAGCCGCGTTCGAACTCCACGAGGGAATTGCCGTAATTCGAGGATCCGAAGCCGATCCGGGCCATGATCTCCGCGGTCGCCTTCTCGATCGGCTCGCGCTCAAGGATGTCGCTCACCTCGATCAGCGAGCCGGAGAAGGCGAAGGCGCGCAGGCCCGACAGCGCCTCCTTCATCGCGTAGAGGAACAGCAGCAGAAACTGCGCCACCGCGGCGACCGAGCCGCTGACATCGCACAGTACCACGAGCCGCGGCCGGTCGAGCTTCCGCCGCTTCCACACGGTCAGGAAGGGAACGCCGCCCCAGCCCATGTTGCGCCGCAGCGTCCGGCGCGCATCGAGCATCCCGCGGCGGTCGCGCTTGCGCGTGCGTCCGTAGAGCACCGCCAGGCGGCGGGCCATGGTGCGGACCAGGACGCGCATCCGCTCATGGTCGCGGCGGTCTATGGCGGCGAGGCGGGTCTGCGCCAGCATCCGCTCGCGCCAGCGTTCGCTCTCGCCCTGAGCGTAGAGCTCGAGGTTCTGCCGCGCCAGCGCCTGCGCCTCCTCGCGCAGCATGTCCCGGCCCTGGCGCAGCCGCGCGCCGATGGGCGTGCCCTGATGCGCCGCGATGTCGCGCTCCAGCCCGGCGAGGTCCATGCGCTCCAGGATGCGGCGGGCGAACAGGTTGACCTGGGTGAAGACGGCGATGCGGCTGACCCCGACCTCCTCCGCCGCCGCCGCCATCGCCGCGGCGAGGCCGGCGCGGTCGCCGGCGAGCAGCATGCGGCCGAGCCCGCTGCCGACGGCGCCGGCCGCGCCGCCTTCAGGCAGGCCGGGGGGCGCGCCCTCGGGCGGGGAAGGCGGGGGCTCCGCCTCGTCCTCCGCCGCGCCGCGGAAGCCATCGCGGCGGAAGAAGAGGTCGAAGCACTCCTCGAACCGCCTCTTCTCCTCCACGGTCTTGGCGAGGACGAGGGACAGGGTGTCGCGCAGCCGCGCGCGGTCCTCCCACCCCACCACCCGCACGGCGCGCGAGGCGTCTATGCTCTCGGCCGGGGAGATGCGCAGCCCGGCGCTGCGGGCGGCGCGGAAGAAGTCGAGCAGCGGCCCGTCCATGCGCGGGTCACGCCGCCGGCGCGGTCTCGCGGCGCGCCTTCTGCAGCAGGTCCGGCAGATGCGGTCCGGCGGCCTCGATGTCGCTCTCGAACTTCAGCAGCACGTTCAGCGTGCCGCGGACCAGCTCCGGCTCCAGCTCCCGCGCGTGCAGCAGCACCAGCACCCGCGCCCAGTCCAGCGTCTCGCTGACCGAGGGCAGCTTCTTCAGGTCGAGGCCGCGCAGCCCCTGCACGAAGGCGACGAGCTGCCGCCGCAGCCCCTCGGCGATGCCCGGCACCCGGCTGGCGACGATGCGCCCCTCCAGCTTCTCGTCCGGCAGGCCGATGTGCAGGTGCAGGCAGCGGCGCTTCAGCGCGTCGCCGAGGTCGCGCATGGAGTTGGAGGTCAGCACCACGATCGGCGGCACCCGCGCCCGCACCGTGCCGATCTCGGGGATGCTGACCTGGTAGTCGGAGAGGAGTTCGAGCAGGAAGGCCTCGAACTCCTGGTCGGCCTTGTCCACCTCGTCCACCAGCAGCACCGCGCCCTCGGGCTCGCGCAGCGCGCGCAGCAGCGGGCGGGGCTCCAGGAAGTGTTCGGAGAAGAACAGGTCGCCGACGCCGTGCAGGCGCCGGATCGCGCCCTCCAGCGTGCCCTCCTCGCCGAGCAGGGCGCCGAGCCTGTCCTTCAGGATCTGGGTGTAGAGGAGCTGCTTGCCGTACTTCCACTCGTACAGCGCCTTGGCCTCGTCCAGCCCCTCGTAGCACTGCATGCGGATCAGCGTCAGGCCGAGCCAGGCGGCGGTGGCCTTGGCGAGTTCGGTCTTGCCGACGCCGGCCGGCCCCTCGACCAGGATCGGCTTCTGCAGGTGGTGCGCGAGATAGACCGCGGTGGCGATGGGGCGGCTGGCGATGTAGCCGGCTTCCTGCAGCCCGCGCTCCGTCGCCTCGATCGAGACAGGCAGGTGGTGCCAGGCGGGACTCATGCGGCTCTGGGTGCCATGCGGCGCGCCTCCGGGCGGTGGACAAGCCCGCCCGGTCATAGACCGGCCGGCGCGCCCTGCCAAATCCGGCTGTTGCGCCGCCGCCGTCGGGTTAAAGTGTTCCGGAACAAGGAGGAGGGAGGAACGGGGTGCGTCTTTCCGACCGTGTCTCCGGCGCGGCCCTGGTGGCGCTCGGCGGCCTCGCGGCCTGGGGCGGGTCCCGCCTGCCCGCCGTGCCGGGGCAGGATGTGGGGCCGGCCGTCTTTCCCATGCTGATCGGCTTCGGCCTCATCGCCTGCGGGCTGATGATCGCGCTCGGCGTTGGCCACGCCTTCGAGGCGCCGGAGGAGGAGGGGGGCGGGCGGTCCTGGTGGCACGGGCTGTGGGCCCTGCTGCCGCCGGCGCTGCTGGTGCTCTACATGCTGCTGGCGGAGAGGATCGGCTTCCTCCTGATGGCGGCGGCGATGGTGCTGGTGGTGGCGCTGGCCTTCGGGGCGCGCCTGCGGCTTGCCCTGCCGCTGGCGGTGCTGGCGCCGCTCGCCGTGCACCTCGTCTTCTACCGGCTGCTGCGGGTGCCGCTGCCGGAGGGCCTGCTGGCGGCACCCTGGTGAGCGCATGCAGAACCTGATCGAGGGGGCCGCGCTGGTCGCGGCCCCGGACGTGCTGGTGGCGATCCTCGCCTCAGCCATCTACGGGCTGGTGATCGGCGCCCTGCCGGGGCTGACCGCCACCATGGCGACGGCGCTGCTGGTGCCGGTGACCTTCTACCTCTCGCCGATCGCGGCGGTGGCGACGATCATCACCGCCTCGGCCATGGCGATCTTCTCGGGCGACATTCCCGGCTGCCTGCTGCGGATCCCGGGCACTCCCGCCTCCGCCGCCTACACCGACGAGGCCTATGCGATGACGCGCAAGGGCCAGGCGGAGACGGCGCTCGGCATCTGCCTGTGGTTCAGCGCCCTCGGCGGCATCTTCGGCACCCTGGCTCTGATGGTGGTGGCGCCGGCGCTGGCGGAGATCGCGCTCTCCTTCTCCACCTTCGAGTATTTCTGGATGGCGCTGCTCGGGCTGATGTGCGCGACGCTGGTGGCGCGCTCCTCCCCCGTGAAGGCCATCGCCGCGATGCTGATCGGGCTGCTGATCGCCTGCATCGGCATGGAGAATCCGGCCGGCACGCCGCGCTTCACCTTCGGCCTGTCGGACCTGCTCGGCGGGGTGGAGGTGATTCCGGCGCTGGTCGGCGTGTTCGCCGTGGCGCAGGTGATGCGCGCGCTGCTGATGCCGGAGCCGCCGCCGCTGCCGCGGCGCCGCTTCGGCAGCATCCTGGCGGGGCAGTGGGGCCTGACGCGGCGCTATCCCAAGCAGCTCATGCGCGGCAACACCATCGGCGTCATCGTCGGGGTCCTGCCCGGCGCGGGAGCCGACATGGCGGCCTGGATCAGCTACGCCACCTCCAAGAAATTCTCGAAGGAGCAGGCGAAGTACGGCACCGGCCATCCGGAGGGGCTGGTGGAGTCCGGTGCGGCCAACAACTCCGCGGTGGCCAGCTCCTGGGTGCCGGCGCTGCTGTTCGGCATTCCCGGCGACACCATCACCGCCATCGCCATCGGCGTGCTGTACATGAAGGGGCTCAACCCCGGGCCGACGCTGTTCACCGAGAACGCGTCCTCCATGTACGCCCTTTACCTGATCTTCATCCTGGCCAACATCATCATGATCCCGTTCGGCATCATGATGATCCGCACCTCCACCCTGGTGCTGCGCGCGCCGCGGGCGGCGGTGATGCCGGTGATCCTGCTGCTCTGCGCGGTGGGCGCCTATGCCATCGGCAACAACCCCTTCGCGGTGCTGCTGGTGGCGCTGTTCGGCTGCCTCGGCTTCGTGATGGAACGCAACGGCTACCCGGTGGCGGCGATGGTGCTCGGCATCGTCATGGGCAGCATGGTGGAGCAGAGCTTCGTCTCCTCGCTCATCAAGTCGGACGGCAGCCTGCTGCCCTTCGTCGAGCGGCCGATCAGCGGTCTGCTGGCGGCGCTGACCTTCACCGCCCTGCTCTGGCCGGTGGGCGTGTGGGTGGTGCAGCGCCTGCGGGGCCGGCGCTTGCGGCCCTCGGGCGCGGCGGAGTAGCAATTCGGAACGAACGCGGCCCGCCCCCGGGGCGCGGCCCAAGCCGGAGGATACGACCATGCAGACGCTTTCCCGCCGCACCCTGTTCGGCGCCGCCGCCGGGCTCGGCGCCGCCTCCCTGGCGCGGCCGGCCCTCGCGCAGGCGCGCTGGCCGGCACGGCCCGTCACCATGATCTGCCCCTGGGCGGCCGGCGGCGGCACCGACGCGGTGCTGCGCATCATCGCTGCGGGCCTGGAGCGGGAGCTCGGCCAGCCCTTCAACGTGGTGAACCGCACCGGCGGCAACGGCGTGGTCGGCCATGCCGCGATCGCGAGCGCGCAGCCCGATGGCTACACCCTCGGCATGCTCACCTCCGAGATCTGCATGCTGCACTGGCAGGGGCTGACGCAGATCACCTACCGGGACTACACGCCGCTGGCGCTGGTGAATTTCGATCCGGCTGGCGTGCAGGTGAACGCGAACTCGCCCTGGCAGACGATCCAGCAATGCGCGGACGCGATCAAGGCGAGCCGCCCGGGGCAGCTCAAGGCCTCGGGCACCGGGCAGGGCGGCATCTGGCATCTCGCCCTGGGCGGCTGGCTGGTCGCGATGGGGCTGCGGCCGGACCATGTGCGCTGGGTGCCGTCCACCGGGGCGGCGCCGGCGATGCAGGACCTGGCCGCGGGCGGGCTCGACCTCACCACCAATTCCGTGGTCGAGGCGCGGGCGATGCTGGATGCCGGGCGGGCCCGCAGCCTGGTGGTGATGGGGCCGCAGCGGCTGGCGGTATGGCCCGACATCCCGACCCTGAAGGAGTCGCTCAACCTCGACTGGACCGCCGGCGCCTGGCGCGGCATCGCCGGCCCGCGCAACCTGCCGCAGGAGGTGCAGGATGCGATGAGCGGGGCGTTGAAGCGGGTCTATGAGGGCAACGAATACAAGGAGTTCATGAACGCCCGCGGTTTCGGCCTGCTCTGGGGCGACGCGCAGGGCTTCGCGCGCCACCTGGAGGAGCAGGACCGCTCCCTCGGCGAGGCGATGCGGGCCGCGGGCCTGGCCCGGGCCTAAAGCCGGGGGGCGCGCCGGCGGCCGGCCGGCGCGCCGCGGAGGCTTGCGGCATCGGCGGACTGGCCGCACCCTGCCCGGGATCCAGCGCAAGGGTTCCGAGAGTGAAGCGTTTCCAGGGCACCGCCACCTACATCGCCTCCCGCGACCTCGAGGTCGCGGTGAACGCCGCCGTCGCGTTGCAGCGCCCGCTGCTGGTGAAGGGCGAGCCGGGCACGGGCAAGACCGTGCTGGCGCAGGAGGTGGCGCGCGCGCTCGGCATGCCGCTGATCGAGTGGCACATCAAGTCCACCACCAAGGCGCAGCAGGGCCTCTACGAGTACGACGCGGTCTCGCGCCTGCGCGACGGGCAGCTCGGCGACCCGCGGGTGCACGACATCGCCAACTACATCGTGCGCGGCAAGCTGTGGGACGCCTTCGAGTCCGAGGTTCCCGTGGTGCTGCTGATCGACGAGATCGACAAGGCGGACATCGAGTTCCCGAACGACCTGCTGCTCGAGCTCGACCGCATGCAGTTCTTCGTCTACGAGACGCGGCAGACCGTGACGGCGCGGCACCGCCCGGTCGTCATCATCACCTCCAACAACGAGAAGGAGCTGCCGGACGCCTTCCTGCGCCGCTGCTTCTTCCACTACATCCGCTTCCCGGACCGCGAGACGATGGAGCGGATCGTCCACGCCCACTTCCCCGGCATCCGCCAGGAACTGGCGCGCGAGGCGCTGAACGTCTTCTTCCAGATCCGCGGCGTGGACGGGCTGAAGAAGAAGCCGGCCACCTCCGAGCTGCTGGACTGGCTGAAGCTGCTGATGATCGAGGACCTGCCGGCCGAGGTGCTGCGCAGCCAGGACCCGCGCACCGCCATCCCGCCGCTCTACGGCGCGCTGCTCAAGAACGAGCAGGACGTGCACCTGTTCGAGCGGCTGGCCTTCCTGTCACGGCGCCAGCAGGGGCGGTAGCGCGGCCATGCTCGCGCACTTCATCCTCGCGCTCCGCGCCGCCGGCATCCCGGCCAGCATCACGGAGTACCTCACCCTGCTGCGTGGGATGAAGGAGCACGTCGCCGGCTACAGCGTGGACGATTTCTACCACCTCTCCCGAGCCACGCTGGTGAAGGACGAGCGCCACCTCGACCGCTTCGACCGCGTCTTTGGCGAGGTATTCAGGGGGCTGGAGCCGCCCGAGGGCGACCCGCAGCGGGAGATCCCGGAAGAGTGGCTGCGCAGGCTCGCCGAGAGGCTGCTGACCGAGGAGGAGAAGCGCCAGATCGAGGCGCTCGGCGGCTTCGACAAGCTGATCGAGACGCTGCGCCAGCGGCTGCGCGAGCAGAAGGGGCGGCACCAGGGCGGGTCGAAATGGATCGGGACTGGAGGCACCTCGCCCTTCGGCGCCTACGGCTACAATCCCGAGGGCGTGCGCATCGGCCAGGAGGAATCGCGCCACCGCCGCGCGGTGAAGGTGTGGGACAGGCGGGAGTTCCGCGACCTCGACGGCGACATCGAGATCGGCACGCGCAACATGAAGCTCGCCCTGCGGCGCCTCCGGCGCTTCGCGCGGGAAGGCGCGGCGACCGAGCTCGACATGGCCGACACCATCCGCTCCACCGCCAAGAACGCCGGCTCGCTCGACCTCAGGCTGGTGCCGGAGCGGCACAACGCCGTGAAGGTGCTGCTGCTGCTCGACATCGGCGGCTCCATGGACGACCACGTGCGGCTGTCGAGCGAGCTGTTCTCCGCCGTACGCTCCGAGTTCAAGCATCTCGAGCACTACTATTTCCACAACTGCCCCTATGAGCGGCTGTGGAAGGACAACCGCCGCCGCCGCGACACCGAGGTTCCCACCTGGGAGGTGCTGCGGAAGTACGGGCCGGACTGGAAGCTGATCCTCGTCGGCGACGCCGCCATGAGCCCCTACGAGATCCGCGAGCCTGGCGGCAGCGTCGAGCACTGGAACGAGGAGCCGGGCCGGGTCTGGCTGCAGCGCCTGACCGGCCATTTCCGCCGTTCCGCCTGGCTGAACCCGACGCCGCGGGAGCACTGGGACTACACCCTGTCCATCGGCATGATCCACGCGATCATGGAAGGGCGCATGTTCCCGCTGACTGTCGCGGGCATCGAGGCGATGACGCGCGAGCTGAGCCGATAGGGAGGAGAAGGACCATGAAGGGCGTGGTGTTCCTCGGCGACCGCAGGCTGGAGATCCGTGACTTTCCCGATCCCACGCCCGGTCCGGACGAGGTGGTGCTGGAGATCAGGGCCTCCGGCATGTGCGGGAGCGACCTGAAATTCTACCGCGCCTCCGGCGATGGCGCGGCCGCGCTCGGCCTCGGCACCCGCGGCGAGCCGGTGATCGCGGGGCACGAGCCCTGCGGCGTGGTGGTGGCGGTGGGCAGCGCCGTCTCCCCGCGCCAGGCACGCATCGGCGACCGGGTGATGCAGCACCACTACCGCGGCTGCGGCGTCTGCCCGCACTGCTCCACCGGCTGGGCGCAGCTCTGCGTCGAGGGGGTGGCGGAGGTCTATGGCGTCACCGGCCATGGCGCGCATGCGCGCTACATGAAGTGCCCCGCCCGCAGCCTGGTGCCGCTGCCCGAGGAGCTCTCCTTCGAGACCGGTGCCGCCATCTCCTGCGGCACCGGCACCGCCTGGGGGGCGCTGCAGCGCCTGGCGCTGCAGGGAGATCACACCATCGCCATCTTCGGCCAGGGACCGGTCGGGCTTTCCGCCACGCAGCTCGCGCACCACATGGGCGCGCGCGTGATCGCTCTCGACACCAACCCGAACCGCCTGGCGCGGGCGAAGGAGTTCGGTGCCGACCTCACCATCAATCCGCTGGAGACGAACGACGTGGTCGGCGCGATCCGCGACGCCACGCATGGCCGCGGCGCGCATGCCTCGCTCGATACCTCCTCCTCCCCCCAGGCGCGGGCCCAGGCGGTGCGCTGCGTGCGCACCTGGGGCAAGGCCTGCTTCGTGGGCGAGGGCGGGGAGGTGACGCTCGACGTCAGCTCCGACCTGCTGCGGCGGCAGGTGACCCTGATCGGCTCCTGGACCTTCTCGACCGTGGGCCAAGCCGACTGCGCGCGCTACATCGCCGATCGCGGCATTGCCGTGGACGCGCTGTTCACGCATCGCTGGCGGCTGGAGCAGGCGGAGGAGGCCTATCGCGTCTTCGACCGCCAGGACGCGGGCAAGGGCGTGATCCTGCCGGTCTAAGCTCGATTCGCCGCCAATAACGCAGGCGGAGATCCCCGAAAGGATCTCCGCCCCGACGGCTGGCCCTGAAGCCGTTTCCACGAAGCCATGGTCGCGGAAACGGCTCTGGTCGCCTGTCTGCGGAGCGGCTTCGCGGTCCCGGCCGTCCGCGATCCGCTCTAGCGGCTGCCCTGCGTGCCCGTGGTGCCGCCGCCGGCCCCGCCGGTCTGCGCCCCGGTGCCGGTCTGCCCGCCAGCTCCCGCCTGGGTGCCGGTGCCGGTCTGGGCGCCGGCCTGGGTGTCGGTGGTGCCTGTCTGGGTGCCGGTCTGCTGCGCGCCGGTCCTCGCCTGGGTGCCGGTCTGAGCGCCGGCCTGCTGCCGCTCGTCGCCCCGCATCGCCTGGCGCGCCTGCCGCAGGTGCTGCTGCGCGCTCTCGCGGTCGTTGCGCTGCAGTGCCTGCTCGGCCTGCTCCAGCGCCCGCTCGGCCTGCTGCATGCCCTGCATGGCATCGGCCCGGCGCAGGCTCTCCTCGGCGCTGGCGAGCGCCTGCTCGGCCCGGCTGCGGTCGCCCTGCTGCAGCGCGCTGCGGGCTTCCTGAAGCTGCTGGCGCACCTCCTGCATGGCGCGCTGCTGGCGCCCATGCTCCACGAGCAGGACCAGAACGCCGCGCTCATCCATCATGCGGTGCATGTCCGGGCCGGCGTAACCCATGCGCATGCCGGGGCCACCCATGGGACCGCCGAACTGCTGGCCGCCGCGCCAGTCCTGCTGGCCGAACTGCTGGCCGGGCGCGAAGCGGTCCTGGCCCCAGCCCATCTGGCCGCCGAAACGGTCCTGCTGGCCGAACTGCTGGCCGCCGCGCCAGTCCTGCTGGCCGAACTGCTGGCCGGGCGCGAAGCGGTCCTGGCCCCAGCCCATCTGGCCGCCGAAACGGTCCTGCTGGCCGAACTGCTGGCCGCCGCGCCAGTCCTGCTGTCCGAACTGCTGGCCGGGCGCGAAGCGATCCTGGCCCCAGCCCATCTGGCCCTGCGCCAGGGCCGGCGTGGCCAGCAGCGCCGCCGCGCCGAACGCCAGCATTGCGGGGAAGGCGATCCGCTTTTCCTGCCTCTTCATCCTCTGTCCTCTGCGCCGTTCGGTGTGAAAACTCCGCCACCGTCGCCGGGGCGGAAAAGCGGCTCACCACGGGGCCGTGCGGCCACCGTGGTGAACCCTGCTCAGATCAGTAGCGAGGCTGGAAGGTGCTGCCGCTTCCCCAGGCCTGCCCACCGCCATGGGTGCCCCAGCCCTGCTGCTGGCCGGATCCGGCGCCCCAACCTTGGCCTGGCCCGAAGCGGTCCTGCTGGCCGAACTGCTGTCCGCCGCGCCAGTCCTGCTGGCCGAACTGCTG
>NZ_SJDM01000068.1 GCF_004761865.1 Crenalkalicoccus roseus | reverse complement strand
GGCGCCGCCCGCTGCCGCGCCGGCCGCCCCCCAGCCCGCCCCCGCCGCGGCGAAGGCGCCCGCGCCGGCCGTCGCCGCGCCGCACACCGCGGTGCCGCACAGCACGATGCGCAAGGTCATCGCCCGCCGCCTGACGGAGGCGAAGCAGACCATCCCGCATTTCTACGTCACCATGGACATCGAGCTCGACGCGCTCCTGAAGCTGCGCGCCGAGCTCAACGCCCGCTCGCCGAAGGAGGGGCCGGGGGCGTTCCGGCTCTCGGTGAACGACCTGGTGATCAAGGCGGCGGCGGTGACGCTGCGGCGCTTCCCCAGCGTCAACGCCATGTGGACCGACGAGGCGATCCTGCAGTTCCACGACGTGGACATCTCGGTCGCCGTGGCCACGCCGAACGGGCTGATCACGCCCATCATCCGCAAGGCCGACCAGAAGGGCCTCGCCGCCATCAGCAACGAGATGAAGGACCTCGCCGAGCGGGCGCGCGCCGGCCGGCTGAAGCCGGAGGAGTTCCAGGGCGGCGGCTTCTCCATCTCCAACATGGGCATGTACGGCGTGCGGGAGTTCGCCGCCATCATCAACCCGCCCCAGGCCGCGATCCTCGCCGTGGCCGCCGGCCAGCAGCGCCCCGTGGCGAGGGACGGGCAGCTCGCCGTCGCCACGGTGATGAGCTGCACCCTCTCGGTGGACCACCGCGTCATCGACGGCGCGCTCGCCGCCGAGTTCCTGCAGGCGCTGAAGGCCACGGTCGAGGACCCGATGAGCCTGATGCTGTGACCGCGCCGGCGATCCGCGAGGCCGTGCCCGCCGACGTGCCGGTCATCGCGCGCTTCGTGCGCGCGCTGGCCGAGTACGAGCGCCTCGGGCACGAGGCGAAGGGCACCGAGGCCGATTTCCACGCGGCGATCTTCGGCACCCCGCGGCGCGCCGGCTGCCTGATCGCGGAATGGGAGGGCGAGCCCGCGGGCATGGCGCTCTACCACTGGACGTTCTCCACCTTCCTCGCGCGTCATGGCCGCTGGCTGGAGGATCTCTGGGTCGAGCCCCGCTTCCGCCGCCGCGGCATCGCGCGCGCGCTGTTCGCCCGGCTGGCGCGGGACACCCTCGCCGAAGGCGGCCAGCGCCTCGCCTGGAGCGTCCTCGACTGGAACCTGCCCGCCATCGCCACCTACGACGCGATGGGGGCGGAGAGCCTGAAGGAATGGATCACGCGGCGCCTGGCCGGCGACGCGCTGGCAAGGCTTGCGAAGGAGGCCTCGTGATGGCCGAGCAGTTCGATCTCGCCGTCCTCGGCGGCGGCCCGGGCGGCTACGTGGCGGCGATCCGCGCCGCGCAGCTCGGCCTGAGGACCGCGCTGGTGGAGCGCGAGCATCTGGGCGGCATCTGCCTCAACTGGGGCTGCATCCCCACCAAGGCGCTGCTCCGCTCGAGCGAGATCAACCACCTGCTGCACACCCTCGACGCCTATGGCTTCGCCGCCGACAACATCCGCTTCGACATGGCGAAGGTGGTCAAGCGCTCCCGCGCCGTGGCGAACCAGCTCTCGGGCGGGGTGAAGCACCTGCTGCGCAAGAACAAGGTCACGGTGTTCGACGGCCATGGCAGGCTGGCGGGGAAGGGCCGGCTCTCCGTCGCCAAGGACGGCAAGCCGGTCGCGGAACTCGGCGCGCAGCACATCATCCTGGCGACCGGCGCGCGGGCGCGGGTGCTGCCGGGGATCGAGCCGGACGGCAGGCTGATCTGGACCTACCGGGAGGCGATGGTGCCGCCCGCGCTGCCGAAGCGGCTGATCGTCGTCGGCAGCGGCGCCATCGGGGCGGAGTTCGCCAGCTTCTACCGCAACATGGGCAGCGAGGTGACGCTGATCGAGGTGCTGGAGCGCATCCTGCCGGTGGAGGATGCGGAGATCAGCGCCTTCGTCCACAAATCCTTCCAGAAGCAGGGCATGAAGATCCTGACCGGCGCGCGGGTGCAGGGCGTGCGCAAGGGGGCGGAGGAGCTCACCGCCATCGTCGAGGCCGGGGGCAAGGTGCAGGAGATCCAGGCCGACCGGCTGATCTCCGCCGTCGGCATCGTCGGCAATGTGGAGGAGATCGGCCTCGAGGGCACGGGCGTGCGGGTGGAGCGCACCCATGTGGTGACGGACGAGTGGTGCCGCACCGGCGAGCCCGGCGTCTACGCCATCGGCGACCTGACCGGCCCGCCCTGGCTCGCCCACAAGGCCAGCCACGAGGGGGTGCTCTGCGTCGAGAAGATCGCCGGCGTCGAGGGCGTGCACCCGCTGCAGGCGCGCAACATCCCCGGCTGCACCTACTGCCGTCCGCAGGTCGCCTCGGTCGGGCTGACCGAGGAGGCGGCGAAGCAGGCGGGCCACGAGGTGCGCGTCGGCCGCTTCCCCTTCATCGGCAACGGCAAGGCGATCGCCATGGGCGAGCCGGAAGGGATGATCAAGACCGTCTTCGACGCCAGGACGGGCGAGCTGCTCGGCGCGCACATGGCCGGGCCGGAGGTGACGGAGATGATCCAGGGCTACGCCATCGCCCGCACCGCCGAGGCGACGGAGGCGGAGCTGATGCACACCGTCTTCCCCCACCCCACCATCTCCGAGGCCATGCACGAGGCGGTGCTTGATGCCTACGGCCGGGTCATCCACATCTAGGGTTGCAACCGGACCCCGAGCATGGCCACCCGCATCGAGATCGACCACCGCCAGGCGGCCCCCCCGCCCCGGCACCCGGAGAAGGCGCACCGCCCGGACAACCCGGTCCGGCGCAAGCCCGACTGGATCCGGGTGAAGGCGCCGACCCACCCGGTCTACCACGAGACACGGGCGCTGATGCGCGAGAACCGGCTGGTGACGGTGTGCGAGGAGGCCGCCTGCCCGAACATCGGCGAGTGCTGGTCGCAGCGCCACGCCACCATGATGATCATGGGCGGGATCTGCACCCGCGCCTGCAGCTTCTGCAACGTCGCCACCGGCCTGCCCGGCCCGCTCGACCCGGACGAGCCGGCGCGGGTCGGCGATGCCGTGGCGCGGCTCGGCCTCAACCACGTGGTCGTCACCAGCGTGGACCGCGACGACCTGCCCGATGGCGGGGCGGCGCATTTCGCCCGCACCATCCGCGCCATCCGCGCCGCCGCGCCCGGCACCACCGTGGAGGTGCTGACGCCCGACTTCCTGCGCAAGGACGGCGCGCTGGAGGTGGTGGTGGAGGCGCGGCCGGACGTGTTCAACCACAACCTGGAGACGGTGCCGAAGCTCTACCCCACCATCCGGCCCGGCGCGCGCTACTACCACTCGCTGCGCCTGCTCGACCGGGTGAAGCAGCTCGATCCCGGCATCTTCACCAAATCCGGCCTGATGGTCGGCCTCGGCGAGGAGCGGATCGAGGTGCTGCAGGTGATGGACGACCTGCGCAGCGCCGAGGTGGATTTCCTCACCATCGGCCAGTACCTGCAGCCCACGGTGAAGCACGCCGCGGTGGCCCGCTTCGTCACGCCCGAGGAGTTCGGGGACTATGCCCGGCTGGCCCGCGGCAAGGGCTTCCTGCTGGTCTCGGCGAGCCCGCTCACCCGCAGCTCCTACCACGCGGACCGCGACTTCGCGGCGCTCCGCGCGGCGCGGGAGGCGCAACTCGCCGCCGCCGGGGCGCGTTCGGCCTGATCGCATGCCCACGCACGCGGAAAAGAAGATCCTGCGCTACACGCCGGAGCAGCTCTTCGACCTGGTGGCCGATGTCCGGCGCTATCCGGAATTCCTGCCCTGGTGCGTCGGCGCGCGGGTGCTCTCGCACGACGAGAAGGAGCTGGTGGCGGACCTGACCATCGGCTTCAAGATGTTCCGCGAGACCTTCCGCAGCCATGTGGCGCTGGAGCGGCCGCAGCTCATCCATGTGCGCTACCTGAACGGCCCGTTCCGGTACCTCAACAACCACTGGCGCTTCGACCCGCACCCGCTGGGTTCGGAGGTGGACTTCTTCGTGGATTTCGAGTTCCGCTCCCGCCTGCTGCAGGCGGTGATCGGCACCGTGTTCAACGAGGCGGTGCGCGTGATGGTCCGCGCCTTCGAGCGGCGGGCGATGCAGCTCTACGGCCGCCCCGCCCCGCGCCCGGCCGGGACGCCGGCCCCCTTCCCGGGGGGCTGAGCCGCGCGGGGGAGGAGGGGCACCGCCCGCATCACCGCTCCTGATCCCCGGCATCAGCCCTTTTCGCTGGCTCCCGCCGGGTGCGGGCGGCAGCATCGCGGCATGGGATACGTCCTCTACGGGGATCACCGCTCCGGCTCCGCCATGGTGGAGATGGCGCTGGCCGAGATCGGGGCCGAGGCCGAGCTCCGCCCCGTGCGGCTGGAGCGCGACGCGCAGCGTGCCGAGGCGTACCGGCGCCTCAACCCGATGGGCCGGGTGCCCACCCTGCTCCTGCCCGACGGCACGGCGCTGACCGAATCGCTGGCGATCCTGCTCACCCTGGCCGACCGCCACCCCGGGGCCGGGCTGCTGCCCCCGCCGGAACAGCCGGGCCGCGCCCGCGCCCTGCGCTGGATGGCGCTGCTGGCCTCCGAGATCTATCCGCACGTCACCCGCTGCGACTATCCCGAGCGCTTCAGCGCCGACCCGGCCCACGCGCCGGCGATCCGCGCCCGGGCGGTGGAGATGGCGCGCGAGGTGTGGGCCGTGGTCGAGCGCCACGCCGCGCCCTCGCCCTTCCTCCTCGGGGAGCGCTTCTCGGCGGCCGACATCGGCATCGCCGTGATGTCGCGCTGGATGGGTGGGGAGGCGTGGATGCCGGCGCACTGCCCGCGCATCGAGGCGCTGGCGCGGGCGGTGGCCGCGCGCCCCGCCGCCGGGGCGGTCTGGCGGCGGCATTTCGGCCCGCCGCCGGGCTGAGCGCGGCGCGGGGAGGCCGCCTCCGCGGTCCGCCTCCTCGTGCAGGGGCGCGCGGCCCGGTCGCGATCCGCGAGGCGCGGCATCAGTCCACCCGGGCCGCTTCCACGCGCGGGGCGAGGGGTTGCCTCGCGGCGCGCCGCTGCCACCATGCGCACCCCACCGCCACGCCCGGAGCCCCGCATGGTCCACGCCCCGCCCCGCCCGCCCGCAGGCGCCCCGCCCGTCCGCATCAACCTCTACTCCGACACCCAGACGCGCCCGACGCCGGCGATGCGGGAGGCGATGCTGCGCGCCGAGGTCGGCGACGAGCAGCACGGCGACGACCCGACCGTGCACGCGCTCTGCGACCGCATGGCGGCGCTGATGGGCAAGGAGGCGGCGATGTTCCTGCCCTCCGGCACCATGTGCAACGTCGTCGCCATCCTGACGCACTGCCGCAGCGGCGACGAGGTGGTGGCGCACGAGACCAGCCACATCCTGCACAGCGAGGGCGGCGCGCACGCCGCCTTCGCCGGCGTGCAGATCATGCCGCTGAAGGGGCCGCGCGGCATGTTCACCGCCGGGGACGTGCGCGCCGCCATCCGCCCGCGCACCCGCTACGCGCCGCCGCAGCGGCTGCTGGAGGTGGAGCAGACCGCCAACATCGGCGGCGGCGCGGTCTGGCCGCTGCGGCAGCTCGAGGAGGTCGCGGCGGTGGCGCGCGAGCAGGGCTGGGCGACGCACATGGACGGCGCACGGCTGATGAACGCCTGCGTCGCCAGCGGCGTCCCCCCGGCGGAGATGGTGGCCTCCTTCGACTCGGTCTGGCTCGACTTCACCAAGGGGCTCGGCGCGCCGCTCGGCGCGGTGCTGTGCGGTTCGGCCGAGTTCATCGGCCAGGCCTGGCGCTGGAAGCAGCGGCTCGGCGGCTCCATGCGCCAGGCGGGGATCTGCGCCGCCGCCTGCCTGCACGCGCTCGACCACCACGTGGACCGGCTGGCGGAGGACCATGCCAACGCCAAGGCGCTCGCGCGCGGCCTGCGGCAGATCCCGGGCGTCGTGGTGGAGGAGCCGGACACCAACCTCGTGTTCTTCGACATCCGCGGCGCCGGCATGGAGGTGGCGCGGCTGCAGCGGGAGCTGCTGCTGCGGGGGGTGGCGGTCAGCGGCCTCGGCGGGCGGGTGCGGGCCTGCACGCATCTCGACGTGACCGCGCCGATGATCGAGGAGGCGGTGGCGATCATCCGGGAGACGCTCGCTGCCGCCTGAGGAGGGCACGGCCCGCCGCCGCCTGCGCGGCGCCCGCGCCGAGGCGGCGGGGCGCGGCGCCGAGGCGGCGGCGGAGGCGGCGCTGGCGCGCGAGGGCTGGGCCGTGCTGGCGCGCCGCGCCCGCACCCCGGCCGGGGAGCTCGACCTGGTGGCGGAGCGCGACGGGCTGCTCGCCTTCGTCGAGGTCAAGGCGCGGCCGAGCCTGTCGGAGGCGGCCTTCGCCCTCGGCCCGCGCCAGCGCAGCCGGCTGGCCGCGGCCGCCGAATGCTGGCTGGCGGCGAATCCCGGCCACGGCGAAGCGGGCATCCGTTTCGACCTGCTGCTGGTGGCGGCGGACGGCGCGGTGCGCCGCATCGCGGATGCGTTCCGCCTCGGGGATGGCTGAGGCGCGCGGGGAGGGCAGCATGGCGGCCGCGCGGCGGCCTTCGGGGGCGGATCGGTCGCGATCCGCGAGGCCTGCCTGGTATCATCCCGGCCGCGCAACCGCCGACCATCGGCCGGGGCTTTGCGCCGCCGGCGGCAGGCCCGGTCGCCGCTCAGCGCGGCGCCAGCAGCCCGGCCGCGAGCGCCAGCGCCTCGGCTACCGTCGCGGCGCGCACCGCGGCGCGGTCGCCGGGGAAGACCCGGCGCAGCACCTGCGTCTCCCCGCCGCGCCGCGCCGCGCCGATGAAGACCAGCCCGACCGGCTTGCCCGGCGTGGCGCCGCCCGGCCCGGCGATGCCGGTGCAAGAGAGGGCGAGGTCCACCCCCGCCCGCGCCAGCGCGCCCTCCGCCATGGCGCGGGCGCAGGCCTCGCTGACCGCGCCCGCCTCCTCCAGCACCGCCGGCGGCACGCCGAGCATCGCGCGCTTGGCCTCGTTCGAGTAGCTGACCCAGCCGCACATCACCACGGCGGAGGAGCCGGGGATCGCCGTCAGCGCCGCGGCGATCAGCCCGCCGGTGCAGCTCTCCGCGGTGGCCAGCGTCAGGCCGCGCGCCTCCAGGGCGGCGAGCAGGTCGCGGGCGGCGTCGAGGGTGGAGGGGGGCAGCATCACAGGGGCACTCCCGGCCACAGCAGGCGCAGCAGCAGGATGGCGGCGCCGGCCAGCGCGCCCGCCACCAGATCGTCCAGCATCACCCCGGCGGTGCCGGGCCGGCGGTCCGCCCAGCCCACCGGGCCGGGCTTCAGGATATCGAGGGCGCGGAACAGCGCGAAGGCCAGCAGCGCGCCCGCGAGCCCCGCCCCGGCCGGCAGCGCCGCCAGCGCGAGAAGCTGTCCCGCCCCCTCGTCCACCACCACCCAGGGAGGGTCGCCCCGCGCCGCCGGCCCCAGCGCCCGCACCGCCCAGAAGCCGGCCGCCGCCAGCAGCAGCGCCAGCAGGAGGCAGGGCAGGGGGCCGAGCAGCACCGCCGGCAGCACCGCCGCCGAGGCCCAGCTTCCGGGCGCCGGGCGCAGCCGGCCGACGCCGCCGAGCGTCGCCACCGCCACCGCCAGCCTCATCCCAGCCGGGCCAGGAAGCGGTCCAGCGCCGCCATGGCCGCCGGCGCCGCGAGGGTCGGCGCATGGCCGATGCCGGGCAGCGAGACCACCTCCATGTCCGGCCGCGCCGCGCGCATCCGCCGCACCGTGGCGGCGGAGAGGAGGGCGCTCTCCTGCCCCCAGACCAGCAGCAGCGGCACATGGGCGAGGGCGCCGAAGGCGGGCCAGAGATCCTCCGGCACCTCCCGCCCGTCGGCCAGCACCCCGGCGATCCGTACGTCCCAGCGCGGATGCAGCAGCCCGTCCTCGCCGCGCGCATAGGTGCGCTCGGTGAAGCCGGCCCAGCCCGCCGCGTCGAGGTCGAGCGGCGGCAGCCTGTCGCGGAGGAAGCGCATCGCCTCCTCCGGGCCGGAGAAGCCGGGGTCGCGGCCGATCACGTCGCGCACCATGTCGAGCCCCGCGGGCTCCAGATGCGGGCCGATGTCGTTCAGCGCCACCCCGGCCAGCGCGGCCGGGCGCAGGATGCCGAGCCCCATCGCCAGCAGCCCGCCGAAGCTCGTCCCCAGCACCGCCACGCGGTGCAGGTGCAGCGCCGCCATGGCGTCGGCGACGTCGCGCAGCGCCACCTGCAGCCGGTAGCGGGAGGCGGAGGCGGGCCGCTCGCTCTCCCCGTGGCCGGCATAGTCGAGCGCCACCACGCGCCGCGCCCCCTCCTGCCGCGCCGCCAGCGCGGCGAAGTCGCGCGCGGTGCGGGCAAGGCCCGGCAGGCAGAGCAGCGGCGTGCGGTCCTCCCGCCCCGCCCAGTCGAGCGCGGCGAGGCGGAGCCCGTCGCGGGCGCGGAAGAAGCGGCGGCGCGGCGCCACCGGCTCAGGCCCCGTCCTGCAGCCAGCGCGCCATGGGGTGCGACAGCGCGGCATCCGCCGGGCTGAGCGCCCGGTAGATGGCGATGTTCTCGATCACCCGCTGCACGTAGTTGCGGGTCTCGGAGAAGGGGATGTGCTCCATCCAGTCGAGCATCGCCGTCTCGCCGGCGCGCGGGTCGCCGTAGGTGGCCAGCCACTGCGCCACCCGCGCCGGCCCGGCGTTGTAGGCGGCGATGGCGAGCGGCAGCGCGCCCCCGAATCGCTCGATCAGCGAGGCGAGGTAGGTGGCGCCGAGGCGCATGTTGTGCGCCGCGTCGGTGGTGAGCATGGCGGTCTGGTGCCGCAGCCGGAGCTGGCGCGCCACCTGCTGCGCGGTGGCGGGCAGGAGCTGCATCAGCCCGCGCGCATTGGCCGGGGAGACGGCCTCCGGGTCGAAATTGCTCTCCTGGCGGGTGATGGCGTTGATCAGGGCGGGTTCCAGCACCTCGGCCGGCACGGGGTAGGGCGCGGGCCAGCCCTCGGCCACCGCCACCAGCCCCGCCGCGCCGGCGCGGCGCACCACCCAGACCGCGTGGTCGGGCCGGCCGATGCGCGTGGCGAGCCGCGCCACGAGCAGCTTCTCCGCCGGCTCCCCGGCCATGTCGGCGAGGCGGAGCAGGAAGGGCCGCGCCCGGCGTGCCTCCCCGATCTCGGCGAGCGCCAGCACCACCTGCGCCAGCTCCTGCCGCTCCAGCGCCCGCGCCTGGGCGGCGGTCGGCTGCGGCGAGGGCGCGGCGGCGATGCGCGCCGAGAGCGCCGCGCCGTCCTCGCCGAGGGCAAGGGCGGCGAGCTGGCCGTAGAAGGCGGTCGGGCAGGCGGCCGCGGCGGCGTAGCGCTCGCGCGCCCGCGCCGGCGCGCCCTGGGCGGCGGCGGCGCGGCCCTGCCAGTAGAGGCCGCGCGCGCGGGTGATGACGCTCTGGCTGTCCGCCATCAGCCGGGCGAAGTGCCGCTCCGCCGTCGCGGCGTCCCGCAGGTGGCGGAGCGCGATGAAGCCGGCGAGGAACTCCGCCTCCTGCCGGGGCTCGCCCGGCGCCTCCTGGCCGTGGCGGGCGGCGGTGGCGTAGGCGAGGCGCGGCTCGCCGAGGCGCAGCAGCTTGCGGGCAAGGAGGTGGCGCTCGCTCCACACGGCGCGGGCGATGGCGGGCGGCAGGTCGCGCTGCAGCGCGGCGCCGGCGGCCCAGCAGGCGGCGGCCTCCGCGTCGCGCTCGCGCCGGCGCAGCCAGCGGGCGCGCTCGTAGGTCAGGCCAAGGTCGCCGGGCGCGGCGGCGGCCAGGGCGGGCGTGTCCGCCTCCGGCGCGTCCCCGGCATAGGCGAGGCGGGCGGCGGCGATGCCCTGGCGCGACGGGTCGAGCAGCGGCAGCAGCCGCGCCGGCGCGCCCTCGCGCAGCAGCGCCGTGCGGTCGAAGCGCCGCCAGTGCAGCTCGGGCGTCAGCGCCGCCCCGGCGCGGGCGAGATAGGCCTCCTCCGCCGCCGCGTCGCCCGGCGCCTCGGCCCAGCCGCGGCGCAGCGCCTCGGCCGCCTGCCCGGCCTCTCCGGCGCGGGCGAGGGCCTCGGCCAGGCGCAGATGCCCCTCGAGGGAGCGCGGCGGGCGGGCGGCGAACCAGGCGAGGGCCAGGCGGTCGTCCGGGTCCTGCGCCAGCGCCTCCTCGGCGCGGCGGGCCAGCGCGTCCTGGGCGGGCCAGTCCGGGTGGCGCAGCGCGAATTGCGCGATCTCCCGCGCCGTCGCCTCCCCGGTGCGGGAGAGCAGGCGCAGCCAGGTCACGGTCCTGGCGATCGCCGGATCGGCGGAGAGCGCCGCCGCCTCGGCCTCGGCCCAGCGCTGGGCGGCGGCGTGCGCCATCGCCAGCCGGCCGGCGGCGCGCGCCGCCTCCCCTCCCGCGGCGGGCGGCTGCGCCGCGCCCGGGCGCGGCAGCAGGGCGGC
>NZ_SJDM01000067.1 GCF_004761865.1 Crenalkalicoccus roseus | reverse complement strand
GGCGCCCCGGCCCCGCCCGAGGGCTGCCCGCGCGCCGGCGGCGCGGCCGGGCGGCCGGCGGGCTGCTCGGCGAGCAGCGCGACGCGGCTGAAGCCGCCGGCGCTGATCGTGCCCATCACCTCCATGACGCGGCCGTAGGAGATCGAGCGGTCGCCCCGGACGAAGATGCGCCGCTCCGGCGCGCCGGGCGCCTGGGCGCCGGCGATGGCCTGGAGCTGCGGCACCAGGGCCTCCAGCGTCACCTCCGTCTCCTGGAGGAAGATCCGCCCCTCCGGGTTCACGGTGACGGTGATCGGCTCGTTCTCCTGGTTGAGCGCGCTGGCCTGGGTGCGCGGCAGGTCCACCGGCACGCCCACCGTCATCAGCGGCGCCGCGATCATGAAGATGATCAGCAGCACCAGCATCACGTCCACGAGCGGGGTGACGTTGATCTCCGACATCGGGCGGTAGCGGCCGCGCCGCCCGCCGCCCCTGCCCATCAGCGGGGCCGCCATGGCGCGCTACTCCGCGGCGACCGGGGCGGGCTGCTCGTCCTCGAACGCAGCCTCGGCCTGGCGGGAGAGGATGGCGGAGAACTCCGCCGCGAAGGCCTCCATGCGCGCGGCGAAGCGGGCGAGGTCGGAGGAGATCTTGTTGTAGGCGATCACCGCCGGGATGGCGGCGACCAGGCCGATGGCGGTGGCGAACAGCGCCTCGGCGATGCCCGGCGCGACCACGGCGAGGTTGGTGTTCTGCATCCCCGCGATGGCGGCGAAGCTGTTCATGATGCCCCAGACCGTGCCGAACAGGCCGACGAAGGGCGCGACCGCGCCGACGGAGGCGAGGAAGGTCATCCACCGCTCCATCCGCTCCATCTCGCGCTGCACGGTCACGCCCATGGCGCGCTCCACCCGCTCCTTCAGCCCCGCCGCGACCAGGCCGGAGCCGTGCAGGCGCGCGGCGCTGCGGCGCCATTCGCGCATGGCGGCGCCGAACACGGCGGCCATGGGGTGGGTGGGCTGCGCCCCCTCGGTGCGGTAGAGCTCCTCGAGGCTGCCGCCGGACCAGAAGGCGTCCTCGAAGGCGTCGGCGGCGCGGTTGGCGCGGCGCAGCGCCGTCACCTTCTCGAACACGATCGCCCAGACCCAGATGCTGGCCAGCAGCAGGCCGAGCATCACCGCCTTCACCACCCAGTCCGCCTGGAGGAACAGCCCCCACAGCGTCAGGTCGTGCGCCATTCCCCCGAGATCGGTCGCGGTCACGCTGCGATCCACGCCATGTCCTCCTTCACTCGCCCTGGCCCCCCTCGGCCGGGCGCGTCGGCGCGCCGGCCAGGGCCGACCGCCAGGGTTCGGGAATCCGTCTCGGCCGCAGCGTGTCCCGATCCACGCAGGCCAGTTCGACGAGCAGCGCCGCCAGCGTGGCGCCGTCGCGCGTCATCCGCTGGTCGAGCGCCATGCTCACCCCCCTCACGGCGACGACCCTGGTCTCCACCGTCACCAGGTCGTCGAGCCGGGCGGGCAGCGCATACTCCACTTCGACGCGCCGCACCACGAGTATCGCGCCATGCTCCTCGATCATGCGCTGGTGCGGCATTTCCATGGCACGCAGCGCCTCGGTGCGCGCCCGTTCCGCCCAGCGCAGGTAGGTGGCGTGGTAGGCCATGCCGCCCGCGTCCGTGTCCTCGAAATAGACGCGGACGGGGAAGCGGTGCGCCGGCGCCTGCGGGGGCGGCCGGCGCGGACCCGCCCGCCGGGGCGGGGCGGCGGTCATTGCCCCTCCGTCGCCAGCAGGTCGGGCTGGAGGGCGAAGCCGGCCGGCGGCGTCATCCCGAGATGCCGCCACCCCGGCTCGCCCAGCACCCGCCCGCGCGGGGTGCGCAGCACCAGCCCCTCCTGGATCAGGAAGGGCTCGATCACCTCCTCCAGCGTGTCGCGCGATTCGGCCAGCGCGGCGGCCAGCGTCTCGACGCCGACCGGGCCGCCGCCATGGTGCTCGGCGATGCGGCGGAGGTAGCGGCGGTCCTGCGCGTCGAGGCCGAGATGGTCCACCTCCAGCCGTTGCAGCGCCGCGTCCGCCAGCGCCCGGTCGGCCGGCACGCCGGCGACGGCGGCGAAGTCCCGCACCCGGCGCAGCAGGCGCCCCGCCACGCGCGGCGTGCCGCGCGAGCGCCGCGCGATCTCGAGCGCCCCGTCCTCGGCCAGCGCGAAGCCGAGCTTCGCGGCGCCGCGGCGGACGATCTGCAGGAGCTCCTCCACCTCGTAGAATTGCAGGCGCAGCGGGATGCCGAAGCGGTCGCGCAGGGGCTGGGTGAGCAGCCCCGCGCGCGTCGTCGCGCCGATCAGGGTGAAGGGCGGCAGGTCTATCCGCACGGTGCGCGCCGAGGGCCCCTCGCCGATGATGAGGTCGAGGCGGAAATCCTCCATCGCCGGGTAGAGGGTCTCCTCGATCGCCGGCTGCAGGCGGTGGATCTCGTCGATGAACAGCACGTCGCGCGGCTGCAGGTTGGTCAGGATCGCGGCGAGGTCGCCGGCGCGCTGCAGGATCGGGCCGGAGGTGGCGCGGAAGCCGACGCCGAGCTCGCGCGAGACGATCTGCGACAGCGTGGTCTTGCCGAGGCCGGGCGGGCCGTAGAACAGCGCGTGGTCCAGCGCCTCGCCGCGCGCGCGGGCGGCCTCGATGAACACCTTGAGGTTCTCGCGCAGCGCCCTCTGGCCGACGAACTCGGCGAGCGTCTGCGGGCGGAGCGAGCCCTCGCCCGCATCCTCCTCCATCCGCGCGCCGGAGGTCAGGCGCCCGTCCCTGTCGCTCATCGCGGCGAGAGCTCCCGCAGGCTGTCGCGGATCACGGCGCCGAGCGGCGCGTCATGGCCGAGCCGGCCCAGCACCCGCGCCACGGCCGAGGCCGCCTCCGGCCGCTTCCAGCCGAGGTTGAGCAGGGCGGAGACCGCATCGGCCTCCACCCCCGCCGCCGCGGGCGGCGCGGCGGCGGCGGGGCCCGGCCCGCGCCCGGGGGCGAGGGCGCCGGCCCAGTCCCGCAGCTCGGTCAGCAGCCGCCCGACCAGCTTCGGCCCCACCCCCTTGGCGCGGCCGAGGCTCGCCTTGTCGCCCACCCGCACCGCCTCGGCGAGATCCTCCGGGGAGAGCGCGGAGAGGATGGCGAGCGCCAGCGTCGGCCCCACCCCCTGGATGCGCGTCAGGGCGCGGAAGCAGGCGCGCTCCGTCTCCTCGGCGAAGCCGTAGAGGGTGATCGCGTCCTCGCGCACATGGGTCTCGATCAGCAGCGTGCCCCTGGCCGGGGGGGCGGGCAGCGCCGAGACGGTGCGCGAGGAGCAGGAGACGAGGTAGCCGACGCCGCCCACGTCCAGGATGCAGCCGCCCTCGACGACGCCGTCGAGCCGGCCGGTAAGCTTGCCGATCACGGCGCGCCCCCCGCCCGCGCCAGGGCGCGGCGCGTCTCGCGGTGATGGGCGTGGCAGATCGCCACCGCCAGCGCGTCCGCCGCGTCGGCGCGGCGGATGGCGGCGCCCGGCAGCAGCAGCTTCACCATCGCCTCCACCTGCACCTTCTCGGCATGGCCGGTGCCGACGACGGCGCGCTTGACCTCCATCGCCCCGTATTCCGCGACCGGGATGCCCGCGAGCGCCGGGGCCAGCAGCACCACGCCGCGCGCCTGGCCGAGCTTCAGCGCCGCGCCCGGGTTCCTGTTGACGTATGTCTGTTCCACCGCCGCCTCGTCCGGCCGCCAGGTTTCGAGCAGCGCCAGCAGCGCCCGGTGGAGCTGCGACAGGCGCTCGGCCAGCGGCAGCTCCGTGGTGGTGGAGATCACCCCGTCGCCGAGATGGCGCAGGCGGCTGCCGGCGCATTCCACCATGCCCCAGCCGGTATGCTGCAGGCCGGGATCGAGGCCGAGCAGCCGGACCGGGCGCGGGGCCGCCGTGTTCACGCTACGTTCCCAGTCTCGGGCGGGGCGGCGGGCGCGTCAAGGGCCGCGCCTCAGGCGGAAAGCCGCTGCAGGGCGGCCTCCGGGACCTCGAGATTGGCATAGACGTTCTGCACGTCGTCATTCTCGTCCAGCGCGTCCACCAGCTTCAGCACCTCGCGCGCCCGCTCCTCGTCGAGCTCCACGGTGGCGGTCGGCACCCATTCGATGCGGGCGGTCTCGGCCGGGCCGAAGCGGGCCTCGAGCGCCTCGCGCACGGCGAAGAAATCCTCGACCGCGGTGCTGACGGCATGGCCCTCCGCGCCGCTCTCCACATCCTGCGCCCCGGCCTCGATCGCCGCCTCCAGCATCGCCTCGGCATCCGCGGCGGCGGCGGGATAGGCGATGACGCCCTTGCGCTCGAACTGGAAGGCGACCGAGTTGGTCTCGCCGAGGCTGCCGCCGTGCTTGGCGAAGGTCGAGCGCAGCTCGCCCGCCGTGCGGTTGCGGTTGTCGGTCAGCGCCTCGACGATGATGGCGACGCCGTGCGGGCCGTAGCCCTCGTAGCGGACCTCCTCGTAATCCTCGCCGGCGCCGCCCTGGCTGGCCCGCCGGATGGCGCGGTCGATGGTCTCGCGGGTCATGTTGGCGGCCAGCGCCGCCTTCACCGCGGCCCGCAGGCGCGGATTGGCCGCGGGGTCGGGCAGGCCGAGGCGGGCGGAGACGCTGATCTCGCGGATCAGCTTGCCGAAGGCCCGGGCCTTCTTGGCCCCCTGCGCCGCCTTGCGGTGCATCACGTTCTTGGCGTGCGAATGGCCGGCCATCGCCGTCCCTGTCCTGGTCCTGAGATTCCGGTTGAGGAGGGGCTTATAGCCTCGCGTCCCGCCCCACGCCACCGCCGCGCCGATTCCCCTGGCCCGCCCCCGCGGACCGGGCCCATGATGCCGGGATGGACACCCTGCCCGCCGACCCCCATGCCGTGACCACCCCGGAACAGCTCGCCGCGCTCTACGACCCGCCGCGGGAGCTGGTGCTGCAGAAGGTGACGGACCGGCTGGACGCGCCGACCCTGGCCTTCATCGCCGCCTCCCCCTTCTGCCTGCTGGCGACCAGCGGCGCGCGCGGCGTGCACTGCACCCCGCGCGGCGACGCGCCCGGCTTCGTCGCGGCGCTGGACGAGCACACCCTGGCGCTGCCGGACCGGCGCGGCAACAACCGCCTGGACGGGCTGCGCGACGTGCTGGAGAACCCGGCGGTGGCGCTGCTCTTCCTGATCCCGGGCGTGGGCGAGACGCTGCGCGTGAACGGGCGCGCGCGCATCACCGCCGACCCGGCGCTGCGCGGCCGCTTCCTCGCCCAGGGCAGGCCGCCGGCCACGGTGCTGCTGGTGACGGTGCGCGAGGTCTACATGCAGTGCGCCAAGGCCTTGCTGCGCTCCCGCCTGTGGGAGGGCAGGCCGCGCCCCGCCGGCGTGCCGAGCATGGGCGAGCTGCTCGCGGCGCACACCCGCGGGCGGGTGGAGCCCGCCGGCTACGATGCCGAGGCGCCGGCCCGGCTGGCCTCGACCCTGTACTGAGACCCGGCGCGGACCGCCCCGACCTTCCCCGGGGCGCGCGGGGCCATGCCGGATGGCGGGGGGTGTCGCCGCCGGCCATGGGCGCCGCGCGTCGCCCGGGGGCCCGCGGCCGGCCCGTTCTTCCCCTGAGGCATGGCGGATGCGCGCCCTTCGCATGGGAGCGGCGCCTTCCTGATATTGCGAATCATTCGCATTATCATGATGCTCCCCGCCGCACCCAAGGGGGAGATTCCATCCGCATGTCGTCCTTCCGCCCGGGATCGCGCCCGAGCACGCCCGCCATCGGCCTCGCCTGCTTCGGCCTCGTCACCGCCTTCGCCACGCCCGAAGCCCGCGCCCAGGAGGAGGCCGCGCCGGCGGCCACCCGGCTTCCCGAACTCAGCGTGGTCGGCGCCGCCCCCTCCCCCTACCGCGCCGATTCCGCGCCGCTGCCGCGCAGCCCCTTCACCGCCGCCGAGGCGCCGCAATCCGTCACCGTCGTGCCCCGGGTCGTGATGCAGGAGCGCCAGGCCACCACCGTGCGCGACGCGCTGCGCAACGTCACCGGCATCAGCCTCGCCGCCGGCGAGGGCGGCTTCTCGGGCGACAACCTGACGCTGCGCGGCTTCCCGGCACGCGGCGACTTCTTCATCGACGGCATCCGCGACCTCGGGCAGTACACGCGGGACAGCTTCTTCCTCGACTCCGTGGAGGTGCTGAAGGGGCCGTCCTCCGTCATCTTCGGGCGCGGCTCCACGGGCGGCGTCGTCAACCAGACCACCCGCCTGCCGCTGCCGGTCACCCAGGGCGAGATGTGGCTCTCCGCCTACACGCCCATGGGCCTGCGGATGACGACCGACGTCAATGTCCGCGCCGGGGCGGTCGCCGCCCGCCTCGCCGCCATGGGCACGCGCATCGACGCCGCCGACAGGGACAACGTCTTCAACAAGAGATGGGGCGTCTATCCCTCGATCACCCTGGGCATGGGCACGCCGACCACCCTCACCCTGTCCTGGCTGCACCAGGAGGAGCGCACCATGCCCGATTTCGGCCTGCCCTACTATCTGGGCCGGCCGCTGCGCGTCGCCACGAACACCTTCTACGGGCTCCGCCAGACCGACAGGGAACACACCCAGACGGACGTGTTCACCGCCAGGCTCGAGCACCGCTTCGGCGAGGATCTGCAGCTCCGCAACACCTTCCGCTGGGCGAACTGGGCGCGCGAGATCTCCGCCACCGCCCCGCGCCTGGTCGCCGGCACCGTCGCCCAGGGCATCACCCCGGCCTCCCTGGTCAACCGCCAGCCGCAGGTGCGCAACGGCTTCGACGCCATGCTCGCCAACCAGACCGAGGCGCAGCTTCGCTTCGTCACCCTCGGCCTGCGCCACGAGCTGCTCGCGGGCGTCGAGGTCGGGCGCGAATCCTCCGAGAGCACGCGCTTCGCGCAGACCGGGCGGCCGGCCGCCAGCCTGCTGTTCCCGAATTTCGACGATGCGGGCCTGATCGCCACCACGCTGGCCTCCGACGTCAGGACGGTGGCCAACACCGTCGCCCTCTACGCGGTGGACCGCATCTTCCTCGGCGAGCTGTTCGAGCTGATCCTCGGCGGCCGCTGGGACAGCTTCGAGGCGGAGCAGACCAACCGCACCGCGCGCCAGGCCCTGGCGCGCACCGACCGCGCGTTCACCTGGCGCGGCGCGCTCGTCTTCAAGCCCCTGCCCGGCCTGCGCGCCTACCTCGCGGCGGGAACCTCCTTCAACCCCTCGGCCGAGGCCCTCACCCTCGCCGCCGGCAACGCGAACCTCGCCCCCGAGACCGCGACCACCTACGAGCTGGGCGCCTCCTACGAGGTGCTCGCCGGCCTGCGCCTCGCCGGCTCGGTGTTCCGCATCGAGAAGCGCAACGCCCGCACCTCGGACCCGGCGAACGCGGCGCTGCAGGTGCTGGACGGCATCGTGCGGGTGGACGGGTTCGAGCTGCAGGCGGTCGGGCGCCTCGCGCCGCGCTGGAACCTGCTCGCCGGCTACACCTATCTCGGCTCCGAGATCGTGCGCTCCAACAACCCGGCCGAGGTGGGGAAGGAGTTCGCCAACGTCGCGCCGCACACGGTCTCGCTCTGGACCACCTGCGACCTTCCGTTCGGCTTCCAGGCGGGCGGCGGGCTTTCCTACATCGACCGGCGCTTCGGCAACACCGCCAACACCACGCGCGTCCCCGGCCATGTGCGCCTGGACGCGGCACTGGCCTGGACGCCGGAGGAGGGGCCGCTCAAGGGCCTCCGCCTGCAGATCAACGCGCTCAACCTCGGCGACGCGCGCACCTACGAGACGGTCTACAGCGGCCATGTCGTGCCCGGGGTGGGCCGCACCTTCGTCTTCTCCATGGCGGCGCGCTTCTGATGCTGATCGAGATCCCGGCCGTGCTGACCGAGGCCGAGGCGGCGGAGGCGCTCGCCGCCCTCAGGGCCGCGCCCTGGGTGGATGGCCGCGTCACCGCCGGCCACCAGTCGGCCCAGGTCAAGGACAACCTGCAGATCGAGGAGGGCACGGACCTGCACCGCCGCCTCGGCGACCTCGTGCTCTCGGGCCTCGGGCGCTCGGCGCTGTTCCTTTCCGCGGTGCTGCCGCTGCGGGTGTTCCCGCCGCTGTTCAACCGCTACGACGCGGGGATGACCTTCGGGGCGCATGTGGACAACGCCATCCGGCAGATCCGCGGCACCCCGCACCGGATCCGCACCGACGTCTCCTGCACCCTCTTCCTCACCCCGCCCGGGGAGTACGAGGGCGGCGAGCTGGTGATCCAGGACACCTATGGCGAGCACCGCGTGAAGCTGCCGGCGGGGCACGCGGTGGCCTATCCCGCGACGAGCCTGCACCGGGTGGAGCCGGTGACGCGCGGATCGCGCATCTCCTCCTTCTTCTGGATCCAGAGCATGGTGCGCGACGACATGCGGCGCCGGCTGCTGTTCGACCTCGACATGGCGATCAGCGCCGCGGCGGCTGACCTGGCGCCGGGCCATGAGGCGCCGGTCGCGCTCACGGGCGTGTATCACAACCTGCTGCGGCAATGGGCGGAGGTGTCGTGAGGCCGCCGCCGCGCGGACCGGGCGCGGCGGCTTCCCGCCCCGGGGGGCGGTCAGATGGTGCTGCTGGAGAGGATTGAACTCTCGACCTCTCCCTTCATCCCACTTCGGCTTTCGCCGCCGCCCGCGGGCGTTCGTGGTCTGGACTGTCCCTTCACCCTAGACGCCGAGGCGTCCTTAGGTGCCGCCCGTCCAGTCTCTACACCGTCCCGGAGCAGGTCCGGGCTTGGCTCGGGATCGCCATCGCCACCGGCGGAAGGGTTCCCCGACTTTGGGCGGTTCGCACCCCCGCGTTTCCGCGAGGGGAGGCAATGCCACCAAGGGAGTGCTCTACCACTGAGCTACAGCAGCCAACCGTTCTGAACGGCCCCTGCGGCCGCCGGCCGGAAGGGGCTGCGCTACCTAGCCTCCGCCCGCCGTCCGCGCAAGCCCCGGAGGGCGGCTCAGCCGTAGCGCTCCTCCGCCCAGGGGTCGCCGCGGTTGTGGTAGCCCCGCACCTCCCAGAAGCCCGGGCGATCCTCGCGCAGCAGCTCGATGCGGGTGACCCATTTCGGGCTCTTCCAGAAGTAGAGGTGCGGGATCACCACCCGCACCGGCCCGCCATGCCGCCGGTCGAGGGGCGCGCCGGACCAGGAATGCGCCAGCAGCACCTCCTCGCGCTCGAAATCGGCGCGGGTGACGTTGGTGGTGTAGCCGTCGTAGGAGGTGAAGGCGACGAAGCGCGCCTCCTCCTTCGGCCGCGCCAGGGCGAGGAGGTCGGTGGCCCGCACCCCCTGCCAGCGGTTGTCGTAGCGGCTCCACTGGGTCACGCAGTGGATGTCGTTCACCAGCTCCGCCTGCGGCAGCGCCAGGAACGCCTCCCAGTCGAGGCGGAGCGGCGCCGCCACCAGCCCCTCGACGCGCAGGCGCCACTTCTCCCGCGGCACGTCCGGCTGCACGCCGAGGTCGAGCACCGGCCAGTCGGTCACCAGGGTCTGGCCGGGCGGCAGGCGCTCCCGCGCCGGGTCGGCGCCAGGGGGGTAGGACCTGCCGGTCAGCAGCCGCCCCTCCCGCGCCCATGCCTGCTTGCTCTCGACCAGCTTCTCGCGGACCCGCCCGGTCAGGGGGATGTCGTCGTCCTCGGCCATGCGCGCCTCCTGGCCGCATAAGTGCCGATGCCCGCGCCCCGCACAAGGGGCGGCGCGCCAGGGCGCCGCGCGGCTACCCCTTCTCCCGCATCAGCCGCGCCTTGTCGCGCTGCCAGTCGCGCGCGGCGATGGCGGCCCGCTTGTCGTGCTTCTTCTTGCCCTCGGCGAGGCCGAGCAGCACCTTGGCCCGGCCGCGCTCGTTGAAGTGGATCTGCAGCGGCACCAGCGTCGCGCCCTCGCGGGTGATCGCGCCGGTGAGCTGGTTCACCTGCCGGCGGTGCAGCAGCAGCTTGCGCGGCCGGCGCGGCTCGAACTTCGCCACGTAGCTGCCGGCCTGCCATTCCGGGATGTAGGCGTTGAACAGCCACATCTCGCCGTCCCGCTCCCCGGCCCAGGCCTCCGACAGGGTGGCGCGGCCGGCGCGCAGCGACTTCACCTCGGGCCCGAGCAGGGCGAGCCCCGCCTCGATCGTCTCGCCGATCTTGTAGTCGAAGCGCGCCTTGCGGTTGGAGGCGGCGACGCCGTGGCTGATCATGCCCTTCCTGCGCGGCTCCGCCGCCATCGGAGTCTCCCTGCCGCGCGCTAGTTCAGCAGCCCGACCGAGACCATCGCCTCGCGGATCCGCCTGCGGTTCGGCTCGGCCACGGGGGCGAGGGGCAGGCGGCAGTGGTCGGCGGTCTTGCCGAGCAGGCTCGCGGCGTACTTCACCGGCCCCGGCGAGGTCTCGCAGAACATCGCGTCGTGCAGCGGCGTCAGCCGGTCCTGGATCGCCATCGCCTCGCGCACCCGCCCCTCCCGCCAGGCCTTCTGCATCTCGGCGCAGAGCCGCGGGGCGACGTTGGCGGTGACGCTGATGCAGCCCGCCCCGCCGGCGGCGTTGAAGGCGAGCGCCGTGTGGTCCTCGCCCGAGAGCTGGATGAAGTCCTCGCCGCAGGCGCGGCGCGTGTGCAGCGGGCGGGTCAGGTTGGCGGTGGCGTCCTTCACGCCGACGATGTTCGGGTGCCGCGCCAGCCGCGCCATGGTCTCGACGCTCATGTCGATCACGCTGCGCGGCGGGATGTTGTAGATGAACATCGGCAGGTCCACCGCATCGGCGATGGCCTTGAAGTGCAGGTAGAGCCCCTCCTGCGTCGGCTTGTTGTAGTACGGCGTCACCACCAGGCAGGCGTCGGCCCCCGCCTTCTTGGCGTGGCGGGTGAGGTCGATCGCCTCGGCGGTGGAGTTGCTGCCGGTGCCGGCGATCACCGGGACGCGGCCCCGCGCCGCCTCGACGCAGAGCTCGACGACGCGCTTGTGCTCGTCGTGCGAGAGGGTCGGGCTCTCGCCGGTGGTGCCGACCGGGATCAGCCCCTCCGTCCCCTCGCCGATCTGCCACTCCACCAGGTCCTGGAACGCCTTCTCGTCCACGGACCCGTCGGCACGCATCGGCGTGATGAGCGCGACCATCGAACCCTGGAACATGGCGGACTCCATCCTTCCCCGGGAAGGAGGCCAAGCTAGAGGCCGGCCGGGCGCGGAGCAAGGAGAGGCGCGGCGGCAAACCGAGACATCCGCCCGCGCGGCCTTTCCCGCGACAAGCGCCGCCGGCATCGGTTAAAGCTCCTCCATGCACCGCCGCGCCCTGCTCGCCCTGCCGCTCGCCGCCCTGCTGCCGCGCCCGGGCGCGGCGCAGCCGCCCGCCGCGGGAGGGGAG
>NZ_SJDM01000066.1 GCF_004761865.1 Crenalkalicoccus roseus | reverse complement strand
ACCTACCTGGTGTTCTTCGACTGGGATCGCGCCGACCTGACCGCGCGCGCCCGCGAGATCATCGCCGAGGCGGCGCAGAACGCCCGCCGCGTGCAGACCACCCGCATCGAGGTGGCCGGCCATGCCGACCGCTCCGGCCCGGCGGCCTACAACCAGCGCCTGTCCGAGCGCCGCGCCGAGGCGGTGGCGGCGGAGCTGGTGCGCAACGGCATCAGCCGCAACGAGATCGTGGTCCAGGCCTTCGGCGAGACCCGCCCGCTGGTGCCGACCGCCGACGGCGTGCGCGAGCCGCAGAACCGCCGCGTCGAGATCGTGCTGCGCTGAGCCGTACCGCCAGAACCCGACAGGAAGGGGCGCCGCAAGGCGCCCCTTTCGCGTTCGGGCCAGGCGGCGCCTCGCCGCCCGCCATGCCCCTTGCCCGCCCGCGCCCGGCGCGGCTTGATGCCCCGCTCGGGCGGAGAGGCAGGGAATGCGCGTCAGCGTCATCCAGATGAACCAGGGCAGCGACAAGTCCGCGAATCTCGACCAGGCGCGCCGGCTGGTCGAGGCCGCGGTGGCGGCCGACCGGCCGGACCTGGTCAGCCTGCCCGAGACCTGGACCAATCTCGGCGGCGGGCGGGAGGCCCGGCGCCTGGCGGCGGAGCGCCTGCCCGCGCCGGGCGGGACGGGCGGGGAGGCCTACGAGACGCTCCGCGGCCTCGCCCGCGCGCACCGCATCCATGTCCATGGCGGCTCCATCATCGAGGATGGCGGGGAGAAGCTGTTCAACACCACCCTGGTCTTCGACCCCGAGGGGCGGGAGATCGCCCGCTACCGCAAGATCCACCTGTTCGACATCACCGGCCCGGATGGCACCGGCTACCGCGAGAGCGCGCTCTACGGCGCGGGTGAGGCGCTGGTCACCTTCGAGGCCGGCGGCCTCACCTTCGGCTGCACCATCTGCTACGACATCCGCTTCGCCGAGCACTACATCGCGCTGCGGCGCCTGGGCGCGGAGGCGATCCTCGTCCCCTCCAACTTCACCCTGCAGACCGGCAAGGACCATTGGGAGGTGCTGATGCGCGCGCGGGCGATCGAGAGCCAGTGCTGGATCATCGCCGCCGCCTCCTGGGGCCAGTACGAGGAGCGCGGCGCCACGCGCTTCGTCTACGGCCATTCGCTCATCGCCGACCCCTGGGGTCATGTGGTGGCGAAGGCGAGCGACGGCACCGGCTGGGCGACGGCGCGGCTCGATCCGGCGCTGACCGCGCGGGTGCGCCGCGACATGCCGGTACTGGCGCACCGCGACGCACGCCGCGTCGCGCTCTGACGCGGCGGTGGCGGAGATGGCCGCGGCCGCCCTGCCGCCCGGGCTGCAGCCGATGCCGATGCGCCCCGAGGACATCGCCGGGCGCATCGGCTTCCACGCCGCGCCCACCCCGAAGGCCATGGAGGCGCGGGCGCGGCTTGCCGCGCGCTACGGCGAGGTGCCGCCCGAGCAGGCGGCGGTGCTGGTCGCGCTCGGCGGCGACGGGGCGATGCTGGAGGCGCAGCACCGCCTGCTCGGCCGCAACATCCCGATATACGGCATGAACTGCGGCAGCGTCGGCTTCCTGATGAACGACTACCGCGAGGAGGACCTGCCGCGCCGGCTGGCCGACGCCCAGTCCGCCGTGCTGCATCCCCTGCGCATGCGCGCCACCGCCGAGGACGGCGCGCTGCACGAGGCGCTGGCGATCAACGAGGTGTCGCTGCTGCGCGAGACGCGGCAGGCCGCCAAGATCCGCATCCTGGTGGACGGCAAGGTGCGGCTACCGGAGCTGATCTGCGACGGCGTGCTGGTGAGCACGCCCGCGGGCAGCACCGCCTACAACCTCTCGGCGCACGGGCCGATCGTGCCGCTCGGCGCCAACCTGCTGCCGCTGACCCCGATCTCCGCCTTCCGCCCGCGGCGCTGGCGCGGCGCACTGCTGCCCTCGAGCGCCGAGGTGGTGTTCGAGATCCTGGAGGCGGAGAAGCGCCCCGTCGCGGCGGTGGCGGACTACACCGAGGTGCGCGACGTGCGCCGGGTGGAGGTGCGGGAGGATACCGGCGTGTCGCTGACCATGCTGTTCGACCCCGATCACGGCCTGTCCGAGCGCATCATCGCCGAGCAGTTCACAGTCTGATGCCGGCCGCGTCGCGGCCGAGCGGCGATGCGCGCCTGATCTGGGGCATCGCGATCGGCCAGCTCATCGGCTGGGGGACGCTGTTCTCGGTCTTCCCGCTGTTCCTCGAACCCATGGAGGCGGAGCTCGGCTGGTCGCGCCCGGCGATCAATGCCGGGCTGACGCTGTCGCTGCTGGTCTCCGGCCTTGCCGCGGTGCCGGTCGGGCGGCTGGTGGACCGGCATGGCGGGCGGTGGATGATGGCGCTCGGCGCCTGGGGCGGGGCGGCGCTGCTCGCCGCCTGGTCGGCGGTCGGCGCGCTGCCGGCCTTCTGGGCGATCTGGCTCGGCATGGGGGTGGCGCAGGCCGCGGCGCTCTGGGGGCCGGCCATGGCGGTGGTGGTGGCGCATGCGCGCGACCCGGTGCGCAGCATCGCCGCCATCACCTTCGTCACCGGCCTCACCGGGACGGTCTTCGTCCCGCTCGGCGCGGCGCTCATCGCCGCGCTCGGCTGGCGAGGGGCACTGCTCGCCCTGGCGGCGCTGCAGGTGCTGCCCGGGGTGCTCGCCCTGTGGCTCCTGCCCCGCAACGGCCGGCGGGAGGGGGAGCCGGCGGCCGACGGCGCGGCGCTGCGCCGGACGCTGCGCGGGCGCGCCTTCTGGGCGCTCGCCCTCTGCTTCGCCGCGCATTCCTTCATGGGCACCGCGCTTGCCGCGCACGCCATCCCGCTGCTGCGCGAGCGCGGGCTGCCGGAGGCCTCGGTGCTGCTGCTGGTGGCGCTGCACGGCCCCCTGCAGGTGGCGGCGCGGGCGGTGCTGTTCGGCCTCGGCGGCCGGGTGACGATGCGCGGCGTCGGCCGGCTGGCGAGCCTGCTGCTGCCGGCGGCGATGCTGGCCCTGGCCCTGGCGCCGCCGGAATTCGCCTGGCTGCTCCTGTTCGTGCTGGCCTGGGCGGTGGCGGATGGGCTGCTGACCATCGTGCGCGCCGCCGGCACGGCGGAGATCCTGGGGCGGGAGGGGTATGGCGCCATCACCGGCGCGCTTTCCGCCGTGACCGTGCTGCCGCGCACCGCAGCGCCGCTCGCGGTGGCGCTGTTGTGGGAGGCGGCGGGTGGCTACGGGCCGGTGCCCTGGCTGCTGGCGGCGACCGGCGCGGTGGCCGCCGCCGGCTTCCTCGCGGCCGCCGCCACGGCGCGGGCGGACGGGTAAGGTCCGCCGGCCCTTGGTGGCTCCCGTTCGGCTGGCCTCGCCTGAACGGGTGAAGAGGCTCGCACATCGAGGGGCCGGGGCGTCCGCCGTGAGCCGGGGCGAGCGGAAAGCGCTCTAGCGGGTGCCGCGGGGGGAAGGCATGGCCGGCTGCGGCCGCCGCACCGGGGGAACGGACAGTTCGAAGGCGAGAACCGCCGCGTCCCGCCCGATCCTGATCGCCTTGCGCGCGCCGCGGGGCAGCGCGATGCGATGTCGGCAGCAGTAGCCGACGAGCAGGGCGCCGAGGGATTCCGCGGAGACGGGGAAATCGGCCATGCCGCTTCCGACGCCGTAGAGCAGCTCGATCCGGTGTTCGGCCGGCAGGAAGCGGACTGCGTCAGGCGGGATGGCCGGCAGGCCGAGCGTCGCCGCGGCCTCGGGCGAGGCGGCGACGGCGGCCCGCACCGCGTCCTCTCCGAAGCGGATCTCGCGGCGGTCCACGATGCTCATGGCGGCACCCATGCCCGCGCCGCGGCGGGGTCGGGCAGGGGGTGGGGTGGAAGGGCAGGCTGTCTCGGCACGCCGTCGGCTTAGCGCGGCGAGGTGAAGGAAGCGTTGACGCGAAGACGGGGGGGCGGCGCCCGGACGCTGAGAAAGGAGTAACCCTTGGCGTCGCAGGATGGCCGCCATGCTCGACCATCCCCAGCCTTCGATCGCCCGCTACGCCGTCGAGGACAGCCGCCCGGCCACCTTCCTCGAGCGCGGCGTCACCGTGCCCTTCACCACGCCCTTCCTGCTCGGGGCGCGGGTAAGGCCCGCGCAGCGCAGCGGACTTGAGCTGGTGGTGCCGAACCCGGCCGGCGTCCGGGGTTCCTACGTGTTTCCCTTCGGCGCGCTGTGCGAGGTCTGCACGCCCACGCTGCACGACCGGCTGCTGGGCCGCGCGGTCGAGGGTACCGCCACCATCACGCCAGAGGCGATCACGCGCATCGCCCGCGAAGTGGCGCGGGAGGGGCTGGCCGGGCGCGAGGCGGCCGAGGCTGCAGGCGCCGCCGAGGAGGCCGACAAGGGCCAGGCCCTCCTCACCCATTACAAGCTTCTGCTGCACCTGATCGAGCAGAGCGAGCGCCCGGGCGAGCAGGCGGTGCCGGCGGCACGCGACTCGCCAGCGCATGTCGAGCAGCGGGCGCGGCGCGCCATCGCGCGCGTGGCGGCGGAGCTGAGTCTGACGACAGAGACGGTGGTCACCGCGCTCGAGGAGATCGCCGGGCTCTGCACCGGCATCGGCTTCCGCGGCGACCCCACCCGCGCGCGCTACCAGCGCCAGATCGCCGAGCTCGAGGTGATGGCGGCGGAGATCGCGTCCTGGGCCGAGGCAGCGGCGGATACCGAGGAGGCGAAGGCCTCCTCGCTGGTCCTGCGCTGCACCGAGCTGACCCTGAAGTGCGGCCGGCCGCTGATGGGCCAGCTCACCGCGCTGCCGGACGACATGCGCGGCCTGGTCAGCCGCTGGTCGCGGGAGCCGCAGGCGCTGCGCGACCTGGCGGCCCGTCCGGGCTGGCTGCTGGACGGCTGGGCGGCGCTGATCGGCATCTGGCGCGCCGCCGGAGAGGCGGGCCGGATGGCGGCGCTGCGGGAGATGGCGGTGCTGGTCCCGGTCATGCCGCGCGAGGTGGACAGCTGGGCCGAAGAGGAGGCGGAGCGCTTCGAGGCGGCCCACCGGGTGCGCCGCCGCTTCGTCTTCCCGCTCGAGGAATGGCGCACCGGCCGCGCGCTGGAGCTGGTCGCGCGCAACGAGAAGCTGCTGCGGCAGATGCTATGACCCAGATCGGAACCGACCTCCGCCTTCTCGGCAGCGTGCTGGCGGCGGCGCCGGCGGAGAAGCTCGCCCGCGTCATCGCCATGGTGGACGGGCTGCGCGACCGTTCCGCCGCCGACCGGCTGCTCGACGGCGCGCGGCCGCGCCTGCGCGGCCTCGCCGTGCCGCGCCCGCTGCGGCTTGCGCGCGTGCTGTTCCTGCCGCTGGACGGGTTGATCGTGGATGCGAACGCCTGGAAGCCCGACTCTCCCACCCTGCCACGGACCGCGCTGGCGCCGCTCGCCGCCGCGGTGCGTACCGCGCTGGGCGCGGAGGCCGAGGCGCTCGATGCGCTGTGCGCGGGCCGGACGCTGGCGGAGCTGTCGGCGGTGGAGGCCATCGGCGCGCGGCTCTGGCCCGCCGCAGCGCAAGCCCCTACGGTGCGGCCGCCGCCCGGCTGGAAGGAGAGCGGCCTGCCGGAACGCTTCCATGCCCTCCTGGCCGAGCGGTGCCGCGCCGCCTGGCGCCACGGCGTCCGGCTCTGGCCCGCGGTCCGCGCCGGCGCGGAGGGCCCGCCCGAATCGCTGCTGCACGCCGCCCTGCGCGGCCCGGCGCAGGAGGGCGGGCTCGCCCTCGACACGGCGCTGCACGCCCTGCTCGCCCGGGCAGCCCGGCCGGGGAGGGTGGTGGAGGTCGCCACCGCCCTGGCTCCGTCCGGTGCCGCCGCCCAGCACGCGCTGGACGCGCACCTCGCCGCCACGGATCCCGCCGCAAGGCTGGCCTCGGCGTCTTCCACGGCCCTCGCCGCCTGCGAGGCGTGGCGCCTCTGCGAGATGATCGAGGATCTGGAGGCTTCCGCATCCGCCGCCCCGCCGCAGCGGCGCGAGAGGCTGCGGGCGCTGCGGCGCGCCGCCGATGCCGCATGCCGGCACCGCTTCGCCGCGCTGCTGCAGTCGGAGCTGCTCGGCCACGGCGCCGAGGATGTCGCGGCGCGGGAGGAAGCGGCACGCGGCCTGGCCAGCCTCGCCGCCAGCGGCCGCCGCCTGGGCGGGGCGGAGAGCTACGACGCGGCGCTGCGCAACGCCGCGGTACGGCTCACGCGCGAGGGCGCATCGTCGCGGGCGGACGCGCTGCGGCTGGCCGAGATCCTGGTCGGGCCCGAGGCGGCGCTCCGGCTGGTGGGCTGACACGCCTGCGGCATCGACGGATGTCTCCGCGCGCCCGGCTTCGCCGGACGGGCGGCGGCCATGGCCCTCGCCCGTCCGCGGCGGACGCGGGTTGCGCCTGGGGCATCTTCCGTTCGCCCCGGCCCGCGGCGGATGCCCTGGCCTTCCGATGCGCGAGCATCCTCGCCCGCTCCGGCGCATCCGCCTGACCGGAATCGAACCCGGCATGGGTCGGGGAACGCGGCCGCGGAGATGGGGAGCCTCAGCCCCCCTTCCCCCGCCGGCGCTCCTCCCGCAGCCGCGCCCAGTATTCGACGCGCTTCCTCACCTCGCGCTCGAAGCCACGCTCGCGCGGGGCGTAGAGGCCGGGCCGCCCCAGGCCTTCCGGCAGGTAGTCGAGGCCCGAGGAGCCCTCGGCCACGTCATGGTCATAGACATAGCCGCGGCCGTAGCCGAGCTCCTTCATCAGCCGCGTCGGCGCGTTCACCGCATGGGTGGGCGGCGGCAGCGAGCCGGAGCGCGCGGCAAGCTCCTTCGCCGCGTGCAGCGCCAGGTAGGAGGCGTTGGATTTCGGCGCCGTCGCCACGTAGATCGTCGCCTCCGCCAGCATCAGCTCGCCCTCCGGCAGGCCGACGCGGTCGAAGGCCTGCCAGGCGGCGAGCACGAGCTGCAGCGCCGCGGGGTCGGCCAGGCCCACATCCTCGGCGGCGCAGCAGATCAGGCGGCGGAAGATCACGCCCGGATCCTCCCCGCCCAGCAGCATCCGCGCCATCCAGTAGAGGCTCGCGTCGCAGTCCGAGGAGCGCAGCGACTTGTGGTAGGCGCTGAGCAGGTTGTAGTGCGCCTCCTCGGCCTTGTCGTAGACCGGCGCGCGCCTCTGCAGCAGCGCCGGCAGCGCCTCCGCGCCGATCGCCTCGCCGGGCGGCAGGGCGGACAGCGCCTCGCACAGGCTGAGCAGGTAGCGGCCGTCGCCGTCCGCCATGGCGAGCAGCGTCGCGCGCGCCGCCTCGTCCAACGGCAGGCGCCGGCCCATCGCCCGCTCGGCCCGCGCCAGCAGCGCCGACAGCGCCGCCTCGTCGAGGCGCCTCAGCACGAAGACCTGCAGGCGCGAGAGCAGCGCCGCGTTCAGCTCGAAGGAGGGGTTCTCGGTGGTCGCGCCGACCAGGATGATGGTGCCGTCCTCGACATGCGGCAGGAAGGCGTCCTGCTGGGCGCGGTTGAAGCGGTGGATCTCGTCCACGAAGACGAGCGTTCCCTGCCCGCCCAGCCGGCGCCGGCGCGCCTCCTCGAACGCCTTCCTGAGGTCGGCGACGCCGGAGAAGATCGCGGACATCGGCACGAAGTGCAGCCGCGTGCCCTCGGCGAGCAGGCGCGCGATGGTGGTCTTGCCGCAGCCGGGCGGCCCCCACAGCACGCAGGAGCGGATGGCGCCGGCGCGCGCCATGCGGCCGAGCGGGCCCTCGGGGCTGAGCAGATGGTCCTGGCCCACCACCTCGGCGAGCGAGGTGGGGCGCAGCCGGTCCGCCAGCGGCCGCGGCGCCTGGTCCTCGAACAGCGAGCCGGCGGTCATCCCGCATTCTCTCCCCGGGGGCGCGGCCGTCCGCCTCAGGCGCCGAGGCCCTCCCGCCAGGTGGAGGGCACCAGCTCCTTCACCTGCCGTGCCCGCTTCTCCAGCCAGTAGGCCTGGGCCGGCGGCACCAGGGCGAAGCGCGGATCCGCGCCGAGCTTCTGCGCCGCGTCCATCGGCCAGTGCGGGTTGTAGAGCAGCTCGCGCGCCAGCGCGACCAGGTCCGCCTCGCCGCGCCGCAGGATGCCCTCCGCCTGGTCGGCATGCACGATCAGCCCGACCGCCATGGTCATGATGCCCGCCTCGCGCCGGATCTTCGCCGCGTAGGGCACCTGGTAGGAGTAGGTGACCGGCCCCGTGCCCACCACCGGCGCGCCCTTCATGCCGCCCGAGGAGCAGTCGATCACGTCCACGCCCTTCCCCTTCACGATGGCGGCGAGGCGCGCGGACTGGTCCGCATCCCAGCCCGCGTCATCCTCCACGGACAGGCGCAGGAACAGCGGCTTGCGGGCGGGCCAGTGGGCGCGGACGCTTTCCACCACCTCGATGCAGAAGCGCATGCGGTTCAGCTCCGACCCGCCATACTCGTCGTTGCGCAGGTTGGAGAAGGGGGAGAGGAATTCGTGGATCAGGTAGCCATGCGCGCCGTGGATCTCGAGCGCGTCGAAGCCCGCCTCGTCGGCGCGGCGCGCCGCCTGCCCCCAGCGCTCGACCAGCGCCCGCACCTCGTCGCGCGTCAGCGCCCGCGGGACCGGGTCGGTTTCGGGGAAGTTGACGGCGGAGGGCGCCACCAGCTCCCACGCCTCCCAATCCTCGATCTCGGGCGTTCGCTCAAGCGGCGCCCCGCCCTCCCAGGGGCGGAAGCGCCGCGCCTTGCGGCCCGAATGGCCGAGCTGCAGCCCCGCCGCCGCACCCTGGGCGCGGATGAAGGCGGCGCAACGGGCGAGGCCCGGGATGTGCGCGTCGTCCCAGATGCCGAGGTCGCCGAGCGTGCCGCAGCCGCGCCGCTCCACCTTGGTGCTCTCCATGAACACGAGCCCCGCACCGCCCGCGGCGTAGCGGCCCGCGTTCATCAGGTGCCAGTCGGTGGCGAAGCCCTTCACCGCGGCGTACTGGTGCATCGGCGCCACGACGACGCGGTTCCTCAGCGTCACCTCGCGCAGGGTCATGGGCGTGAACAGCAGCGGCGCGGCCATGCGGCGTCCTCCCCTCGGGCCGCCTCATGCTACAGCCCCGGCGAGGGACGGAAAGGGCGGCGGTCATGACGGAAGGGCGGCGTGTGGCGCTCGTCACCGGCGGGGCGCGGGGCATCGGGCGGGCGGTGGCGGCGCGCCTCGCGCGGGAGGGCTGGGCGGTGGTGGTGGCCGACCGCGCGCCGGGGGAGCCCGGCCCGGCGGCGCGCCATGTCGCCGCCGACGTGTCCGACGAGGCCGCCGTCGCGGCGCTGATCGGGGATATCGGCGCGCGGGAAGGCCGGCTGGACGCGCTGGTGAGCAATGCCGGCCTCATGATCCGCAAGCCGATCGGCGTCCTCAGCCTCGCCGAGTGGAACGCGGTGCTGGCCACCAACCTGACCGCGACCTTCCTGCTGGTCCGCGCCGCCGAGGGGATGCTGCGCGCGGCGCGCGGCAGCGTCGTCACCATCGCCTCCACCCGCGCCCACCAGTCGGAACCGCATACCGAGAGCTACAGCGCCTCCAAGGGTGGCCTCCTCGCCCTGACCCATGCGCTCGCCCTCAGCCTCGGGCCGGAGGTGCGGGTGAACTGCGTCAGCCCGGGCTGGATCCACACCGGGGGCGAGGCGCTCCGCCCCGAGGACCATGCCCAGCACCCCGCCGGCCGCGTCGGCCGGCCCGAGGACGTGGCGGCGCTGGTCGCCTGGCTGGTCGGACCGGAGAGCGGCTTCGTCACCGGCGCCGAGTTCGTCGCCGATGGCGGGATGACGCGGAAGATGATCTACGCGGCCTAGCCGTTGCCCCGCCCCCGGCGCCGCGCGAGGATCGGCCTCGGAAGGGAAGGACACGGCCATGCTCGACAACCCGCCCATGCTCACGGTCCATCGCGGCCACCGCCGCCCCGACGCGGCGCTGCTGCGCCGGTTCGAGGGGGTGCAGACTTCGCACCTAGTGGACGCCATGGATGGGCGCGGCGCCATGGACTGGCGCATCAAGCCGCTGGATCCGGCGCGCGCGGCCTTCGTCGGCCCGGCGCTGACCGCCTTCGCCTACCCCGCCGACGTGGTCGGCGTGCAGGGCGCGCTGGCCGAGGCGCGGGAGGGGGAGGTCGTGGTGGTGGCCAATGACGGCTACACCGGCACCGCGGTGGTGGGCGACCTGGTCATCGGCATGATGCGCAACAGGGGTGTCGCCGCCTTCGTCACCGAGGGGCTGGTGCGCGACCGCGCCGGCATTGTCGCCACCGGCCTGCCGGTCTTCGCCATGGGGGTGGTGCCGACCTCGCCCGCCACCAACGGCCCCGGCATCGTCGGCGCGCCCGTCATCTGCGGCGGCATCCATGTGCGCCCCGGCGACATCGTGGTGGGCGACGCCGACGGCGTGGTGGTGGTGCCGCTCGACCGCGCCGAGGCGGTGCTGCAGCGGCTGGAGGCCGTGTTGGCCGCGGAGGCGAAGGCGATGGCCGCGGTCGAGGCCGGCGCGACGGAAAGCGAGAAGGTGCGCCGCCTGATGGCGGGTGCGACCATCATCCAGGCGGGCTAGAGCCGTTTCCACTCGGCCATGAACGCGGAAACGGCTCCAGCCCATTGTTCGTAGAGCAGAGTCACGCTCCCGGCCGTTTCCAGCCCTCCGCGACCCGCTCGGCGCGCCGCAGCACGAACAGCATCCCGGCCACCGGCGCGCCCCGCTCCCGGCGCAGCACCGCCTCGCGCCGCGCCAGCACGGCGAAGCCGGCGGCCCCGGCAAGTGCGGCGACATGGCCGGGGTCGTGGCGGTAGCGCATCGCCGCGCTGAGGGCGTAGGGCGCCCCCTCCCCCGCCTCGACGGAGAAGGCGGCGATTCCGCCCGGTGCCAGCGCCTGCGCCATGGCGGCGAGGGCGGGGGCAAGATCGCCGAGGTAGTTCAGCACGTCCGCCGCGGCGATCAGGTCGAAGGCGTCGGGGTGGCGGGGCAGCCATTCCACCAGCTCCGCCTCGTGCAGCGCGTGGTAGAGGCCGCGCCTGCGCGCCTCGGCCAGCATCCGCGGCGAGAGGTCGAGCCCGGCGAGGTGCCGCGCGAAGGGGGCGAGCGCCGCCCCGGACAGGCCGGTGCCGCAGCCGAGGTCGAGCACGCGCAGCCGCCCTTCCGGCGCCACCCCGGCCTCCTCCAGCAGCGCCGCGAGCAGGGCCGGGGTGCGGTACTCCAGCCGGCCGGTCAGCTCGGCCTCGAAGCGCGGGGCGAACTGGTCGAACAGGTCGCGCACATAGGCGGCGGGGGCGCGCGCCGGCGGCGCCTCCCGGCCGAGGGCGGCGAGCAGGAAGCGCGCCTGCTCGGCCAGCGCCGGCGCGGTGGCGGCCAGCCGCAGCGCCCGCTCCGCCGCCGCGCCGGCGCCGGGGGCGTCCCCCGCCTCGCGCCGCGCATGGGCGAGGGCGAGCCAGGGCTCG
>NZ_SJDM01000065.1 GCF_004761865.1 Crenalkalicoccus roseus | reverse complement strand
CGCAACGTCCCCGCCGCCGTCTGCCTCGCCTCAGCCATCACCGACCGGGCGCGATTGCGTCCAGACCCTAGCGCCGCGGCCGGTCGAGGCGCGCGATCTCGGCCGCCGCGGCGCCGGCGGCGGCAGCGGTCCGCGGCAGGCGGGGCATGGCCTCCAGCCGCGCCAAGGTGACGAGCGGGCCGGCGGTGAAGAAGGGGGCGGAGAGCGCCGCCTCCGTCCGTGCCCGGCTGCCGGCGTGCAGCGCCCGCGCCGCCCGGTTCAGCGCCGCGATCACCGGCTCGGCCGGCGCCTCGGGGGCGATGCCGAGATAGGCGCGCATCTCCGCCCGCGCCTCCGAGAGCAGGTGCGCCACGCCGGGGTCCACCTCCGGCGCGTAGCGCGGGCTGGTCAGCATGCCGTCCGTCAGCAATTCGAGCTGCGCCGCCACCTCGGCCGCGCGCGCCGGCTGGCCGGCCCAGCGGCTGGTGTCGGCAAGGTCCCGCGGCGCCCAGAGGGCGGCGCCGCGCACCGGGTCGCCGAAGCCGGCCAGGTAGGGCGCGCCCGGCTCGGCCGCGCAGGCGGCCAGGGTGGCGCCGAGCAGGGCCGCCATGGCGCCGCGCCGCCGGAGAAGGGGTGGGTGCGAGGTCATTGCGGGGCTCCCCTGCGCTGCGCCGGCGCAACAGGCCGGCGAAAACCAACGCCGCGGCCGCCGCGCCGGCTGCGCCGACGGGCGATGGTGTAGCCTTTCCCTGGCCGGGCGGCACGGTGCGCCGGGGGGGTGCGCCGGCCGCCCGCTCCTTGGGGGAAACGGTGCCATGATCCTCGCGCGCGGCCTCGCGGCCGGCCTCTGCCTTCTCGCCCTCGCCACGCCCGCCACCGCCGCCGGCCCCTGCCTGCAGCCGGCGGAGCGCGCCGCCTTCCAGGTGCAGGCGCTGCAGAGCATGCTGATGGTGGCGGCGCTGCAATGCCGCCAGGAGGATGCCTACAACGCCTTCGTGGGGCGGTTCCGCCCCGAGCTGATCGGCGCCCATCGCGCGGTTTCGGCGCATTTCCGGCGCGCCGGCAGCGGCGTGCGGGGGATGGACGAGCACGTCACCGGCCTCGCCAACGCGCATTCCCAGGACGGCATCCGCCAGGGCGCGCAGTTCTGCGCCAATGTCGCGCCGCTGTGGCGGCAGGTGATGGCGCTCGGCAGCGGCGCCGACCTCGCCCGGCTCTCGGAGGAGCACCGCATCACCCAGATCCACCGCGCCGCCGCCTGCCCCGCCCCGGCCCGGCCGGCGGGCCAGGCCGTGGCCTCGGCGGGGCGCTGACCCAAGGGGGCGGCGCGGGAGAGGGGAGGGGGAGCGCGCGCATTCGTGTTCGGGGCGGCGGGCACCCGGCCCGCCCTCTCGCGTCCCTTGCGCATCCACCCCCGCAGCAATCCTCACCACGGAGGCCCCAGCGCGTGACCCCCGGCAGGACGACCGCGACCCCGCCCCATCCCCCTCGCAGGGAGGGGGCGGGCCGATGACGAGCCCGGCCCTCGCCGCCCTCGAGGGGGCGGAGCGGCGGCCCGGGCGCCTCGCCCTCTACCTCCGCAGCCTGGCCGCCCTCCGCGACCCGCTCCGCCTCGCCCGCCTCGACCTGCCCTGGTGGTCCTTCGCCGCCGCCGAGCGGGTGGAGGAGTTCCTGCGCGAGCGGCGCGGCGCCGCCACCGCCTTCGAGTATGGGCCGGGCGCCAGCACCGCCTGGCTCGCCCGCCGCTGCCGGCGCGTGGCCTATGTGGAGCACGATGCGCGCTGGTGGCCGGCGATCCGCCGGCTGACGGCGGGTTTTCCGCATGTGCGCGGCGTGCTGGCCCCGCCCCGCCCGCTGGCCTCGGCGGAGGGGGCCTGCCGCTCCGGCCGTTTGGGCCATGGGGGGCTCGACTACCGCCCCTATGTCGAGGCGATCCGCCAGGCCGGCGGGCCCTTCGACCTGATCGTCATAGACGGCCGCGCCCGTACCGCCTGCCTGCGCGAGGCGGTGCGCCACCTGAAGCCCGAGGGCGCCATCGTCTTCGACAACACGGAGCGCGCCCGCTACCGGGAGGCGCTGGCCAGGGCGGGCTGCCGCGTCGAGCGCTTCTACGGCCTGACCCCGGCCGCGCCCTACCCCACCGAGACCTCCCTGCTCCACCCCCTCCGGGCCGGCGCGTAGGGCGGGACCGCGCGCGGGCGGGAGCGGCCGGGAAGCGTGACCCCGCCCACCGCGGGCGACGCCCTCAGGCCGCCAGCGCCTCCAGGGGCCAGCGGGGGCGGGGCGCGTGGCCGAGCGGGTCGGCGAGGCCGAGGCGCAGGCGCTCGATCCCCGCCCAGGCGACCATCACCGCATTGTCGGTGCAGAGCCGCGCCGGCGGCACCAGCAGCGCCACGCCGTGCCGCGCCGCCGCCCCGGCCAGCGCCGCGCGCACCGCCGCGTTGGCGGCCACGCCGCCCGCCACCACCAGCGCCCCCGCTCCCGGCATCGCCGCCAGGGCGTGCGCGGCGCGGTCGGCCAGCACCGCCGCCACCGCGGCCTGGAAGGCGGCGGCGATGTCGGCGCGCCCCTGCTCCCCATCCTCCGCCAGCCGCGCCGCGGCGTGCGCCACCGCGGTCTTCAGCCCGCTGAAGGAGAAGTCGCAGCCGGGCCGGCCGAGCAGCGGGCGGGGCAGGGGGATGCGCGCCGGGTCGCCGCGCCGCGCCAGCGCCTCCAGCGCCGGCCCGCCCGGCCAGGGCAGGCCGAGCAGCTTCGCCGCCTTGTCGAAGGCCTCGCCCACCGCGTCGTCGAGGGTGGTGCCGAGGCGGTGGTAGCGCCCCACCCCCTCCACCGCCACGCACTGGCAGTGCCCGCCGGAGACCAGCAGCAGCAGGTACGGGAAGGCGGGCGGCCCCTCCGGCAGCAGGCCGGGCAGGCGGGCGGTGAGGGCGTGGGCCTCCAGGTGGTTCACCGCCACGAAGGGCAGGCCGCGGGCGATGGCGATGCCCTTGCCGAAGGAGGCGCCGACGATCAGCCCGCCGATCAGCCCCGGCCCCGAGGTGGCGGCGACGCCGGCAAGATCGGCGAAGCCGGCCCCCGCCCGCCGCATCACCTGTTGCGTGAGGCGGGGGAGATGGTCCAGATGGGCGCGGGCCGCGATCTCCGGCACCACGCCGCCGTAGGGGGCGTGCTCCCGCTCCTGGCTCAGCACCGCCTCGGCCAGGATCGCGCCGTCCCCGCGCAGCACGGCCGCCGCGGTCTCGTCGCAGCTCGACTCCAGGCCGAGCACGAGGGCATCCGCGGCCAGCCCGCGCGGCGGCGTCGCCCCTTTGCCTTCGCTTTCCATCGTTCCCGCAAGGACCCCGCGTCACGCCATGCCGACCATCCCGCCAGAGCGCCAGAGCGAACCGCCCGCCGGCCGCCGCCCCGTGCCGCGGCACGGCCGTCCGCTGCCGCTGCGCGTCGGCACCAGGGCCTCGCCGCTGGCGCTGTGGCAGACGCGGCACTTCCTCTCGATCGTCTCGCGCTTCTGCCCGGTGCTGCGCGACGCCGAGGCCTTCGAGGAGCACGCCATCGCCACCTCGGGCGACCGCATCCAGGACCGGCGGCTTGCGGATATCGGCGGAAAGGGCCTCTTCGCCAAGGAAATTCACGAGGCGCTGCTGGACCGCCGGGTTGACTTCGCCGTGCACAGCCTGAAGGACCTGGAGACCCAGCTTCCCCCCGGCATCGTCCTCGCCTGCACCCTGAAGCGGGAGGATGCGCGGGACGCGCTGATCCTCGCCCCCGGCGCGGCGCCCGCGCCCGACCCGGCCGACCCCTGGGCGGCGCTGCCCGCGGGCGGCCTGGTCGGCACCTCCTCGCTGCGGCGGCAGGCGCAGCTTCTCGCGGCGCGGCCGGACCTCAGGGTGACGCTGCTGCGCGGCAACGTGCAGACCAGGCTCGCCCGGGTAAAGGCGGGCGAGGTGCAGGCCAGCCTGCTGGCGCTGGCCGGCCTCCGCCGCCTCGGGCTGGAGGCGGAGGCGGCGGTGGTGCTCGACCCCGAGGCGATGGTGCCGGCCGCCGGCCAGGGCATCGTCGGCATCACCGTGCGCGAGGACGACGTGGAGCTGCGCGAGCTGCTCGCCGCCATCGAGGACCGCGAGGCCGCCGCCGTTTCCACGGCGGAGCGGGCGCTGCTCGCCGCGCTCGACGGCTCCTGCCGCACGCCGATCGGCGGCCATGCCCGGCTGCTGCCGAACGGGGAGCTGCGCCTCACCGGCCTGGTGGCGCGGCCGGACGGCTCCTTCCTGCTGAAGCGCTCGGCGGCAGCGCCGGTGGCGGAGGCGGCGCGGCTCGGTATGGAGCTCGGGCGCAGCCTGCGCGCCGACAGCCCCGCCGACCTCTTCGCCTGACCTGCGGCGAGGAGGTCCCCGCCATGACCCGGCCTGAGGGGGAAGGGCGCGGTGCCGTGCTCGTCACCCGGCCCGAGCCCGCCGCGGCCGAGACGGCGCGGCGCGTGGCGGCGCTGGGCTGGCGGCCGGTGCTGGCGCCCGCCCTGGTGCTGGCGCCCCGCCCGGCCCGCCTGCCGCCGGCCCAGGCGCTGCTGCTGACCAGCCGCGCCGCCGCCCGCGCCCTGCCGCCCCCCGACGGGGGGGCGCCGCCCGTCTTCGCCGTCGGCGCCGCGACGGCGGAGGAGGCGCGGGCGCGGGGCTACGCAAAGGTGATCGCGGCCGGGGGCGATGCCGCCTCCCTGACCGATCTCGTCGCCGGGCGGCTCGACCCGCGGGCGGGGCCGCTGCTGCTCGCGGTGGGGGAGGGGTATTCGCTCGATCTTGCCGCGGCGCTGCGGCGGCGGGGCTTCCGCGTGCTGCGCCGCGTCGTCTATGCCGCCGCGCCGGCGGGCGGGCTGCCGGCGGAGGCGCGGGCGGCGCTGGCGAAGGGCGAGGTCGTTGCCGCGCTGTTCTTCTCGCCCCGCTCGGCCGAGTGTGCCATCTCCGCCCTCCGCGCCGCGGGCCTCGCGGGCGCGATCGGCGACATGGACGCCCTGGCGATCAGCCCCCGGGTGGCCGCGGCGGCGAGGACGGCGGCGGCGCCGCAGGCATGGCGCCGGATCCGCGTCGCCAACCGGCCCGACCAGGATTCGTTGCTGCAACTGCTGCACGGCACGAGATAGATGGCATCATGAGCGACTCCCCCGAGAACCAGGCCACGCCTTCCTCCGGCGCCCCGGCGCGGCCCGCCGCCTCGTCCCCCGCCCCGCCCTCGCGCCCGATGCGGCTCGACCCGGCGGCGATCATGATCGGCGTCGGCGGCGTGGTGCTGCTGCTCGCCATCTGGTGGCTCTGGGCCACGCCGCGCGCCGACCAGCGCGCGGCGGCGGAGGAGGCGCGGCTCGACCGCATCGAGCAGCGGCTCGACACGCTGCGCGAGCAGGCCGCCGCCCTCGCCCCGCGGGTCGAGAGGCTGTCAGGGCTGGAGCAGCGCCTGGCGCAGCTCGCCGAGCTTGACGGCCGGCTGCGCGCCCTGGAGCAGCGGCCGGCGCCGCCCGATCCGCGCCCGCTCGAACAGCAGCTCGCCCAGCTTGCCGAGCGGGTCGGCGCGGCGGAGCGGGCGGCGGTGCAGGCGACCGAGCGGCTCGCCGCCCAGGCGGAGGAGCGCGCGGCGGCCACCGACCGGCGCCTGCAGGCGCTGGAGGGCCGCCCCGCCTTCGACCCCGCCGCCGTCGCCGGCCGCGACGCGCTGGAGGCGCTGGCCGCCCGCCTCGGCGAGCGGCTGGAGGCGCTGGCGGCGCGCCAGCAGGAGATCCTCCGCGCCGCGGAGCAGCGCGAGGCCGCCGCGCAGCAGGCGGCGCAGCAGCGCCTGGCGATGGTGGAGAACGCGGTGGAGCAGCGCCTCGGCCAGCTCGGCCAGCAATTCGGCCAGCGCCTCGCCGCCGCCGCGCAGGAGACCGACCAGCGCCTCGGCGCGCTGGAGCGGCAGCTCGAGCAGCGCCTGGCCGCGGTCGAGCAGGCGCAGCAGCGCCTCGCCGCCGCGACGCAGCAGGCCGGGCGCGTCGCCGCGCTCAACGCGGTGCGCGCGGCGCTGGCCGGCGGCCAGCCGCTCGGGCCGGTGCTGCAGCCCTTCCAGGACCCGCCGCCGGCCCTCGCCCGCTTCGCCGCCACGCCGCCGCCGACCGAGGCGGCGCTCCGCCTCTCCTTCGAGGAGGCGGCCCGCGCCGCCCGCGCCGCCTCCGACCCCGGCGAGGCGCGGGAGGGCGAGCGCGCCGGCGTCATGGACGCGGCGCGGGCGCGGCTCGGCGGCCTCGTCACCGTCCGCCGCGGCGAGGAGGTGATCTGGGGCGACGCGGTGGAGCAGCCGCTGGAGCGTGCCCGCCGCGCCCTCGAGGCCGGCGATCTCGAGCAGGCGCTGCAGCACCTGGAGCGGCTGCCGCGCGGCGCCCGCCAGGCGATGCAGGGCTGGATCGAGCAGGCGCAGGCGCTGGTCCAGGCCCGCGCCGCGCTGCGCGAGATGGCGGCGGGCTGAGCCGATGCGCAGCGCCCTCCTGATCCTGATCCTGCTGGCGGCCGGCGTCGCCGCCGCCTTCTGGCTGGCCGACCTCGGCGGCACGGTGGAGATCCGCGTCGGCGAGACCTTCATCGGCCTCGCCTTCCCGATCGCGGTGCTGATCCTGCTCGCGGCGGCGGCGCTGCTGCTCGGCCTCTCCTCGCTGGTCGGGGCGCTGCGCCGCTGGCCGGAGCGGATGCGCGCCCGCCGCGCCGCGCGCCGCCGCGAGCAGGGCGAGGCGGCGGTGACGCGGGCCCTGGTGGCGCTGGCCGCCGGCACGGGCGACGCGGCGCGGCTCGAGGTGCGCAAGGCGCGCGGCCTGCTCGGCGACACGCCGCAGACCCTGCTGCTGGCGGCGGAGGCGGAGCGCCTCTCCGGGCGCGAGGAGGCGGCGGAGGAGGTGTTCCGCGCCCTGGCGCAGCGCGAGGATGCGCGCTTCCTCGGCCTTCGTGGCCTGCTGCGCCAGGCGATGGCGCGCGGCGACTGGGACGCGGCGCTGGCGCTGGCGCGCGAGGCGGAGGCGGCGCAGCCCGGCGCCGCCTGGCTGCGCGAGGAGCGAGCCCAGCTCGCGCTGCGCACCCGCGACTGGCGGGAGGCGCTGGCGCTCTCCCCGCCCGAGGCGCCGCGCGCCGCCCTCGCCCTCGCCGCCGCCGGGCAGGAGCCGGATCCGGACCGGGCGGCCGAGCTGGAGCGGCAGGCCTTCCAGGCCGATCCCGGCTTCGCCCCGGCGGCGCTCGCCCATGCGCGGCGGCTGGAGCAGGGCGGCAACGCCCGCCGCGCCCGCGCCGTGCTGGAGGAGGCCTGGGCCAAGGCGCCGCACCCCGCCCTGGCCGAGCCCTACCTGGCGAGCGAGCCGGATCCGCTGCTGCGGGTGAAGGCGGCCGAGGCGCTGGTGCGCCGCAACCCCGCCCACCCCGAGAGCCGGCTGCTGCTCGCGCGCACCGCGCTGGATGCGGGGCTGACCGGGCGCGCGCGCAACGAGCTGGAGGCGCTGCGCCAGGAGGGCATGGCGGATCGTCGCGCCTTCCTCATGCTCGCCGAGCTGGAGGAGGCCGAGCACGGCGAGACGCCCGAGGCCCGCGCCGCCCAGGCGCGCTGGCTGCGCGAGGCGGCGCAGGCGCCCGCGGAGCCGCGCTGGCGCTGCGGGCATTGCGGCGCCGAGCACAACGAGTGGAAGCCGGTCTGCCCCGCCTGCGATACGGTGGGCCAGATCGCCTGGACCGGCACCGCCCCGGCGGCGCGGGTGCCGACGGCGGCGGGCGCCTGATTCCGGCGGCCGCGCGGCGTGCCTGGCATCGCCGCCGCCGCCATCCATGCCGGACGTTGCCGGCCACCGGCGCGGGCGCTATCAAGCGGGCCGGGCGGCCGGCGCGCCCGCGGGCGCGCGCCTTCCTCCGCACGGATCCGGGCCGCCCCGCCGGGGCGCCGGGAACAGGCCGGGCTAGCTCAGCGGTAGAGCAGCCGATTCGTAATCGGCAGGTCGGGGGTTCAAATCCCCCGCCCGGCACCACCTCGCGGCCCCAGCCCCTTCCCTCCCCTGGCGCGCGCCGGCCCCAGGGTGCAGAAGCGGAGGCGGGACCGGGCACGCCCGCACGCATGACGGCCCCGCCGCTTCCGCGCAGGCGGCCCCGCGCGCCGGCATGCTTGAATCCCCGCCGGCGCCGCCAACAGTCTCTGTCCGAAGTGGAGGAACCCTCATGCCGCCATCCTCGAACCCGGCCGCAGGCATCGTGGACGGCTTCATCGGCGCCGTCGGCAACACGCCGCTGATCCGCCTGCGCCGGGCGAGCGAGGCCACCGGCTGCGAGATCCTGGGCAAGGCGGAGTTCATGCAGCCCGGCGGCAGCGTGAAGGACCGTGCCGCGCTCGGCATCGTGCTCGACGCCGAGCGGCGCGGCCTGCTCGTCCCCGGCGAGCCCGGCACCATCGTCGAGGGCACGGCGGGCAACACCGGCATCGGTCTCACCCTGGTCGCCAACGCCCGCGGCTACCGGGCGGTGATCTGCGTGCCGGAGACGCAGAGCCGGGAGAAGCTCGACTTCCTGCGCATGATCGGCGCCGACCTCCGCCTCACCCAGGCCAAGCCCTACCGCGACCCGGGCAATTACGTGCACGTCTCCCGCCGCCTCGCCGAGGCGCTGGCGGCGGAGGGGCAGCGCGTGATCTGGGCCAACCAGTTCGACAACCTGGCCAACGCCGCGGCGCACGAGGCGACGACCGGTCCCGAGATCTGGACCCAGACAGGCGGGCGCATCGACGCCTTCACCTGCTCCTGCGGCACCGGCGGCACGCTCGCCGGCGTGGCGCGGGTGCTGAAGGCGAAGCGGCCGGAGGTGCGGATCGTGCTCGCCGACCCGATGGGCAGCGCGCTCTACTCCTGGGTCAAGACCGGCGAGCTGAAGGCCGAGGGCAACTCCATCACCGAGGGCATCGGCCAGGCGGCGCGGGTGCCCGGCAACCTCGAGGGGGCGCGCGGGCTGATCGACGACGCGGTGCAGATCCCCGACGAGGAGGCGCTGGAGCAGGTGTTCGACCTGCAGATCCGGGAGGGGATCTCGGTCGGCGGCTCGGCCGGCATCAATGTCGCGGCGGCGATCCGCCTCGCCCGCGCCCTGGGGCCGGGGCACCGGGTCGTGACCATCCTCTGCGATGGCGGCGCGCGCTACCAGAGCAAGCTGTTCAACCCGGACTTCCTGCGGGAGAGGAACCTGCCCGTGCCCTCCTGGCTGGCCTGACAGGGAAGCGCGCCCTCCCCCGGGGGCGGCATGGAGACTTCCATGGAGATCATCGAGCTCGCCCGCGCCATCCGCCAGCGGGACCCGGCGCGCCCGACCTGGGTCGAGGCGATCACCTGCTATGCCGGGCTGCACGCGGTGCTGATGCACCGCCTCGCCCACGCGCTCTACCGGGCCCGGCTGCGCACCCTGGCGCGCATCGTCTCCCACACCAGCCGCTTCATCACCGGCATCGAGATCCATCCCGGCGCGCGGATCGGGCGGCGGCTGTTCATCGACCACGGCATGGGGGTGGTGATCGGCGAGACGGCGGAGGTCGGCGACGACGTGCTGATCTACCACGGCGTCACGCTTGGCGGGCTGACGCTGGAGGGCACCGGCACGCCCGGCAAGCGGCACCCGACCATCGGCCATGGCGTGGCGATCGGCGCCGGGGCGCAGGTGCTGGGGCCGATCACGGTGGGCGACGGGGCGCGCATCGGCGCCAACGCCGTCGTCTCCCGCCCCGTGCCGCCGGGCGAGACGGTGGTCGGCATCCCCGCCCGGCCGCCGCAGGAGCACCGCGTCATGCCCGCCCGGCCGGCGCCCGGCCGCTCGCCCGGCTACGGCCTCGGCGAGACGCCCTGCGACCCGGTGGGAGAGGAGATCGCGGTGCTGCGCGCCGAAGTGGCGACGCTGCGCGCCGAGCTGGCGGAGCTGCGCCGCCAGGCGACGCAGCTGCCGGCGGCGGAGTAGCGTCGCTCACGCGACCGGCACCGGCGGCGCCGCGTTTCCGGGTTCGCCCGCGGCCGGCGCCTGCCTAGGCTGGGACGCTCCCCAACCGGATGAGGAGGGACGTTCCATGGCAAGCATCCGCCGCACCGGCAGCGCCCGCTGGCAGGGCACCGGCAAGGAGGGCAAGGGCACGCTGGCGACGCAGAGCGGGACGCTGCGCGACACGCCCTATTCCGCCACCGCCCGCTTCGGCGACGCGCAGGGCACCAACCCCGAGGAGCTGATCGCCGCCGCCCATGCCGGCTGCTTCACCATGGCGCTCGCCTTCAAGCTGAGCGGCGCCGGCCACGCGCCGGAGACGCTCTCCACCGAGGCGCGGCTCTCCATGGAGCAGGAGGGGGGCGGCTGGACCATCAAGGCCATTGCGCTCACCCTGCGCGGCAAGGTGCCGGGGGTGAGCGCGGAAGAATTCCGCCGCCTCGCCGAGGAGGCCAAGGCGACCTGCCCCGTCTCGCGCGTGCTGAAGGCCGAGATCACGCTCGAGGCGGCGCTGGAATAGGCGCGGGGCGCACCCTTTGGGTCAGAGGCGCCGCGGCAGCGGGTCGAGGTCCCAGGGGGCTCGCCTGGCCTCGGCCAGCGCCTCGGCGCGGCTGAGCCCGATGTCCTTCAGCATCCGCTCGTCCAGCTCCGCCAGCTCGCGGCGGGTGCGGATGGCGCGCAGCATCCGGCCAAGGGAGAGGCGAAGGGCGGGAGCGCGGCGCGTTCCGAGGGCGGCGAAGGGCAGGGTATCGCGGATCCACATGGGGCATTCTCCTTCCACGACGTGGATGGAGCGCGGAGCGGAATAAGAAAAACGAATTGCGTTGACGGCCTCCATCAGCCGCCTTGATATTCGGGGCGAGGAGCCGCCCCATGCTCGCCCTGCCCCCTGGGCTCGATCCCGACCTGCTGCGCAGCTTCGTGCTGATCGCCGAGGGTGGCAGCTTCACCCGCGCCGCCCAGGCGGTGGGCCGCACCCAATCCGCCGTGTCCATGCAGATCCGCCGGCTGGAGGAGATGCTCGGCCAGCCGCTGCTGCTGCGCGGGCCGCGCGGGGTGGAGCCGACGCCGCACGGCGCCTGGCTGCTCGAGCGGGCGCGGCGGCTGCTTGCGATGCACGACGAGATCTTCGCCACCTTTCGCAGCCCTGCCATGGCGGGGCAGGTGCGCCTCGGTACGCCGGACGACTACGCGCTGCGCTGGCTGCCGACGATCCTCGCGCGCTTTTCCGAAAGCCATCCGGCGGCGGAGGTGGAGGTCACCTGTGCGCCCTCGAACGAGCTGGCGGAGCGGCTGGTGCAGGGCGAGCTTGATCTGACGCTGCTCTCGGGCGGCAACGAGCCGCCGGGCTTCGCCGGGCGCACGCTGTGGCGCGGCGCGCTGGTCTGGGTGGGGGCGGCGCAGCACGCGACCCACGCGCGCCGGCCGCTGCCGCTGGCGCTGGCCCAGCCGCGCTGCGTCTGGCGGCGGGCGGCGACGGCGGCGCTGGACGAGGCGGAGATCCCGTGGCGGCTTGCCTATACCAGCACCTCCCAGGCGGGGACCCTGGCGCCGGCGCTGGCCGGGCTTGCCGTGACGGTGTGCATGCCGGGGCCGCTGCCCGAGGGGCTGCGCACGCTGGGCCCGGCCGAGGGGCTGCCGCCGCTGCCGGAGTTCACCATCGAGCTGCTCTCCGGCCCGCCGACCCCGCTGGCCGAGGCGCTGGCGCGCCACATCGTGGCGAGCGTGCGGCTGGATCCCGGGCTCGAAGCGGCGTCGCGGCTGTGAGGCAGGCGCTCGCCGCGGCGCGGAAGAGGGGGTTGACCGGCGGGGGCGGGCGGCGTAAATGCGCCTCCGCCGCGGCGCGGCGGGGTTGACGGGGATTGGGATATTCCCAAAATCTTCGCCCCTTCGGTCGAAGCGGCTCAGCCATCAGGCGAGGTCTTTGCTGCCCATGCATGAGGCGGGGTGGCAGGGCTTGGCCCTGATCGGCACGTTCCTTGACACTTGCATCGGTTTTGG
>NZ_SJDM01000064.1 GCF_004761865.1 Crenalkalicoccus roseus | reverse complement strand
TGTGGATCAGGTTTGTCCACGCGGCTTAGCCGCAGGGCAGGCGCCAGTCGCCGATCTCCGCGCGCGGCAGGCCGAGATTCTCGCGCAGCGTCGGCCCGGCGTAGTCGCGGCGGAACAGGCCGCGCCGCTGCAGCTCCGGCACGGCAAGGCGCACAAAATCCTCGTAGGCGCCGGGGATGTGCGTGGCGGCGAGGACGAAGCCGTCGCAGGCCTCGCCGGCGAACCATTCCTCCATCTGGTCGGCCACGTCCCTCGGCGTGCCGAGGAACAGCGGGAATTCCCGCACCGTGCCGCGGGCGCTATACCGCATGAAGTCACGCACCGTGGGGTTGCGCTTGCCGGAAAGCCGCACCACGCGGTCGCGGATCGCCCGCAGGCCCTGGATGGCCGCCAGCTCCTCGTCGGAGAAGGGCTCGTCCATGCCCTTGCGGGAGAAGTCGTAGTTCAGCACCTCCGACAGCAGGGCGAGGCCGTCGATGGGCTTCGCCAGCCCCTCGATCAGGGCGAGCTTCTCCTCCGCCATGCCGCGGCTCTCCGCCACCACGGCGTAGACGGCGGGGCAGACCCGCACCCGCGCCGGGTCGCGGCCGGCAGCGGCCACCTGCTCCTTGAAGGCGCGATAGACCCCGCGGCCGATCTCCAGGCTGGGATAGATCACGAAGACCAGCTCCCCCCAGCGCGCCGCGAAGCGCTGCCCGCGCCCGCTCTGCCCGGCCTGGATCAGCACCGGCCTGCCCTGCGGCGTGCGCGGCACCGTGAAGGGCCCGCGGGAGCGGAAGTAGCGCCCCTGATGATCGAGACGGTGCACCTTCGCCGGGTCGGCGAAGGTGCCGCTCTCGCGATCGTGCAGGATCGCGCCGTCCTCCCAGGAATCCCAGTGCCCGAGCACCACCTCCATGAACTCGTCGGCGCGGTCGTAGCGCTCGTCGTGCGGCAGGTGCTGGGCCAGGCTCATGTTGCGCGCCTCGCTGTCGTTCAGCGAGGTGACGACGTTCCAGGCCACGCGCCCGCCCAGCATGTGGTCGAGGGTCGCGAAGACGCGGGCGACGTGGAAGGGCTCGTAGTAGGTGGTGGAGTAGGTGGCGCCGAGGCCGAGGCACCGCGTCGCCAGGCCCATCGCGGTCAGGATGGGGACGAGATCCATCTTCACCACGCGGATGCCGTGGCGCACCGCCTCCTCGTGGCTGGCGCCGTAGAGGTCGGGCAGGGCGAGGCGGTCGTCGAAGAAGGCGAGATGGAAGCGCCCCGCCTCCAGCACGCGGGCGATGCGCTGGTAGTATTCGGGCGAGAGGTAGTCCTGCATGGTCGCCGGGTGGCGCCAGGAGGCCGGATAGTTCGAGCAGTTCTGCGCCTGCAGGAAGGCCACGAGGGCCATCTGGCGATCCATGCGTCCCTCCCCCGGGATCGGTGCGCGCGCCGCCCCGCGGGCCCGGCGCCCCCGGCATTACAGGCACGGGCGGTGGCGGCTGTAAAGGTCCGGACAAAGTCCTGGCGCCGCCGCCCCCGTCCCCCTATGCGGAAGCGCCGCCACGGAGGAGCCGCACCATGCCACGCCACGCACCGAACCGCAGCTTCCTCTTCGCCCCCGGCGACCATCCCCGCCGGGCGGAGAAGGTGATGCAGGCGGGCGCGGACGCCGCGATCCTCGACCTCGAGGATGCGGTGGCGATCCCGGCCAAGGCCGCCGCCCGCGCTGCAGTGGCCGCGGCGCTGCAACGGCCGCGCCCCTGCCGCGCCCTCGTGCGGGTGAACGCCTTCGACACCGAGTTCTGCTTCGGCGACATCCAGGCGGTCGTCGGGCCGCACCTCGACGGCATCGTGCTGCCGAAGCTCGAGCAGGCGGGGCAGCTCGTCGCGGTAGACTGGATGCTCGGCGCGCTGGAGCGCGAGCGCGGCCTATCCCCCGGCGCGGTGGAGGTGATGCCAATCGTCGAGACGGCGCGCGCCTTCACGGCGCTCGGCGCGCTGGCCGCCGCCGCGGCGGCCCTGCCCTCCGGCCGCGTGCGCCGCCTCGCCTTCGGCGCCGGCGACTACACGACCGATCTCGGCATGGCCTGGACGACGGAGGAGCAGGAGCTCGCGCCCGCGCGCACCGCCCTCGTCACCGCCTCTCGCGCCGCGGGGCTGGAGCCGCCGGTGGACACGGTGTTCATCGCGCTGCGCGAGGCCGAGGCCTTCGCCCGCTCCTGCCGCCGCGGCGCCGCGCTCGGCTTCCAGGGGCGGCTGTGCATCCACCCCGACCAGGTGGCGGAGGCCAACGCTGCCTACACGCCGCCGGCGGCGGAGATCGAGCGCGCGCGGCGCATCGTCGCCGCCTTCGAGGAGGCGGAGGCGAGGGGCATCGCCTCGATCCAGGTGGAGGGGCGGTTCGTGGACTACCCGATCGCGCAGCGCGCGCGGCGCCTGCTCGCGCTGGCCGAGAGCATCGCCCGCGCCGGCGGCTAGCCCCTCTCCCCCTCCCCGGCGCGGCGCAGCGTCAGCCGGTAGGTGAAGCGCGGCGCCGGGTGGCAGCTCTCGCTCAGCTCGAAGACGCGGCCGTGCTGGTCGAGGTAGCGGCGCCGGATCAGCAGCGCCGGCGAGCCGGGCGCCACCTCGAGCAGCGCGGCCCGCTCCGCCGGCACGGCATGGGCGGCGAGGTCGAGCTCGACGCGGCTGACGCACAGGCCGAAATGCCGCTCGATCAGCCGGTACACCGGGCCCGGCTCCGCGCCGATGAGGTCCATCACCGCCGCGTAGCGCATCGGGATGTGCAGCGTGGTCAGGCAGATCGGCGCGGCGGTAACGCGCACGCGCCGGATCCCCTCGGCGCGCAGCCAGGTGGTGCCGGGCGGGCAGCCGAGCCGCCCGGCCAGCGCCGGCTCCACCCGCTGCGGCCAGGCGCGCAGGATCAGGAGGCGCGTCTCCTCCGGGTACTGCAGCAGCTCCTCGGCCGAGCTGATCTCCTGCACGAAGCGCTCGCGCGCCGCCTGCGCCGTCACCGCCGTGCCGGCGCCCTGGCGGCGGCTGACCAGGCCCATGCTCTCCAGCACCCGCAGCGCCTCCCGCACCGTGTGGCGGGAGACGCCGTAGCGCGCGCGGAGCTCGGTCTCGGTCGGCAGCATGGTCCCGACCGGGTGCCCCCCGGTGCGGATGGCCGAGATCAGCTCGTCCGCGATCCGCTGGTAGAGCGGCGCCGAGGCAGCGGCGGCGGCGGGGCGCGGCGGCGCCCTGCCGGCGCGCGGCCCCGGCGGCCGGGCCGTCGCGGCCCTGCTCCGGCGCTCCGGCGGCATCTCCCCTCCACCCCTCATCGCTTCCGGGACGCGCGGCCCTGCGCGCCGCATGTCCGGACCTTTCGGTTGACCCCGACCCTAGCACCGCTACAGTCCCTCCGCCACCAGCCCCGAGCGACGGAGGCGCCCATGGCCCTGATGTCCGCCGCCGAGTACCGCGACTCCCTGCGCGCCCTGGCGCCGCGCGTCTTCGTCAACGGCCGGCGCGTGGAGAGCGTGGCGGACGAGCCGCTGCTCGCGCCCGGCATCGCCGCGGTGGGCGTCAGCTACGATTTTGCGCGGCGCGGGGAATACGCGGCGCTGATGACGGCGCGGCAGGCCAGCTCGGGCCGGACCGTCAACCGCATGCTGCACGTCAACACCAGCACCGACGACCTGCTGGCGAAGCTGGAGGCAGTGCGCCTGCTCTGCCGGGAGGCCGGCTGCGCACAGCGCTACCTCGCCCACGACGCGCTGAACGCCCTGTTCCAGGCGACGAGGCGCACCGACGACGCGCACGGCACGGAATACCACGCCCGCTTCCTTCACTACCTGCACGAGGTGCAGGCGCGGGACCTGGCGCTCGGCATCGCGATGACGGACGCGAAGGGCGACCGCTCGCGGCGGCTGGGCCGGCAGGCCGATCCGGACGCCTATGTGCGCATCACCGAGCGCCGCGCGGAGGGGATCGTCCTCCGCGGCGCCAAGGCGATCGTCACCGGCGCGCCCTACATGCACGAATTCCTGGTCATGCCCTGCCGCACCATGACGGCGGAGGAGGCCGACTACGCGGTGTGCTGCGCCGTGCCGGCGGACGCGCCCGGCCTCACCATCATCGCCCGTCCCGCCGGCCGCCCCGGCGAGGCGGCGGCGAGGTTCAGCGCGACATACGGCCAGTCCACCGGCGTGGTGACGTTCGAGGACGTGCTCGTGCCCTGGGAGCGCGTGTTCCTCGCCGGCGAGCACGAGGAGGGCGGCTTCCTCACCACCGCCTACGCCACCCACCACCGCCATTCCTGCATCGGCGCCCGCGCCGGCTTCGGCGACCTGCTGATCGGCGCCGGCGCGCTGATGATCGAGGCGAACGGCCTCGATCCCGACCGCCACGCGCATGTGCGCGAGGCCATGGTGGACCTCATCAGGATCGTGGAGGGCTTCTTCGCCTGCGGCGTCGCCGCCTCGGTCTACGGCACGCGCGACCCGGCAGGGTCGGTGATGCCCGAGGCGGTGTTCGCCAACATCGGCAAGCTCCTGCTCGCCACGCAGATCTACGACATGCACCGCCTCGCGCACCACGTCTCGGGCGGGCTGATCGTGGCGCTGCCGGGGCCGGAGGAGGACCACAACCCGGAGACCGCCGCCTCCCTCGCCGCGGTGCTCGCGGGACGGCCCGACATCCCGGCCGCGCACCGGAGGGAGGTGGCGCGGCTGGTGGAGGACCTCACCGCCTCGCACCAGGGCGGCTGGTATTCGGTGATCTCGCTGCATGGCGGCGGCAGCCCGGAGGCGATGCGGCGCGAGATCTGGCGCCGCTACCCGCTCGCGGAGCGGACCGCGCTGGTGGAGCGCCTGCTCGACCGCGGCGTGGCCGCGGAGGGGCGCCGCGTCTCGCGCCAGCCCGGACGCTGCTGCGCCGCGGGCTGCGAGGCGCCGCCCGCCGCGCCGGCGCCGCCCGCGCGCGCCGCGGAGTAGCCGCCCCACCCGGAGGAGACGCCCATGCCGGACACCGACGCCGAGCCCCCCGCCCCGCAGCCGCTCGAGGGCGTGCGGGTGGTGGACGTGTCGAGCTTCCTCGCCGGCCCCTTCTGCTCGACCCAGCTCGCCGAGTTCGGCGCCGAGGTGATCAAGCTGGAACTGCCGGTGGTCGGCGACCCGCTGCGCAAGTTCGGCACCGTCGCCCCCTGCGGCGAGACGCTGCCCTGGCTCTCCGAGTGCCGGAACAAGAAGTCGGCCACGCTCGACCTGCGCAAGCCGGAGGGCGCGGCGCTGCTGAAGCGCATGGTGGCCGAGGCCGACATTCTGGTGGAGAATTTCCAGCCCGGCACGATGGAGGGCTGGGGCCTCGGCTGGGAGGCGCTGCGCGAGGTCAATCCGCGCCTCATCATGGTGCGCATCTCGGGCTACGGGCAGACCGGCCCCTACCGCAACCGGCCGGGCTTCGGGCGCATAGGCAACGCCTTCGGCGGCCTCTCCTTCCTCGCCGGCTACCCGGACCGGCCGCCGGTGACGCCCGGCTCGGCCACCATCCCGGACTACCTCGCGGGCCTCTACGGCGCCTTCGGCGCGCTGCTGGCGATGCAGGCGCGGCAGAAGACCGGGCGCGGCCAGGTGGTGGACATCGGCCTCTACGAGCCGGTCTTCCGCATCCTCGACGAGCTCGCCCCCTCCTTCCAGCTCAACGGCTACGTCCGCCAGCGCATGGGGCCGGGCACGGTGAACGTGGTGCCGCACAGCCACTACCCGACGAAGGACGGACGCTGGATCGCCATCGCCTGCACCTCGGACAAGATCTTCGCCCGCCTGGCCGAGCTGATGGGCGTGCCCGACTGGGCCGGCGAGGGGAAGTGGGGCACGGTGCGCCAGCGCGAGGCGGCGCGCGCCGAGGTGGACGCCTTCGTCGCCGAATGGACCGCCCGCCACGACCGCGACGCGCTGCTGCGCCTGTGCGAGGCGGCGCAGGTGCCCTGCGGCCCGGTCTATTCCATCGACGAGATCTTCGAGGACCCGCACTACGCCGCGCGCGGCAACATCCTGCGCGTGCGGGACGAGCGCGTGGGCGAGCTCGCCATCCCCAACCTGGTGCCGCGGCTGAGCGAGACGCCGGGGCGGGTGAACTGGCTCGGCCCGCCCATGGGCGCGCACAATGACGAGGTCTATCGCGGCTGGCTGAAGCTGCCGGAGGCGGAGATCGAGCGCCTCGCCGCGCTGCGCGTGATCTGAGCGGGGCGCGCCCTGTGGCCGGCCCGCTCCCCTGGCGCCTGCGCCGCTCGCTGCTGATCACGCCGGGCCACCGGCGGGAGCGGCTGGAGAAGGCGGCGCGGCTGCCCGCCGACTCCCTCTGCTTCGACCTCGAGGACGGGGTGCCGCCGGCGCGCAAGGCGGAGGCGCGCGCCACCGTCGCCGCCCTCCTGCCCGCGCTCGAGGCCGGGCCGCGCGAGCGCGCGGTGCGGCTGAACGCCATCGGCACCGAGGAGTGGGAGCGCGACCTCGCCGCCCTGCCCTGGGGCAGCCTGGACGCGGTGCTGGTGCCGAAGGTCGAGGCGCCGGAGGCGCTGCGCCTGCTCGACCGGCGCCTGGCGGCGCTCGCCGGCGGGCGGCGCCTCGCGGTGATCGCCACGCTGGAGACGCCGCGCGGCGTGCTGAACGCGCTCGCCATCGCCGAGGCCTCGCCCAACCTCGCCGCGCTCTTCTTCGGCCCCGGCGACTACGTGGCGCAGACCGGCGCCGCGCTCACCCGGCGGGCCCTCGACTACCCCCGCGCCGTCATCGCCGCCGCCGCCGGCGCGGTGGGCGCGCAGGCGCTGGACGCGCCCTACCTCGCCGGGCTGCGCGACGCCGAGGGCACGCGCGCCGACGCGCTGGCGGCGCGCGAGCTCGGCTTCTCCGGCAAGGCGGCGTTCCACCCGGACCAGCTCGCCCCGATCAACGCCGCCTTCACCCCCGACGCAGCCGAAGTGGCGGAGGCCGAGCGCTTCCTCGCCGCCTGGCGCGAGGCGGCGGCGCGCGGCGAGGCGGTGGCGCTGGCGGGCGGCGCCTTCATCGCCATGGACCTCGCGCCGCGCATGGAGCGGATCGTGGCGCTGGCGCGCCTCGCGGCGGAGCGCGACCGGCGGGGCTGAGCGCCGCGCCTCCCGCCGCCGGCGCGGGCCGGGTTATGCTGCCGCGGCAGACGGGAGGAAACCATGAAGACGTCCCTCATCTCGCGCCGGCGCCTCGCGGCGCTGACCGCTGCCGCGCCGGTGCTCGCCCTGCCCGCCATCGTCCGCGCCCAGCCCGCCTGGCCGAACCGCCCGATCACCCTGGTCGTGCCCTACCCGCCGGGCGGCACCACGGACCTCGCAGCGCGCCCGGTGGCGCCGAAGCTGGCGGAGCGCCTCGGCCAGTCGGTGGTGATCGAGAACCGCGCCGGGGCGGGCGGCAGCATCGGCGCCGACGCCGTCGCCCGCGCGCGGCCGGACGGGCACACGCTGCTCGCCTTCCCGACCGCGGTGCTGACCATCAGTCCGCACGTCATGGACCTGCCCTACGATCCGGCGACCGCCTTCGCGCCGGTGGCGATGACCGCCATCGCCTACGGCATCGTGGTCGCGCATCCCTCCGTGCCCTTCCGCGACGTCGCCGGGCTGGTGGAGTACGCGAAGGCGCATCCCGGGCAGCTCCGCTTCGGCTCGGCGGGGAACGGCACCATCACCCAGCTTTCCGGCGAGATGTTCGCCGAGGCCACGGGCATCCGGCTCGAGCACGTGCCCTATCGCGGCTCCGCCCCCTCGCTGACCGACCTGCTGGCCGGGCGGGTGCAGCTCCTGTTCGACCCGGTGGCGATCCCGGCGGTGCGCGAGGGGCGGCTGATCGCCCTCGCCACCAACGCCGAGACGCGCAACCCGCAGCTTCCGGAGGTGCCGACGCTGCGCGAGCTCGGCCTGCAGCGGGCGGAGGCGACGCCGTGGTTCGGCATCGCGGCGCCGGCGGGCGTGCCGGCACCGGTCATCGCGCGGCTGGTCGAGGCGCTGGGCGCCGTGCTGGCGCTGCCCGAGGTCGCGGCGACGATGGCGCCGATGGGCATGACGCCGCGCTTCGAGGCCGGCGAGGCCTTCGCCGAGCGCATCCGCCGCGAGCGCGCGACCTATGGCGAGGTGGTGCGGCGCGTCGGCGTCAGGGCCGGCTAGACCCCGCGGCGGGCGATTGCCGGGGGCGGACCCTCCGCCTATGAGCGGCGGGCCGGGCGCCGCGCCGGCGCCGCCCACGCCATCAGCCCCGGGAGAGGACGATGCCAGAGGTCAGCGTGGTGGTCCCGACCTACAACCGCGCCGCAACGATCCTGCGCGCGGTCGGCAGCGCCCTCGCCCAGACCCACTGCGACCTCGAGGTGGTGGTGGTGGACGACGGCGGCGGCGACGACACGCCGGCGCTGCTCGCCGGCCTCGGCGATCCGCGCCTCAGGCTGGAGCGGCACGCGCGCAACCGCGGCGCGGCGGCGGCGCGCAACACCGGCATCGCCGCCGCGCGCGGCGCCTTCATCGCCTTCCTCGATTCCGACGACGCCTGGCTGCCGCGCAAGCTCGAGGTGCAGCTCGCCGCGCTGCGCCGGGCCGCGCCGGAGGAGGCGGTGAGCTGCCACGGCGTGCGCATGCACCTGCTGGACCACGGCATCGAGCGCGAGCAGCCGCTGGAGCCCGCCGGGGACTGGTTCCTCCGCCTCGCCCGCGACTGCGACCTCAGCCCCGGCACGACGCTGCTGGCGCGGCGCGAGGCCTTCGACCGCATCGGCCCCCTCGACGAATCCCTGCCGCGCTTCGAGGACTGGGACTGGCTGCTGCGCTACGCCGCCGCCGGCGGCCGCGTCCTGGCGCTGCGCGAGACGCTGGCGCATGTGTGGAACCGCCGCGGCCGGCTCGGCGAGCAGCACGAGCTTTCGGCGCGGCGCTTCCTCGCCAAGCACGCCGCGCTCCACGCCCGCCTGCCGTCCGGGCTGCGCCGCGCCGCGGAATGCGACATCTGGCTGCAGGTGAGCGGCACCTACGCCTTCCAGGGCCGGCGGCTGGACGCGGCGCGGATCGCGCTGCGCGCCGCCCGCCGGCGGCCGCTGCACTGCCTGCTGCGCGTCGGCCGGCACGCCACGGCGCGCCTCGCCGCGGCGATGGGCCGGCCGCTGCCGCAGCTCACCGGCCGGGCCGAGGCCGCCGCGCCGGCGCGGCGGCAGGGCGGCTGAGCCGGCGGTGGACGCCGCCTCCCCCCTTCGCGTGCTGCACATCATCCCGGCCCTGCAACAGGGCGGGGCCGAGCGGCTGCTGGCCGAGCTCGTCACCCGCGCCGGGGAGGGCCTGACGCATTCCGTGCTGACGCTCACCGGCGACCGGCCGTTCTTCGACCTCGGCGAGACGCCCGTCACCTCGCTCGGCCTGCGCCGCGGCCAGGTCTCGCCCGCGGCGCTGCGGCGCGCCGCCGCCACGCTGCGGGCGGCGCGGCCCGAGGTGGTCCATGCCTGGCTCTACCACGGCAACCTGCTGGCCTCGCTGCTGCCGCGCGGCGGGGCGCCGCTGCTGTGGTCCATCCACAACACCAGCCTGCCGCCGGGCGGGGCGCGGCCGATGACGCGGGCGGTCAACCGGATCTGCGCCCTGCTCTCGCACCGCAGCCCCTGGCGCATCGTCTATTGCGCCGAGGCGGCGCGGCGCCTGCACGAGCAGGCCTTCGGCTACGACCGCAAGCGCGGGGTGGTGGTGGAGAACGGCGTGGACTTCCGCGCCTTCGCCTTCGACCCCGCCCGCCGCGCCGCGCTGCGCGCCGCCTGGGGCCTCGGGCCGGAGGCGCTGGCGATCGGCTGCGTCGGCCGCTTCGACCCGCAGAAGGACCACGCGACGGTGATCGCGGCCTTCGCCCGCCTTGAGGAGCCGCGGGCGCGGCTGGTGCTGGCCGGGCAGGGGTGCGACGCCGCGAACCCGGTGCTCGCCGCGCTGCTGCGCCGGGCCGGGGCGGAGGGGCGGGCGCTGCGGCTCGGCGCGGTGGCGGAGATGCCGGGCCTCCTCTCGGCGCTCGACCTGCTGGTGATCGGCTCGGCCTTCGGGGAGGCGATGCCGATGGTCGGGCTGGAGGCGGTGGCGGCCGAGCTGCCGGTGGTCGCCACCACGGTCGGTGCCGTGGCGCGGCTGGTGCCGGACCCTGCCCATCTCGCCCCGCCGCGCGACCCGGCCGCGCTTGCCGCGGCGATGGCGGCGGCGCTCCGCCGCGCCGGGCCCCGGCCCGGGCCGGCGACCGCGGCGCTGCGGGAGCGGCTGCGGCCCGCGCACGACATCGCGGCCACGGTGGCGGCCTACCACGCCCTCTACCGCGCCGCCGCGGCGCGCGGGCGGGGCTGACGCCCGCGCCCCCCTGCCGGGAGCGGATCGCGGGCGGCCGGCTCGCCGCTCCAGCCGCGCCGGGGAGGGCGGGTCAGCCCTCCGCCCCGGTCAGCATCGCCTCCACCCGGGCGCAGAAGCAGTGGTAGAGGCACAGATGCACCTGCTGCACCGCCGGGGTGAAGCGGCTCGGCACCGCGAGCAGGTGGTCGCAGAGCGGGCGCATCGCCCCCCCGCCCTCCCCGGTCAGGCCGATGGTGCGCATCCCCCGCGCCCGCGCCGCCTCCAGCGCCAGCACGACGTTGCGCGAATTGCCGCTGGTGGAGAGGCCGAGCAGCACGCCCCCCGGCTCGCCATAGGCCTCCACCTGGCGGCTGAACACGCTGTCGTAGCCGTAGTCGTTGCTCCAGGCGGTCAGCACGGCGGGGTTGGAGGAGAGGCAGATCGCCCGCAGCGCCCGGCGCTCCGCGAGGAAGCGGCCGACCAGCTCGCCCACGATGTGCTGCGCATCCGCGGCCGAGCCGCCATTGCCGCAGACCAGCAGCGGGCGCCCCGCCGCCAGCGCCCGCGCCGTGTCGGCCGCCGCCGCCTCCAGCACGGGGTCGAGCGCGAGGGCGCGGGTGGCGGCGAGCAGCGCCTCGGCCTCGGCGAGCCAGCGATCGAGGAATGCCATGGCGGTCCGGTCCGTTCCTGCCGCGGCGCGCGGCGGCGGGGCTTTAGAGCGGATCGCGGAGGGACGGAACCGTCCGGGGGCGCGGATCCGCTCCGCAGGCAGGGCGGAGCCCTTGCCGCGGCCACGGCCGCGCCGCAGGGGCTCGAAGGCGGGTCGCGAAGGGGTGGAACGCGCCCGGCGCCGCCACGCGCGGGCGAGGCGGCCGGCGCGCTGTTCATCATGTGAGCGGCCGGGCCGGCCGGGCGCTGCTATCCGGGAGCGCAACAGCAGCGGGAGGTGGCCTTGCGCATCCTGATCACCGGCAACATGGGGTATGTGGGCCCGGTCGTGGTCGCGCACCTGCGCGCCGCCCTGCCGGGCGCGGAGCTGATCGGCTTCGATTCCGGCTTCTTCGCCGACTGCCTCACCACCACCGCCCCGGCGCCGGAGCGGCTGCTCGACCGCCAGCACCAGGGCGATGTGCGCGAGCTGCCGCCCTCCCTGCTGCGCGGCGTGGAGGGGGTGGTGCACCTCGCCGCCATCTCCAACGACCCGATGGGCAACCGCTTCGAGGCGGTGACCGAGGCGATCAACCACCGCGCCAGCCTGCGCCTCGCCGAGATGGCGCGCGAGGCCGGGGTGCGGCGCTTCGTCTTCGCCTCCTCCTGCTCGATCTACGGCCTCGCCCCCGGCGCGGCGCGGCGGGAGACGGACCCGCTGAACCCGCTCACCGCCTATGCCCGCTCCAAGGTCGCGACCGAGGAGGGGCTCGGGCGCATGGAGCGCGGCGGCATGGCCGTCACCTGCCTGCGCTTCGCCACCGCCTGCGGCATGTCGCCGCGGCTGCGCCTCGACCTGGTGCTGAACGACTTCGTGGCCGGCGCCATCGCCTCGGGCGAGATCACGGTGCTGTCGGACGGCACGCCCTGGCGGCCGCTGATCGACGTCGCCGACATGGCGCGCGCGATCGAATGGGCGCTGACCGCCGCCGTGCCGGGGCCGGGCGGCATCCTCTCGGTCAATGTCGGCAGCGATGCCTGGAACGTGCAGGTGCGCGACCTGGCCGAGGCGGTGGCGGCGGAGATCCCGGGCACGCGCGTCTCCATCAACACCGGGGCGCCGCCGGACCGCCGCTCCTACCGCGTGGACTTCTCCCGCTTCCGGGAGCTGGCGCCGGACCACCAGCCGCGCATGACGCTGCCCGACAGCGTGCGGGCGCTGCGCGACGGGCTGGCGGCGATCGGCTTCGGCGACCGCGGCTTCCGCGCCTCCCGCCAGATCCGGCTGAAGGTGCTGGAGGGGCTGATGCAGGAGGGGCGGCTGGACGGGGCGTTGCGCTGGACCGCGCCGCGTCAGGACGCCACCCCGTCGCGCGAGGCGGCGCTGTAGCGCCGATCCCGCCCAGGCGGCCCCTCCGCGCGGGATCCGCCCTAAGCCGCGTGGACAAAC
>NZ_SJDM01000063.1 GCF_004761865.1 Crenalkalicoccus roseus | reverse complement strand
GGCGCCCGCGAGGTTGGCGCCCGCGAGGTCGGCGCACGCGAGGTTGGCGCGCGCCTCAATCGCGACCCGCAGCGCCGCCTTGATGCGGCCGATTGCCGGAATGCTCGCGTCCACCTGCGCGGTGAACAGCACGCGGCCGGTCCAGCGGTCCTTGATCTCGACGGGGATGGTGGCGGGCGCAGCGGGCGCCTCTGCCGCTGTGGTGGTGGGCTGGGTGTCGGGCATCACGCAATCCTCCCTTCACACCGCGCCCGCAGCGCATCCAGCGCGTCGGCGCGCCATGGCATCCACCACGAGCAGCGCCTCGATCAGCGCCGCCACGCGCTCCGGCGTGGCGGAGGCCTGCGGATCGGGGATCGGAGGAGCGTCGCGCTGGACCGGAATTTCCGTCCACTGCACGGTGTCCACGGATCAGCCTCCCAAAAGGGCGGCGGCACGCAGCGCCGCCAGCACGATCAGCACCAGCGCCGCTTCGCCGCACAGGGCGCAGACAAAGCCACGCGCGAAGGCGAGGTCGTCTTCCTCGCCGCTCATGGCGCCGCCTCCGCGAAGGCCGGCGCCGCCTCGCGCAGCGCGGCGGCCAGCGCGCGGAAGCCCGCCGCGCCGCCGAGCCCGCGCAGCAGCCGGGCGTCGTGCCCGGCGAGGCGCTCCTCGGCGAAGCCGAGCTGCTCCGCCGCCTCCTCGGCGAGATCGGCGACGCAGAGCAGCAGGTCGGCCGGCTGGCGGCTCTCGCGCGCCAGCAGCAGCACGCCGAGCTGCACCACGGCTAGGCGCGGGCAGAGGGGAGCGGATGAGGTCCCGGGCACGGGACGGGGATGCGGCGCCACGGCTCAGCCCCCCGCCCTGGCCAGCGCGGCGCGGGCCTCGGCCAGCGCCGGCGCCGCCACCGCGCCGGCCTCCACGGCCGCCACCAGCCCGCGCAGCGTCGCCAGCAGGTCAGGCGCGGCGGCGATCAGCCGCGCATTCGCGCACGCCTCCGTCTCCTCCGGCTCGGCGCCGAAGAAGAAGGCGCACTCCGCCACGTACAGGCCGTTCGGCCCGAGCACGGCGGTAGGGTCGTCGGGGTCAAGCCGCCAGGGGCCCGGCGTGGGCGCCTTCGGGGCGGCGAGGGGGTCGGGCATGGGTGCCATCCATCGCTGGGATGGCCCCTAATGTACGTAGTTCGTACAGTCAGATCAACAGAAATGTGCGTCTAGCGTACATCCCTTTTTTTCGCTTCCGCAAGGGAGTGCCCCAGGCCGAGCCATTGCTCGACCTCCTCGGCCGAAAGAACGCTGATGATCTCGGCGGCCCGGTGGAACCGCAGAGCCATGTCGCGGTCAGCGGGGGCGACCAGCAATTCGGCGGGTGTTGCGCCATAGACTACCGCTAACTGTTTGAATTTCTGCGGCGGTATAGCTTGCACACCATTCTCCCAGCGGCTCACGGTTGCGTGAGTGGTTCCCACTCTGTTCGCAACCTCCTTGAGCGTCAAGCCGGAAGCCTCGCGCCATGCCTTCAGGTGCTCATGCATGCGCAAGGGTGGCTTGCCCCCCGGCGTATCGTTAGACGTAATCGTTGCACATTTCCCTTGTGCGTGATGTGCGTATGGCGTACACTCCGGGGCATGACCCTCCAAGAGTACCTCCAGCGCCATCGCCTCACCCAGGCAGAGTTCGGGCGCATCGTCGGAGTGCGCCACGCGACCGTAAGCCGCTGGCTGGCCGGCAAAATCACGCCCTCGTTCGCGCGCCTTCGCCGGATCGAGGCGGTCACCGGGGGCGCCGTTACGGCGGCGAGCTTTTGCGGTCATCTGTCCTGTATGGCTGATACGGGCGCCCCCGAGCGTGCGCCACACGCACAAAATGGCGTGAATGCCGGCCTGCCTTCTCCCCCCGAGGCCGCCTGAGCATGCGCGCGGACTCCTTCCGCCGGTGCGGCTGTTCCGGCCTACTCCGCCACCAGGTCCTCGATCCGCACGCGCAGTGCCTTCGCCAGCCGGGCGTACAGACGGACATCGCCGCTGCGCTTTCCGGTCTCGATCTGGGCCAGATAGGGCTGGGTGATGCCCACCGTGGCCGCCAGCGCAGCCTGGGTCAGTCCCCGCCGGCGCCGCCAGAAGGCGAGCGGCGTGGGCGCGGCCAGATAGGCGTCCATCTCGGCCTCGGTCAGGGTCTCCATCGCGCCGGTGGCCACGTCGCGCAGCGCCACGGCGTGGTCGCGGGCGTCGATCAGGTCCTCATACTCCTGCCGGCTCAGGATCACGGTGTCGCTCATGACAGGGCTCCCTCAGTCGTAGACGCTGCCGCGCGGGCCGATCTTGGTCACCAGGATCTCCGTCTCGGTTTCCTCGAAGATCACCCGGAAGTCGCCCACGCGCAGGCGCTTGGCGCTGGATCCGACCAGCGGCCGCACGTTGTTGGCGTGAGCGGCCTGGTCGGTCGCGTACTCGCCGATAGCCCGCCGGATCCGGGCCGCCATGTTGCCATGGCGCCTCAGGCTCCTGGCGGCGTCGGCGGTGTAGCGGACCAACTTCATGGCGTATTTATAGCTAAATGCTATCGCAGCGGCAATAGCAGATCGCTATCGCGCCTGCGCTTCCCATCCCCCCGCCAGCCGCGGCAGCGCCACCAGCGCCAGCACTGCCGCCTCGGTCCGGTCGGCGGGCAGGCCGCGGCGGGGTTCGGGGGGGGCCGCCGCGGCCGTCCCGTTCCGTCGCTCTCGTGTCTCCATCGCGCGCACCACCATGCCGCAGGAGCCCGCCCATGATCCTGGGTATCTCGTCCGCCGCCGTGGACGTCCTGTCCGAAGCGCGCGCCATCGTCCGCTGCCTGGTCGAGGCCGAGCGTCAGCGCGGCCTCGCCCACGCCTTCCACGCCGTGTCCCGCAACACCGGGCTGAGCGCTCGCCGCGTCCGTGCCTACTGGCACGGCGAGGTCGCGCCGGGAGCCGTCCATGCCCATGAACTCCACCAGCTCCGCCGCGCCGCCGCCGAGCACATGCGCGCCGAGCTCCGCCGCGCCGAGGCGCGCATCGCCCTCCTCCGCGCCCGGCTGGGCGAGCAAGACGTGGCATCGCCTGATGGCGAGGCTGTGGTTCTGGCGCCTCAGGCGGCTGCATAGGCGGCGGACGGCGATGCTCGATTACTGGTCCGCCCTTGGCGCGCGCGACGCGGCGATCGAGCGCCGCGCCACCTGGCACTGGATGCGGAGCCAGGGCCGCGAGGCGGGGCCGAAGCCATGACCGACCCCATCGCCCTCTGCTTCACCGGCCTGCACGTCGCCCTGTTCCTCGCCCTGGTGCTGCTGTGGCGTCTCGCGGGGGAGACGGACCGGTGAGCGCCCCCGCCGTCTGGACGCCGGCCATGGTGGATCAGCTCCGCGCCCTCTGGGCCGAGGGCCATTCCACCGCCGAGATCGGCCGGCGCATGGGCGTCTCCAAGAACGCCGTCATCGCCAAGGCCCACCGGCTGGACCTGCCAGCCCGCAAGCCACGCCGAGGCCGTCGCGACGTCACGCCGCCGCCTTCCACGCCATCCGCCACCCGCCGTCCTCCTCCTGCGGCGCAGGCGCCGGCCGCGCGGGATCTCCCCGCCGGGCGCATGGTGGCGCCGCGGGCGGCGGGCGCGCCTCTCTCCTCCGCGCCCGCCGCCCGCCCTCTCCTCCCGCCGGCGCTGCGCAGCGCCATCCCGCTGCCGCGCGAGCGCGGCTGCCAGTGGCCGCACGGCGACCCGCGCCGCCCCGGCTTTCGCTTCTGCGAGGCACCGCGGCGCGATCCCGCCTGCCCCTACTGCGCGGCGCACGCCGCGCGCGCGTATTGCCACCCAGATCGGGAGCGCGCCGCATGAGCCGCACGCGCCCCCCCGAGGCCGGCATGGCCGGCGTTTCCTCCCTGGTCACCTACCCCGCCGCGACCCCCATCGCGGCGGGGGATTTTCCAGGAGGCAGCGCATGAGCCTGCCTGAGCGTCCCGCGTGGCTCGGCTCCGGCGCGGAGACGGCGTCGAGCCGCCGCCGCCGCGTCGGCTGGGCGATCGATCTGCTGCGCCGGCTCGATGCCGCCGCCCTGTCGCGGGAGGACCGGGTCGAGGCGCTGGTCGCGGCCCTCGCCTACGAGCTCGCGCAGGCGCCCGGCGAGCCGCAGGCGCTGGACGCGCTCGGCTGGACCTGCCGCCGCCTCGGCGAGCGCCTCGCCCTGCAGCGCCAGGCGCGCGACGAAGCGCTGCGCCTCATGCCGCCGGAAGGGCGCGCATGACCTCGCTGCTGCTCGAGCTGACGCTGCCGCCCTCGGTAAATCGGCTCTGGGCGCCGATCCGCACCGCCACCGGCGCGCGGCTGGTGAAGCGCGCCGCCTACCGCCAATGGAGCGCCGCCGCCGCCCGCGAGGTGCTGGCGCAGCGCGCGGGCGTGCGCATCCTCGGCGCCTTCGGTGTCACCATCCGCCTGCCGGAGAGCCGGGGCGACGGCGACAATTTGATCAAGGCCCTGCTCGACGCCTGCCAGGCCGGCGGCGCCATCCTGGATGACCGCCACTGCCGGCGCTGGCTGGTCGAGCGGGATCCCAGCCGCCGCGACACGGCGCTGATCGAGATCACCCCCATCCCCGCCGCCGCGGCGCGCGCCCGCGCGGATACCGGGCCTCGCGCGCAGGGAGCGACATCGTGAGCAACCGCATCACGCTGGCGCAGCTCCGCGAGATGACCGCCGGGCAGGCCGCTGGCCTGCCTCCCGATCAGATCGCGCTGCTGCTGGAAGACGTGGCGGCGATGAAAGCCGATGCCAGGCGGCTGGATGACCTGCTGCAGGCCGCGCTGCAGCTCCGCTACGGAGAGCGCGCCGCCGCCCTGCGGCGCCAGGACGGCCGCGACACCGGCACCGTCAGCCTCGAGGAAGATGGCTTCGTCATCCGCGCCGACCTGCCGAAGCGCGTCGAGTGGGACCAGGCCCGGCTTGCCGAGGCGGTCGAGACCGTGCGGCAGTGGGGCGAAGACCCCGCGGACTACGTCACCACCGAGATCCGGGTGCCGGAAAGCCGCTACGCCGCCTGGCCGCCGCGCATCCGCGCGGTGTTCGAGCCCGCCCGGACCGTCGGCACCGGGCGACCGACCTTCAAGGTCGAGCCCGCGCGGCGGAGGCACTGATGGCGATCACGCTGGACTCGCTGCGCCTCGGCTCCGGCCGCAAGCCACCGCGCCTGCTGGTCTACGGCGTCGCCGGCATCGGCAAGACCACCCTCGGCACGCAGGCGCCCCGGCCGGTCATCCTGCAGACGGAGGAAAGCGAGGTCGAGATCCCGACCTTCGGGCTGCTGCGGTCCCATGCCGAGGTGATGGAGGCCCTGGCCGCGCTGCGTAGGGAGCCGCACGATTTCGAGACCGTGGTGCTCGACAGCCTGGACTGGCTCGAGCCGATGATCTGGGAGCACACGGCCCGGCTGCACAAGCAGCCGGACATCGAAGCCTTCGGCTACGGCAAGGGATACCTTGCCGCGCTCGACCAGTGGCGGGCGGTGCTCGACGGCCTCGCCGCCCTGCGCGAGGAGCGCGGCATGGCGGTGATCCTGATCGCGCACTGCGAGGTCAAGCGCTTCGACAGTCCGGAGACGGATCCCTACGACCGCTACCAAATCAAGCTGCAGGCGCGCGCTTCGGCGCTGGTGCAGGAACACGTCGACGCGGTGCTGTTCGCCAACTGGCGCGTCAGCACCGTCAAGACCGAGGTCGGCTTCAGGAAGCAGGTGGTGCGCGGCGTCTCGGGCGGCGACCGCCTGCTGCACACCACCGAGCGCCCGGCCTTTCTGGCGAAGAACCGCTTCGGCCTGCCGGAGACGATCCCGCTCGCCTGGTCCGAGCTCGCCGCCCGCATTCCCTACTACGCCCACCACCCGGCGGCTCCGGCCGCCACATAGGAGGACTGGACATGGCCTATCTCGGCAGCACCTTCGACGCCAGCGGGGTCGAGCCCTCGGCGCCGCTCGAGATCCTGCCCCCCGGCAAGTACCCGGCGCAGATCGTGAAGAGCGAGATGCGCCACACCCGCGCCGGCGACGGGCAGATGCTGTGGCTCGAGCTCGAGATCACGGAAGGCCCGGCGAAGGGGCGGCGGCTCTGGGACCGCCTGAACCTCGTGAACCCGAACCAGAAGGCGGTGGAGATCGCGCAGCGCACTCTCTCCGCCATCTGCCGCGCGGCCGGGCGCCTGCAGGTCTCGGACAGCGAGGAGCTGCATTTCCGCCCGATGCTGGTGACCGTCGCGGTCGAGTCCGACAGCCGCGACATGCACCTGCCGCCGGAGGAGCGGCGCAGGCAGAACGCGATCAGGGGATACGCCGCCCTTCCCAGCGCGCCGGCGGCCGTCCCCGCCGCCGGCAAGCCGAGCGCCCCGCCGCCCTGGCGGCGCTCCGCCTGAGGCAGCCGCCGGGGGCGGTCAGTTTTCCAGGCCGGCCCGCCCCCGGCTTCCACCCCTTCGAGCAAGCCCGAGAGGCCGCAGCAGCATGGCATCCCTGCCGGCGCCCGCAACTCCTACGGTGGACGCGATCTACGCCGCCTACGAGACGGCGGCCGACGCCGGCTGGCGCGAGCATCTGGGCGCCTCGCTGATCGGCACCGAGTGCGAGCGCGCCCTCTGGTACGCCTTCCGCTGGGCCACGCGGGCCCGGCATCCGGGACGGCTGCTGCGGCTGTTCGAGACCGGCCAGCGCGAAGAAGCGCGGCTGGTCGCCGACCTCCGCCGCATCGGCGTCACCGTGCTCGACACGGACCCGGAGACCGGCCGGCAATGGGCGCTGCGCGACGAGACCGGCCACTTCGGCGGCAGCATGGACGCGGTGGCCATCGGCTTCGCCGAGGCGCCGCGGACCTGGCACGTCTGCGAGTTCAAGACCCACGGCGCCCGGTCCTTCGCCGAGCTGAAGCGCAAGGGCGTCGCAGCCGCCAAGCCGCTGCACTGGGCGCAGATGCAGGCCTACATGCATCTCGCCGGCATCGAACGCGCCTTCTACCTCGCCGTCTGCAAGGACACCGACGAGCTCTACCAGGAGCGGGTGCGCCGCGACCCGGAGGCCGGGGCGCGGCTGCTCGCGAAGGCGGCGCGGGTCATCCATGCCGCCCGCCCGCCGGCGCGGATCAGCGACGATCCGGCCTGGTGGGAGTGCCGGCTCTGCGAGCACCATGCCGCCTGCCACGCCGGCGCGGTGCCGGAACGGCACTGCCGGTCCTGCCTGCACGCGACGCCCGTGGAAGGCGGCGCCTGGCACTGCGCGCGCCACGACACGCGCCCCGGCCGCCGCGAGCAGCAGGCAGGCTGCGACGCGCATCTCTACATCCCGGATCTCGTCCCCGGCGAGCAGCTCGACGCCGGCGAGGATTGGGTCAGCTACCGCATGCCGGACGGCAGCGAGTGGCGGGACGGCGCCGCCGCATGATCCCCGCGCTCCGCCCCTACCAGCGCGCCGCGATCGACGCGCTCTACGACTACTTCGGCGCGAACACCGGCAACCCGCTCGTGGTGATGCCGACCGGCTGCCACGCGGCCGGCACGATGATCCTGATGCACGACGGCTCCACGAAACGCGTGGAGGACGTGGCCGAGGGCGACCTGCTGATGGGGCCCGACAGCAGGCCGCGCCGGGTGCTGCGGCTCGCACGCGGCCGAGAGCGCATGTGGCGGGTGATCCCAAAGCGCGGCGGCGACGCGTTCGTCGTCAACGAGGGGCACATCCTGTCTCTCGCCAGGACGAACGAGAAATCGTCGCGCCGCGCCGGGCAAGGCAGCCCCGCAATCGACAACATCTCGATCCGCGAATATCTCGGCAAGCCGAAGTCCTGGCGGCATTTGCGGAAGCTGAGGCGCGTCGCGGTCGACTTCCCGGAGCGGGCGCCGCCGGAGCTCGACGCCTGGGTGCTCGGCGCGCTGCTGGGCGATGGCGGCCTCAAGCACGGCGTCCGGCTGACCAACCCGGACCCGGAGGTTTTCGACGGCGTCCTGGCGGAAATGGAGCGCCACGGGCTCCACTACCGGGCGCGCATGAAAGAGCGCGGCACGTGCTGGGATGTCGCATTCACCGACCCGGAAGCTTGCCGGGGGCGCCCCAACCACGTCACCGCCATGCTGCGGGAACTCGGCCTCTCCGGCATCGGCGCCGACGAGAAGTTCATTCCGGACACCTACAAGCTCGGCAGCCGCGACGTGCGCCTGGGCATCCTCGCCGGGCTTCTCGATACGGACGGCCATCTCAACGGCAGGGCATGCTTCGACTACATCAGCAAGTCTGAGCGACTGGCGAGAGACGTCGCCTTCGTCGCCCGCAGCCTCGGCCTCAGCGCTTCCTGCGCGGCGTGCCAGAAGCACGACCAGAACGGCACGGGCGGCACCTACTGGCGCGTCACCATCAGCGGCGACACGGACATCATCCCGACGCGCGTGGCGAGGAAGCGCGCCGCGCCGCGCCGCCAGAAGAAGAATCCGCTGGTCACCGGTTTCGATCTGCAGGCGCTGCCAGAGGATGATTACTACGGCTTCCTGCTCGACGGCGACCATCTCTACCTGACCGCCGACTTCACCGTTCACCACAACACGGGCAAGTCAGTCGTGCTGGCCGCCTTCATCCGCGAGGCGATCGCCGCATGGCCGGAAACCCGCATCCTGGTCCTGACGCACGTGAAGGAGCTGATCGCCCAGAACTTCCAGGCCCTGCTCCGCCTGTGGCCGGACGCCCCGGCCGGCGTCTACTCGGCCGGCCTGTCGCGCCGCGACATCCGCGCGCAGGTCCTGTTCGCCGGCATCCAGTCCATCCACCGCCACGCCGACCGCGTGCAGCGCTGCGATCTGGTGCTGATCGATGAAGCACACCTGCTCGGACGCAGCGACAATTCCATGTACCGGAGCTTCCTCAAGGAGCTCGACGCCATCAACGCCGGGATGCTCAAGGTCATAGGCTTCACGGCGACGCCTTATCGCCTGGATAGCGGCCTGCTGCACGAGGGCAAGGACCGGCTGTTCACCGACATCGCCTACGAGGTGCCGGTGCTGGACATGATCCGGCAGGGCTATCTCTGCCCGGTGGTGCCGAAGCGCACCGGGACGCAGCTCGACGTGACCGGCGTCGGCACCCGCGGCGGCGAGTACATCGCCAGAGACCTCGAAGCGGCGGTGGACCGCGATGAGGTCACGCAGGCAGCGGCGGCCGAGATCGTCCGGTACGGAGCGGATCGCGGCTCGTGGCTGGTCTTCTGCGCCGGCGTGGCCCACGCCCGCCACGTGCGCGACGCCATCCGCGGGCACGGCATCTCCTGCGAGACGGTCACCGGGGACACGCCGGCGCCGGAGCGCGATGCCATCCTGGCGGCCTTCAAGGCGGGACGGCTGCGCTGCGTCACCAATGCGAATGTCCTGACCACCGGCTTCGACGCGCCGGGGACGGACCTGATCGCGCTGCTGCGCCCGACCAAGAGCGTCGGGCTCTACGTGCAGATGGTCGGGCGCGGCACGCGGCTGGCCGAAGGCAAGGAGGACTGCCTGGTCCTCGACTTCGCCGGCAACACGGCGCGTCACGGTCCAATCGACATGGTGGACGGGCGGAAGAGGGAGACGACCGGCGACAGCGAGGCCCCGGTGAAGGTCTGTCCCGTGTGCGAGACCATCAGCCACGCCAGCGCGCGACGATGCAGCGGATGCGACCACGAGTTCCCGCCGCCGGTGACGAAGATCGCCCCGCAGGCCGCCTCGGACGCGCTGCTGTCCATCCAGCGGCAGGCCGAGTGGTGCGAGGTGCTGGGCGTCGGCTACGCCCGGCACGAGAAGCCCGGCAAGCCGCCGTCGCTGCGCGTGACCTATCAGTGCGGCCTGATCCGGCACAGCGAGTGGGTATGCTTCGAGCACGAAGGCTATCCGCGCCAGAAGGCCGAGGCCTGGTGGCGCAGACGGGCAGGCACGCCGGTGCCAGGCACCGTCGGCGAGGCGCTGGCGCGCACGCCCGAGCTGCGCCGTCCCACCGCCATCCAGGTGCGGCCGGTCGGCAAGTACACCGAGATCACCGCCGTGAGGCTCGCGTGAGATGCCGCACCTGCGACCGGCCCGCCGTGCACTGGCTCTGGTGGCACCCGCTGCGGACGCTGCGGGCACACTGGACGGTGCCGAGCTGCACTTCCGTGTGCATGGCCATCTGGGGAGAAGGACGCCGCGCCATGGTTGACCCGAACGAACACGAGCGCGCGGCCATGGCCACCGCCAGCGAGCGGGCCGGCGAGTTCATCGAAGCCCTCGGCCAGACCGACATGGCGCGATGGACGCCGGAGCAATGGCGGCAATTCATAGAGGTGGTCTGCGGCGCCTATGTGGATGCGCTCTGCGAGCAGCAGGCGGCGCTGAACGCCGCCCTGGCTAGAGCGCGGCCGGCATGAGTCCCGCCACCGTGACGCCGCCCGACGCCGCCTCCCGGCCTCCGGCCCGCCATGCCCTGGCGGAAGCCGCCATCGCGCGCGGCGCGCCGGTCTTCCCCTGCGACGCGCAGAAGCGCCCGCTGACCCCGCGCGGCTTCAAGGACGCCACCACCGACCCGGCGGAAATCCGCCGCACGTTCGCCCACCCCGCCGCCGCCATGATCGGCATGCCGACCGGCGCGGCGAGCGGGGTGATCGCGATCGATGTCGACACCAAGGACGGGCGACAGGGGCGCGCCTGGCTCGACGCCAACAGCCACCGCCTGCCGCAGACCCGCACCCACTACACCATCAATGGCGGGCTGCACCTGGTCTTCCGCTGGCCTGGACGGACGGTCAGGAACAGCGCCGGCAGGATCGCGCCCGGCGTGGATGTACGAGGCGATGGCGGCTACATCATCGTGCCGCCATCGCCCGGCTATTCGATCGCAGACGACGCGCCGGTGGCCGATCTGCCCGACTGGCTGCTGGCCACGATCTGCCACTCACCATCTCCCGCACATCAGATCGCGACCCCATCCCGGCGCGTCGAGGGCGGCAGCGCCTACGGCCTCGCTGCCCTGGCCGAGGAATGCGCGGCGATCCGCCACGCGCCGGACGGGGCCAAGCACGCCACCGTCAACAAAGCCGCCTACGCGATTGGCGGCCTGGTAAGCGCGGGCGAGCTCGAGGAAGGCCTCGCCTGGGCCGAGCTGCGGGCCGCGCTCGCCACCATCCTGCCGCGCTGCGAAGATCCGCGCGCCGCCGAGCGCACCTTGCAGCGCGCCTTTGCGGAAGGCATGGCCGCGCCGCGCACCGTGCCGGACCGGGCGCCGGAAGCCCTGGTCCCGGCGGTGCACACCCTGACCGACCTGGCCCGTCGCCACGGCGCGCGGAGGCCGGCCGGAGACGCCGCTTCCTTCCCCATCCCGCCCGAGCTGATGGACGTGCCGGGCGCGCTGCGGCTGTTCGTCGAGCACTGCGACAGGACCGCCATCAGCCCGCAGCCCTTCCTCGCCCTCGCCGCCGGCATCTGCATGATCGGCGCCCTGGCCGGCCGCCGCTACCGCACCAGCACCGACCTGCGGACCAACGTCTACGCCATCGGCGTCGCCGACAGCGGCGCCGGCAAGGATCACGCACGCAAGCAGATCCGCCGCTGCCTCTACGCCGCAAATCTGGTGCAATTTCTGGGGGGCAGTGATATAGCCTCGGGCACGGCAATGCGGACCGCGCTCATTAGGCACCCGTCGATCCTGTTCCAGATCGACGAATTCGGGGACTGGCTGAGCGACGTGCTCGGCCAGAAGGCCAGCGCGCACCGCAAACAGATCGCTTCTTACTTGAAGGAGCTCTACAGCTCCGCAAACACGGTCTGGCACGGCACCGAATACGCGGACCAGTCGCGGCAAGGCCGGCCGCGAGAGGACATCCATCAGCCGAACGCCTGCCTCTACGGCACCACGACCCCCGGCCAGCTTTGGAGCGCCATCGCCGGGAGCGCCATGCATGACGGGCTGATGGCCCGCATGCTGCTGTTCGTCTCTCCATGCTCCTACCCGGATGAGCAGGAGCCAGAGCTGACGGACCCCGCCCCCGAGCTGATCGCGGCCCTACAGGCGATCGCCGCCGGGCCCGCCGACCCCGCCACCGGCGAGATCGGCAATCTCGGCGCCCTCATGCTCGCCGGCACCACGCCGCAGCCCCTGACCGTGCCGGAGACGCCAGACGCCACGGCAGCCAGGCAAGCCCTGCGCCGCGAGCAGCTCGCCCGCCAGCGCGAGGCGGAAGGCACCTACGTCACCGCCATCCTCGGGCGGCTGGCGGAGAACGCGATGAAGCTGGCGCTGGTCCGCGCCATCGCCCGCGACCCGGCGGCGCCGGTGATCCAGGCTGACGACGTCGCCTGGGGCAGGGCCCTCGCCACCCACTGCACCGACACGCTGCTGCGCGAGGCCGGTCGCCACGTCGCGGACAGCGAATACGAGGCCAAGCTGAACCGGGCCCTGGACTACATCCGCCGCCACGGTCCGATCAGCGCGCGCGAGCTGTTCCGCAGGGGCTGGCGACTGCCCGAGCGCGAGCGGGCCGAGATCCTCCGCAGCCTGGTCGAAAGCGGGCTGGTCGTCGCCATCAGCGAAGGCAGCGGCCCCGCCGGCGGCCGCCCCTCCATCCGCTACGCCATCGCCGAGGGGGGTTTCGTCACCACGCAAGTCATTGAAAAGTCGAGTTTCGGAGGTTTCGTCACCACCGAAACCGGGGTTTCGTCACCGCCAAAAAGCGGCGTAAGTCATTGAAAAGTCGAGTTTCGGAGGTTTCGTCACCTAACACGCGGGCGACCCCCCCCCCGGGGGTCGTTACGTTGGGGGATAGGCTTGTGACGAAACCAGCGAAACCTCCGAAACTAATAATATCAATAACTTATATATAGGTTTCGTCACATCAGGGGGGGGTTTCGTCACATCAGGGGGGGGGTTTCGTCACATCAGGGGTCTGGCTGCTAGGGAGGTGGGGGTCGCAACGGCGCAGGGGTTGGCAGCGTGAGACGGGTACTGCATGAGATGCGGGGTGGGCGATGAGCGCCCGCCGCAGGCGCCGGGCGCCGGCGATGGTGCCGCCGGGGGATTTCGGCCCGCCCCATCTGCGGGCGAGGGGAATGGTGACGATCGAGGCCGCCCCGGACCCGGAGGCGCCCCATCGCACCATCCGGCGGGCGCGCCGCCTCACCATGGCGGACCGCCTGCACGCCGAGGGGATGCTCTCCACCGAGCAGCGCGAGGCGGCCACCCGCTACGCCGCCGCCTTCGAGGTGGCCGCCCTCGGCCTCACCAGCGACCCAGCCGCCGTCAGGGGATACGTCCACCCCGCCTGGCGCAGCCACGCCCCGGAGATGGTGACTGCCGCCCTGGCCCGGCTGCGGCAGGCAGACCAGGCGCTCGGCCTGATGGGGCAGGCGGTGCTGCGGCTGGTGGTGTGCGCCGATGAGGCACCCGAGACCGCCTATCGCCGCCTCTGGCCCGCCGCCCCGGCCGTCTCCATCGTGGTGGCGCGCAACCGCGTGGCCGGCGCCCTCGCCGCCGCCCTCGACCGGCTGGTCGAGGCCGGCTGGGACTGAGCGGGCACTCGCGAAAAGGTGTTGACAGCGCCGTAACGGCCGTGGTAGGCGACGCGCCAGACTCCATCAGTGCGCCCCGCCACAACCATCGCGGGTCCTTCCCGGCCGCCGCGCATGCGGGGCGCAAAGGCGCGGGGCTTCGCTAGCGGCAGAGGGAATATTAGCGATACATAATATGCCCAATGCCCCCCAGCCCGAGGCGGGGGCACGCCGCGCCGGGTGCCTGCGGCTGCGGGAGTTGCTGGCGCCGTGACGCCC
>NZ_SJDM01000062.1 GCF_004761865.1 Crenalkalicoccus roseus | reverse complement strand
GCCGCCGGCGCGGCGCGGCCGAGCGCCGCCGCCGCCTCGCGCAGCGCCACCGCCGCCTCGGCGTCGCCCGGCGGCGGCTCGGTCACCGGCGGGTCGAGGGTGGGGCCGAGCAGGTCCGCCACGTCCTGGATCAGCGCGAGCTTCGCCGGCTGCCCCTCCGGCACGAAATCGGCCAGGGTGCGGGCATCCGCCACCTCCGGCAGGGATTCGAGCCGCGCCGCCAGCGCCGCCGCCGCCTCGAGGTCGGGGGCGAGCACCTGCACCGTGTTCGGCGTGGTCTCGGGGTCCGCCATCAGGTCGCGGAAGGTGGAGACCGCCTCGGTCTCCGGGTCGCGCAGGTTCAGCGGGTTGGTGTCGAAGCGGAGCGCGGGCAGGGCGGCGGCGGCGGCGAGCGCGAGCAGCAGGATCCCCGCCGCCACCGCGCCCGCGCGGCGCGCCAGGAAGCGGTCGAGCGGCCGCAGCGCCGCGTAGCCCACCGGACGCGCCTCCTCCTCCGGCCCGGCCAGCGCCAGCAGCGCCGGCAGCACCGTCAGGCTGAGGAAGACCGCGATCAGCATGCCGGCCGCGGCGATCAGGCCAAGCTCGGCGAGGCCGCGATAGTCGGTCGGCAGGAAGGCCAGGAAGCCGGCGCAGAGCGCCAGCGCGGCGAGGGCGATGCCGGGCCCGGCCAGGCGCGCCGCGGCGATCAGGGCCTCCGGCAGCGGCGCGTCGCGCAGACGGTGGCGCTGCTCGCGCAGCCGCACCGCGAACTGGATGCCGAAATCCACCCCGAGGCCGATGAACAGCACCGCGAAGGCGATGGAGAGCGGGTTGTAGGGCCCGACCACCACCGCGCCGAAGGCGAGGGTGACCACGAGGCCGAGCACCAGCGTCGCCATCATGGGCAGGATCAGCCGCCCCGAGCGCAGCGCCAGCCAGAGCAGCAGCCCCACCGCGGCGAAGGCCAGCACGTTCTGCGCCAGCGCCCCGCCGAAGACGGTGGAGAACTCCTCGTCGGCCATCACGATGCTGCCGGTCAGGCGCACCCTCACGCCGTTCTCCGCCGTCGCGCCGACCGCCGCCGCCGCCTCCCGCACCGCGGCGGTGGCGGCCTGGCCGGGGGCGAGGGCGGTGTAGTCGAGCACCGGCTGCACCAGCACGAAGCGCCGGAGCGCCATCGGGTCCGGAGGCTGGCCGGTGAGCAGCGCGCTCCAGTCGAGCGGCGCGGTGCGGCCGGCGGCGGCCGCCGCCGCGGCCTCGGCGAAGGCGTCGAGGGCGGGGGCGAACTGCTCCGCCCCCTCCGCCCCCTGCGCCATGCCCTCGGCGATGAGGGCGAGCGAGCGGCCGAGGCCGCGCAGGCTCGGATCGGCGGCGAGGGTGCCGAGCAGGGGCTGGGCGGCGATCAGGCGCTCGGCCGTCGCCTGCACCTCCGCCTCCTCGCGGAAGAGCAGGGCGTTGCGGCGGAAGAACTCCTCCGCGTCCGGGCGGGTGACGCTGCGGAACCGCTCCGGCCGCGCCGCCAGCGCCTCCGCCAGCGCGGCGGCGGCGCGCTCGGCGAGGTCGGGCGTGGCGCCGTCCACCACGATCGCGATGGTGTCGTCGAACTGGGGGAAGGCGTCGCTGAGCGCCCGCTCCGCCTGCCGCCAGGGCAGGTCGGCGGGGAACAGCCGCGCCACGTCGGTGTCGAGGGCGAAGCGCGTCGCCACCGTACCGAGGGCGGCGAGGCCGAGCAGCCCCGCCAGCAGCAGCGTCAGCGCCGGGCGCAGGATGCCGAGGCGCACCAGCGCGGCGGCGGCGCGCCCGAGCAGGGTGCCGCGCGCGGCGGCGGCGTCCTCAGGCCTCACGGTAGGTCACCAGCATGTAGCCGGTCAGCAGCAGGCAGACCGGCCAGATCCAGCGCGCCCGCACCGCCAGCGCCCGCGGGCCGCGCAGCTCGGTCCAGCGGGCGCAGCCCGCGACCAGCGCGAACACGGCGAGCGGCAGGTGCGACAGCTCGATGAGCAGCGCCTCCTTGTAATTGGCCAGGGCGTGGGTGTGGCTCAGCAGCAGCACGCCGCCCGTCAGCATCGAGAGGGGGAAGACGTAGCGGGCCCCCCCGCCCAGCCAGCCGAGCCGCACCGCCCATTCCGACAGGGCGAAGCCCGCCACCAGCAGGCCGAGCAGCTTGTGCTGCAGCGTCTCCGGGTTGCGCAGCCCGTCGAGGAAGGGGATCGGGCCGAGCGGCCAGGTGTCCGGGTCGCCGCGGATGATGATGAAGGCCGAGAGTGCGAGGAACAGCAGCGGCCAGTGCTGCGCCCAGGGCACCCGCCCCGTCGCGTCCAGCAGCGCCGCCAGCCCGACCAGCAGCACCACCAGGCCCGCCCAGTGGTGGTTGTATTCGCTCCAAGCGATGTCCTGTGCGTTGAGGGGGGGCAGCAGCCCCTCGCCCGGCGTGAAAGCCAGCGGGCGGGTCTGCTGCGCGTCCTGCCGGCGCTGCCATTCCGCGTCCAACTGTGCCTGCAGGGCCGGAATGGCAAGGTCCCCGTGGTCGGGGCTGGTCAGGCGGGGCGGGCGGGGGGTGAAGCGCTCCCTGATCTCGGACCAGGCGAGCCGGTCCTCGGGCAGGTCCACGGCGGGCGGGACGGAGGTGAGGGAGCCCGCCACCGCCAGCACCCCGATGCCGAGCGCGATCTCGCACTCGACGAAGCGCCGCAGCCGCCGCAGGCCGCCATCGCCGCCGCCCACCGCCGCCGCCCCGGCCGAGCGCGGCGACGGGGCCATGGCGTGCAGCAGCAGGAAATTGGCGAGGCCGAGCAGCAGCAGCAGGCCGAGCAGCACCGCCTTGGTCGAGGACATGGCGCCGTAGGCGGTGCCGTAGAGCGCCTCCACCCCGCCGAAATAGCCGCCCCAGAAGCCCGCGATGCCGAGCAGGATCAGCCCGACGCCGGTGGCGGCCAGCGCCGAATAGCGCCGCCCGACGCGGCGCGCCGCCGGCGCCGGCAGGCGCAGCGCCGCGAGCAGCGCCGGCAGCCCGCCGAGCCAGAGCGCCGCGCCGAGCTGGTGCAGCGCGGTGGCGGCGAGCAGCGCGCCGCGCCCCTCGACGCGGGCCATGGCGTGGCTGGTCGCCGTGGCGGCGGCGAGCAGCGCCAGCGCGGCGAGCGCCAGCGCGGCCTGGCGGGCGGCGCCCGGCGCGCGGCGCGGCAGGGAGAGCCCGACCAGCAGCACCGTGGCGAGGAGCGCGGCCGCGCCCGCGCGCGCGAAATCGGCGCCGAGCGCGCCGGCGAGGGGGGCCTGCAGCGTCGCCTGCAGCACCAGCGTGGTGAGCGTGGTGGTCAGCAGCGTCAGCCCGAAGGCCGCGGCGCCGGCGAGGAGCACCGCCCGGCGCGCGATGGCGCCGAGCCGCGCCGCCTCCGCGGCCGGCAGGCGGCGGCCGAGCGGCAGGGCGAGGGCGAGCCAGAACGCCACGCTGCCGAGCAGCGCGGTGCGGGCGACCAGCGCGGCGGCGTGCAGCAGCACGCTGGCGAAGCCGTAGAGGTCGAGCAGGAGGTCCAATCGTTCCGCCTTCCGTGAGCGCGCGGCGCCAAGCCTAGCCCAATCCTCGGCATGCGGGCTGTGCGCAGCCACGCATGCCGCACGGGGCAGTCATCGGGCAGGATCAAGGGTGAAGGGGATGTCGCCGCGGGTGATGTGCCCGTCGAGCGCCAGCACCTGCCAGCGCAGCCGCCAGGCGCCCGGGGCGGCGGGAAGACCGGGAGGGAGGGCGGCCTCGAGCGTCGCCGGCTCTCCGGCAGGGTTCGGCTCGAGCGGGATCTGCGCCTGGTCCGGGCCGATCAGCAGCAGGCGGGAGCGGCCATGGTCGATGCGGCTGTTGAAGCGGAGGCGCACCCGCTCCGGCAGCGCCCCGAGCGTCGCCCCGGCCGGCGGGCTGGAGGCGACGATCAGCGCGTGCGCACCAACGCGGCGCGGCCGGGCGGCGCCCGCGAGGGCAAGGCCGAGGAGGAGGCGCGGCAGGGCGCGCCGCGGGTGGCGGAACGGTCCGGCCAAGGAAGAGTCTCCATGTCGCTTCTGTGGGCGGCTCCGGGGCGGCAGGCCCATGCCGCCATTCCCGGGTTGCAACCGGCCGTCAAGGTGGCGCAAGTATCGCATGGCGCAAGCGGCTTCGGGCCGGTGCCGCGCGAACGGGGACGGAAAGGATCCCCGCCGCCGAGGGGGAAGGCAATGCGGATCGTTCTCGCGCAGCCGCGCGGCTTCTGCGCCGGCGTCACGCGCGCCATCGAGATCGTGGAGCGCGCGCTGGAGCGCCATGGTGCCCCGGTCTATGTGCGGCACGAGATCGTCCACAATCGGCGGGTGGTGGAGAGCCTGGAGCGCAAGGGCGCCCGCTTCGTCGAGTCGCTCGACCAGATTCCCCCCGGCGCCGTCACCGTCTTCAGCGCGCATGGCGTGGCGCTCAGCGTGGAGCGGGAGGCGGCGGCACGCGGCCTGCCGGTGCTCGACGCCACCTGCCCCCTGGTCGCCAAGGTGCATGCCGAGGGGCAGCGCTACGCGGCGCAGGGCCGGACCCTGATCCTGATCGGCCATGCCGGCCACCCCGAGGTCGAGGGCACGCTCGGCCGGGTGGAAGGGGAGGTGCACCTGGTCGCCACCGCCGAGGAGGTGGCGCGCCTGCCGATTCCGCCCAGCCGCCCGGTCGCCTACGTGACGCAGACCACCCTCTCGGTGGACGACACCCGCGCGGTGATCGAGGCGCTGCGCCGCCGCTTCCCCGACCTGCAGGGGCCCGACACGCGCGACATCTGCTACGCGACGCAGAACCGCCAGGCGGCGGTGCGGGAACTCGCGCGGCAGGTGGACGTGATCCTGGTGGTCGGCGCCGCCAACAGTTCCAACTCCAACCGCCTGCGGGAGATCGGTGCGGAGTCCGGCCGGCCGTGCTACCTGATCCCCGACGCGGCGGCGCTCCGCAGGGAGTGGTTCGGGGGCGCCGGCGCGATCGGCATCACCGCCGGGGCCTCCGCCCCGGAAAGCCTGGTGCAGGAGGTGATCGCGGCGCTGGCCGGGTGGTGGCCGGTCGAGGTCGCCACCCTGCCCGGCATCGTCGAGGACGTGCAATTCAAGCTGCCGGCCGCGCTCGCCTCTCCGCAGGCGGGCGCGGCGGGCTGAGGGGGCACCGCGTTCCATGGGCATTCCGCTGCGCCAGCAGATCAAGGTCGGCGCCTACATCCTGAAGCAGCACCTGATGGGGCGCCGGCGCTACCCGCTGGTGCTGATGCTGGAGCCGCTGTTCCGCTGCAACCTGGCCTGCGCCGGCTGCGGCAAGATCGACTACCCGGACCCGATCCTGAACAAGCGCCTCTCGGTCGAGGAATGCCTCGGCGCGGCGGAGGAGTGCGGCGCGCCGGTGGTCGCGATCGCGGGCGGGGAGCCGCTGCTGCACAAGGAGATGCCGCAGATCGTGGACGGCCTCCTGAAGCAGGGGCGCATCGTCATCCTCTGCACCAACGCCCTGCTGCTCGAGAAGCGCATAGACCAGTACCGGCCGCACCCGCGCTTCACCTGGGACATCCACCTCGACGGCGACCGCGAGCAGCACGACTGGGCGGTGAGCCGGAAGGGGGTGTACGACCGCGCCGTCGCCGCGCTGAAGCTCGCCAAGGCGAAGGGCTTCCGCACCGCCATCAACTGCACCCTGTTCAACAACGCCGAGCCGGAGCGGATGGCCCGCTTCTTCGACGAGGTGACGGCGATGGGGGTGGACGCCATCATGGTCTCGCCCGGCTACGCCTATGAGCGGGCGCCGGACCAGCAGCACTTCCTGAACCGTCGCCGGACGAAGGAGCTGTTCCGCGGCATCTTCGCCCGCGGCAGGGGCAAGGGCTGGCGCTTCGGCAACTCGCCCCTGTTCCTCGACTTCCTGGCGGGCAACCAGGACTACCGCTGCACCCCCTGGGGCAACCCGACGCGCAACATCTTCGGCTGGCAGCGCCCCTGCTACCTGCTGGGCGAGGGCTACGCCAGGACCTTCCGGGAGCTGATGGAGACCACCGACTGGGACTCCTACGGCACCGGCAACTACGAGAAGTGCGCCGACTGCATGGTGCATTCCGGCTTCGAGGCGACGGCGGTGATGGATGCGGTGAAGCGGCCCTGGAAGGCGCTGGCCGCGCAGCTCCGCGGCCCGCGCACCGAGGGCGAGATGGCGCCCGAGATCGACCTCTCCCGCCAGCGCCCGGCGCAATACGTCTTCTCCCGCCATGTCCAGCAGGCGATGGCGGAGCTCGCGCCCGGCAGGCCCGGGCGCGAGGCGGGGCGGGACGGCACGGCCCCGCCCATGGCGGCGGAGTAGGCGCCGCGGGCGCATCTGCCGCGGCGGATGCGCCGGAGGAGGCCGCGAAGCCGCCGCGGCGCGCCCCTGCCGGTGGCTCCGCCTTCCGCCCGGCTCCGGTGCCGGGGCGGCGCGGCAGGCCGGTCGCGCCTCAGCACCAGTAGTGGCGGCGGTGATACGGGCTCCAGCACCGCGCCCGCGTGGGATGGCGCGGCGCCGCCACCGCCGCGCCCACCGCCGCCCCGGCCGCCGCGCCGATCAGGCCGGTGGCGATGGCGTTCTGCTGTGCCTGCTGGCTGCGCTCGGCCTGCACGGCGGGCTGCATGGCGTTCCACTGGCCGCAGGCCATGCGGTCGCCCTGCTGGCAGCGGGCGGCGAGGAAATTCGCCTGCTGCTCCGTGGGGCCGGGGCCGGTGGCGCAGGCGGCCAGCAGGCCGCACAGCGCCATTGCTCCCGCCAGGCGGCGGAGAAGGGGGGCGGTGGCGTGGTCCATGAGGGGGGCTCCCGTGTGCCCCCCGAGCGTAACCATTACGGTCTCATGTGTCGCTTCCGTAATCCGCCCGCCGGGCTCCGGCGACCTTGGGAGCGGAGCACGGTGTCGCGATGAGAACGAAAGGCATGGGCCCGGACGGAACCCGCCGCGCCCCGTACCGACGGGACGAGGCCCGAGGCCGGTCAGGAACCGGGCGCCGGCATCAGTCCACCGCCACCACCAGCTTGCCGAAATTCCGCCCCTGCAGCAGGCCGATGAAGGCCTCGGGCGCGTTGCGCAGCCCCTGCACCACATCCTCGCGCCACTTCATCCGCCCCTCGCGGATCCAGCCCAGCATCTGGCGGCGGAAGGCGGGGTAGCGCGGCCAGCCGGTGTCGGAGACGATGAAACCCTGGATGCGCAGGCGCTTCCGCACCACCGGGCCGAGATTCGGCCCCGGCGGCGCGCCGGCGGCATCGGCGCCCGGCGCCACGTTGTACTGCGCGATCATGCCGCACATCACCATGCGGCCGAAATCGTTGAGGCGGGGGAACACCGCCGCCTGCACCGGCCCGCCGACATTCTCCCAGTAGACGTCGATCCCGTCCGGGCAGGCGCGGTCGAGCTGCGCCGCGAGGTCGTCGGCGTGGTGGTCGAGGCAGGCGTCGAAGCCGAGCTCCTGCGTCACGAAGGCGCATTTCCGCGGCCCGCCGGCGATGCCGACCACGCGGCAGCCGCGGATCTTCCCGATCTGCCCCGCCACCTGCCCGACCGCGCCCGAGGCCGCGCTCACCACCAGCGTCTCCCCCGCCTTGGGCTGGCCGATGTCCTCGAGCCCGACCCAGGCGGTGAGCCCGGGCATGCCGAGCACGCCGAGCGAGGTGGAGAGCGGCGCCTCCTGCGGATCCACCTTGAACAGCCGCTCCGGCCTGACGCAGGAGAAGCGCTGCCAGCCATAGCCGCCGAGCACCGTGTCGCCCGGCGCGAAGCCCGGCGCGCGGGAGGCCACCACCTCGCCCGCCGTCTGCCCCTCCATCACCGCGCCGAGTTCGACGGGCTTGGCGTAGCTCTTCGCGTCGGACATGCGCCCGCGCATGTAGGGATCGAGCGAGAGGTAGCGGGCGCGCACCAGCACCTCGCCCTCGGCGGGCTCGGGCACCGGGGTCTCGACGATCTCGAAATCGTCGGGCGCCGGCATGCCCTGGGGGCGGCGGCGCAGCAGGATCTGCAGGTTGGTCTCGGCCATGGCGTCCTCCTTCTCGCGCGCAGCATCGCCGCGGCGGAGCGGGCGGGGAAGGGGGCGGGCCGCCGTATCAGCCCTCCGTCCCGCGCGGCGGCGGCAGGCGCGGGCGCATCGCCTCGGCCAGGGCGAGCCAGGGCGTCCAGGCGGCCTGGGCGAGCATCGTCCAGAACAGCAGCGGCGCCGCCGCGTCGAGCCGCCCGAGGGCGGGCGCGGCCTCGAGCGTCACGGAGAGGCGCTCGCCCGAACCGGGGCCGGGCGGGGTGTGGCGGATCTCGATGTCGAGGCCGGGCAGCCGGGCGATCGCCCGGGTCTCGTCCTGCGGAAGGTGCGTCATGGCGGGGGTCCGTGTTGCGTCGTGTCCGGCGGCATCATGCCGCGGCGGCGGCGCCGGTTCCATGCGGCGGCGTCGCGCTTCCCCAAGCGGCTCCTCGTCCCCGGCGCGGCGCCGCCGCGGATCGGGCGCCGGAGCATGGTCCGTTCACCCTGGTTCACGGGACATGCTCCGGCTCGTTGAGCGCACGCCTCTTCACCCGTTCGGGCGAGGCCACCGGAACGGGATCCGCTCTAGCCCTCTCCGCGCTCCGCCGCCTCGCGCAGGTAGTCCTCGGTGGTGCGCACCACCGGGCGGGACGGGCCGGCATAGGGGTCCACACCCTCCGCCGTCACGGCGGCGACGCGGCAATCCTCGCACATCTCCAGCACCGCGAGGCGCCGCGGATCGGCGAACATCCAGTGCCCGCCCGCGACCAGGCGCGCCTTCACCCGCTCGATGCTGCTCCGCGTGCCGAAGGCCTTGCCGCAGCGGGTGCAGCAGAAGGGCTCCTCCTCCTTCACCACCCGCGCCTCGGCGGCCGCGGCGCCGAGGTTCAGCCGCGGCACCAGGGTGATCACCTTCTCCGGGCAGGTGGCGGCGCAGAGGCCGCACTGCACGCAGGCCTCCTCCAGGAAGCGGAGCTGCGGCCGGTCCGGGTTGGCGGACAGCGCGCCGGTCGGGCAGACCATGGTGCAGGCGAGGCAGAGGGTGCAGCCCTCCGCCGCCACCCGCGCCTCGCCGAACGGCGCGCGCTCCGGCATCGGCACCACCGCCGGCGCCGCCCCGCCCGCCGCCCCGTGCAGGGCGCGCAGGGCGCGCAGCGCCACCTCGCGCGGCGCCCCGAGCGGCAGGAAGCCCTCCGCCCGCCAGGAGGCGCCGAGCGTGAGCGCGGGGCGCAGCGCCTCGGCCAGGGCGAAGGGGTCGTCGGTCTCGATCGCCGCCGCGCGCGGCGGGTCGGCGCCGAGGCCGAGCCCGGCCAGCGCCGCCTCCGCGTAGCCGAGGGCGCGCAGCACCCCTTCCGCGCCATGGCCGCGCCGCCCCGGCAGCAGCGCCCGCACCCCCGCGGCCCCCCAGGCGAAGGCGGCGGCGAGCGTCGCCAGGTCGAGCTGCGACACCTCGTTCACCCGCAGCGGCAGCACGCGCGCGGGCAGGCCCTCGCCATGGCGCGCCAGCGCGTCGAGCAGCGGCTCGCCATGCGCCGCGTCGTGCAGCAGCACCACCGCGTCGCGCCCGCCCGCCTCGGCGTAGGCGAGCAGCAGGGCGCGCAGGCGCTGCAGCGTGGTCGCCGGCGGCGGCAGGGCGTAGGTGACGGCGCCTGTCGGGCAGACCGCGGCGCAGGCGCCGCAGCCGGCGCAGATCTCGGCCGAGATCTGCACATGGTCGAGCGGCCGCCCCGTCTCCGCGTCGCGCCCCGGCGCGATGGCGCCGGTCGGGCAGAGCTCCAGGCAGCGCGTGCAGCCGGTGCGGCGGTTGCGGCTGTGCGCGCAGAGCCCGGCCTCGAAGGCGACGAAGCGCGGCTTGTCGAACGTCCCGACCAGCGCCGCCGCGTCGAACAGGGCCCGCTCCACCGCCGCCGCGTCATCGGGGTCGGCGCGGAGGTAGCCCTGGCGGAGCGAGGGCGCCGGGAACAGCGCCGGCCCGCCGGTGAGGTCGAGGATGAGGTCGCAGCGGCTCCGCGCCCCGTCGCGCGCCGGCCCCCAGCGATAGGCGGCGCGGGAGGAGGGGGCGGGCGCGGCGTGGCCGTCCACCACCACCTCGAAGGCGCCGAGCCAGCCGGTGGCGGCGCGGGCGCGGCCGCGCAGGATCGGGAACTCGGCCTCGCGCGGCGGCGTCACCTCCCGCTCCCCGGTCAGCAGCACGGTGAGGTCGAGCCGGTCCTTCAGCCGTTCGGCGGCGGCGATCGCCGTCTCGTCGCGGCCGAGCACCAGCGCCACGCCCTCGCTCTTCAGCGGCACCAGCGGCACGGGCGGGGCGGGCACCGCGGCGGCGGCGAGCAGCGCCGCCATCTTCGGCCCCGCCGCCTTCGCCTCCGCCGACCAGCCGGCATGCTCGCGGATGTTGACGAAGGCGAGGGGGGCGGCGGCGCCGGCCGCCTCGGCCTCCTGCGCGAAGAGCGGCGCCTCCTGGGTGCAGGCCACCGTCACCGGCCGCCCCTCGCCGAGCGCGGCGAGGAAGCGGCCGAGCTCCGCGCGGCAGAGCTGCGTCGCGGCGCGCGGCTCCGCCCCCTCGCGGGCGCAGCCGCGGGCGAGGGCGCGGCTATCGAGCGGCATCGTGTCCTCGCAGCTGCAGACGAAGACGATGCGTCCCGGGGGCTGGCCCATGCGCGGTCCTTCCGATCCTGCCCGGCCGCGCGGCTCTGGGCGCGGCGGGGCCGGGCGCATATATGCCCGGCCCATCCGCCTTGCGAGACCGCGGGAGGAACCATTGCCGAGGGAGGGCGGCCTGCCGGAGCTGCCGAGTCTGTTCCGCCCCATCGCCCTGCGCGAGGGCGCGGACGCGCTCGCCCGCGCCGTGGCGCTGGCGCCGGCGCGCGGCGCCGGCACCCTTGCCTGGGTCGGCGCCTATGCGCGGGCCGAGGCGGCGGTGGTGCTGGAGCCGGAGATGCCGCTCGGCCCGGCGCGCCTCGCCTTCCACGTCGCCGCCACCGCGCTGGCCGATGCGGTGGTCGCGCTCGGCCCGCCGGAGCTGCTGGTGCAGCTCCGCTGGCCCGGCACGCTGCTGGTGAACCGCGGCGCCTGCGGCCGGATCGCCCTCGCCGCCCCGCCCGGCGCGGCGGAGACGGCGGTGCCGGAGTGGCTGGTGGTGGGGATGGAGCTCTGCCTCGCCTTCCCGGCGGGCCACGAGCCCGGCACCGACCCCGGCCGGACCAGCCTGCAGGAGGAGGGGTTCGAGCGCGCCGTCTCCGGCGCCGAGCTCACCGCCGCCTGGGCGCGGCACCTGCTGGCCGGGCTCGACGAATGGCAGGCGCGCGGCCCGCGCCGGGTGGCGGAGCGCTTCCTCGCCCGCCTGGTGGACGAGGCGGAGGCGCCCGGGACGCGCCGCGGCCTCGATCCCGCCACCGGCGCGCTGGTGCTGGAGCGCGACGGCGCCCGCCGCCACCTGCCGCTTCGCCCCGCGCCGGAGGATGCGCGATGGCGATGACCCGCCTGCCCCGCACCATCCGCCTCGACCCCTCCGACACGATGGTGTTCGAGCGCGCCGCCGAGCCGGGCGAATGGGCGGTGCCCGGCGGCTTCGCCTTCTGGGACGACGACCCGGAGGCGCTGACCGGGCGGCGCCGCCAGGCCTTCCGCGCCGGCTTCCTCGGCCTGGCCTCCTTCGGCTGGTCCACGCTGGTGGAGGTGGCGGAGGCGACGCCGGAGCAGCGCGAGGCCGCCCTCGCCGCCCTCGCCGCGCATCTCCGCGCCGCCCATGGCGCGCCCGACGAGGCCGCCGCCCGTGCGGCGGCGGCGGAGGAGATCGCCTTCGCGGAAAGCCTCTGCGACCATCCGCCGGGGACGGTGCTGGCGCTGTCCCGCACGGCGGAGGGCGGGGCGGTGCGCGAGCGCTTCCGCACCCTGCGCCGGCGCGCCGGGGCCGCGCCGGCGGTGTTCGCCCTGGTGCCGGTGGAGGGCGAGGAGGAGCCGGCGGAGCGCCCCGACCTCGCGGCGCTGGCGCGGGGCGGGCGATGAGCGGCGCGGTCCTCCCGGCGCCCGGCGAGTTCTGGGTCGCCTCCGGCCATCAGCTCTGCGACCGCGACGCGGCGGGGCGGCTGATCCCCACCCCCGACCTCTGGCGCGCCTTCCTCGCCCGGCCGGAGCTGGTGCCGCCCGTCGAGGCCTGCGCCGCCGAGCGGGCGCTGCACGCGCGGCTGCTGGAGGCGCCGCTGCGCGCCGTGGCGCCGGCCGAGATCGCCGCGCTGGCCGACCCGGACGCGCGGGAGAACTGGCGGCTCTTCCTCGGCTTCCGCGACCGCTTGGCCGCCTTCCCGACGCTGGAGCACGCCTGGGTCGGCCTGTTCCGCGGCGACGTCTCCGGCATCCCGCCGCTGTTCCTGCAGATGCTGACGCATCTCGTCACCCGCGCCGCCATGGAGGGAGAGGGCGATCCCTTCACGCTGCGCGCCGCCGAGATCCTGTTCCGCCCGCAGCGCGCCGCCATCCACCAGGGCGCGACGCTTCTCGCCGACGAGGAGGTGGTGGAGGCGCGCGCCCGCGACGGCGGCCTCGGCGCGCTGGGGCGGCTGCTCGCCGAGGCCGGCGCGCCGCCGCGCCAGGCCGAGCTCGACGTGCTGTCGGAGGCGAACGCCCCCGGCTACGCGGCGCGCTCGGACGCGCACGACCTCGCCCTCGACATCGCCGAGGGGCGCCCGGGCCAGCGCGGCCTGGCGCGGGCGCTGGAGCGCTTCATCCGCCACCTGCTCGGCGCCGAGGTGGCGATCCGCCCGGTGCCGGTGATCGAGGACCGGCACTGGAGCTGGCATGTCGGCCTCGACGCCGAGGCGACGGCGATCGCCAACGACCTCTGGCACGGCCGCAAGGTGGCGCAGGAGCGGCTGGCGCGCATCCTCTGGCTCGGCACGCTGGAATTCGCCGATCCCGCGCGCGTGCTGCCGCGCGTGCGGGGCCGGCCGGTCCACCTCGCCCTGGCGATGGACGTGGCGCGGCGGGTGCGCGCCAAGCCGCAGAACCTGGCGGCGGGCCTGCCGCTGCTGCACGGGGAGGAGGCGCCGTGAGCGACCTGCCGCGCCTGCCGGAGAGCCTGCTCATCCCGGTCGCCGTGCTGGTGGAGCGCCGCCCCGGCGCCACGCCCTGGGCGGAGTGGTCCTGGCGCGCCGTCGGGGTGCTCGAGGACGCGCCCGCCCTGCCGCCCTGGACGGCGCTGCGCGAGTCGGAGGGGCGCACCCTGTTCCTCGCCGGACGGGCGGAGGTGGCGCTGCACCCGACCGACACCGCGAATTACCGCGACAACCTGCTGGCCGATCCGCCCAGGGTGTGGGTGGTGCTGCGCCCCGCCGCGGCGCCGCCCGGCCTCGCGCTGCACGCCGTCACCGTGGATGCGGGGGAGGCGCATCTCTACGCCGATGCCGGCAACGACCTTCTGGAGGCGCTGCCCATGCCGCCCTTCCTGCGCGCCGCGGCCGAGGCCTTCGTGGCGCGCCACCATGTCGAGCGCGGCTTCCACAAGCGCCGACGCGACCGCGCCGACCCCGAGGCGCTCGGCCGCCGCGGCGGGGGAGGGCACGGATGAGCCGCGACGAGGAGGGCTTCCTCGCCCGCTGGTCGCGGCGCAAGCGCCAGGCGGCGGCCGGCGCGGCGGAGCCGGAGGAGCCCCCACCCGCCGCGCCGCCGGCCCCGGCGCCGGCCGAGGCCCGGCCCGAGGAGGAGGAGGCGTTCGACCTGGCGAGCCTGCCGCCCGTGGAGAGCCTGACCGCGGCGAGCGACATCACCCCCTTCCTGCGCGCGCGGGTGCCGGCGCTGCTGCGCCAGGCGGCGCTGCGGCGGCTGTGGTCGCTCGACCCGGCGATCCGCGACTTCGTCGGCCCCGCCGACTACGCCTGGGACTACAACGCGCCGGCCGGGGCGCCGGGCTTCGCGCTCGACCTCGGGGGCGAGGTGCGCCGCCTGCTGGCGGAGGCGACCGCGCCCGCCCGGACGGCGGCGCGGGAGGCCGAGGCCGCGCCGCCCGAGGCCCCGCCGGAGCCGCCCGCCGTCCTTCCGCCCGCCGAAGGCGCGGCACCGGAGGCCCCGACCGAGGGCGCGGCGGAGGC
>NZ_SJDM01000061.1 GCF_004761865.1 Crenalkalicoccus roseus | reverse complement strand
TGGATCAGGTTTGTCCACGCGGCTTAGAGCGGAGCCCGTTCAGGCGGTCTCGCCTGAACGGGTAAAGAAGCGCGCGCACGCAACGGGCCAGAGCATTTTCCGTGAGCCAGGGCTAACGGAAGATGCTCCGGCGCCTGATCCGCGGAGGCGGGAGCACCGGAGCGGCGACTCAGCCGCCCAATGAGCGGGCCACGCTGTGGGGCAAGACGCGGCCGGGCGGCAACGCCCCCCGCGCTACAGCGCCCCGCCGCGGCGCCCGGCCATGGCGCCAAGGCGCAGGCGCAGCGCGTTCAGCTTGATGAAACCCTGCGCGTCGAACTGGTCGTAGGCGCCCTGATCCTCCTCGAAGGTGACGTGCCGCATCGAGTAGAGGCTGTTCGGGGAGCGGCGGCCGGTGACGATGACGTTGCCGCGGTAGAGCTTGAGCCGCACCTCGCCGGTGACGCTCCGCTGGCTCTCGTCCACCAGCGCCTGCAGCATGCGCCGCTCCGGGCTGAACCAGAAGCCATTGTAGACCAACTCGGCGTAGCGCGGCATCAGCGAGTCCTTCAGGTGCGCCGCCTCCCGGTCGAGCGTGATGCTCTCGATCGCGCGGTGCGCCAGGTGCAGGATGGTGCCGCCCGGGGTCTCGTAGCAGCCGCGGGACTTCATGCCGACAAAGCGGTTCTCGACCAGGTCGAGCCGGCCGATGCCGTTGTCGCGGCCGAGCGCGTTCAGCCGCGTCAGCAGCGCGGCCGGCGACAGGCGCTCGCCGTTGACGCCGATTGCGTCGCCGCGCTCGAACTCGATGACGATCTCCTCGGGCCGGTCGGGCGCCTCCCAGGGGGCGATGGTGCGCTGCCAGACCATCTCGTCCGGCGCCTCCCAGGGATCCTCCAGGATCTTCCCCTCGCTCGAGGAGTGCAGCAGGTTGGCGTCCACCGAGAAGGGCGCCTCGCCACGCTTGTCCTTGGCGATCGGGATCTGGTGCGCCTCGGCGAACTCGATCAGCCTGGTGCGGGAGGTGAGGTCCCATTCGCGCCAGGGCGCGATCACCTTCACGTCCGGCTTCAGCGCGTAGTAGCTGAGCTCGAAGCGCACCTGGTCGTTCCCCTTGCCCGTGGCGCCATGCGCCACCGCGTCGGCGCCGACCTGCTCGGCGATCTCGATCTGGCGCTTGGCGATCAGCGGACGCGCGATGGAGGTGCCGAGCAGGTAGAGGCCCTCGTAGAGCGCGTTGGCCCGGAACATCGGGAAGACGAAGTCGCGGACGAACTCCTCGCGCAGGTCGTCCATGAACACGTTCTCGGGCCGGATGCCGAGCAGCAGCGCCTTGTCGCGCGCCGGGCCGAGTTCCTCCCCCTGACCGAGATCGGCGGTGAAGGTGACCACCTCGCAGCGGTAGGTGGTCTGCAGCCATTTCAGGATGACGCTGGTGTCGAGGCCGCCGGAATAGGCGAGCACGACCTTCTTCACGTCCTTGACGCGCATCGGGGGCACCTCGGGAGACTGTGCCGCCCCCTGCCCCCGCCAGGGGGCGCCGGGGAGGGCCGGAAGCGCGGCACCATGCCGCCGCCGCCCGGCACGGGCAAGCCGGGCGCCCTGCCCGGGCGGCGGCGCAACGGGGGTGCGCCGCCGAAACCGATCACGCCGCAGGCAGGTTCCGCGGCCGGTGCCTCATCCGGCGGCAGGGGCGGGCTGGAGACCCCGGAATTTCGCGTTTCGCAATAAGTCAAGCTCTTGCGATCGCCTCTCGCGATATGGTTCCCTTGGTCGGGGGACTCATCACGCAATGTTGTATCGCATTGTATCCTGCGCGCTCCTTGGAGCCGCCGCCCTGGCCGCGACCGCCTTCGCAAGGGTGCCGGAACCGGCCAGCATCGCCGCCACGCCGCCGGCCGCCGTGCTCGATGTCGCCGCCGTGCCGAATCTGAGCCCCGACGGGCGCGCCGATTACCGACGCTTCCTGCTCCAGGCCACGCCCCGGGCCTTCGCCCTCGGCACGAACGGTAGCTGGGGCTGGGCCGCGGCCCTGGAAAGCCCCGCAGCCACCGAGGCGCGGGCCCTTGAGATCTGCCGCCACTGGGGCGGGGTGGATTGCCGCCTCTACGCCCGCGACCTCGACGTCGTCTGGCCGGGCCTGGAGAGCGCCGCGCCGCGCCCGGCGGAGATTCCGCTCGCCGGTGGGCCAGGCTGGAACCTGGTGCCGGACGCCCGCTTCCTGTGGCAGGGGCCGCGGGAGGCGAAGGGCGCCTATCTCTGGGCTCATGGCCGCGCCGCCGGCGGCCAGGACAGCCGCGGTACCCAGCCGCAGCCGCATGTGCGGGTGTTCAATAACGCCGGCTACGACGTGCTCCGCTTCGACCGCGCCCCGGAGACCGACGAGACTGACGCCGCGGCGGAGTGGATGCGCGAGGCGCTGCGCAGCCTGCGCGCCCAGGGCTACCAGCGCGTCGTGGTCGGCGGCCAGTCGCGCGGCGCCTGGAACGCGCTGCAGGCCCTCGCCGCGCCCGGCCTCGCCGACGGCGTGGTGGCGGTGGCGCCGGCGGCGCACGGCGCCACGGGCAGCCCCGCCTGGGCCTGGGCACTCGACGATCTACGCCGCGTCGTCGCCTCCGCGCGCAGCCCCGAGACGCGGGTGGTGGTGGTGAATTTCGCCCGCGACGAATTCGACCCCGATCCGGAGCGGCGGGCCGGCATCTTCCGCGCCCTGACCGCCCCCCGGGTCGGCGCCCTCCTGTTCCTGGACCGCCCCCCCGAGGTGAGCGGCCATGGCGGTGGCGCCGATTCGCGCTTCGTCCAGCGCTACGGCACCTGCCTGCTCGACTTCGTCGAGGGTCGCGCCCGCGCCTGCCCCTGACCGGCGGTCGGGAACCGAGCGGGCGGCCCAGCGCTGGCACTGATCGGGAATGGAGGCCGGCATGGCGGAGAACGACCCGAACCAGCAGACCCAGGCGCCTCCTCGCGGCGGCGCCTGGAAGCCCGCAGAGAAGACGCGCGGTGCCCCGGTGCGGGGGGATGCCGGCCCGGCCGGCGAGGCGGCCCCGAAGGGCCGCCCCAGCGATGATCGGGCCCGAACCGAGGCCGCGGCGGCGGAGACGGAACGTGCCCCGGATCCGGATACCCCTGTCGGCGGCGGCGAGGGCCGGCGCTCCCTTGGCGGCTCGGCCAGCGAGCCTCCGGGCAAGGGCGGCGCCTGAAGGCCCGCGCTGCGAACATGCCGGGTCGGATAGCGCGGCATGGACCGCGCCACCCGGCCGCGGCAGCATGCAGGGATGCTCTACCAGCCCCCCGCCTTCCGCGAGGACAGGCCCGAGATCCTGCGGGTGCTGATCCGGGATGCCCGGCTCGCCATGCTGGCCTCGAATGGTACCTCGGGATTGCCCGACATCACCCACCTGCCCCTGACGCTGGTCGAGGAGGAGGGGCCGCACGGCACCCTCTACGGCCATCTTGCCCGCGCCAACCCGCATTGGCGCCGCCTTGCCGAGGCGGGGCGGGCGGTCGCGGTGTTCCGCGGCACCGAGGCCTATGTCTCGCCGAACTGGTATCCCTCGAAGGCCGAGCACGGGCGGGTGGTGCCCACCTGGAATTACGAGGCGGTGCATGCCGAGGGACGGGTCGCCCTCATCGAGGAGCCGGCGGCGCTGCGCGCCCTGCTCTCCCGCCTCACCACGTGGCACGAGCGGGCGCAGCCCCGCCCCTGGGCGCTGGATGACGCGCCGCAGGATTTCATCGCCGCGCAGCTCAAGGGCATCGTCGGCATCGCGCTGCGGATCGATCGGCTGCACGGCAAGCGCAAGCTGAGCCAGAATCGCGGCACCGCCGACCGGGAGGGCGCCATGGCCGGACTCGCTGCCAGCCCCGATGCGCGGGACCGCGCGACGGCCGAGGCCATGCGCGGCGCGTCGCCGACCGCCGGCCCGCCCCGCTGAGGCCGGCCGGGAGCCTCTGGCGTTGCAGGGTCCCGCCCGCTGGAGTCGCTTGGGCAGGCGGAGCCGCGGCAGAACGGCCCGGCCGGGGCGGCGTTCCGGTGCCGCATGCCGGGGGAGGTCGAGACATGGAAGGCACGGGATCGGATCTCCGGTCGGAAGCGGCCACCGCATGAGGCGGCGTGGGCGGCGCTTGGCCTGCTGCGCTCCCGTCGCGGTGCCGAGGCCGCTGACGCGGCGCTGAAGGCGGGCGCCGCCGGCGCGGTCGCCGCCGCCGCCGGCCTTGCGGACTGGCAGTACACCAACGGCCGCGAGCGGCGGCTCGGCCTCGTCCACGCGCTGGCCAATGGCACCGCCCTCGCCCTCACCCTCGCCTCGATTGGGCTGCGCCGGCGCGGGCACCGCGCCGAGGGCCGCGCGCTCAGCGCCGCCGGCTGGGCTTGCATGGCCCTTGGCGGCTATCTCGGCGGGCACCTCGTCTATCGCAGGCGCGTCGGCGTGGACCATGCCGACCACAGCCCGAAGCCGCGGGACTTCGTGCCGGTACTGCCCCTCGCGGAGCTGGCGGAGGACCGGCCGCGTCGGGTGGAGGTCTGGGACCCCGCCCTCCGCCAGGAGGTGGGCGTGGTGCTGGTGCGGCATGGCGGGCGCGTCTACGCGCTGGGGGCGCGCTGTTCCCACATGGGCGGGCCACTGGACGAGGGCTGGGTGCTGGAAGGGCGCCTCGTCTGCCCCTGGCACGGCTCGCGCTACCCTCTCGGCACCGGCTGCCCGGCGAGCGGCCCCTCCACCGCCCCGCAGCCGCGTTACGCGGTGGGCGTCCGGGACGGCATGGTGGAGCTCCGCCGGGTGCCGGAGCCCGGCGAGGAGGCCGTCTTCCCCGAGGATGTCGCCCAGGCCGCTGCCGGGAAGGAGACGGGCGGCATCCCGCTGGCGCGCAGGGCCGAGGAGGTGCTGACCGAGCTCCACGACCTGCTGCGCGGCCTGTTCGCCCGCATCGAGGCGCTGCCGCCCGGAAACCCGGAGCGGCGCGACCTGCTGCGCACCCTCGCCTCCGAGCTAGAGATCCACGAATATGTGGAGGATCACCTCTTCTACCCGGCGGTGCGGGCGGTCAGCGACGACGTCGCCATCGCGCATTCGGAGCATCGCCAGCTTTCCGACCTGCTGACGATGACGCTGAAGCTCGACACCGCGAGCCCGGAGTTCGGGGCGCATCTGCGGGCGCTGCGCGCGGCTGTGGAGCACCATGCCGGCTCGGAGGAGCGCTCGATGTTCGTGCATGCGGCGCGGCTCGGTGAAGCGCGGCTGCGTGCGCTCGGCCGGGAGCTGGAGGCGATGCTGGAGGAGCAGCGCACCTCCCGCTTCCGCCGCGCCTTCCGGGAGCTGAAGATCGGGCTTCTGGAGGGAGTGAGGCGGAAGGGATGGTGAGCCGGGTGGGATTCGAACCCACGGCCACGAGATTAAAAGTCCCGTGCTCTACCAGCTGAGCTACCGGCTCTTCGCGGTGCCGCGCGCCATGCTGCTTCGGCGCGCCGGCCGGGGCTGTCAACCCCGCCCGGCACTGGCGCCGCCGGGTCCGCCGCCCTCGGGGCAGAGGCGTGCTCCTGACCGTTTCCGCTCGGCCGTGCTCGCGGAAACGCTCCAGCCCATTGTTTGTAGAGCAGAGTCACGCTCCTAACTGTTTCCAGCCGTCCGCGATCTGCTCTAGGCCGCTGGTGGCAGGTCGGCGGCGAGGCGGGCGCTGACGATGCGGTCCGGGTCCTGCACCATCCCGTTGGGACCGGTGCCGCGCTTGATGCGGTCCACCGCCTCCATCCCCGCCACCACCCGGCCCCAGATGGTGTACTGGCCATCGAGGCTCGGCGCCGGGGCGAACATGATGAAGAACTGGCTGCTGGCGCTGTTCGGGTCCATGGTGCGGGCCATGCCGCAGGTGCCGCGCACGAAGCGGGCCTTGCCGGGCGCGGAAAACTCCGCCGGCAGGTCCGGATAGCCCTGGTCCCGCGCGCCGCCGCGGCCGGTGCCGGTGGGATCGCCGCCCTGGGCCATGAAGCCCTCGATCACGCGGTGGAAGGGCGTGTTGTCGTAGAACCCCGCCCGGGTCAGGGCCTTGATCCGCTCCACGTGCTGCGGCGCGAGTTCGGGCAGCAGCTCGATCGTCACCTTGCCGTGCTTCAGCTCGAGGATCAGGGTGTTCTCGCGCGCCTCCGCCTGCGGGTCGGGCGCGGGGCCAGGAATGGGCTCGGCGGGGGTGCCGGCTTCGTCGCTCATGCTCGATCTCCTTCGCTGTGGCCGGCGCGCCGCCCGGCTCAGACGGTCACCAGCCGGGCGCGGATCAGCCGGTCCGGGTTCTGCACCAGGCCGTTCCGGGCCGGGTCGCCGCGCTTGATGCGGTCCACCGCCTCCATCCCCGCCACCACCCGGCCCCAGATGGTGTACTGGCCATCGAGGCTCGGCGCCGGGGCGAACATGATGAAGAACTGGCTGTTGGCGCTGTTCGGGTTCTGGGTGCGGGCCATGCCGCAGGTGCCGCGCAGGAAGCGGTAGCGGTTGGTGAACTCCGCCGGCAGGTCTGGGAAGCCCTGGTCGCGGAACCCGCCCATGCCGGTGCCGGTGGGATCGCCGCCCTGGGCCATGAAGCCCGCGATCACGCGGTGGAAGGGCGTGCCGTCGTAGAGGCCGCGGCGGGTCAGCTCCCTGATCCGCTCGACATGGCGGGGCGCCACCTCGGGCAGCAGCTCGATCAGCACCCGCCCGTCGTCCTTCAGGGTGAACTCCAGCCGCTCCTGCCCCTGCGCCCGCGCCACCGCGGGGGCGGCGAGGCCGGACAGCGCGAGGCCGGCGAATGCGCGTCGCCGCATCGGACCTTCCTTCCTGGTCAGCCCGGCGCCGGGGCGCGCACGCGCGCGAGCGTCCGCTGCAGCGTCAGCTTCGGCACGAAGCTCGCGATGTCGCCGCCGAGCTGGGCGATCTCCTTCACGAAACGCGAGGAGATGAACTGGTTCGTCTCGCTGGCCATCAGGAACACCGTCTCGATGTCGGGATCGAGGCGGCGGTTCATGCCGGTCATCTGGAACTCGTAGTCGAAGTCGGAGACGGCGCGCAGGCCGCGCACGATCATCCGGGCGCCGACTGAGCGGGCGAAGGCGATCAGCAGCCCCTCGAAGGGCACCACCTCGATCACCGCGCCGGTGCGCGCGGCGATCGGGTCGGTTTCGGCCTTCACCAGCTCGACCCGTTCGGGGAGCGGGAAGAGCGGCCCCTTGCCGGCGTTCATCGCCACCCCGATCACCAGGCGGTCGAGCAGGCGCGCCGCCCGGCCGATGACGTCGAGATGCCCGTTGGTCACCGGGTCGAAGGTGCCCGGATAGACGCCGACGCGCTCAGGCATCGGCTCCGCCCCCGCCCGGCGCCTCGTCCGGCGCCGGCCCGGCCTGCGCCGCGCCGGCCTCGGGCCCGGCCTCGCCCTGGTCGTCCACGACCGGAAAGCAGCTCGTCACGCGTTCCCCCTGGTTCAGCCGCAGCAGCATCACGCCGAGGCTGCGCCGCCGCGTCAAGCGCACCTGGTCGGCCGGCAGGCGGATCAGCCGCCCGGTGTCGGTGACCAGCATCACGTCGTCGCCCGGCCGCACCGGGAAGGTCGCCACCACCTCGCGCCCGGTGCGGCGGCTCAGCGTGATGCCCTCGATGCCCTGCCCGCCGCGGCCGGTGACGCGGTAGTCGTAGGAGGAGCTGCGCTTGCCGAAGCCGCCGTCGGTGACGGCGAGGATGATCTCCTCCGCCGCCTCCATCTCGGCCGCGCGCTCGGGGGCGAGCGCGATCTCCGCGACCGGCTCCTCGCCCGCCTCCTCCGGCGCCTCCACCTCCTCGGCGCCGTTGCCGTTGGCGCGGCGGCGCTGGGCGGCGAGGCGGAGATAGGCCTCGCGCTCCTCCGCCGAGGCGTCGAAGTGGCGCAGCACCGAAAGGGCGATCACCGCGTCCCCCTCGGCGAGGCGGATGCCCCGCACGCCGGAGCTGTCGCGGCCGGCGAAGACCCGCAGCGTCTCCTCCACGGCCTGGAAGCGGATGCAGCGGCCGTTGCGCGTGGCGAGCAGCACGTCGTCGCCCTCGCGGCAGGTCTGCACGCCGATCAGCGCGTCGCCTTCGTCGAGCTTCATCGCGATCAGCCCGGCGGCGCGGACGTTGCGGAAATCCGAGAGCCGGTTGCGCCGGACATTCCCCGAGGCGGTGGCGAAGACCAGGTGCAGCCCATCCCACAGCGCCTCGTCCTGCGGCAGCGGCAGGACGGCGGTGACCTGCTCCTCCTCGCGCAGCTGCAGCACCTGGCGGAGCGAGCGGCCGCGGCTGGTCGGCCCGGCCTCGGGAAGCTGCCACACCTTCTCGCGGAAGGCCATGCCGCGGCTGGTGAAGAACAGCACCCACTGGTGGGTGTGGGCGATGAAGCTGCGCACCACCACGTCGTCCTGGCGCGTGGCGGCGGCGCTGCGCCCGCGACCGCCGCGGTTCTGCGCCCGGAAGGTCTCGAGCGGGGTGCGCTTCACGTAGCCGTCGCGCGTCAGCGTGACGACCATCATGCCCGGCTCGATCAGGCTCTCGTCGTCGAGCTCGGCGACGCCGTCGAGGATCCGCGTCAGCCGCGGCGCGGCGATCTGGGCGCGGACGGCGCGCAGCTCCGCCGCCATCACCTCCATGCGCCGCGGCCGGCTGCCGAGGATCTCCAGCAGCTCCCGGATCCGCGCCCCGACCTCGGCGAGCTCGGCGGTGATCCTCTCGCGCTCGAGGCCGGTCAGGCGCTGCAGGGTAAGGGCAAGGATGCCGCGCGCCTGCGCCTCGGTCAGCCGCACCGTGCCCTCGGGGGTGACGACGTTGCCCGCATCCTCGACCAGGGCGAGCAGCGCCGCGGTGTCGCCCGCCGGCCAGTCGCGCGCCATCAGCGCCGCGCGCGCCTCGGCCGGGTCGCGGCTGGCGCGGATCAGGCGGATCACCTCCTCGATGTTGGCGACGGCGATGGCGAGGCCGACCAGCAGGTGGCCACGCTCCCGCGCCTTGGCGAGCCGGTGGCGGCTGCGGCGGAGGATCACCTCCTCGCGGAAGCCGATGAAGGCGCGCAGCGCCTCGACCAGCCCCATCTGCCGCGGCCGGCCGTCGTGCAGCGCCAGGAAGTTCACCGCGAAGGAGGTCTGCAGCGGCGTCAGGCGGTAGAGCTGGTTCAGCACCACCTCCGCCGTCGCGTCCCGCTTCAGCTCGATGACGATGCGCAGGCCCTCGCGATCGCTCTCGTCGCGCAGGTCGGAGATGCCCTCCACCGCCTTGGCGCGCACCAGCTCGGCGATCTTTTCGATCAGCGAGGCCTTGTTGACCTGGTAGGGTATCTCGGTGACGACGATGGCCTGGCGGCCGCCGCGCAGCTCCTCGACCTCGCACCTGGCGCGCAGCGGGATCGAGCCGCGCCCGGTCTCGAAGGCGGCGCGGATGCCGGCGCGGCCGAGGATCAGCCCGCCGGTCGGGAAGTCCGGCCCCGGGATGATCTCCATCAGGCGGGAGAGCGGCGTCTCCGGCTCGGCGATCAGCGCCAGCGTGGCGTCGATCACCTCGGACGGGTTGTGGGTGGGGATGTTGGTCGCCATGCCGACCGCGATGCCGCCCGCGCCGTTGACCAGCAGGTTCGGGAAGGCGGCGGGCAGGACCCGCGGCTCCTCGGCCGATTCGTCGTAGTTTGGCTGGAAGTCGACCGTATCCTCCTCGATCCCCTCGAGCAGGAAGGAGGCGGCGCGCGCCAGGCGCACCTCGGTGTAGCGCATCGCCGCCGGCGGATCGCCGTCCATGCTGCCGAAATTGCCCTGCCCGTCCACCAGCGGCACGCGCATGGAGAAGGGCTGGGCCATGCGCACCATGGCGTCGTAGATCGCCGCGTCGCCATGCGGGTGGTACTTGCCCATGACGTCGCCGACCACGCGCGCCGACTTGCGGTGCGGCTTGTCGTGGGTGTAGCCGCTCTCCTGCATGGCGAAGAGGATGCGCCGGTGCACCGGCTTCAGCCCGTCGCGCACGTCCGGCAGGGCGCGCGCGACGATGACGCTCATGGCGTAGTCGAGGTAGGAGCGGCGCATCTCCTCCTCGAGGGCGACCGGCAGGGTCTGGTCCGGCCGCGCCCCGTCGCCCCCGCCCGGGTTGGTTTCGCTCACGCTGTGCTGTGTCCTCGATCCGGCGCCAGGCGCCGCCTGTCACTCCGATGGTCTGTCCTGGGCCCGCCCGGCGGGCCGCCGAGGCAGGGCCTTCCGGGCACCGCCCCGCCGGGATCCGGCGCGGGCCGCGGAAAGGGCGGGCGCCCCCGGACCGGCACCCTCGCCCGCCCCGTGGCCGGTGCTTATAGCGCGGCACCACGCGGCGAACAAACCGAGGAGGTTCGGCAAGGGCGCGATCAGGTGCCGAGGGCGGCCTCCGGGTCGCGCGCCGCGAGGCGCCGCAGCAGGAACTCCACCTCGGCCACCGTTTCGGGGGTGAGGCGCGGCGCCGGCGCCCGCAGCGCCGGGCTGGCGATGACGCCGCGGCGGGCCAGCACGTGCTTGCGCACGGCGAGGCCGAGGCCGGGCTGGGTCTCGTAGCGGATCAGCGGGAGGTGCAGGTCGAACAGGTCGTGCGCCGCCTCCTTCCGCCCCTCCTCCATCAGCCGGCAGACCCGGACCAGCATCTCCGGCACCGCGTAGCCGGTCATGACGCCATCGGCCCCGCGCGCCAGCTCGTGCGGCAGGAACAGCCCGCCATTGCCGCCGAGGATGGAGAGGCGGCGGATGCCGCCTTCCGCCTCCAGCCGGCGCAGCGCGGTGATCTTGTCAAGGCCCGGCCAGTCCTCCGCCTTCAGCATCACGAGGCGCGGGTCGGCGGCGAGGCGCCGGATCATCTCCACCGAGACATGGATGCCGTTGGCCTGCGGGAAGTCCTGCAGCACCCAGGGGGCATCGCCCACCACCTCCGCCGCCTGGGCCATGTAGGCGAGGACGGCGTCGTCGCCGCGCAGCCCGGCGGGCGGGGCGATCATCACCCCCGCCGCGCCGGCCTGCATGGCGCCGCGGGCGAGGGTGCGCATGGCGGCAAAGCCCGGCGCCGAGACGCCGACCACCACCGGTACGCGACCGTCCACCCGGCGCAGCACGCAGGCGGCGAAGCGCAGCGCCTCCTCCGCGTCGAGCTTCGGCGCCTCGCCCATCACGCCGAGCAGGGTGAGGCCGGAGGCGCCGGCGGCGAGGAAGAACTCCGTCATCCGCTCGGCGCTTGCGAGGTCGAGCGCGCCGTCCTCGGCGAAGGGCGTCGGCGCGATGACGAAGACGCCGCGCGCCGCCTCGCTCAGGCGCGGCATCACGCCGCCCCCTTCGACATGTCGAGCGGCGGCCTCGCCTCCGGCGGCAGCGGCGAGGCATAGGGCCGACCGCCGGTCCGCGCCTGGTGGTCCGCCTTGGCGCGGGCGATCAGGTCGGGGTCGCGCAGCGCGTCCACCGCCGTGCCGGCCATCACCTTCGCCACGTGGACCATGCCCTTGTGCGCCGCGGGCAGCATCCCCTGCGCGGTGAGCTGCCAGGAATGGCCCGGCGTGCCGATGGCGTAGGTGGCGCCGCGCGCCTGCACCGTCGGCACCTTCCAGGAGACGTCGCCGACATCGGTGGAGCCGATCATCGGCACGCCCTTCACCTCCAGCGGCACGACCTGGTCGCAGAGGCTGATGCCCGGGCGCATCGGCAGCCCGGCGCGGCGCCAGGAGGAGGCGATGTCCTCCTCGGAGAGCGTCGCCTGGAACTCGGCGGCCTTCGCGCGGTCCGCCTCGTCGAAGGGGGGTGGGCCGAGGCGGTCGAAATTCTCCTGCATGGCGCGCTCGAGCGGCGCGTTGCCGAGCAGGTTGGAGACCGCGCTGATGACGCGCGCCTCCACCTTCGTCTCGGTCATCAGCGCCGCGCCCTCGGCGATCCGGCGCACCCGCCCGACCAGCCGGTTCAGCTCCACGAGGTCGCGGGCGCGGATCAGGTAGCGCACCTTCGCGGTGGGCTGCACCACGTTCGGCGCAACGCCGCCGGCATCGAGATAGGCGTAGTGGATGCGCGCGTCGGAGGGCATGTGCTCGCGCATGTAGTTGACGCCGACATTCATCAGCTCCACGGCATCCAGCGCGCTGCGCCCGAGATGCGGCGCCGCGGCGGCGTGGCTGGCGCGGCCGGTGAAGGCGAAGTCGATGCGCGTGTTGGCGAGCGAGAGCGCCTCGTCCACCTTGCAGAAGGCGGCCGGGTGCCAGGTGATGGCGATGTCCACGTCGTCGAAGGCGCCGTCGCGCACCATGAATCCCTTGGCCGCGCCACCCTCCTCGGCTGGGCAGCCGTAGTAGCGTACGCGGCCGGGAAGGCCGTTGGCGGCCAGCCAGTCCTTCACCGCCGTTGCGGCGAGCAGCGAGGCGGCGCCGAGCAGGTTGTGCCCGCAGCCATGGCCCACGCCGTCGCCCGGCAGTGGGCGCGGCTCGGCCAGGCCGGCCTCCTGCGACAGGCCGGGCAGGGCGTCGTACTCGCCGAGGATGGCGATGACCGGCCCGCCCTCCCCCGCCTCGCCCATCACCGCGGTCGGGATGCCAGCCACCGCGCGCGTCACGCGGAAGCCCTCGGCCTCCAGCATGGCCGTGTGCTCGGCGCAGGAGCGGTGCTCGGCATAGGCGAGTTCCGGCATGCCCCAGATGCGGTCGGAGAGCTCAGTAAAGGGCTGCGCCTTGGCGTCCACCAGCCGCCAGATCTCCTCGGTGTTCCGCATCGTGGCTCCTCTCGTCGGATCGGGGCGGGGCACGGGTCTGGCGGGGCAGCCGCCCCGCCCTTCGCGCCGCGAGGCGCAGGCTTACCGCGGCGTTCCGGGCGGCATCAATCCGGCCGGATGCAGGCCGCGCGCACCACCTCCGCCATGGTGGCGACCTCCTCGCGGACGAAGGCGGCGAATTGCTCCGGCGTCTGCGGCTCCGGCACCGCGCCCTCCCCCGCCAGGTATCGGGCGAAGCCGGGCTCGGCCAGGGCCGCGTTGGCAGCCTCGTTCAGCCGCCGCCGCACCGCCGGCGGCAGGCCGCGTGGGCCGAACAGGCCCCACCAGATGCCCGCCTCGTAGTCGATCCCCTGCTCGCGCACGGTCGGGGCGTCGGGCGTGCCGGGCGGCCGGCCTTCGGCGGTATAGGCGATGAGGCGCAGCAGGCCGCTGCGCAGCGGCCCGGCGGCGCTGGCGATGGTGGTGAACATCACCTGCACCCGTCCTGCGGCGAGGTCCGTCAGCGCCGGCGCGGTGCCGCGATAGGGGACGTGCTGCATCCGCGTGCCGGCGCGCAGGTTGAACAGCTCCTGCATGATGTGGGTCGTGCTGCCCGGCCCCGAGGAGGCGTAGTGGATGGAGCCGGGTCGTTCCCGCTCCAGGCGTACCAGGTCGGGGATGGTCCGGATCGGGCTGTCCCGCGGCACCACGACGATGAGCGGAGATCTGGCCAGCAGCGCCACCGCGTCGAGATCGCCCGCGGCATCGAAATCGGTACCCTGGACCGCGGCGATGGCGGTGACGGAGGAGGTGGTGACGAGCAGCGTGTAGCCGTCGGGCGGGGATTGCGCGACGAAATTCACCCCGACCGCACTGCCTGCGCCCGGGCGGTTCTCGACGACGAAGCTCTGGCCGAAATGCTCGCGCAGCCGCTCCGCGAGCGGGCGCGCCAGGGCGTCGTTGCTGCCGCCCGGGGTGAAGGGAACCACGATCCGCACCGCGCGCGCCGGCCAGGACTCGGCCTGCCGGGCGTGCGCCGCGCCGGTCCCGAGGCAGCCGGTGATCGCGGCGAACAGACCGCGCCGCGCCAGACGAGGCAGCGCCATGACCTTTCCTCCCTCCCCCAGCCTGCCCGAACCGTCCCGGCAAGGCCAGCGCCATGACGGTGGCGGCGGGAGGAAGGAAGCCCGCCCCGACTTGGCGGCGGGCGCGGGAGCCCCATGTCAGGGGCCGCCTTCACCAGCACGCGGTGCTCGGCCGGAACCCCGTCGCGGCCGGCCGCGATCAGGTCCCGGAAGTCCCGCGGGCGGATGCGCCCGGCGAGGCCGCCGGCCGGATCAGTTCGCCGGCGCGCCGCCGACCGGATCCAGCCGGTAGCCGCCGCCCTCGGTCAGCAGC
>NZ_SJDM01000060.1 GCF_004761865.1 Crenalkalicoccus roseus | reverse complement strand
GTTTGTCCACGCGGCCTAGAGCAGATCCCGTTCGGGTGGCCTCACCGGAACGGCTCAAGCCGGGGCGTGTGGAAAATGCCCCGGCGTTCGATCCGCGGATACGGAACCCGCCCAGGCGGCGGCGGTTCAGGGCGGGTCGGAGGAAAGGCTCGTGCCCATGCCGCAGGACGACGCACCGCCCGCCCCCGAAGCCGCGGCGGCACGCGAGGCCGGGCTGCGCCATGTCTCGGACGAGGCACCGGGCATCCTGCGGCGGCGCGCCGGCCGGGGGTTCACCTATCGCCTGCCTGAGGGCGGGCCGGTGCGCGACGCGGCCACGCTGCGGCGGATCCGTGCCCTCGCCATCCCCCCGGCCTGGACGCAGGTATGGATCTGCCCCGATCCGGACGGGCACATCCAGGCCACGGGCCGCGACCAGAAGGGGCGCAAGCAGTACCGCTACCATCCCCGCTGGCGCGCCGTGCGCGACGCGGCGAAGTATGGGCACATGCTGGAATTCGCCCGCGCCCTGCCCGGCATCCGGGCGCGCGTCCAGGCCGACATGCGCCTGCCGGGCCTGCCGCGGGAACGGGTGCTGGCCACCGTGGTGCACCTGCTGGAGGCGACGCTGATCCGCGTCGGCAACGACGACTATGCGGCGCGCAACGGCAGCTACGGGCTGACCACGCTGCGCGCGCGGCATGTGCAGGTGGACGGCGCGGCGCTGCGCTTCGCCTTCCGCGGCAAGAGCGGCCGGGTGTGGCGGCTGCGGGTGACGGACCGGCGGGTGGCCCGCATCGCCCGGGCCTGCCAGGAGCTGCCGGGCCAGGAGCTGTTCCAGTATCTCGACGCGGAAGGGGCGGTGCGCGACGTCACCTCCGGCGACGTCAACGCCTATCTGCGCGAGATTTCGGGCCGCGACATCACGGCCAAGGATTTCCGCACCTGGGCCGGCACGGTGCTGGCGGCGATGGCACTGCGCGAACTCGGCGCGGTGGATGGCCAGGCCGCGGCCAAGCGCAACATCACTGCCGCGATCGAACGGGTGGCGGCGCGGCTCGGCAACACGCCAACCATCTGCCGGCAGTGCTACGTTCATCCGCAGGTCTTCGATGCCTACCTCGAAGGCGATCTGCTGCGGCAGGTGGAGGAGAAGGCACTCGCCGAGTTGCGCGAGGACATGGCGCAGCTACGGCCGGAGGAGGCGATGGTGCTGGCCCTGCTGCTGCGCCGCCTGCGGCAGGAGGAAACTGGCAAATCCGCGGCCCGGCGGGCCAACAGGTGCAGGCGGCCCGGCACGCCACGCCGCGCCCGGCCTGCCCCTACGCGGTACGGAACGGTGGAGCTGTCCGCCTGAGGAGCGGCGGCCCTCGTCACAGGCCGCCGCTCCCTCGGGGTCGCCCGCTCCGGCGCGTGCCGGAGCGGGAAACGGCTCAGCGCCGCGGCGCCGTCAGGGCGCCGCCCGCGGCGCCGATGCCGCCGCCGATCAGCGCGCCGGTTCCGACATTGCCGCCGGTCGCGGCGCTCACGCCCGCGCCCGCGCCCGCGCCAAGCAGGCCGCCCGAAACCGCCCGCCCGCCAGGGGTGGTGCCGCAGGCCGCCAGGCTCAGGGACACCGCGCCAACCAGAAGCATGGCGAAGAATTTGCGCGCCCTCATGGCTTTCTCCCTGTTGCGTCGCAGGCAGTGAACGCCGCTTGCGGAGGGGAGTGGTTCCCTTCCGGCATCACAAATCGCCATCGCCGCTCGGGGCGGCACGCCCCCAAGGCAGCCCACCGGATCCTGGGCAAACCTCGCGCACGAAACTGTGATGCCCCGATCCCCACCGGACTCGGACCACTTCCGGGCCTTATTGCGTCCATATTGCGATGCGGCAAGGCTTCCGAGGTGACTGATGCCCCGCGCAGCGCCACCATCGCAGCCCCACCTCGCCTGGAGGGAGATCGGGCGTTCCTGGCCGGACCAGGAGGCCGAATGGACCACCTGGGTCGCGCATCTGAACGAGCGCGGCGACGCACTCTATCGCTGCCTGATCGCCGCCGATGGGGAGATGACGGTGACGGTGGACCTTCGTACCCAGGACAGGCTGGGCGGGTCCACGCTGCATCGCGGCCGCTGCCCCGTACCGCCGGCGCCGGCAGAGGCGGCCGAACGCCGCCGCCTGCTGCTGGCCCGGGCCGATGCCGCCGCCGTCGCCGCGGTGGAGGCCGCCCGCACCCGCAGCCGCTGGCCCCATGCTGCCACCACGGGCCGCACCGATCCCCTTGCCGCCCCGGAGCTCGAGCACCGCATCCGCTACCGCGCCTATTTCCTCTGGGAACGGGAGGGCCGGCCGGAGGGCCGCGCCGAGGAGTTCTGGGAGCGCGCCCGCCAGGAGGAGGCGCGCTGCTTGGCCCTGCCGACGGAAGGGTGATGCCCCCGGGCCGGACGAGGCTCGCGCGAGGTTGATCGTTGCGTCCGCGTTTATGCTTTCCGTGCCTGAATCGCCGTCGCAACATCGCCCCACCGCAGGGACGCAGAACGACGATGAGCAAGCGGGTCATCGCAGCAATCAGCCCCGACGGCGCCTCGCCCCCCCTCTATCTCCTGGGATACCGCGACGAGGGGGAGGGCTGGGAATGCCGCTGGACCCCGCGGCGCGCCCGCGCCCGCTGGTTCGACAGCGACGAGGCCGAGATCGAGGTCAGGCTCCTGGCGCCCCGGCACGAGGGGTGGCGCATCCTCTCGCCCGAGCCGGTGGGGGCGTGAGGGGCCTGGCGCCGCCCCCCGCGGCACCGGGGCGCCGCGCCCCGTCTCAGCCCCGCCCCGCCTCCTCCGGCGTGAGCAGCCGCAGCGACAGGGCGTGCAGCCCGCTGCCGAATTCGGGCGCCAGCACGGCATGGGCGGCGCGGGAGCGGGCGACGCGGCTCATGCCGGCGAAGGCGGGGGAGACGACCTCGACGGTGTAGTGCGTCTCGCCTTCCGGCCTGGCGCCGGCATGGCCGGCATGGCGGTGGCTGTCGTCCTGCACCCGCACCTCGGCGGACGGAAAGGCGGCTTGCAACGCGTCGCGGATGCGCTCGGCCCGGGTCTGCATGGCCGCCTTTTCAAGCCGCCTCGCCGTTCGCGCAAGGCATGGCGCCCCCGTGCCCGCGTGGCTTGCGCCCCCCCCATGCCGCCCTCATAAGGACGCGATGCCTCGTCGTGGCGAACGCCCCGCAACCGCCGCGCCCGGTCCCGGGCCATCGCCGCGTCCCTGCGACGCGCCGGGCTGCGCGGCCGCCGGGGAGTTCCGGGCGCCGCGCTCCCGCTCCCGGCTGAACGACTACCTCTGGTTCTGCCTGCCGCACGTCCGCGAGTACAATTCGGCCTGGGACTACTACAAGGGGATGGACGCGGCCGAGATCGAGAACCATCTCCGTCTCGATGCGGGGTGGCAGCGCCCGACTTGGCCGCTCGGGCGGCTCGGCGGCCACCGCCGGTTCGATCCCGAGATGCTGCGCGATCCCCTGGGCCTGCTGCGGGGGGGCGGACGGCGAAGGGAAAGGGGGGCAGGGTCCGGCGGGGCCGAGGCACCGCCCGAACTGCGCGCCGCCCTCGACGTTCTGGGGCTCGGCTGGCCGCTCGACCCGTCGGCGCTCCGTGCCCGCTACAAAGAGCTGGTGAAGCGCTACCACCCGGACGCCAATGGCGGAGACAGGCAGGCGGAGGAGCGGCTGAAGGACGTGAACCGCGCCTACAGCCTGCTCCGCACGCGGCTCGGCGCCCCCCGGGCCGGCGCGGCCGCCGCCGCCCCGCCGCCCTGAGCCCGGGTAGCCTCCGGACCGGTGCTGCCCTAGACTTCCCACGAGAGCTGAAGCGGATGCCGATGAACAAGGTCGCCAACCTCGCCGAGATCCGTCCCACCTCGGCGATCGACACCCCCGACACCACGGTGGACGCGCGCACGGCCTTCGGGCTCGACCTCGACATGCAGGTGCCGGCCTTCTCCACCCGCACCGAGCACGTGCCGGAGGTGGACAGCGCCTACCGCTTCGACCGCGAGACCACCCTCGCCATCCTGGCCGGCTTCGCCTTCAACCGGCGGGTGATGATCCAGGGCTATCACGGCACCGGCAAGTCCACCCACATCGAGCAGGTCGCGGCGCGGCTGAACTGGCCCTGCATCCGCGTCAACCTCGACAGCCACATCAGCCGCATCGACCTGATCGGCAAGGACGCGATCGTGCTGAAGGACGGCAAGCAGGTGACCGAGTTCCGCGAGGGCATCCTGCCCTGGGCGCTGCAGCACCCCTGCGCGCTGGTGTTCGACGAGTACGACGCCGGCCGCCCGGACGTGATGTTCGTGATCCAGCGCGTGCTGGAGGTGGAGGGCAAGCTGACGCTGCTCGACCAGAACCGCGTCATCCGCCCCCATCCCTGCTTCCGCCTGTTCGCCACGGCGAACACGGTGGGCCTCGGCGACACCACGGGACTCTACCACGGCACCCAGCAGATCAACCAGGGCCAGATGGACCGCTGGAACATCGTGGCCACGCTGAACTACCTGCCGCACGCGCAGGAGACGGAGATCGTGCTGGCCAAGCTCGGCGCCGAGAGCGACCCGAAGATGAAGAAGCAGGTGGAGGCGATGGTGGCGCTGGCCGACCTGACGCGCGCCGGCTTCATCGCCGGGGACATCTCCACCGTGATGAGCCCGCGCACCGTCATCACCTGGGCGGAGAACGCGCGCATCTTCGGCGATGTCGGCTTCGCCTTCCGCCTCACCTTCCTCAACAAGTGCGACGAGGCGGAGCGGGCGACGGTGGCCGAATACTACCAGCGCTGCTTCAACGAGGAGCTGCCGAGCGGCACGCTGCTGCGCAAGGCGAGCTGAGCGCCCCCGACACCCCACCGGACCGCGGGTGAGCCGATGAGCAAGCAGGACCTGACCCGCCAGGAGGAGTTCAAGCGCGCCACCGCCGGCGTGCTGCGCGCCCTCGCCCACGCCACGCCCGAGGTGCAGGTGGCCTTCCAGCCCGGCCCCTCCGGCGTCTCCGGCAAGCGCGTCCGCCTGCCGCTGCCCACGCGCGCCCTGCCGCCGGCCGAGGTGGCGCGGCTGCGCGGGGCGGCGGACGCGGCGGCGCTGCGCCTGCGCCACCATTCCGACGCCGTGCACGCCGCCCGCCTGCCGCAGCGGCGCGAGGCGAAGGAGGTGTTCGACGCGCTCGAGGACGTGCGGGTCGAGGCGCTGGGCAGCCGCCACATGCCCGGCGTCGCCGCCAACCTGCGCGCCCGCCTGGCCGAGCAGTGCGAGGCCGAGGGCTACGACCGCATGACGCGCAAGGACCAGCTCCCGCTCCCCGCGGCGCTGTCCCTGCTGGCGCGCGAGCGCATCTCCGGCGAGCCGGCGCCGGAGGCGGCGCAGCGGGTCCTCGACCTGTGGCGCGGCACCATCGGCGAGAAGGCCGAGGCGGCGCTGTCCGAGATGGCCTCGGCAACCGAGGACCAGGACGCCTATGCCCGCGCCGCCCGCCGCCTGCTCGCGGCGCTCGACCTCGCCGAAGCGGAGCTGGAGAGCGAGGCCGAGCAGCAGGAAGACGGCGAGGAGCAGGGCGAGCAGTCCGCCATGCAGGACCAGTCCGGGGAGGGCGAGGCCCAGGCCCAGGACCAGGAGAGCATGCTCGGCGCCCAGCCCGAGGCGATGCAGGGCGAGGCCGCCGAGGAAGAGGTCCAGGAGGCCGAGGAGGAGGGCGCCGCCGCCGAGGGCGACGACAAGCCCGGCGGCCCCCAGCAGCGCCGCGAGGTGCCGCAGACCGCCGACATCTCCCGCTACCACCCCTTCACCAGTGCCTTCGACGAGGTGGTGGAGGCCGAGGACCTCTGCGACCCGGAGGAGCTGACGCGGCTGCGCCAGCAGCTCGACCAGCAGCTCTCCCACCTGCAGGGCGTGGTCTCCAAGCTTGCCAACCGGCTGCAGCGCCGCCTGCTCGCGCAGCAGCAGCGCGCCTGGGAGTTCGACCTGGAGGAGGGGCTGCTCGACGTCGCCCGCCTCGCCCGCGTGGTGGCGAATCCGATGCACTCCCTCTCCTACAAGCGGGAGCGCGAGGCGGATTTCCGCGACACGGTGGTGACGCTGCTGATCGACAACTCCGGCTCCATGCGCGGCCGCCCGATCACCGTCGCCGCCATGTGCAGCGACATCCTGGCGCGCACGCTGGAGCGATGCTCGGTGAAGGTGGAGATCCTCGGCTTCACCACCCGCGCCTGGAAGGGCGGGCAGAGCCGCGAGAAGTGGGTGCAGGAAGGCAAGCCGCGCAACCCCGGCCGGCTGAACGACCTGCGGCACGTCATCTACAAGGCGGCCGACGCCCCCTGGCGGCGGGCGCGGAAGAATCTCGGCCTGATGCTGCGCGAGGGGCTGCTGAAGGAGAACATCGACGGCGAGGCGCTGGAATGGGCCTATCGCCGCCTGCTCGTCCGCCCGGAGCGCCGCCGCATCCTGATGGTGATCTCCGACGGCGCGCCGGTGGACGATTCCACCCTCTCCGTGAACCCCGGCAACTACCTGGAGCGCCACCTGCGCAAGGTGATCGCCGACATCGAGGGCCGCGGCGACGTGGAGCTGATCGCGATCGGCATCGGCCACGACGTCACCCGCTACTATCGCCGCGCCGTCACCATCGTGGATGCCGAGGAGCTCGGCGGCACCATGATGAAGAAGCTCGCCGAGCTGTTCGACGAGGACGCCTCGGAGGCCTGGCACCGCGCGGCGGCGGAGCGCGCGGCGCTGGTCGCCTGAGCGGCGCGTGATCGCACCGGGCGGGACCGGCCGCCGCGCCTTCCTGCTCGGCGCCGCGGGGGTTCTGGCGGCCTCCGCCTGCGCGGCGGAGAAGGCCGAGCGGCCCCTCGCCCGCCCGGTGCCGCTGCAGGTGCCGCCCGGCTCGCCCCTGGAGCCGCTTGGCGCCCTGGTGCTGGACGGCGCCGAGCCCGCCTTCCGCGGCCTTTCCGGCCTGCGCCTGGATGACGCGCTGCGCCTCACCGCCGTCAGCGATCTCGGCCACTGGATGAGCGCGCGCCTGGTGCTGCAGGAGGGCCGCCCCGTGGGGCTCGAGGACCTGCGCAGCGGCCCGCTGCGCGACGGCGCGGGCCAGCCCCTCGGCCGCGGCTGGGCGGGGGATGCGGAGGCGCTGGCCCGCCTGCCCGACGGCACTTGGCTGGTCGCCTTCGAGCGCTGGCACCGCATCCGCGCCTATGCCGATCTCGACGGGCCGGCCTCCTATGTCCCGGCGCCGCCCGGGCTGGAGCGGGCGCCGCGCAATGGCGGGCTGGAATCCCTCGCCGTGCTCGCCGACGGGCGCTGGCTGCTGATCACCGAGATGCTGGCCCCGCCCGAGGCGCCGGATCTGCGCCTCGGCTGGCTCGGCCGGCCGGATGCCTGGATGGAGGTGGCCTATCGCCCGGCGGAGGGGCTGCACCCGGTGGACGCGGCGCCGCTGCCGGATGGCGGGGCGCTGGTGCTGGAGCGGCGCTTCTCGCTGCTCGGCGGCTTCACCGGACGGCTGGCGCGCCTCTCCCCCGGCGCCTTGGCCGGGGCGCGCCCCGGCACGGTGCTGGAAGGAGAGACGCTGCTCGCCCTCGCCCCGCCCCTGCCCACCGACAATTACGAGGGGGTCGGCACGGCGCGGCTCGGCGGGCGCACCCTGGTCGCCCTCGTCTCGGACGACAACGAGAACCCGCTGCAGCGGGCTTGGCTGCTGCTGTTCCTGCTCGCCGACGACTGATGCGGCCGGCCCGCGCCACCGCCGCATGGGACGGGGACCACGGCCGCCGGAATGGCCGCCCTCACGCCTCGCGGTCCGGCAGGTCGAGCGTGCTCGGGTGGAACAGCGCCTCGGGGTCGAACGCCTCCGCCACCAGCCCGTCATCGCGGGCATAGCGGATCATGGCGGCGATCTCCTCGCGGTTGCGGGCGAAGCCGTAGGGCCAGGGATCGCCGCCCATGATCGCGGACTGCGCCGCCGCCTCGGCGGCGATCCAGGGCAGCGAGACGCGCAGCACGTTGACCATGGACAGCTCGGCCAGCGACAGCGCCTTGGCACGGGCGAAGGCGCGGAACAGCGCGACCGGCAGCCAGGGGTGGCGCTCCGCCACGTCCCTGCGCACCGCCAGGCAGTGCATGATCGGGAAGAAGCCGGTGGCGCGGAAATACGCCTCCTCCTCGCGCCGGAAATCGGGCCAGAGGCGCGCCACCGGGGCGCTGCCGTCGCGGAAGCAGGCGGGCGGGCGCGGGCCGATCAGCGCATCCAGCCGCCCCGCCGCCAGCGCCGCGTCGAGATCCTCGCCGAGCGGGCGCACGTCCAGCCCCTCGGGCAGCGTGATCGCCACCCGCTCGCCACCCGTCCGCCAGGCGATGCCGCGCGTGTCCACCCCGTGCCGCTCGCGCAGCATGCCGCGCACCCAGAGCGCCGCCGTCTGCTGGTATTCCGGCACGCCGATGGTGCGCCCGGCGAGGTCGGCGGCCTCGCGGATGCCGCGGTCGGTGCGGACGTACACGGCGGAGTGGCGGAAGGCGCGGGAGAGGAAGACCGGCACGCCGACATAGGGTGCGTCGCCGCGCGCGGTGGTGACGATGTGGCTGCCCATGGACAGCTCCGTCACCTCGAAGGCGCGGTCGCGCAGGGCGCGGCGGAAGATGTCCTCCGGCTCCCCCGGCAGGCCGATCAGGCGCAGGCCGGGGATGGTCACACGCCCATCCAGCACCGGCCGCGTGCGGTCGGAGAGGGTGCAGGCGAGGGAGAGGGTCAGCGTCCCGGCGGTCATGCGGCGGCGATCGCCTCCGGGGTGAAGGGCAGGGCGCGCGGGCGCACGCCGAGCGCGTCGTGGATGGCCGCGGCGATGGCGGCGATGGTCGGGCCGAGCGCGGCCTCGCCGGCGCCGAGGGGCGGCTCCTCGGGGCGCGGGACCAGATGCACCTCCACCGCCGGCACCTCGGAGAAGCGAAGGATCGGGTAGCTTTCCCAGGACTCGGTGGTGACGCGGCGGCGGTCGAACCGCACCGCCTCCTTCAGCGCGATCGAGGTGGCGTGGATGGCGCCGCCCTCGATCTGGTTGGCGACGCCGTCGGGGTTGATCGCCTCCCCCACATCGGCGGCGATCCAGAGGCGCGTGGCGCGCACCGCCGCCTCGGCCGCGATCTCCGCCACCACGGCGCACCAGGCGCCGCTGCCCTTGTAGCGGGCGAGGCCGAGCCCCATGCCGGTGCCCTCGGCGCGGGCGCGCCCCGCCCAGCCCGCCATGGCGCAGGCGCGGCGCAGCACCTCCGCCGCCCGCGGATCGTCGAGGTGGCGCAGGCGGAACTCCAGCGGGTCGGCGCCGGCCAGCGCCGCCAGCCCGTCCATCACCGATTCGATGGCCCAGACATTGACCAGCGCGCCGAGCCCGCGCAGCGCCGAGGTGCGCAGCGGCATCTCGGTGATGCGCCGGAGGCCGATGCGCAGATGCGGCACGCGGTAGAGCGGCACCGCGTTGCGCTGCGCGCCCCCGCCGGCGGCGAGCGGCGGGTTGATCGCCGGCGGCACCGCGAAGGGCTCGGCGAGGTGGGAGGCGGCGAGCAGCGTCGGCTCCTGCGCCCGTCCGGGGCGCGAGGAATGGCCGTTGCCCGCGATCTCCATGCGCCAGGAGGCGAGACTGCCCGCCGCGTCGAGCCCCGCCTCCACCTCCACCAGCGTCGCTGGCGAGAGCGGCGCCCAGGCGAGCTCGTCGGCGCGGCTCCACAGCAGGCGCACCGGGCGGCCGGGCGCGGCGCGCGCGGCGAGGGCGGCGTCCAGCGCCACGTCGTCGGCGCCGTTGTGGCCGTAGCAGCCCGCGCCCTCCCTGTGCCGCACGGTGATGCGCTCCGGCGGCAGGCGCAGCGTCTTCGAGAGGTCGGTGCGGAGATTGTAGATGCCCTGGCTGTGGGTCCAGACCTCCAGCGCCTCCCCCTCCCAGCGCGCGACGGCGCAGGAGGGCGCGAGGGAGGCATGGGCCAGGTAGGGGCGGAGGAAGGCCGCGCGCACGCGATGCGCCAGGGCCGGCGGGGCCTCGCCCCGCTCGGCCACCACGCCCTCCTCGGCCGGGGCGGTGCGCAGCCAGTCGGCGAGCGCGGCCTCCTCCGGCAGCGTGTCGCGCTCCTCCCAGGTGGCGCGGGCGGCGAGGCGCGCCGCGGCCGCCTCCGCCACATGCTCCTCGGCGGCGAGCACGGCGAGGAAGCTGCCGTCGCGCACCAGGCGCGCATCGCCCGGCAGCGCCCCCTCCCCCACCGCCAGCAGGCGCGCGCCGCGCGAGGGCGGGCGCACCACCCGCGCATGCAGCATCCCCGGCAGGCGCAGGTCGTGGACGAAGCGGGCGGCGCCGAACACCTTGTCCGGCAGGTCGAGGCGCGGCGCCGACGTGCCGGCCACGCGCCGCGCGGCGGCGGGCTTGGGCCTGGCGTCGGGCGGCGCCTCGCAGTCGAGCAGCGCCTCGTCCGCCTGCGCCCAGTAGGAGCCGACCGCCTCGCCGCGCGGGCCGAGAAAGGCGCCGTCCTCCACCCGGATCGCCTCGATCGGCACCCCCGTGCGCTGCGCTGCAACGGAGAGGTGGATGGCGCGGGCGGCGGCGCAGGCGTGGCGCAGCGCCATGCCGCATTCCTGCACCGAGAGGCTGCCCGAGGTCACCGCCTCGTTCGGGCTGTCCGGCGTCGCCGCCGGGGCGACGGCGACGCGGGCCAGCGCCACGTCCAGCTCCTCCGCCGCGATCTGCGCCAGCGCCGTCAGGATGCCCTGGCCGAGCTCGACCTTGCCGGGGCGGATCGTCACCCGCCCCTCGGCGTGGAAGCGCAGCCACTGGCCGAGGCGGCGGTTGAGGTGCAGGCTGCCCGGCAGGCGCGGCCGGTCGTCGCCGCCGCCGCCGGTGGCCATGTGGTAGGCGAGGTTCATGGCGCGCCTCCCCTGCCCTCGCGCATCGCCGCGGCGGCGCGCAGCACGGCGCGCAGGATGCGGTTGTGGCTGCCGCAGCGGCAGAGATGCGGCTCCAGCGCCGCGCGCACCGCCGCCTCGTCCGGCGCTGGGTTCGCCTCCAGCAGCGCGGCGGCGCTGACCAGGATGCCGGAGAGGCAGTAGCCGCACTGTCCCGCCTGCTCGGCGAGGAAGGCCGTCTGCAGGGGGTGCGGCGCCTCCGGGCCGCCGAGCCCCTCCACCGTGCGCACCGCCTTCCCCGCCGCGGCGCCGAGCGGCAGGGTGCAGGCATAGGCGGGCCGGTTCTCCACCAGCACCATGCAGGCGCCGCACCGCTCCGCGCCGCAGCCGTAGCGCGGCCCCGAGAGGCCGAGCGGGCCGCGCAGCGCCGCGAGCAGCGGCACCGCCTCCGGCAGCTCCACCGCTGCCGCCCTGCCGTTCAGGGTGAAGGCGACCAAGGTCCGTCCCTCCTCAGCCGACCTGGATGTTGGCCATGCGGATCCACTCCCGCTGGCGCTCGATGTCGCGGCGGAGGAAGGCCTCGAACTCCGCCACGCCCATGCGCATCGGCTGGGCGCCGAGGCGCGCCTGCGCCTCCTGCGTCTCCGGCCGGGCGAGGATGCGGTTCACCTCGGCGTTCAGGCGCTCGATCACCGCGGGCGGCGTGCCGGCGGGCGCCATCAGCCCGAGCCAGAGCGAGGCCTCGTAGCCCGGCAGCGTCGCCGCCAGCGCGGGCAGTTCCGGCAGCAGCGGGCTGGGCTCCGGGCCGGTGGTCGCCAGGCCGCGCACGCGGCCGCTGCGGATGTGCTCGGCCATGGTGGGGATGGCGTCGAACATCATCGGGATCTGGCCGCCGAGCACCGCGGTGCGCGCCTGGTCGCTGCCGCGGAAGGGCACGTGCAGCAGCTCGATCCCGGCCATGGCGCGGAACACCTCCCCGGCGATGTGGTAGGGCGTGCCCGGGCCGGAGGAGGCGTATTCCATCCGCCCCGGATTGGCCTTGGCATGAGCGATCAGCTCGGACACGCTGCGCGCGGGGACGGAGGGATGCACCACCAGCACCTGGTAGGCGATGTTCACCGCCGCCACGGGGACGAGGTCGCGCATCAGCGCGTAGGGCCGGTTCGGCAGCAGCGTCTCGTTGGCGGTGTGGGTGTTCGACATCATCAGCAGCGTGTGCCCGTCGGGCGCCGACTTGGCGACGTGGTCGGTGCCGATCACCGCGCCGGCGCCGGGGCGGTTGTCCACCAGCACCGGCTGGCCGAGCGCCTGGCCGAGCGGCTCGGCCAGGAAGCGCGCGGCGACGTCGGCCGAGCCGCCGAGGCCGAAGGGCACGACGATGCGCAGCGGCCGGGCCGGCCAGGTTGGCTGGGCACGGGCGGCGCGGCTGGTGGCGATGAGCCCCGCCCCGAAGGCGGCGAGGCAGGCGCGGCGGCTGGTCATTCTCGTTCCCTCCCGGACGGGCGCGTCGGGGGGCGAGGATCCGCCGCCCGCGCCGCGGCGGCAAGCCCGCCCGCCGGCCGGCGCGGCGGGCCGGGGCTTCACATCGCCACGGCCGCGGCAAACCCGGATCGTCCCAGGATCGTTCGCATCCTGGCCCGGCGGCGCCCGGAGCGGGGAGGACGGCCATGACCGAGCGCAGACCCCTGTCGCTGCACGTTCCGGAGCCGCCGGTGCGCCCGGGCGGCAAGCCGGACTTCAGCCGCCTCGCGATCCCGCAGGCCGGCGCGGTGCGGCGCCCGCCGGTGGACGTGGCGGCGCACGACATCCACGACCTCGGCTACTCCATCATCCGCGTGCTCAACCGCCAGGGGGAGGCGGTCGGGCCCTGGGACCCGAAGCTCGACCCGGAGGTGCTGAAGGCGGGGCTGCGCGCCATGATGAAGACCCGCGCCTTCGACGCGCGCATGATGATGGCGCAGCGCCAGGGCAAGACCTCCTTCTACATGCAGTGCACGGGGGAGGAGGCGATCGCCTGCGCCTTCCAGATGGAGCTCGGGAAGGGGGACATGAACTTCCCCACCTACCGCCAGCAGGGGCTGCTGATCGCCCAGGACTGGCCGCTCACCGATCTGATGTGCCAGATCTTCTCCAACGAGAAGGACCGCCTGCGCGGGCGGCAGCTTCCGGTGCTCTACTCGGCGCGGGAGGCCGGGTTCTTCTCCGTCTCCGGCAATCTCGGCACGCAGTACGTGCAGGCGGTGGGCTGGGCGATGGCCTCGGCGATCAGCGGCGACACGCGCATCGCCGCCGGCTGGATCGGCGAGGGCTCGACGGCGGAAAGCGACTTCCACTCGGCCCTGGTGTTCGCCTCCGTCTACCGCCCGCCGGTGGTGCTGAACGTGGTGAACAACCAGTGGGCCATCTCCTCCCCCCAGACCGTGGCGGGCGGCGAGAGCGCGACCTTCGCCGCGCGGGCGCATGGCTACGGCATCCCCTCGCTGCGCGCCGACGGCAACGACTATCTCGCGGTGCGCGCCGTCGCCGCCTGGGCGGTGGAGCGGGCGCGGCGCAACCTCGGCCCGACGCTGATCGAATGGGTCACCTACCGCGCCGGGCCGCATTCCAGCTCCGACGACCCCTCGCGCTACCGGCCGAAGGAGGAATCCGACGCCTGGCCGCTCGGCGACCCGATCGAGCGGCTGAAGAAGCACCTCATCGTGCTCGGCACCTGGAGCGAGGAGCGGCATACCCAGATGCAGGCGGAGATCGAGGAGGAGGTGCTGCTGGCGCAGCGCGAGGCGGAGCGCCACGGCACGCTGCACGACGGGCCGCGGCCCAGCACCGCCACCATGTTCGAGGACGTGTTCAAGGAGATGCCCCGCCACCTGCGCGAGCAGCGCCAGGAGCTGGGGATCTGAACCATGCCGCGCCGCACCATGATCGAGGCGATCCGCGACGCGCTCGACGTGATGATGGCGCGCGATCCGCGCGTCGTCGTGTTCGGCGAGGATGTGGGCTATTTCGGCGGCGTGTTCCGCTGCACCGAGGGGCTGCAGCGCAAGTACGGCCCCTCCCGCTGCTTCGACACGCCGATCTCGGAATCCGGCATCGTCGGCGCCGCCGTCGGCATGGCCGCCTACGGGCTGCGGCCCGTGGCCGAGATCCAGTTCGCGGACTACATGTATCCGGGCTACGACCAGATCGTCTCCGAGGCGGCGCGGCTGCGCTACCGCTCGGCCGGGGAGTTCACCGCGCCGCTCGTGGTGCGCATGCCCTGCGGCGGCGGCATCTTCGGCGGGCAGACCCACAGCCAGAGCCCGGAGGCGCTGTTCACCCATGTCTGCGGCATCAAGACCGTCATCCCCTCCAACCCGCATGACGCCAAGGGGCTGCTGATCGCCTCCATCGAGGACGAGGACCCGGTCATCTTCCTGGAGCCGAAGCGGCTCTACAACGGCCCTTTCGACGGCCATCCGGAGAAGCCGGCGGTGCCCTGGTCCCGCCACCCGCTGAGTGAGACGCCGGAGGGGCACTACACCGTGCCGCTCGGCCAGGCGGCGGTGCGGCGCGAGGGCGCGGCGGTGACGGTGCTCGCCTACGGCACCATGGTGCATGTCGCCGAGGCGGCGGCGGAGGAGACCGGGGTGGATGCCGAGATCCTGGACCTGCGCACCCTGGTCCCGCTCGACATCGACGCCATCGTGCGCTCGGTGCGCAAGACCGGGCGCTGCGTCATCCTGCACGAGGCGACCCGCACCTCGGGCTTCGGCGCCGAGCTGTCGGCGCAGGTGCAGGAGCGCTGCTTCTGGCACCTGGAGGCGCCGATCCTCCGCGTCACCGGCTGGGACACGCCCTATCCGCACGCGCAGGAATGGGACTACTTCCCCGGCGCTGCCCGCGTCGGCCGCGCCCTGCGCGCGGCGGTGGAGGGCTGAGATGGGCACGCGCATCGTCCGGCTGCCCGACATCGGCGAGGGCATCGCCGAGGCCGAGCTGGTCGCCTGGCACGTCCGGCCCGGCGACATCGTGCGCGAGGACCAGCCGCTCGCCGAGGTGATGACCGACAAGGCGACGGTGGAGATCCCCTCCCCCGTCACCGGCACCGTCATCGCCCTCGGCGGCGAGGTCGGCGCCCGGCTGGCGGTGGGGAGCGAGCTGGTCCGGCTCGAGGTGCCCGGCGCGCCAGGGGAGGAGGTGCCGCCCCCGCCCCGCCTGCCCGCCTCGCCACCGGCCCCGGAACCGCCGCCCCCGGCGGCGCCGGACGCGGCCGCGCCGCGGCCCGCGCCGCCCC
>NZ_SJDM01000006.1 GCF_004761865.1 Crenalkalicoccus roseus | reverse complement strand
CGCGCCGCCGGCGACAGCCCCTCCGTCGTGCTGCCGAACCCGGGGGTGATCGCCGCGCCGGCGGCGATCACGGTCGAGACGCCGCTCGGCACGGCCTTTGCCGCCCTCGGCGTCTCCTGGTCCGCGGTCGGCAGCGCCTACCTGGCCGGCTACGAACTCGAGTTCCGCCCCGCCTCCGTCGCCGCCTGGCAGGGCTACGGGGGCGCCCTGGGCGCCACCGCGGCCTCGATCCCCACGAGTGAACCGACCGCCTTCCGGGCGCGCGCGGTGGCGCGCAGCGGGGCGGTGTCGGGCTGGCGGGAGGCGGCCATCCCCGGCGCCGTCACCGCGCCCGCGGCCCTCGGCATCACCGGCGGCGTCCGGCTCTCCGGCGGCTTCCCGGCCGACGCGGTGCGCCTGCAGGTGTTCGAGGCTTCGTCCAACAGCCTCGCCGCCGTGAAGCTCGCGACCGAGCCCACTGCACTGCCCTGGGACCGCACCGGCCTCAGCGCCGGCCAGACCCGCTGGTACTGGCTCCGCGCCGTCTCCGCCGAGGGCAACGTCTCGGCCCTCGCCGGGCCCGTCACCGCCACCGCCCTCTGATCGGAGGCAGCTATGGCCGCCCGCATCGACGACCTGATGGTCCTCGGCCAGAACATCTCCAAGACCGACCTGACGAAGTACCTGCGCGACCGCGAGGCGGTGCTACCGCGCGACTTCGGGGGCTTGGGCGACGGCGCCGCCAACGACCGCGCTGCCATCCAAGCCTGCTTCGACCGCGCCGCCGCGGACGGAAAGTTCGCCGTCGTCCCGCCCGGGACTTGGAACGTCGACGCCGGCGTCACGCTCGGCGGCGGGGCCCGCGGGCTGATCATGCAGGGGGTGATCCAGTACACCGGCGCCGCGAACGCACCGGCCACCGTGCTGACGCTCGGCGACGGCGGCACCACCCGCAACGGCGAGAAGCTCTATCTCAACCTGCAGGTCACGCGGCAGGTCCAGTCGGACTGGGTCAGCGAGGCCGACATCGGCATCCTCGCGCGCAACCTCGACTCTTCGCTGCTCGACCTCCGCCTGGTCTCGGGTTTCACGATCGGGCTGCGCACGCTCGGCGACGGCCGCGGCTTCGAGGACACCACGCTGATCCTCGGCCGCATCCTGAACAACCGGTACGGGCTCGACGCGCACTGCGCCACCGCCACGGCCTGGAACACCTCGATCCGCTACTATGGCGGCCACTTCGCCTGCGCGACGGGCATCAACCCGACGCTCGACCGCTTCGGGGTACGCTTCTCGCCTCAGGCCGGGGCCTACAACAACCACAACCGGCACATCTTCGACGGGCCGAACTTCGAGCTCCGCCAGCTCGACCCCAACGTCGCCATCCCCTTCCTGAACGAGACCGGCGGCACCGCGATCATCGCGCGGGGGATGCGCATGGAGGCCTGCTCGCCGATCGCGGCGCGGCACACCGGCGCGGCGACCGACTGCGAGTACGAGGTGGCCTGGGCGCAGACCTACGCCATCGGCATCGACTACACGGCGACCGCGACCCGGGCCGGCAACGCGGTCTACAACCGCCACCGCGCGCCGGCGTCGCGGCTGACCCGGCTGCTGGCGAACATCCCGAACCTGCGCGCCGCCGCCTTCCGGCACAGCAACACCGAGATCGGCCTGGAGGGGGCCTGCATCATCGCCACCTCGACCACCACCGAGACCACGATGTCGGCGCTGTCCTGGAACGGGCTGGACGGCATCGCCGCGACCGGGCGGGGGCTGTTGCTGAACGCTAACCGCGGTGTCGCCTTCGTGGTGCAGACCACGCACGCGAAGGAGTTCGCGCTGGCCCACTGGCTGGTCGGCGGCGCCGATGGCGGGCGGCTCTGCGTGCGCTGCTTCGACGGCGCGGGCACGGTGCGGGAGAACCAGCCGCAGGACGTGCTGGCCTCCGGCACCACCATGCAGTGGGACACCGCCTCGAAGAGCTGGCAGGCCGGCGCGGTGATGCAGGACAGTTCGCTCAACCGGCGGCAGACGGTGCGGCTCGGGTCGGGGGTCGCCTTCGCGCAGATCGGCATCATCGGCTTCGACGGGCAGATCGAGCTCGAGGCGCTGCGGCTCTACGGGCTGCCGGAGGACGCGCCGGCGGTGCTCTATGGCTGCCCGTCGCTGCCGGCGGGGACACGGACGCTGGCGCTGGAGACCAACTGGGACCTGCCGAGCCTCGCGCCCGGCGCGACGGCCAACGTGGACGTCACGGTGCCTGGCGCGCGGCGGGGCGATTTCGCGGACGCCTCGCTCGACACCAGCAGCATCGCCTTTGTGCTCGACTGCCATGTGTGGTCGAACAACAGCGTGCGCGTGACGGCGCGGAACGTCAGCGCCTCGACGGTGGACCTAGCCGCGGCGCCGCTGGCGGTGCAGGTGACGAAGAGGCGGCTGCCGTAGTCAATTCAGAATACGCGATCGGTCATCAGCAACGGCGTATCCGAGGGCACCAAGCCCTGATCGCGCGCGAGCGTCCGCGCGAAGAACAGCATGAGCTTTCGACCGTCGTCGTCGACATGCCCCCAAATCCGAAGCAGCTCGTCGCGCTGTGCTGGCCCTGGCTTACGGCCAGGCACGCGCTTGGACTTCAGCGCGGTCGCATCGTCGGTCATGGCGCCGCCTCCATCCAGATCTGGCCGAGAGATGATGCCAGCGGACCGAGGCCGCAGCCAGGACAGATCGAGCTCGAGGCGTTGCGGCGCTGTGACGCCGGCACGCGTCAGTGGTCGTCGGTGCCAAAGCGATAGCCGACGCCGGGCTCGGTGCGGATCAAGCGCGATGCGGCGCCGAGCTTTTGCCTCAGGTGGCCGACATAGACGCGGAGGTACTGGGTCTCCTCCGCATGGGCAGCCCCCCAGACGGATGTCAGGAGCTGCCGGTGGGTCAACACCCGTCCCTCGCCACCACGCACCAAGGCCGCCAGCAGATCCCACTCTCTCGGCGTGAGCTTCAGCGGTTCGCCATCTTCGACACGAGCCGTGCGCCGGGCAAAATCCACTTCCAGGCTGCCCACGCGGACGACCGTCTCTTGCACCTCGGGTAGGTGCCGCCCCACTCGGCGAAGTGCGGCACGGATGCGGGCGAGCAGTTCGCCCAGTGCGAAGGGCTTCTCGACATAGTCGTCGCCCCCAGCGTCCAGCGCGGCAACCTTCTCGGCCTCCTGGTCACGCGCCGACAGGATCACGATCGGCGCCTCCGTGAACCCGCGCAGCTTCGGGATCGCCGTCTTGCCGTCACCGTCCTGCAGACCGAGGTCCAGCAGCACCAATGCCGGCGACCGCTCGGCTGCGACCCGCAGCCCCTCGGCCACCGTCTCGGCCCGCAAAGGCTCGTAGCCCACGGCCTCGAGCGCTGGGGCCAGGAAGCGGTGGATTTGCGGCTCGTCGTCCACAACGAGAATGCGTGGCCGCGTCGCGTTGGAGACGCGCTGAGACGTCTTCTCACTCATCCGCCGGGGAACCTCACCACCATCCGCGTCCCGCTTCCGTTCGGCTTCACCGGGCTCTCGGCCACGATCCGCCCGCCCATGGCCTGCACGAGCCCGCGGCAGATAGCGAGCCCCAGCCCGCTGCCCGCCGCGACGCGGTCCGTGCGGGTCGCGCGGAAGAACGGGTCGAAGACTCGGTGCAGATCCTCGCGCGGGATGCCCGGCCCTTCATCCTCCACCGTGATCGCTACCTCCGGCCCCTCACGGCTCAGGCGAAGCATCACCCGGCCCGCGGCTCCGGAAAATTTCAGCGCGTTGTCGAGCAGATTGGCCAGCACCTGGTCGAGCAGCGCAGGATCGAGTCGCGGCGCCGTGGCCCGTGATGCGAGGTCGAGGACCACCTCGCGGCCATGCGCCCGGCCCGCCCGGGCGGCCGCCGTCTCCAGCGCGTCGGCGAGGTCCACCGTCTCCCGCCGTGGCTCGATCTGGCGGTTCTCGATGCGCACCATGTCGAGGATGTTCGAGATCCAGCGCGACAGCCGTTCGGTTTCCTCCTCGGCGGTCGCAAGGAGATCGGCACGCGTCTCTTCCGAAAGCGCAGGGCCTGCCGTTCGCAGCGTACCTATCGCGCCCCGGATCGAGGTGAGCGGCGTCTTCAGGTCGTGGCCGAGCGAGGTGAGAAGGGCGGTGCGCAGCGCCTCGGTCTCGGCGCGGGCCTCCCCGCGGGCACGCTCCTCCATGAGCTCGGCCCGTTCCAGCGCGACGGCCGCCTGGTCGAGCAGCGCGTCGAGCGCCCGGTCGGCCTCGCCCTCCAGTGGGCCGCCCTCCTCCGGCAAGCGCAGCCCAACCAGCCCCGCCAAGCCGTGCGCCGTGCGCATCGGCCGGAACTGCCAGGCGGCCGCGGGCAGGGTATCGGTGCCGCGTCCGGCCGGGCGTCGGTTGGCGGCCGCCCAGCGCGCCGCGGCCATGCTCGCGTCGTCGGGCTCGACCTCGATCGGCACACTGGCCCGCAGGACCGGCTCTGGGGCGTTCTCGCCCGGCAGCGGAGGCAAGAGCAGCAGGACGCAGGCGGGCCCGCCGGCGATGCGCGACGCCTCCTCGGCAATCGCAAGCACTAGGTCGCCCTTGTCGCCCGGCGCGCCGAGCCGGCGGCTGAATTCGACGAGCCGGCGCAGGTCGAGCATGCGGGCGCGCGCCGCGCGGACGGAGCGGCCGAGGCCGCCGGTGGTGCCTGCCAACAGCAAGGCGACGAGGGCGAACACGACGACCCCGACGACATCCTGCGGGCCGGCGATCGTCAGGGTGTAGCGCGGTGGGAGAAAGAGGAAGTTCCAGGCCAGGAAGGAGAGTGCCGCGGCGAAGGCGCCCTGGATCGGCCCGAACCCTACCGCCGCCGCGACGATCGGCACCAGATAGATCATGCCCAGGGCGCCCTCCGACACGACCCCGTCGAAGGCAATACCGACCGCGGTCGCCGCCGTGACGAGAACCGGCGTCGCCGCCCAACCGGTCCAGCCCGGCAGCGCGCGAGGTTCCGCTCGGAGGCGCCGTGGCGTCCCGGCCGGCTCCGGCACCAGGTGGAGTGTGAAGTCGGTGGCTTCGCGGAGCAGCGTCGCCGAAAGCGTCCGCCCTGTCAGGCGCCGCCACCAGCCCGGGCGGCCGCGACCGATCACCAGATGCGTCGCGTTGAGGACCCGAGCCTCGCGCAGGATGGCGGTGGGAAGGTCCGCGGCAGCGATGGTTTCCGTCTGCGCGCCAAGCCGCTCGGCCAGGCGCAGCGCCGGGCCCGGATCCGCGGAGGCATCCGCGGTGGCTTGCTCGACATGCAGCGCAACGAGCGGCGCCTTCAAGGCATCCGCCACACGCCGCGCCTCGCGCACCACGAGCTCGGCCGACGGATCGGCGCCGATCAGGGCCATGACGCGGTCGCCGGCCGGCCAGGGGCCGGCAATGGCGTTCGCCCTCATGTATCCGGTGACGTCTGCATCCACGCGCTCGGCCGTGCGGCGCAGCGCCATCTCGCGCAGCGCGGCGAGGTTGCCTTCCTTGAAGAAGCCGCGCAGCGCCCGGCTCGCCTGGTCGGGGCGATAGATGCGACCCTGGCGCATGCGCTCGATCAGTTCGGCGGGCGGGATATCGATCAGCTCGACGGCGTCCGCCTCGGCGAGCATGCGGTCGGGCACAGTTTCCGCCACACGGACGCCGGTGATGCGCGCCACGGCCTCCGACAGGCTCTCGAGGTGTTGGACGTTCATCGTCGTCCACACCTCGATGCCGGCCTCGCGCAGTTCCTCCACGTCCTGCCAGCGCTTGGGGTGCCTGCTGCCCGTCACATTCGTGTGCGCCAACTCGTCGAGCAGCAGGATCTGCGGGCGCCGTGCCAGCGCCGCATCGAGGTCGAACTCCTCGAGCGCCTGGCCCCGGTAATCGATCCGGCTGCGCGGCAGGATCGGGAGGTCGCCGATCGCCGCCTGAGTCTCCGCGCGGCCATGGGTCTCGACGATGCCGACCACCACGTCCGAGCCGCCGGCGCGGCGGCGATGCGCCTCGGCGAGCATCTCCATCGTCTTGCCGACACCGGGCGCGGCGCCGAGAAACACCTTCAGCCGCCCGCGCCCCTCCCGCCGCGCAAGCGCGAGCAGGGCATCGGGGTCGGGGCGGGCTGGTTCACCAGACATCGGCCGCAGGATAGCAGGGCGTTGACCAGCCGGGCGGCGGTTGTTTCGGCGTGCATAGGTAGGCCACAAGGTGGCGCTGCGCGGGAGCCATCAGGGCATGGCGGTCAGCGCAGCGCGTCGAGCGCCAGGTTGAGGCGCAGCACATTCACGCGCGGCTCGCCCAGCAACCCGAATTGCCGGCCCTCGGTCTGGCGCACGACCAGTTCGGCGACGCGGGCCTCGGGCAGCCCACGGGCGGCCGCGATGCGCGGCACCTGGTGCGCGGCGTTCTCGGGGCTGATGTGCGGGTCGAGGCCCGAGCCGGAGGCGGTGGCGGCGTCCACAGGCACCGGCCCGCCGCCCGCCGCTGCGACGCGTTCCGTCACCGCGTCCAGCAGCGCTGCGGAGGTCGGGCCGAGCTGCGAAGCTGCCGAGGCGGCCGCGTTGTAGGGGGCAGGCGCTGTTGCGGAAGGACGCGGGTGGAAGTAGCGCTCCGAGGCAAAGTGTTGGCCGAGCAGTGCCGAGCCGACCACTCGACCGTCGCGCTCCAGCAGGCTGCCGCCGGCCTGCCCGGGGAAGACGACGCCGGCGACACCGGTGAAGGCGAGCGGCACGGCGAAGCCGAGCAGCAGCGTGAAGAGCCCGACCACGGCGAGGGCGGGGCGGAGGAGAGCGGTCATGGTCAGGCGATCCCCAGAAGGACGAGGATGACGTCGATGATCTTGATCCCGAGGAAGGGCGCAGCGACGCCGCCCAGACCGTAGATCAAGAGGTTGCGGCGCAGCAGCGCAGCCGCGCCGACCGGCACGTAGCGCACCCCGCGGAGCGCCAGCGGCACGAGTGCCACGATGATCAGCGCGTTGAAGATGACGGCCGAGAGGATGGCGCTCTCGGGCGAGGCGAGGCCCATCACGTTCAGTGCGCCAAGCTCTGGGTAGGACGCGACGAAGATCGCCGGCAGGATCGCGAAGTACTTCGCGACGTCGTTGGCGATGGAGAAGGTGGTCAAGGCACCACGGGTGATCAGCAGCTGCTTGCCGATCTCCACCACCTCGATGAGCTTGGTGGGGTCGCTGTCGAGGTCCACCATGTTGCCGGCCTCGCGCGCGGCCTGGGTGCCGGTCTGCATGGCCAGTCCGACATCGGCCTGGGCGAGCGCGGGCGCGTCGTTGGTGCCGTCGCCGGCCATGGCGACGAGACGTCCTTCGGCCTGAGCCTTGCGGATGTAGGCGAGCTTGTCCTCGGGCGTTGCCTCCGCGATGAAGTCGTCCACGCCGGCTTCCGCCGCGATGGCGGCGGCGGTCAGGCGGTTGTCGCCGGTGACCATCACGGTGCGGATGCCCATCCGGCGCAGCGCGTCGAAGCGGGCGCGCATGCCGGTCTTGACGATGTCCTTCAACTCGATCGCGCCGAGCAGGCGGCCATCCTTCGCGACCGCGAGCGGCGTGCCGCCGGCGCGCGCGATGCGGTCCACCGCTGCCCGCAACTCGGCCGGCACCTCCCCGCCCAGGCTCCGCACCAGCGCGTCGACCGCGCCCTTGCGATAGCCCCCCTGCGGAAGATCGAGGCCTGAAATGCGGGTCTGCGCGGTGAAGGGGATGACGCGCGCGCCCTCGGGCAGCGCCGGCGCCTCGATCCCGTATCGCTCTCGTGCGAAGGCGAGGATGGACCGGCCCTCAGGCGTTTCGTCGGCCAGGCTGGAGAGGACGGCGGCCTCCGCCACGTCGCGCTCGGTCACGCCGGGCACCGGGATGAACCCTGCCGCCTGCCGGTTGCCGAGCGTGATCGTCCCGGTCTTGTCGAGGAGCAGCACGTCCACGTCGCCCGCCGCCTCCACGGCGCGGCCGGAGGTCGCCAGCACGTTGAAGCGCACTAGCCGGTCCATGCCCGCGATGCCGATCGCTGAGAGCAGGCCGCCGATCGTCGTCGGGATCAGCGTCACCAGCAGCGCGGCCAGCACCGCGACGGAGGGCGGCTGGCCATTCCAACTGGCGAGCCCGACCAGCGTCGCGACTGCGATCAAGAAGAAGATCGTCATGCCTGCGAGCAGGATGTCGAGCGCGATCTCGTTCGGCGTCTTTTGGCGGGACGCGCCCTCCACCAGGGAGATCATCCGGTCGAGGAAGGTGGAGCCGGGCGCCGCCGTAATTCGCACCACGATCCAGTCGGAGACGACGAGCGTGCCGCCGGTGACCGCGCTGCGGTCGCCGCCAGACTCGCGGATCACCGGCGCGCTCTCGCCGGTCACCGCGGCCTCGTTCACGCTGGCGATCCCCTCCACCACCTCACCGTCGGAAGGGATCAGGTCGCCAGCCTCAGCCAGTACCAGATCGCCGACGCGCAGCTCCGTCGCGGCGCGCGGCAGCCATAGTGCGCGGTCGTCGGTTCGCAGCAGGAGCTTTGCCTGCGCCTCGGTCCTCGCCCGGCGGAGGCTTTCGGCCTGGGCGCGGCCGCGGCCTTCCGCCACTGCCTCGGCGAAGGTGGCGAACAGCACGGTCAGCCAGAGCCAGAGGGCGATGCCGGCCTGGAAGGCCCAGGCCTCGCCCAGAGCAGCGGCGCGAACCGCCAGCACCGTCACCAGGATGGAGACGACCTCAGTGACGAAGATCACGGGGTTCCGCACCAGGTGGCGCGGATCGAGCTTCACGACCGCATCCAGCATCGCGCGCCGGACGATCGGGCCGGAGAGAAGGGCGCCGCCGCGCGTCGTGCGGCGGGCCTCGCCCGGGTGGAAGGCGGGAGAACTGTCCATCGCGGATGGCCTCAGAAGGTCTTGCCGGTGGCGAGCACGAGGTGCTCCGCGACCGGGCCGAGGGCGAGGGCGGGCATGAATTGCAGCCCGCCCAGGATCAGGATCACGCCGGCGAGCAGGCCGATGAAGAGCGGCGTGTGGGTAGGGAAGGTGCCGCTGGAGGCGGCGAGCTTCGGCTTCGCCGCGATCGCCCTCGCGATCGCCATGACCGGCACGATCACGCCGTAGCGGCCGAACAGCATGGCAAGCCCGATGGTCGTGTTGAACCAGGGCGTGTCGGCGGTGAGCCCGCCGAAGGCCGAGCCGTTGTTTCCGGCGCCGGAGGTATAGGCGTAGAGGAGCTCCGACAGCCCGTGCGGTCCCGCATCCTGCACCGACGCGGTCGCCACCGGCAGCACCGCGGCCACCGCCGAGAAGCCGAGGATGAAGGCCGGCAGGATCAGCACCGCGAGCATCGCGAGCTTCACCTCCTTCGCCCCCACCTTCTTGCCGAGGTACTCGGGCGTGCGGCCGACCATCAGCCCGGCCACGAACACCGCCAGCAGCACGAAGACGAGCATGCCGTAGAGGCCCGAGCCGACGCCGCCCGGCAGCACCTCGCCCAGCTGGATCATCAGCATCGGCACCAAGCCGCCGAGCGGCGTGAAGCTGTCGTGCATCGCGTTCACGCTGCCGTTCGATGCGCCAGTGGTGGCCACCGCCCAGAGCGCGGAGAGGGCGACGCCGAAGCGCACTTCCTTGCCCTCCATGTTGCCCGTCGCCGGGTCCACGCCGGCGGCGATGTGGAGCGGATTGCCCCCGGCCTCGGCCGCATAGACGATGGCGACGCCCGCGACGACGAAGCCCATCATCACGGCGAACAGCGCCCAGCCCTGGCGGATGTCGCGCACGATGTGCCCGAAGGTCAGCGCCAGCGCGAAGGGGATCGCCAGGATCGCCCAGCATTGCAGCAGGTTCGTCCAGGGCGTCGGGTTCTCGAACGGGTACGCGGAATTCACGCCGAAGAAGCCGCCGCCATTGGTGCCGAGCTGCTTGATGGCGACCTGGAAGGCCGCGGGTCCGAGCGGGATGGTCTGCGTCCCGCCCTCCAGCGTCGTCGCCTGGATATAGGGCGACAGGCTCTGCGGTACGCCGCCGGCGACCAGCAGCAGCCCGAGCAGCAGAGCCAGCGGCAGCAGTAGGTAGAGCGTGATGCGGACGAGATCGGCCCAGTAGTTGCCAAGATCCTTCACCGCGCCTGCTGCGAAGGCACGGCTCAAGGCAAGCGCCAGCGCGATGCCGGTGGAGGCGGAGATAAAGTTCTGTACTGTCAGCCCCGTCATCTGGCTGAGGTAGGACAACCCGCTCTCGCCGCTGTAGGCCTGCCAGTTCGTGTTGGTGACGAAGCTGACTGCCGTGTTGAAGGCGAGCCAGGCGGACTGGCCGCCCACGCCTTCGGGGTTCAGCGGCAGCACGCCTTGCAGGCGGAGGATCGCGTAGAGCAGCAGGAAGCCGACCGCGTTCGAGGCGAGCATCGCCAGCGTATAGGCCTTCCAGCCCATGCCACGGGCCGGATCCACGCCGCCCGCGGCGTAGAACAGTCTCTCGACAGGCGCGAGGAAAGTGACGTGGCCCGCCGCGACGGCCGCCGTGTAGCGCCCGAGCGGAACGGCCGTCGCGACGACGAGCCCGAGGATCAGGGCAATCTGCGCCCAGCCAATCGCGGTCATGGCGTCACAGATCCTCGGGGCGCAGCAGCGCCCACAGCAGGTAGAGGAGGAGGCCGGCGGCCACGGCTCCGCCGAGGAGCAGTTCGATCACGGCGGTCACACCCGCTCGCAGCCGGCCGCATAGGCGGCCATCAGGCCAAAGACACCGACGCCGAGCACCAGCAAGACAAGGTCGATCATGGTGCGCCCCAATACCGAAGGACGGGTGCGGACATCATGGGTCCGTCCCGTGGGCATAGAGGGGGCGCGCGCAAAGGATCGATGTGAGATCCGCAGGCGCAGCATAAAATGTGCATAAAGACGCCGCTGCGTGTCGGCGCCGTTGATGCGGCCTCTACGCCTGCGCCTCGTCGAACGGGTTCAACGTCCGCACCCCGAGCCCACTGACGTCGGCCGTATTGCGCGTGACGAGAACGAGGTCGTGTACCTGCGCCGTCGCGGCCAGCAGGGCGTCGATGACCGGGACGGATCTCGCAACCGACATCCGCCCCCACGCTTCGGCCACTGCCAGATCCACACCGATGATGCGCGCTCCGAAGGCTTCGGAAATGTCGCGGAGCCAGCGTTCCAGAGTGGCTGCCTTCGCCGGATCCCGAGTACGGACGCCCTCGACCCCTCGGCGGATCTCACCCAGCGTCAAGACGCTGAGAAACAGGTCTCGGTCCTCGACCGCAGCCCACCAGGCGGCGACGCCAGGATGGCAGCGCGGGCCCTTCCGGACCTCGGAGATGATGTTGGTGTCGACGAGCCAGGTCACAGGTCGACTGCACGCCCGGTATCGCGGGACCGCGTGAGGTCGACGTCGTCGAGCGGCGCCGCGGCGAGCAGGTCCTTGAGGCTCCGCGCCGGCTCGGGTCCAAAGCGACGTCGGAGCAGCGCGCGGGCCTCGCTGGCCTGGTCGGGGTCGGTCAGCGCCGCGGCCACCGCCCGGACGAGGGGAGCGTCCTCGCCGCTTACCTGCACCTCAACGCGCTGCAGGCCGCGGCTGCGCAGGCGACGCCGATGCTCGGCGACGGCAGAAGGGGGTTTGGGCGTGGGCTTCGAGGGCATGGAGCATCCTTGCCAGTTTCCGGAAATCTATCCGGAAACACCGGCGATGCTCAAGGGAAACAGGGGCGCAGCCTTGGCGCCATCGGAGTAGACGGCTCTCTCCAAGGCAATAGGTCGGCGACGGTTCGAATCCGGGAGCACTCCCTCCGCCATCCTGGCCCTTCCGCATCCGGCCGCCCGGATCGGGAAGGGTTCTCACGCCGTGGCCGCGCAGCGCCTCGGCCCCGTCGCCGCGACCCTGCGCGCCGGCCGAGTTCCCAAATGCGCCGGAGCCGTCGCCGTCCAGCGCACTTGCCGCTACCCGAACGTCTCGGCCGTGCGGCCGGATCGCAACCAATCCGCCGGCGCGCGCCTCGCTGCGCCGCACGCGCGGCGGCCCTTCGGCCGCTTGCCCGCCTGCGGCGGGGCGGGTCTTGGTCTTATGGTGTCAGCCTTCCGCTGCGCCGAGGCCGGCGGCGCGCATGCCGAGATAGCCGTGCACCGCCTCGGCCAGCGCCGTCGCCAGCCTCGCCCGGTGCGCGGCGCGGTTCAGCGCCGCCTCGTCCTGCGGATGCGACAGGAAGCCCATTTCCACCAGCGCCGCCGGCACGTCGGGCGCCGTCAGCACCACGAAGCGGGCGCGGCGATGGGTGTTGGGCAGCAGCGGCACCTGCTGGCCGAGCGCGGCCACGGTCAGACGCGCCAGCCGCTCCGACCCGGTGCGGGTCTCGTGCTGCATCAGGCTGAGGAGGATGCGCTGCACCTCGGGCGAGACCGAGGGCAGGCGCAGCCCGCCCGCGGCATCGGCGCGATTCTCCCGCCGCGCCAGCGCTTCCGCCAGCGAATCCGAGGCGGTCTCGGAGAGGGTGTAGACGCTCGCCCCCCGCGCGCCCGGCGCCGAATCGGCGTGCAGCGAGAGGAACAGCGTCGCCTGCCGCTGCCGCGCTATCTCGATCCGCCGGCCGAGCGGCACGAAGACGTCGCTGCTGCGGGTCAGCAGCACCCGGCAGCGGCGGGCCTGCTCCAGCCGCGCCTTCAGGTTCAGCGCCACGGCAAGGGCAATGCGCTTCTCCTGCGTGCCGGCGCGGCCGATCGCGCCCGGATCGCGCCCCCCATGCCCCGGATCGATCACGACGAGCGGCAGCGGCGCGCGCCCCCGCCCGGCGGCGGGCTGCTGCGCCGCCGCCGGCAGCGGCGCGCCCGCGGCAAACAGCAGCGCCAAGCCGAGCAGCCGGCGCCGTTCCATCACGGGCCCTAGCGGGCCCTTCGCGTCGAAGCCATCGGACATCCCCAAGCGACGCTCCCCCTGCGGCGCTGAGAGAAGAATACCATGGAATGCTTGTAACGTGCCAGCCGTCGCCGCGCGGCCGGCCGGGGTTGCCGGCAAAAGCGCCGACCCCGGCCTTGTGGAAACGGCCTGCCCTCTTCTATGGTGCCCTGCCCCGGCAGCGCCCGTTGCCGGCGGAGGGACAGGCGCGGTCACCCGGAGCGGCCCCGGAGCCGACAGGGTGATCCGCAGCGAGGCCCGGCATGGGGGCGGCATCGGGCCGTCCCCGCGGTTCGCCGGGCCGACCGCTGCGGCAGGTGGCCGTCTGTCGCATGACCCTTCGCAGGCCGTGGGGCCGGTGCGCCAAGGACGCCAGGGGCCCCGTGCCCCACCGGCCCCGGCACCGACGCTGCCCTGCCCGCACCGCGACCGCGGGCGGTATGCCGTGACGCATGGGGGCGCAAGCAGGGGGCGACACCCCGGGCCCGCCATCGCCCGCGCGTGGCGATCCGGGCCGTGGGCCGTGCGCCCCCCCGGAAGAGGACGGATCGCCGCCGCATGGCCGGACCCGCGCCGCGCACACCGCCCGATTCCGGGCCCGATCACCCAGTTCTGCCGCCGGCGCGCCGGGCGCGCCGCGGCCCGGAGTCCCTGACCTGATGACCAAGCGCATGCTGATCGACGCATCCCACGCGGAGGAAACCCGCGTGGTGGTGCTGGACGGCAACCAGCTCGAGGAGTTCGACCTCGAGGTCGCTTCCCGCAAGCCGCTGAAGGGCAACATCTACCTGGCCAAGGTGGTCCGGGTGGAGCCGAGCCTGCAGGCCGCCTTCGTCGAGTACGGTGGCAACCGCCACGGCTTCCTCGCCTTCAGCGAGATCCACCCCGACTACTACCAGATCCCGGTCGCCGACCGGCAGCGCCTGCTGGAGATGCAGGCCGCCGAGGCGGAGGAGGACGAGGAGGAGCCGGAACAGGAGGAGGCCCCCGCCCCCCGGCATGAGGCGACCGAGGCCCACCCCGCCGCCCCGGCTGCGGAGGAGGCGCCCGCCGCCGGGGCGCCGGCGGAACAGCCGGGCGAGGTCCTCGCTACCGAGGCGCTGCCCGACGAGGCCGCCGCCCCAGACCGGCCCGCGCCCGGGGACGCCGCGACGCCCGGCGACGCGGCGCCGGAAGAGGCCCGCGCCGAGGCCGCCGCGCCGCCCGCCGCGCTGCCGAACGGGCATGACGAGGGGGCCTTCGAGGCGATCCCGGCGAACGGGGAGGGCGCCAACGGCGAGNCCCGGCGAACGGGGAGGGCGCCAACGGCGAGACCGAGGCGCGCGAGGAACTTCCCCCCCCCGAGACGCTGGGCGGCGAGGGGGCGGAGGAGGTGGCGCGCGAGCGGCGCATCCCGCCGAAATTCCTGCGCCACTACAAGATCCAGGAGGTGATCAAGCGCCGCCAGATCATGCTGGTGCAGGTGGTGAAGGAGGAGCGCGGCACGAAGGGCGCGGCGCTCACCACCTACATCTCGCTGGCCGGCCGCTTCTCGGTGCTGATGCCGAACAGCCCGCGCGCCGGCGGCATCTCGCGCAAGATCACCTCGGCCGCGGACCGCAAGCGGCTGCGCGAGATCGTGGACGAGCTCGGCCTGCCCGAGGGCATGTCGCTCATCATCCGCACCGCCGGGGCGCAGCGGCCGAAGGCGGAGATCAAGCGGGACTGCGAGTACCTGCTCAGGCTCTGGGACAACATCCGCGAGCGCACGCTGCAATCCACCGCCCCGGCGCTGATCTACGAGGAGGCGGACCTCATCAAGCGCGCCATCCGCGACGTCTTCTCCCGCGACGTGGAGGAGATCCTGGTCGAGGGCGAGGAGGCCTATCAGCAGGCGCGCGAGTTCATGCGCATGCTGATGCCCCAGCACGTGAAGAAGATCCAGCTCGCGCGCGAGGGCGGGCTGTTCGCGCGCCACCAGGTCGAGGCGCATCTCGACGCCATGCACTCGCCGACGGTGCCGCTCAAGTCCGGGGGCTACATCGTCATCAACCAGACCGAGGCGCTGGTCGCGATCGACGTGAACTCGGGCCGCGCCACGCGCGACCGCCACATCGAGGACACGGCGCTGCGCACCAACCTGGAGGCGGCGGACGAGATCGCCCGCCAGCTCCGCCTGCGCGACCTCGCCGGCCTCATCGTCATCGACTTCATCGACATGGAGTCGGGCAAGCACGACGCCATGGTGGAGCGGCGCCTGAAGGAGGCGCTGAAGCAGGACCGCGCGCGCATCCAGGTCGGCCGCATCTCGCATTTCGGCCTGCTGGAGATGAGCCGGCAGCGGCTGCGCCCCTCGCTCGCCGAGACCACCTTCGTCACCTGCCCGCACTGCCAGGGGCGCGGCCAGGTGCGCAGCGTCGAGAGCAGCGCGCTGCAGGTGCTGCGCGCCATCGAGGACGAGGGCGCGAAACGCCGCGCCGCCGAGATCACGGTGCACGTCGCCGCCCCGGTCGCCCTCTACCTGCTCAACCGCAAGCGCGACAGGCTGGCGCAGATCGAGGCGCGCTACCGCATGAGCGTGCTGTTCGAGCCGGACGAGTCGCTGGTCGGCGCCAATCTCCGCATCGAGCGCACCCGCGCCGCCGAGCCCGGCCGCCCGGCCCCGGAGGCGCCGGCGGCGCTGCGCATGGACTACGCCCCGGAGCCCGAGCCCACCCCCGAGGAGGAGGCTCCGGCGGCCGAGGAGGGCGAGGAAGAGGAGGAGGAGGCCACCGCCCGCGGCGAGGCGGAGGAGGCCCGTCCGGGCGAGGCCGGCGGCAAGCGCCGCCGCCGCCGCCGCCGCCGGCGCGGCGGGCGCGGCGAGGAGGCGCCCGTCGGTGCCGAGGCCAGGCCGGAGGAGGCCGAGGGCGAGGGCGAGGAGGCCGGCCCCGAGGAGGCGCCCGCCGCCGGAGAGGCGCCCGAGGTCGAGCCCACGCCGGCCGCCGCCGAGGCGGAGGGCGGCCCGCGCCGCCGCCGCCGTCGCCGCCGCGGCCCCCGCCCCGAGGGTGCCCCGGAGGAGGCCGCCACCGTGCCGCCGCGCTATTCCGGCCCGACTCCGGCCGATCCCTTCGCCGGGCATGTGGATGACATCTTCGCGGCCATGGAGGCGGCGGAGGCCGCCCTCGAAGCCGCCGCGCGGCCGCCGGCGGGCGGTGCCGCGCCGGCCGAGGCAGAGGCGCCCGCCGCCTGGCAGGATGGCGCGGCGGCGGAACCCGCCCCGTTCCAGGCCGAGGCCCCGCCCCTGCCGGAGGAGGCGCCGGCGGCCGAGCCGGCCTTCGTGCCGCCGCCGGAGCCCGCGCCGCCGCCGACGGCCGCGATTCCTGCGGCAGAGGCCGCGCCGGAGCCCTCCGCCGAGGCGCCGGAGCGCGTGCCGGCGCAGGCGGAGGGCGAGGCCGAGGACGCCGCGGCGCAGCCCGCCACGCCGGTCCAGGGGCCGCTGGTCATGCCGAAGGTGATCGGGCAGGTGCCCATCGAGGCGCCGCGCCGCACCGGCTGGTGGCGGCGCTGACACCCACCCCGGCCGGCGGCGGCGCGGTCTCCGCCGCCGGCCGCGCGGCGCCGTCCACATCGGCGGATGCGCAACGAAGCCCTTGTCGGGGCAGAACGTTTCTGAACCGCAAGGCATCCCCGGTGCCGACCATCCCCAGACTTGTCCACAGATCGAGGGGCGGAGGCCGTGGACATGGCTGTGGATTCCCTTCCCGGCCGCCGCTTCCGCGGCGAGTCCCTCGGTCAGGGAGGGGAGCGGTTCCGGCGGCCCGCGCCTGGGCGCCCCATTCGCCCCGGCCCACGGCAAATGCCCTACAGCCCGATCCGCCTTCGCGGATTAGGCGCTGGCTCGTTGTTCGTGCGGGCATCCCCACCCGTTCAGGCGGGGCCACCCGAACGGGATCCGCCTAGCGCCAGGGCTCGACCAGGATCTTCGCCTGCGCCTCCGGGCGCGCCAGATCGGCGAAGGCCTGCCGCACGCCGTCGAGCCCGACCCGGCCGGTGATCAGCGGCGCCACCGCGATCCGTCCCGCGGCGATGTGCTCCAGGGTGCGGGCGAATTCCTCGGGCGTGTAGGCGAGCACGAAGCGAAGCTCGATCTGCTTGGCGATGGCGAAGAAGGGCTCGATGCGGTCTGGCTCCATGCACACCCCGACGACGACGATGCGCGCGCCGGGCGGCGCCCCCTCCAGCATCGCCTGCAGCACGCCGGGCACGCCCACGCATTCGAACAGCACCGTCGGCCGGCGCGGCGGCGAGGTGCGGAAAAGCTGCGCGTAGCGGCTCGGGTCGTGGCCCGGCGGGGTGGCCGCCTCGAGCAGGGCGGCGTAGGGCGAGGCGGCGGCCGGATCCACCACCGCATCCGCCCCCATCCGCGCCGCCAGGGCCCGCCGGGCCGGCGAGAAGTCGGCGGCGATCACGGGGCGGATGCCCCGCAGCCGCAGCGCCGCGATCACCGCCAGCCCCACCGGGCCGCAGCCGATCACCAGCGCCACCTCCTCCCCGCCGAGCCGCGCCTCCTCCACCGCGTGCTCGCCCACGGCCATCGGTTCCACCAGCGCGGCATGGTCGGGGTCCATCCCGTCCGGCACCGGCAGCAGCATCCGCTCGGCGAGCGGCATGTACTCCGCGAAGCCGCCGGCGATGTCAGGGTTGTAGCCGATGCCGTGGACGGTGGTGCCGGTGAGGGTCAGCGGCATCGAGGTGACGAGCGTGCCGGGAGGGAAGCGGCCGGCCGTGCCGGGCCCGTTCGCCACCACCTCGGCGACGAATTCGTGGCCGAAGACGACGTCCCGGTCCGCCGTCATGGTGTAGCGGCCGCCCGAGCGGCGGGCGACGTCCACAAAGGAGTCGGTGAAGCGCGCGGCGTGCAGGTCGGAGCCGCAGATGCCGCAGGCACGGGTGCGGACCAGCACCTGGCCCTCGGCCGGCACCGGGTCGGGCAGGGTGTCCACCACGATCTCCCCCCGGCGGAACACGGCAGCGCGCATCCTCTCCTCCCCCTCTTTCGTTCGGGACGGGCGCAAGCCTACAGCATGGCCCGCCTTCCGGCGGATCATGCCTTGCTTTCCGCGGGCGGCCGAGCCCCGCCCCGAGGTCCGCCCCGCGGAGCAGGGGCATTCCGGGGCGGAGGCGAAGGGCGTCGGCATCCGCGGGCGGTCTCGCGCGCTTCATCCCGGGATCCGGAGCAGAGCCATGTCGGACAGCAGCGGAAGCGTCTCCATCGCCATCACCCCCATGCACAGCCGCGAGGAGGGCATCTGGGAGGCCGGGCCGCGCGAGGGCGCCCAGCTCTTCCTGGTCGAGCTGGTGGAGGGCGAGGGAGAGGGGGAAGAGGCGGCGGTGGTCGTGGAATGCCGCGACGAGCCTTCCGCCGCCCTCGCCGCGCGGGTGGCCGCGGCCACCGTCGCGGCGCTCGGCCTGGCGGAGCCGGAGGCGCTGCGGGACGGCAGCCTGTTCGACGGGGAGACGGCGCGCATCCTGCGGGACCATCCCTCGCCCGGGGTGGAGCCGCCTTCCGGGGAGTGGCGCCCGCCGGAGGAGTGAGGCGCCGCGGCCGCGCTGCGCGCGGCAGCGACGGAGGGCTTGGAACCAATCCGCCTCTCGCGCTTAGTGCCCGGTGTGGAAGCGCCGGCGGCCGCCGGGCGCAGCGGAGGAGAGCGGAATGGGAATCATCGCCTGGATCATCCTGGGACTCATCGCCGGCTGGATCGCCAGCAAGATCATGCACGGGGAGGGTTCCGGGCTCGTGATGAACCTGGTGCTCGGCGTGGTCGGCGCCTTCGTCGGCGGCCTGATCTTCCAGGCCCTCGGAGGCGCCGGGGTCACCGGCTTCAACCTGTGGAGCCTGCTGGTCGCGGTGATCGGCGCGATCATCGTGCTCTGGATCTACAACGCCCTGTTCGCGCGCTCGCGCGTGCCCTGACCGTCCGGGCCCGGAAGGGCGGGCGCCTTCGGGAAGGGGCCGGCGGAGGGATCCGCCGGCCCTCCTCATATCCGCCGGCGGGCGCGGTGCCACAGCATCAGCAGGGCGTCGTAGGGCAGCGCCGGCACCTCGCGCAGCCGCCACCACCACCGCTGCCGCCAGCCCGCCGCGGCGGGGCCGCGCGGCGGCGGCACCGGGCGCGCCTTCAGCCCCGCGAGGCGCAGCAGCAGCAGGCAGCGCGGCAGGTGATAGGCGCTGCTCGCCGCCAGCACCGGTCCCCGGTGGCCGCGCGCGCGCAGCAGCCGGGCGCAGGCGATGGCGGAGGAGAGGGTGTCGGTCCCGGTCGGCTCCTCGAGGATGCGGCTGCGGGGCACGCCCCGGGTGATCAGCAGCGCCGCCATCACCGCGCTCTCCGCCTCGCCGAAGCGGCCGCGCGCCCCGGTCGGGACATAGAGCGTGCCCGGCAGCGCCTCCCCGAAGGCCAGCGCCGCCTCCACCCGCCGCCGCAGCGCCCCGCTCGGCAGGCCGCTCGGCCGCACCGCGGCGCCGAAGATGATGATCGCGGCCGGGTCCGCGCCGCTCACGCCGGGGCCGCGAGCAGCAGCCGGTTCAGCCGCTCCAGCGCGTGGCGGAGCTGGCCGAGGTCGCGCGCGAACTGCTCGCGCGAGACGCCCCGGGCGGCCAGCTCGTCGGCGATGGCGCCGAGGCTGCGCCGCCCGTCCACCCGCTGCAGGATCGCCCCGGCCAGCCGCGGCAGGGGCAGGCGCACCTGCAGCCCGTCGAAGGCCACGGGCAGGGTGCCGTCGGGGGGCAGGTTGCGGGCGATGGTCGGCCCGTCCCATTCGCGCAGCGCCGGCACCGCCGCGGGGTCGTCCCAGGGGGGCGGCGCCGGCGTCTCGCCGGCGCGCACGCAGTAGACGATGTGGATGCCCATGTTGCCGGTGATCGCCTCGGCCAACGCCGCCCGCCCGAGCGGGGAGAGGGCGGCGGTGCGGGCCCTGAGTCGCGGGTCGGAGAGGTAAGTGTCCGGGTCGTAGCGCACCGGCTCCACCCAGCAGGTGGCCGTGAGCCCCGCCCCCTCCAGCAGGGCTTGCAGGGCGGGCACGGTGAAGGCCACGTCGCGGGGGTTGAGCAGCAGATCATAGAGCCCGGCATCGCCCCCCGAGAGATGGTCGGTCAGCCAGGGGTTGCGCCTGAGCCAAGCGGTCTCGGGTGCCTGCCGCCACAGCCGCCGCGCCACCTCGAGCCGCGCCGCCGGCGGCTCCTCCGCCGGGGCCAGCAGGCGGAGCGCGTCCTGCAGCATGTATACCCCGGTGCGCCCGTGCGGAGCATAGACCATCAGCCCGAGCCCGCCGCCGGGGGCGAGCACGGAGAGCAGGGCGCGGAGCCCCGCCGCCGGGTCCGGCAGGTGGTGCAGCACGCCGCAGCAGTCGATGTAGTCGAAGGGACCGAGCCCGCTGCCGGGCAGGTCCAGGATCGAGCCCTCGACGAAACGGATGTTCGATAGGCCCCGCGCCGCCGCCCGCGCCTCGGCGATGCGCCGCGCCGTGCCGCTGCGGTCGAGCCAGGTGACGCTGCCCTCCCGCCCCGCCCAGGCCATCTGCTGGGCCAGCATGATGGTGCCGTCGCCGGTGCCGCCGCCGGCCATCAGCGCCCGCAGCGGCACGGAGGCGGGGCGGCGCGCGCCGAAGATCCAGTGGTCCACCTCCCGCAGATGGCTTGGGCTGCCCACCACCAGGCGCCTGGCCTCCTCCCGAGGGTCGCGGGCAGGGTAGGGATAGGCCTCGTACTGGGCGGCGAGCTGGCGGTCGGCGGCGTCGGGCATGGCGGGCTGATAGGCCGCCGCCGGGGGCTCCGCCAGGGGCGGGCGGCGCCGGTTGCTGGCGGGCGAGGGCATCCGTATCTAGCGCGGCATGCGATCCCTGCCTCCCATCCTCGCGCTCTGCGCCGCGCTCCTGCCCGCCGCCGCCCCGGCGCAGCAGCCCCAGGCCCGGCCGCAGCTCCTCGGCGAGCATACGGACTGGACCGCCGCCACCCACATGGAAGGCGGGCAGAAGGTCTGCTACGCCTTCACCCGCCCCACCCGCAGCGAGGGCGCCGGCGAGCGCCAGGGGGTGATGCTGAGCGTCACCCACCGGCCCGGGCAGCGCGACGCGGTGATCCTCTCCGCCGGCTACCCCTATCCGCGCGGGGCCGAGGTGACGGTGGCGGTGGGCGGCACCGAGCTCGACTTCTACACCGCCGGGTCGAGCGCCGCGGCGCGCGACGCCGATGCCGCCATCCGCGCCTTCCGCGCCGGGCGGGAGGCGGTGGCGCGCGGCCCCGGCCCGGGCGGGCGCGGCACGGTGCGCGACAGCTTCTCCCTTCTCGGCTTCACCGCCGCCTACGAGGCGATCTCGCGCGAATGCCCGCCACGCCGATGACCCCGGACCCCTCCCTGACCGAAGCCGAGCGCGCGCGCATCCTCGCCAAGGCCGCGCTCTTCGCCCCGCCCCCGGCGACGCTGCCGGACGGGCGGCGCGACCTGGTCGGCCTCTCGCGCGAGGACCTCGCCGCCGAGATGGCGGCGATCGGCGAGAAGCCGTTCCGCGCCAAGCAGCTCTGGCACTGGATCTACCACCAGGGCGTCACCGACTTCGCCAGGATGAGCAGCATCGCGAAGCCGCTGCAGGCGCGGCTCGCCGAGCGCTTCGTGGTCGGCCGGCCGGAGGTCGCCGCCGTGCAGACCAGCGCGGACGAGACCCGCAAGTGGCTGTTCCGCTTCCGCGACGGGCAGCAGGTGGAGACGGTCTACATCCCCGATCCGGAGGAGGATCGCGGCGCGGTCTGCATCTCGACGCAGGTCGGCTGCACCCTGTCCTGCCGCTTCTGCCACACCGGCACGCAGAGGCTGGTGCGCAACCTCTCCGCCGCCGAGATCGTCGGCCAGTTCATGGCGGCGCGCGACGCCTACGGCGAATGGCCGAGTCCGAAGGACGAGCGGCCGCGCCTGCTCTCCACCATCGTCGTCATGGGCATGGGAGAGCCGCTCTACAATTACGAGAACGTGGCCCGGGCGTTGAGGATCGTCATGGACCACGAGGGCATCGGCCTGTCGCGCCGGCGCATCACCCTCTCGACCAGCGGCGTGGTGCCGATGATGGACCGCTGCGGGCGGGAGCTCGGGGTGAACCTCGCCGTCTCGCTGCACGCGGTGACGGACGAGCTGCGCGACGAGATCGTGCCGCTGAACCGGAAATACCCGATCGCCGAGCTGCTCGCCGCCTGCCGGCGCTATCCCGGCGCCTCCAATGCGCGGCGCATCACCTTCGAATACGTGATGCTGCGCGGGGTGAACGATTCGGAGGCCGAGGCACGGGAGCTGGTGCGGCTGATCCGCGGCATCCCGGCCAAGGTGAACCTGATCCCCTTCAACCCCTGGCCCGGCAGCCCCTACCGCACCTCGACGCCGGAGGCGGTGCGGCGCTTCGCCGAGATCGTGAACGAGGCGGGCTACGCCAGCCCGATCCGCCGCCCGCGCGGGCGGGACATCCTCGCCGCCTGCGGCCAGCTCAGGACGGAGAGCGAGCGGGGGAGGCGCAAGCCCGCCGCGGCCTGATCCGCCGGGCGCGGAACCGCCCCGCGCCGCCGGGGTTTGAGGCGAGCCCCGCCGGAGACCGCCATGGACGCCGCGACCATCGTCGGCGCGCTCGCCACCCTCGCCTCCACCACCAGCTTCGTGCCGCAGGCCTGGAAGGTGATCCGCACCCGCGACACGGCCGCCATCTCCGCACGCATGTACACGGTGACGGTGATCGGCTTCTCGCTGTGGCTGACCTATGGGCTGCTGCTCGGGCAGTGGCCGCTGATCGCGACCAACGGCATCTGCCTCGCCCTCTCCGCCTTCATCCTGGCGATGAAGCTGCTGCCGCGCCGCAAGCGGGAGCAGGTGGCGGCGGCGCTCGACCCCACCGGCTGAGGACGCTGCCGGCGCCGTTCCCGACCCTGTGCGGCGGGCCCTATTCCGCCGTCGCGCCGCTCTCCTGCACCACGCGTGCCCAGAGCGCCACCTCCGCGGCCAGGTAGCGCGCATAGTCCTCGGCGGTGCCGCCGGTCGGGCGCGCGCCCATGGCGGCGAGGCGCGCCTTCACCTCCGCATCGGCGAGCGCGGCGTTCGCGGCGGCGTTCAGCCGCGCCACCACCGGCGCCGGGGTGCGCGCCGGCACCATCATCCCCTGCCAGATCCCCACGTCGAAATCGGGTGGCATCATCCCCGCCTCGGCCATGGTGGGCACCTCGGGCAGCAGGGGGGAGCGGGCGCGGGTGCTGACGGCGATGGCGCGCACCCGCCCGTCCTGCGCGAGCGGCAGGGCGGTGTTCAGCGCGTCCGCCATGAACTGCACGTTGCCCGCGGCGGTGTCGGTCAGCGCCGCCGCGGTGCCGCGATAGGGGACATGCGTCGCCTCGGCGCCGATGTGGCGCAGCACCATGAAGGCGACGAGGTGCGAGATGTTGCCGACGCCGCCCGAGCCGTAGCTGATGCGCCCGGAATTCGCGCGCGCCCAGGCCACGAAGCCCTGCGGGTCCTGCGCCGGCACCGCGGGGTTCACCACCAGCAGCGCCGGCGCCGCCGCGGTCAGCGCCACCGGGGCGAGATCGCGCGCAAGGTCGTAGCCGAGGCGCCGGTACAGCGCCTGGCTGATGGCGATGGAGGAGGTGTTGTAGAGCAGCGTGTGCCCGTCCGGGTCGGCCCGCGACACCGCCTCGGCGGCGATGTTGCCGTTGGCGCCGCCGCGATTCTCCACCACCACCGGCTGGCCGAGGTCGCGCGCCATGCGCTCGGCGATGATGCGCGCGATCACGTCGGTCGGCCCGCCGGCGGGGAAGGCGACGACCAGGCGCACCGGCCGCTGGGGGAAGGCGGGCTGCGCCGGGGCGGGGCGCGCGAGCGTGGCGGCGGCGGCAAGGCCGAGCAGGCCGCGTCGGTTCATCGGGTCTCCTCCCTCTGCGTCGGCTCCGGCCGCCCGGCGAGCAGCCGCTTCACCGTGTAGTCCATCACGTGCTCGCCGTGCTGGTTCAGCACCCGCACCTCCGAGGCCACCACCGCCCGCCCGCCGCTGCGGGTCGGGCGGATCTCCGTCACCTCCACCTCGGCGCGGATCGTGTCGCCGACCCGCACCGGGCGGCGCGCGCGCAGTGCCGTCTCGAGCAGGGCGAGGCCCGTGCCGTGCACCATGCCGCGCAGCAGCATCCCCTCGATCAGCGCATGCGTCAGCGCCGCGGGCACCGGCCGGGGGCCGAGCGCCCCCTCCTCCGTCGCGTCCAGGAACAGCGGCTCCTGCATGCCGGTGAGGGCGACGAAGCCGATCAGGTCGGCCTCGGTGACGGTGCGGCGGAAGGTGCGGAAGCGCCGGCCGGGGGCGAGATCCTGCCAGAAGAAGCCGCGGCCGAGCAGCGGCGCCTGCGCCTCTTCGCCCATCGGATCCGTCTCCTCCTCGGGCGAGGGTCGCGGGGCCGCTTCCGCCTGTCAACCTGCCCTTGCCGGCGGGGCAGCCCGGCGCGACGCGCGCTTGACCCCGCGCCCCCGCCGCGCCCCGATGCCGGCGTGCCCGCTCCTGCCCTCCCCATCGCCCTGTTCGCGCTCGCCGGCTTCGCCACCGGCTCGGGCATGCGCATGCTCGACCCGCTGCTGCCGCTGCTGGCGGCGGATCTCGGGGTGACGGTGGCGGTGGCGACGGGGGTGGTGGCGGCCTTCGTGCTGCCCTACGGGCTGGTGCAGCTCCTCGCCGGGCCGCTCGGCGACCGGATGGGCAAGCCGCGCGTCGCCACCCTGGCGCTGCTGGTCTACGCCCTGGCGATGGCGGCCTGCGCGCTGGCCCCCGACCTGCCCACGCTGATCGCCTTCCGCGCCGTCTCCGGCCTCTGCGCCGGGGCGGTGATCCCGCTGCTGCTCGCGCATCTCGGCGACACGGTCCCGTACGAGGAGCGGCAGGCGGCGATCGGGCGCTTCTCCACCGGCATGGTGATGGCCCAGCTCCTCGCCGGCCCGGCCTCCGGCGTGGTGGCGGAGGTGGCGGGCTGGCGGCTGCCCTTCGTCCTGCTCGGCGCGCTGGCGCTCGGCGTCGGCGGCGCGATGGCGGCCTGGCTCGGCCCGGCGCTGTGGCGGGCCGCGCGGGGCGGGGGCGGGAAGGGGAGCGGCTACCGGGCGCTGCTTGGGCGGGCGGCGGGACGGCGGCTGCTGCTGGTGGCGTTCTGCAACGGCCTCTGCCTGTTCGGCGGCGCCTTTCCCTTCGTCGGCGCCTATCTGATCGAGCGCTTCGGCCGCGGCGCGGCGGAGGCGGGGCTGATCGTCGCCGGCTTCGGCCTCGGTGCCCTCGCCTATACCCGCCTTGCCCGGGTCATGGTGCGCCGCTTCGGAGAGCGGGGGCTGCTGCTGCTCGGCGGGGCGGGGCTGTGCGCGGGGCTGCTCGGGATCGCGCTGGCGCCCTCCTGGCAGGTGGTGGCGGCGCTGCAGCTCGGGCTCGGCTTCGCCTTCTACCTGTTCCACGGCGTGCTGCAGACCCGCGCCACCGAGGCGCTGCCGGAGGCGCGCGGCACCGCGGTCGGCGGCTTCGCCCTGGCGCTGTTCCTCGGGCAGAGCGCCGGCGCGCTGGCCTTCGGCCTGGTGCTGGCGCTCGCCGGCTACGCCGCCGCCTTCGCCGCCGCGGCGCTCGGCGTGCTGGCGCTGGCGCTCTACGCCGCGCGGCGGATGGGCGCGGCGCCCTGAGCGGGCCAGGGGCGGCCGGGCGCGCGACGCCGCTCTAGACCGGCTCGTAGGGCAGGCGCTGCACCCGGTCCATGTTGACCCCTTCGATGCGCAGCAGCCGCGTCGGGCCGTCGCGGCGGGGGGAGTGCAGCACGCCGGGCTCGTAGAGATGGGCGTCGCCCGGGCGGAGCGTGTAGTCGCGGAGGCGGCGGGCCTTGCCGGGGCGGCCCTCGCGCGGCCGCTCCACGCACTCCCAGTCGGTCATGATCGTCTCGCCGGCGGCCTGGCCGTAGATCGCCCAGGAGGGGCCGTGGTCATGCGGCCTGCTGTCCTTGGCGCCGGCATAGGCGTGGGCGAGGATGGTGAAGCCGAGTTCCGGGTCCTCGTAGAGCACCTTCCGCTCGGGCCCGTCTTCCGGGATGTGGGCGGCGACGAAGTCGGGGTCCCGCAGCGCCTCCCGCACCAGCGCCACCACCCGCTTGCGTCCCTCGGGGCCGGGATGGCTCTTCAGCGCGTCGTGGCATTGCGCGGCGAAGCGGTCGAGCGAGAGTCCCATGGCGTCTCCTCCTGGCGGGCGATCCTGCCGGCGGCGCGCCGGCGCGAGGGGCGGGCGGCCCCGCCGGGGTCAGCCCGCCTTGAGGTGCTGCATCAGCTTCTCCGTCGCCGCCACCTTGTCGGTGCGGTCGATGGCGGCGAGCTCCGCGGCCAAGCGATCGAGCGCCTGCTCGTAGATCTGCCGCTCGGAGAAGGACTGGTCGGGCTGGCCGGCGTTGCGGTGCAGGTCCCGCACCACCTCGGCGATCTGCACCGGGTCGCCGGAGTTGATCTTCTGCTCGTACTCCTGCGCCCGGCGCGACCACATGGTGCGCTTGATACGGGCCTTGCCCTTCAGCGTCTCCAGCGCCTCCCGCATGGAATCCGGCGCGGCGAGCTTGCGCAGCCCCGAGGAGGCGGCCTTGTTGACCGGCACCTTCAGGGTCATGCGGTTCTCGTCAAAGGTGACGACGATCATCTGCAGGGACATGCCGGCCGCCTGCATGGTCTCGATCCCCTGCACCGTGCCAACGCCGTGGGTCGGGTAGACCACATGGTCCCCCGCCTTGAACTCGACCGGCTTGGCAGGCGGGCGGGCGGGGGCCGCCGGGGCGCCCTCGCGCCTCGGCGGGGCGGGCGTCTCCGCCTGAGTCTCCCGCAGGCCGGGCGGGGAAGCGGGGCGGGGGGGCGCCTTCGGCTCCGGCTTCGGGGGCGGAGGAGCGGCGGCGGCCGCTTCCCGTGCCGGCCCTGCCGGGGGCGCCTCCTGCGGCGGGGGGCTCGCCGCCGGCCGGGAGGAAGCCGCGGGCTTCGCCTGCATGGCGGGGGCCTTGGAATCCTGCCCAGCCTCATGCCGGGGCGGCGGCGAGGGCTTGGCCACCCTGGCCTCCGCCGGCCTGGAGGGGGCGGGCTTGGCGGCCGGCTTGCTGCCGGTGGCCGGCTTCGGGGCAGGGGCCGGCTTCGTCGCCTTGGCGGGGGTCTTGGCGGGTGTCGTCCGCTTGGCTGCCTTGGCGGGCGTGGCGGTCTTGGCCGTGCGGCTCACCGCCTTGGGCGTGGGCTTCGCTGCGGGCTTGGCGGCCGCCTTCTGTGCCGCGCGGCGGGGGGTCGTCACCGCTTTCGCCTTCGCCGCGGGGCGGCTGGTCCTGCCGGAAGAGGTTCCCTTCGTCGGACGCTTGCTCGATGCCTTGGCGCGAGCGGGTGCCTTCATATGCCAACAACTCTCCTGCGGCGCGATCCGGTCGAGCACGGCTGGGGGTGGGACACCCGCGGCCCTCTCCTTGGCCTGGGCTGGCCCGGACCGCCTCGCCGTCCGGTCCCCCAATATGGGAAGCCGGGCCGCGCCTGCCAGTTTCCGCCGGCCGCCATGGCGCTGAAACCATATCTCTCTTCGTGGCTTCTGTCACCAGAAGACAGAAAAAGCGGCGCGCCTCGACTTTCAGGATAGAGCCGTCAGGCTCTAGGGCTTGCCGGGCGCGGCGCTGAACAGTTCCCGCTTGTTCGGCTTGTCCTTCCAGGCATCGGCGTCGGGCGGCGGCTCCCCCTTGCGGGTGATGTTCGGCCACTCACTGGCGTAGGTGCGGTTCAACTCCGCCCATTCCGCCGCCCGGTCGTCGCTGTCGGGCACGATCGCCTCCGCCGGACACTCCGGCTCGCACACCCCGCAGTCGATGCACTCATCCGGGTGGATCACCAGCATGTTCTCGCCCACGTAGAAGCAGTCCACCGGACACACCTCCACGCAGTCCATGTACTTGCACTTGATGCAGTTCTCGGTGACGACGTAGGTCACGTGCCGGGTCCCTTGCGTGCCGCCCCGGGCGGGGCTGGCGAAGAGTTGGATCAGGCCGCGTTGCGGCGCAAGCGCATGGCAGCCATGCGCGCTCCTCGGGGCGCCCGCGTCCGGCCGTGGCCGCGATGCTGGTTCTAGCAGTCCGGTGTCAGGTCCTCGTAGAGCGTGCGCGCCTCCGCCGCCGGGCCGCGGCGCGCGCCGAGGGCCAGCACCCGCCAGACCCGCACCTCCTCCCTTCCGGGGGCGCCGAGGGCGAAGGTCAGCACGTCGCCCGGGCGCAGGCGCGCATGCGGCTTGTCGGTCGGCTGGCGGTTGATGCGGAAGGCGCCGGCCTCCACCAGCCGCGCACAGGCGGCGCGGGTCTTGGCCACCCTCGCGCACCACAGCCACTTGTCGAGGCGCTGCCAGTCCCGGTCTTCCGCCTCGGCCACGGCTCAGCGGAGCTTGAGGGTCGCCAGGATCGCGAAAGGGGAATCCGGGTTGGGCAGGCTCGCGTCCCGGCCGCCCTTGCCCTGCCGGTCCCGGCCCTGGCCGCCCTGCGGCTGCTCCCGCCGCGGCCGCTCGGCGGGCGGCGCCCCGCCCGGGCGGGGCCGGTCCTTCCAGGGCCGCCCCTCGCGGCGCTCGCGCGGCGGCCGCTCGGCGGGCGCCTGCTCCCCCTCCGCGGCGTGGTGCGGGCGGCGCTCGCGCTGCGGCCGCTGGGCGCCCCCCTGCGCGCCGCGCCGGTCGCGCCCCTGCCCGTGGCCGCCGCGCGGGCGGAGCTGCGCCACCCGCAGCGGGGTGGGAGGGCCGTACATGCCCTCCTCGAGGGGCGCCGGCTCGAGCAGGCGGAAACCGAGGGCGGCGAGCGCCGCGCCCAGCATGTCCGCCTTCACCCCGAGCCGGCTGGCGAGATCGGGCGGCGGCGGGGCGGGGGCGCGGCGCGTCAGGAAGCCGAGCTCGGCCGCGATCCGCTCCGCCACGTCGAGGCGCAGCAGCACCGGCCCGGCGGGGAGCCAGCCCATCGCCTCGGCGAAGCCTGGCGGCCAGCCGGCCGGCGGCGCGCCCTCCTCCGCCGGTCCGTCGCGGCGCGGCAGCGCCACCAGCCCGGGCGGGGGCAGGGCGGGGGTCGGGATCTCGCGCGCCAGCGCCCAGATCTGCGCGCGCAGCGCCATGGCGCGCGGCTTCAGCGCCTCGGGCACGAACAGCGCGAAGCGGCCGGCGCGGATGCCGATCGCCTTCAGCTTCTGGCGCAGCTCGGGCGGCATGGTCGCCTCGGTGGCGCCGGGGGCGAGGCCGAGCGCCTCGCGCAGCAGGAAGGCCGGGCCGCGCAGCGCGGCGTCGGCCTCCGCCTTCGCCTCCACCGCGGCGATGGCGCCGAGCTCGCGCGCGATCAGCGCCTCCACGAACTGCGCCAGCCGCGCCCGCACCCGCTCGCGCTGCGCCCCGTCGAGGAACTCGGAGGGCAGCACCTCCACCTGCGGCCTGGCGGGCTCCGGCCCCGGCCGCAGCCGGGCGATCTCGGCCGGCTCGGCGCCGGGCGCGGTCCAGGTGATGCGGTGCGCGGGCGTGAGGGCGAAGGCCTCGTCCTTCGCCGCCTCCAGTGCGGCGACGCGGCGCGGCATCTCCTCGCGCAGCGCGCGGCGGGCGGCGCGCAGGGCCAGCCGGCGCTCCTCCTCGTTCGCCGCCTCCGCGCCGGGGTGGAAGACGAAGCCCTCCACCATGCCCACCGTGTGCCCCTCCACCACCACCTCGCCGCGGCGGGTGACGGCGGAGAGCAGCTCCTCCTCCGTGTCGTCGAGGCGGCGGATCAGGTGCGCGGCGCGGCGATCCACGAAGCGGGCGATCAGCCGCTCGTGCAGCGCGTCGGACAGCGCGTCCTCGACCGCGCGCGCCTCCTGCTGGAAGCGCGGCGCGTCGCGCACCCAGTCGGCGCGCGCGGCGACATAGGCCCAGACGCGGATCGAGGCGAGGCGCGCCATCAGCGTGTCTATGTCGCCCTCGGTGCTGCCGCACTGCGCGATCTGCCCCGCCACCCACGCCTCCGGCAACGTCCCCTCCTGCGCGAGATGGGTGAAGATGCGCCCGCACAGGCGCACATGGCTCTCGTCGGCGAGCTTGCGGAAATCGGGGACCTGACAAGCCTCCCACAGCAGCCTGACGCGGGCGCGGCCCTGCGCCAGGGCGCGGATTTCCGGCTCACGCGCCAGCATGGAGAGGATGACGTGGTCGGTGGCGTCGTGGCCCTTGGTCAGCCCGGGTTCCGGCGGCGGGGCGGCGAGGCTGGCGAGCAGCGCGTCCACGCCGGAGAAGTCGAGGTCCGAGTTGCGCCAGGCCAGCGCCTGCAGCGGCTCGAAGGCGTGGTTCTCGACCTTGCCCACCATGTCGTCGGGCAGCGGCGGGCAGTCGGCGGTGGCGCCGAAGGTGCCGTCGCGCATGCCCCGCCCGGCGCGGCCGGCGATCTGCGCCACCTCCTGCGGCGTCAGCGCGCGCGCCTGGTGGCCGTCGAACTTGGTGAGGGAGGCGAAGGCCACATGGTCCACGTCCATGTTGAGGCCCATGCCGATCGCGTCGGTGGCGACCAGGAAGTCCACCTCGCGGTTCTGGTAGAGCGCCACCTGGGCGTTGCGCGTGCGCGGGCTCAGCCTGCCCATCACCACCGCGCAGCCGCCGCGGCGGCGGCGGATCGCCTCCGCGATCGCGTAGACCTCGGCGGCGGAGAAGGCGACCACGGCGGAGCGCGGCGGCAGCCGCGTCAGCTTGGCGAGGCCGGCATAGGTGAGCTGGGAGAGGCGCGGGCGCGTCTCCACCTCGGCGCGCGGCACCAGGCGCTGCAGCAGCGGGCGGATGGTCTCGGCGCCGAGGAACATGGTCTCCACCATGCCGCGGGCGTTCAGCAGCCGGTCGGTGAAGACGTGGCCGCGATCGGGGTCGGCGCAGAGCTGGATCTCGTCCACGGCGAGGAATTCCACGCGGCGGTCGAGCGGCATCGCCTCCACCGTGCAGGCGAACCACCGCGCCTCCGGGGGCACGATCTTCTCCTCCCCCGTGATCAGGGCGACGTGGCGCTCGCCCTTCTGCGCCACCATCCGGTCGTAGTTCTCGCGCGCGAGCAGGCGCAGCGGGAAGCCGATGATGCCGGAGGCATGCGCCAGCATCCGGGTGATGGCGAGGTGGGTCTTGCCCGTGTTGGTGGGGCCGAGCACGGCCTTGACCCGGGCGTCGAACATGGGGGGGCGGAGGTCCGACATCGGCGCCATCCATGGGCCGGGACGCGGGGAATGGCAAGCACGGCGGCGGAGAGCGGGTGACGCGGGGCGCCCGGTGCGGTAGTGCGGGGCGGTGCCCCGCCCCGCCGCCTCGCCCCGCCCCGCCGGGTGGTTCCGCTTCCGGCCCGGCCGCTCCTGGCTCGAGCATCTCTGGAAGTCCACCCTGCGCCAGGACCACGCCGCGCTCGCCCCGCTGCTGCGGCCGCTGCTGCCGCCGGAGGGGGTGGCGATCGACGTCGGCGCCCATGGCGGGCAGGTGACGCGGCTGCTCTCCGCCCTGGTGCCGCGCGGCCAGGTGGTGGCGGTGGAGCCGAGCAGCTATGCCCGCTCCGTGCTGCGCCTGGCGCTGCTGCTGCGGGGGCGGCGCAACGTCGCCGTGGTGGCGGCCGCGCTCGGCGCCGCGCCCGGCGTCGCGGTGCTGGCGACGCCGCTGAAGCGCGCCGGCGCCATGGGCTACGGCGCTGCCAGCCTGGCCCCCGACGCCGCCCGCCCCGCGGTGCGCGAGGCGGTGGCGGTGGTGACGCTGGACGCGCTGGTCGCGGCGATGGCGCTGCCGCGCGTGGACCTGCTCAAGATCGACGTCGAGGGCTGGGAGGAGGCGGTGCTGGCGGGCGCGGCGGAGACCCTCGCCCGCCACCGCCCGGCGCTCTACCTGGAGGTGGCGCGGCAGCGGCTCGAGCGCGCCGGCAGCGCGCCCGAGGCGCTGTGGCGGCGGCTGGAGGCGCTCGGCTACCGGGCCGAGGCGGTGCCCGCCCCGCGCCCGCCGATGGCCGACGGGGACTGGCTGTTCCGCCACGCCGCGGGCTGAGCCGGCCGGCGTGCGCCAGCGCACAGCGCGGCCGCCGCGGCTGCCGGCGCAATCCTTCCGTGCCGCACCGGCACGCGGAGGGACGACCCATGCAGGACACCACCAGGACGGCGGGGCTGCCGGCCGAGGCCGCGGCGCATGGCGCCGGCGGGGAGGGGGAGCGCAAGCTCCTGGCGCTGCCGGGCGGCATGGGCGCCGGGGAGGAGCGGGTGCCCGACAGGGCGCCCGAGGCCTGGCTGGCACGGGCGCGGGCCGAGGCGGCGGAAATCGAGTACGAGTGCCGCTTCCATGCCCGCGCCCAGTTCGAGGCCTGCGCCGTGTGGGAGCGGCGGAGCACCTATCTCGGCATCGTCATGGCGGTGCTCGGCGCGCTCACCGCGGGGACCATCGCCACCGCCTTCGCCGACAGCGGCCTTGCCGCGCAGGGGGCGGACCTCGCCGCGCAGGGGCAGGCGGGCGGGTCGGGCCTGACCCTCTGGATGAGGCGCGCCCTGGCCATCGGGGCGCTGATCGCCGGGGTCGTCGCGGCGGCGGTGCGCTTCCTCGACCCCTCGGGCCGGGCCGGCCTGCATGGCGCGGCGGGCAAGCGCTACACCGCCCTCGCCGACGAGGCGCGGCAGTTCCGCAACCTGGTGGCGACGGCGGAGGCCGACCGCGCCGACCTGATCGGCCGGCTGCAGGGCATGGCCAAGCGCCGCGCCGAGATCCACGAGGCGGCGCCGGTGATCCCGGCCGGAGCGATGGCGCAGACCCGCGGCGCGGCGGAGGCCGATCACGGCCTGCGCCTGCTGGCGGTGGAGGCCGGGCGGCGTCCGGCCTCCTGAGGCGCGCGGCCCCGCACCGCCGGCGGGGCGGGGGAGGCGGCGACCGCTTGCCAGGCGGGGCCGGTGCGCGCAGCGTCCGGCCGCGTGTCCCCCTCCCGCTCCGCCGCCTGGCGATTCGCCCTGCTCTTCGCCCTGCAATTCGCCGCCATCGGCGTGATGCTGCCCTTCCTGCCGGCGGTGCTGGCGGGGCACGGCCTCGCGCCGGCGGAGGTGGCGGCGGTGCTCGCCGCCGGCTCGGCGGTGCGGCTGCTGGCCGCGCCGCTGATCGGACGGGCGGCGGATGCGCTGGGCGATGCGCGGGCGGTGCTGGTGGCGGCGGCGCTGCTCGCGGGCGCGACGGCGGCGGGGTTCGGGCTGGCGCAGGCCTTCCTGGCGCTGCTGCTGGTCAGCCTGGCGCACAGCCTGGCCATGGCGCCGGTGATCCCGCTGACCGACGCGCTCTGCCTCGGCGCCTCGCGCCGGCTCGGCTTCGACTACGGGCGGGTGCGGGCGGCCGGCTCGGTGGCCTTCATCCTGGCGGCGGTGGCGGCGGGGCAGCTTGCCGCCGCCGCCGGCATGGCGAGCGTGGTGTGGCTGTTCGTCCTGTGCCTGTTCGCCACCGGCCTCGCCGCCCTGGCGCTGCCGGCGGCGCCGCCGCCGCCGCGCGGCGGCGGCGGGTTCCGCGCCCCCTTTGCCGAGCCGGGCTTCCGCTGGCTGCTGCCGCTCTCGGCGCTGATCCAGGGCAGCCACGCGCTCTACTACGGCTTCGCCACCATCCACTGGCAGGCGGCGGGCCTTTCTCTCGCCGTGATCGGGCTGCTCTGGGCGGAGGGGGTGGTGGCGGAGGTGGCGCTGTTCCTCTGGGGGAAGCGGCTGGCCGACCGCCTCGGCGCGCCGGGCCTCGCCGCGCTCGCCGCCGCGGCGGGGGTGCTGCGCTGGGCGGTGACGGCGGAGACCACCTGGCTGCCGGCGCTGGCCGCCGTGCAGCTCCTGCACGCCGCCACCTTCGGGGCGCAGCACCTGGCGGCGATGCGCGTGCTGGCGCGCCAGCCCCCGGCGCGGGCGGCGACGGCGCAGACGCTGCACGCCTCGCTCGGGGTCGGGCTCGCCTCCGGCCTGCTGATGCTGGCGGCGGGGCCGCTCTACGCCGCCTTCGGCGGCGCGGCCTTCTGGGCCATGGCGGCGCTCTGCGCCCTGGCGCTGCCCCTGGCGGCGGGGCTGCGCCGCGCCCTGCCGGCGGGGTGAGGGCGCCTCATGCCGCCGTCCGCCACCCCGCGCCGTCCCAGGCGCGCACCTCGATCCGCGCCGTGCCGTCCTCGATGGTGATGCGGTTGTAGGCGTTCGGCTCGCCGCGCAGCCGCGTCGAGGTCGCGGTCGCCGCCTGCACCACCAGCAGGCCGGAGCCGCCGACGGTGGCGCTGCCGCCCTCGGGCAGCACCTCCACGCTGCGGCTGCGCACGTAGCCGAGATGGAGATGCCCCGCGAGCAGCAGCCGCACCCCGTGCGCGGCGAAGGTCTCGAGCGCGCGCTGCGCCCCGCCCACCAGCCGCCGCCCGGGATCGTGCGGCGGCGGCAGGAAGGGGTGGTGCGCGACGACGATGCGGAACAGCCCGGGAGGCGTGCCCGCGAGGCGGGCGCAGGCGCGGCCGAGCGCCGCCGGGCTGACCCGGCCGCGCGACCAGTCGAGGTACCACCCGCCGCGCCGCGCCGTGTTCACCCCGACCACGGCGAGCTCCGCATCCTGCCACAGCCATTCCGTGGCGTGGCCGAGCTCCCGCCGCCAGGTGGCGAAGGGGTCGAGGAAGCGCTCGACCAGGCGGAAGGGCGAGACGTCGTGGTTGCCGGGCACCGCCAGCACCGGGCCGGGCAGGCGTTCGATGAAGCGGCGCGCCTCGCGGAACTCGCGCCGGCGCGCGCGCATGGTGAGGTCGCCGCTGATCAGCACGAGGTCCGGCCGGTCGGCGGCGAGCTCGGCCGCCAGCGCCTCCACCACCGCCGGGTCCGTCGCGCCGAAATGCAGGTCGGAGAGGTGGGCGATGCGCCTCATCGCCCCCCGGCGCCAAGGTCCGGCAGGGCCTCGCCGGTGCGCTCCGGCGCCGTCTCGCCGAGGGGCGGGGCGGGGGCGGTCTCGGCCGGGGCGTCGGGGGGCACCAGCACGCGCAGCGCGCCGGGCAGGATGCGGTAGCGCAGCGGCGTCTCCAGCAGCAGCGCCTCCCCGTCGTTCATCACCCGCAGCCGGTGGCGGGGGCTGTGGATGACGATCTCAGGCGCCGTGGCGAAGGTCAGCTCCGGGTGGTAGCGCCAGCGGCGCAGCAGCACGCGCAGCACGAAGCGCGTCACCCACCAGGCGCCGAAATCCTGCGCCACGTAGAGGCCGAGCTCGCCGCGATCGAGCGCCTGGCGCGCCGGGAAGCGGGCGGCGTCCTCGTCGAGGCGGTTGTTGGTCACCGCCAAGGCCCGGGTCCAGACCCGCGCGTGCTCCTCCCCGATCGTGATCTGCAGGCGCATCGGCGGGTGGTGGACCACGCCGCGCAGCGCCGCGGTGGCGAAGCGCAGCTTGCCGCGCAGGTCGAGCCGGCCGCGCTCGCGCTCGCGGTGCCGCCCGAGATGGGAGGGCAGGCCGATGACCGAGGCGTTGAGGAAGACGTGCCCGTTCACCTCCGCCGCGTCCATCGCGCGCGCATGGCCGTGCGCCAGCGCCGCCGCCGCCGCCTCGAGGCCGAGCGGCAGGCCGAGGTCGCGCGCCAGCACGTTCATGGTGCCGAGCGGCAGGATGCCGAGCGGCACCCCGGTGCCGACCAGGCGCTGCGCCGCGGCCGTGATGGTGCCGTCCCCGCCGCCCACCACCACGGCGGCGGCGCCGAGCGCGAGGGCGGCGTCCAGCCGCTCCCCGAGCGTGCCCTCGGGCGGGACCACCACCGGGTCGAGCCCGGCGGCGCACAGGGTTTCCGCCACGGTCGCGGCCGCCTCGGCCTTGCCGATCAGCCCGCCCGCGGCGGCGTTGATGACGACTGCAATGCGCATCCGGCTCCTCCGCCGCGGCGGGAACGGTGCGGCCGGCTCCCGGTTCGATCGGCAGGGGCCGCCGGTGGCGCTGGACCCGCCGTGGCGCCGCGGGCACAGTCTCCCGAGGAAGGGAGGGCATGCCAATGCTGTTGCACGCGATCCTGACCAGGCTGATCCGCCACGGCCGGCTGACGGTCCGCTTCCCCGACGGGCAGGAGCGCCGCTACGAGGGCGGGCCGGGGCCGGAGGCGGCCATGGCCATCGCCACCGGCCGGGCGCAACGCCGGCTGGTGCTGAACCCGGCGCTCGCCATGGGCGAGCTCTACATGGACCGCGAGGTGGAGCCGCTCGGCTGCAGTATCTACGAGCTGCTGGACGTGCTGGTGACCAACGTGTGGTCGGGCGGCGCCCACCCGGGCGAGCGGCTCATGGCCGGGCTGCGCCTGGCGCGGCGCCGGGTGGACCAGCTCAACCCCGCCGCGCGGGCGCGGCGCAACGTCGCCCACCACTACGACCTCAACGGCCGGCTCTACGCGCTGTTCCTCGACCGGGACCGGCAGTATTCCTGCGCCTACTTCCCGCGCGGCGACGAGACGCTGGAGGAGGCGCAGGCGGCGAAGAAGCGCCACATCGCCGCCAAGCTCCGCCTCGACCGGCCGGGGCTGCACGTGCTCGACATCGGCTGCGGCTGGGGGGGCATGGCGCTCACCCTGGCGCGCGACTGGGGGGCGCGGGTCACCGGCATCACGCTGAGCGAGGAGCAGCTCGCCGTGGCGCGGCAGCGCGCCGAGGAGGCGGGGCTCTCCGGACAGGTGCGCTTCGAGCTGATGGACTACCGCGCCTGGCGGGAGCCGGTGGACCGCATCGTCTCGGTCGGCATGTTCGAGCATGTGGGCATCGACCACTACCGCACCTTCTTCCGCCGGGTGCGCGAGGCGCTGAAGCCGGACGGGGTGGCGCTGATCCACGCCATCGGCCGCAGCTCCGGCCCCGGCTCCACCAATCCCTGGCTCGCCAAGTACATCTTCCCGGGCGGCTATGCCCCGGCGCTGTCGGAGGTGGTGCCGGCGGTGGAGAAGGCCGGCCTCTGGATCACCGACCTCGAGGTGCTGCGCCTGCACTACGCCCTGACGCTGCGCGAGTGGCGGCGCCGCTTCGCCGCCAACCGCGACGCCATCCAGGCGCTGTACGACGAGCGCTTCTGCCGCATGTTCGAGTTCTATCTCGCCGGCTGCGAGCTGAGCTTCCGCCGCACCGACCACATGGTCTGGCAGCTGCAGCTGGCACGGGAGAAGGAGGCGCTGCCGCTGACGCGGGACTACATGTTCGAGGCGGAGCGGGCGCCGCCGCGCCAGCCGGTCTCGGCCTGAGGGTGGGGGGCGTGGCCGCGGCGCCACGGCCGCGGCGGCGGCGCCCACTCCTCCCCGCTATCCACAGCCATCCCCATAATCCACAGGGCCGAAGCTGCGCTAGGCTGCCCGCATGAACAGCATAGACTCGCCTGGCCCCTTCCGCGAGAGCGGCCTGCTCGGGCTCTCGCAGCGCGTCCCGCCCTCCAACCCGCAGGCGGAGCAGGCGCTGCTCGGGGCGCTGCTCGCCAACAACAAGGCCTATGAGCGGGTGTCGGAGTTCCTCGCCCCCGAGCACTTCGCCGACCCGGTGCACGGGCGGATCTACCGCGCCATCCAGCGGCGGATCGAGGCCGGGCAGATCGCCGACGTGGTGACGCTGCGCGGGGAGTTCGAGCATTCCGGCCTGCTCGAGGAGGTGGGCGGCCCCGCCTACCTGGCGCAGCTCCTCTCGGCCATGGTCGGCATCATCAATGCCGGGGAATACGGCCGCATCATCCACGACTGCTGGCTGCGCCGCCAGCTCATCGACGCCGGCGAGGAGGTGGTGAACCGCGCCTTCGGCGCCGAGCCGGAACTCGACGCGCAGCAGCAGCTCGAGGCCGCCGAGCAGGCGCTGTTCGAGCTGGCCAAGGGCGGCGGCGCGGAGGGCGGCTTCAAGGGCTTCGACAAGGCGCTGGCCGAGGCGGTGCTGAACGCCGAGCGCGCCTTCTCGACGCCGGGCGGCGTCTCCGGCCTGTCCACGGGGCTGCGCGATCTCGACCGCAAGACCGGCGGGCTGCACCCCTCCGACCTCGTCATCCTCGCCGGGCGGCCGGGCATGGGCAAGACCGCGCTCGCCACCCGGATCGCCTTCGGCGCCGCCCAGGCCCTGGTGCGCGAGGCGCAGGAGCAGGGGGCGGACGCGCTGCCGCGCGGCCAGGTGGCGATCTTCTCGCTCGAGATGAGCGCCGACCAGCTCGCCACCCGCCTGCTGGCGGAGGCGAGCCGCATCTCCGGCGACCGCATCCGCCGCGGCGACATCTCGCAGCGCGACTTCGACCGCTTCGTCGAGGTGAGCCGGGAGCTCGCCGCGATGCCCATCGTGATCGACGACACGCCGGCGATCACCATCTCGGCGCTGCGCACCCGCTGCCGGCGCCTGAAGCGCACCCGCGGGCTGGAGCTCGTGGTGGTGGACTACCTCCAGCTCATGCGCCCCGCCCCCGGCACGCGCCCGGAGAGCCGGGTGCTCGAGATCTCCATGATCACCCAGGGGCTGAAGGCGATCGCCAAGGAGCTCTCGGTGCCGGTGCTCGCCCTCTCGCAGCTCTCCCGCCAGGTGGAGCAGCGGGAGGACAAGCGGCCGCAGCTCTCGGACCTGCGCGAATCCGGCTCGATCGAGCAGGACGCCGACATGGTGATGTTCGTCTACCGCGACGAATACTACATCCAGGCGCAGCAGCCGAAGATCGCCGCCTTCGAGAGCGACGAGAAGTTCCAGGACGCGCTGCTGCGCTGGCAGCAGAAGATGGAGGAGGTGCACAACCGCGCCGACCTGATCATCGCCAAGCAGCGCCACGGCCCGACCGGCACCATCCCGCTGTTCTTCGAGGCGGAGTTCACCCGCTTCGGCGACCTCGACCTGGTGCATGGCGGCATCGAAGGCTGAGCGGCCGGCGATGGCGGAGGAGGGGCTGCCGGCGGGGAAGGCGGCCGAGGTGCGCGCGAGCTTCGCGCGCCAGGGGCTGATGTGCGCCATCGGCGCCGCGATCACGGAGCTCGGCCCCGGCCGCTGCGCCCTCGAGCTGCCCTTCTCGGAGGGGGTGAGCCAGCAGCACGGCTTCTTCCACGGCGGCATCGTCGGCGCGCTGGCCGACACGGCCGGGGGCTACGCGGCGCTCACCCTGCTGCCGGTGGGCAGCGAGGTGCTGACCCTGGAGTACAAGATCAACTTCCTGCGTCCCGCCGCGGGGCGGCGCCTGCTCGCCGAGGGCGCGGTGCTGCGCGCCGGGCGTTCCGTCCTGGTCACGCGGGTTGACGTGTTCGTGCTGGAGGAGGGGCAGAGGCACGCCTGCGCCGCGCTCCAGCAGAGCATCATGCGGGCCGGCGCCGCACCGGGCTGACCCGCCCCCCCGGCGGCGCGGGCTTGCCAGGGGCGGCATTGCGGGCCATGCCCGCCCGGTGCGGGGCGGAGGGGACCCATGCAGGCGGTGCTGACCGTCGATCTCGGCGCCATCACGGCGAATTGGCGCGCGCTCTGCGACCGCCATCAAGGCGGGGCGGTGGCGGGGGTGGTGAAGGCGGATGCCTACGGGCTCGGCGCCGTGCCGGTGGCGCGGGCGCTGCGCGAGGCCGGCTGCCAGCACTTCTTCGTCGCCCATCTCGCCGAGGGGGTGGCGGTGCGCGAGGCGCTCGGGCCCGGCCCCATGATCGCGGTGCTGAACGGCTTCGCGCCGGGCGCCGACGAGGGGGCGGGGCTCGTGCCGGTGCTGAACTCCCTGCCCGGGCTTTCCGCCCATGCCGCCGCCGCGCGCCGGGCCGGCCGCCCGGCCCCCGCCATCCTGCACCTCGACACCGGCATGAGCCGGCTCGGCCTCGACGCGCGGGAGCAGGCGGCGCTCGCGGAGGATCCGGGCCTGCGCGAGGGGCTCGACCTCCGCTTCGTGATGACGCACCTCGCCTGCGCCGACGAGCCGGACCACGCGCTGAACGCCGCCCAGGCGGCGCGCTTCGCCGCGGCCTGCGCCCGCCTCGCGCCCGGGGTGCCGCGCAGCCTCGCCAACTCCTCGGGGCTCTTCCTCGGCGCCGGCTTCGCCTCCGACCTCGCGCGGCCGGGCGCCGCGCTCTACGGCATCAACCCGACGCCCGGCCGGCCCAACCCGATGCGCCAGGCGGTGCGCCTCGCCGCGCCGGTGCTGCAGCTCCGCGAGGTGCCGGCGGGGGCGACGGTGGGCTACGGCGCCGCCTGGACCGCGCCGCGCCCGGCGCGGGTGGCCACGGTTGCGGCGGGCTATGCCGATGGATACCTTCGCGCCCTCTCGGGCCGGGCGACGGGCTGCGTCGCCGGACGGCCCGTGCCCCTGGTCGGGCGGGTTTCCATGGACCTCATCACCTTCGACGTCACCGACATCCCCGACTGCGCGCCCGGCACCATGGTGGAGCTGATCGGGCCGGGCCGCACGCCGGACGACCTCGCCGCCCTGGCCGGGACCATCGGCTACGAGATCCTGACCGCGCTCGGCGCCCGCTACCGGCGCGCCTACCTGCCGGCGTGATGGGCGCGCTCCTCCTCGACCCGCTGGCCGCGCTCGGCCGCGGCGCGATCGCGGCCTGCCGTATGGCGGGCGCGGTGGCGCTGTTCGCCCTGGAGGCGCTGAGCCACCTGGTCCGCCCACCCTTCCACTGGCGGCTGTTCGGCCGCGCCTTCGTGGAGATCGCCTACTACTCGCTCCCCGTGGTGGCGCTGACCGCGATCTTCACCGGCATGGTGCTGGCGCTGCAGTCCTACACCGGCTTCGCCCGCTTCAACGCCCAGTCCGCGGTGGCGGGGGTGGTGGTGCTGAGCCTGACGCGCGAGCTCGGGCCGGTGCTGGCCGGGCTGATGGTGGCGGGCCGCATCGGCGCGAGCTTCGCCGCCGAGATCGGCACCATGCGCGTGACCGACCAGATAGACGCGCTGCGGACGCTCTCCACCGACCCGATGAAGTACCTGGTGGCGCCGCGCATCCTCGCCGGCGTGATCGCGCTGCCGCTGCTCGTGGTGGTGGCCGACATCCTCGGCGTGATGGGCGGCTGGCTGATCGGCACCACCAAGCTCGGCTTCGTCTCGGCGGCGTACCTGCGCTCGACCTGGGACATACTCGAGACGATCGACGTGGTCTCGGGGCTGGTGAAGGCCTCGGTCTTCGGCTTCATCGTCACGCTGATGGGCACCTTCTGCGGCTACAACAGCCAGGGCGGGGCGCAGGGCGTGGGCAGCGCCACCACCACGGCGGTGGTCGCCTCCTCCATCCTGATCCTCGCCACCGACTACGTGCTGACCGAGATGTTCTTCGCGCAATGAGAGACGGCGCGCAGGAGACGCCGAAGCTCCGCCTGCGCGGCCTGCGCAAGGCGTTCGGCGAGAAGCAGGTGCTGGACGGCGTGAACCTCGACGTGCCGGCCGGCCACTCCATGGTGATCCTGGGCGGGTCGGGCTCCGGCAAGTCGGTGACGATCAAGTGCGTCCTCGGCCTGATCGAGCCGGACGAGGGGGTGGTCGAGATCGACGGGCGGAACCTGCTCAGCATGCCGCGGCGGGAGCGCGAGGCGGTGGGCGACCGCATCGGCATGCTGTTCCAGAACGGCGCGCTGTTCGACAGCCTGCCGGTGTGGGAGAATGTCTGCTTCAAGCTGCTGGCGCAGAAGCGCATCACCCGCCGCGCGGCGCGCGACAAGGCGGCCGAGGTGCTGGCGCAGGTCGGCCTCGCCGCCAGCGTCGGCGACCTCTACCCGGCCGAGCTCTCGGGGGGGATGCAGAAGCGCGTGGCGCTGGCGCGGGCGATCGCGGCGCGGCCCGACATCATCTTCTTCGACGAGCCGACCACCGGCCTCGATCCCATCATGGGCGCGGTGATCGACGGGCTGATCGTGGACTGCGTCAAGCGCCTCGGCGCCACGGCGGTGTCCATCACCCACGACATGGCGAGCGCGCGGCGCATCGGCGACCTCGCCGCGATGATCCACCATGGCCGCATCGTCTGGACCGGCCCGGCGGCGACGCTCGGCAACACCGGCAACGCCATGGTGGACCAGTTCGCGCGGGGCGAGCGCGAGGGGCCGATCCAGATGGAGCTGCGGCGCTAGAGTATTTTCCGGTCGCCCTGGCTCGCGGAAAACGCCCCGGCGCCGTTTCCACCCGGCCGCGGAAACGACCCGGACGCACCACGCCTTCCGCCGGCTCAGGTCCGCCGCACCAGCGGGCAGTCGCTCTCGGACAAGGGGCGGAACGCCTCCTCTCCGGGGATGGTGCGCACCACCTCCAGCAGGTCCCACTCCCCGCGCGCCTCCTGCGGGCGCTTGGCGCGCATCAGGTACATGTCGCGGATCACCCGCCCATCCTCGCGGATGCGTCCGTTCCTGGTCATGAAGTCGTTGATCGGCATCTCGCGCATCCTCGCCATCACGGGCTCGGCGGCGTCCGTGCCGGCGGCCTGCACCGCCTTCAGGTAGTGCGTCACCGCCCCCCACATGCTGGCCTGGAACATGGTGGGCGGGCGGCCGTGGATGCGGGCGAAGCGCTCGGCATAGGCGCGGGTCTCGTCGTTCTGGTCCCAGTAATAGGCCTCGGTGAACACCAGGCCCTGCGCGGTCTCGAGCCCGATCGCCTTCACGTTGGTCAGCAGGCAGAGCAGCGCCGCGGGCTGGACGCCGCGCCGCACCACGCCGAACTCGCCCATCTGCTTGACCACGTTGATCAGGTCCGTCCCCGCCACCGCGAGCCCGACCACCTGCGCCCCGGAGCCCACGGCGCGCACGATGTGCGAGGAGAAGTCGGTCTCGTTCAGCGGCGCGCGCACCGAGCCCACCACCTGCCCGCCGAGCTGGTTCACGATCGCGGCGGCGTTCTGCTCCAGGGAATGGCCGAAGGCGTAGTCGGAGGTGATGAAGAACCAGCGTCGCCGCCCCTCGCCCATCATCGCGCCCACCGTGCCGCGGGCGAGCGCGTAATTGTCGTAGGTCCAGTGGATGCCGAGCGGGGAGCAGGCCCGCCCCGTCAGGTCCGTGGTGCCGGCCGCGACCGAGACGTTGATCCGCCCCTTCTCCCGCGTGAGCTGCTGCACGGCGAGCGCGACGGCGGAGTTGCCGATGCCGAAGATCGCGTCCACCCGCTCCTGGTCGTACCAGCGCCGGGCGATCTGCATCCCCACATCGGGGCGGTTCTGCAGGTCGCCATAGACCAGTTCGATCGGGGCGCCGAGCACCCGGCCGCCGAAATCCTCGATGGCGAGGCGGGCGGAGACGACGTCGCCCATCCCCTGCTGGTCGGCGAAGGGGCCGGACATGTCGTTCAGCACGCCGATTCGCACCGCGCCGTCCGAGATCTGCGCCGTGGCGCGGCCAGCCGGCCAGATGGCCGCGGCGGCGAGTCCGGCGCCGGCGGCGCGGATCAGGGCGCGGCGCCCCGCCGCCGGGGTCTGCGGGTCTTTGCTCATGGTCGTTGTCCTCCCATCCGGGCGGCGCCGCGCGCCACCCCGGTGCCGAGCCTAGAGCAGATCCCGTTCCGGTGAACCCGCTTGGCCGGGCGAAGACGCCCCCGCATCACGAGGCCAGGGCATCGGCCGTGCGCCGGGGGAGCGGAACATGCCCTGGCGCCTCCCGGCGGAGAGCGGAAGGGGAGGGGGGACGGGCCGCCCGGCGCCGGCCCCGGATTGACCGCGGCGCCGGCCCGGCGCAGGGTGTGGCCCCTTCCGTTCCGCGGAGACACGCGCTCCATGGCGCCCGAGCCCCAGCCAGGCCGGGATGCGCGCATCGTCGCGCTGATCGGCACCGGCCACTTCCTCTCCCATTTCTACATGCTCTGCCTGCCGCCGCTGTTCCTGGTGTGGCGGGAGGAGTTCGGCGTCTCCTACGCCACCCTCGGCCTCGCCGTGGCGCTGATGAGCGGCACCACGGCGGTGCTGCAGACGCCGGTCGGCTTCCTCGTGGACCGGCACGGGGCACGGCCCTACCTGGTCGGCGGCACGCTGCTGATGGCGCTCTCCATCGCGGCGATGGCCTTCGCTCCCTCCTTCTGGGTGATCCTGCCGCTCGCCATCCTTTCGGGCGTCGGCAACAGCGTGATCCACCCGGCGGACTACGCCATCCTCGCGGGCAGCGTCAGCAAGGGGTTCATGGGCCGCGCCTTCGCGCTGCACACCTTCACCGGCAATCTCGGCTTCGCCCTCGCCCCGCCGGCCATCGCCTTCCTGCTCACGGTGGTGGGCCTCACCTGGCGGGAGGCGCTGCTGCTGGTTGGGCTGCTCGGCGTGCCGGTGGTCGCGGCCATCCTTCTGCAGAGCCGAGTGCTGCAGGACCAGCCGAAGCCCAAGGGCAGGCCGCAGGGGCCGGCGGGGCGGGAGCTGCTGCTCAGCCGGCCGATCCTGCTGTTCTTCGGCTTCTTCCTGCTCTCGGCCATGGCCGGGGCGGGGATCCAGGCCTGGCTGGTGACGGTGCTCGGCAAGCTGTGGGGCACGCCGGTGCTCGTCGCCTCCTCCGCACTCACCGGCTACATGGTCGGCGCCACGGCGGGCACGCTGGTCGGCGGCTGGCTGGTGGACCGCGCCAAGTCCGGCCTGTTCGGCATGGTGGTGGCGCTGACGCTGGCCGCCATGGCGCTGCTGCTGCTGCCCGGCCTCGTGCCGCTGCCCGAGGCGGTGCTGGTGGCGGTGGCGCTGGCGGGGGGGCTCGCGCTCGGCACCTCCCGCACCCCGCGCGACGTGATGCTGAAGGACGCCTCGCCGCCCGGAGAGGTCGGCAAGGTGTTCGGCTTCGTCTCCTCCGGCCTGCCGCTGGGCTCGGCCATCACCCCGGTGCCGATGGGCTTCCTGATCGACATGGGCCATCCGGAGCTGGTGTTGCCGGTGGTCGCGGCCCTGCTCGGCCTCTCGCTCCTCTGCGCGGGCGGGGCGCGGCGGGCGCCGGCGGCGCGGCCGCGCCCGGTGCCGGCCGAGTAGGTGACGGCGCTCGACACCTTCCTGGGCTGGCTGGACGTGGCGGCGATCGCGGTGTTCGCCGCCTCGGGGGCGCTCGTCGCCTCGCGCAAGCAGATGGACGCGGTGGGCTTCGTGCTGATGGCCGTGCTCACCGGCTTCGGCGGCGGCACGGTGCGCGATCTGCTGCTCGGCCGCACGCCGGTGTTCTGGCTCGGCGCGCCGGAGCTGCTGGCGGTCTGCGCCGGGGTGGCGGTGCTGGTGTTCTTCACCGCGCACCTGCTGGAATCCCGCTTCCGCGCCCTGCTCTGGGCGGATGCGGTGGGGCTCGCCCTCTACGCGGTGGTGGGGGCGGAGATCGCGCTGCTCGCCGGCGCCAACCCCTGGGCGGCGGTGCTGCTCGGCGTCGCCACCGCCACCTTCGGCGGCATTCTGCGGGACGTGGTCTGCAACGAGGTGCCGCTGATCCTCAGGCGGGAGATCTACGTCACCGCCGCGGCCGCCGGCGCCGCGACGCTGGTGGTGCTGCAGGGGCAGGGCGTGCCGCGCGACACGGCGGTGGTGGCGGGGCTGCTGGTGGGCTTCCTGATCCGCGCCGCGGCGCTGCTGCGCGGCTGGTCCCTGCCCAGCTACCGCGCCCGCCCCGGCCGCGACTATCCGGACGGGGCTTGAGGGGGCGGCGGCCCACCCCCACCATCGGCCGCGCGGGGCCGCGATCACGGCCCCCCAGGGAGGACACATGCGCCGCCGCCACCTTCTCGGCCTCGCCGCCGCCGCCATCGCGCCCGCCGCCCGCGCCCAGGGCAGCTGGCCGGAACGGCCGATCCGCATGATCGTGCCCTTCCCCGCCGGCGGTGCCACCGACATCTGGGCGCGCATGACGGCGGAGGGCCTGTCGCCGCTCCTCGGCCAGCAGGTGGTGGTGGAGAACCGCTCCGGCGCCGGCGGCATGGTCGGCACCGAGGCGGCGGCGCGGGCGGCGCCGGACGGCTACACCCTGCTCTTCACCATCACCACCCATGTGCAGAGCCCGGTGGTGTTCCGCCGCTGGCCCTACCGCCCGCTCGAGGATTTCGCGCCGATCGGGCGCTTCGGCACCACGCCGCTGCCCTTCGTCATCCGAGCCGACATCCCGGCGCAGACGCTCAAGGAGTTCGTGGAGTGGGCGCGCGGGCGCGACCTCTCCTTCGGCTCCTACGCGCCGGGCTCCACGGGCCACGCCATGGCGCAGCTCCTCAACGACGTCGAGCGGCTCGGCATGACGCACATCGCCTATCGCGGCGAGGCGCCGATGCTCACGGACATGCTGGGCGGGCGCATCGCCTGCGGCTTCCACAGCATGACGGCGGCGGGCGACTACATCCGCGGCGGCCGGCTGCGCCCGCTCGCCTGCCTGGGGCGGGAGCGCATCCCCTCCCTGCCGCAGGTGCCGACCTTCATCGAGCTGGGCTACCCCGAGGCCTTCGCCTTCTCCGGCTTCATCGGCCTGCTCGCGCCGGCGCGGGTGCCGCAGCCGATCCTCGACCGGTTGGCCGAGGCGTTCCGCCAGGTGATGGCGCGCGAGGACATCAACCGCCGCCTGCGGGAGATGGACACGCTGCCCGGCTACATGGGCCCCGCCGAGTTCCGCGAGCACATCGCCCGCGTCTGGCAGGAGTGGGAGGCGCTCGCCACTTCCATGAACCTGACCGTGGACGGATAGGGCGGATCGCGGCCGGCCGGAACCGGCCGGAATCGTGGCTCCGCTCCACGAACAACGGATTGGAGCCGTTTCCATGGGCAGGGCTGGATGGAAACGGCTCCGGGCAACCCGCGAAGGACGGATCATGGCCGCAGTACCGGAACATCGACTTTTCGAGGCGCTGGCGGTCGTCTGCCGCGCCTGCGCCGATGGCATCGCGCCCGAGGCGGAGGGCGGGGCGGCGCCCGCGACGGAGGCGGCCGTGGCGGAGGCGCGGGAGGTGCTGGGCGAGGCGGCGCTCGCCGCCGCCTACGGCGCCTTCGCCGCGCGGGGGGATGAGAGCGGGCCGATGCACACCCTCGTCGCCAGCCTCGGCCTGCTCGCGGTCCTGGCCGGGGAGGAGCCGGACCCGCCGGCCGAGATCCTCGGCATCGCCGCCGAGGATGCGCGGGTGGAGGCTGAGATCGACCGCGCGGGCGAGGCGGTGGACCAGGAGTTCGGCCGCGAGGCCAGGGCGGAGGCGGTGACCGCCGCGCTGGAGGCGCGGATCCTCGGCACCGCCATCACCCTCGCCGGCTGCACCCTGCCCGAGGGGGTGGACGGGCAGGCGGCGGTGCGGCTGCGTGCCGCCCGCTGCCTGACGCGGCTTGCCGCCGGGCTGCTGGTGATGAACGCCGCCGGCGGCGGAGCCGGGGAGGGCGCCGCCGCGCCCGTGCCGGCCCCCCGGGGCTGAGCGCGCCCTCGGCCCGCCTCGACGGGGCGGATCCCGTTCCGCCGGGCCCGCCGGAACGGGCAAGGGCGCGCCCCCCGATGAGCCGGGGCATGGGCCGCGAACCTCGGCGGGCGGGACATGCCGCCCCGGCGCGCACGGAGCGGATCGGGACGGCCGGGGCCAGCCGGCGGGGCGGCCGCGCGCCGCCCCGGATGCGTCAGGGCGCCACCTCCTCGAGCAGGCTGGAATGGATCCAGCCTTGCGGCTCCTCCGCCTCTCCCACCTGCACCCAGCCGCCCGGCGCCTGGCCGAAGACGCGGAAGGTCTCGCCGCGCTGGGCGGTGCGGATCACCGTGCTGCCGGTGTTCGGCGCGGCGCGGAAATTCGCCGGCGTGCGGACCATGACGCGCGGCCCCTCCTCCGCGGCCGCGGGGGCGCCTGCCGCCGCGGGGGGCGGCGACTCCGGCGCCGGCATGGGCGGGGGCGGCAGCGGCAGGCCCGGGGCCGGCGGCTCCGCCACTGCCACGGGTGGCGGCGGAGGGGCCTGCCGGGGGAGGGGCACGGGCTCGAAGGCCGGCGGGGTGATCGGCGGCGGCGGGGAGGGCGCGGCGGCGAGCGGCATCGGCTCCGCGGGGGAGGGCGAGGTCGCGGCCGGGGTTGCCATCTCCGGGCCCGCGGCAGTGTCGGGCGTGCGCGGGAGCAGGAGCACGGCCGCCCCCGCCAGCAGCGCGACCGCGACGAGGCCCGCCGCCGCGAGCGCGACCGGGCGCCGGCGCGCCGGCGCCTCCGCCGCGGGCGCCGGCATCTCGGTCGGGGCGCTGTCCGGTTGCGGCACGTGCCGCTGCAGCATCCGCGGCGGGGTCGGGCGATCCGCGGGCAGGCCGGCCGTCGGCTCGGGCGGGGTGCCCTGCCAGGCGCCGCGCTCCACCGGTGGTGCGGCCTCGCCCGGGGGCGGCGCGCGCCAGGCGCCGGGCTCGCGCGGCGCGGGGGCGAAGGCGGCGCCACGCGAGGGATCGCGCGGGGTCAGCGCACGGCGCAGCACGCTGACCCAGGCATCCCCGCCGGGGACGGAGAGCGCGGGCAGCGCGGCGAAGGCCTCGCTGAGGATGGTGTCTATCGCCTCGATCTCGGCCGGGCGCAGGCGCAGATGCACGATCGGCAGGTAGCCCGGAAAGATGCTCTCGAAGCGCGCCGCCTCCAGCCGCTGGCGCAGCACCGCCTCCGGATCCGTCGCCGGCGTGGTGCCGATGTCGAGCAGGGCGACCCCCACCTCGGGATGCAGCAGCACGAAGGGAATCGTCACCGGGCGGCTGAGATTGCCACTGAGGTTGCAGTCCCTGAGACAGATCCAGCCCGAGGGCAGCGGCGCCGTCACCGCCTCGGCGGCGCGGTCGCGTTCCCCCGCCGGCCGCTGCAGGCGCCGGAACGCCTCCTCGTCGCGCATGTCCTGCTCGCGCATCTGGCCCGAACCCCGATCTTCCCGAGAGTGCCGTGTTCCGGCGGCGCTTCCTGCACCGTCCGCCTTCCCATGCGGCCGTTCCCGCATGCGGGTATATGCGTCGCCGGGGGCAGGATGCATCCCTCCGGCGGCGGCGCTCCCGGCCCCCTTGCGGGCGGGCGGTACACGGCCGCGTGGCCGCTCCGCAAGCGGCGGCCGATCAAGGCCGCGTGCGGCGCCGCACCCGCTCCGCGCCGCTACAGCCGCCAGCCGGTGTGGATGGCGACGATCCCGCCCGAAAGGTTGCGCCAGCCCACCCGCTCCAGGCCCGCCGCGCGCATCATCGCGGCGAGACTCTCCTGATCCGGGAAATTCCGGATGCTCTCCGCGAGGTAGCGGTAGCTCTCCGCGTCCCGGGCGACGCGCGCGCCGAGGCGCGGGAGCACGCCGAAGGACCAGGCGTCGTAGAGCGGCGCCAGCGCCTCCACCTCGACGCGGGAGAATTCCAGGCAGTGGAACCGTCCGCCGGGGCGCAGCACGCGCCGCGCCTCGCGCAGCACCGCCTCCTTGTCGGTGCAGTTGCGCAGGCCGAAGGCGATCGAGACCTTCTCCACGCAGCGGTCCGGGAAGGGCAGGCGCTCCGCATCGGCGCAGACGAAGACGAGGCCCGGGGCGAGGCCGCGGTCGAGCGCCCGCCCCTGCGCGACGCCGAGCATGGCGCGGTTGACGTCGGCGAGGATCACCCGCCCCGCGCCGCGCTCGCGCGCGAGGAAGGCGACGTCGCCGGTGCCGCTGGCGAGGTCGAGCAGCGTCTCCCGCGGCGAGGCGCCGATGGCGTGCACGAAGATGCGCTTCCACACCCGATGCAGGCCGAGCGACATCAGGTCGTTCATCAGGTCGTAGCGCGGCGCCACGCTGTCGAAGACGCGCCGCACCAGGCGGGCCTTCTCGGCGCGGGGGACCCGGCGGTAGCCGAAATCGGTCGTGTCGGACATGCTCTGGCCGTTGCCTGCGGGGCGCCGCCATAGCAGGTGGGGCGGGCGCCGGGGAAGGCGAGGGGGCGCGGGATGCCGGAGCTGCCGGAGGTCGAGACGGTGATGCGCGGCCTCGCCGCGGTGCTGGCGGGGCGGCGCATCACCGCCGTCCGCGTGGCGCGCCCCGACCTGCGCTGGCCTCTGCCGGAGGGGCTTGCGGCGCGGCTGACCGGGGCGCGGGTGCTGGGGTTCCGCCGGCGCGGCAAGTACATGCTGATGCGCCTCGAGGGCGGGGATTCGGTGCTGATCCACCTCGGCATGTCGGGGCGGATGGTGGCGCGCCGGGTGGGGGAGCCGCCGTCGCCGCGGCTTGGCCCGCAGGGCGCCGCCTCGGATGCGCGCGGTCAGGGCGGGCCGCCGGAGGCGCACGAGCATCTCGTGCTCGAAACCGAGGATGGCTGGCGCGTCGGCTTCGTGGATCCGCGGCGCTTCGGCTGCGTGGACCTCGTGCCGACGGCGGAGGAGGAGAGACACCGGCTGCTGCGCGACCTCGGACCCGAGCCGCTGGAGCCGGGCTTCACGCCGGAGGTGCTCTCCGCGGCGCTGGCCGGGCGCCGCACCAGCATCAAGGCGGCGCTGCTCGACCAGCGGGTGGTGGCCGGCCTCGGCAACATCTACGCCTGCGAGGCGCTGTTCCGGGCCGGCATCTCGCCGCGACGCCTGGCGGCGAGCGTCGCCGGGGCGCGCGCCGCGCGCCTCGTCCCCGCCATCCGCGCGGTGCTGGAGGAGAGCATCGCCGCCGGCGGCTCCTCCCTCCGCGACTACGTGCGGGCGGATGGGGAGGTCGGCTTCTTCCAGGAGCGGTTCGACGTCTATGGCCGCGAGGGGGAGCCCTGCGCGCGCTGCCCCGGCCCCCCGGCCTGCCGGGGCATCGCGCGCATCGTGCAGGCCGGCCGCTCGACCTTTTTTTGCCCGCGCACGCAGCGCTGATATAGACCGCCGGGAGCGGAGGAGGATCGCATGGCCGAATACGGGATGATCCAGACCGAGGTGCAGGGACGGGTGGCGGTGATCCGCCTCAACCGGCCGCAGGCGCTGAACGCGCTGTGCGACCAGCTCATGGAGGAGCTCGGCCAGGCGCTGCGCGGCTACGACGCCGACCCCGCCATCGCCGCCATCGTGCTGACGGGCAGCGAGAAGGCCTTCGCCGCCGGCGCCGACATCAAGGAGATGCAGTCCCGCTCCTACCCCGCCGTCTATCTCGACGACTTCATCGGCAAGCGGTGGGAGGTGGTGACCACGGTGCAGAAGCCGGTGATCGCCGCCGTTGCCGGCTATGCGCTCGGCGGAGGGTGCGAGCTGGCGATGATGTGCGACATCATCATCGCAGCCGAGAACGCGCGCTTCGGCCAGCCCGAGATCAACCTCGGCGTCATTCCGGGCGCGGGCGGCACGCAGCGCCTGACCCGCGCCGTGGGCAAGGCGAAGGCGATGGAGCTGGTGCTCACGGGCCGGATGATGGACGCGGCCGAGGCGGAGCGCGCCAACCTCGTCGCCCGCGTGGTGCCGACCGACCAGGTGGTGGCGGAGGCGGTGAAGATCGGCGAACGGATCGCCGCGCTCTCCGCGCCTGCGGTCGCCATCGCCAAGGAGGCGGTGAACCGCGCCTTCGAGACCACGCTGGCCGAGGGGGTGCGCTTCGAGCGGCGGCTGTTCCAGTCCCTCTTCGCCACCGAGGACCAGAAGGAGGGCATGGCCGCCTTCGTCGAGAAGCGCAAGCCCGCCTTCCGCAACCGTTGAGCGGCGCCGCCCGGCGGCTTGCTTGACGCCATGCCGGGGGCGGGGCTAGAAGCGTCGCCCCTGGCGCGGGCCCTCGGAGGCCCGCCCTTTCCGTTCTACCCGTTCCGGATCGAACCCGAGCCCCATGGCGAACACGGCCTCTGCCCGCAAGCGCATCCGTCAGACCGAGAAGCGCACCCTCCGCAACCGCGCCCGGCGCTCCCGCGTGCGCACCTTCCTGCGGAAGGTGGAGCAGGCGATCGCCACCGGGAACCAGTCCGCGGCGCAGGAGGCGCTGCGCGCGGCGCAGCCGGAACTGCACCGCGCCGCGACCAAGGGCGTGCTGCACCGGAACATGGTGGCGCGCAAGCTCTCCCGCCTCTCTTCGCGCATCAAGGCGCTCGGGGCCCAGGCCTCCGCCTGAAGGGCGGGATTGCGGCGCGTTCCCCGCGCCCGCTCCGCCGGCGCCGGTCAGGCAGGGACTTCATCCGTCCGGATCTTCCGCTTTCCGGGCCATGCGGCCCGCCGGGCTGATATTGTCCTGTATTTGGCTGGTATTCTGATCGGGGCCACGCGGCAGAAGTTACTATTTGCCGGCCACCTGGGGGCGCGATATCATCGCTTCCGTCAGGGCGGCAGCGCAGATATCCCCCCGTTCGTGTCCGCGGCCGCCGCCCGGCACGCAGCCTGCCCTGCCCGGCCGGCTCGCGTTCCGGCCCTTGGCGCCAGAGCTAGGGATGGAAGAGGAGGCTGGCGTTTGCCCCCCGAAACCTCCGGACGGATGGCCGCCTGCTGGGCACGCGTGCGCGGCCGCCTGCGCAAGGAAGTCGGCGAGGTCGAGTACCGTACCTGGCTGCGGCAGATGACCCTCACCGGCATCGACGGCGACGAGGCGGTGGTGGTGCTGCCCACCCGCTTCCTGCGCGACTGGGTGAACAGCCATTACGGGGACCGGCTGCGCGCCCTCTGGCAGGCCGAGGACCCCTCGATCCGCCGCATCGACATCCGCGTCGCGCAGCCGAACGGCGCCGAGGCCGAGACCGTGCTGGCGGCGGAGATGCAGGACGCCTCCGCCGCGCCGGAGGACGCGCCCGGCCTCGCCGAGAGCCTGGCCCCGCGCCCCCCCGCCGAGAGGAGCGCCCCCGAGCCGCGCTCGGACTGGATCGCGCCGCTCGAGGCGCGCTTCACCTTCGACACCTTCGTCGTCGGCAAGCCGAACGAATTCGCCTATGCCTGCGCCCGCCGCGTCGCCGAGCAGCCGGCGAGTCCGGGCTTCAACCCGCTCTTCCTCTACGGCGGCGTCGGCCTCGGCAAGACCCACCTGATGCACGCCATCGCCTGGGCGATCCGCGAGCACCATCCGGAGCGCACGGTGGCCTACATGAGCGCCGAGAAGTTCATGTACCGCTTCATCGCCGCGCTGCGCAGCCAGAACACCATGGAGTTCAAGGAAAGCCTGCGCTCCGTGGACGTGCTGATGATCGACGACCTGCAGTTCCTGATCGGCAAGGACAACACGCAGGAGGAGTTCTTCCACACCTTCAACGCCCTGGTGGACCAGGGAAAGCAGATCGTCGTCTCCGCCGACAAGTCGCCCTCCGACCTTTCGGGCATCGAGGACCGCCTCCGCACCCGGCTCGGCTGCGGGATGGTGGCCGACATCCATGCCACCACCTACGAGCTGCGCCTCTCCATCCTGCAGGCCAAGGCCGCCGCCGCCCGGGTCGAGGTGCCGACCAAGGTGCTGGAACTGCTCGCGCACAAGATCACCGCCAATGTCCGCGAGCTCGAGGGAGCGCTGAATCGCCTGGTGGCGCACGCCAACCTGTTCCATCGCCCGGTTACGCTGGAGACCGCGCAGGAGGTGCTGCACGACCTCCTGCGGGCGCACGAGAAGCGGGTCTCGATCGAGGAGATCCAGCGCCGGGTGGCCGAGCACTACAACATCCGCCTCACCGACATGTCCTCGGCGCGCCGGGCGCGCAACGTCGCCCGGCCGCGGCAGGTGGCGATGTACCTCGCCAAGCAGCTCACCCAGCGCTCGCTCCCCGAGATCGGGCGGCGCTTCGGCAACCGGGACCACACCACGGTGATGCACGCCGTCTCCCGCGTGGCCGAGCTGATGCAGCAGGATGCGAGCTTCGCCGAGGACGTCGCCCTGCTGCGCAAGATGCTGGAGACCTGATCCGCCCCCGGCACGGCCCGGCGGGCTTGGTGGGGAAGGCAGGACGGCTTACCTTACCCTGCTTGCGAATCCGCTTCGACGGGGCGCCCCCGTCGGCGCGCGGCAGGCAGGGATGCGGAACGAGGACGGCGCGATGGCCGGGGGAGCCTGGGTGGCATGAGGATCACGGTCGAACGGGCGATCCTGTTCAGGGCGCTCGCCCATGTGCAGAGCGTGGTGGAGCGCCGCAACACCATCCCCATTCTCGCCAACGTGCTGATCGCGGCGCAGGAGGGCGCGCTGCACCTGACCGCCACCGACATGGAGATCGCCATGGTCGAGGAGGTGCCGGGGGTGCGGGTGGATCGTCCCGGCCGCTGCACCGCCCCCGCCGCCACCCTCTACGAGATCGTGCGCAAGCTGCCCGAGGGGGCGACGATCCAGTTCGACCAGGCGGGCGGCGACGCGCCGCTGGCGCTGCGCGCCGGGCGCTTCCAGACCTCCCTCGCCGTGCTGCCGGTGGAGGACTTCCCCTCCATGACCGAGGGCAAGCTGCCGCACCGCTTCAGCCTGCCCGCCGCCCAGCTCCGCGACCTGGTGGACCGCACCCGCTTCGCCATCAGCACCGAGGAGACGCGCTACTACCTGAACGGCATCTACCTCCACGCCACCGAGAGCGAGGGCACCCCGGTGCTGCGCGCCGTGGCGACGGACGGCCACCGCCTCGCCCGCGTGGAGCAGCCGCTGCCCGAGGGGGCGGCCGGCATGCCCGGCGTCATCATCCCGCGCAAGACGGTGAACGAGCTGCGCAAGCTCGCCGAGGAGACGCAGGACGAGGTCACCATCCGCCTCTCCGACACCAAGATCCGCTTCGAGGTCGGCACCGTCCAGCTCACCAGCAAGCTGATCGACGGCACCTTCCCCGAGTATGAGCGCGTGATCCCCCGCGGCAACGACAAGGTCCTCCGGGTGTCCAAGAAGGCCTTCGCCGACGCGGTCGGCCGCGTCGCCGCCATCAGCAGCGAGCGCTCGCGCCCGGTGAAGCTCTCCCTCGACCGCAACCACCTCCTGCTTTCCGCCGCCAGCCCCGACCAGGGCCAGGCGCAGGAGGAGCTGGACCAGGAGGTGGTGCAGTACGAGGCGTCGCCGATCGAGATCGGCTTCCAGGCCCGCTACCTGAACGACATCACCGATCTGGTCGAGGAGCAGGTGGAGTTCCGCTTCGCCGACGGCAGCGCGCCCACCGTGGTGACCGACGTGGCGAAGCCGGAGGCGCTCTACGTGCTGATGCCGATGCGGGTGTAGCCCCGCCGCGGAACGGCGCGCGGAAGGCGCCAGACGCATCCCGTTCAGGCGGCGCTCCCGAACGGGCGAAGGTGCCCACATGTCCAACCGGCCGGAGCATGGCCGTGAGCCGGGGCGGACGGAAAAAGTTCTAGTCGCCGCCGGCGGAGGCCTGCGGCCGGTCCGCCTTGCCGCGGGCGGCGGCGCCGAGCAGGTCGCGGAGGCGCGCCATGGCGCGTGGCAGCGGGTCGGTCCGGGTGCCCGCCGCCCGCACGCCGTGCCAGGCGTCGAGCACCTCCTGCGCGGCGCGGCGCAGGGCGCCGCGGGCCTGCCGCCGCCCTGACGGGGTCTCCGCGGCGGGGCCGGGCGCATCGCCGCGCAGCAGCGCCTGCACGCGCAGGCCCTGGCTGGTCGCGTGCCACCGCGCGCCGCGCCCACCCTTGCCGAAGCTGCGGCCGCAGAGGCCGAGGTCGCGGAGCCGGATCAGGGCATGCACCATGTCCCGGCTGGCACCGCCCCGCGCCGAGCCGTCGGCGGGCAGCCAGGCCAGCACGTGCCGCTCCGCCTCGCCAAGGCGGGCGAGCAGCGCCAGGGTGGCGGGCGAGGGCGCTCCTCCCGGGGTGCGGTCGTTGGCCGGCACGAAGGAGGTGCGCCCGAAATGGTTTGCCCAGTGCATGCACGCGGCTCCGCGATCCTGCCCGGCGCCGCGGGGGCGCTGGGGACCGGTCGGCATTAGCAGTACTCAACTTTAGGTAGAAGAATCGTTTTGTTGAGCCCGCCTTAAGGGAATACTCCCCAGGCGCCCCTTCCCGGGAGTCGGGGAGAGGCGCGGCCCGCCCCGTCGGCGGGCGCCTTGCCGCCGCCCGCCCGCCATCGCTAGAACCCGCCGAAATGCTCCCCCACCCGCCCCGCATCGCGCCATCCCTGCTGGCCGCCGACTTCGCCCGCCTCGGCGAGGAGGTGCGCGCGATCGAGGCCGCCGGCGCCGACTGGCTGCACCTCGACATCATGGACGGGCATTTCGTGCCGAACATCAGCTTCGGCCCCGCCCTGGTGCGGGCGCTGCGCCGGCACTGCGGGCTGCCCTTCGACGTCCACCTGATGATCGCCCCCGCCGATCCCTACCTCGAAGCCTTCGCCGAGGCGGGGGCGGACCTGATCAGCGTCCATCCCGAGGCCGGGCCGCACCTGCACCGCACGCTGCAGAGCATCCGCGCCCTCGGCCGGCGCGCCGGGGTGGTGCTCAACCCGGCCACGCCCGTCTCCGCCGTGGAGCATGTGCTCGACCTCTGCGACCTGGTGCTGGTGATGACGGTCAACCCCGGCTTCGGCGGCCAGTCCTTCCTGGAGAGCCAGTTGCCCAAGATCGCCGCGCTGCGTCGCATGATCGCCGAATCGGGGCGCGCGATCGCGCTGCAGGTGGATGGCGGCGTCACCGCCGAGACGGCGCCGCGCTGCCGCGCCGCCGGGGCGGATGTGCTGGTCGCCGGCACCGCCGTCTTCGGCGCGCCCGACTATGCCAGGGCCATCGCCGCGCTGCGGGGGGCCGCCTGATGCGCGAGATCCTCCGCAGCACCCGCCGCCTGCTTTCCGGCCTGAAGCCGGTGAAGGTGCCCGATTCCCCGGCGCGCGCCTTCCGCGACCTCTGGCCGGGGGATATCGGCCGCGGCGAGAGGCTGCTCGGCGGCGTCCTCGAGGTGGCCGGGACCGCGCGGCGGCTGGAGCCGCTGCCCGAGGGCGGCGGCGGGGCCGGCTGCTGGGACGATGCCGAGGGGTCGGTCGCCTGGCGCGCCGCCGCGCACGGCTTCCAGTGGCTGCGCGACCTGCGCGCGCTCGGCAGCGACGCCGCCCGCCTGCGCGCCCGCGACCTGGCCGAGGACTGGCTGGCGCACGGCGCCGGACAGGCGCTGGCTCAGGCCCCGGAGGTCGCGGCGGCGCGCATCGCCGCCTGGCTCGGCCACTGGGACTTCTTTGCCGCCACCGCCGAGGACGGGTTCCGCCGCAGGGTGATGGTACGCCTGGCGCAGGATGCGCGCGGCGTCGCCGCCGCCCTGCCCGCCGAGGCGCTGCACCGCGGCGCGCTGGTGACGCTGAAGGGCGCGATCGCCGCCGCCCTGGCGCTGGGCGAGGAGGCCTGGCTGTCCCGCGCCCTGCGCTTCCTGCCCGGCGAGCTGGAGCGCCAGTTCCACCCCGATGGCGGGCATGTGGAGCGGTCCCCGGCCCAGCTCCTGCGCGCGGTGCAGGACCTGATCGAGATCCGCAACCTGCTGCACGGCGCCGAGGTGAACGCGCCGCCGATCCTCGCCACCGCGCTCGAGCGCGCCGGCCAGGCGCTGCGCCTGTTCCGCCATGGCGACGGCGCGCTGGCGCTGTTCAACGGCACGCGGGAGGAAGGGGCGGCGCTGGTGGACCTGGTGCTGACCCAGGGGCAGGCCCGCGGCCGCGCGCCGCTGCTCCTGGAGGAGAGCGGCTTCCATCGCCTGCAGGCCGGCCGCACCCTGATCATCGCCGATGCCGGCGCCCCGCCGCCCGGCCGCGCGCGCGACGCCGCGACCGGCCTGCCGCGCGGCGCCGACCGCTTCGCCCATGCCGGCACCCTTTCCTTCGAGATGTCGGTCGGGCGCGACCGCCTGATCGTCAATTGCGGTGCCGCCCCGGCCGCCGAGGGCCCCTGGCGCGACGCGCTGCGCGCCACCGCCGCCCATTCGACGCTGGTGCTGGCCGACACCAACAGCGCCGAGCTGCGCGAGGAGGGGCTCGGCCGCCGCCCCGAACGCGTCGAGGCCGACCGTCACGAGGCCGGCGGGGCGCAATGGCTGGAGGCGAGCCATGACGGCTGGCGCAGGCCCTTCGGCGCCATCCACCGCCGCCGCCTCTACCTCTCCGAATCCGGCGACGACCTGCGGGGCGAGGATCTGGTGGAGATGCTGGAGCCGGACGCCAAGCCCCCCGGCTTCGCCGTCCGCTTCCACCTGCACCCGGCGGTGGCGGCGAGCCCGCTGCAGGACGGCGAGGGGGTGCTGCTGCGCCTGCCCTCCGGCCATGGCTGGTGCCTGCGCGCCAAGGGCGCGCGTGTGGCGGTGGAGGAGAGCGTGTATCTCGGCGGTGCCGAGCCGCGGCGCACCAGCCAGGTGGTGCTGCAGGCCGAGGCGGGCACCGAGACGGTGCAGTGGGCGATCGGCCGTGTGCAGGCCGCGGCGCCGGGCGGGGCGCCGGAGGGCTGAGCACCCCGCGGTGCCGCTGGCCGGGAGCCCCGCGGGGGCGGCGCGGTGAAGGTCGCGCAGATCACCAATGTGGACTTCTCGCTGCGGCACTTCCTGCTGCCGCTGATGCGCGGCGCCCGCGCGCGCGGCCACGAGGTGGTGGGGATCTGCGCCGAGGGCCCGCTGCTCGACCTGCCGCGGCGGGAGGGGTTCCGCATCATCCCCCTGCCGCTCGAGCGCAGCCTGGATCCGCGCGCCCAGGCGCGCGCCTACCGTGCGCTGCGCGACCTGTTCCGCGCCGAACGCTTCGATCTCGTGCACGCGCACATGCCGATCAGCGGCCTGCTGGCGCGCCTCGCCGCCTGGCGGGCGCGCGATGCGGCGGGGCTGCCGCGGATCGCCTATACCTGCCACGGCTTCCTGTTCAACCAGCCGGGGCCGCTGTGGCGCCGCGGCCTCGCGTTCGGCCTGGAATGGGCGGCGGGGCGCATCACCGACACCTTCCTCACCGTCAGCGAGGAGGAGGCGGCGGATGCGCGGCGCCTCGGCATCCACCCCCGCGCCGTGGCGGTGCTGAACGGGCGTGACCCGACCCTGTTCCGTCCCGATCCGGCGGCGCGCGCGGCGGTGCGGGCGGAGCTCGGCGTGGCGGAGGGGGCGTGCGTCCTCGTCGCCGTCTCCCGCCTGGTGCGGCACAAGGGCTATCCAGAGCTGCTGCGGGCGATGGAGGCGGTGCCGGACGCCACCCTCTGGGTGGTGGGGGAGCGGCTGCCGAGCGACCATGGCGAGGATCTGGAGCCCTGCTTCGATCGCGCCGCCGCCGTGCTCGGCCCGCGCCTCCGCCGCCTCGGCTACCGCGCCGACGTGGCGCGGGTGCTGGCCGCGGCGGACGTGTTCGTGCTGCCCTCGCATTTCGAGGGGCTGCCGATGAGCGTGATCGAGGCGATGCTCTCCGGCCTGCCCGTGGTGGCGACCGACATCCGCGGCCCGCGCGAGCAGGTGGTGCACGGGCGGACGGGCCTTCTGGTACCGCCGGCGCGGGTGGCGCCGCTCGCCGCGGCGCTGGCGCGGCTCGTCGCCGACCCGGCGCTGCGCCGGCGCATGGGCGAGGCGGGGCGGGCGCGGGCGCTGGAGCGCTTCGACGAGGCGAGGGTGGTGGCGCGGACGCTCGCGGCGCTCGGGCTCTGACGCCGGCTGGCGGCACGCGCTTCCCGCCGCGCCGTCAAGGCAGCGTGAGCGGGGCCCGGGAGAAGGCGGAAGGTTTCACCGGCCCGGCGCTGCTGCTCGCCCCGCAGCCGCATGGCGCTGAGCGGGTCCAGACTCTCTCCCGCGGCGAAACGGTTTCGGAGGGCAATGTTCAGGCGGCGGATCTTCCGTGAACGAGGCCCGGCCGGCCCCGTTCCTCTGCCTGCGTGCTGCGCGGAAACAACCGTCCACGCTAAGACCGGGAGACACGCATGAAGTTTTCGATTCCTGTCATGGCCATCGCCGGCGCCTTCACCCTCGGCATCGCCGCGGCTCCGCTCGCCCATGCGGCAGGCGGCGACAAGGCGAAGCAGGCCGAGCGGACCGCCCAGGCGCAGACCGGACAGACCGGCCAGGCGCAGACCGGGCAGGCCGGGCAGGCTGGTCAGACCGGCATGACCGGGCAGGCTGGGCAGGCTGGGCAGGCTGGTCAGACGCAGCGTCCGGGCCAGCCCGGCACCGGTGCGGGCGCGCCGGGCACGGGCGCGACGGGCACCGGCGCCGGCGGCGCGGGCACGACCGGCGGCACCGGCACCACCGGCGGCGCGACCGGCGGCAGCCGCTAGCATTCCTGGCGGCCGGACACGCTCCGGCCGAAGGCGGGCACGGCGGTCCTGCGGGCCGCCGTGCTTTCTTGCGTGCCGCGGGCGCCGGCGATTGCCCGCCGCCCCACCGGGCGGTAGAGGGCGGCCGCCGCCGGAGTGCCCGCCATGACCGACCTCGTTCCCGTCCGTCGCGCCCTGCTTTCGGTCTCCGACAAGACGGGGCTCGTGGAATTCGGCCGCTTCCTCGCCGCGCGGGGGGTGGAGATCCTCTCCACCGGCGGCACGGCGCGGGCGCTGCGCGAGGCCGGGGTGCCGGTGCGGGACGTCTCCGAGCACACCGGCTTCCCCGAGATCCTGGACGGGCGCGTAAAGACGCTGGTGCCGCAGGTGCATGGCGGGCTGCTGTTCCGCCGCGACCTGCCCGCGCACCTGGCGCAGGCCGAGGCGCACGGCATCGCGCCGATCGACCTGGTGGCGGTGAACCTCTACCCCTTCGAGGCCACGGTCGCACGGGGCGCCTCCTTCGCCGACTGCGTGGAGACCATCGACATCGGCGGCCCCGCGATGCTCCGCAGCGCCGCCAAGAACCACGCCCATGTCGCGGTGCTGACCGAGCCCGCGCACCTCGCCGAGGTGCAGGCGGAGATCGCGGAGCGGGGCGGCACCACGCTGGCGACGCGCCGGCGCCTCGCCGCCGCCGCCTACGCCCGCACCGCGGCCTATGATGCCGCGATCGCCGCCTGGTTCGCCCGTGGGCAGGGCGAGGAGTTCCCTCCGCGCCTCGCCCTCGCCGGCGTGCTGCGCCAGACGCTGCGCTACGGCGAGAACCCGCACCAGCGGGCCGGCTTCTACCTGGACGGCGGCACGCGGCCGGGCGTGGCCACGGCGCGGCAGGTGCAGGGCAAGGAGCTTTCCTACAACAACCTGAACGACACGGACGCCGCCTTCGAATGCGTGGCCGAGTTCGACCGCCCGGCCATCGTCATCGTCAAGCACGCCAATCCCTGCGGCGTGGCGGTGGCGGACACGCTGGCGGCGGCCTGGGACGCGGCGCTGCGCTGCGACCCGGTCTCGGCCTTCGGCGGCATCGTCGCCGCCAACCGCCCGCTGGACGCCGCCGCCGCCGAGCGGATCACGGCGATCTTCACCGAGGTCGTCATCGCCCCGGATGCGGACGAGGCGGCGAGGGCGGTGTTCGCGCGGAAGAAGAACCTGCGCCTGCTGCTGGCCGGCGGCGTGCCGGACCCGGCGGAACCGGGGCTCACCTTCCGCTCCGTCGCCGGCGGCTTCCTCGCGCAGTCCCGCGACGCGGGGCGGGTGGGTGAGGCGGATCTCCGGGTGGTGACGCGGCGGGCGCCGACGCCGCGGGAGATGGCGGACCTGCTCTTCGCCTTCCGCGTCTGCAAGCACGTGAAGTCCAACGCCATCGTCTATGCCCGGGACCTGGCCACGGTCGGCATCGGCGCGGGGCAGATGAACCGGGTCGACTCCGCGCGCATCGCCGCCTGGAAGTCGGAGGCGGCGGCGAAGGCGGCCGGGCTGGCGGAGCCGCTGGCCAGGGGCTCCGTCGTCGCCTCGGACGCCTTCTTTCCTTTCGCCGACGGGCTGGAGGCGGCGGCGGCGGCGGGCGCGACGGCGGTGATCCAGCCCGGCGGCTCGATCCGCGATGCCGAGGTGATCGCGGCGGCGGACGCGGCAGGGCTGGCCATGGTGTTCACGGGGATGCGGCACTTCCGGCACTGAGGCGCACCGGCACCGGCGGCGCCTCCGGCGCGGCGTCGAGCAGCTCCGCGGCGCGCGCCGCCGCGTCCTGGAAGGGCAGCAGCACCAGGTCGGCGCCGCGGGCGCGCAGCGCCTCCGCCTCCGCCTCGCGGTGCGCCGTCACCGCGACGCGGCCGGCGAAGCCCTGGCCGCGCAGCGCATGGATCAGGGCGAGGCGGTGGTCCTCATGCGTCACCCCGCCGGGATGGCCGGGGATGGAGGAGACCGCCCAGCGCGCCCCGGCCAGCGGCAGCTCGGCCAGGAATTCCGGGTCCGTGGCATCGCCATAGACCGCCTCGCAGCCCTGCTGGCGCCAGCGGCGCACCACCTCGGGATCGAAATCCACCCCGAGCACGACGAGGCCGCGTTCCTGCAGCCGCCGCGCGATGGTGCCGCCGTAGCGTCCGAGGCCGAAGACCAGCACATCGGCCCGGCACTTCCCGCCGGCCTCGCCTGCCGCCGCCTCCTCCCGCCAGGGGCGGCGCCGCTCGAAGGGGCGCAGCAGCGTGTCCACCCAGGCGAAGAGCCGCTGCGAATGCGTGATCATGTAGGTGGAGAGCGCGATGGTCACGAGGCCGACCAGCGTGACGAGGCCGAGCGCCGGCTCCGCCACATGGCCGAGCGCCACCCCCATCGCCATGAAGATCAGCGAGAACTCGCTGATCTGCGCCACCGTCAGCCCGGCCAGGAACCCCGTGCGCCGCCGGTAGCCCATCGCGCCCATGATGGCGACGACGATCAGCGGGTTGCCGATCAGCACGAACAGGGAGAGCACCACGGCCGCGCCCGTCTGCGCCCCAAGCAGTCCGAGATCCAGCCGCGCCCCGAGGGCGATGAAGAAGAACAGCAGCAGGAAGTCCCGCAGGCTGGACAGCCGCCCCGCCACCGCCTCCCGATAGGGAGTGGAGGCGAGGGAGACGCCGGCGATCAGCCCGCCCAGCTCCTTGCCGAGGCCGATGTGGTCGGCGACGGCCGCGAGCAGCGCCGCCCAGCCGATGGCGAAGCCCGCCAGCAGCTCCGGCGCGCGGGCGAGCCGGCGGGTCAGCGGCAGGGCGAGGAAACGCATGAACAGCGCCACCGCGCCGAGCAGCAGCCCGCCGCCCACCAGCACGCGCAGCAGCCCCCCCATGGCCGAGGCCTCGCCCGTGCCCATCGCCATGGCCGAGACCACCACCATGGCCAGCACCACCACGATGTCCTGCACGATCAGGAAGCCGAGCGCGATGCGCCCGTGCAGGCTGTCGATCTCGCGCTTGTCCGACAGCAGCTTGACGATGATGATCGTGCTCGAGAAGGTCAGCGCCACCGCGACGTAGAGGCTGGTCAGCGCGTCGAGGCCGAGGGCGAGGCAGAGCAGGAAGCCGATCCCGGCGGTGAACGCCACCTGGCCGAGGCCGGTGGCGGTGGCGACGGGGCCGAGGCTGCGCACCAGGCGCAGGTCGAGCTTCAGCCCCACCAGGAACAGCAGCACCGCGATGCCCAGTTCGGCCAGCAGCGCGATGTGCGCGTCCGACCGCGCGAGGCCGAGCGCCGAGGGGCCGGCCAGAATGCCGGCGCCGATCAGCCCGACGATCAGCGGCTGGCGCAGCAGCAGGGCGACGAGCCCCGCGGCCGCGCCCAGCACCAGCAGGGCCGCGACCTCGTGGAACACCGAGCCGGCGATCAGGTCTTCCATGGGTCGGCGGCACCTGCCCGCCGCTGCTCCCGCGCCGCGGCGATGATGATGACGTGCGCAGGTCTAGGCGAGGCGGCGGGAGGATGGCTTGATGTTCATCAATGCCTCGCCATTCATGCCTCGGTAGGGCGGGTCGCGGATGCCGGGAGCGCAGCCGCCCCGCGACTGGAAAGATAGGGCCGCTGCCGGGCGCGCGCGAGCGGAAGCGGCATGGGGGTGGCGCAGGCGGCGGCGCTCTGGCCGCTGCCGGGCGCGCGCGAGCGGAAGCGGCCCCGGTCGTCATGCGCCGCCGGCCGGCCCGCCCCCCACGGCGAGGGCGACCCGTGACGCGCCAGGCCATGGCGCGCGCGGACCCGTCCCCAGCAACGCCAACCGACCGGGAGAGCCCGACATGGCCGACGCGCCCGACCGCCCCTGGCACGCCCTTCCTGCCGAGGAGGTCCTCCGCCGGATCGGCAGCCGCCGCGAGGGGCTGTCCGCGGCCGAGGCCGAGGCGCGGCTCGCCCGCCACGGCCCCAACCGCCTACCGGCGGCGAAGGGGCGGAGCGCGCTGCGCAGGCTGCTCGACCAGTTCAACAACCTGCTGATCCTGGTGCTGATCGGCGCCGCCATCCTGACGGCGCTGATCGGGCATTGGCGCGACACGGTGGTGATCCTCGCCGTGGTGATCGCCAACGCCACCCTCGGCTTCATCCAGGAGGGGCGGGCGGAGCGGGCGATGGACGCGATCCGCCGCATGCTCAGCCCGCGCGCGAGCGTGCTGCGCGACGGCCACCGCGTCTCCGTGCCGGCCGAGACGCTGGTGCCGGGGGACGTGGTGGTGCTGGAGGCCGGGGACCGCGTGGCCGCCGACCTGCGGCTGATCCGCGTGCGCAACCTGCATGTGCAGGAGGCGGCGCTGACCGGCGAATCGGTGCCGGTGGAGAAGCGGGAGGCCCCGGCGCCGGAGGCGGCGGGCGTGGGCGACCGGACCTCCATGGCCTTCTCCGGCACGCTGGTCACCGCCGGGCAGGGGCTCGGCGTGGTGGTGGCGACCGGCGCGGCGACCGAGCTTGGCCGCATCACCGCCATGCTCGGCGAGGTGCAGGAGCTGGTCACGCCGCTGCTGCGTCAGATGGCCGGCTTCGCGCGGATGCTGGCGATCGCCATCCTCTCCTTCGCCGCCGCGATCTTCGCCTTCGGCACGCTGGTGCGCGGCTATCCTCTCGACCAGATGTTCATGACGATGGTCAGCATCGCGGTGGCCGGCATCCCGGAGGGGCTGCCGGCGATCCTGACCATCACGCTGGCGATCGGCGTGCAGCGCCTGGCGGCGCGGCGGGCCATCGTGCGCCGCCTGCCGGCGGTGGAGACGCTCGGCTCGGTCTCCATCATCTGCTCGGACAAGACCGGCACCTTCACCCGCAACGAGATGACGGCGCGCACCGTGGCGACGGCGGAGCGGCGCTACACCGTCACCGGCACCGGCTACGAGCCCCGCGGCGGCTTCGAGGCGGAGGGTGCCGAGGTGGCGCCCGAGGCCGACCCGGTGCTGATGGAGGCGCTGCGCGCCGGCCTGCTCTGCAACGACGCGGCGCTGGTGCAAGGGGAGGCCGGCTGGACGGTCGAGGGCGACCCGATGGAAGGCGCGCTGGTCACCCTCGCCGCCAAGGGCGGGCTCGACCAGGAGAAGGCGGCGGCCGTCTGGCCGCGCACCGACCTGATCCCCTTCGATGCCGCGCACCGCTTCATGGCGACGCTGCACCACGACCATGAGGGCCACGCCGTGGTCTATGTGAAGGGCGCGCCGGAGCGCATCCTGGCGATGTGCGCCACCGAGCGCCGCGCCGGCGGCGACGCGCCACTCGACCCCGCCGCCTGGGAGGCGGCGGCGCGGGAGATCGCGTCGCGGGGCGAGCGGGTGATCGCCGTCGCCGCCCGCGCCTTCGACCCGGGCCGCACCACCCTCGACTTCGCCGATGTCGAGGGCGGGCTGACCCTGCTCGCCCTCATCGGCCTGATCGACCCGCCGCGCGAGGAGGCGATCGCGGCGGTGGCGGAATGCCGCGGCGCCGGCATCGAGGTGAAGATGATCACCGGCGACCATGCCGGCACCGCCGCCGCCATCGCCGCCCAGCTCGGCCTGCGCGAGCCCTCCGCCGTGCTCACCGGCGCCGACCTCGACCGCATGGACGAGGCGGCGCTGCGGCAGGAGGCGCCGCGCGTCTCGGTCTTCGCCCGCACTGACCCGGCGCACAAGCTGCGCCTCGTCCAGGCGCTGCAGGCCGAGGGGGCGATCGTCGCCATGACCGGGGACGGGGTGAACGACGCGCCGGCGCTGAAGCAGGCCGATGTCGGCGTCGCCATGGGCCTCCGCGGCACCGAGGCGGCGAAGGAGGCGGCGGAGATCGTGCTGGCGGACGACAATTTCGCCACCATCGCCGCCGCGGTGCGCGAAGGGCGCACCGTGTACGACAACCTGAAGAAGGCGATCACCTTCCTGCTGCCGGTGAACGGGGGCGAATCGATCAGCCTGGTCCTCGCCATCCTGCTCGGCGTCGCGCTGCCGATCTCGCCGCTGCAGGTGCTGTGGGTGAACATGGTGAGCTCGGTGGCACTGGCGCTCGCGCTCGCCTTCGAGCCGACCGAGCCGGACGCCATGCGCCGCCCGCCCCGCCCGGCGGCGGAGCCGCTGCTGACCGGCTTCATTCTGTGGCGCGTGGTCCTGGTCTCCGGCCTGTTCGCCGCCGGCATCTTCGGCATGTACGCCTGGGCGCTGATGCGCGGCCTCTCGGTCGAGGCGGCGCGCACCATCGCGGTGAACACGCTGGTGGCGATGGAGGTGTGGTACCTGTTCAGCATCCGCTACCTGCGCGGCCCGTCGCTGACCTGGCGGGGCGTGCTCGGCACCCCGGCGGTGCTGGTCGGCGTCTCGCTGGTGGTGGCGCTGCAATTCCTGTTCACCTACGCGCCCTTCATGCGGACCTTCTTCGACACCGAGCCGCTCGGCCTCGCCGAGGGCCTCGCCTGCGTCGCCGCCGGCGCCGTGGTGTTCGTGGTGCTGGAGGTAGAGAAGGCGATGCGCCGCAGGCTCGGCCTCGGCCCGGAGGCGCGGCGCCTTCCCGGGCCGGCGCGGCCGCGGCCTTCGGAAAGTTGATGAAGGCGCTGTAACCATCCGGGCGGATGCGGCTTAAAAGGGCGCGCCGCGCCGGCCATGCGCGGCGCTTCCCCTACCAGCCAGCGAGGCCCGCCCTGACCGACCGCCGACCAGACCCCGCCTCCGCGCGGCAGGAGCCGCTGCTGATCGACCTCGCCCTGCAGGGCGGAGGCGCGCATGGCGCCTTCACCTGGGGCGTGCTCGACCGCCTGCTGCAGGAGGAGTGGTTCCGGATCGAGGCCATCTCCGGCACCTCGGCCGGGGCGATGAACGCCGCCGTGCTGGCCGACGGCTACGCCGCGGGCGGGCGCGAGGGGGCGCGGGCGGCGCTCGAGACCTTCTGGGGGCGGGTCGCGCGCTCGGCCATGCTGAGCCCGTTCCGCCGCGGGCCGCTGGACGTGCTGCTCGGGCGCTGGACGCTCGACAGCTCGCCGGCCTTCGTCGCGCTCGATCTCGCCGCGCGCCTCGTCTCGCCCTACGACCTCAATCCGGGCGGCTACAACCCGCTGCGCGAGATCCTGGCCGAGACGGTGGATTTCGATCGCCTCTCCCGCGCCCCGGTGAAGCTCTTCGTCACCGCGACCAATGTGCGCACCGGGCGCGGGCGGGTGTTCCGCAACGCCGAGATCACGCCGGACGTGCTGCTCGCCTCCGCCTGCCTGCCCTTTCTGTTCCAGGCGGTGGAGATCGGCGGCGAGGCCTACTGGGACGGCGGCTATGCCGGCAACCCGACGATCACGCCGCTGGTGCGAGAATGCGCCTCCAACGACACCATCCTGGTGCAGATCAACCCGGTGGAGCGCGCCGGCGTGCCGCGCACCGCGCGCGAGATCGTCAACCGGGTGAACGAGGTCTCCTTCAACGCCACCCTGCTGAAGGAGCTGCGCATGATCGCGCTGCTGCGCCGCGTGGTGGACGCGGGCAGCGGCGAGGGGGCGCTGTGGGCGGCGATGCGCATGCACCGCATTTCCAGCGACGTGATGACCGGCCTCGGCTATTCCTCCAAGCTCAATGCCGAGTGGGACTTCCTGCGCTTCCTGCGTGACGAGGGGCGCCGCGCCGCGGATACCTTCCTCGCCCGCCATCGCCAGGATCTCGGCCGGCGCAGTTCCCTCGAACTCGACTCGCTGCTGGACGCGCCGTGCTGATCGGCCTCTTCGGGATCCTCCTCGCCCTCGGGCTGCTGATCCTGCTCGCCTACCGGGGCTGGAGCGTGCTGCTGGTGGCGCCGGCGGCGGCGCTGCTCGCCGCCGCCGTGTCGGGAGAGCCGCTGCTTGCCTCCTGGACCCAGACCTTCATGGCGGGCGCGGCACGCTTCCTGGCGCAGTTCTTCCCGCTGTTCCTCCTTGGTGCGGTGTTCGGGCGGCTGATGGCCGACAGCGGCTCGGCGCTCGCCATCGCGCACGGCATGACGGCGCGGCTCGGGCGGGAGCGGGCGATCCTCGCCGTGGTTTTGGCCTGCGCGCTGCTGACCTATGGCGGAGTCAGCCTGTTCGTGGTGGCCTTCGCGGTGGCCCCGGTGGCGGATGCGCTGTTCCGTCAGGCCAACATCCCGCGCCGGCTGATCCCGGGCACCATCGCGCTCGGCGCCTTCACCTTCACCATGACCGCCTTGCCGGGCACGCCGGCGATTCAGAACGCGATCCCAATGCCCTATTTCGGCACCACCCCCTTTGCCGCGCCCGGCATCGGCATCCTCGCCGCCGCCATCATGCTCGGCATCGGCCTGTGGTGGCTGCGCCGGGCCGAGGCGGCGGCGCGCCGCGCCGGCGAGGGCTATGGTGGCGCCGCCCGTACGGAGGTGGATCCCGGCCTGGTGCGCGAGCGCGCCACCACCACCGACCACTACGACCCGGCCGAGGCGCCGCCGCCGCATGACGAGCGCGACCTTCCCTCCTTCGCCGTGGCGGCGATGCCGATCGGGGTGGTGGTGCTGGTGAACCTGCTGGTCACCTACGCCGTGCTGCCCCGCCTCGACACCGGCTTCCTGGAGGAGCCGCGATGGGGGGGAACCAGCATCGGCGCCGTGGGCGGGGTCTGGGCCGTGGTCTCGGCGCTGCTTGCCGCCATCCTCGCCATCGTGCTGGCGAACAGGGCGCGGCTGCCGAAGCTGCGGGCGAGCATGGACGCAGGCGCCAACGCCTCGGTGCTGCCGGCCTTCAACACCGCGAGCCAGGTGGGCTTCGGCGCCGTCATCGCCGGGCTGCCCGCCTTCGCCGCGGTGCGCGAGGCGCTGACCGGGCTCGGCGGCGGGCCGCTGCTCTCGCTCGCCATCGCCACCAACGTGCTGGCCGGCATCACCGGCTCGGCCTCGGGCGGGCTCACCATCGCGCTGGAGGCGCTGGGGGCGAGCTATGCGGCGATGGCGGCGGAGCAGGGCATAGACCCGGCGCTGATGCACCGGATCGCGGCGATCGCCACCGGCGGCCTCGACAGCCTGCCGCATAACGGGGCGGTCATCACCCTGCTCGCCATCTGCGGCACCACCCACCGTGAGAGCTACCGCGACATCTTCGTGGTGGCGATCCTCGGGCCGCTGCTGGCGCTCGGCGTGGTGATCGCGGTGGGCAGCCTGATCGGGGGCTTCTGACCCGGTCGCCGCCCGGACGGCGGCGAGTGCCGCCCCTCGGGGCACGGTTCCCTACAGGCGGATTGCGGCTTCCTATCGGACTCGATAAATGCGATGGAACTGCGCCCTGTGGGGAGGAGCCGGGAAGCCGCTCCGCAGCGGCCATCGTTTCCCAGAACAAGGTCCGGGGAGGCCTCCTTGCGCGCGCGGGACTATACAGACCTGATAGGCGGGTCTCTGCTTCTCATCTTCGGGTTGTGGTTTGCCTACTATGCGGGCCAGGAATACGACCTGGGCACCCTGCGGCGGATGGGGCCCGGGTTCTTCCCGGTTTCGCTCGGCTACCTCGTGGCGGCCATGGGCCTTCTCGTCCTGCTCCCGGCCCTGTTCCGGGAAGGCGGGCTGCCGCAGCCGCGGTTCAGGCCCTTCATCACCATCATCATCGGCGGCCTGGTCTTCGCCTTCATCGTGGAGCGCCTCGGCCTCGTCCCGGCCACGGTGGCCCTGGTCGTCATCTCCGCCCTGGCGGAGGAGCGGTTCCGCCCGGTGCGCACCGCGATCCTCGCCGTGGTGCTTTCCGTCATGGCGGTGAGCATCTTCACCTACGGCCTCGGCATCCCGATCCCCGCCTTCGCAGGAATGCGCTAGATGGAAGTCTTCGCCAATCTGGGGGCCGGCTTCGTCACGGCCTTCTCGCCCTACAACCTGCTCTACTGCTTCATCGGCGTGTTCCTCGGCACCTTCATCGGGGTGCTGCCCGGGATCGGCGCGCTGGCGACGATCTCCATGCTGCTGCCGCTGACCTTCCACGTGCCGGCGACGACGGCCATCATCATGCTGGCCGGCATCTACTACGGCGCGCAGTACGGCGGCTCCACCGCCTCGATCCTGCTGAACCTGCCGGGCACGCCCTCGGCGGCGGTGGCCTGCCTCGACGGCTATCCGATGTCGAAGCAGGGGCGCGCGGGCGTGGCGCTGTTCATGACCACGGTGGCCTCCTTCGTGGGCGCGAGCCTCGGCATCGTCATCCTGACGATCTTCTCGCCCATGCTGGCCGAGGTCGGTCTCGCCTTCGGCCCGGCCGAGTACTTCGCGATGATGCTGCTCGGCCTGGTCGCGGCCTCCACCCTGTCGCAGGGCTCGCCGGTCAAGGGCATCGCCATGGTGCTGCTCGGCCTCTGCCTCGGCATGGTCGGCACCGACGTGCAGACCGGACAGCAGCGCTTCACCTTCGACATTCCCTACTTGGCCGACGGGCTCAGCCTGGTGGCGCTCGCCATGGGCCTGTTCGGCGTCTCGGAGGTGATCGCCAGCATCGGCCGCGTGGACAGCTCGCGGATGAAGGCGCAGAAGATCACCTTCCGCTCCATGGTGCCGACGCGCGACGACACGCGGCGCTCGATCGGCCCGATGCTGCGCGGCACCGGGGTCGGCGCCTTCTTCGGCGCCCTGCCCGGCACCGGCTCCACCATCGCCTCCTTCATGTCCTATGCGGTCGAGAAGAAGATCGCCAAGGACCCCTCGCGCTTCGGCAAGGGCGCGGTGGAGGGCGTGACGGCGCCCGAGGCGGCGAACAACGCCGCGGCGCAGACCGCCTTCATCCCCACCCTCACCCTCGGCATTCCGGGCGATGCGGTGATGGCGCTGATGCTCGGCGCGCTGATCATCCAGGGCATCCAGCCGGGGCCGCGCCTGGTCACCGAGCACCCCGAGCTGTTCTGGGGGCTGATCGCCAGCTTCTGGATCGGCAACGTGATGCTGGTGATCCTGAACCTGCCGCTGATCGGGATCTGGGTGCGGATGCTGAAGATCCCCTACAGCATCCTCTACCCGGCGATCCTGATGTTCATCTGCATCGGCGTGTTCAGCGTGAACAACAGTGCCTTCGACGTGATGCTGGTGATCCTGTTCGGGATCCTCGGCTACATCATGCTGCTGCTGCGGTTCGAGCCGGCGCCGCTGGTGCTCGGCTTCATCCTCGGCCCGCTGATGGAGGAGCACCTGCGCCGCGCCATGCTGCTCTCCCGCGGCGACCCGATGGTGTTCCTGCAGCGCCCGATCAGCGCCACCTTCGTCGTCATCACCTTCGCGCTGCTGGTCTGGGCGATCTGGGCCGCGGTGCGGGGCCGCAAGGCGATGCCGGAGGAGGCGGAGCCGGCCGCCCAGGCGAGCATGGAGCGCCCGGCGCCCTGAGCGGCGGGCGCGCCGCCCCGCCCCGGGCGGCGCGCCCGCCTTCTCCCCGGAGAAGGCATGGGGGACATGACCGGAAGCATCCGCATCCTGCCGCCGGCCGAGCGCCACCGCGCGGATTGGGAGCGCCTCTATGCCGGCTACGCCGCCTTCTACCGGGCGACGCAGACGCCGGAGATGCGCGCCCGCGTCTGGTCCTGGCTCCAGGATCCGGCGCATGAGGTGGAGGGGCTCGTCGCCGAGACGCCGGAGGGGCGGGCCGTCGGCCTCGCCCATTACCGCCCCTTCGCCCGCCCGCTCGCCGCCACCACCGGCGGCTTCCTCGACGACCTGTTCGTGGACCCCGAATTCCGCGGCCGCCGCGTGGCGGACGCGCTGATCGGGGCGGTGGCCGGGATCGGCCGCGAAAGGGGCTGGAGCGTGATCCGCTGGATCACCGCCGACGACAATTACCGCGGCCGTGCCGTCTACGACCGGCTGGCGACGCGGACCATGTGGATCACCTACGACCTCAGGCTTCCCTGAACCGGTGCCGCCGGGGCGCGTTGGCGGGCGGGACATCCCGCGGCGGAGCTTGCCATGCGCCTCAAGGACCTGGTCGCCATCGTCACCGGCGCCGATTCCGGGATCGGCCGCGCCATCGCCGAAACCTTCGCGCGGGAGAGCGCGGACATCGCCATCCTCTACCACCGCGACCGCGACGGCGCGGAGGAGACGGCGGACCGCGTCCGCGCCGCCGGGCGCCGCGCCCTCCTGGTGCAGGGCGACGTCGGCAGCGAGGAGGATGTGGAACGCCTGTTCCGCGAGGCGGAGGCGGCGCTCGGCCCGCCCTTCCTCCTGGTGAACAACGCCGGCATCGGCCAGGACGGCTCCGAGGTGGCGGAGATGGATCCGGCGCAGTTCGACCGCATCCTGCGCACCAACCTGCGCGGCCCCTTCCTCTGCTGCCGTGCCTTCGTGCGGGCACGGCGGCGCCAGGGAGGGCGGGGCCGGGTGATCAACATCACCTCGGTGCATGAGCGCATCCCGAGCCCCGGCGCTGCCGCCTATGGCGCCGCAAAGGGCGGCCTGCTCGCCTTCACCCGCAGCCTGTGCCTGGAGGTGGCGGAGGACCGGATCAATGTGAACGCCATAGCTCCCGGCCTGATCCACACCCCAATGACCGCCGAGCGCGTCGAGGACCCGAAGACGATGGAGGAGGAGCTGCCCAACATCCCCTGGCGCCGTCCCGGCCGGCCGGAGGAGGTGGCGCGCCTCGCCCTCTACCTCGCCTCCGACGAGGCCGACTACGTGACCGGGCAGAGCTTCACCATCGATGGCGGGCTGACGATGAACTGGGGCCAGGGGGCGTGACGCGGCCGGGCCACGCCCTATCTCCTGCCCCATGCGCCGCCGCGTCCTGCTCGGCCTTCTCGGCACCGCCCCCTTCGCCTTCGCCGCCGGTGCGGCGGTGACGGAGCTCCGCGAGGTCTGGCGCGACCCCGCGCGCGGCCGGGAGCTGCCGGTGCTGCTGCGGTTGCCGGCGGGGCGGGGGCCGGCGCCGGCGGTGCTGGTCTCGCATGGCCTCGGCGGCTCGCGCGAGGGGCTCGGCTATCTCGGCCGGGCGCTGGCGGAAGCCGGCTTCCTCGCCCTGCACGTGCAGCACCCGGGAAGCGACGAGGCGCTCTGGCGCGGCGCGGGGCAGCCCGGCCTCGCCCTGGCTGCGGCCGCCTTCGACGCGGCGCAGGCCCTGGCGCGGCTGCAGGATGGGATCTTCGCCCTCGACGAGCTGCTCCGCCGCAACCGCGCGCCCGGCCCGCTGCGCGGGCGCGTGGATCCGGAGCGCCTGGCGGCGGCAGGGCATTCCTACGGCGCCTGGACGGTGCAGCACCTGCTCGGCCAGCGGCTGCCGGGCGGCGCGCCGCCGCTCGCCCTGCCCGATCCGCGGCTGAGGGCCGGCGTGCTGCTTTCGCCCGTACCGCCGCGCGGCCTGCCGCCGCGCCTCGCCTTCGCCCGCATGGCGGTGCCGCTGCTGCACGTGACCGGCACGCGCGACCACGGCTACATCGAGGGCACCACCGCGGAGCAGCGGGAGGGGCCGTTCCACGCCATCGGCGGCGTGCCGCAGGCCCTCGCGGTGCTGGAGGGCGCGACCCATGCCGCCTTCGCCGACGAGCCGGCGGCCGGGCCGCGCTGGACCGAATCCGCCTTCCACGGGCGCGCCGCCGGTCTTGCCGTCCTGTTCCTGCGCATGACGCTGCTCGGCGATGCCGCCGCGGCGGCGCTGCTGCGGCAGGGCGCGCCGGGGCTGCTGCATCCCGGCGACCGGCTCGCGGTGAAGGACTTCCCCGCCTGAAGCCCGGCCCGGGCGTTGCGCCCTCCCCTGCGGACGCGCAGTCTTCCCTGGCCGGGATCGTCAGACAAGGGGGGAACACCCGCATGGACCGCCGCCGCTTCCTCGCCCGGGGGGCCGTAGGCGCCGCCGGCGCCACCACGCTCGCCGCGCCGCGCCTCGCCAGCGCCCAGCCGCGCATCCGCTGGCGCTGCCCCGGCAGCTTTCCGAAATCCCTCGACACGCTCTACGGCACGCATGAGCACATCGCGAAGCGCGTGGCGGAGATGACCGACGGCGCCTTCCAGATCCAGGTCTTCGGACCGGGCGAGGTGGTACCGGCCTTGCAGGTGATGGACGCGGTCGGCCAGGGCAATGTCGAGTGCGGCTACACCAGCGCCTACTACTACCTGGGCAAGGATCCCTCGCTGGCGATCGCCACCTGCCTGCCCTTCGGCCTGAGCTCCCGCCAGCACTGGGCGTGGCTGACGCACGGACCGGGCCGCGCCCTCTATGCCGAGGTGTTCCGCGACCAGGGCGTGGTCGGCATCCCGGCCGGCAACACCGGGGCGCAGATGGGCGGCTGGTTCCGCCGCGAGATCCGCGGCCTCGACGACCTGAAGGGGCTCAAATTCCGCATCGCCGGGTTCGGGGGCAACGTGCTGCAGAAGCTCGGCGTGGTGCCGCAGCTCCTCGGCGGGACGGACGTGTATCCCGCCCTGGAGCGCGGCGTGATCGACGGCGCGGAGTGGGTCGGGCCCTACGACGACGAGAAGCTCGGCTTCGCCCGCGTCGCCCAGTACTACTACTACCCGGGCTGGTGGGAGTACTCGCCCTCGATCGACCTGATGGTCAACGCCCGCGCCTGGGACCAGCTTCCGAAGCCCTACCAGGCGGTGCTGGAGAGCGCCTGCGCCGAGGCCTGGCACTGGATGGCCGCGCGCTACGACGTGCTGAACCCGCAGGCGCTGCGCCGCCTGGTCGGCGCCGGCACCCAGCTCCGCGCCTTCCCGCGCGACGTGATGGCGGCCTGCTACCGCGCGGCGCAGGAATTCTACGCCGAAGTCGGCGCGCAGAACCCGCGCTTCCGACGCATCCACGCCGAGTGGGACAAGTTCCGCCTCGACCTGACGCCGTGGTTCCGCGTGGCCGAGGACAGCCTGGCGAATTTCCTCGCGGTCGCGACCGCGCAGCGCTGAACGGCGCCTCCCCGGGGCGGCGCGCCGCCCCGGGGGGGGCGCCTCACCCCGCGGGCAGGGCGTCGAAGAAGCCGGTCACCGACGCCATGCGGCCGTCGGGGGAGAGCACGGCGACATCCGTGCCCTCCACCACCCGCGCGCCGTCCGCCGCCTCCAGCGCCCAGCGGAAGCGCAGCCGGTCGTGGTGCGCCTCCGCCGCGCTGAGGCGGCGGAAGCGGTGGCCGGGGAACATGCCCTGCACGCCCTGCAGCATGGCATCCAGCGCCGCATGGCCCTGGGCCGAGAGCTTCGGGTCGAGATAGCTCGCCTCCTCGGTCCAGGTCCGCGCGATCAGGTCGCGGCGCCGGGCCGGGTCGGGCTCGTTCCAGGCGGCGATGTAGCAATCCACCAGCGCGTCGTGGTCGGTCATGGTCTGCTCCCTTCTGCGGTCCCCGGCGGGATCGCCGGGCGGGGCGCAGCATCCGCCGCGGCACGGGCTACGGGCGATGACCTCGGAGGTCATCGCCGCCGCGCCGGCCCGGGCTATGCTGGCGCCATGTCCAGCCCCGCCCGTCCCGTCGGCGAGCTCCTGCGCGAATGGCGCCAGCGCCGCCGCCTCAGCCAGCTCGACCTCGCCTGCGAGGCCGGCATCTCGCAGCGCCACCTGAGCTGCCTCGAATCCGGCCGCGCAAGGCCGAGCCGCGGCATGCTGCTGCGCCTGGCGGAGCGGCTGGAGGTGCCGCTGCGCGAGCGCAACCTGCTGCTGGTCGCCGCCGGCTTCGCGCCGGCCTTCGCGCAGCGGGCGCTCGGCGACGCGGCGCTGCGCGGGGCGCAGGAGGCGGTGCTGCGGCTGCTCGCCGCGCACGAGCCCTGGCCGGCCCTGGCGCTGGACCGGCACTGGAGCGTGGTCGCCACCAACCGCGCCGTGCCGCCGCTGCTGGCCGGCTGCGCGCCGGAGCTGCTGCGCCCGCCGGTCAACGCGCTGCGCCTCAGCCTGCATCCCGGCGGCCTGGCGCCGCGCATCCGCAACCTGGGCGAATGGCGCGCCCACCTGCTGGAGCGGCTGCGCCGGCAGGTGGAGGCGACGGCGGATGCGGCGCTGATCGCCCTGCTGGAGGAGCTGCGGCGCTATCCCGCGCCGCCCGCCCCGGCGGCGGCGCCGCCGGAGCTGCCGCCGGCCGTGCCGCTGCGCCTCGCCACCGCGGAGGGCACGCTGGCCCTGCTCAGCGCCACCACCGTCTTCGGCACGCCGCTCGACGTGACGCTGGCCGAACTCATGCTGGAGACCTTCCTGCCGGCGGACGCCGCCACCGCCGCGGCGCTGCACCGCCTGGCCGGGGAAGGCCAGGCGGCGTGACGCGCCGCCTCAGCGCGGGCGGATGCGGGCGTGGCGGAGCTGGATGTAGTTGTCCGCCGTCTGCACGATCTCCACGTTGCTGCGCGCGGCCCAGACGATCTGCTGCTGGTGCAGCGGGACGTAGGCGACATCCTCGCGGATGATCTCCGCCGCCCTGCTGATCATCGCCTGGCGCTCCGCCGGGTCGCTCTCCACCGCGATGCGGTCCGTCAGCGCGTCCAGCTCCGGGTTGGAGTAGCCGCCGTTGTTGAACACGCCGCGCGTGCCGTCCCGCGTGCCGAGCAGGTTGAACAGCACGTTGTGCGCGTCCTGCGTCGCCGGGGTCCAGCCGAGCAGGTAGAAGCTGGTATTGTAGCGCGGCGCGTTGATCTCGGCGAAGTAGCGGGCGCGGGTCTGCGCCACCAGGTTCACCCGCACGCCGATCCGCGCCAGCATGGCGACGATGGCGGTGCAGATCGCCTCGTCGTTCACGTAGCGGTCGTTCGGACAGTCCATGGTGACGCCGAAGCCGTTGGGGAAGCCGGCCTCGGCCAGCAGGCGGCGCGAGGCCTCGGGGTCGAGCGGCAGGCGCCTGTCGTCCTCCTCGCGGAAGCCGTTCACGCCCGGGCCCCAGAGCAGGCCGGTCGGGCGGGACTGGCCGCGCATCACGGTGCGGTGGATCGCCTGCACGTCGATCGCCTGGTAGATGGCGCGGCGCACCCGCACGTCCTGGAAGGGGTTGCGCCCCCTGACGTCGGACTTCAGGAGTTCCGGCCGCATCTGGTCGAAGCCGAGGTAGATGGTGCGCAGCTCCGGCCCCTGGATGATGGTGGTGCCGGGCGAGCGGCGGATGCGCTCCACGTCCTGTGGCGGCACGGTGTAGACGAAGTCGATCTCGCCCGAGAGCAGGGCGGCGACGCGCGTGGCGTCGTTGGCGATGATGTTCAGCTCCGCCCGCTCGATGTTGTGGTTGGGCGTGTCCCACCAGTCCGGGTTGCGCTCCAGCACGGTGCGCCGGTCGGGCTCGCGCAGCACCAGCCGGAAGGGACCGGTGCCCATGGCGTTGCGGGTGGCGAAATTCTCCTCCCGCGTCGTCAGGTCGGCGGGGCGGGTGGCGTTGTGCTGCTCCGCCCAGGCGCGGGACATGATGCCCCAGTTGGTGATGCCGAGGATGAAGATCGGATCGGGGCGCGTGGTCTCGAACTCGACCGTGTGGTCGTCGATCTTGCGCACCTCCTTCACCGTGGCGAGGACGGACTGCATGTTGGAGCCGGGGGCGCGCACCCGCTCGGCGCTGAACACCACGTCGTCGGCGGTGAAGGGCGTGCCGTCGGTGAATTTCACGCCGCGGCGCAGGTGGAAGCGCCAGACGGTGGGGGAGGGCTGCTCCCACCGCTCGGCCAGCGCCGGCTCCGGGTTCATGTTGCGATCGCGGCGGACCAGGGGCTCGTAGATGTGGGAGTTGAAGGCCAGCAGGAAGGTCTCCTGCCGGGTATAGGGATCCATGGAGTTCACGTCGCCGTCGTTCGCCCAGCGCAGAACCTGGGCCTGGACGGAAAGGGCGGTACCGCAGAGCAGCGCGGCGGCGAGGGCGAGGCGTCGCATGAGGGTGGTTCGTCTCCCGTGGGGGGCGGCAGGCTAGAGCATTTCCGGGCGGGGTGTGAACGCTTCGCCAGGCGGAATGCGCCGGAAACGGCGCGGTCCTGGCGCCGCCGCCCCGCCTGCCGCACCCTGGCGGCGCCACGAGGGAGGACCGCCGGGAGCCATGGGGCCGGACCGCAGCGCCAGCATCGAATCGCGCGCCTCCTGGGTGGTTGCCGTCACCGCCGTCGCCATCCTCTCCGTCGCCTTCGGGGCGCCGCTGATCGTGGTGGTGGCGCTGAAGCCGATCGCGGCCGATCTCGGCGAGGCGCGGGCGGTGCCGGCGCTCGCCTCCTCGCTCGTCTATCTCGGCGCGGGGGCGGGCGGGATCCTGATGGGCTGGCTCTCGGGGCGGATCGGCACACGCTCGGTCGCGGTCGCCGGCGCGGCCATGGTCTCTGCCGGCCTCGTCCTCGCCTCGGGCGGGGCGGCGTGGCAGCTCCTGGTCGGCTACGGGCTACTGGTCGGCTTCCTCGGCAACGGGGCGCTGTTCCCGCCGATGATGGCCTACGTGTCGCAGTGGTTCGACCGCAGGCGCGGCACCGCCCTCGCCCTCGTCTCCTCCGGCCAGTACATCGCCGGCGCGCTGTGGCCCGCGCTGCTCGAGCGCGCCGTCGCCGGCATCGGCTGGCAGCGGACCATGCAGGTCTATGCGGCGTTCGTGCTGGCGGTCGCGGTGCCGCTGGCGCTGCTGGTGCTGCGGCCCGCCCCCGCCCTGCCGCCGCCGGGCAGCCCGTGGGCGGGGCCGCGGGCGGGGGCGCCGGTGCTCGGCATGCACCCGAACCTCGCCCTGGCGCTGCTCGCCATCGCCTCCTTCCTCTGCTGCGTGCCGATGGCGATGCCGGCGGCGCATCTCGTCGCCTTCTGCACCGATCTCGGCATCGCCGCCTCGCGCGGGGCGATGATGCTGTCGGTGCTGCTGGTCTCGGCCTTCCTGGCGCGGCAGTTCTGGGGCTGGGTCTCGGACCGGATCGGCGGCCTCCCCACCGTGCTGCTCGGCAGCATGGCGCAGGTGGTCGGCATGGCCGGCTTCCTGATGACCCAGGACGAGGCCGGGCTGTTCTTCGTCGCCGCCGCCTACGGCCTCGGCTTCAGCGGCATCGTGCCGGCCTACATGCTGGCGGTGCGGGAGCTGTTCCCGGCGCGGGAGGCGGCCTGGCGGATGCCGATGCTGCTCTTCCTCAGCCTCTCCGGCATGGCCTTCGGCGCTTGGCTCGCGGGGGCGCTCCACGACCGGTTCGGCAATTACGCCGTGGCGTGGGAGGCGGGGATCCTCGTCAACCTGGTGCAGCTGGCGCTGGTCGGGCTGCTGCTGCGCCGGCAGGGGCGGCGGGCGGGGGCTGCCTGACGCCGCCCCGGCCCTTCGGGTCCACGCTTCCGGCTGGCCGCGATCCGCGCTGGAGCGAATCCCGTTCAGGCGGCCTCGCCTGAACGGGTGAAGAGGCCCGCACGCTCAATGGGCTGGGCCCTTGCCGTGAGCCAGGGCGAACGGCGAACGCTCTAGCGCCGCTTGCGCGGCCTGGCGAGGCCCCGGACATTGGCGCGCACCCGCAGATGCGCGGGCTTGAGGGCGGCGGCCATGACCGCTGCCGGATCGGCGCCCGCGAGCGCCGCCTGCGTCGCCTTCACCGCTCCGGCCGCGAAGGCGCGCTGCTTCTCCACCGCGTATTCCGCGAGCCGGAGCTGCGCCGTCGCCGGGTTCATCATGAGCTGGAGGCTGCGCAGGGCGAACACCGTGCCGGCCTGCCAGGCGAAGCTCGCCGCGGAGAAGGGGGTCACAGGGCCTCCAGGACCGCCTCGGCCTTGCTCACCTCGAAGGCGCCGGGCGCCTCGACGGCGATGTGCGCCACCTTGCCGTCCTTCGCCACCAGGGCGAAGCGCTGGCAGCGGATGCCGAGGCCGCGGGCGGTCAGGTCGAGCTCCAGGCCGAGCTTGCGGGTGAACTCGGCGCTGCCGTCGGCCAGCATCGTCACCGTGTCGCCGGCGCCCTGATCCTTGGCCCAGGCGGCGAGGACGAAAGCGTCGTTCACCGCCATGCAGGCAACGAGATCCGCGCCCCTCGCCTTCAGCGCCTCGTGATGCTGCACGAAGCCGGGCAGGTGCTTGGCCGAGCAGGTCGGGGTGAAGGCCCCCGGCACGCCGAACAGGACCACCGTCTTCCCCCGGAAAAGCTCCTCCGTCGAGACCTCCTTCGGGCCGTCCGGGGTGGCCTGCATCAGCTTCGCCGAGGGAATGGGGTCGCCGACCTTGATCGTCATGGGGTGCCTCCTGACCGACCCTCCACATGTAGCCGCCGCCGCACCGGCTGTCACCGCCGCGTGCTCGGCCCTCCGCTTGCGCGCCCTGTCCCCCGCCGCCATCTTTCCGCCATGGTCAGGCTCGCGCGCGACAGGGGTGTGGCAACGCAGGAAGGCTATCTCGGCGGGCAGGTGCTGGTCGCCATGCCGGGCATGCAGGATCCGCGCTTCGCCCGCTCCGTGATCTGCCTCTGCGCCCATTCGTCGGAGGGCGCCATGGGCATCGTGGTCAACAAGGCGATCGAGTCCCTGAGCTTCGACGACCTGCTGCGCCAGCTCGGCCTCGAGCCGGTGCCGCCGCAGCGGCGCATCCGCCTGCTGCAGGGCGGGCCGGTGGAGGGCGGGCGCGGCTTCGTGCTGCACACCGCCGACTGGTCGGGGGAGGGGTCGCTGCGGGTCGCGGGCGACCTCGTGCTGACGGCGAGCCTCGACATCCTGAAGGCGATCGCCGGCGGCGGCGGGCCGCGGCGCGGCATCCTGGCGCTCGGCTACGCCGGCTGGGGACCCGGCCAGCTCGAGGAGGAGATCCAGCGCAACGCCTGGCTCTCCGTCCCGCCCGACGAGAGCCTGCTGTTCGACGAGGCGGACGAGCGCAAGTGGCACCAAGCCATGGCCAAGCTGAAGGTGGACCCGACGCTGCTCTCCGGCACGGCCGGCCACGCCTGATCCCGGACCGCGCGGCGCCGCCTCACGCCCCTCCGGCGCGGCGCGCCGCCACCAGGGCTGCCAGCGCGCCGAGGCCGCCCACCAGCATCCAGGAGGCGGTGGCGAGCCCGCTGCCGGTCTCGGTCAGCCCCGCCGCCACGGTCATCAGCGCGCCCGCCCCCATCTGCAGTGCGCCGACCATGCCGGAGGCGGTGCCGGCAAGCTGCGGGCGGACGCTGACTGCCGCGGCGATGGCGTTCGGCTGCGTCATCCCGTTGCCCACCGCGACCACCGCCATCGGCAGGAAGAAGGCCCAGAGGCTCGGGGGCAGCAGCAGCGCCGCCAGCACCGCCAGCACCCCACCCCCCAGCGTGACGAGGGTGCCGAGTTCGATCATGCGCATCACGCCGAGGCGGGCCGCGAACCGCGCCGTCATGAAGGTGCCGCTCATCCAGGAGAGGGAGATGAGCATCATCGCCGCGCCGTAGGTGGTGGCGGAGTGGCCCATGGTGCCGATCACCACCAGGGGACCGCCGGCGGCAAAGGCGAAGAAGACGCAGGTGGAGAAGGCGGTGGCGGCGGCGAAGGCGCGGAAGGAGGGCAGCCGCGCGAGCTGCGCATGGGCGCCGAGCAGTCCGGCGAGGCCGGGCAGCGGCGCCGGCCGCACCAGCGTCTCCGGCAGGCGCAGCCACAAAGCGAGGAGGAGCGGCAGGCCGAAGGCGAGGCAGGCGAGCATGCTGGCACGCCAGCCGAAGCTCTCCTCCAGCGTGCTGCCGAGAAGGGGCGCGATCATCGGCGCCACCGCCATGGCGGTGCTGACGATGCCGAGCACGCTCGCGGCCTGCTCGCGCGGATAGGAGTCGCGCACCATGGCGCGGCCGAGCACGAGGCCCGCGCAGCTTCCCACCGCCTGGGCCACGCGCGCCGCGATCAGGAACCCCGCCGAGGGGGCCAGCACCGCTGCCAGCGTGCCGAGCAGGTAGAGGAGCAGTCCTCCCAGCAGCAGCGGCCGGCGCCCGAACCGGTCCGAGAGCGGCCCGTAGACGAGCTGCCCCGCCGCCACCCCCGCCAGGTAGAGGGTCAGGGTAAGCTGCACGGTCGCGTAGGGCACGGCGAGCGCGATCGCCATCGCCGGCAGGCTTGGGATGATGATCTGCATGGTGAAGGGGCCGAGCCCCGTCATCGCCACCAGCAGGAGGATGGAGGGGCGGGGCCGCGCCGGCGAAGGAGTGGGGGAGGCCAAGGCCTGATGTTCGGCCGGAATGTCTCGCGGGCTCACGCGCCGCTTCTAGGGCGGGCTGCAGCGCCGTGCCACCGCGCCGAAGCCGCCGCGCATGTGCTGGTCGCGGGACTGCCCGGCGAGGGGCGCAACCGCGCCGGCCCGCAAGCAGCCACCTCCCCGGCAGCGAGTATCCGCCGCACCGCCACTGCGCATCGGCGTTGCCGATGCCGCGTCCGGCATCCCGGAAGCCCGCTCCCTCAGGGCAGCGGCCGCCTGCCCCGGCTTACGCCAAGCGCTTGGGCTCGCCGGAAGGCACTCATCTGGGATTCGATCAGGTGATGCCGCCTGAACGAGCCCGTCCCACAGCGGGATTCGCCAATAAAGATCGCGCATCCGCCTCCGCGGAACGGGCGCTGGAGCCGTTTTCACCCGCCCGTGCCCGCGGAAACGGCTCCAGCCTCTTGCCTGCGAAGCAGAATCGCTCTCCCGGCTGCTTCCAGCCGTCCGCGATCCGCCTTAGCGGTCCTTGTCCAGCGCCTCGCGCGCGGAGTCCTTGATGCCGCCGACGGTGTTCTGGACCTTGCCCTCGGCCTTGTCGGCCTTACCTTCGGCCTTCATCTTCTCGTCGCCGGTCAGGCTGCCGAGCCCTTCCTTCACCGCGCCCTTGACCTGCTTGCCGGCGCCTTCGATCCGGTCCTTGTCCACGTGGCTGCTCCTTGCTTCGGGCCGCGGCATTGCGGCGCGCTGAGGGAACGCCGGGGCCTCCCCCACAGTTGCCGGCGCCTCGTCCCCTTTGCGGCGGCCGGCCTCAAGGATGGCGGCAACCAGCTCCTCCGGCCGGAAGGGCTTGCGCAGAAAGCGGGCATGGCGGCCGGGACCGGTCATGTCGGGCGCCGGAGGAGCGCCGCTGATCAGGATCACCGCCACGTCGGGATGGCGGTTGCGGGCGATGTCCATCAGGTCGAAGCCGCTCAGCCCGCTGCCGAGATCGATGTCGGTGACCAGCACGTCAGGCACCTGACCGGCGCCGAGCAGGATCAGCGCGTCCTCGGCATTGGACAGCGCATCCGGCTCGATGCCCGATTCGATCAGGCTCTCGGCCAGTGCCGTGCGCAGCAGCGCATCATCCTCGATCAGCAGCACCCGCATCCGCCACCGGCCATGCCGCCCGACCAACGCTCCGCAAGGGAGCGGGTTGATGCCGGCTCCGCCTCGTCCGGGCAACCCCGCCTGCCAGGGTGGAGCGGAGTCGCGCCCCCGGCTGCTGCAGCCTTCCGCGATCCGCTCCGGGCGGGAGAATCCGGCCCGCGTCACCCTGGCGGGTTCCAGCGGCCGCGCCTATCTAGCGCACGATGTTGCGAACGATTCGTCTCTTCGCCCTGCTGCTGGCGCTGCTCCTTGGCGGGATCTGGGCCTATGCCTGGGCGACGCGGGCGCCGGGGGAGGGGCTGGCGGAGGCCTTCGCGGCCCGCCTCGCGCTGCTGTTCGGGGGCGAGATGCCGGTGCCCTCCGCGGGCGGCGGCATCCAGCTCGCCCAGGGCGTCTCCCTGGGCGGCCCCTTCAACCTGGTGGACCAGACCGGCCGCGCTGTCACCGAGCGCGACTTCGCCGGGCGCTGGATGCTGGTGTTCTTCGGCTACTCCTTCTGCCCCGACGTCTGCCCAACCGAGCTCGCCACCATGACCGCGGCGGTGGACGCCATGGGGCCGGCGGGCGAGCAGGTGGAGCCCGTCTTCATCACCGTGGATCCGGAGCGTGACACGCCCGAGCACCTCGCCAACTACGTCGCCCTGTTCCATCCGCGCCTGCGCGGGCTGACAGGCACGCCGGAGCAGATCGCCGAGGTGGCGCGGCGTTACCGGGTCTATTACGCCCGCGCCCACCGTCCGGACATGGGGGACTACCTCATGGACCATTCGAGCTTCATCTACCTTGTCGGTCCCGACGGACGGGTGCGCACCCTGTTCCGGCCGGAAGCCAAGCCGGAGGACATTGCCGCGGCGGTCGCCGCCCAGCTTCGCGGCGCGACACGCGGCGCGCGTGCGGCCAAGGAGCATTTCGCGGCTGGATAAAGGCTGTTACACTGCGAGTCGGTCGCGGCCGCGGCCCCATTCCATCGCGGCCGGGGGTCAGGCCGGGGGATGTCGGATGGCTGACGAGTTGGGCGACCAGGAGAGCCGGCGCGACGCGTCCCGCGGCATGGCGCCGCCGCGGCACAGCCGACGCCTGTCCGACAAGATCCTCATCGCCTTCCATCATGCCTGCGATCAGGGCGACTACGAGGTGGCGGAACAGCTCCTGCGCATCCTCGAGATGATGCTGACCCGCCGCCCGGTCTCGCCCGACACCAACCGGCGGCGGAACATGGAAAGCCTGGTGGCGGCGCATGAGCGGCTCTGGCACCTGCGCCACCCCGATGCGCAGGACACCTGACACCAGAGCGGAGCGCGGAAGGCTGGAAACGGCCGGGAGCATGACCCCGTCCCCGCGAAGGACGGGCTGGCGCCATCTCCGCGCGCGTGGCCGGAAGGGCGGGCTGCCGCGGCGCGCGGGGGAGGGGAGACGGTCCCTCGCCCGAGGGGCGGCGCGCCTCAGCCGAGGCCCGCGGCGCCGCGCAGCACCGCCTCCGCCTCCGGCGTGAAGCCCTGGCCGGGGCCGTGCAGCACCAGCCCCGGCTCCACCCGCGCCGGGCCGCGCCGTCCGAGCCGGCCCTGCACGATCACCCGCTTTGCCGCTTGGCCAGCCCGCGGCCACAGCGGCAGCAGCCGCGCCGCGCCGCAGCCTGCCGCCGCGAGCGCGGCAAGCCCCTGGTCGAAACGCGCCGCCGGCAGCACCAGCGTCAGGCTGCCGCCCGGCGCCAGGGCGGCGGCGAGGAAGCCCGCCCAGTCGGCCAGCGCGGCCGCCGCCTCATGCGTGGCGGCGCGGCGGCGCGCGCCAGGCGGCGCGGTGCCGCCGGGCCACCAGGGCGGGTTGGCGAAGGCATGCGCGCAGCGCGGCAGCCGGTGGGCCAGCGCGCGGTCGCGGACATCGCCCGCGATCACCTCTACCCGCCCCCCGAGACCGTTGGCGGCGGCGTTCCGCGCTGCCAGCGCGGCCAGCTCCGGATCCTGCTCCACGGCCAGGACGGACAGGCCCGGCACCCGCGCCGCCAGGCAGAGGAAGGCGGCGCCGCTGCCGCAGCCCGCCTCCAGCACCCGCTCGCCCGGTCGCGCCGGCACGGCGGCGGCGAGCAGCACCGGGTCCAGGCCGGCACGCAGCCCCTCGCGCGGCTGGCAAAGCGCCACCCGCCCGCCGAGCAGCCGGTCCTCGGTGAGGCTGAGGGGGGCGGTCAAACCGGATCCTCGCCGGCGTCGAGCAGCACGCGGCGCGCGCGCGCGGCATCCTCGGTGGCAACCGCGAGGCGCCGCGGGAAGATGCCGATACCGCCCTCGACGGCGCTGATATGCGCGTCGAGCACCACGCAGGCGATGCCCGCGTCCCGCAGCAGGGCCGCAAGGAAGCTGATGCGCACCGGGCTGGTGCTCGCCGCCACCACCTGCATGAGTGAAATCCTTGGTTTCCCTGCGCTTGCCGCCCTGTGGCCGCGTCGTTATGGTGCCGGCCTTCATGCCAGGGTCAAGCGAAGTGGATGCGCATCTGCGCGCAGGGGCCGGAACGCCGCCGACCATGCCCGCCGCCGGCGAGGACGCGCTCGATGCGCTGAACGCGCTCGTGCGCCCCGACCTCGAGGCCTGCAACCGCCTGATCGTCGAGCGGATGCAGAGCCCGGTGGCGCTGATCCCGCAGCTTGCGGCGCACATCGTCGCGGCGGGCGGCAAGCGGCTGCGCCCGCTGCTCACCCTCGCCGCCGCGCGGCTCTGCGGCTACCCCGCCGGCGGGCGGCGCCATGTCGCGCTCGCCGCCTGCGTCGAGTTCATCCACACCGCCACCCTCCTGCACGACGACGTGGTGGACGAGAGCGCGCTGCGCCGCGGCCAGGCCAGCGCCAACGCGCTGTTCGGCAACAAGGCGAGCGTGCTGGTGGGCGATTTCCTGTTCGCCCGCGCCTTCCAGCTCATGGTGGAGGACGGCTCGCTGAAGGTGCTCGCCATCCTCTCCGCGGCCGCCGCCACCATCGCGGAGGGCGAGGTGCTGCAGCTCGTCACCCAGAACGACACCGCGACCACCGAGGCGCAGTACCTGCGGGTGATCGAAGGCAAGACCGCCGCGCTCTTCGCCGCGGCGACGCGCGTCGGCGCCGTGGTGGCGGAGCGGCCGGAGACGGAGGAGGCGGCGCTCGACGCCTATGGACGCAACCTCGGCATCGCCTTCCAGCTCGTGGACGACGCGCTCGACTACGCCGCCGAGCAGGAGCGGCTGGGCAAGACGGTGGGCGACGACTTCCGGGAGGGCAAGATCACGCTGCCCGTGCTGCTCGCCTTCGCCCGCGGCGACGCGGAGGAACGCGAATTCTGGCGCCGCACCCTGGAGGCGCGCGAGCAGGGGGCGGCGGATCTGGCGCAGGCCCAGGCGCTGATGCGCCGCCACCGGGCGCTCGAGGACACGCTTGCGCGCGCCCGCGCCTATGGCGAGGCGGCCCTCTCCGCCCTCGCCGCCTTCCCCGACGGCGCGGAGAGGCGCGCGCTCGCCGGCATCGTCGCCTTCTGCGTGGACCGGGCGCGCTGAGGCGCCGGGGCCGTTTCCGCCCGGCCCAGCCCGCGGCGGCTTCGGCGCCTTGCAGCATGGTCCGTTCGCCCAGGCTCACGACAAAGGCTCCGGCTCGTTGAGTGCGCGAGCCGCTTCACCCGTTCAGGCGAATCCACCCGAACGGGATCCGCTCTGGAGCGGGGTCCGCGCCTCCCGCCGGTGCGGGCCCTCGGCGATCCGCTCCGGCCCGCTCGCCGGCAGCCCGGCCGCCGCCGCCACCGCCAGGAGCTGCGCGCCCACCCACCATTCCTGCCAGGCGCCGAAGCTGAGCAGGGCGGTGACGAGGCCGCTCGCCAGCATCGCCGCCGCCACGCCGGGCCGGGGCGCGCGCGCGGCGGCGAGGCCGAGCAGCGCCACCAGCAGCGCCCCCAGCGCCGCCCCCGGCAGGCCGAGCTCCAGCCACAATTGCAGCGCGCCGTTGTGGGGATGCAGCGGCAGCATCTGCGCCTGCGCCAGCCAGGGCTCCACCCCGGGATGGGTCAGGCCGAAGCGGGCCAGCCGCGCCTCGCCGGCGGGCAGGTCGTGGCCGGGAATGGCACGGCTCGCCTCCATCCCCCAGCCGGCCAGCGGCCGCTCGGCGATGCGCGCGGCGGTGAAGTCCCAGATCATCAGGCGGTGCGCCGCCGAGGCCGGCAGGTCGCCGGCCGGCACCCCTCGCGCCAGCACCGGGCCGAGGAGCAGCGGCATCAGCAGGACCGCCGCCGCGGCGGCGAGGCCGAGCGCGCGCACGCCATGGCGCGGCGCCAGCCAGGCGAGGCTCGCCGCGACGCCGGCCGCCAGCACGGCGAGCTTCGGGGACTCCCCCGGCAGCGCCAGCAGCACCAGCGCCCCCGCGGCGAGGATCGCGCCGCGCAGCCAGCGCGGCAGCGGCGCCGCCGCGACCAGGGGCAGCCACAGCGCCATGGCCGAGGCCGCCGGCTTGAGTCCGTAGGCGAGGGTGGGCGGCACCTCGCTCAGCCCGCGCACGCCGGCGCGCAACGCATGGCCCGTCGCTGCGTCGAACGCCGCCGCCGCAAGCCCGAGCCCGAGCCCGAGCGCGGCGAGGCGCATCAGCCGCGCCCGCGCTGCCGCCTCCGCCGCCGCCACGGCGCGGGCGGCGGCGGCGCCGAGGGCCATGAAGCCGCCGATCTGGGCCGAGGTGAGGAGGGCGCGCGGCGGCTCCGGTGCCCAGGCCGCGGTCACGGCGGCCCAGGCGAGGAGCGCGAGCGCGGCCCAGAAGGCGGCGCCCTCCGGCCAGGGCCAGGCGCCGTGGCGGCGGCGGTGCAGCAGCACCGCGGCGAGCAGCGCGGCGGTGGCGATCGGCGCCAGCGCCTTGGATTGCAGCACCACCGCGACCGGCGCGAGGGCCAGCGCGACGCCGAGCGGCAGCGCGGGGTCGCCGCCGCCCGGCCGTGCCGGGACCGGCGCGGTCAAACCGCGGCGATGCGCTCGCGCCGCAGCTCCACCGCCAGCGCGTCGAGCGCGGCGCCGAAGCGGTCGAGCATGGCGTCGATCTCGGCCTCGGTGATGATCAGGGGCGGGGAGAAGCCGATGCTGTCGTTCACCATGGCGCGCAGGATCACGCCGTGCTGCTCGCCGAGCTTCGCCAGCCGCGGCCCGACCTTCCTCGCAGGGTCGAAGTTCTTCCGCGTCGCCTTGTCCTCCACCAGCTCGACGCCGGCGACCAGGCCGACGCCGCGCACCTCGCCGACCAGCGGGTGGCCGGCGAAGCGCTCGCGGAGCTGCGCCTGCATGTACGGCCCGACGCGGCGGACGTGGGAGAGGATGTCCATCTCGTCGTAGATCTTCAGCGTCTCGATCGCGACCGCCGCCGGCACCGGGTGGCCGGAATAGGTGAAGCCGTGGCCCCAGGTGCCGATGCTGCTCGACCCCTCGGCGATGCCCTGGAACACCCGCTCGTTCACCATCACCGCCGAGATCGGCAGGAAGGAGGCGGAGAGCGCCTTGGCGCAGACCACGATGTCGGGCTGGATGCCGAAGGTCTGGCTGCCCCAGTAGCTGCCGGTGCGGAAGAAGCCGGCGATCACCTCGTCGGCGCAGAACAGGATGTCGTGCCTCTTCAGCACCGCCTGCACCTTCTCGAAGTAGGTGGCGGGCGGAATGATGACGCCGCCCGCGCCCATGAAGGGCTCGGCGTAGAAGGCGGCGATGGTCTCCGGCCCCTCGCGCTCGATCACCTGCTCCAGCTCCTCGGCGAGGCGGGTGGCGAACTCCTCCTCGGACTCGCCGGGGCGGGCGCCGTGGTAGTGGTGCGGCGTCGAGACGTGGATGAAGCCCGGCAGCGGCAGGTCGAACAGCTTGTGGTTCGCCGGCAGGCCGGTGAGCGAGGCGGCGGCGACGGTGATGCCGTGATAGCCCTTCAGCCGGGCGATGATCTTCTTCTTCCGCGGCTTGCCGATGGCGTTGTGCATGTACCACAGCATCTTGACGACGCTGTCGTTGGCCTCGGAGCCGCTGTTGGCGAAGAACACCTTGCTCATCGGCGCCGGCGCGCGCTCGACCAGCATCTCGGCCAGGTCCACCAGCGGCTCGTGCGACTTGGCGGTGAAGCTGTGGTAGAAGGGCAGCCGGCGCATCTGCCGCGTCGCCGCCTCCACCAGCCGCTCGTTGTCGAAGCCGAGAGAGGCGCACCAGAGGCCGGCCACCGCCTCGATGTACTCCTTGCCCTGGTCGTCGAACACCCGCACCCCCTTGCCGCGGCTGATCACCAGCGGGCCGTGCTGCAGATGCGCCTTGTGGTCCGTGTAGGGATGCAGCGCATAGGCGATGTCGCGCGCGGCGGTGGAATTGCGGGGCGGGGACATGGCGGGTTCTCCTCGGCTCTCTCGCGCAGTCTAGCGCGTGATCCGCGAAGGCGGAATCGCCGCGGCGGTCGTCCAACGAGGGGCGGGAGTGAGTTCACCTTCGCGGATCACGCCGGGGGGTGCCGCCCGCGCGCGGTCCTTCAGAAGAGGCGGAAGGAGCGCTGGATGCCGAGGATGATGCGGGCATCGGGCGAGTCGTCGCCGATGCCGAAGCCGACGCCGGCGCTGAGGATGAAGCCCTCGGCGACCCTGTGGCGCGCGCCCACCTCGATCAGGTTCGACTCCCGGCCGCGCCGGCGCTCCTCCTCGCGGAGGAAGCCCAGGAGCAGCGTCGTGTTACGGCCGACCGGATGGCTGTAGCCGATCGCGGCGATGGCGCGGTTCCCGCGTTCGTCCGGCGCTCCGTCGATCATGTGTCGCCAGGCGATGTTCAGGTGCAGCGCCGGCCCCGCGGTGCCGCGCGCCGTCAGCGGCCTGGTCGCGAGCAGCGCCAGGGTCGTCTCCGTGCCTGCGCGCGGGCCGAGCGGGAACAGCGCCCCGCCCTCGATGGCGAGCGCGGGGAAGAGGGCGCCGCGCGCATCCGAGAGCTGGTACCCAGCGCGCCCACCTCCACATCACCCTGGTCCGTGCCGGCCGCGTTCCCCAGGCGGTACGGGACCCCGACCGAGAGCTGCAGGCCGGGAAAGGCGCCGAGCTTGATCCTCGGGCGAGGTTCGAACAGGTCGTTGCCCCCTTGCGTCCGGTCCCAGCGGAAGGCGGCCTCGAGCTCCACCTGGCCGAAGCGCGTCGGGTAGGCGTCCTGGATGGTGAGCGGCTGGAACGAGCTCAGCCGCTCGGGCTCCGCCGCGCGGGCCGGAGCCGCCATGCAGGCGAGCAGGCCGCCGCCGAGAAGGATCGGCGCCCGGAGGAAAATCCGGCTCCCGGCCTGTCCGCGCCTGGGGTGCCGTGGCTTCGGAGGGAACCTTCCGGCGCCCCTCGGCGCCGACCGCCGCGACTGCCGTCTCATCGCACGGCACCGCTATCGACAACGCCGGGGATGGGCGTGGTCGGCCAGGGGAAGGCGCCTCTGAGGGCGTCCACGCCCTCCTGCGGGCGCGCCGCGTTCAGGAAGTGCTGGCGCGCCCGCCGCCGGTCCTCCGTGCTGATGCCCATGCGCCGGTCGCGGTCCTCGACCAGGCCGGGCCGGGCCTCGCCGTCGCGGTTGAAGGACCAGGCGAGCATCGGCTCGCCGAAGGGCAGGCGGTCGCCGCGATCCGTGCTCCAGACGTGCCAGGTCTTGCCGTAGCTGTTCAGCTTGGAGCGCATCAGCTCCGCATCGGCCGCGTCGGTCAGTCCCGGGGCGACGAGCTGGCCCGACAGGATCTCTCCGTTGTGGGGATGCCAGTAGCGCCGCTCCGCCGGAGGAAGCTGCTGGAACAGGCGCTCGGAGATGATGAACTCGATGCCCGTCAGGTTGGCATCCGGCGTGTTCCCATCGTAGAGGGCGCACTGCGCGAAGTCCTCGTTCACCTGACGACAGAAATGATGCGCCTCCATCTGGTGCGTCGGATCGTGCCTCATGGGGTGGAAGCCGACGATGTAGATGTCGAGCGTCTGCGGGGGCGGGGTACGCTGCAGGACACGCGCGCCCGCCTCCAGCGCGCGGGTGCTCAGCCGCTTCGGGCTCCCCTCGGGCCGCACCGCCGGGGCGGTCTCGCCCGCCGGGCGGACGGTTTGGCCGGTCTCGCCGGCGCCGGTGCAGGCGCCGAGCAGGAGCGCGCCCAGCATCGCCGGCGCGACGCGGGCAGGGCAGGAATTCCGTCGTGTCCTCATGACACCCCCGATGGCGGGGCGCGGGGACCCGGCCTTCGAGGTCGCAGCCACCACCTTCCAGCCTCCGAACGGGCGAGCGCCTCACCGGCGTTCTTCACAAGAAGGAAAGCGGCCGCGCCGCCGCTGCGCCGGAACGGCGCGCCCCGGCCGCCGGGGCCGCGGCGGGATCCGCAAGGCACCGTGCCACGAGCAGCGCCCGGCCGGGTGTGGCCCGGAGCCGTTTCCGCGGAGGCGGGATCGCCAGCGCGGTGACTCGCTCGCCCGGCGGGGCGTGATCCGCCGGGCGGATCATGCCGCGGGCCGGCGCCGGGCGCCGCCTCCGCCTCGCCATCCGTCGCGAAGGCCGCGGGGGCCGGCTCGCCGCCGGCGCTCTCCGGCCGAGGCGCCGGCGGGGCCTACCCGTTCGCCAGCGCCGCCAGGGTGCGGGCCAGCACCCGCGCCCCCGCCGCCAGCGCCGCCGGCTCCGCGTATTCGCTCGGGTGGTGGGAGACGCCGCCGCGGCAGGGCACGAAGATCATGCCCGTCGGGCAGACCGGCACCAGGAATTGCGCGTCGTGGAAGGCGCCGGAGGGCATGCGCAGGGCGCGCAGCCCCTCGGCGGCGGCGGCGCGTTCCACCGCCTCCGGCACCAGGGGCTGGAACGCCACCGGCGTGGCGTGGAAGCGCTCCGTCACCTCCGCGGTGCAGGCGCGGAGCGCCGCCTGGACCACGCCGCGCACGGCGTCGCCGCGGGCCTGCAGCACCGCATTGTCCGGGTGGCGGAAATCGATGGTGAAGCGCGCCCGGGCGGCGACGCTGTTCGAGGTGTTGGGCGAGACCTCGACGCTGCCGACGGTGAAGCGCAGCACGTCCTCGGGGTCGTGCATCAGCGCGTTCAGCGCCGTGATGGCGCGCAGCATGTCCTGCACCGCGTCGCGGCGCAGCGACAGCGGCGCGGTGCCGGCGTGGTCGGTCTTGCCGGCGACCTCCACCACGAACCAGCGGCTGCCCTGGATGCCGGTGACGACGCCGATGTCGTGCCCCTCCGCCTCCAGCCGCGGCCCCTGCTCGATATGCGCCTCGACATAGGCGAAGGGGGCGGGGCCCTCCGCCACCCCGAGGGGGCGGCGGGGGATGTCGGCCTCCTCCGCCAGGTGCTCGCGCAGCGCATCGGCGAAGCGGGTGCCCTCCCGGTCGGTCACCGCATCCCAGGCGTCGCGGGGCCGGAAGCCGGCATAGGCCATGCTGCCCATGCAGCCGGGGGCGAAGCGGCCGCCCTCCTCGTTGGTCCAGGCGACGATCTCGATCGGGCGGCGGGGCGTCACCCCGGCCTCGCGCAGCGCCTGCACCGCCTCGAGCCCCGCGATCACGCCCCAGATGCCGTCGAAGCGGCCGCCATTGGGCTGGGTGTCCATGTGGCTGCCGGTCAGCACCGGGGCGAGGGCGGGGTCGGTGCCCTCCAGCCGCAGGAACAGGTTGCCGAGCGCGTCCACCGAGGGGGCGAGCCCGAGCGGGGCGGCCCAGGAGAGCAGCAGCCGCCTCGCCTCGCGGTCCAGCGGCGTGAGGCAGGCACGGTTGACGCCCCGATGCCCGTCCGGATCGGTGAAGCCGCCGATCGCCGCCATGGCCATCAGCCGCTCCCACTGGCGCCGCTCGCTCACCGCGGCCGCCGCCTTCGACGCCTCGTCCATCGCCCGCTCCCCTGGTTCCGCCCCGCTTCTTCGGGGGGTTCCCGACCGAAATCAATCGGTCCACGGCCCGGCTCCGCGCGCACAACCGGGCAGGCCGCCGGGCGTTGGTCCGGCGCGACCGGCCTGAAGAGCGGGGATGGCGGAGCGGGCGAACCTCTTCCTCAACGCGGTGAAGCACGGCGAGGCGCAGACGGTGCGGCGCCTGCTGGCGGAGGATCCGAGCCTCGTGGGGCTTTCCCATGACGATGGCAGCTCGCCCCTGGCGCTGGCGGCGCGGACCGGCCGGCTGGAGGTGCTGCAGGCGCTGCTCGAGGCCGGGGCGGCGCGCCGGCCGGAGGGCGATCCCGCCGGCCCGCCGACGGCGCTGATGCAGGCGGCTGCCGCCGGCCAGGCGGAGGCGGTCTCGCTGCTGCTGCGGCACGGCGCCGACCCGGCGCTGCGCGACCGCGACGGCCGGACCGCCGCCGACCATGCGCGGGAGGGTGGCCATGACGACCTTGCCGCGCGTCTCGCCTCGGCCGGTTCCGGAGGCGCCCCGCCCCGCGGGGGCACCGGCGGCTGAGGGGGGGCGGGGAACGCCTGCGCGCCTGCCGCGCTGAGGCGGCGGACCGGCAGGAGAGGCGGACGGACGGATGACGCGCGTTCTGGTGCTGTATTATTCCATGTACGGCCATGTGGAGGCCCTGGCCAGGGAGGTGGCGGCGGGGGTGCGGGAGGCCGGCGCCGAGGCGGTCGTCAAGCGGGTGCCCGAACTCGCGCCGCGGGAGGTGCTGGAGAAGGCGGGCGCGAAGCTCGACCAGGCGGCCCCGGTGGCGGAGCCGGATGAGCTGGACCGTTACGACGCGATCATCGTAGGCTGCCCGACGCGCTACGGACGGATGGCGGCGCAGATGTCGCAGTTCTGGGATCGGACCGGCGGGCTCTGGGCGCGCGGCGCGCTGATCGGGAAGGTGGGCAGCGCCTTCACCTCCACCGCGAGCCAGCATGGCGGGCAGGAGACGACGCTGCTCTCCATCCACACCATGCTGTTCCACCACGGCATGGTGCTGGTCGGCCTGCCCTACAGCGCCGAGGGGCTGACCCGGCTGGACGAGGTCACCGGCGGCACGCCCTATGGCGCGACGACCATCGCGGGCGGGAAGGGGGAGCGGCAGCCCTCGGAGAACGAAAGGACGCTGGCCCGTTTCCAGGGGCGGCACGTGGCCGGGATCGCGGCGCGCCTGACGGGGTGACCCTCCGCCCGCGGGGCGGCGGCCGGGGCGCGATGCGCCCCGCGCAACCCCCTCGTGCGGCTTCGCACTTGCAAAATCCGGCCGGATTGCGCATCTGTCCCCCGGAACCAGCGACAAGCTTCAGGAACCCAGTGTGCGGGCGGCGCGGGCGGAACCCCCGGCCGGGCCCGTTTTTGCGTATGGAGGCCCACCGTGGCACGGACCCCGCTTGAAAAGATCCGCAACATCGGCATCACGGCGCACATCGACGCCGGGAAGACCACGACCACCGAGCGGATCCTCTACTACACCGGCAAGTCCCACAAGATCGGTGAGGTGCACGAGGGCAACACCACCACCGACTACATGGAGCAGGAGCGCGAGCGGGGCATCACCATCACCTCCGCCGCGGTCACCGCCGAGTGGAAGGGGCACCGGATCAACATCATCGACACGCCGGGCCACATCGACTTCAACATCGAGGTGAACCGGTCCCTGCGCGTCCTCGACGGCGCGGTGTTCATCATCGAGGGCGTGGCCGGCGTGCAGCCGCAGAGCGAGACCAACTGGCGCCTCGCCGACCGCTACAACGTCCCGCGCATCATCTACATCAACAAGCTTGACCGCACGGGGGCGGACTTCTTCCGCGCCGCCGCGACGCTGACCGAGAAGCTCGGCATCACCTGGGTCGCGCTGCAGATCCCGATCGGCATCGAGGACACGCTGAAGGGCGTGGTGGACCTCGTCACCATGAAGGCGCTGGTCTGGGAGGGCGACGAGCTCGGCGCCAAGTTCCACGAGGCCGAGATCCCCGAGGACCTCAGGGACCAGGCGGCGGAGTACCGCCAGCTCCTGCTCGACACCGCGCTCTCCGTGGACGACGCGGCGATGGAGGAGTATTTCGACAAGGGCGACGTCTCGGTCGAGACGCTGAAGCGCTGCATCAAGAAGGGCACGATCTCGGGCGCCTTCCGGCCGGTGCTGTGCGGCTCCTCCTTCAAGAACAAGGGCGTGCAGCCGCTGCTCGACGCGGTGGTGGACTACCTGCCCTCCCCGGTGGACATCGAGGGCATCAAGGTCGCGCCCGAGGAGGGCCAGGACGAGAGCGCCGAGCGGCGTGTCATCCCCGTCACCGAGGACGGTCCCTTCGCCGGGCTCGCCTTCAAGATCATCAACGACAAGTACGGCAACCTGACCTTCGTGCGCGTCTATCGGGGCGTGCTGCGCTCGGGCGACCAGGTGCTGAACACCACCAAGGGCCACAAGGAGCGCATCGGCCGCATCTTCCAGATGCACGCCGACAAGCGCGAGGAGATCAAGGAGGTCTATGCCGGCGACATCGCCGCCTTCGTCGGGCTGAAGGACACCGGCACGGGCGACACCCTCGCCGATCCCTCCGATCCGGTGGTGCTGGAGCGCATGGCCTTCCCGGTGCCGGTGATCGACATCTCAGTCGAGCCCCGGACCAAGGACGCGATCGAGAAGATGACCCTGGCGCTGCAGAAGCTCGCCGGCGAGGACCCCTCGCTGCGCCTGCGCACCGACCAGGAGACGGGGCAGACCATCCTCTCCGGCATGGGCGAGCTGCACCTCGAGATCATCATCGACCGGCTGAAGCGGGAGTACGGCGTCGAGGCCAACATCGGCGCGCCGCAGGTGGCCTACCGCGAGACCATCACCCGCAGCCACACCGAGATCTACACCCACAAGAAGCAGACCGGCGGTTCCGGCCAGTACGCCGAGGTGAAGATCGTGTTCGAGCCGCTGGAGCGGAACTCGGGCATCGTGTTCGAGAACCAGGTCGTCGGCGGCTCGGTGCCGAAGGAGTACATCCCGGCGGTCGAGAAGGGCATCCGGATGCAGGCCGACACCGGCGTGCTCGCCGGCTTCCCCACCGTGGACTTCAAGGCCACGCTGGTGGACGGCAAGTACCACGACGTGGACAGCTCGGCGCTGGCCTTCGAGATCGCCGCCAAGGCCTGCTTCCGGGAGGGCATGAAGAAGGCGAGCCCGGTGATCCTGGAGCCGATCATGGACGTGGAGGTCACCACCCCCTCCGACCATGTCGGCGACGTGGTGGGCGACCTCAACCGCCGCCGCGGCGTGATCCAGAGCCAGGACATGGCCGGCACCTCGGTCATCGTGCGGGCGCACGTGCCGCTGAAGGAGATGTTCGGCTACATCTCCAACCTGCGGGGCATGACCAAGGGCCGCGCCTCCTTCTCCATGCAGTTCCACCACTACGACCCGGTGCCGCGCAACATCGCCGACGAGATCATGGCGAAGAGCGCCTGAGGCGCCACCCCGGCCGGACGGCGCGGAGGGATGCCCTCCGCGCCGTTTGCGCGTCCCGGCCCCGAGGGGCTATGCCGCGCCCATGCTCGACTTCTCCGGCCTGCGGATCCTGGTCCTCGGCGACGTGATGCTCGACCGCTTCCTCTACGGGGAGGTGGAGCGCATCTCACCCGAGGCGCCGGTGCCGGTGGTGCGCCTGCGCGAGAGCCGCGCCATGCCGGGCGGGGCGGGCAACGTCGCGCGCAACATCTCCGCCCTCGGCGGGGAGGCGGTGCTGGTCGGCCTGCGCGGGCGGGACGCCGCGGGGGCGGAGCTCGCCGCCCTGATCGCCGCCGATCCCCGCCTCACCGACGCCATGGCGGAGAGCGCCAGCCGGCGCACCATCTGCAAGATGCGCGTCATCGCCGGCAACCAGCAGGTGGCGCGGCTCGACGAGGAGGAGGCGGCGCCCGCCGATGCCGCCGAGGCCGCGGCGCTGCTCGCCGCCCTCCGCGGCGCGCTCGGGGGCTGCGCTGCGCTCATCCTCTCCGACTACGCCAAGGGCGTGCTGGCCCGCCCGGTGGCCGAGGCGGCGATCGCCGCGGCGCGGGCGCGCGGCATCCCCGTGCTGGCCGACCCCAAGAGCGACGACTTCGCCCTCTACCGCGGCGCCGACCTGCTGACGCCCAATGCGCGGGAGCTCGCCCGCGCCGCCCGGCTGCCCACGGCGACCGAGGCCGAGATCGCCGCCGCCGCCCGCGCCGTCATGCCCGCTGCCGGCATCGGCGCCCTGCTCTGCACCCGCGCCGAGAAGGGCATGACCCTGGTCCGTGCCGACGGATCGGTGGCGAGCGTTCCGGCCGAGGCGCGGGAGGTGTTCGACGTCTCCGGCGCCGGCGACACCGTCATCGCCACCCTCGCCCTCGCCCATGCCGCGGGGCGGCCGCTGGAGGAGGCGATGCGCATCGCCAACGTCGCGGCCGGCATCGTGGTGGGCAAGCTCGGCACCGCCACGGTCAGCGCCGAGGAGCTGGCGCACGCCCTGCACGCCACGGGCGCCGGCGCGAATGGCGAGGCGCTGCTTGACCGCGCGGCGGCGGCGCGCCTGGTGCGGGAGTGGCGCGCGCACGGCCTGCGCGTCGGCTTCACCAACGGCTGCTTCGACATCCTGCACGCCGGCCACGTCGCGCTGCTGCGCGCCGCGCGGCGGCGCTGCGATCGGCTGGTGGTGGGGCTGAACACCGACGAATCGGTGGCGCGGCTGAAGGGGCCCTCGCGTCCGATCAACACCCTCTCCGACCGCGCCGCCGTGCTCGCCGCGCTCGCCGCCGTGGACGCGGTGGTGCCCTTTGCGGAGGACACGCCGCTCGAGCTGATCCGCGCCCTGATGCCGGACCTGCTGGTGAAGGGCTCGGACTACACGCCCGACCGCGTGGTGGGCGCCGATCTCGTGCGCGCGGCGGGGGGCGAGGTGCTGCTGGTCGAGCTGCTGCCCGGCCGCTCCACCACCGGCATCCTCGCCAGGGCGAAGGCGCCTACCGCCTGAAGAAATGCGTGCCGAGGATCTCGATCACCACCGCGCCGTCGGCGGTCCGTCGGCCGGTGTAGCGGATCTTCGCCACGCCGCGGTCGGGCTTGCTGCGGCTCGGCGCCACCTCCTCCACCCGGGCGGTGACGGCGATCTCATCCCCCGGCCGGACGGGGGCGAGCCAGCGCACCACCTGCTCCGTGCCGCCGAGCGAGACCTTCTCCACCCAGCCGGTGCGGATGATGTGGCCGAAGATCGCCGCCTGGGTGTGCAGGCCGCTGGCGATCAGCCCGCCGAAGATCGTGCTTCTCGCCCGCTCGGGGTCGGTGTGGAAGGGCTGCGGGTCCCAGCGTCGCGCGAAGTCCAGGATCGCCTCCTCCTCCATGGTGAAGGCGCCGAAGTCGAATTCCTGCCCGACCGAAAGCTCATCGAGGCTGTTGAGCGGCCGCATTGCCCGATTCCCCCTATGCCAGCGACTGGATGTCCCCGTCCACCGCCAGCGCCTGGCCGCTGATGGTGGCGCCGAAGGGGCTGCACAGGTAGAGCGCCATGTTGGCGATGTCCTGGGGCGTGACGTAGCAGCGCAGCGAGACGTTGCGGAGCGCCTCCGCCTCCTGCTCGGCGAAGGAGCGGCCGCTGGCCTGCGCCTTCGCCTCCAGCACGCGGCGGATGCGCTCGCCCGCGACCAGTCCGGGCAGGATGGCGTTCACCCGGATGCGGTCCGGCCCGAGCTCGATCGCCAGCGACTTGGTGAAGCCGACCACGCCCCACTTCGCCGCGGCGTAGGGGCTGCGCAGCGGGAAGCCGAAGCGTCCCGCGGCGGAGGAGAGGTTGACGATGCTGCCCCCGCCCGCCGCGCGCAGCGCCGGCACGGCGCGGCGGGCGCAGTGGAACATCGCCTCGAGGTCTATCCTGAGGGTACGCTGCAGCGCCTCCGGCGTCACGTCCTCGACGCGCGCGGTCGGCCCGGCGATGCCGGCGTTGTTCACCAGCACGTCGAGGCCGCCGAGATGGGCGATGGCGGCGTCCACGAAGCCCTCGCACGCCTCCACCGCCTCCATGTCGGCGCGCATGGCGGGGTGGGGGCAGGCGGCCAGCGCCTCCTCGTCCACGTCGCAGAGAAAGACTCGGGCCCCGCAGGCCGCGAAGCCGTCCGCCATGGCGCGGCCGATGCCGGTCGCCCCGGCGGTGATCGCCACCCGAAGCCCGTCGAGCCGCACCGTCAGCGGCGCCGTCTGGCCTTGCATCGCCGAACCCTCCCTCCGCAGGCTTCCCTCTGCCTACAGGCAGCGCCGCCCGGCGGGAAGCCGCTCCGCCCGCCGCCGCCACCGCGCTATGCTCGTTCTGCCCCTGCGGGAGACCGTCATGTCCGGAATCGAGATCCTCCTCCTCGTCCTGCTGCTGGTGGTGCTGTTCACGGCCTGGCAGGGCATCCGCACCGTGCCGCAGGGCGAGGTGTGGACGGTGGAGCGCTTCGGCGCCTTCACCCGCCTGCTGCAGCCGGGCCTGAACCTGATCATCCCCTACATCGACCGGGTGGGGCGGCGGATGAACGTGCAGGAGGTGGTGCTCGACATCCCCGAGCAGGCGGTGATCACCAGGGACAACGCCACGGTCGCGGTGGACGGCATCGTCTATTATCGGGTCATGGACCCCGCCCGCGCCGCCTACCAGGTGCAGAACCTGGAGCAGGCGCTGACCGCGCTTGCCATGACCAACATCCGCGCCGTGATCGGGGAGATGGAGCTCGACGCCGCGCTCTCCGGGCGGGAGCGGATCAACTCCTCCCTGCTGCAGATCCTGGACGGGGCGACGGATCCCTGGGGGGTGAAGGTCAGCCGGGTGGAGCTGCGCCGGGTGGAGCCGCCGGAGAACCTGGTGCGCGCCATGAACCTGCAGATGACCGCCGAGCGCGAGCGCCGTGCCACCCTGCTCCGGGCCGAGGGGGAGAAGGCGGCGCTGATCCTCGCCGCCGAGGGCCGGCGGGAGGCCGCGATGCGCGACGCCGAGGCGCGGGAGCGCCTGGCCCGGGCCGAGGCCGAGGCCACCCGCATGGTGGCGGAGGCCGCCTCCGGCACCGGCGAGGCGGCGCTGCGCTACTTCGTCTCCGACCGCTACGTGAAGGCGTTCGAGGCGCTGGGGACGAACCCGGCGCACAAGCTGGTGGTGGTGCCGATGGAGGCGTCGGGCCTCGCGGGCGGCGTCGCTGCGGCGCTCGAGCTGCTGCGGCCGGCCTCGCCCGCCATGCCGCCGGCGCCGCCGCCGGAGGGAGGACCATGGAGCCGGGGCTGATCTGGATCCTTGCCGGCTGCCTGCTCCTGGTGGCGGAGCTGGCGCTGCCGGGCATCTTCCTGTTCTGGGTCGGGCTGGCGGCGCTCGCCACCGGCGCCGTGCTGCTGCTGGTGCCGCTCGCCCTCGCCGAGACCCTGGTGCTGTTCCTTGCCGCCTTCGGGCTCGGCCTGATCCTGCAGCTCCGGATGGGGCGGGAATGGCCCTCCACCTCCGTGAACACGCCGGAATCGGGCCTGGTCGGCCGCAGCGGCCTGCTGCTGCCCGGCGCGGCAGGTGGGCCGCGGGTGCGCATCGGCGATTCCGAGTGGCCGGCGCGGCTGCCGCGCGGGGTGCGGGTGCCGGAGGGGCCGGTGCCGGTGCGGGTCGAGGGGGTGGAGGGCACCACCCTGCTGGTGCGGCCCGAATGACGCCGCGGCGGCGCCTTGCCGGTGCCGCCGGCCCGCGCCAGCATTGGCGCCGTTCCCGGCCATCGCGCCGCGCCCTGGCGATCCCACCTGAACGGGGGCCGCGTCCCGCACGTTGGCCCGCGGAGCATCAGGAGGCAGAGAATGGCCAAGGATCCCAGCCCCTCCCCGGCCGAGCCCGGTCCGCATCGCTGGTTCGTCGTCGCCAATGGCAGCCGCGCGCGCGCCTATGTCCAGCGCATCGGCAGCCCCGGCTACGACGTCCTCCGCGAATGGGACGCGCCCGAGGCGCGCATGAGCAGCGCCGATCTCGGCGAGGACCGGCCGGGCCGCGTCTTCGCCTCGGCCGGCGTCAGCCAGCGCAGCGGCATCGAGCCCGAGACCCCCGAAGCCTCCCCCAAGGGCCAGGCCCAGCGCGACTTCCTCCACCAACTCGTCGAGGACCTCACCCAGGCGCTGCGGCGGAAGGAGCTCTCCGGCCTCTACCTGGCGGCGCCGGCGCCGCTGCTGCACCGGCTGCAGGACATGATGCCGACCGATCTGCGGCAGGCCCTGATCGGCCGCCAGGCAGGAGACTTCACCCAGCGGCCGACCGCCGACGTGTTCGAGCTCCTCGACACGCTGCGGCGGGAATCGGAACGGATCGGCGGCATTCCGCGCGCCCAGTGACCGTCGGCGCGGGCGGGGAAGGCTTGAATGGAGGCGCCAGAGGGGCGACATCGGGCCCATGGACCAGAGCAGGCGCCGCCCCGAGACCCCGCCCGTCCTCGACATGACGCCGGAGGGAGAGTTCCGCGATCCCGCACCGCTGCGGGCCACTTGGCTGGACCGGGTGCTGGCCCGGGTGGGCGCCGCGGCGCTGCTGCTCACCCTCGTGGTGGGCGGCTTCCTGGTGGCGGCGCTGGCCGTGCTGTTCGTCGGTCTGCTGCTGCCGGTGGCGCTGGTGGCGGGGCTGGTCGCCTTCGTCTCGCTGTGGTGGCGGGTGCGGCGGATGCGCCGGCAGGGCGGTGCGGACGGCTTCCGCTTCCTGGTGATCCGGCGCTGACCACGGCCGGGGGGCGTCCCGCGCCCCGGCGGATCATGCCTCCGCCTTTTTCCGCCTCTGCGGATCAGCCGCTAGGGCTGCATGTGCGAGCCGCCGCTGACCGTCATGTTCTCGCCGGTGATGTAGACGGCGGCGTTGGAGACCAGGAAGCAGACCAGCGGCGCCACCTCGTGCGGCTCGGCATAGCGGCCCATGGGGATGCGGGCGAGCGTCTGGGCGGCGAAGCGTTCGCTGCGGATGGTCTCCGTCATCGGCGTCACCACCGTGCCGAAGCCGACCGAGTTGCAGCGTATGCCGTATTTCGCCCATTCCCGCGCCGCGGTCATGGTCATGCCGAACAGCCCGGCCTTGGCGGCCGCGTAGTTCACCTGCCCGATCGAGCCGCGCTTGCCGGCGGTGGAGGCGATGTTGACGATGGCGCCGGTGGTGCCGACGGGCTGCGGCAACTCCTTCCGCGCCCGCTCCAGCATGTGCCGTCCCACCGCCTGCAGCATCAGGTAGCAGCCGGTCAGGTTGACGTCGATCACCGCCTGCCACTGCTGCATGGTCATCTTCTCGAGCATCGCCGGGCGGGTGATGCCGGCGTTGTTCACCAGCCCATGGACGGCGCCGAAGCGCTCCACCGCCCGCGCCACGCAGGCCTCGCCGAAGCCCTCCTCGGCGACGTTGCCGAGCACGGGGAGGACGCGGTCGCGGTCCATGGCGGCGGCGGTCGCCTCCAGCGTCTCCGGGTTGCGCTCGACCAGCACGACATTGGCGCCGAGATCGAGGAACAGCTCGCTGACCGCCTTGCCGATGCCCTGTCCGGCACCGGTCACGATCACGGTCCGCCCGGTCATTTCCATGGGGTTGCGCATGGCGTCTCCTCCTTCCGACAATTCGGCCCCCGCAGTCTGCGCGCGAAGCCGCCCTCCGGCCAGGGGCGTGCCCGCCCGCAGGCCGGCGCTTCCGGCATGACCCCGGCGGCGCGGCTCGCCGCCGCCATCGACCTGCTCGCCGCCCTGGAGGCCGATCCCCGCCGCCCGGCCGACGCCATCGCGCACGACTTCTTCCGCGCCCGGCGCTATGCCGGCGCCGGGGACCGCCGCGAGGTGTCGGAGCGTGCCTGGGGCGTGGTGCGCCAGCGGCTGCGCCTCGACTGGTGGCTGCGCCGCGCCGGCGCCCGGCCGACGCCGCGGCTGCTCGCGGCGGCGCACATGCTGCTGGTCGAGCGGGCCGCCCTGCCGGCGGTCGGGGGGGCCTTCTCCGGGGAAGGGCACGGCGCCGCCCCGCTCGCGGCGGCGGAGCGGGAGGCGCTGCGCGCCCTCGCCGGGCAGCCCCTGCTGCACCCGGACATGCCCGAGCCGGTGCGGCTGAACCTGCCGGGCTGGGCGCTGCCCGGCCTCACCGCTCGGTTCGGCGCGCGCCTGGCCGAGGAGGCGGCGGCCATGGAGCGGGCGGCGCCGCTCGACCTCCGCGTCAACGCGCTGAAGACGACGCGCGAGGCCGCGGCCGCCGCCCTGGCGGCGGAGGGCATCACCGCCGAGGCCACGCCCCTCTCGCCCTGGGGGCTGCGCATCTCCGCCCGCCGCCCGATCACCGGGACGAGGGCGTTCCGCGAGGGGCTTGTCGAGGTGCAGGACGAGGGCAGCCAGCTCGTCGCCCTGCTGGCCGACCCCCGGCCCGGCCTGCGGGTCTGCGACCTCTGCGCCGGGGCGGGGGGGAAGACGCTCGCCATGGCGGCGCGCATGGGCAACCGGGGGCGCATCGTCGCCTGCGACGTCTCCGCGCCGCGGCTCGAAGGCGCCGCCCGGCGCCTGCGCCGGGCGGGGGTGGACAACGCGGAGCGCCACCTCCTGCAGCCCGGCGACAAATGGGCGAAGCGCCGTGCCGGTCAGTTCGACCGTGTGCTGGTGGATGCCCCCTGCTCGGGCAGCGGCACCTGGCGCCGCAACCCCGACGCGAGGATCCGCACCACCGCCGAGGACCTTCGTGAGCTGCTGACAAAGCAGCGTGAAATTCTCGTCATGGCCGCGGATCTGGTGCGGCCGGGCGGGCTGTTGGTCTACGCTACCTGCTCGCTGCTGCCCGAGGAGGACGAGGCCCAGGTGGAAGGCTTGCTCGCCCTGCGGCCCGATTACGCGCCCGTGCCGCTGGCCGAGGCCTGGCGGGCCGCGGGCCTGTCCGGCCCGCCCCCGGCGGAGGGCGCGCATCTGGTGCTCAGCCCCGCCCGGCACGGCACGGACGGCTTCTTCGCCGCCGTCCTGCGGCGCAGGGCCTGACTCCGCGGAAGGGGGATCGCGCGCATGATCGCCATCCGTCGCGCCCGTCCATCCGATGCCGCCGCCATCGGCGCCGTGCATGTCGCGACCTGGCGCAGCGCCTATGCCGGCGTGCTGCCCGACCACTACCTCGCCAACCTTTCGGTGATGCGCCACGCCGCCGGCTACGAGCAGGCGGTGGCGGACCGCCGCAACGGCCATGCCGTGTTCGTCGCCATCGCCTCCGGCGCCGACGCGCCGCCGGGCCATGAATGGCGCGAGGGGGGGGTGGTGATCGGCTTCGCCTCCGGGGGGCGGGCGCGGCGCCCCGGCCTCGCGGAGGGCGAGATCGAGACGATCTACGTGTTGGACGACTACCGCGACCGCGGCGTCGGCCGCCGGCTGATGCGGGCGATGGCGGCCCACCTCGCGGCGGTGGGGTGCCGCTCCGCCATGCTGTGGGTGCTGGAGGCGAACCCGACCCGCTGGTTCTACCAGCGCCTGGGCGGCCGCCCGGTGGCGCGGGAGAGCATCCGCTTTGCGGGCCAGCCCCTGGAGCAGATCGCCTACGCCTGGGATCCGATCGAGACCCTGCTGGCAGCGACCGCGCCGGCGAAGGAGGGCTGAGGGGGGCGCCGGCCTCCCTCGGCTTGCGTCGGGCGGCCCCGCCGTGCTGGAAGGCGCCATGACCGCCTCCCAGCCGCAGCACGACCGCATCCTGATCCTCGACTTCGGCAGCCAGGTGACGCAGCTCATCGCCCGGCGCCTGCGCGAGGCCGGGGTGTATTGCGAGATCTGGCCCTATACCGCCCCGGAGGCGCGCATCCGTGCCTTCGCGCCGAAGGGCATCGTGCTCTCCGGCGGGCCGGCCAGCGTGACCGAGGGGGCGAGCCCGCGCGCCCCGGAGGCGGTGTTCGCCCTCGGCGTGCCGGTGCTCGGCATCTGCTATGGCCAGCAGACCATGTGCGCCCAGCTCGGCGGCCAGGTGGAGGGCAGCGAGCACCGGGAGTTCGGCCGCGCCTTCGTGGAGGTGACCGGCACCTGCGCCCTGACCGAGGGGGTGTGGGAGAAGGGCGCGCGCGAGCAGGTGTGGATGAGCCATGGCGACCGCGTCACCGCCCTGCCGCCCGGCTTCCGCCCGGTGGCGGCGACCGAGGGCGCGCCCTTCGCCGCCATCGCCGACGACGCCCGCCGCTTCTACGGCCTGCAATTCCACCCGGAGGTGGTGCACACCCCGCACGGCGCGGCGCTGCTGCGCAATTTCGCGCTGAAGGTGGCGGGCTGCCGCGGCGACTGGACCATGGCCGGCTTCCGCGCCGAGGCGGTGGCGCGCATCCGCGCCCAGGTGGGGAAGGGCAGGGTCATCTGCGGCCTCTCGGGGGGGGTGGATTCCTCGGTCGCGGCGGTGCTGATCCACGAGGCGGTGGGCGAGCAGCTCACCTGCATCTTCGTCGATCACGGGCTGATGCGCGCGGGCGAGGCGGAGGAGGTGGTGCGCACCTTCCGCGACCGGTTCAACATCCGCCTGGTGCACCGCGACGCCTCCGAGCTGTTCCTCGGCCAGCTCTCCGGCGTCACCGACCCGGAGGAGAAGCGCAAGACCATCGGGCGCCTGTTCATCGAGGTGTTCGAGGAGGAGCAGGCGAAGCTCGGCGGCGCCGACTTCCTGGCACAGGGCACGCTGTATCCGGACGTGATCGAGAGCGTCTCGGCCACCGGCGGGCCGAGCGTGACCATCAAGAGCCACCACAACGTGGGCGGCCTGCCCGCGCACATGCGCATGGCGCTGGTGGAGCCGCTGCGCGAGCTGTTCAAGGACGAGGTGCGGGCGCTGGGGCGGGAGCTGGGGCTGCCGGAGGCGATCGTCGGCCGCCATCCCTTCCCCGGACCGGGCCTCGCCATCCGCATCCCGGGCGAGGTGACGCGGGAGAAGTGCGACCTGCTGCGCAAGGTGGACGCGATCTACCTGGAGGAGATCCGTGCCGCCGGGCTCTACGACGCCATCTGGCAGGCCTTCGCGGTGCTGCTGCCGGTGCGCAGCGTCGGCGTGATGGGCGACGGGCGCACCTACGACCAGGCCTGCGCGCTGCGCGCCGTGACCAGCACCGACGGCATGACCGCCGACGTCTACCCCTTCGACATGGCATTCCTGACGCGGGTGGCGAACCGCATCGTCAACGAGGTGCGCGGCATCAACCGCGTGACCTACGATATCACTTCCAAGCCTCCCGGCACGATCGAGTGGGAGTGAATCCAAGCGGCAAGAGAAGGTTCTTTCCGTCTGCTGGCCTCTGAAGCGCTTGACGGCAGCGCCGCGGCACGGGAGGTTTGCGGCACCGAACCCGGCCCGAAGACCGGCCACAGACGGGAGGATGGATGACCCGGATGCCGCGCGCGACCGCCCTGGCGGCCGCCTTCGCCCTTGCCCTGGCCACGCCCGCCGGGGCACAGCGCACCCTCACCATCGGCGCGCAGACGCCGCCGAGCGCGATCGACCCGCACTACCACAATACCACCAACAACAACATGGTGCTGCGCGGGCAGATCTTCGAATCCTTGTTCATGCTGAACAACAGGGCGGAGAAGGAGCCGGCGCTGGCCACCAGCATCCGGCTGATCGACGACCTGACCTGGGAGGTGAAGCTGCGCCAGGGCGTGCGCTTCCACGACGGCACGCCCTTCGAGCCCGACGACGTGGCCTACACCTTCGCACGCGTGCCAACCGTGCCGAACAGCCCCGCCCTGTTCACCCCCAACGTGCGCACCATCAGCGCCATCGAGATCAAGGACGCTGAGACCATCATCATCCGCACGCGGGAGCCGAACCCGCTGATGCATTTCGACCTGACGGGGCCGGTCATCCTGTCCCGCCGCGTGCATGGGGAGAACCCCAGCACCCCCGACTTCAACAGCGGCAGGCTCGCCATCGGCACCGGCCCCTACCGCTTCGCCTCCTTCGCCCACAACGAGCGGCTGGAGCTGGTGCGCAACGAGGAGTACTGGGGCCCGGCCGAGCCCTGGGACCGCGTGATCTACCGCTACATCCCGCAGGCCGGGGCGCGCACCGCGGCGCTGCTCGCCGGCGAGGTGGACCTGATCGACTATGTCCCGGTGCAGGACGTGGCGATGATCCAGCGCGATCCGCGCTTCACGCTGTTCACCATCGACAGCGTCACCTTCGTCTACCTGTTCCCGGATTCGATGCGGGAGACCTCGCCCTTCGTAGCCGACAAGCAGGGGCGGCCGCTCGACCGCAACCCGCTCGCCGACCGGCGGGTGCGCGAGGCGCTGTCCCTTGCAATTCCGCGCCAGGTGATCGCGGAGCGGCTCTATTCGGGCCTCGCCAGCCCGGCTGATCAGTTCGCCGCGCCGCAGGCCGAGCACCGCCTGGAGAACCTGCCGCCGCTGCCGCACGACCCGGCCCGGGCCCGCGCCCTGCTGGCCGAGGCCGGCTATCCGGACGGCTTCCGCCTCACCATTCACGGGCCGAACGGCTTCTTCCCCTCGGACCAGAGCCTCCTGCAGGCGATCGCCCAGGCCTTCACCCGCATTGGAGTCGAGACCCAGGTGCAGACCCTGCCGCCGGCGACGCTGTTCACCCGCGCCACCAACCGCGACTTCTCGCTGTTCATGACCTATTTCAGCAGCGTCCTCACCATCAACCCGATGCGCCAGGTGGTGATGACGCGCAACCCGGAGCTGGGCTACGGGCCGTTCAACCGCCAGCGCTATTCCAACCCCGCGATGGACGAGCCGCTGGCGAAGGCGCTGGTGACGATGGACGAGGAGCGCCGCAGGGAGCTGACGCAGCAGGCGGCGCGCGCGCTGCTCGAGGACAAGGGCGTGCTGCCGATCATCTACCTGAAGAATTCCTGGGCCGGGCGGCGCGACCGCGTCACCTACGATCCCTCGCCCTACAACCATACCAGCGCGATCTACGCCAGGCCGGTGAACTGAACCGGCGGGCCGCCGGCGCCGCGCTTGACGGCGCCGGCGGCGTGGCGCCAGCCTTGGCCCGCGCCACGCCCTTCCAGGACGCTCCCGGATGCCCGACGCTGCCCTGCTCGCCCGGCTCGCCGCCGCGGTGGACGCGAATTTCGACGCCGAGACCGCCTTCCTCGCCGATCTCGTCCGCTTCCCCTCCACCCGCGGCAATGAGGCGCCGCTGCAGGACTGGCTGGCGCGCCAATTCGCCGCGCGCGGCTACGCGGTGGACCGCTTCACCCTCGCCGACGTGCCGCTCGCCGATCATCCCAAGGCGAGCCCGATGGTCGGGGCCGAGCCGGCGCGCTCCGTGCAGGTGGTCGCCACGCAGCGGGCGGAGAACCCCGCCGGCCGCAGCCTGATCCTGCAGGGCCACATCGACGTGGTGCCGGAGGGCCCCGCCGAGATGTGGACCCACCCGCCCTATGCCGCTGTCATCCGCGACGGCTGGATGTACGGGCGCGGCGCGCACGACATGAAGTCGGGTGTCGCGGCCATGGTCTATGCGCTGGACGCGCTGCGCAGCGCCGGCCTGGAGCCGGCGGCCGACGTGCACCTGCAGACCGTGACGGAGGAGGAGAGCACCGGCAACGGCGCGCTGGCCACGCTGCTGCGCGGCTACCGCGCCGACGCGGCGCTGATCCCGGAGCCCACGGGCGGCACCATCACCCGCTGCCACACCGGCACGCTGTGGTTCCGTCTGCGCGTGCGTGGCGTGCCGGTGCATGTGGCGGTGGCGCAGAGCGGATCGAACGCCATCCTCTCCGCCTACCACCTCATCCAGGCATTGCAGGAGCACACCAGGGCGCTGAACCGCGCGGCGCGCGAGCACCCCTGGTACCGGGACATCCCCGACCCGATCAAGTTCAACCCCGGCATCATTCGCGGCGGCGACTGGGCCAGCTCCACCCCCGCCTGGTGCGAGGTGGACTGCCGCCTCGGCCTGCTGCCCGGCACCGATGTCGCCGAGGCGCGGCGCGGGGTGGAGCAGGCGGTGGCGGCAGCGGCGCGGAGCGACCACTTCCTCGCCAACAACCCGCCTGAGGTGCAGTGGCACGGCTTCCTCGCCGACGGCTACGTGCTGGAGCCGGGCAGCGAGGCGGAGCGGGTGCTCGCCGCCGCCCACGCCCAGGTCTTCGGTGCCCCGATGGAGGAGCGCCGCACCACGGCGGTGAACGACACGCGCTTCTACGGCCTCTATTTCGGCATCCCCGGCCTCTGCTACGGGCCGAGGGGGGAGGGGGCGCACGCCTTCGACGAGCACACCGACCTCGATCACCTGCGCCGGACCACGCTGGCGATCGCCGCCTTCATCGCCGACTGGTGCGGCGTGCGCGAGCGCCGGGGCTGAACCCGCATTCGCGGGGGCATCAGGCCGCGCGCGCGGGGTGCGAAGGAGGGAAGGGGACCATGCCGCGGATCCGGGATGCGCGTGGAGGAAGAGGAGCGGTCCTGGCCATCGCCGCCCTCCTGTGCGGCGCGCCGCTGCTGCCGGGAGCGGCCGAGGCGCAGACCCGGCCCTCCACCCCGCAACTTCGCCTGCCCGAGCGCGGCTTCGAGCCGCTGCGGCCGGAGCCGGGCGACATCTGGGCGGATGTGCGCGCCTGGCAGGAGCGCGACGCCCGCCGGGCCGCCCGCCGCGCCGAGGAGGTGCCGGCGCGCCGGGGCGGCGCCGCGCCGCGCGGACGCGCCGGCGTGCCGCCGCAGTGAGGAGGCGGCTCAGCCCCGGCGGCAGATGACCTCGGCCGGCACCACGCGGCCCTCTTCCAGGTTGCGCGCGAGGTTGCGGGCAATGTTCGGGAAGTCCGCGCCGAACAGCACGGGGAGCGGCGAGGCGACGGCCTCCCCGCGCCGCTGATGCGCGCGCAGCTCGTCGAGCCAGGCGCGCACCTCGGCGCCGGTGTCGCGCCAGGAGAGGATCGCGAAGCCGGCCTGAACGAGCAGGTCGCGCAGCGCCTCGGGCGTGATCAGGAAGCTCGTCGCCGCGTCGCGCGCCCAGGGGACGGGGTAGTGCGGCTCTCCGCCCGGACCCTGCAGCAGGTCGTAGAGGCCGAAGCGCCCGCCGGGCTTCAGCACCCGCGCGATCTCGGCGTAGAGGCGCGGCTTGTCGGCGATGTTCATCGCCACGTGCTGCGTGTAGGCGGCGTCGAAGGAGGCGTCGGCGAAGGGCATGGCGAGGGCCGAGCCGTGCCGGTAGGCGACCCGGTCGGCGAGGCCGAGGCGCTCGGCCAGCGCCGTGGCCGTGCGGCAGTATTCCTCCGTCAGGTCGATGCCGGTGATATGGCAGCCATGCGCCCGTGCCAGGTGCCGCGACGGTCCCCCGATGCCGCTGCCGACATCCAGCACCGATTCGCCCGGCGCGAGGGCCAGGGCGCGCCCGAGCTCCGCCGTCGCCTCGCGGCCGCGGGTATGGAACTCGCCGAGTTCGGCGAGCGCCTCCTCGCTCGGATGGTCGGGATCTCCGCCGGCGGCGCGGACCGCCTCCAGCATCGCGGCCAGCAGGTTGCCGCGGCTGTAGTGGGCGACGACGCGCTGCTCCAGCTCCATGACGATCTCCTAGAGCGGTCCCGTTCGGGTGGCCTCTCCTGAACGGGTGAAGATACTCGCGCCATCAACGAGCCGGAGCATCTTCCATGAGCCGGAGCGGACGGAACATGCTCCGGGGAGGCGACGGGGTGGGCTGGCCTGCGCGGCGCCGCCGCGTTCCGCGCGGATGGAGGGCGGTCACGCGGCCGGCATCCGAGGTTCGCATCATAGGATGCGCCGCGGGGCAGGTCTTCGCGCGGCATCGCGATCCGCAGGGGCTTTGGGGAGGCGCCGGGCGAAGCCGAATCGTGCCGTGACAGGCGGAGACATACGGGGATCCAAACCCGCAGGCGATGATCTCATGGCACCCTCCCCGCCGCCGGGTGTGGCCGCCTGGCAACGCCCGGAAAGGAGTTTGCCCACCATCCTGAACGCAGCGCGAACATGGCTGAAGCGTGCCGCTTCCCTCCTTGCGAATCCCCGCAACCCTCTACCCTATATGGTGTTAGGATAGGCGCCAGACGCCAAGATATTGTATGAGGATGTCCGCGATGCATGCTCCGGCCCGCGCCATCGGAAGGGAAGTGGCCGTGTTCGACGCGGTGCAGCTGGAAGGGCATCACCGGGTCCAGGTGGACCGGACGCGGGATGCCCTGCTGACGGATTTCGGCAAGGCGACGCTGGCCGACCGCTATCTGATGCCGGGGGAGAGCTATCAGGACCTGTTCGCGCGCGTCGCCTCCGCCTTCGGCGACGACGCGGCGCATGCGCAGCGGATCTACGACTACATCTCCCGCCTGTGGTTCATGCCGGCGACGCCGGTGCTCTCGAACGGCGGCACCACGCGCGGCCTGCCCATCTCCTGCTTCCTCAACGAGGCCACGGACAGCCTCGAGGGCATCGTCGGCCTGTGGAACGAGAATGTCTGGCTGGCGGCGAAGGGCGGGGGCATCGGCTCCTACTGGGGCAACCTGCGCTCGATCGGCGAGAAGGTCGGGCAGAACGGCAAGACCTCCGGCGTCGTGCCCTTCATCCGGGTGATGGACAGCCTGACGCTGGCCATCAGCCAGGGCTCGCTGCGCCGCGGCTCGGCCGCCGTGTACCTGCCCGTCAGCCATCCGGAGATCGAGGAGTTCATCGAGATCCGCCGCCCCACCGGTGGCGATCCCAACCGCAAGGCGCTGAACCTGCACCACGGCATCCTGGTGCCGGACGCCTTCATGCGCGCGGTCGAGGCGGATGAGGAATGGCCGCTGACCTCGCCGAAGGACGGCGCCATCGTGCGCAGGATCCCGGCGCGCGCGCTCTGGATCCGCATCCTGACGGCGCGGATCGAGACCGGCGAGCCCTACCTGATCTTCTCCGACCACGTGAACCGCGCCCGGCCGGAGCATCACAAGCTGGCCGGGCTGGAGGTGAAGACCTCCAACCTCTGCTCGGAGATCACGCTGCCGACCGGGGTGGACCATCACGGGCGGGAGCGGACGGCGGTGTGCTGCCTCTCCTCCCTGAACCTTGAGACCTGGTTCGAGTGGAAGGACGACCCGCGCTTCATTCCCGACGTGATGCGCTTCCTCGACAACGTGCTGCAGGAGTTCATCGACACCGCGCCGGATTCCATGGCGCGGGCCAAGTACAGCGCGATGCGGGAGCGCAGCGTCGGCCTCGGCGTGATGGGCTTCCACAGCTTCCTGCAGAGCCAGAACGTGCCCTTCGAGAGCGTGATCGCCAAGGTCTGGAACAGGCGGATGTTCAGGCACATCCGCGAGCAGGCCGACGCGGCGAGCCGCCTTCTCGCCGAGGAACGCGGCCCCTGCCCCGACGCCGCCGAATACGGCTTCATGGAACGCTTCTCGAACAAGATGGCGATCGCGCCTACCGCCTCCATCTCCATCATCTGCGGCGGCGCCTCGCCCGGCATCGAGCCGATCGCGGCCAATGTCTACAACCACAAGACGCTGTCCGGCAGCTACATCGTGCGCAACCCGTACCTGAAGAAGGTGCTGGCGAGGCACGGGCGCGACGACGAGGAGACCTGGACCTCGATCACGGTCAACAAGGGCTCCGTGCAGCACCTCGACTTCCTGACGGAGCAGGAGAAGGCCACCTTCAAGACCGCCTTCGAGCTGGACCAGCGCTGGGTGGTCGAGCACGCCGCCGACCGTGCGACCTACATCTGCCAGAGCCAGTCGGTGAACCTGTTCCTGCCCGCCAACGTGCACAAGCGCGACCTGCACCAGATCCACATGATGGCCTGGAAGCGCGGCGTGAAGTCGCTCTACTACTGCCGCAGCCTCTCCATCCAGCGCGCCGACGCGATCAGCGAGAAGGTGGCGGTGCAGCCAAGCCTCGGCCTCGCGGCGGCGGAGGAGCCGGCGCAGCCCTCGCTGCCGCTGGCGCCGCCGCGCGCGAAGGCGGGGCCCACGGATTACGAGGAATGCCTGGCCTGCCAGTAGGCAGGCCGGGACTCGCCCCCGCACCACGCATCACCCAGGATGACCCGCATCATGGCCGACGGACACCACCCGCCCGAGGAGCACCCGGCGCGCCTCGACCTCCTCACCGCCAACCCGGTCTACAAGCCCTTCCGCTACCCCTGGGCCTATGACGCCTGGCTGACGCAGCAGCGCCTGCACTGGCTGCCGGAGGAGGTGCCGCTCGCCGACGATGTGAAGGACTGGCAGAAGAACCTTACCCCCGCCGAGCGGAACCTGCTGACGCAGATCTTCCGCTTCTTCACCCAGGCGGATGTCGAGGTGAACAACTGCTACATGCGGCACTACGCCCAGGTGTTCAAGCCGACCGAAGTGCTGATGATGCTCTCGGCCTTCTCCAACATCGAGACGGTGCACATCGCCGCCTATTCGCACCTGCTTGACACCGTGGGCATGCCGGAGGTGGAGTACCAGGCCTTCCTCAAGTACAAGGAGATGAAGGACAAGTACGACTACATGCAGTCCTTCTCGGTGGACAGCAAGGAGGAGATCGCCAAAACCCTGGCCGCCTTCGGCGCCTTCACCGAGGGGCTGCAGCTCTTCGCCTCCTTCGCCATCCTCATGAATTTCCCGCGCTTCAACAAGATGAAGGGGATGGGCCAGATCGTCTCCTGGTCGGTGCGGGACGAGACGCTGCACTGCCTCTCCGTCATTCGCCTGTTCCGCACCTTCGTGCAAGAGAACCCAGAGATCTGGACCGAGGCGCTGCGCCGCGAGATCACCGGGATCTGCGCCACCATCGTGGAGCACGAGGACGCCTTCATCGACCTCGCCTTCGAGCTCGGCGGGGTGGAGGGGCTCGATGCGCCGCAGACCAAGCGCTACATTCGTTTTATTGCCGACCGGCGGCTGCAGCAGCTCGGCCTCGAACCCCTCTACCACATCGAGAAGAACCCGCTGCCCTGGCTTGACGAGATGCTCAACGCCATCGAGCACACCAACTTCTTCGAGAACCGGGCCACGGAGTATTCCCGCGCCTCGACGACCGGCACCTGGGAGGAGGCCTTCGCCGACAGCACCTTCTCCACGCCGCAGCCAAGCGGCGAGATCCTTCCGGCCACGGCCCGCCACTGAACGCTCGCTCCGGCTTCGATATCGTGCCGGCCGCTCCCCGCGGCCGGCATTTTTCATGGCCACGCTCTGCCTGCCCCGAGGGTGTTGCCGCAGGGCAACCCCCGGCAACCGGCTTCGGCCTCGCCCGTTGCCATAAAGCCGCCCAGCGTGCCACGATGTGGCCACAATATTCGCGCGGCGGTAGGCAATAGGGGAGGCTTATGTCGCGTTTGGGATGCGCCTTTGGGCGCAACAGGGGGAATTGCGCGGAGTCCGGCCGGATCGGAAACGATCGGGGCGGCACCCGCGCGGGGGGCTGGGGCGACGCGCTGCGCGAGGCGCCTCTGCCGCGCTTCCTGCTGGTCTATGTCCTCCTCTTCGCCGCCTATGGCATCGAGGGGCCGTTCCTGCCCGCTCTTCTGTCCGAGCGCGGCATCTCGCCGGAGGGGATCGGCCTGCTGCTGGCGGCCGGCACTGCGGCGCGGCTCGTCTCGGCTCCCATCGCCGCCTCGATGGCGGACCGGCTGGGCGTGCCCCGGGCGGTGCTGGCCGGCGCGATCCTGGCGGCGGGGCTGATCGGCTGCGGCTTCGCCCTGGCGGGCAGCTTCGTGGCGCTGCTGATCGTGAGCGTGCTGGTTTCCATGGCGCTGGCGCCGATCAACCCTCTGGCCGATTCCCTCGCCTCCCGCGCGGCGGTGGCCAGCGCAGGCCCGGGCGGCGGATCGCGCCGCGGCTTCGACTACGGCCTGATCCGCGGTTTCGGCTCCGCCGCCTTCATCCTGGGCGCCATGGCGGCGGGGCCGCTGGTGGCCGGGTTCGGCCTGGTGTCCGTCGTCTGGGCCAATGCCGGCCTGCTCCTGCTGGCCGGCCTCGCGGTCGCCCTCCTGCCGCGTCCGGGCGGTGCGCTGCCGGCCCTGCCGCGGCCACGGCGGCCGGATGCCGAGCCCGGCGCGTTCCGCACCCTGCTCGCCATGCCCCTGTTCCGCCGCCTGCTGCTGGTGACCGGGCTGGTGCAGGGCAGCCACGCCCTCTACGGCGCCTTCGCCACCCTGCGCTGGATGGAGGCCGGCATTGCGCCGGAAATGATCGGCCTGCTCTGGTCGGTCGCGGTCGCCTCCGAGGTGGTGATGTTCTTCCTGCTCGGCCGGCCGCTCCTGGCGCGCCTGGGGCCGGGCGGGCTGGCGGCGGTCTGCGCCGCCGCCGGCGTCATCCGCTGGGTGGTGATGGCCAACACCGCCTGGCTGCCGGCGCAGTTCCTGATCCAGCCGCTGCACGGCTTCACCTTCGCGGCGCTGCACCTGGCGACCATGCGGCTGCTGGCCGAGAACGTGCCCGAGCGCCTCAGCTCCACGGCCTTCGGGGTGCAGGCCTCGCTCGGCCCCGGCCTGGCCGGGGCGGTGCTCACCCTCGCCGCCGGGCCGCTCTACGGCCAGTTCGGCGCCGGGGGGTTCTGGGCGATGGCGCTGCTCTGCGCCATCGCGCTGCCGGCGTCGCTGGCGCTGGCCGGCGGCGGGCGGGCGGGCGGCGTGCTGCCCGCCGCGCCGATCCTGGCGCCGGCCGCGGCTCAGGCGGCCTCCCTCAGCGGCGCCGCCTGGCGTTCCAGCAGGTCGCGGTAGGGCCCCGGGCGCCGGGCCAGCAGCCCGGGCGCCCCCTCATCCACCACCCGCCCGTCCTGCATCACCAGGATGCGGTCGAAGCCGCTGAGCGTGGCCAGCCGATGGGCGACGGCGATGACGGTGCGGCCGCGCATCAGGCGGTCGAGCGCCCGCTGCACCGCCGCCTCGGATTCGCTGTCGAGCGCGCTGGTCGCCTCGTCCAGCACCAGGATCGGGGCATCCTTGAGGAGCGCGCGGGCGATGGCGATGCGCTGGCGCTGCCCGCCCGAGAGCATGGCGCCGCGGTCGCCGACGACGGTGTCGAAGCCCTGCGGCAGGGCCTCGATGAAGTCGCGGCAGCAGGCGGCCTCGGCCACCGCCAGCACCTCCTCATCCGTGGCGTCCGGGCGGCCGTAGCGGATGTTCTCCATGATCGAGCGGTGCAGCAGCGGCGCGTCCTGCGCCACCACCGCGATCGCCCCGGCCAGGCTCTCCTGCGTCATGGCGGCGATGTCCTGCCCGTCGAGCAGGATGCGGCCCGACTGCGGCGCCGCGAAGCGCTGCAGCAGGGCCAGCACGGTGGACTTCCCCGCCCCCGAGCGCCCGACCAGCCCGACCCGCTCGCCCGGCCGGATGGCGAGGTCGAGGCCGCGCAGCACCGAGCGGCTGCCGGGATAGGCGAAGGAGACGCGCTGGAACTCCACCCTGCCGCCCTGGGGCCGAAAGGGGCGGGCATCCGGCGCGTCCGGCATCTCGTGCGGGGCGAGCAGCGTCGCCAGCGCCTCCGCCAGGCGGGCCATGTGCTGCGTCAGGTCCACAAGGGCGAGGGCGAGGTCGCGGCTGGCATGCAGGATGGTGAAGCCGAGCGAGCAGACCAGCACGATGTCGCCCGTGGTGGCGCGCCCCTGCTCCCACAGCCAGATCGCCCAGGCGAGCAGCGCCGCCGTCAGCACCGCCGTGGTCACCGCGTGCACGAGGCGGAGCTTCTCGAGGTAGCGCAGGCTGCGCTGGCGGCTCGCGACCTCGTTCGCGACGACGCGCTGGAACCGCTGCTGTTCCCGTCCGAAGGCCGAGAAGGCGCGCACCAGGCTGATGTTCTGCACCACGTCCACGATCTCGCCATCCACGGCGGCGGCGCGCTCGGCATAGGCGGTGTGCAGCGGCTGGCCACGCCGCGCCAGCCGGGCGATGAGGAGGCCGAGCAGCAGCGCGAGGACGATCAGGGCGGCGGCCATGGCCGGATCCACGCTGGCGAGCAGCGCGATGGCGAAGGCCACCGCGACCGCCGGCGGCAGGGTGTGCCAGGTGAAATTGTGCAGCGTGATGTAGGAGGCGTTGGCCGTGGCGGTGACGCGGCTGGCCAGCACGCCGGGCGAGCGCCTGGCGAAATAGGCCGGCGCGTGGCCGCCGAGGTGACGGAACAGGTCGGCGCGCATGTCCGCGGTCACGGCCGGGAAGGCGCCCGCCGCCACCCAGCCGCCGATCCGCCAGAGCAGGTTGTCCGCCGCCAGCACCAGGGCGAGCAGGGCGAAGGCGGCCCAGGCCGCCGCGCCCGGCCCGGCGCCGAGCGTGTCGACGAGGTTCTTCACCGCGTAATGCGTGCCGACCGAGCAGGCGACGGCGGCGAGCACCGCGGCGAACACCACCGCATGGGCCACGGCGCGTCGGCGCACGTAGTGCAGCAGGAATCCCAGCGGGCGGCGCGGGCAGCGGACGGGCTCCGGACGGGCCCGCTGCGTCGGCCTGGGCAGCGCGATGGGGCAATCGCTGACGATAGCGTTCATCCAGACACCGTCGGTTCGGTTGGGTGCAAAGGCGCGTGATCGCGCCCTGCCGCGTGTTCGCCCGGACGAAACGCCATCTTCTCGACGAAATCGTGGCGTTCTTCCCGCACGATCAAGGCGTATCACGGTTTCCGATCACGAAATCCTTCAACACGGGCTGGAGATTGCCGATGCGCATCGCGCAGATTGCGCCACTCACCGAGGCTGTCCCTCCGCTGCTCTACGGCGGCACGGAGCGGATCGTCTCCTTCCTCACCGAGGAGCTCGTTGCCCTCGGGCATGACGTGACGCTGTTCGCCAGCGGCGATTCGGTGACTTCCGCCCGGCTCGAGGCGATGTGCCCGCGCGCGTTGCGCCTCGATCCCGGCGTGCGCGACGCCATGGCGCCGCACTTCCTGATGCTGGAGCAGGTGTTCCGCCGCGCCGCCGAGTTCGACGTGCTGCACTTCCACCTCGACTACTGGCCCTTCTCCCTGTTCGGCCGCCAGCCCACGCCCTTCCTCACCACCCTGCACGGGCGGCTGGACCTGCCGGAGCTCTGGCCGCTCTACCGCGCCCATGCGCGGGCGCCGCTCGTCTCCATCTCGGATGCCCAGCGGGCGCCGATGCCCTGGGCGAACTGGGCGCGCACCATCCACCACGGCCTGCCGGAGCGGCTGCTCGCGCCGCACCCCGGCGCCAGCCCCTCCTACCTCGCCTTCCTCGGCCGCATCGCCCCGGAGAAGCGGGTGGACCGCGCGATTGAGATCGCGGCGCGCGCCGGCCTGCCGATCCGGGTCGCGGCGAAGGTGGACCGCGTGGACCGCGACTATTTCGAGGAGCGCATCCGGCCGCTGATGGCGCAGGGCCATGTCGAGTTCATCGGCGAGATCGGCGACGCCGAGAAGGCGGCGTTCCTGTCCGGCGCGCAGGCCCTGCTGTTCCCGATCGACTGGCCCGAGCCCTTCGGGCTGGTGATGATCGAGGCGATGGCCTGTGGCACGCCCGTCATCGCCTTCAACCGCGGCTCCGTGCCGGAGGTGGTCGAGGACGGGCTGACCGGCTTCGTGGTGGACGATGTGGACGCCGCCGTGGCGGCGGTGCGGCGCCTGCCGGCGCTCTCGCGCGGGGCCATCCGCCGCCGCTTCGAGGAGCGCTTCACCGCGCGCCGGATGGCGGAGGACTACGTCGCGCTCTATCGCGCCTTGGCCGGCGCGGCCGCCCTGCCGCGGGTGCCGGCGATCGCGGCCGAGTAGGGGGCAGGGGAAAGCGCCGGGCCGGCCGGGAGGGGGCCGGCCCGGCGCGCCGCCTCAGCTCGTGGGCGAGCCCTCGCCGACATGCCGGCCCTCCGCGCGCTGCGTCGTGCGCCCCTCGGGCAGGGGGATGAACTCCGCCTCGTCGCCCGGCACCTTGCCGAACCGCCCCTCCCGCCAGTCCGCCTTCGCCTGCTCGATCCGCTCGGGGGAGGAGGCGACGAAGTTCCAGAAGAGGTAGCGCGGCCCGTCCATCGCCGCGCCGCCGAGCAGCAGCAGGCGCGCCCCCTGCGGGCCGGCCCGCAGCGCCAGCGCATCGCCAGCGCGGAACAGCAGCATCCGCCCTGACGCGAAGACGGTGCCCGCGACCTCCGCCTCTCCTTGCACGATGTAGGCCGCGCGCTCCTCGTGGCCTTCGGGAAGGGGCAGGGCAGCGCCGGGCGCGAGCGCCGCGTCGGCGTAGAACAGCGGCGAGGAGACGGCGACCGGGGCGCGCAGCCCCCATGCCTCCCCGGCGATCAGGCGCAGGCGCAGGCCGCCCTCCTCCGCCACCGGCAGCGCGGCGGCGGCGTGGTGGGCGAAGGCGGGCGCCGTCTCCTCCGCCGGCCGCGGCAGCGCCACCCAGCTCTGAATGCCGAACAGGCGGTTGATGCGGTCCCGCTTCGCCTGGTCGGTCCGCTCGGAATGGACGATGCCGCGCCCCGCCGTCATCCAGTTGACGTCGCCGGGGCGGATCGGCTGGGCGGTGCCGAGGCTGTCGCGGTGCAGGATCTCGCCCTCGAACAGGTAGGTGACGGTGGCGAGGCCGATATGCGGGTGCGGCCGCACGTCGAGGCCACGGCCGGTGAGGAACTCGCCCGGCCCCATCTGGTCGAAGAAGATGAAGGGGCCGACCATCTGCCGCTCCCGCGCCGGCAGGGCGCGCCGCACCTCGAAGCCGCCCACGTCATGGGCGCGCGGCAGGATCACCAGCTCCACGCCCCGGGGCGGGGTAGAGGGGCATTCGGGGTCCTCGGCGGGCTGCCAGCTCATGGGGGCCTCGGGCACTGCTCCGGCAAGGGCTTCAGGTGGGGTGCGCCATCCGGCCTGTCACCCCGCGGCATCGGGAGCCCGGCGGGCGGCGCCGCTTCCGCTTCGGGAAAGGCGGCCTCGCTCCGGCCCCCCTCTGGCGCGCATCGCCGCCGCTCCCATCTCCGCGCCGAGGGGTTGCCCGCGAGGAGGCGCGTCGGGTTGACAACTTGCTGATTGGTCTGGACAAGCGCATGTGCGCAAGAACCGGCCCGCGCGAGTATCGAGGCGGTGCAGCGATGAAGCGGCAGCATTTCCGGATGCCATGCCAGCACGGATCCTGATGCGGCCGCCGATCCCTCGGACGCCTCCGTGGCAGCCGCGGCGCGGCCGCCTGCGGGCGGGCACCGCCGAGGCCCATCGCCGCCTCGACCATCTGCTCGACTCGGCGGGGTGCTTCGCTTCCCTCGACGGCTACCGCCGCTATCTGCGGCGGATCGCTCCCTTGCAGGCGGCGCTGGAAGGCGCGCTGGAGGCGGCAGGCGCCGAGGCGCTGCTGCCCGACTGGCCGAGGCGGCGCAAGGCCTCCCTGATCGCGGCCGATCTGCGCGCGCTGGGCGGCCCGCCGCCGGCCCCGCTCCCGCGCCCCTTTCCCGGCCTTGCCGGCTGGCGCGCGGGGGATGTGCTGGGCACGCTCTACGTGCTGGAGGGCGCCACCCTGGGTGGGGCGGTCCTGGCTCGCCGCCTGGGCGATCTCGGGTTGCGCAGGGAGCGGGGTGGTCGCTTCCTCGACCCCTATGGGGAGGAGCGCGGGCGGATGTGGCGCCTCTTCCTGGAAGCGCTGGAGGAGACGCCGCTCGCGCCCAAGGAGGAAGCGGCGCTGCTGCCCCGCGCCCGGGCGGTGTTCGCCCTCTTCGTGGAGCAGGTCGCAGCACCCCTGGCGGAGGCGGGAGCCGCTGCATGACCGTGCACGCGGAGGACCCTTTCGCCGCCTGCGACCGCGAGCCGATCCACATCCCCGGCAGCATCCAGCCGCATGGCCATCTGTTGGCCTTCGAGCCGCGGGAGCTCCGCCTCGCTCATGCCAGCGCGGCTGCGGGGCCGGTGCTCGGCCGCGATCCGGCCCAGGCCTTCGGCCGGCGCTTTGCGGAGCTGTTTGCCGCGGAGGCGGCACCGACCTTCGAGGCGGCGCTGCGGGCGCTGCCCAACCCCGGCGTGGCGCGGCAGCTCGGCCCCTTGTGCGGCGCCTCGGGCGAGGCGTTCCAGGCGATCGCCCACCGCTCGCCCGACGGCTTCGTGGTGCTGGAACTCGAGACCATGCCCGAAGACTCGCAGGCAGGCGGCGTGGCGCCCGAGGCGCTCTACCCTGCCATCCGCGACGCCTTCGACCGCCTGCGGCGGGCCATCTCGATCGAGGAGCTGACGGCCGTGGCCGCGGCCGAGGTGCGGCGGCTGACCGGCTTCGACCGTGTCCTCGCCTACCGCTTCGAGCCGAACTGGGATGGCGTGGTGGTGGCCGAGGACCGCAACGACCGGCTTCCCTCCTATCTTGGCCTTCGCTTTCCGGCCTCGGACATCCCGGCGCCGGCCCGCCGGCTCTATGAGCTCAATCCGCAGCGCCTGATCGCCGACATGGACTACGCGCCGGTGCCGATCCTCGCCGCGAGGGCGGAGGCGCCGCCGCTCGATCTCACCTTCGCCACGCTGCGCAGCGTCTCGCCCGTGCATCTGGAATACATGCGCAACATGGGTACCCCGGCCTCCATGTCCATCTCGCTGCTGCGCGAGGACCGGCTCTGGGGGCTGCTGTCCTGCCATCACGCGGCGCCGCGGCGCGTGCCCTTCGCGCTGCGCAATGCCTGCGACCTGATCGGGCAGATGCTGTCGGTGCGCGTGGCGGCGGAGGAGGCGACGGCCCATGCGGAGGCGCGCTCGCGGCTGAAGGGGCTGGAGGGGCGGCTGCTCGCCCGCATGGCGATGAGCGCACGCTTCCCCGAGGGGCTCGCCGCGGTACCGGCCGATCTCCTCGGCCTCGCCGGCGCTACCGGCGCGGCGGTGCTGACCATGGAGGGCTGCATCCTCGTCGGGCGCGCGCCGCCGGAGGCGGCGGTGCGGCGCATCGCCGCCTGGCTGTCGGAGCGGGGCGTGGAGGAGGTGTTCCACACCATCCACCTCGCCGCCGAACTGCCGGAGATGGCGGAGATCGCGGACCGGGCGAGCGGGTTGCTGGCGGTGCCCGTCTCGCGCCTGCACCCGAGCTACGTGATGTGGTTCCGGCCGGAGCTCGTGCGCACCGTCTCCTGGGGCGGGGATCCGCGCAAGCCGGCCGCGCCCGCCCCCGACCGGCTGCACCCCCGGCGGTCCTTCGAGATCTGGAAGGAGACGGTGCGCCGGCGGGCGGCGCCCTGGTCCGCGGCCGAGATCGAGGCGGCGCGCGACCTGCGCTCCGCCATCCTGCGCATCGTGCTGCGCCACGCCGAGGAGCGCGCGGCGTTGACCGATCGCCTGGAACGCATCAATGAGGAGCTGACCGCCTTCTCCTACTCGGTCTCGCACGATCTGCGCGCGCCGTTCCGTCACATCATCGGCTTCGCCGAGCTGCTGCGGGAGCTGGAGGGGAACAAGCTGTCCGAGAAGGGGCGACGCTTCCTCGCCACCATCACCGAGGCGGCGGAGAATGCCGGCGCGCTGGTTGACGCCCTCCTGGCCTTCTCCCAGATGGGGCGCGCCAGGCTGAACCGGGCGATGGTGGACACGGAGGTCCTGGTGGCCGAGGTGATCCGCAGCCTTGCCCAGGACATCGGGGAACGGCGCGTCACCTGGCGGGTGGGGGCGCTGCCGATGGTGCGGGGCGATCCCGTGATGCTGCGCCAGGTGTTCCAGAACCTGCTGTCCAACGCGGTGAAGTACACCCGGGGGCGGGACGAGGCGGTAATCGCGGTGGGCTGCGAGCTTGGCGAGAGGGAATTCCTCTTCTCGGTCCAGGACAACGGCACCGGCTTCGACATGGCCTATGCCGGCAAGCTGTTCGGCGTGTTCCAGCGCCTGCACCGCATGGAGGAATTCGAGGGGATCGGCATCGGCCTCGCCAATGTGCGCCGCATCGTGGAGCGTCATGGCGGGCGAGTATGGGCCAGGGGCGAGCCGGACCGGGGAGCGACCTTCTTCTTCACCCTGCCGCGCAGGGAGGAGGCGGAGGCGCAGGAGGGCGAGGATGGGGAGGCCGGGCAGTGAGCCGGCTCCGCCCGGTCCGCCTCGGGCCGCCGGCTTCCTGCCGTGCCGGAGGTCCCCACCACCTTTCGCGGGCAGGCGCGTGGGGGCGCCTTGGGAGAGAGACATGCCGCCGGACCTGAAGCCCATCCTCCTGGTCGAGGACAATCCCAAGGACATCGAGCTGACCCTCGTGGCCTTCGAGAAGAGCCGCCTCGCCAACGAGGTGGTGGTGGTGCGCGACGGCGTGGAGGCGCTCGACTACCTGTCCCGGCGCGGCAATTCGGAGGTCGGCGCCCGGCGCAGCCTGCCCGTGGTGGTGCTGCTCGACATCAAGCTGCCGAAGCTCGACGGGCTCGAGGTGCTGGAGCGGATCCGCAAGGACCCGGACACCCGCACCCTGCCCGTGGTGATGCTCACCTCCTCCCGCGAGGAGCAGGACCTGGTGCGGAGCTACAATCTCGGCGTCAACGCCTTCGTGGTGAAGCCGGTGGGCTACCGAGAGTTCCTGGAGGCGGTGCGCGACCTCGGCGTGTTCTGGGCGGTGCTGAACGAGGCGCCGCCGCAGCAGGAAAGCCTGCCGGCGCCGTGAGCGCTTCCCCCCCCGCCGCGGACGCGCAGGCGCGCATGGAGCCCTGCCGGATCCTGCACCTCGAGGACAGTGCGATCGACGCCGAGCTGGTCGCCGAGGTGCTGGCCGCCGCGGGGATCGTGGCGGAGATCGAGCGGGTGGACACGCGCGAGGACCTCGCCGCCGCGCTGGCCCGGGGCGGGTACGATGTCATTCTCGCCGACCACTCGCTGCCGGGCTTCGACGGGCTGGAGGCGCTGGCCATGGCGCGGCGGGCGGCGCCGCGCACGCCCTTCATCTTCGTCTCCGGCGCGCTCGGGGAGGAGGCGGCGGTGGAGGCGATGAAGGACGGCGCCGCCGACTACGTCGTGAAGCACCGCCTTGGCCGCCTGCCCGTCGCGGTCCACCGCGTGCTGGCCGAGCGGCGCGCGCATGACGAGCGGCGCCGCGCCGAGGCGGCGCTGCGCGAGAGCGAGACGCGCTTCCACCTCGCGGCCAATGCGGTGGGCCTCGGCTCCTGGCAGATCGAGCCGGCCTCGGGCGTGCTCAGGGCCTGCGCCGTGTTCCGCCGGCACACGGGGCTGGCGCCGACCTCCGATCTCCGGCTCGACGACCTGCTCGGCGCGGCGCATCCGCAGGACCGGGCCCGCCTGCGCGCCGCCCTCGACGGGGGCGGGGAGTGCGAGATCGAGTTCCGCCTCGCCGGGTCCGGGCCGGAACGCTGGGTGCAGATGCGAGGCCGCCGCCTCGGGGCGGCGGGGCGGGAGCTGGCGGGCGTCTCCCTCGACGTCACCGAGCGCCGGCGCGCCGAGGAGGTGCTGCGGCAGGACAAGCAGGCGCTGGAGCGTCGCGTCGGCGAGGCGCTGGCCGAGCGCAAGGTCTGGGCCGACATCTTCGAGACCACCGATGCGGCGATCTGCGCGCTCGACCTCGAGGGGCGCTTCATGGCCATCAACCGCGCCTGCGCGCAGGCGCTCGAGCGCGGCTACGGCATCCGCCCCGGGGTCGGGGACAGCCTGCCCGGGATGCTTTCCCTCCTGCCGCAGCCCCAGCGCGCGAGGATCGAGGCGCTCTGGAGGCGGGCCCTGTCCGGGGAGGAGTTCAGCGTCATCGAGCCCTTCGGCCCGGAGGCGCCGGAGACGCCACGCTACGAGTTCCGCTTCAGCGTGTTGCGCGACCGCGACGGCCGCCGGATCGGCGCCCTGAAATACGGGCGCGACGTCACCGACCGGCTGCGGCAGGAGGCGCGGCTGGCCGAGACCGAGGACCGCCTCCGCCAGGCGCAGAAGATGGAGGCGCTGGGCCAGCTCGCCGGCGGCGTCGCGCACGACTTCAACAACGTGCTGCAGGCCGTGCTGGGCGGCGCCCGCATGATCCTGCGCCGGCCCACGGATGCGGAGGCCGTGGTCAAGTTCGCCACGCTGGTGGTGGAGGCGGCGGAGCGGGGGGCATCGGTGGCCCGCCGCCTGCTTGCCTTCGCGCGGCGCGACACGCTGCTGCGCGCCGAGGCGGTGGACACGGCGGAACTCCTCCTCGGGCTGCGCGAGGTGCTGGCGCACACGCTCGGCGGGACCATCAGGGTCGAGGCCGAGGTGCCTCCCGGAGTGCCGCCGCTGCAGGCCGATCGCGGGCAGCTCGAAGCGGTCCTCGTCAACCTGGCGGCCAATGCCCGCGACGCCATGCCGCGCGGCGGAACCCTGACCCTGACGGTCGCCGCCGAGGAGATCGCCGGCGCCGAGGCGGGTCAGGTCCCGCCGGGCCTCGCGCCCGGCGCCTATCTCCGCATCATGGTGAGCGACACGGGCGAGGGCATGGCGCCCGAGGTGCTGGCGCGCGCGGCCGAGCCCTTCTTCACCACCAAGCCCCAGGGGAAGGGCACGGGGCTCGGGCTGGCCATGGCCAAGGGCTTTGCCGAGCAGTCCGGCGGCGCCCTCGCCCTCGAGAGCGCGCCGGGGCGGGGGACGAAGGTGAGCCTCTGGCTGCCGCAGGCGACGGAGGAGGTGGCGCAGGCGCCCGGCCTCGGCGAGGCGGTTCCAGCCGCTCCCGCCACCGCCTGTCGCATCCTGCTGGTCGATGACGAGCCGGCGGTGCGCACGGTTCTCGCCGCGGCCCTGCGCGAGCGGGGCTACGACGTCGTCGAGGCGGAAGGCGGGGCGACGGCGCTGGACCGCCTCGACGGGACCGCGCCCTTCGATCTCCTGGTCACCGACCTCGCCATGCCCGGGGTGGACGGCCTCTCCCTGATCCGGGAGGCGCGGCGCCGCCATGCCGGCCTGCCGGTCCTGCTGCTCACCGGCTATGTCAACGATGTCGCGGCGCTGGTCCATGGCGAGGCGGCGGGGGGAGGCCCCTTCGCGCTCGGCCGCAAGCCGGCCTCGCCCGGCGACATCGCCGACCGCGTCGCGGCGCTGCTGGCCGGCCGGACCTGCCCGCCCGCCCGGGCGGAGGCGGCCTTCCCGGCAATGGGCGCCTCCCACGCCCCGGGCGGCAGGCGTGCTTCCGCCGCCGGCGATGGCTGAACGGGCGGATGGGCCTGCGCTGCCGCAGCCTCCGGCAGCGCCGTGGCGGATGGGGTGGGATTCGAACCCACGGTAGGAGGACTCCTACGCCGGTTTTCAAGACCGGTGCCTTAAACCACTCGGCCACCCATCCGGACTGTGCCATTTTGCAAGCGAGGCCTTTCGCCTGAGGGAAAGGTCCGACCTCTTTACCTCTTTACCAAGAATTCAGGGAAAACAAAGGATGTGCCTTCGTGCCGCCTTTCTGCTGGCAGGCGTCGCGCTGATGCCCGTGGCCGCGTCCGGGCAGGGCCTGCCGTCGCCGGACACACGCCAGACCATCGGGATCATCACCGAGAACGATGCCTATGCCGGGGATACGGACCGCTGGTACACGAACGGCTTCCGCCTCTCCTGGCACTCCGCGGAGGAGAGGCTGCCATCACCCCTGCTCTGGCTGGACCGGCAGGCGGAAGGCGTGTTCGGGCCGGCGAGGGCGCGGTGGGGCCTGGCGCTGGGCCAGACGATGTTCACCCCGGTGAACAAGCGGGCGCGCCTGCCCGACCCGCGCGACCGTCCCTATGCCGGCCACCTGTTCCTCGAACTCAGCCTCGATCGGCGCACGCAGCACCACCTCGACCGCTTCTCGGTGCAGGCGGGCGTGATCGGCCCGAGCGCGCTGGCGAGGGGCACGCAGGATGTCGTGCACCGCATCCTCGGCGACCCGAAGGCCCGCGGCTGGGGATACCAGCTGCGCGACGAGCCCGCGCTGAACCTGAGCTGGGAGCGGATCTGGCGGGTCGGCATGGCGACCCTGCCGGGGGGGCTGAGCATCGACGCGTTGCCGGCGGCGACCCTGGCCGCGGGGACCGTGCAGATCTATGCCGCCCTGGGAGCGCGGCTGCGCATCGGCCAGGGGCTGGAGCGCGATTTCGGCCCGGCGCGCATCCGGCCCGCGATCGCCGACGCGCCCGCGCCGATCGGCGAGGGCTTCGGCTGGTATCTGTTCGCCGGCGCCGGGGGACGTGCGGTCGCGCGTGACGTGTTCCTCGCGGGCAACACCTGGCGGGACAGCCCCTCGGTGGATCACCGCCCCTTCGTGGGCGATCTGGAGCTCGGCGCCTCGGTGTTCTGGCGCAACATCCGGCTCAGCTATACCCATGACTGGCGCAGCAAGGAATTCGTCGGCCAGACGAGGCCGCACCAGTTCGGATCCATCTCCCTGGCGATCGCGTTCTAGGACCGTTTCCGTCCAGGCAGCCGCGGAAGCGGCTCCAGCCCTCCGCGCTCCGCCCCAGGCGCGACCCTGGCAGGCGGATCCGCCAACGGCGCGCGCGACCCGCGGAGGACAGGCGGCGCGGCCGGCCCTCAGCCGCGCCGCACCACGTAATCCCCCGCCTCCAGCGCCGCGATGATCGCCGCCCCCTGGGCGGCGTCCCGCACCTCGATCATCAGCTCGAGCTCGGCGCTCTGCACCGAGGGCGCGGCGAAGAGGCGCTGGTGGCTCACCTCGATCACGTTGCCGCCGGCAGCGGCGACGCGCGCCGCGATATCGGCCAGCACGCCCGGGCGATCGGGAATGGAGAGGTGCAGGCGCAGGATGCGCCCGTCGCGCAGGAGCTGGCGCAGCAGCACGTTCGCCAAAATGCGCGCGTCTATGTTGCCGCCGCACACCGGCGTGCCCACAGCGCGGCCGGCGAAGCGCTCGGGAAAGGCGAGGAGGGCGGCGAGCCCGGCGGCGCCGGCGCCCTCCGCCACCACCTTGGCGCCCTCGGCGAGCAGGGCGATCGCCTGCTCCACCGCGCGTTCCGGCACCACCAGCACCTCGATGCCGAGGCGGCGGATCAGCGCCATCGGCACCTCGCCGATGTCGCGCACGGCGATGCCCTCGGCGATGGTCGGGCCGCCCACCTGCACCGGCAGCCCGTGCAGACGCTGCCACATGGCGGGATAGCCCTCCACCTCCACGCCGAAGATCGCGACATCGGGGCGCAGCTCGCGCACCGCGGCAGCGCAGCCGGCGAGCATGCCGCCGCCACCGACCGGGATGACCAGTGTGTCGGTCTCCGGCGCGTCCTCCAGCATCTCGAGGGCAAGCGTGCCCTGGCCCGCGATCACGCCCGGATCGTCGTAGGGATGGATGAAGGTGAGGCCGTCGCGCAGCGCGAGCTCGTGCGCATGCGCCGCGGCCTCGGCCAGCGTCTCGCCGTGCAGCACCACGCGCGCGCCCCAGCCCTCCGTACGCACCACCTTGGTGGCGGGGGTGAAGCGGGGCATGACGATGGTGGCGGCGATGCCGGCGAGGCTCGCGTGGCGCGCCACCGCCTGGGCATGGTTGCCTGCGGACATGGCGATCACGCCCGCCGCGCGCTCGCGCGGCGTGAGCAGCGCGATGCGGTTGGCGGCGCCGCGCTCCTTGAAGGCGCCGGTCGGCTGCAGGTTGTCGAGCTTCAGCCAGACCCTGCTGCCGGCGACGCGCGAGACGGCGTCCGAGAACAGCGTCGGCGTGCGCAGCACGGCGCCGCGGATGCGCTCGGCGGCGGCCCGCACCTCGGCGAGGGTGACAGGCGCGGCCGCCGGCGGCTCGGCGAGCGCCGGGGCGAGTCCGCGGGGGGGCACGGCGGGCTAGCCGTACCGGACGTCGGTGATCTCGTAGGCGCGCGCGCCGCCCGGGGCGGGCACCTCGACGGAGTCGCCGACCTTGCGCCCGATCAGCGCCTTGGCGAGCGGAGAGGAGATGGAGATGGAGCCTTCCTTCATGTCGGCCTCGTGCGCGCCGACGATGCGGTAGGTCTTCTGCTCCTCGGTCTCCTCGTCGAGGATGGTGACGCGGGCGCCGAACTTCACCTGGTCGCCGGAGAGCCGGGAGACGTCGATCACCTCGGCGGCCGGAATGATGGCCTCGAGCTCGGCGATACGGCCCTCGATGAAGGACTGACGCTCGCGCGCGGCGTGGTACTCGGCATTTTCCGAAAGGTCGCCATGCGCGCGGGCCTCCGCGATCGCGCGGATGACGGCCGGGCGCTCCTCGGTCTTGAGCTGCTTCAGCTCCTCCTCAAGCTTCGCCAGACCCTCGGCGGTCATGGGGAACTTCTGCACGGCAGACCCTTCCTTCGTATCCTCGACTGCCCCCGTCACCGATCCGGCAGCGGGCCCATTATGGCGGCGGGGGAAACGACAAGGGCGGGGGGCCGGTTCCGGCAACCCCCGCGCTTTTCAGAATGATCGGTCAAAATAGGCCTGGAGCGGAGCCACATCAAGGGTCCCGGCGCGCAGCGCCGCGATGGCGTGCACGGCCGCCCGGGCGCCCGCGATGGTGGTGTAGTGGGGCACCCCGTGGGTGAGGGCGGAGCGGCGGATGTCGAAGCTGTCCGTCACCGACTGCCCGCCGGCCGTGGTGTTGATCACGAGCTGGATCTCGCCCGACTTGATGGCGTCCACGCAGTGCGGGCGGCCCTCCAGCACCTTGTTCACCACCTGGCAGGGCAGCCCGGCCTCGCGCAGCCGCGCCGCGGTGCCGCGCGTCGCCGCGACGGCGAAGCCCATCTCCACCAGCCGCCGCGCCAGCACCACGGCGGCGGCCTTGTCGGCGTCCTTCACCGAGATGAAGGCGGTGCCGGCCTCCGGCAGCCTCACCCCGGCGCCGAGCTGGGACTTCAGGAAGGCGCGCTCGAAGGAGGCGTCGAGGCCCATAACCTCGCCGGTGGACTTCATCTCCGGGCCGAGGATCACGTCCACGTTCGGGAAGCGGCTGAAGGGGAACACCGCCTCCTTCACCGCCACGTGGCGATAGACCGCATCGTCGTCGAGGCCGAACTCGGCGAGGCGCGCGCCGGCCATGACCCGGGCGCCGATCTTCGCCACCGGAACGCCGGTCGCCTTGGCGACGAAGGGCACGGTGCGGGAGGCGCGGGGATTGACCTCGAGCACGAAGATCTCCCCATCCTTCACCGCGTACTGCACGTTCATCAGGCCCTTCACCTTCAGGGCGCGGGCCATCGCCTCCGTCTCCGCCTTGAGTTCGGTGACGATGGCGGGCGGCAGCGAGTAGGGCGGCAGCGAGCAGGCGGAATCGCCGGAATGGATGCCCGCCTCCTCGATGTGCTCCATCACCCCGGCGACGTAGACGGCACCGGTGCCGTCCGCGATGCAGTCCACATCCACCTCGATCGCGTCGGCGAGATACTGGTCGATCAGGATCGGGTTGTCGCCCGAGACGCGCACCGCCTCCTGGCCGAAGCGCAGGAGCTGGTCGCGGTTGTGCGCGATCTCCATGGCGCGGCCGCCAAGCACGTAGGAGGGGCGCACCACCACCGGGTAGCCGATGCGCTCGGCCTCCGCCACCGCCTCCTCCAGGCTGCGCGCGGTGCCGTTCTGCGGCTGCTTCAGGCCGAGGCCGCGCAGGAGCTGCTGGAAGCGCTCGCGGTCCTCGGCGATGTCGATCGCCTCGGCCGAGGTGCCGAGGATCGGGATGCCGGCCCGGTGCAGCGCCTGGGAGAGCTTGAGCGGCGTCTGGCCGCCGTACTGCACGATGCAGCCGAGCAGCTCGCCCCTCTCCTGCTCCTTGCGGATCAGCGCGATCACGTCCTCGGCCGTCAGCGGTTCGAAGTAGAGGCGGTCGGAGGTGTCGTAGTCGGTCGAGACCGTCTCCGGGTTGCAGTTGACCATGACGGTCTCGAACCCGGCCTCCTTCAGCGCGTAGGCGGCGTGCACGCAGCAGTAGTCGAACTCGATGCCCTGGCCGATGCGGTTTGGCCCGCCGCCGAGGATGACGACCTTCCGCCGCTCCGTGGGACGGCTTTCGCACTCCGGGGCGCCGAACCCGCCCTCGTAGGTCGAGTACATGTAGGGGGTCTCGGAGGCGAACTCGGCCGCGCAGGTGTCGATGCGCTTGTAGACGGGCTGCACGCCGAGGCGGGCACGCAGCGCCGCCACCTCCGCCTCCCGCGCGCCGGTGAGCTGGGCGAGGCGCCGGTCGGAGAAGCCGAGGGCCTTGAGGCGGCGCAGCGCGGCAGCCGACTGCGGCAGGCCCTGCGCCTTCACCTCCTGCTCGGCGCGGACGATGCGGCGGATCTCGCGCAGGAACCACGGATCGAACCGGCATGCCTCGTGGATCTCCTCGAGCGAGACGCCGGCGCGCATCGCCTGCGCCGCCATCAGTACCCGGTCGGGCTGTGGCGTCGCCAGCGCGGCGTGGAAGGCCTCGGCGCTGCCGTCGCCGGGGGCGGGGATCTCGTCGAGGCCGGAGAGGCCGGTCTCCAGGCTGCGCAGCCCCTTCTGCAGGGCCTCGGCGAAGCTGCGGCCGATCGCCATCGCCTCGCCGACCGACTTCATGGAGGTGGTCAGCGTCGCCGGCGTGCCGGGGAATTTCTCGAAGGTGAAGCGGGGGATCTTCACCACCACGTAGTCGATGGTGGGCTCGAAGCTCGCCGGCGTCACGCGGGTGATGTCGTTCTTCAGCTCGTCCAGCGTGTAGCCGACGGCGAGCTTGGCCGCGACCTTGGCGATGGGAAAGCCGGTGGCCTTCGAGGCGAGGGCCGAACTGCGCGAGACGCGCGGGTTCATCTCGATGATCACCATGCGCCCATCGGCGGGGTTGATGGCGAACTGCACGTTCGACCCGCCGGTGTCCACCCCGATCTCGCGCAGGCAGGCGATGGAGGCGTCGCGCATGCGCTGGTACTCCTTGTCCGTCAGCGTCAGCGCCGGCGCCACGGTGACGGAATCGCCGGTGTGCACCCCCATCGGGTCCAGGTTCTCGATGGAGCAGACGATGATGCAGTTGTCCGCGCGGTCGCGGACCACCTCCATCTCGAACTCCTTCCACCCCAGCACGCTCTCCTCGATCAGCACCTCGGTGGTCATGGAGGCGGCGAGGCCGGCGGAGACGATCTGCTCGAACTCCTCGCGGTTGTAGGCGATGCCGCCGCCCGTGCCGCCGAGGGTGAAGGAGGGGCGGATGACGCAGGGGAGCTTCACCAGGTCGAGCGCCGCCCAGGCCTCCGCCATCGAGTGGGCGATGGCGCTGCGCGGGCTCTCGATGCCGATCCTCGCCATGGCGTCGCGGAATTTCTGCCGGTCCTCGGCCTTGTCGATCACCTCGGCCTTCGCGCCGATCAGCTCGCAGCCGTGCTTCTCCAGCGCGCCGGAGGCGGCGAGCTTCATCGCCGTGTTCAGCGCCGTCTGCCCGCCCATGGTCGGCAGCAGCGCGTCAGGCCGTTCCCTGGCGATGATCTTCTCGACGATCTCGGGCGTGATCGGCTCGATGTAGGTGGCGTCCGCGAGGCCCGGGTCGGTCATGATCGTCGCCGGGTTGGAGTTCACCAGGATGACGCGGTAGCCCTCGGCGCGCAGCGCCTTGCAGGCCTGGGCGCCGGAATAGTCGAACTCGCAGGCCTGGCCGATGACGATCGGGCCGGCGCCGATGATGAGGATGGAGCGGAGGTCGGTGCGCTTGGGCATGGGGATCGTCCGTGTCGGGCGGCGGAAGGGTGGGGGTCAGGGGCGGCTTTCGGCCGCGAGCCTCGCCGCGAGCAGCGCCAGCGCGCCGCCGAGCAGCCAGCGCTGGGCGGCCATCCAGCCGGGCCGCGCGCCGAGGAAGCGCGCCACGCCCGCGGCGCCGAGCACGAGCAGCGCGTCGAACAGGACGGCGACGCCGATCTGCACCGCGCCGAGCACCATCCCCTGCAGGAACACGTCGCCGCGGACCGGGTCGAGGAAGGGCGGCAGCGCCGCCATGTAGAACGGCGCCACCTTCGGGTTCAGCGCCGCGGTGGCGAGGCCGATGCCGAACAGCCGCGCGGCCGGCTCGCGCGGCAGCGGCCGCGGGGCGAAGAGCGGCCGCCCGCCCGGGCGCAGGCACTGCCAGGCGAGGAAGGCGAGGTAGGCGGCGCCGGCCAGGCGCAGCACGTCCCAGGCGTGCGGGATCGCCAGCAGCGCCGCGGTGATGCCCGCCGCGGCCGCCAGCATGATGGCGAGCGATCCCGCCTGGCAGCCGAGCAGCGACACCATCCCCGTGCCCTGCGCCAGCGCGCGCGAGACGAGGTAGAGCATGTTCGGCCCCGGCGTCAGCGCAAGGCCGAGCGAGAGGGCGGCGAAGACCAGCAGCGTCTCCGCGGAGGGCATGGCGCTTCCGCTCAGCCCTGGATCGAGAAGCCGCCGTCCACCGGGATCGCGACGCCGGTGATGAAGGCGGCGGCATCGGAGGCGAGGAAGGCGGCGATGCCCTCGAAATCCGCCGGGTCGCCCCAGCGGCCCTTCGGCGTGCGGGCCAGCACGTTGTCGTGCAGCGCCGGCATGTCGCGCCGCGCCTTGCGCGTCAGCTCCGTGTCGATCCAGCCGGGCAGGATGCAGTTCACGGTGATGCCGTCCGCCGCCCAGGCGACGGCGAGCGACTTCGTGAGCTGCACCACCCCGCCCTTCGAGGCGCCGTAGGCGGCGTGCAGGGGCAGGCCGAAGATCGAGAGCATGGAGCCGTTGTTGATGACGCGCCCGTGCCCGCCTCCCTTCAGGTGCGGCCAGGCCGCCTGGCTCGCCAGCATGGTGCTGGTCAGGTTGGTGGCGAGCACCGTGTGCCAGTCCTCCGGCCGGTAGACCTCGGGCCGGTTGCGGATGTTGGTGCCGGCATTGTTGACCAGGATGTCGAGCCGGCCGAAGCGCTCCACCGTGCGCGCCACCATGGCGGCGACGCTGTCGGCGGAGGTGACGTCCACCATCACCGCCTCCGCCTCGGCGCCGAGGGCGCGGAGCTCGGCGACGGCGGCCGCGTTCTTCGCGGCGTCGCGGCCGGCGACCATCACGGCGGCGCCCGCCCTGGCCAGGCCACGCGCGAGGCCGAGGCCGATTCCGCCATTGCCGCCGGTGACGAGGCCGACGCGGCCGGTGAGGTCGAACATGCCCGCTATCCTCCCTTGTGCTTCTCGATCAGCTCCACGAAGCGGTGGAACAGGTGGCGGCTGTCGGAAGGGCCCGGCGCGGCCTCCGGATGGTACTGCACGGAGAAGGCCGGCAGGTCCTCGCAGGCCAGCCCCTCGTTCGAGCCGTCGAACAGCGAGACATGCGTCGCCCGCACGCCCGCGGGCAGCGTCTTCTCATCCACCGCGAAGCCGTGATTCTGGCTGGTGATCTCGACCCGGCCGGTGGCGAGGTCCTTCACCGGCTGGTTGGCGCCGCGATGCCCGCGGTCGAGCTTGTAGGTCCTGGCCCCGAGCGCCAGGGCGAGGAGCTGGTGGCCGAGGCAGATGCCGAACAGCGGCACCCGCTTCTCCAGCACGCCGCGGATGGCGGGCACGGCGTATTCGGCGGTGGCGGCCGGGTCGCCGGGACCGTTCGAGAGGAACACGCCGTCGGGCGCGTGGCGCAGGATCTCCTCCGCCGTCGCGGTCGCCGGCACCACGGTGACGTCGAGGCCGGCGGAGGCGAGGCAGCGCAGGATGTTGCGCTTGGCGCCGTAATCCACGGCGACCACCCTGTGCCGCGGCGCGGCTTGGCGGCCGTAGCCCTGCGGCCAGGCCCATTCCGTCTCGTCCCAGCGGTAGGACTGGCGGCAGGAGACCTCGCGGGCGAGGTCCATGCCCTCGAGGCCGGGCCAGGCAGCGGCCCGGGCCCGCAGCGCCCCGATGTCGAAGCGCCGGTCCGGGGGGAAGCAGAGCACGCCGTTGGGCGGACCGCCGTCGCGGATGCGGGCGGTCAGCGCGCGGGTGTCTACCCCGGCGATGCCGGGGACGCCATGGGATTTCAGCCAGTCGTCGAGGTGGCGGGTGGCGCGCCAGTTGGAGGGCTCGGTCAGGTCCTGCCGGACCACGAGGCCGCGGGCGGCCGGCGTCGTCGCCTCGATGTCCTCGGGGTTGGCGCCGACATTGCCGATGTGCGGGAAGGTGAAGGTGATGATCTGCCCGGCATAGGAGGGGTCGGTCAGCGTCTCCTGGTAGCCGGTCATGCCGGTGTTGAAGCAGACCTCCCCCACCGTGGTGGCGTGGGCGCCGAACCCCACCCCCCAGAGCACCGTGCCGTCGCCGAGCACGAGGCAGGCGGTCGCGCCGTCGGGTGCGCGGGTGGGGGCCGTGCCGTCGGGGGGGCTGTCCGGATGGGCCATGGGGGCAGGGGTCTCCGCAACGGGGGCGCCGGGAAGGTCGGAGAGGGAGAGGCCGGTGGCGGCGAGGATCGCCGGCCAGTGCCTCGGCGGGATGGCGCGGGCCTGGCGCCATTTGCGCACCGCCTCGGTGCCGATGCCGCAGCGCTGCGCCGCGGCCTCCGGGCCGCCGAGCAGGGCGATGATGTCCTCGACCGTCCGCATGGCCCCACTATGTGGGAAAATATTTCCCAATACAAGCCGCCTGATGGGTCCGGAAAGCGTTTCCCGTCCGCGGCCCCGTGCGCCGCCCACGGGGGCGCCCTATAGAGAAGGGCAGGAAGGAGACCGCATGATGGCCGAGGACCTGCGCAGCCGCCTCAGCGAGGAGATGAAGGCGGCGATGAAGGCGGGCGATGCCGCCCGCACCTCCACCATCCGCATGATCATGGCGAAGCTGAAGGAGACCGACATCGCCGCCCGCCCCTCGGGCGTGGAAAGGGTGCCGGACGAGCAGATCGCCACCATGCTGCGGGGCATGGTGAAGTCGCGGCGGGAGAGCGCCGAGCTCTACCGCCAGGGCAACCGCCCCGAACTCGCGGAGAAGGAGGAGGCGGAGATCCGCGTCATCGAATCCTTCCTGCCGCGGCAGATGGACGAGGCGGCGATGCGGGAGGCGATCCGCGCCGCGATCGCCGAATCCGGGGCGAGCGGGGTGAAGGAGATGGGCAAGGTGATGGCCCTGCTGCGGGCCAGGCACGCGGCGAGCATGGACCTCTCCCGGGCGGGGCCGCTGGTGAAGGAGGCGCTCGGCGGCTGAACCCGCGGTTTCTCCCTTCTTTTGCGGGCCGCCCCTGGCGGGGGGCGCGGCAGGCGCTAGACTTCCCCTCGCATGGCCCTGCCTCCCGCCTTCCTCGACGAGCTGCGCGCCCGCACGCCGCTGCCGGCGCTGATCGGGCGGAAGGTGCGCCTCGTGCGCAACGGGCGGCAGTGGAAGGGCTGCTGCCCCTTCCACAACGAGAAGACGCCGAGCTTCTACGTCTACGACGACCATTTCCACTGCTTCGGCTGCGGCGCCCATGGCGACGCGATCAGCTTCGTCATGCGCGCCGAGGGCGCCTCCTTCCCCGAGGCGGTGGAGCGCCTCGCCGCCGAGGCGGGGATCGAGGTGCCGAAGCCCTCGCGCGAGGCGGCGGCGCGGGAGGCGCGGGCGCGCGATCTCCATGCCGTGCTCGCCGCCGCCGAGGCCGCCTTCCGCCGCCGCCTGCGCCTGCCCGAAGGGCGCGCCGCGCTCGACTACCTGCGCCGCCGCGGCCTCACGGAGGAAACCATCGCCCGCTTCGGCCTCGGCTGGGCCGGGGAGGGGCGGGGGGCGCTGGCGGCGGAGCTGAAGGCGGAGGGGATCGAGCCGGCGCAGCTCGTCGCGGCGGGGCTGATGAAGCCGCGCGATCCCGACGACCCCCGCTCCGGCCTCGTGGACCTGTTCTTCCAGCGCGTGATCTTCCCGATCCGCGACCGCCGCGGGCGCACCGTCAGCTTCGGCGGGCGGATCCTCGGCGAGGGGCAGCCGAAATACGTCAACGGGCCGGAGACGGCGCTGTTCCGCAAGCGGCACAGCCTCTATGGCCTCGATCTGGCGCGGGAGGGGGCGTTCCGCGGCGCCGCGGTGGTGGCGGTGGAGGGCTACATGGATGTCATCGCCCTGCACCAGGCGGGCTTCGCCGGCGCCGTCGCCCCCTTGGGCACGGCGCTGACGGAGGAGCAGCTCGAGGCGCTGTGGCAGCTCAGCCCCGAGCCGGTGCTCTGCTTCGACGGCGACGCCGCCGGCGCGCGGGCGGCGGCGCGGGCCGCGGAGCTCGCCCTGCCGCGGCTGCGGCCCGGGCGCAGCCTCCGCCTCGCCACCCTGCCGCCCGGCGAGGATCCGGACACGCTGCTGCAGCGCCAGGGAAGGCGGGGCTTCGAGGCGGTGCTGGCGGCGGCGCGGCGGCTGGAGGACGCGATCCTCGGCCTGGCGCGGGACGCGAAGGGCGATGCGACCCCGACGCAGCGGGCCGCCGCCAAGGAGGAGATCCTGCGCCTCTGCGGCCTGATCCCGCACCGCGCCCTGGCCGAGGAGTGGCGGCGGCACGCGCTCGACCAGTTCTACGCCGCCTACAGGCCGCGGCGGGCGGCGGGGCCGGCCCGGGCGGCCTCACGCGCCCCCGCCGGGCCGCGCCTGCCGCCCGATCCCGCCGCGGCGCGGCTGGAGCGGGCCCGCAACCTGCTGGCCATCCTCCTTCGCCACCCGCTGCTGCTGCCCGAGGTGGTGGAGGCGCTGGCCGCCCTCGACATGCCGGAAGGCTCCTGCGCGCGGCTGCAGGCGGCGCTGCTCTCCTGCGCCGCGCAGGGCGGCGCGCTTGACTCGGCGCTGCTGATGGACCAACTCGCCAGAAGCGGGCTGGGGGATGCCATCGCCTGGGTCTTCGGGACGCCAGGCCTGTGCGAGGCCAGCCGTCCCGAGGCGCAGCCCGGAGAAGCGCTGGACGGCTGGTGGCACTTCTTCGGCCTGCTGCGAGGCGAGGCGGAGCTTGTCGCGGATTGCGCCGAGGCGAAGCGGAAACTGGTCGAGACCAACCACCCTTCGGCGCAGCAGCGCCTGATTCGCCTGACCGCGGCCCTCGCCTCCCTGCGGGCGGGCGAGGCCGGGCAGACTTCCATGACATAGCGTGGTGGCACTTCCCCGTCGGCCGTCGCGGCCGGGGGCGTCTTCCTGCGGGCCGTCCGGCCCCGATGGGCTCTGCCGGCCCGGCGCGTTGATGGAGCAGCGAATGGCGAGCAAGGTCGCGAACGGCACCGAGGCGGTGGAGAGCCGCGACGAGGCGGTGGAGGGCGTGCTGCTCGACACCCAGTCCGCCGCGGTGAAGAAGCTGATCGCCCGGGGCAAGGAGCGCGGCTACGTCACCTATGACGAGATCAACGCCGTCCTTCCCTCCGAGCAGGTCTCCTCGGAGATGATCGAGGACACCATGGCGATGCTCAACGAGATGGGCATCAACGTGGTGGAGGCCGAGGAGACCGAGGAGGGAGAGGGCGCCGCCCGCCCCGCCGTCCGGGCGGAGGAGGAGGAGGAGGAGGAGGCGGGCGGCAATGTGGATGAGGAGAGCCTCGGCCGCACCGACGATCCCGTGCGCATGTACCTGCGCGAGATGGGTTCGGTCGAGCTGCTCTCGCGCGAGGGCGAGATCGCCATCGCCAAGCGCATCGAGGCGGGGCGGGACATGATGATCGGCGGGCTGTGCGAAAGCCCGCTGACCTTCAGGGCGATCATCGCCTGGCATGACGCGGTCAAGGAAGGCCGCATGCTGCTGCGCGACGTGATCGACCTCGAGGCCACCAACGCCGCCGACACTCCCGACGGCGCCGGCGCCCCGGCCGCCGAGGAGGAGTTCGAGGAGGGCGAGGAAGGGGAGGGCATCGGCCTCTCCCTCTCCGCCCTCGAGGAGAAGCTGAAGCCCGAGGCGCTCGCCGCCTTCCAGGCGATCGAGGAGGCCTATGCGCGGCTGCAGAAGCTGCAGGCGCGGCGCATGGAGGCCTACACCTCGGGCGAGGACCTCGCCGGCCGCACCGAGAAGACCTACGAGAAGGCGCGCGCCGAGCTGGTGGCCCTGGTGCAGAAGGTGCACCTGCACAACAACCGCATCGAGGAGCTGGTCGAGCAGCTCAAGGGGCTGAACCGCCGGCTGACCATGCTGGAGGGCCAGGTGCTGCGCCTGGCCGAGGCGAGCAAGGTGCGGCGCGAGGAGTTCCTCGAGCAGTGGCGCGGCAGCGAGCTCGACCCCGCCTGGTTCGACCGCCTCTCGCGCCTGCCGGCCAAGGGGTGGAAGGCCTTCGTCGCCCGCTCCCGCGACGAGGTGGAGGCGATCCGCGCCCAGATCGCCGCCATCGCCACCGAGACCGGCCTGCCGGTGGAGGAGTTCCGCCGCGTCTACGCCACGGTCAGCCGCGGCGAGCGCGACATGACCCAGGCGAAGAAGGAGATGATCGAGGCCAACCTCCGCCTCGTCATCTCGATCGCCAAGAAGTACACCAACCGCGGCCTGCAGTTCCTGGACCTGATCCAGGAGGGCAACATCGGCCTTATGAAGGCGGTGGACAAGTTCGAGTACCGCCGCGGCTACAAGTTCTCCACCTACGCCACCTGGTGGATCCGCCAGGCGATCACGCGCTCCATCGCCGACCAGGCGCGCACCATCCGCATCCCCGTGCACATGATCGAGACGATCAACAAGCTGGTGCGCACCTCGCGCCAGATGCTGCACGAGATCGGGCGCGAGCCGACGCCGGAGGAGCTGGCCGAGAAGCTCGGCATGCCGCTCGAGAAGGTGCGCAAGGTGCTGAAGATCGCCAAGGAGCCGATCAGCCTCGAGACCCCGATCGGCGACGAGGAGGACAGCCACCTCGGCGACTTCATCGAGGACAAGCAGGCGGTGATCCCGCTCGAGGCCGCCATCCAGTCCAACCTGCGCGAACAGACGACGCGCGTGCTGGCCAGCCTGACCCCGCGCGAGGAGCGCGTGCTGCGCATGCGCTTCGGCATCGGCATGAACACCGACCATACGCTCGAGGAGGTGGGCCAGCAGTTCAACGTGACGCGCGAGCGCATCCGCCAGATCGAGGCCAAGGCGCTGCGCAAGCTGAAGCACCCCTCGCGCTCGCGGAAGCTGCGCTCCTTCCTGGACAACTGAGGTGCGCATGCCGGGGGCGGGCGGCGCGGCGCCCGAGGCGGTGGTGCCGGTCGCGGTGGACGTGACCTTCCTGCGCATGGACCGCCCCCCGCGCGACCCCGCCCCGGCCCTGCCGGCCGATGCGCGGGTGGAGCGCCTCGCGCGCTGCACCGTGCGCTTCTACCGCTACCTCTACGACACGGTGGGGCACGACTACGTGTGGTGGCTGCGACGCACCCTCTCCGACGCCGAGCTCGCCGCCCTCCTCGCCGACCCAGTCATCTCGGTGCACGTGCTCTACCGCGGCGGCGAGCCGGCGGGGTTCTACGAACTCGACCGCCGCAACCGGCCGGCGGTGAACCTCGCCTATTTCGGGCTGCTGCCGCACGCCATCGGGCAGGGGCTCGGGCGTGCCTTCCTGCGCCATGCGGTGGACGCCGCCTGGGCCGAGGGCGCGCGGGCGGTGACGGTGAACACCTGCACCGCCGACCATCCGCGGGCGCTGCCGAACTATCGCGCCGCCGGCTTCGTCACGCTGCGCACGGTGCGCGAGCTGTGGCGGGTGCCGGTGCGCCTCGGCCTGCCGATCCCGGAGCGGCTGCGGGCGGGTTAGGGCGGATCGCGGCGTCTGGAAGCGGCCGGGCGCGCGATCCGGCCGGCACGAACACACGCGCTGGGGCCGTTCCCGCGGGCGCGGCCAGGGAGAACGGTCCCAGGACCCGCGCCACCGAGGAGGCCCCGATGCCCGACGCGCCGCCCGCCATGCCGAGGAGCCTCTGGGCCGCGACGGCGCCGCCCGCCCCGCCGACCGCGCCGCTGCGCGGCGAGGCGCGCACGGGCGTCGCCGTGATCGGCGCCGGCTACACCGGCCTTTCCGCCGCGCTGCACCTGGCCGAGGCGGGCATTCCCTGCACCGTGCTGGAGGCCGCCGAGATCGGCTGGGGCGCCTCGGGGCGCAACAACGGCCAGGTCATTCCCACCCTGTCGCGCGCCGACCCGGACGCCATCGTGGCCAGCGTGCCGCGGGAGCTTGGCGGGGCGGAGAAGGGCGAGGCGCTGGTCGGGCTGATCCGCGACAGCGCCGCCCTGGTCTTCGAGCTGATCCGCAAGCACGGCATGCGGGCGGAGGCGGTGCAGAACGGGTGGCTGCAGCCGGCGCACCGCCCCTCCCGCATGAGGCTGGTGGAGAGCCGCGTGCGGCAATGGGCGCGGCGCGGCGCGCCGGTGCGCCTGCTCTCGCGCGAGGAGATGGCGGCGCTCGCCGGCAGCGGGCACTGGCATGGCGGGTGGGAGAACCCGACCGGCGGGCGGATCAACCCGCTCGGCTTCGCCCGCGGCCTCGCCGGGGCGGCGATCCGCGCCGGCGCGGTGGTGCACACCCGCAGCCGCGTGACCGCCCTCGCGCGCGAGGGGACGGGCTGGCGCCTGGCGACGCCCGAAGGCGCGCTCAGGGCGGAGCGGGTGATCCTCGCCACCAACGCCCATACCCCGCCCGGCCTCTGGCCCGGCCTGCACCGCAGCGTGGTGCCGGTGCGGAGCTATCAGATGGCCACGCCGGTCCTGTCGGACAACATCCGCGGCACCATCCTGCCCGGCGGGCACGCGCTGTCCGACACCCGCGGCGACCTGCACTTCTTCCGCTTCGACGCGGAGGGACGGCTGGTGACGGGCGGCGGGCTGATCCTGCCGCTCGGCTGGGAGGGGCGGATCCGCCGGCGCATCGGCGCCCGCCTTGCCCGCGTCTTCCCGCAGCTCGGCGAGGTACGGTTCGACTACGTGTGGTGGGGCTATGTCGGCGGCACCGCCGACCGGCTGCCGCATGTCTATGAGCTGGCGCCGGGGGTGCTGGCCTGGACCGGCTGCAACGGCCGCGGCGTCGCGCTCGCCACCGCGCTCGGGCGGGAGCTGGCCCGCGCCTCGGCCGGCGTGCCGGCGCGGGAGATCGCGGCGCCGGTGGAGACGCGGCTCAGGACCGTATTCGGCCACCGGTTCCGTGCCCTCGGCATCGCCTGGCAGGTGGCGCGGAACCGCTGGAACGACCGGCGGGACTGATGCCGAGTCTCGTGGATCATGGCCGATCCACCCTCGGGCGCCGGCGCGGGCCGCATCCCAGGGAGCGATCGCGACCGGCCGTGCCACGGCCAGCCGGGCCCGGGGAATGCGGCCGCCGGCGGAACCGCCGTCAGGGCGCGCCGAGCAGCACCGGCGGCGTCGGGTCGGTCTCGATGCGCACCTCGCGCACGCCGGGAATGCCCTCGGCCAGCACGCGCAGGCCGCGCTTCACCTCTTCCGAACGGCAGAAGCCGCGGATGGTGACGACGCCGTCCTGCACCTCCGGGAAGATGAAGTAGGCATCTATCCAGGGCTGCTCGCGCATGGCGCGGGAGAGGGCGCGGCGGATCTCCGCGTCCGAGGCGGCGGCTGGCGCGGCCGGCGGCGCCTCCAGGCTCACCTTCAGCAGGTCGGCGCGGGAGACGATGCCGACCAGCCTGCCCTCCCGGTCCACCACCGGCAGGCGGCGGATGTTGCGCTTCTCGAGCAGAGCCGCGACCTGCTCGACCGGCGTGTCTTCCCCCACCGTCTCGACCGCGGTGGTCATCACGTCGCGCACGAGCCGGCCGTGGCTGCGCGCGTAGTGGTCGGCCTGCGCGGCGGCGGAGCCGAACAGGCCGAGGAACCAGGAGCGGGGCTTTTCCGTCACCGCGGCCAGGCGGCGGATCAGGTCTCCCTCGGTCAGGATGCCGAGCAGCTTGCCGTCCTTGTCCAGGACCGGCGCGCCGGAGACGCCGCGCTCGGCGAGCATGCGCGCCGCCGTCGCCACCGGCAGGTCCGGCGAGAGGGTGAGCAGGCTGGTGGTCATGATGTCGGCGGCGCGCATGGCGATGGTCTCCCTCTCCTCCCGCGCAGCGGAGCAGGCCGCGCGCGGCGGAGCATTGCGGGGGATCAATTATCCCAGGCGCCGCCCCGGGTCACGCCGCCCTTGCGCGCTGGAGCGTCAGCCGGTCTCGGCGATCCGCTCCAGCAGCCGCGCCAGGGCCTCCGGCGCCGTCACCATGGCATCGTGGCCGGTGGCGATCTCCTCCCACCCCCAGCCGGGACGTTCCCGCACCCAGTGCCATACGCGCTCGAGCGGCGCATAGGGCGGATCGGTGCAGGCGATGTAGGTGCGGGGCAGCCCGTTGCCGGGCGGGTTGCGCAGGCGCAGCGGCGTCTCGTAGGCGCCGAGCGGATGGGGCGTCAGGCGCCGCGCCACCCAGGGGGCGAGGGGATGGTCCTCCGGAATCCCGAAGGAGGCGACGGGGGGCGGCGGGATGGCGATGCCCGCGCCCTGTTCGCGGGCCAGTGCCCGCCGCGCCGCCGCCACCTCCGGCGGCACCAGGTCGAAGGGCGCCTGGCCGTCCTCGAGGATGAGGCTGTCGAGATAGACGAGGTGGCGGATGCGCTCCGGCACGCGGTCGGCGGCGCCGGAGATGGCGATGCCGCCGAAGCTGTGGCCGACCAGCACGATGTCGGACAGCTCCTCCGCCTCGACGTGCCCGACGAGGTCGGCGACGAAGGTCTCCGGCGTGATCTGCGCCGAGAGCAGGTGGCGCCGCTCGCCGAGGCCGGTCTGGGTGGGGGTGGTGACGCGGTGGCCCCGGGCGCCGAGCGCCGCCGCCACCTCCCGCCAGCACCAGCCGCCATGCCAGGCGCCGTGCAGCAGCACGAAGGTCCGGGGCCGGCCGGACGGCTCAGCCATGCGCCTTCTCCCGCGCGGGGGCGATCACGGCCCAGGTGGAGGTGACGTGCATCGCGATCTCCTCGCTGCCTTCGGCGCGCAGCAGCACCTCGGCGAACACCATGCGCCGGCCGCGCTTGACGAGCCGCGCCTCGGCGAGCGCCGGGCCGGGACCGACGGGGCGGAGGAAATTCGCCGTCAGCGTCGAGGTGACGCTCTCGTCCTTCCCCCCGGTGACGGAGAGCAGGGCGGCCCAGACCGCCATGTCCGCGAGTCCCATCAGCGCCGGGCCGGAGACGGTGTTGCCGGGGCGGAGCAGGTCGCCGCGCCGCGGCAGGCGCAGCGTGGCGCGTCCCTCCGCGGCGGCGAGCACCTCCACCCCCCAGAGGCGCGCCAGGGGCACGCCCTCGTGCAGGATCGCCTCGATGGCGGCGCGGGAGGGCGCGCTCATCCGCGCCCCGCGAGCACGCGGCCGGTGCAGGGATTGCCGCCCATCCAGTAGCAGAGCTCGGCCGGCCGGCCGATGCGGTAGAGCGCGAGGTCGCAGCGCAGCCCCGGCGCGAGCCGGCCGCGGTCAGAGAGGCCGAGCGCGGCGGCGGCGTGGCGCGTCACGCCGAGCAGCGCCTCGGCGACGGTCAGGCGGAACAGGGTGCAGGCGAGGTTCAGCATCAGCAGCAGGCTCAGCGCGGGGGAGGAACCGGGATTGAGGTCGGTCGCCACCGCCATGCGAAGCCCCGCCGCGCGCATGGCGCCGATGTCCGGGCGGCGTTCCTCGCGCAGGAAGTGGAAGGCGCCGGGCAGCAGCACGGCGACGCTTCCGGCGCGCGCCATGGCGGCGAGCCCCTCCGGATTCGCGTATTCCAGGTGGTCGGCGGACAGTGCGCCGTGGCGGGCGGCGAGCGCGGCGCCGCCGCCGTCGGAAAGCTGGTCGGCGTGCAGCTTCACCGGCAGCCCGGCGGCGCGCGCGGCCTCGAACACCATCTCCGTCTCCTCCGGCGTGAAGGCGATGCGCTCGCAGAAGGCGTCCACCGCGTCCGCCAGCCCCGAGGCGGCGGCGGCGGGGAGGATCTCCTCCGCCACGTGGCGCGCATACTCGGCCCGGCGGCCGGCGAATTCCGGCGGCACGGCATGGGCGGCGAGCAGGGTGGTCGCGACCTCCACCGGATGCTCGGCGGCGAGGCGGCGGGCGACGCGGAGCTGGGCGAGCTCGGCCTCCAGGCTCAGCCCGTAGCCGGACTTGATCTCCACCGTCGTCACCCCCTCCGCCATCAAGCCCACGAGGCGGGGCTCGGCCTCGCGCAGCAGCGCGTCCTCCCCGGCGGCGCGCGTGGCGCGCACGGTGGAGAGGATGCCGCCCCCCGCGCGCGCGATCGCCTCGTAGCTCGCACCGGCGAGGCGCTGCTCGAACTCCGCCGCGCGGTCGCCGGCGAAGACGAGGTGGGTGTGGCAGTCCACCAGCCCGGGCAGGATCCAGGCGCCGTGGCACTCCGTCGCCTGCGCCGCGCGGCCGGGCAGGTCGCGCCGCCGCCCGATCCAGGCGATGCGCCCGTCTTTCGCGGCGATGGCGCCGTCCTCGACGATGCCGAGCGGGTCCTCCGGCGGGCCGTCCATGGTGCAGAGATGCGCCCCGGTCCAGACGCGGTCGAACATCACCCCGCCTCCGCCAGCTCGGCGAACAGGCCGCGCTCGACCAGCGCCTTCACCGCGGCGATGAGGGGGGCCATGACCCGGTCCTCCTCCAGGAAGGGGGCGGCGCCGCGCACCAGCCCGTGGGCGCGCTCGATCGCGGCGCTGCTCTGCAGCGGGCGGTGGAACTCCAGCCCCTGCGCGCCGGCCAGCAGCTCGATCGCCAGGATGCCGGCCAGGTTGTCCGCCATCTCGTGCAGGCGCAGCGCGGCGCCGGTCGCCATGCTGACATGGTCCTCCTGGTTGGCGCTGGTCGGGATGCTGTCCACGCTGCGCGGCGCGGCGAGCGCCCGGTTCTCCGCCACCAGCGCCGCCGCCGTCACCTGCGCCAGCATGAAGCCGCTGTTGAGGCCGCCCTCGCGCACCAGGAAGGCCGGCAGGCCGGAGAGGGCGGGGTCGGTGAGCAGGGCGATGCGCCGCTCGGCGATGGCGCCGAGTTCCGCCAGCGCCAGCGCGATCATGTCGGCGGCGAAGGCCACCGGCTCGGCGTGGAAATTGCCGCCCGAGAGGATCTCGCCCCCCTCCACGACCAGCGGGTTGTCGGTGACGGCGTTCGCCTCCCGCTCCAGCACCTGGCCCGCCTGGCCGAGCAGGTCGAGGCAGGCGCCGGCGACCTGGGGCTGGCAACGCAGGCAGTAGGGGTCCTGCACGCGGGGATCGCCGGTGCGGTGGCTGTCGCGGATGGCGCTGCCGGCGAGCAGCGCGCGCAGCGCGGCGGCGGCGCGGATCTGTCCGGGCTGGCCGCGCAGCGCGTGGATCCGCGGGTCGAAGGGCGTGTCGCTGCCGCGCGCCGCATCCAGGCTCATCGCCCCGGCGACGAGGGCGGTGCGCAGGAGCTTCTCCGCCGCGAACAGCGCGGCGAGCGCGAGCGCGGTGGAGACCTGGGTGCCGTTCAGCAGCGCCAGCCCCTCCTTCGGCCCGAGGGCGAGCGGGGCGAGGCCCGCGCGCGCCATCGCCGCGGGTCCGGCCAGCACCGCCTCGCCGCAGAAGGCCTCGCCCTCGCCGATCAGCACCAGGGCGAGATGGGCGAGGGGGGCGAGGTCGCCGGAGGCGCCGACCGAGCCCTTGGCCGGGATCGCCGGCAGCACCTCGGCGCCGAGCAGCCCGAGCAGCGCCTCCACCACCTCGGGGCGCACGCCGGAGGCGCCGCGCGCGAGCGACAGCGCCTTCAGCGCCAGCACCAGCCGCACCACCGGCGCCGGCAGCAGCGGCCCGGTGCCGGCGGCGTGGCTGCGCAGCAGGTTGCGCTGCAACTGCGCGAGGCGGTCCGGCGCGATGCGGGTGGAGGCGAGCCTGCCGAAGCCGGTGTTCACGCCGTAGATCGGCGCGCCCTCGGCGAGGCGGGCGGCGAGCGCCGCCGCGCCGGCCTCGGTCGCCGCGCGCCAGCCCTCGGGCAGGGCGAGCGGCGCGCCCTCCATCACCGCGCGGAGTTCGGCCAGCGTCGCGGTCATGCGCGCACCATCGGCAGGTCGAGCCCGTGCTCCCGCGCGCAGGCGATGGCGATCTCGTAGCCGGCGTCGGCGTGGCGCATCACGCCGGTGGCGGGGTCGTTCCACAGCACGCGGGCGAGGCGCCGCGCCGCCGCCTCGGTGCCGTCGCAGACGACGACCATGCCCGCATGCTGCGAATAGCCGAGCCCGACCCCGCCGCCATGGTGGATCGAGACCCAGGTGGCGCCGGAGGCGGTGTTGAGCAGCGCGTTGAGCAGCGGCCAGTCGGAGACGGCGTCCGAGCCGTCCCGCATCGCCTCGGTCTCCCGGTTCGGTGAGGCGACGGAGCCGGAATCCAGGTGGTCGCGGCCGATGACGATGGGGCCGATCTCGCCCCGCGCCACCATGTCGTTGAAGGCGAGGCCGAGCCGGTCGCGCTGCCCGAGGCCGACCCAGCAGATGCGCGCCGGCAGGCCCTGGAAGGCGATGCGCGCGCGCGCCATGTCGAGCCAGCGGTGCAGGTGGGGGTCGTCCGGGATCAGCTCCCGCACCTTGTCGTCGGTGCGGCGTATGTCCTCCGGGTCGCCGGAGAGCGCCGCCCAGCGGAACGGGCCGATGCCGCGGCAGAACAGCGGGCGGATGTAGGCCGGCACGAAGCCGGGGAAGCCGAAGGCGCCCGCGAGCCCCTCGTCCTTCGCCATCTGGCGGATGTTGTTGCCGTAGTCGAGCACGGCGCTGCCCATGCGCTGGAAGTCGAGCATCGCCTGCACATGCGCGACCATGCTGCGCCGCGCCGCGGCGGCGACGGCGGCGGGGTCGCGCGCGCGCATCTCCTCCCACTGCGCCAGCGTCCAGTCGGCGGGGAGGTAGCCGTTGGCGGGGTCGTGGGCGCTGGTCTGGTCGGTGACGATGTCGGGGCGGATGCCGCGGCGGACCAGTTCCGGGAACACCTCCGCGGCGTTGCCGAGCAGGCCGACCGAGACGGCCCGGCGCTCCGCGCAGGCGCGGCGGATCATCGCCAGCGCCGTGTCGAGGTCGTCGGCGCGGTGGTCGAGGTATCTCGTCTCCAGCCGCTTCTCGATGCGCGAGGGCTGGCACTCCACCGCCAGCACCGAGGCGCCGGCGAAGACGCCCGCCAGCGGCTGCGCGCCCCCCATGCCGCCGAGGCCCGCGGTGAGGATCCAGCGCCCGGAGAGGTCGCCGCCATAGTGCTGGCGCCCGGCCTCGGCGAAGGTCTCGTAGGTGCCCTGCACGATGCCCTGCGAGCCGATGTAGATCCAGGAGCCGGCCGTCATCTGGCCGTACATCATCAGCCCCTTGCGGTCGAGCTCGTGGAAATGCTCCCAGCTCGCCCAGCGCGGCACCAGGTTGGAGTTGGCGATCAGCACCCGCGGCGCGTCCGGGTGGGTGGCGAACACGCCGACCGGCTTGCCGGACTGCACCAGCAGCGTCTGGTCCTCGGCCAGCCGCTTCAGCACGGAGACGATCGCCTCGTAGCTCGCCCAGTCGCGCGCGGCGCGGCCGATGCCGCCATAGACCACGAGCTCGCCCGGGCGTTCGGCCACCTCGTCGTCGAGGTTGTTCATCAGCATCCGCATCGCCGCCTCCGTGCTCCAGTGGCGGCAGGTGAGGGCGAGGCCGCGCGGGGCGCGGATCGCCGGGGCGTTGCGGAAGCGGGCGGTGTCGGTCACGGCGATCCTCCCTCCGGCCAGGCGCGGTCGAAGAAGCCGGCGATCTCCCCCGCCGCGCGGTCCGGGTCCTCCATGTGCGGGAAGTGGCCGAGCCCTTCGAGCGGGCGGGCGTCGAGCGCGGTGAAGTACTCGCCCATGCGGTCCATCCAGGCGGCGAGGAGGATCGGGTCGCGGTCGCCCCAGCGCACGCAGGTGGGCAGGGCGATGGGCGCGGGCCTCGGCGCCTCGCCGCGCATCACCGCAAGGCGGGCGGCGTTCTGGCTGATGTACCAGTTGAACCCGCCCTGCAGGTTGCCGGGCTTCATGAAATTGTCCACCCACGCCTCCAGCACGCCGTCGAAGGCGCGCGGATTGCCGCCGGACCAGTGGCGCAGGAAATGGCCGATGTAGAGCCGGCAGGCCTCGCGCGAGGAACCGACGAGGGCGGCGGCGAAGTCCTTCTGGTGGAAGGACTGGTACCAGATCTCCTTCAGGTGCGAGGGCTCCGCCCAGCGCCTTCCGATGCCGGGGTAGGGGCAGTCGAAGAAGAACAGGGCGGAGAGGCGCTCCGGCGCCCGCTGCGCCATCGCCTGCGCCACCATGGCGCCGACATCGTGGCCGACCACCCCGGCGCGGCCGATGCCGAGCGCCTCCAGCAGCGCCAGCATGTCCGCCGCGTGCACCTCCGCCCCCGCGCGGTCGGAGGGGCCGGCATCGGGCTTGTCGCTGTCGCCGAAGCCGCGCAGGTCCGGCGCGATCAGGCGGAAGCGGCCGGCGAGGCGGCGCATCACCCCCTCCCAGGTCAGCCAGAATTCCGGCCAGCCATGCAGCAGCAGCAGCGGCCGCCCCTGCCCGGCCTGCGCGACATGCAGGCGGATGCCGGGAAGGGCCACCTCCTCGTGGCGGATCGTGACCTCGGCCATGCTGGACTTCCCTCCGCTGCCCGGCCGATGCTGCGCCCGGCGCGGCCGGGACGGAAGGGACAGGAGCGTGAAGCCGATGCCGAGCTTCTTCGCCGCCGAGGCGCTGCTGCCGGGCGGCTGGGCCCGCGACGTCCGCATCGCCGTGGACGAGGCGGGCCGGATCGCCTCGGTCCGGCCGGGTGCCGCCCCCGAGGGCGCGGAGCGCCTCCCCGGCCTGGTGCTGCCGGGCATTCCCAACCTGCACAGCCACGCCTTCCAGCGCGCCATGGCCGGCGGGGCGGAGCGGCGCAGCCCGGCCGGCCAGGACAGTTTCTGGACCTGGCGGGAGACCATGTACCGCTTCGTCGCCCTGCTCACCCCGGAGGAGGTCGAGGCGGTGGCGGCGCAGCTCTATGTCGAGCTGCTGGAATGGGGCTTCACCGCGGTCTGCGAGTTCCACTACCTGCACCACCAGCCCGACGGCACGCCCTACGCCGACCCGGCGGAGATGGCGCTGCGCCACCTCCAGGCGGCGCGGGCGGCGGGCATCGGCATCACCCTGCTGCCCTGCCTCTACCGCCACGGCGGCATCTTCGGGAAGGAGCCGGCGCCGGGGCAGCGCCGCTTCCTCAACGACCTCGACGGCTTCGCCCGCATCGTGGAGCGCTGCCGGGAGGCGGCGGCGGGGGATGCGCAGGCCGCCATCGGCCTCGCGCCGCACTCGCTGCGCGCGGTGACGCCGGCGATGCTCGCTGCCGTCGCGGCGATGGACGGGCCGATCCACATCCACGCCGCCGAGCAGGCGCGGGAGGTGGAGGAGTGCCTCGCCGCCACCCATGCCCGGCCGGTGGAGTGGCTGCTCGACAACGCACCGGTGGACGGGCGCTGGTGCCTGATCCACGCCACCCACATGGACGCGCAGGAGATCGAGGACCTCGCCGCCTCGGGCGCCGTCGCCGGCCTCTGCCCGAGCACCGAGGCCTCGCTCGGCGACGGCGTGTTCCCGCTGCGGGACTACCTGGCCCAGGGCGGGCGGTTCGGCGTCGGCACCGACAGCCATGTCGGCACCAGCCCGCGCGACGAGCTGCGTCAGCTCGAGACCAGCCAGCGCCTGGCGCTGCGCGAGCGCGCGGTGGCGACCAGCGAGGCGCTGCCGCATCCCGGCCGCCTGCTGGTGGAGGCGGCGCTGGCGGGCGGGGCGCAGGCCGCGGGCCGCCCGCTCGGCGCCATCGCGCCGGGGATGCGCTGCGACCTAGTGGCGCTCGACCCCGAGCACCCGGCGCTGGTCGGGCGCGGCGGCGACGCGCTGCTCGACGCCTGGGTGTTCTCCGGCCAGGGCAACCCGGTGCAGGAGGTGGTCTGCGGCGGGCGGCGGGTGGTGGCGGCGGGGCGCCACGCGCGGCGGGAGGAGGTGGCGGCGGCCTTCCGCCGGACGATGCGCGGCCTGCTGGCGCGGGCGGGGGCGTGACCCGCGCGCCAGGGCTGGCCTAAGAATGGCGCCATGCTCTCCCCCACCGCCGCCCGGGACGGGGCGGCGCGCGCCCTGCTCCGCCGCGAGGCGCGGGCGCTCCGCCTGCCGGTTCTCGCGCCGGTCCTGCTTGGCCTCGCGGCCATCCTCTGCGGCATCGCCGGCGCCTGGCTGGCGGCGCGGCTGCTCGCTGCCGTGCTCGGGCACGGCGCGGCAGGGGCCGGAACGCTGGCCGCCGCCGCCGCGCTCGCCCTGCTCGGCGCCGCGCTGGGCCTGGCGCAGGAGCGGAGCCAGCTCCGCGCCGGGGAGGCGGCGCGCGCCCGGCTGCGTGCGGCCGCCTTCGCCCGCCTGCTCGCCGCCGGCCCGGCCGATGCGCGCGGGGTGGGCGAGAAGGCGGCGCTGGTGGTGGACCGGGTGGAGGCGCTCGACGGCTACTTCGCCCGCTGGCTGCCCGCCGCGCGCCTTGCCCTGCTCGGCCCCGCCCTGGTGGCGCTGGCGGCGGCGCTGGCCGACCCGGCGAGCGGGCTGATCCTGCTGCTCGCCGGGCTGCTGGTGCCGGCGGCGATGGCGGTGACCGGCATCGGGGCGGCGCAGGCCAGCCGGCGGCAATTCGACCAGCTCCAGAACCTCTCGGGGCGCTTCCTCGACCGCATGCGCGGCCTCTCCACCCTGGTGCTGTTCAACCGCCAGGAGGCGGAGGCGGAGGCGCTGGCCCAGGCGGCCGGGGAGCTGCGCCGGCGCACGCTGCGGGTGCTGCGCGTCGCCTTCCTCTCCGTCACCGCGCTCGACCTGCTGGCGGCGGGGGCGCTCGCCCTGGTGGCGCTGCGCCATGCGGCGCTGCTCGGCGGCGTGCCGGCGGGGCACCCCGGCCCGGCGGCGGCGATCTTCACCCTGCTGCTGGTGCCCGCCTTCTTCGCCCCGCTGCGCGGCTTCTCCGCCGCCTACCACGAGCGGCTCTCCGCCGCCGGCGCCGCCGCCGCGCTCGCCCCGCTGCTGGAGGCGGAGCCCGCCCCCGGCCTGCGGCTGGAGGCGCTGCCGCCGCGCGTGGTGGTGACCTTCACCGACGTCCGGCTGAGCTACGACCCGGCCCGCCCTCCGGCACTCGACGGCCTCTCCTTCCGCGCCAATGCCGGGGAGACGCTGGTGCTGTCCGGCCCCTCGGGGGCGGGCAAGAGCAGCGTGCTGCGGCTGCTGATGGGCTTCGTGCGGCCGGATTCCGGGCGTATCGCCATCAACGGCCAGGACGCGACAGCGCTGCGGCCGGAGGAGCTGCGCCGCCTCAGCGCCTATGTCGGCCAGCGCGCCCACCTGTTCCGCGCCTCGATCCGCGAGAACATCCGCTTCGCCCGCCCCGAGGCGACGGATGCCGAGGTGGAGGCGGCGGCGGAGGCGGCGCGCGTCACCGGCTTCGCCGCCGCCCTGCCGCAGGGGCTCGACACCCTGGTCGGCGAGGGCGGCTGGGGCCTCTCCGGCGGGCAGGCGCAGCGCGTGGCGCTGGCCCGCGCCTTCCTGCGCAACGCGCCGCTCGTGCTGCTCGACGAACCGACCGCGCATCTCGATCCGGGCACCGAGGCGGAGGTGCTGGAGAGCCTGCGCCGCCTCTGCCTCGGCCGCACCGCGATCATCGCCAGCCACGCCGCGGCGGCGCGGAGCCTCGGGCGGGTGGTGGAGATGGAGCAGGGTCGGGCGGTCACCGGGCCGCGTGCCGCCAAGGGGGCGGTGTGATGTGGCGCGACCTCGCGCGGGTGCTGCGCCTGTGGCGGCCGCAGGCGGGCTGGCTGCTGCTCGGCCTGGCGATGGCCGCCGCCTCCGCCCTTCTCGGCCTGGCGCTGCTGGCGCTGGCGGGGCAGGGGGTGGCGGCGGCGATCGGCAGCGCCGGCCTCGCCGGGGTGGCGGCGCTGCTCTGGCTGCGCCCGCTGGTGCTGCTGCGCCCGGCGGCGCGCTGGGCCGAGCGGATGCTGACCCACGACGCCGCCTTCCGCGCCCTGGCCGACACCCGCGTCTGGTTCTTCCGCCGCCTGGCCGAGCGGATGCCGGCCGGGATCGGCCTCGCCCGCGCCGGCGACCTGCTCGGGCGGCTGGTCGCCGATGTGGAAGCGCTGGACGGGCTCTACCTGCGCGCCCTGGTGCCGGCCACGGCGGCGCTGGTCTCAGTGCTGGCGGTGACGCTGCTGCTCGGCGCCGTGCCGGCGCTGGCGGCCCTGGTCGCGGCGCCGCTGCTCGCGGCGCTGCTGCTGCCGCTGCTGCTCGCCCCCGGGGCGGCGCGCGCGGCGGCGGACGTGGCCCGCGCCCAGGGGCGGCTGCGCGCGGCGGCGGTGGACCCGCTGACCGGCATCGAGGACACGCTCGCCGCCAATGCCGAGGCGCGGGCCGGGGTGGCGCTGGAGCGGGAGGGCGCGGCGCTGGCGGCAGCGCAGCGCCGCCTCGCCTGGCGCGCCGCCTGGGCCGGCGCAGCGGGGACGGTGCTGGCGCAGGCGGCGCTGCTCGGCGCGCTCGCCTGGGGGCTGGCGGCCGGGTCGGCGGGGGCGGCGATGGCCGCGCTCGCCCTGTTCCTGGCGGTCGCCGCGGCCGAGGCGCTGGGGCTGCTGCCGCGGGCCGGCGCCGCGCTCGCCGCCGCCGCCGCCGGGGCCGGGCGGCTGTTCCAGGCGGCGGACGCGCCGGTGCCGGTGCCCGATCCGGCCGTGCCGGCGGCGGCCCCCGCCGGCCATGCCATCCGGCTGGAGGGGGTGCGGTTCCGCTGGGCGCCGGACCGGCCGCCGGTGTTCGACGGGCTCGACCTCGACATCCCGGAGGGGACGCATCTGGCGCTGCTCGGCCCCTCGGGTGCGGGCAAGTCCAGTCTCGCCGCGCTGCTGCTGAAGCTCGCGGCACCGGAGGCGGGGCGGATCACGCTCGGCGGCGTGCCGCTCGAGGCGCTGGCGGCGGAGGAGGTGCGGGGCCGCATCGCCTGCCTTACCCAGGATGCGCGGCTGTTCGGCGACAGCATCGCCGCCAACCTGCGCATTGCCGCGCCGCTCGCCCCCGACGCGGCGCTGTGGCGGGCGCTCGACCGCGCCGGCATCGGCGGCCTGGTGCGCGCCCTGCCGGAGGGGCTCGCCACCTTCTGCGGCGAGGGGGGCGCGCGCTTCTCCGGCGGGCAGGCGCGGCGGCTGGCGCTGGCGCGCGTGCTGCTCTCCGCCGCGCCGGTGGTGGTGCTCGACGAGCCGACGGCGGGGCTCGATGCGGCGACCGAGCGCGCCTTCCTCGAGACGCTCGGCCAGGTGCTGGCCGGGCGGACGGTGATCCTGATCACCCACCGGCTGGTCGGGGTGGAGCGGCCCTCGCGCATCATGCGGCTGGTGGCGGGGCGGGCGATCCCGGCGACCGGGTGAAGGATGGGGCCGCTTCCGTCCCTCCGCGGCCCGCTCCGCAGGCAATGGACCAGAGCCGTTTCCGCACCTACAGCCGAGTGGAAACACCTCTAGCCGCCTTCGGCACGGTAGAGCGCCTCGAGGGCGAGGCGGCGGGCGGCGTTGCGCGCCAGCGCCTCGATGTCGCGGCGGTCGGTGGTGACGGGGTCCACGGCGAGCCATGCGTTCACGGTGCGGCGCCAGAAGGTGGCGAGGTCGGTCAGCCGGTCGCGCAGCGCCTCCTGCTGGCGGGTGAGGCCGCCGATGTCGTGCAGCAGCGCCTGCCCGTCGAGCGCCGCTGTGGCCTCGCGGGCGAAGCGCGCGGCGGCGAGGCGCGGCCGGTCCACCGCCCCCGCGAGTCGTGCCAGCGCCCGGGCCAGCAGGTCTCCGGCCCAGCGCCGGTCCCCGGCCATGGCGGCGCGCGCCGCCTGCACCGCCCGCTCCATCCCCGCATAGTCGGGCTGCGCGGCGGCGGCGGCCAGCACCTGCGCGTGCAGGTTCGCCAGGCGCTGCAGCCGCCGCGCCAGCGGGGCGATCGCCTCGAGGGCGAAGCCGTCGCGGGTGACGCAGCGCGCCACCGCCTGCTCGATCATGCGCGGGCCGGGCGGGATGCGGCGCAGCGCCGCACACAGCGCCACGCCCTCCTCCCCGGCGATCCGCGACAGGCCGTCCACCAGCGCTGCGGTGGCGGCGTAGAGGTGATGCGGCTCGGGCAGGGTCGGCTCGTCGTCGCGCAGCGGCTCGGGCACGGTGTCGCCGGGGGCGATGGTCTCGCGCAGGCGCAGCGCCGGCGGGACGAGGCGGAGCAGCAGGAAGTCGCGGGTGCCGGGCGCGATGTCGAGGGGAAGGTGCGCGCGCTCGATGTCGAGGAGCAGGCGCATGTGCCCGAGCGGCCGCACCAGCGCGATGCCTCCCCCCGCATCCCGCTCGAAGTGGAGGCCGGGCTCCTGCATCCAGGGGGAGGCGAAATCGAAGCGTTCCGGCGGCCAGCAGGCGGGGCTTTCGGTGCCGGGGAAGCGCACCGGGTCGAAGCGGCGCGGATCCGGCAGGGTCTCGGGGGCGAGGGCGGCGTGCGGCACCCGGCCATGCTGGCGCAGGCCGGTTAACGCCGCCTCTACCGCCAGAGCGCGGCCCGCCCTCCGCGGGAGGGGGCGGGCCGCCGGCCCGGCCGCGGGCTACTGCCCCTTCGGCGGCTCGCCCTGGGCGCCACGGATCGGGATACGGTTGTCCTTCTGCCGCTGCTCGGGCGGGCGGGGCAGCGTCACCTGCAGCACGCCCTTGTCGAAGCTCGCCGTCACCGCGCCCGGATCAGGGGCGAAGGGCAGGCGCAGGCTGCGCTGGAAGCTGCCGTAGCTGCGCTCCTGGATGTGCACGCCCCGCTCGTTCGAGGTCTTCTCCTCCTTCTTCTCGCCGCGCAGGGTCAGCACCTCGCCCTCGAGCGACAGCTCGATGTCCTCCTCCTTCACGCCCGGCAGCTCGGCGGTGAGCTGCAGGCCCTCGGCCGTCTCCCGCACGTCGAGGTTCGGGGCGAAGCCGCCGGGGAAGGCGGCGCGCAGGGCCGGGGCGCCGCGGAACGCGTCCTCCACCACCCGGCCGATCTCCCGCTGGATCTGGGCGAAGGGGTCGTCGCCACGCGTCAGGTCGGAACGCAGGAACCGGGACAACATGAGGCTGCTTCTCCCTTGGCTGGATTGGCCGTGCCGGCGTCCCGCCGGGACGGCGGCAGCACGCTGCGCCCATCCGCGACGGCTTCGCCTTGCGCTGGATCAAATGGGCCCCTTATGCGGGGGATCCAGCGCAGGGTTTTCAGCGACGCGTGAGGGCCGCCGGCCCTGCCGCCGCCGCGCTCCGCGCCGGTTTTCCGCCTCGGACGCCACAGGGAGAGCCAGCCGCTTGTCCGCCCGCCTCCGCCCCGCGCCCCCGCCTCCGGCCAGGTTCCGCGACCCGCTGCGCACCGCGGCCGGGGAGAGGCGGGCCGTGGTCGCGCCGGTGGCCCTGCGCACCCTCTGGGTCAACACCGGCACGCTGTGCAACATCACCTGCCGCAACTGCTACATCGAGAGCAGCCCGCGCAACGACGCCCTGGCCTACATCTCGGCCGCCGAGGTCGCGGCCTTTCTGGACGAGGCCGCGCGCGAGGGGATGCCGGTGGAGGAGGTGGGCTTCACCGGCGGCGAGCCCTTCCTCAACCGCGATCTGCCGGCGATGCTGCGGGACGCCCTCTCGCGCGGCCACCGGGCGCTCGTGCTCACCAACGCGATGAAGCCGATGCGCAACCAGGCCGGGGCGCTCCGCGCCCTGCGCCGCGACTTCGGCACGCGGCTGACGCTGCGCGTCAGCCTCGACCACTACGGGCCGGCGCTGCACGACCGGGAGCGCCAGCCGGGCAGCTTCGCCCAGGCGCTGGAGGGCCTGGCCTGGCTGGCGCGGGAGGGGTTCCGCGTCCATGTCGCCGGCCGCGCCGCCTTCGGGGGCGAGGACGAGGCGTCGCTGCGCGCCGGCTACGCCCGCCTCTTCGCCGCGCACGGCATTCCGGTGGATGCCGCCGATCCGGTGGCGCTGATGCTGTTTCCCGAGATGGACGCGGCGGCGGAGGTGCCGGAGATAACCGAGGCCTGCTGGGGCATGCTCGGCCGCAGCCCCGAGGCGATGATGTGCGCCTCCGCCCGCATGGTGGTGAAGCGGCGCGGCGCCGCGCGCCCGGCGGTGGTGGCCTGCACCCTGATCCCCTACGACCCGCGCTTCGAGCTCGGCGCGACGCTTGCCGGGGCGATGCGGCCGGTGCCGCTCGCCCATCCGCACTGCGCGCGCTTCTGCGTTCTCGGCGGCGCGTCCTGCTCGCGCTGATGCGCGGTTGACAGGCGAGGGGCGCTGCCGGACGTTGCCCTCCCGACCCGCACCGGAGCCGTCATGATCCGCCGCCGCCTTCTCGCCATCCCGCTCCTGCTCGGCCTCGCCGCCTGCCAGGCCCCGTCGCCCCGGATGGCCGAGGCGGGGACAGCGCCGGTCCGCGTGGTGTTCTTCAACCAGGACAGCGCGGCGCTCGACGAGGGGGGCCTCGCCGTGGTGCGGGAGGCGGCCGCCGCCGCCCGCGCGGCGCCCCGCGCTCCGGTCGCCGTGCTCGGCTTCGCCGGGCCCGTGGGCAGCCAGGGCTACAACCAGGCGCTGTCGGACGCCCGCGCCCGCCATGTGGCGGACGAGCTCGTGGCCGCGGGAGTGGAGCCGGCGCGCATCGCCATCCGTCCGCGCGGCCCGGTGCCCTTCGAGCAGATGCCGACCGAGAGCCGGCGGGTGGAGATCCGCATCGGCGGCTGATCCGCCGCTGACGCGCGGCGCCGGGCGTGGCATCACGGGGCCATGCCCGAGTCCATGACCCCTGAGGCGGCCGGCGCCGACCCGGCCGAGGTGCTGCGCCGCGTCTTCGGCCATCCCGGCTTCCGCGGCCTCCAGGCGGAGGTCGTGCGCCACGTGGTGGCGGGCGGGTCGGGCCTCGTGCTGATGCCGACGGGCGGGGGCAAGAGCCTCTGCTACCAGGTGCCAGCGCTGTGCCGCCCCGGCCTCGCCGTCGTGGTCTCGCCGCTGATCGCGCTGATGGAGGACCAGGTGGCGGCCCTGCGCCAGCAGGGGGTCGCCGCCGCCGCGCTGCATTCCGAACTGCCCGAGGAGGCGGGGCGGGAGGTGCGGCGGGACCTCGCCCGCGGCGCGCTCAAGCTGCTCTACGTCTCCCCCGAGCGGCTGACGCTGGAAGCGACCCTGGCGCGCCTCGAAGAGCGGCCGCTCGCCCTCTTCGCGGTGGACGAGGCGCATTGCGTCTCCCAGTGGGGACACCATTTCCGCCCCGAATACCGCGGCCTGGCCGTGCTGGCGGAGCGCTTTCCCGGGGTGCCGCGCCTCGCCCTGACCGCGACCGCCGATCCGCGCACGGTGGAGGACATCCGCGCCCAGCTCGGCCTCCGCGACGCGCCGGTGTTCCGCGGCAGCTTCGACCGGCCGAACATCCTGATCGCCGCCGCGCCGCGCGAGCAGGAGAGGGCGCAGCTCCGCGCCTTCATCCGCCGCGCCGCCGATGGTTCCGGCGCCGGCATCGTCTACTGCGCGACGCGGGCGCGGACCGAGCAGACGGCGCAGTGGCTCCGCGCCGAGGGGCACGACGCGCTCGCCTTCCATGCCGGCATGGATGCGGCGGCCAAGCGGGAGGCGCACCGGCGCTTCGCCCGCGGCGACGCGGTGGTGATGGCGGCGACCGTCGCCTTCGGCATGGGGATAGACCGCCCCGACGTGCGCTGGGTGGCGCATCTCGACCTGCCGCGCAGCCCGGAGAGCTGGTACCAGGAGATCGGCCGCGCCGGGCGCGACGGGCTGCCGGCGCGCGCCCTGCTGCTCTACGGCGCCGGCGACATCGCGCTGGCCCGGCACCGCATCGCCGAAAGCCCGGCGCCGGAGGAGCAGAAGCGCATCGAGCGGCAGCGGCTGGAGGCGATGGTGGCGATCGCCGAGGCCGCCACCTGCCGCCGCCGCATCCTGCTCCGCTGCTTCGGGGAGGAACCGGGGCCGGAAGCCCCCGATCCGGAGCGCTGTGGCCGCTGCGACGTCTGCCTCAACCCGCCGCGCCTCTGGGACGGCACGGTGGCGGCGCAGAAGCTGCTCTCCGCCGTGCTCCGCACCGGCCGGCGCTTCGGCCTCGGGCACGTGGTGGACGTGCTGCGCGGGCGGCACACCGACAAGGTGATCCAGCACGGGCACGACCGCCTGCCGACCTTCGGCGTGGGCACAGAGCTTCCGGACGCGGGCTGGCGCAGCGTCGCCCGCCAGCTCGTGGCGCGGGGCGCGCTCGACGTCGCGGTGGAGGGCCATGGCGAGCTGGTGCCGACCGAGGCGGCGCGGCCGATCCTGCGGGGCGAGGCGCCGGTGATGCTGCGCGAGGACACGCTCGCCGCCGCGCCGGGGCGGAAGGCGGCGAAGGCCGCCACGCCCGGCATGGCGGGCGATGCGCTGTTCGAGGCACTGCGGGCATGGCGGCGGCAGGAGGCCGCCGCGCAGGGCGTGCCCGCCTACGTGATCTTCCAGAACGACACCCTGGCGGAGATCGCCGCCCGCCGGCCGCGCGGCCTCGGCGAGCTGGCGCAGCTTCCGGGCATCGGGCGGAGCAAGCTCGACCGCTACGGCGAGGCGGTGCTGCGCGTGGTGGCGGCCGGGGGCGGCTGACCCGCCGGCCTCATCGCCGGCGCAGCAGGGCGGCCAGGATGCCCCCCAGCGCGGCGATGCCCCAGCCCTTCGAGGGCGGCCGCGGCGGCGGCTCGGGCGCCGCGGGCTTCGGCGCCTGCGGCCTGATCGCGCGCAGGCCGGCCCAGGCGCGGGTGAACTCGGCGCCGAGCAGGAAGATCTGCGTCGAGTAGTAGATCCACAGCAGCACCACCATCAGCGCCCCCGCCGCGCCATAGACGTTGGCGACGGCGGCGCTGCCGAGATACCAGCCGAGCAGCGACTTGCCGATGGTGAAGAGCAGGGCGGTGACCAGCGCGCCGACCAGCACGTCCATCCAGGCCAGGCGCCGGTTCGGCAGCACCTTGTAGATGGCGGCGAAGAGCGCCGTGACCATCAGGAAGGACAGGCCGAAATTGACGAGCGACATCAGCTCCCGCGTCTGCGGCAGCACCGCCGTCGCCCAGGTGGCGAGGGCGGAGAGCACGGTGCTCGCCACCACGGAGGCCATCAGCAGCAGGCCGGTCAGCGCCACCAGGAGGAAGCCGAGCAGCCTGGTGCGGATGATCTGCATGACGGTGTTGCCGGGCGGCGGCGGCGCCCGCCAGATGGCGTCGAGCGCCGCCTGCACCTCGGCGAAGACCACGGTCGAGGTGATGAGCAGCGTGCCCGCGCCGATCAGCGCGGCGAGGTTGCCCTGATCCGGGTTGTAGGCGCTGCGCACCAGCGCCTGCACCGCCTCCGCCCCCCGCGCGCCGAGCAGGTCCTGGAGCTGCTCGGCGATGATGCCCTCCACCGCCTGCTCCCCGTAGGCGAGGCCGGCGATGGCGGTGACGATGACGATGAGCGGGGCGAGGGAGAACATCGAATAGCAGGTGATGGCCGCGCCGCGGGTCATTGCCTCGTCCTCGATGAAGCCCTCGACGGTGGCGCGCAGCAGCGACCAGGTGCGGCGGAGCATGCGGCGGATCTCCCGATGGCGGAACGGCGGGCGCGCCGGCGAAGGTGGACATTATGTTGCGAAATCGACACATAAAGTATAGGCTTGGCTCGGCATAACCGTCAGCGTCAGGAGAGGTCATGCGGCGCCGAAAAGCGCTTCCGACGACAGCCGGTTTCCTCGCGGCCCTGATGAGTCCTGCGCAAACCGTGCACGGGACGGCGACCGACCGGATCATTGCCCTGATCGAGGAGGCGATCCTCGGCGTGCTTCCTGGCTCCGTCCCGTCCTCACGCCCCCGCACCCCCGGCCCACATAGCCGCCGCCGCGCTGCAGGGTGAGCCGGCCGCCATGGCGCGCGTGGCGGAAGGTTACCTCGCCCAGAACGACGTCGCCTCGTTGCGTCAGGCGTTATCCTGGCTGGAGCGGGCGGCGGCGGCCGGCCATGCCGGCGCGGCCGGAGAGGTCGGCCAGGCATATGCCGCCGGCCACGGGGCGCCGCTGGACGCCGAGCGGGCCGTCGCCTGGTGGCGCTATGGCGCCGCGCTGGGTGACGCGCGCTCCATGGCCTGCCTGAGCGCTGCCTACCTCCTCGGCAGGGGGGCGGAGACCGATGTCATCGAGGCGGCCCGGTGGGCGCTGCTGCGGGAGGGGAAGACGCGCGGGCGCAGCCTGCTTCGCCCGACCGCCGCCGAGTTCGAGCGGGCGCTGCCGGCGGCGGAAATGCTGGAGGCGCGGCGAAGGGCGGCGGAAACCCTGGCCATCGCCTTCAAGCCTGTCCAGCTGCCCCGGATGTCGCTGGCCCCGGCTGCCATGCCCGAAGCATCCGCCGCCGTCTCCGCGCCGATGCCGCTCGCCAACGCCGGACGGCACGACCCCTGTCCTCACCCCATCCACCGTGGACCCGCCGGCGCCGATTTGGCCGGCCGCGTGGGGAGCGCAGCCGGTCGCCCTGCCGCGCCCGCCGCAGCCAGGCTCCTCCGCGGGCATCGGCACCGGTGTCGTCATTGCCCGGCCGGGCGTGCTGCTGACCGCCGCGCATGTCGTGCGGGGCTGCACGGACATCGAGGTGCAGGCCGGGCTCGCTCGCCTCGGGGGCGCCGAGGTCCGCGTGACCAACGCCAGGCTCGATCTGGCACTGGTGGTGGTGCCGGGGCTTGAGCGCACGCCCTTGCCTGTCGCAGGAGAAACGCGCCTCGGTGCCGAGGTGGCGGTGATGGGCTTTCCCGGCCAGAGCCTGCAGACGGGGCGGCCGGTCGTCACCATCGGTAACGTCAGCGCCATCGGTCCGGGCAAGGCGGAGGACATCATGCAGTTCAGCGCTCCGGTCCAGGCGGGCAACAGCGGCGGTCCCCTGCTCGACCGGCAGGGTCGGGTGGTCGGCATCGCGATCATGTCCCGCGATGCGCTGCGGGATCTGCTCGCCGGCCTGAACATTCCACAAAACGTGAACTTCGCCGTGGCGCCCGACTCGATCGCCCGCTTCCTGGCCGACCATGGCGTGCCGCAGCCCCGGCGACGCCTGGCGCGCCGGATTTCGCTGCGCTGGTCGAGCAGGTGGAGCGCTCCATCGTGCGCATCGTCTGCCATCGTGGACGCCCTGTGGGCGGCAACGGCGGGTCGCCCGGCGTGAACATCAATGCCGCGCGCTGAGCGCCCGCAGAGGAAGCTGGCCGCCGCCCGTCAGGCTACGGCCTCCGCCAGCCGCCCCTCCCGCAGCCGCAGCGTCCGGGCGTGGTGGGCGGCCAGGCCCGGGCGGTGGGCAATGGAGACCAGCGTCGTGCCGGGCAGCTTCGCGCGCAGCGTCTCGTAGAAGCGCGCCTCCGCCTCCGGGTCGAGGTTCGAGGTCGCCTCGTCCAGGAACAGCCAGTCCGGGCGGAGCAGCAGGGCACGGGCGAGCGCCAGGCGCTGCTGCTCCCCGCCCGAGAGGCGCTGCGCCCAGTTCGCCTCCTCCTCCAGGAGCGGCACGAGGTGCGGCAGCCCGGCCTCCGTCAGCGCCGCCGCGATCTCGGCCTCGGTGCAGGCGGCGGCGTCGCGCGGGTAGCAGACGGCGCGGCGCAGGCTGCCGAGCGGCAGGTAGGGCCGCTGCGGCAGGAACAGCGCCGAGGCCCCCGCCGGTACCCGCACGCGGCCGGAGCCGAAGGGCCAGATGCCGGCGATGGCACGGAACAGGGTGGACTTGCCGCTGCCCGAGGGACCGGCGATCAGCACCGCCTCGCCGGGGCGGAACCGGCCCTCCGCCGCCTCCACCAGCACCCGTCCGTCGGGCAGGGCGAGGGTGACGTCCTCCAGCGCCAGTTCCGGCGCCTCCGAACGCACGACCGCCACGCCCTCGCCCCGCGCGGCGGCGGCCTCGGCGCGCTCGACGGCCCGGGTGAAGCCGGTCAGCCGCTCCACCGTCGCGCGCCATTCCGCCAGCCGGGCGTAGTTGTCCACGAACCAGGAGAGCGCCCCCTGCACCTGGCCGAAGGCGGTGGCCGTCTGCGTCAGCCCGCCGAGCGGGATGATCCCGGCGAAGTAGGAGGGGGCGGCGACGACGAAGGGAAAGACCACCGCCACCTGGTTGTAGCTCGCCGTGAAGAAGGTCAGGCGCTTGGTGGCGACCATGATCGCCCACCAATTCTCCATCAGCCTGCGGAAGCGCCCGAGCAGGCCGCGCTTCTCGTCGGCCTCCCCGCCGTAGAGCGCGACGCCTTCGGCATTCTCGCGCAGCCGCACCAGGGCGAAGCGGAAATCCGCCTCCACCTTCTGCTGGTTGAAGTTGAGGCCGATCAGCCGCCAGCCGACCCGGTGCGCCAGCCAGGTGCCGAGCACCGCATAGCCCAGCGCCACCCAGACCATGTAGCCCGGGATGTCGAGGCCGAGCACGGTCAGGGGGCCGGAGAGGCTCCACAGCACCACGACGAAGCTCGCCAGCGTCACCACCGAGGTCAGCAGGCCGAGGCCGAGGCCCAGCGTGTCGTCCACGAACAGCCTGATGTCCTCGGCGATGCGCTGGTCCGGGTTGTCGGTGCCCGGATCGGTCAGCGCGATGCGGTAGTAGGCGCGCCCGTCCAGCCAGCGGTCGAGGTACTGGCGCGTCAGCCAGCGCCGCCAGCGGATCTGCAGCGCCTGGCGCAGGTAGAGCGCATAGACCGCGACCAGGATGTAGAGCGCGGCGATGAACATGAAGCCCGGCATGGGCCCGCTGTCGGTCGGCCGCCACCAGAACAGGAGGTCGCGGAAGGCGCCGGCGTCGCGGTCCTGCAGGGCGTTGAAGAACTCCCGGTTCCAGTAGCTGAGCAGCACGCTCATGCCGACAAGCCCGAGGTTCAGCGCCACCACCACGCCGAGCAGCAGCCAGGCCCGCCCGCGCTCCTCGCTCCGCCAGTAGGGGGCGGCGAGGCGCCAGGCATCGCGCAGGAAGGGGCTGAGGCGGCGCATCGCGGTCTCCGCTGGGGAAGGGAAGGGGGTCAGCCCCGGCGCAGGGCCTCGTCGAGCGCGGCGAGCCAGGCGATCACCCGCCGGCGGTTCACGCCGAAATCGGACCAGCCGAACAGGCTGCGCGAGTAGAGAAACAGCCCCGCCCCGGCCGGGCCGGAGACCAGCTCCGCCACCACCAGATCGGGGAAGTTCAGCAGGACGGAGCGCACCACCCATTGCGTTTGCCATCGCTCCGGCCAGGCGGCGAGAAGGTGGGTGCGGGGGAAGCGCTCCGGCAGGCGGCGCAGCACTGGCCAGGCGGTGGCGGCATCCACGGGCAGGGGCGGGGTTGCGAGATGCGCGCCGGGAAAGCCCGGCGGCGCGGCGAGGCAGGCATTGGGCGAGCGCGGCAGCGCGAGGGTGGCGAACTCTACCGGCGCGGCCGGCGGCAGCCCGGCGGCGCCGCGGGCGAACAGGGCGGAAAGGGGCGCTGCGGCCCTCATCGGCCCTCCTTCACGGCTGCGGCGCCTGGCGCAGCCGGATCACGCCGCGCACGCCCTCGGGCGGGACGGGTTTGCCCTTGCGCAGGATCTCGATCCTTCCCTCGCGGGCGAGGCGGAAGGCGGCCTCCCGCACCCGCCCCAGCAGCGGGCGCCAGGCGCCCTCCTCGCCGTCGGCGAGGGCGCGGGCGACCTCGCTCGGGCACAGGGAGCGTTCCCGGCCGCGCAGGGCGGCCTGGCGCAGGATCTCGGCAGCGATCGGGTCCTCGGCGGGGTCCGGCATAGCGGGCCAGGATAGGGGCGGCGACGCGCGGCGCCAGCGGCGATTCGCGGCCCCTCATGCCGGCAGCGGCTGCGGTCACCGAGGCCCGTAGCCGCTGCCCGCGCCCGCTTTCGCGCGCGGCCGCCGCTTCGGCCCCGCCGCGGCGGCGATGCGATCCCGGCAGCCCCGCGCGCGGATATCTCCGGCGCTGCTCCGGCCGTGTCAGCCGAGCGCGAACCGCAGCGCCAGCCCCGCCGCCGCCGCGATGCCGAGCGTGCGCACCACGCCGAGCCGCAGCCGGAACAGGCAGAGCGCGGCCAGGGCGGCGAGGGCGAGGGCCAGCGGGTCGAGCGTCCCCGGCACCGGCAGGTCCAGCCGCACCGGACCGAGCGGGACCGCCCGCACCTCGCCGAAGAGCACCCGCAGGCCGAACCACAGCGCCAGGTTGGCGATCACGCCCACCACCGCCGCCGTCACGCCGGCCAGGGCGCCCTTGAGCCGCTCCTGGTCGTGCAGCCGCTCCACATGGGGGGCGCCAAGGAAGATCCAGGCGAAGCAGGGGGCGAAGGTGACCCAGAGGGTCAACGCCGAGGCCAGCGTGCCGCCCGCAATGCCGCCCCAGCCATGGCCGGCCATGTAGCCGACGAATTGCAGCACCAGGATCAGCGGCCCCGGCGTGGTCTCGGCGAGGCCGAGGCCGGCCAGCATCTCCCCCGCCGTCAGCCAGCGGTAATGCTCCACCGCCTCCTGCGCCACATAGGCGAGCACCGCATAGGCGCCGCCGAAGGTGACCACCGCCAGCTTGGAGAAGAACCAGGCGATGTCGGCGAACAGCCCGCCTTCGGCATGCAGCAGCGCGGCGGGCCACAGCCAGAGCACGAGCGCGACCAGCCCCGCCCGCCGCGCCGCGGTCCCGAGCCGCGCGATGCGGTGCGGATCGCGCGCCACCAGCGCGTCGAGCAGCGCCGGCGGCCCTTCCCGCACCGCCCCGTGGCCGGGCGGGGCGAAGGCGCGCGGCAGGAGGAGCCCCGCCAGCGCCGCCCCCAGCACCACGAAGGGGAAGGGGATGCGGAAGGCGAACAGGGCGAGGAAGGCCGCCGCCGCCACCCCCCAGGCCAGTCCGCCCTTTAGGGCCCGCCGCGCGACGCGCAGCAGCGCCTCGACCACCAGCACCAGCACCGCGCATTTCAGCCCGAAGAACAGCGCCGCCACCAGCGGCACCTCGCCGAGCAGCGCATAGACGATGGAGAGCGCCAGCATCACCGCGGCGCCCGGCAGGATGAACAGCAGCCCCGCGGCCAGGCCGCCCTTCACCCCGTGCAGCAGCCAGCCGAGATAGGTGGCGAGCTGCTGCGCCTCGGGGCCCGGCAGCAGGTTGCAGAAATTCAGCGCGTGCAGGAAGCGCGCGTCGGAGATCCAGCGGCGCTCCTCCACCACCTCGCGGTGCATCAGCGCGATCTGCCCCGCCGGCCCGCCGAAGGAGAGGCAGCCGATGCGGAACCAGACCCGCACCGCCTCGGCGAAGCTGGGCAGGGCGCCCTCCGCCGCGCCGGGATCGGCCGGCGCCTGATCCGCGGCGGTGGCCTCGCCGGAGCGGTGGAACGGCAGGCGCCGGGTCATGCGCGGGACGCCTGCATCGCCGGCGGCCAGCGATGCGCCTCGTCCTGCAGGTCGCGGCACCAGAGATACAGCGCGTCGTAGAGCGGAAAGGCGTGCCGCAGCAGCGCGTGATCCTCGGCGATCAGGGCGGAGAAGCCGAGAGCGGCGGCGAACAGCCCGCCGGCAGCGGGGTGGAGGTCCGGCCGCTCCGTATCCGCCCCGCGGACGATGCGGGCGAGTAGCGCCAGCGCCTCGTCCTGCGGGCGGTGACGGGCGACGAAGGCGTCGAAGCTGCAGCCCTCGCCCTCATGGGTGTAGGGGGCATCGGGGATGTCGAAGGCGGTGGCGCCGGTGGCCTCCGCGACGCACGCCACCTCCGCCGGCGGGACGAAGAGGAGGCGCGCATCGGGGTCGAGGAAGCGGCGGATCAGCCAGGGGCAGGCGACGCGATCCACCTTCGGCCGTGCTCGCGTCACCCAGAGGGAGGGGCGGCCCGGCTTCCCGGCGAGCGGCAGGCCGAGCGCGGCCCAGCCCTCGATGCCACCCTCCAGGTAGCGCGTCGTCAGCCCGCGCGCGGCGAGCGCGGCGGCGACGCCTTGGCTCACCTCATGGCCGTGGACGCAGAAGGCGATGACCGGGCGGTGCGCCTCCAGCGCGCCGGCCCAGCCCGGAACCGCCTCCGGGTCGCGGCGGATCGCCCGCGGCAGGCTCTGCGTGGCGGCGGTGAAGGCGGCATCACGCCGCACGTCCAAAATCTGTGGACCGGGGAAGGCGAGGGTGGCGGCGAGCAATTCTTCGGCGGAGATCGGCACGGGGTCCATGGGCGCCTCCGTTCGGCCCGGCGGAAGGGCCGGGCTGATGGGGCGCAGGCTTGGACACGGAGGGCCGCGGCTGACGGCGCGCCTGCGTATGGCGCCGGTGCGCGGATGGTGCACTCCACGGCATCGGGGAGTCAAGGAAGGCGGGGACGGGGCCGCTCCGGCGCCATGGAAGGTGCCGGAGCGGATAAGCTGCTTGCCCTACCGGGCCATGCCCGGCTTCGCCCCAGCGGCGCTCGGGTCGTTGGCGGCGGGCGGGGTTTCCTGCACCGCGATCTGCTCGCGCTGCGCGCCGCTGCCCTCGGGCGGCGGCTTCAGCATCGGCTCGGTGCCGAGCGGCTGCGAGACCATCGGCTCGAACCTGCCCTTGCCGTCATAGCTGGCGCCCCGGGTCCAGCGCCCCTGCGGCACCTGCCGGTCGGTCTGGTGGCCGAAGAAGGCGTAGGAGAAGCGCTGCTGCTCCTGGGACTGATCGAAGCTGTTGGGGATGGGCAGCACCTTCCCCATGCCGCCGAGTTCCTCGATCACCGCCAGCCACTGCTGCTGGTGCATGGCGTCGCGGGCGATCAGGAAGGAGAGCATCTCCTTCATGCCCGGATCGTCGGTCATGCCGTGCAGGCGCACCGCCAGCGCGCGGCCCGTCGCCTCGGCGGTGACGTTGGCGTACATGTCGGCGGCGATGTTGCCGCTGGCATAGACGTGGCTGCCGTTGAAGGGCACGCCGTTGGCGTCCTCGACCGTCGCCGCCATGCCGGCGGAGAGGATGTGGCGCAGGTTCATGCCGTTCAGCACCGCGCCGGCCACCGGGTCCTTCGACACCTGCTCCTGGAAGGAGAGGGGCGCGCCCTCGAGGTTCAGCGCCACCGACGTGGAGAGCATCTCCACATGGCCGATCTCCTCGGTGCCGGTGTTCATCAGCATGTCGCGGTAGCGCTTCGGGCCGCGGCTGCCCCAGGCCTGGAACAGGTACTGCAGCATGACGCGGATCTCGCCCTCGACGCCGCCGATCGCCTGCTGCAGCGCGCGGGCGAAGACGGGGTTCGGGCGCTCGACCCGCACCGGGAACTGCAGCTTGTTGTCGGTGTAGAACATGGCCGCTCCTGCACGATGGACCGCAGGGCAAGCGAGGCAGCCGCGCCGGGGTTCGGCGCCGCAGCGGCAACGACGCCGCAGTATCGCGGAGGCGTGACGCGCGGCGCTATTCCGCCGCGCGCGGCAGCAGGCTCTCGCCCGGGCGCAGGCGTGTGAAGCGCACCTCCTCCCAGCCGAGGGCGATGCGCCCCTCGCGCAGCGTCACCAGGGTGTAGCGGAGGCCCTCCGCGTCCGGGTCGGTGTGCGGGAAGTCCTCGCGCCAGTGCGCGCCGCGGCTCTCCCGCCGGGCATCGGCGGCGGCGACGATGGCACGGCTGACCAGCACCAGGGACTTCAGGTTCAGCCAGTCGTGCCAGGTGAGATTGAAGGCGCGGTCGCCGTCCTCGACGCCGGCGGCGTCCAGCGCCGCGTCCAGATCGTCGAGGCCGCGCGCGGCGGCGGCGAGGCTCGCGGCGTCGCGCAGTATGCCCGCCTTCTCCCACATCAGCGCGTGCAGCGTGTCGCGGATCGGCGAGAGGGGCGTGGGCCGGCGGCCGAAGGGCGCCAGCACGGCGGCGATGGCGGCGTCGAGCTCGGCGCGGTCCGGCTCCTCGAAGGTGCCGTGGCGCGGCACCCAGGCGGCCATCGTGTCGCCGGCGATGCCGCCGAAGACGGTGGAGTTGGCGACGCCGTTGCCGCCGAGACGGTTGGCGCCGTGCACGCCGCCCGTGTCCTCGCCCGCGGCGAACAGGCCGGGAAGCGCGGTGGAGCCGTCCGGGGCGAAGACCAGGCCGCCCATCATGTAGTGCGCGGTCGGCACCACCGGCACGCGCCCGCCGGCGAGGTCGAAGCCGCAATCGGCGCAGCGCTCGACCATGCCCTTGAACATGCGGCGGACGTTCTCGGGGCCGAGATGCGCCATCTCGATCCACAGGCCGCCCGCCTCGTTCACGTTGCCGGCCAGCATCTCGCGGTACATGGCGCGGCTGACGATGTCGCGCGTCGCCCGCTCGCCGCGCGGGTCGTGCCTCAGCATGAAGCGCTCGCCGGCGCCGTTCAGCAGGTAGCCGCCGGCGCCGCGCAGCCCCTCCTCGATGATGGTGCCGGTCATCCGCGTGCCGGGGCCGGCCAGCACGCCGGTCGGGTGGAACTGCACCATCTCCATGTCGCGGAGCGCGAGGCCGGCGCGCAGCGCCATCGCCATGCCGTCGCAGGACTTGTCGCCGGAGGGGGTGTGATAGGTGTACATGGTCGGTCCGCCGCCGGTGCCGAGCAGCACCGCGCGCGCCTGCACGAAGACCAGCCCGCCCGAGCGGATGTCGATCAGCAGCACGCCCGAGAGGCGGGAGCCGTCGGCGCTGCGGATCAGCGCGACCGCGCGGTGCTCCTCCAGCCGTTCGATGCCGCGCGCCCAGGCCTGCTCGGCGAGGCGGTTGATGATCTCGATGCCCGTCAGGTCGCCCTTGTGGACGGTGCGGTCGAAGGTCTGGCCGGCGAAGGCCTTCTGGTGGATGGTGCCGTCCGGGTTGCGGTCGAAGAAGCAGCCCCAGCGGTTCTCGAGTTCGCGGATGCGGCGCTGCGCGACGGTGACCAGGGTCCAGGCCAGATCCTGGTCGTTCAGCCACTTCCCGCCCTCCAGCGTGTCCATGAAGTGGCGCTCGGCGGAATCGCCGGGGGCGAGGGCGACGTTGTAGCCGCCCTGCACCATGCGGGTGCAGCCGGACTTGCCGAGCAGCCCCTTCACCGCGATGGTCACCCGAAGATCGGGCGCCGCGTCCTTGGCGTGCAGCGCCGCGAGCAGCCCCGCGCCGCCAGAGCCGAGCACCAGGATGTCGGTGGAGAGGCGGCGCGGCGCCGCGACCGGAACGCCCGTCATGCCGCGCCCAGCCTTTCCAGCACCGCCTGTCGGCGCGCGGCGGCGGCGGCGTTCACCTGCGCGTAGAGGCTGCCGCCATGGCTGTCCATGGCCACCAGCAGCGGCCCGAAGCCGCGGATGCGGAAGCGGTAGAGGCTCTCCGGGTTGAGGTCGTCGAGGTCCACATCCTCCAGCGCCTCGATCCAGGTGGTCTCCAGCGCCGCCGCGCCGCCGACCACGGCGAGGTAGCAGCCGCCGAGCTCCTGGAAGGCGCGCAGCGACTCCTCGCGCAGCCCGCCCTTGCCGATGATGATGCGCACGCCCTCGCGCTCCATCAGCGGGCGGGTGAAGCGCTCCATCCGGTCGGAGGTGGTGGTGCCGACGCAGACCGGGACATAGCCGGTGGGGTGCTCCGGCGAGGGCTCCACCTTGCGCAGGTTGGGCGCGGTGTGGATCACGGCGTGGCCGCGCAGGTCGAAGCGGGTGCGGCGGCCGCGGTCGAACATGTGGATCTGCGTGGCGTCGCGGATGCCGAACAGCGTGCCTTCGAGCGTCACGCGGTCGCCCACGCGCAGCCCGCGGATGTCGGCCTCGGAGACGGGCGTGGTCAGGACATGGTCGGCCATGGCGTCAGAACCCGATCCGGATGCCGTCGGGGGTGAAGGTGGCGCTCGCCCGGCGCGCGCTGTGGCACTGGATGTTGACCGCCACCGGGTTCATGGTGATGTGCGTCGCCGCCGTCTCCACATGCACGGCGAAGGCCGTGCTGTCGCCGCCCAGCCCCTGCGGCCCGATGCCGAGGGCGTTCACCGCCTCGGACAGCTCCGCCTCCAGCCTGGCCCCCTCGGGGTCGGCGCAGCGCGTTCCCAGGGGACGGGTGGCGGCGATCTTGGCGAGATGCATGCAGAGGTCGGAGGTGCCCCCGACGCCGACGCCGACGATGGTCGGCGGGCAGACCTTGCCACCGGCCTGCAGCACCCGGTCCACCACGAAGCGCTTCACCGCGGCGACCCCGTCGGCCGGGATCAGCATCTGCAGGAAGGAGCCGTTCTCGCTGCCCGAGCCCTTGGGGATCATCTCCAGGCGCAGCTCGCGGTCGCGGTCGGTGAAGTCTATGTTGATCACCGGCACCCGCTCGCCGCAGGAGGTGTGCTCGTTGCGGCGGGTGATGGGATGCACGACGGAGGAGCGCAGCGGGTGCTCGCGCGTCGCCCGCGCCGTGCCGCGTATGATCGCCTGCTTCAGCGCCCAGCCGTCCACCAGCACGTTGCGCCCGATCAGCACGTTGAAGATCGGGATGCCGGTGTCCTGGCAGAGCAGGTTCTCGGTCCGCTCGGCGACGCCGATGTTCTCGATCATCGTGGCCAGGATCGTCTTCGCCGTCGCGTCCGTCTCGCCGGCGTCCAGCCGCGCGAAGCCCTCCTTGACGTCGTCGGGAAGGATCTTCAGGGCGCGGATGTAGAGGAGCTTCGCCGCCTCCTCGATTGCCTCCGGCTCCGGCGCCAGCGGGACGTTGGGGCGGGAGAGGGTGGCCGTGTCGGTCATGGGGCGTTTCCTCAGGCCGTGATCAGGTAGATGGGGCTGGACCACAGGACGTTGCCGTCCTCCAGCGTCGCGCGGATGAACAGCGCATTGTCCTCGTCCCGCCGCAGCGGCACGCGCAGGCCGTGCCGCACGGCGCGGTGCGGGTTCGCATCCGGCAGGCGGAAGGCGCGGATGCGCCGGCCGAGGCCGCCCGCCTCCCACACCCGGTCCTCCAGGCCGAGCTCGGCGATCGGCACGCTGCCCTCGACCAGGTTGGTGCGCAGGCTGAGCGTGCCGGCGCGCGGATCCTCCAGCATCGCCTCCACGCCCATGAAGCCGCCGGTGGTCACGCCGTCGAAGACGAGGCCCTGCGGCGAGGGCTCGAAGCGGCGATCGAGGTTGAAGCGGTTGATCGGCCGCGCATCCCGCCAGGCATTGCCGGAGAGCGCGATCTCGCCCCGCCACAGCGTCTCCCGCCCCCGGCCGCGGTATTCCGAGCCCTCCCACAGCACGCGGATGCGCCGGCCGGGACCGGCCGCGGCGTAGGGGCGGAACACCTCCAGCAGCCGCGTGCGGTTGCGGATCTCGACCCTCTCCACCGGGCTGCCGGCCAGGATCTCGAAGCCGAACTCCACCGCCTCGTCGCGCACGCCGGTGAGGATGTTGCCGAGCGTCGCGCGCTCCGTCCGCCCCACCGGCGCGCCGCCGAGGGCGGGGTCGTCGCGGTGCAGCGCCGCGGGGGCGGAGAGCGTCACCCAGGCGTCGCAGTGCACCCGCGCCGCGCCGGTCGTCGCGTACTGGCGCCGCCACAGCATGGCGTCCCACAGCGCCTCGCGCGACAGCTCCTCGGCCAGGTAGCAGGTAAGGCCGCCATAGGCGCCGAACAGCGAGGCGCCGGGGTGCGAGGCGCCGTGCCGCCCCTTGTGGCCATCGGAATTGGCGGCGATGCCGACGCGGCCGCCGACGGCGAAGGCATCCTCCAGCAGCCAGTCGAAGGTGCCCCAGTCGGAATGCACCTCCACGCTGCGCTCCAGCGCCTTGTCGTGGGCGTAGCGCAGATCGGCGTACCGCCCGCCGACATGCGGCAGGCAGAGCGCGTCGCCCTCCCGCCGCAGCGTCGCGTGCAGCGCCTTCACGTCCAGCGCGTCGGTCTCGGCGTCGGAGAGGTCCTCGACCAGGGCGTGGCAGGAGCGGTGCAGCGTGCCGCCCTCCCGCCGCAGCACCACGTTGCGGTCGCCGCCGAGCGCGGTGTTGCCCGACCACTCCCAGCCGGGGAAGAAGACGAAGCGGCCGGGCGCGGTGAACTCCGCCGCCAGGGCGTTCAGGTCGCGCCAGAACGCCGCCGTGATCTGGAAGTCGTTGCCCTGGTGGCACATGGCGTCCAGGAAGGCGAGGTCGCGCGCGTATTCGGCCAGGCGCCGGGCGCTGTTGGTGCCGATCGTCTCCTCGCTCTGGCCGTGCATGTCGGCCCAGAAGGGCAGGTGCGAGGCGTGCTCCACCAGCCGCAGCGGGTTGCTGCGCGCAAGCTCCCGCCCGGCTTCGTCCAGCAGCGCGATGGAGAGGTCGCCGGGCCCGGCGGCCAGCCCCTCGATGCGGTGGCTGCGCGCGCCCTCGGGCCAAGCGAAGCTCTCCGGCAGGCCCCGCACCGGGGCGCTGGCGGCGAGGCGGAAGCGGCCGCGCGCCAGGTGGGAGGGGTTGCCCCAGCGGTCGTCGGCGCGCAGCGACAGGGCGAAGCCCTCGCCGGCGCGGCGCACCGTCGGCAGCACGGCGCGCCACTGCGCCGGCGCGCCGGGCAGGATGCGTATCCAGGGCTGTTCGGGCAGCAGCGCCCAGTTGCAGGTGGCGAAGACGTCGGCGAGGACGCGGAACTCGAACCGGTCCTCGCAGAAGGTCTGCAGCCGCATGCCCGGCGAGCCGCCGCGCCGGTCGCCGAGCCTGACCGTGATCGTGTCGCCCGGCGCCAGGTAGCCGCGCCCCACCGCCACGGTCAGGCACTTGCCCCAGGGGCGCAGGTTCAGCCGCGGGTGGTAGGACAGCTGAAGCTGCGCGCCGTTCGACGCCGCCGCCGTGACGTAGTTGGGCGCCGCCGGGTCGGCGAATTGCGGTGCGCCCATGTCGGAAGCGAAGCGGTGGACGATGCGGATCGAGCCGGTGTCGTCCATGCCGAAGCGGCCGGCGGTGAAGACCAGGGTGAAGTCCTGCCAGCTTCCGGCCTCGAACCCCTGCCCCTGGCCTTCCAGCAGGCGCGCCGTGCCCACCTCCGCGGCCATGTAGTCGGTGTGGCGGGCGACATGCGGCATGACGGCGGCCCTAGAGCAGGTTGAGCAGGAAGAGCAGGCCGCAGGCCAAGGCGAAGCCCGCGGTCACCGCCACCATGTCCTTCTGCCGGCGCCGCCAGCCGAGGAATTCCAGCGCCAGCACGCGCAGCCCGCCGGCGAGATGCGCCGCCAGCAGCACCACCAGCAGCCACTCCCCGGCCTTCACCAGCGGGGTATCCGCCCAGCGCAGGAAGCCCTCCAGCGCCGCCTCGCCCTCGATGGCGCGCGAGAGCGCCCAGAAATGCAGGGGCAGGAACAGCGCCAGCAGCAGGCCGGAGACCCGGTGCACCAGGAAGGCGAGGTAGGTCGGATGCGGACGCGCCCGCAGCCCCCCCGGGCGCCGCGGCGCCGCCGGGCCGACGGGGGAGGGGGCCTGCGCCCTCATGCCGCGTAGAGCCCCCAGGCGGCGCGGATGCCGAAGGCCGCTGTCAGCAGCCCGATGCCGAGCCAGGCGAGGTCGAAGCCCCGGCCGCGCCAACCCAGCATCTCGGCGGCGATGTTGCGCAGCCCGATGGCGCCGTGCAGCCCGGCGGCGAGGGCGAAGACCGCGTAGAACGCCAGCCAGCCCTCGTGCCCGCGCAGCCGTCCCAGGATGTCGGCGGCGGTGAGGCCGCCGCGCACGGCGAGGATGATGGTGACGAGATGCACCGTCACCGCCACCGCCAGCAGCATGGCGGTGACGCGCTGCGCGACCCAGAGATGCACCTGCCCGCGCACGCTCGTCATCGCCCTCATGCGCGCCGCCCGAGCAGCGTGTCCCAGAACAGCCGCCGCTTCAGCCCCGCGATCGCCGCCGAGGGGTCGAGCTGCTTCGGGCAGTGCTCCGTGCAGGACTGGGTGGAGTGGCAGGAATGGCAGCCGGCGTCGCCGGCCACCGCCGCCAGCCGCTCCGCCTGCGCCCCGTCGCGCACGTCGTTCACCAGGGTCCAGGCGCGGTTCAGCGCGGCGGGGCCGAGATAGTCCGGGTTCCAGGACACCACGTCGCAGCTCGCGTAGCAGACGCCACAGCCGATGCACTCGATGCCGGCATCGGCCTCCCGCCGCTGCCGCGAGGCGGGCGGCACCACGTGAAACTCCTCCGGCACCGCGCCGTCCGGCGCGTCCTTCGGCTGGAAGCGGCCGCGCGCCTTCGCCCACTTGTCGAAGAAGGGCGTCATGTCGGCGGCGAGGTCGCGGATCACCGGCAGGTTGGCGAGCGGGCGCAGCTCCAGCCGCCCCTCCGGCCCGGCGACGCGGCTGACATGGGTGCGGCAGGTCCAGCGCGCGCGGCCGTTCACCGTCATGGCGCAGGAGCCGCACATGCCGACGCGGCAGGCGAAGCGGTAGGCGAGGGTGGGGTCGAGCTCGCGCTGGATCCAGGTGACCACGTCCAGCACCGTCTGGTTGGCCTGGGCCGGCACGCGGTACTCGCGGAAGCCGCCTTCCTCCCGGCCACGCCAGACGCGGACCGCGAGCGTGCGCGGCCCCTCCCGTTCCTCCCTGCTGGTCTGCGGCATCCCGTTCCCTCCGTCCCGGCAAACTAACCGGTCTTGCCGCGGGCACAAGGCCGGCCCAAGGTCCGCCGGACCCGAGGCGGGAGGAGCGCGGCATGAAGGGAAGGATCCGCGGCGCGGAGGTGCTGGTGGAGGGGCTGCGGCGCGCCGGCGTCGGAACGGTGTTCACCCTCTCCGGCAACCACATCATGCCGGTCTTCGATGCCCTGTTCGGCCGTGGCACGTCGCTGATCCACACGCGTCACGAGGCGGCGGCGGTGCACATGGCCGATGCCTGGGGGCGGCTGACGGGCGAGGCGGGGATCGCCCTGGTCACCGGCGGCCAGGGTCATGCCAACGCGGTGGCGGGCCTGGCCACGGCCCTGGCGGGGGAGGTGCCGCTGGTGCTGCTCTCCGGCCACGCTCCGCTCGCCGAGCTCGGCCTCGGCGCCTTCCAGGAACTGGACAACGCCGCCCTCGCCGCGCCGGTGGCCAAGGGGTCCTGGGTGGCGCGCTCGGCGGCGGGGCTCGCCGGCGAGCTGGCGCGGGCGGTGCGGCTCGCGCGCGGCGGCCGGCCGGGGCCGGTGCATCTCGGCCTGCCGACCGACGTGCTGGAGGCGGAGGTGGACGCCTCCCAAGTCGCATGGCCGCAGGCGGCCGATTTCGCGCCCGAGCCGCTGCCGCTGCCGCCGCGCATGGCGGCGGCGGTGGTGTCCGAGATCGCGGCGGCCAGGCGCCCGCTGGTGCTGGCGCCGCCGGCGCTGTGCACGCCGAGCGGCCGCGCGCGGCTGGCGGCGCTGCGCAACGCCCTCGGCATTCCCGTCGTCCCCATGGAGAGCCCGCGCGGCGTCAACGATCCCTCGCTCGGCGCCTTCCCGGAGGTACTGGCGGAGGCGGACCTGATCCTGCTGCTCGGCAAGGCGCTGGACTTCACCCTGCGCTTCGGCCGCCCGCCTGCAGTGGCCAAGGATTGCCGCTGGATCGTGCTCGACCCCGAGCCGGCGCTGCTGGCGCGCGCGGCGCGGCTGCTGCCGGGGCGTCTGGCGCTGGCCGCGCTCTCCGGCGCGGCGGAGGCGGCGGCGGCGCTGGCCGAGGCGGCGCAGGGCTCCGCCGGCCCCCATACCGGCTGGACGGTGCAGGCCGAGGCGGCCATCGCTCACCGTCCGGCGGCGTGGGAGGCGCTGCGCGCGGCCGCCGAACCGATCCATCCGGTGGCGCTCTGCGCGGCGTTGCAGCCCCACCTGGCCCGCAGCCCGGAGGCGGTGCTGGTCTGCGATGGCGGCGAGATCGGGCAGTGGGCGCAGTCGCTGCTCTCGGCGCCGACGCGCATCATCAACGGCGTGGCGGGCGCGATCGGCGCCGGCCTGCCCTTCGCCCTCGCCGCCCGCGCCGCCCGGCCGGGCGCGCCGGTGCTGGCGGTGATGGGCGACGGCAGCTTCGGCTTCCACATGGCGGAGTTCGACACCGCCTGCCGCCACGGCCTGCCCTTCGTCGCGGTGGTCGGCAATGATTCGAGATGGAATGCGGAGTACCAGATCCAGCTCCGCGACTATGGCGCCGAGCGGGCGCATGGCTGCGCGCTGGCGCCGGGCACGCGCTACGACCTGGCGGCGGCGGCCCTCGGCGGGCATGGCGAGTTCGTGGAGCGCGCGGCGGATCTGCCCGCGGCGCTGGAACGCGCCTTCGCCAGCGACAGGCCGGCCTGCGTCAACGTGCTGATCGCCGGCGAGCCGGCGCCGGTGGTGCGGCGGGCCTAGAGTGCGGCGGGCCTAGACATGCCGGGGAACCGGGGCATTCGCCGCGATCCGAAACGGACGGGGATGCTCCGGGCGGACGGAAAGCTACGCGGCCGCCGGCTTCGGAAGATGGAACACGCCGCTCGCGCGCAGCACCGGCCGGCCTTCGGCGGCGAAGGTGCCCTGGACGAACATCAGCGTACGCGTCCGCCGCAGCAATTCCGGCCGGCATTCGACCCAGGCGCCGAGAGGGGCAGGGCCGAGGAAATCCGTCTGCAGGCTGACGGTCACGAAGAAGCCGGGCACCCCCGCCTGCTCCAAGCCGCCGATGCCGAGGACGATGTCGGCGAGCGTGGCCAGCATCCCGCCATGCGCCATGTCCTTGGCGTTGCAGTGGCGCCGCTCGATGCGGAGGCCGAAGACGCTCGGCCCCTCGCCGCGGCGGATGTAGAGCGGCCCGAAGGGCTCCAGGAAGCCGCCGCCCACGGGCCGCGGCACGAAGCCCGCGGGAATCCGCTCCGCCACCTCGTCCTTCGCCTCCATCTGTCTGACCGTTCCTCGCAGCGTTCCGGGTGCGCAGCCTCATAGCCCGCCCCAAGGCGGCGCGGAACCGGCGCCTCCGGCCCGGCGGATCGGGCGCCGGCAGCGCTTGCCGCCCGGGCCTCGCGCCATGCAGGCTGCCGGCCGTCCCGCAGGAGACAGCCCCATGCCCCGCCGCTTCATCGACATCTCCGTTCCCCTCAAGGCCGGGATCAGGAGCGATCCGCCGCACAGCCTGCCGCAGATCGAGTATCTCGACCATCACCAGACCGCGCCGCAGATGGCGGAGTACATGGGCGTGCGCGTCGAGGACCTGCCGGAGGGCGAATACGCCGCGGTGGAGCGGGTGCGCATCTCCACCCACAACGGCACCCATCTGGATGCGCCCTACCACTACTTCTCGCGCATGAACGAACGGCTGAAGCCGGGCGGCGAGCCTTCCTGGCGCATAGACGAGGTGCCGCTCGAATGGTGCCACCAGCCCGGCGTGAAGCTCGACTTCCGCCATTTCGAGGACGGCTACGTGGTGCAGCCCGCCGATGTCGAGGCGGAGCTCCGGCGCATCGGCCACGAGCTCAGGCCGCTCGAGATCGTGCTGGTGAACACGCGCGCCGGCAGCCGCTACGGCGAGGACGACTATGTGGACAGCGGCTGCGGCATGGGCAAGGCGGCGACGCTGTGGCTGCTGGAGCGCGGCGTGCGCGTGGTCGGCACCGACGGCTGGTCCTGGGACGCGCCCTTCAGCTTCACGAGGCGCCGCATCGCCGAGGGCGGCTCGCCGGAGCTGATCTGGGAGGGCCATCGCGCGGGGCGGGAGATCGGCTACTGCCACCTCGAGAAGCTGCACAACCTGGAGGCGCTGCCCCCGCGCGGCTTCCAGGTGGTGTGCTTCCCGGTGAAGGTGCACCGCGGCTCCGCCGGCTGGACCCGCGCGGTGGCGATCCTCGACGAGTAGCGGACGACCCGGTTGCGGCCGCGGGCGCTCCGCGCCAGCATCGTCCGCCAAGAAGGGAACGAGACCCGGCCATGCCGCAGATCGACGCCGCGCGCTTCCTCCAGGACCTGCACGACCTCCGGCAGATCGGCAAGTACCGCACCGGCGTGCACCGCCCGACCTACTCGCCGCAGGACATGGAGGCGCGGCGCTGGCTGATGGAGCGGCTCGAGGAATGCGGGCTGGAAGCCAGCATGGACGGCATCGGCAACGTCTACGGCCGCCACCGCGGACCCGGGCCGCACCTGCTCGTCGGCAGCCACATCGAGAGCCAGAACCAGGCGGGCTGGCTGGACGGTGCGCTCGGGGTGGTGGCCGGGGTGGCGCTCGCCCGCGCCGGCCTGCCGGTGGATGTCTGCGCCTTCGCCGACGAGGAGGGGCATTTCGAGGGCGGCTTCCTCGGCTCCCGCTCCATCATCGGCGACCTGACGGAGGAGGAGATCGACCGCAGCCGCAGCCGCAACGACGGCACGGCGCTGCGCGACGCTCTCGCCGCCGCGGGGCTCGCCGGCAGGCCGCGCCTGCGGATCGAGCCCGGGCGGCACAAAGGCTTCTTCGAGATGCACATCGAGCAGGGGACCCAGCTCGAGGGCGCGGGGCTGCGCCTCGGCGTGGTCACCGGCATCGTGGCGATCTGGCAGTGGCGGATCGTGATCGAGGGCCAGCAGGACCATGCCGGCGGCACCACCATGGCCGAGCGCAGGGATGCCGGCCTCGCCGCGGTGCGCCTGCTCGCCGCCATCGACCGGGAGTTCCCCCGCATCTGCGGCGAGCGCAGCACCTGGACCACCGGGCGCATCCTGCTCGACCCCGGCGCGCCGAGCATCATCCCCGGCCGCGCCGAGGTGCTGTTCCAGTTCCGCGACGTCTCCGTGGAGGTGCTGGAGCGGATGGAGGCGGGGCTGCGCGCCCTGGTGCGGGAGAGCAACCGCCGCGAGCGCTGCGCCGCCACGCTGACGCAGATGAGCCGCGCCACGCCCGCGCTCTGCGACCCGGCGATGATGGCCGCGCTCGACGCGGCGGCGGAGCGGCACGCGCCGGGCGCCTGGCAGCGCATGCCCTCGGGCGCCGGGCATGACGCGCAGTACATCGCCCGCCGCATGCCGGTGGCCATGCTGTTCGTGCCCTCGATCGGGGGCATCAGCCACCACTGGGCGGAGGACACGAAGGAGGAGGACCTCGTCCTCGGCTGCCAGGTGCTCGCCGACGCCGCCGAGGCGTTCCTCAAGGGCTGAGGGCGGCTCAGCCCGGGCGCAGCTCCCGCACCGGCGTGCCGGCCAGGTAGCCGAGCACGGCCTCCACCGCGCCCGCGAAATAGGCCCGGTAATTCTCCTCCGTCACGTAGCCGAGATGCGGGGTCAGCACCGTGTTCGGCGCCGAGAGGATGGGGTGGCCCGGCGGCAGCGGCTCCTGGTCGAACACGTCGAGGCCGGCGCCGGCGATCCGTCCCTCCCGCAGCGCCGCGATCAGCGCCTCCTGATCCACCAGCGGGCCGCGGCTGGTGTTCACCAGCACGGCGCTCCGCTTCATCCGCGCGATGTCGGCGGCGCCGATGATGCCCTGCGTGCGCTCCGACAGGATCAGGTGCAGCGTCACCACATCGGCCTCGGCGAGCAGCGTCTCCTTGTCCACCCGCGCCGCGCCGACGGCGGCGGCCCGCTCCTCGGTCAGGTTCTGGCTCCAGGCGAGGAGGCGCATGCCGAAGGCGGCGCCGATCCTCGCCACCCGGCTCCCGAGATTGCCGAGGCCGACGATGCCGAGCGTCTTTCCCTCGAGCCCGCGGCCGAGCGCCACCTGCCAGCGCCCCTCGCGCAGCGCCCGCTCCTGTTCCGGAATGCGGCGCATGAGCGAGAGGATCAGCCCCCAGGTCAGGTCGACGGTGGGGTTGCCGAAGCTCGGCGTGCCGCAGACGGTGATGCCGCGCTCGGCGCAGGCCTCTAGGTCGATGGCGCGGTTGCGCAGGCCGGTGGTGACGAGCAGGCGCAGATTGGGCAGGCGCTCGATCAGCGCGCGGGGGAAGGGGGTGCGCTCGCGCATGATCACCAGCGCGTCGAAGGGGGCGAGGCGCCGCGCCAGCGCCTCGCGGTCGGTGAGGGTGTCGCGGAACACCTCGACCGCGAGGCCCTGCGGCAGCCGGTCCCAGGGGCCCATGGCCAGTGCCACGCCCTGGTAGTCGTCGAGAATCCCGAGGCGGCTCAGTCCCGGCATCGCTTCCTCCCATGCCTCCGGCCATGCGCGGCGCGATCACGCGACCCCGCGCCCTGGCCGTCAAGGGGGCGGCGCTCAGCCCTGCAGGTGCCGCGCCAGCGCCTCGCGCAGCCGGCCGGGCACCGGCACGGTCCGGGACTGTTCGCGCCGGTCCACATAGACGTGCACGAAATGCCCCTCCGCGCAGGCGCGGTCCTCCTCGTTGCGGAACACGCCGATCTCGTAGCGGACCGAGGAGGTGCCGAGGCGGCCGAGCCGCAGCCCGACGGCGACCCGGTCGGGGAAGGCGAGGGGGGCGTGGTAGCGGCACTGCGTTTCCACCACCAGGCCGACGCTCGGGACCGAATCGAGGTCGAGCGTGCCCTCGCCGAACATGCCGGCCTCGAGCAGGAAGCGGGCCACCGCCGTGTCGAAGAAGCTGTAGTACTGGACGTTGTTCACGTGCCGGTAGACGTCGTTGTCCATCCAGCGCGTGTCCATGGTGACGAACCAACGGTAATCGGCACGGGTGCCGATCATCTTGCCGCTCATGTGGGCGAGGCCTCTCCTTGGGCTGGGTGGCGCCGCGGGCGCGGGCCGCGCGGCGGCAGCCCGCGCGGGGGCCGGCTCCGGGGGGCTGTCGCTCTCCCCGGCCCGGGGCCGGCGACATTATCGCCGGGCCGGGGCCGGGACAAAACCGCACCGGTGGCGGATTGCCGCTTCGCCCGCGCTCACGGCGCCGCTATAGACGGAATCCTGTCCGCCCTCGACCCGAGAGCCTCTTGTCCGCATCAGCCCGCACCGAGACCTTCCGCCTGCGCGCCAGCAATTTCAGCCTGCTGGTGCTGCGCCTGCTCGATCCCCGGCCGGAGGCCGTCCTGCCGGTGCTCGGGGACCAGTTCCGCCGCGCCCCCGGCTTCCTCCGATTCGCCCCGATCGTGATCGGGCTGCAGGACCTGGAGGCCTCGGCCGAGGCGGTGGATTTCCGCGCCCTGGTCGAGGGGCTGCACGCGCTGGAGATCGTGCCGATCGGCACCATCGGGGGCACGCCCGCCCAGCGCCAGGCCGCCCTGGCCGCGGGGCTGCCGCCGGTGCGCGCCGCGGGCGGGAAGGAGGAGGAGGTGCCGCTCGCCGCTGCACCCGCCCCCGAGGCGCCGCAGCCCCGCCAGCCGCCGGCGCAGGCCCCCGCCCTCGCCGGCGGGACGCGTGCCGCGCTGCTGGTGACCGAGCCGGTGCGCTCCGGCCAGAGGATCTACGCGCAGGGAACCGACCTCGTCGTCGTCTCGACGGTCAATCCGGGGGCGGAGATCATCGCCGACGGCAACATCCACGTCTACGGTACGCTGCGCGGCCGGGCGGTGGCCGGCGCGTCGGACAATCCGGAGGCGCGGATCTTCGCCATGAATTTCGATCCCGAGCTGGTCGCGATCGCCGGCTACTACGCGGTGCGCGAGGGGCTGGGGGAGGCGCCGATCGGCCGCGCCGTGCAGGTGCGGCTGGAGGGGGAGCAGATGCGGTTCGAGCCGCTGGGCTGAGGCTGGGACGCAGGGGATTTCAGCAGGGGGATGTGCCCATGGCGCAAGTGATCGTCGTCACCTCGGGCAAGGGCGGCGTTGGCAAGACCACGACCAGCGCGGCCTTCGCCACCGGCCTCGCGCAGCGGGGCAAGAAGACCGTCGTCATCGACTTCGATGTCGGCCTGCGCAACCTCGACCTGATCATGGGCGTCGAGCGGCGGGTGGTGTTCGACATCGTCAACGTCATCCAGGGCGAGGCGCGGCTCTCCCAGGCGCTGATCCGGGACAAGCGGGTGGACACGCTCTCCATCCTGCCGGCCAGCCAAACCCGCGACAAGGATGCGCTGACCCGCGAGGGCGTGGGCCAGATCATCGAGGAGCTGTCGGCCGATCATGACTACATCCTGTGCGACAGCCCCGCCGGGATCGAGAAGGGGGCGCTGCTCGCCCTCTACTTCGCCGACCAGGCGGTGATCGTGACCAACCCCGAGGTCTCCTCGGTGCGCGACTCGGACCGCATCCTCGGCGTCCTGCAGTCGAAGTCGAAGCGCGCCGAGGAGAAGCGGGACAAGGTGAAGGAGCACCTGCTCGTCACCCGCTACGACCCGGAGCGCGTGACCCGCGGCGAGATGCTGAAGCTCGAGGACGTGCAGGAGATCCTGGCGATTCCCCTCCTCGGCGTGGTGCCGGAGAGCGAGAGCGTGCTCCGCGCCTCCAACACCGGCACGCCGGTGATCCTCGACCAGGAGAGCAACGCGGGCCAAGCTTACAAGGACGCGGTTTCCCGCTTCCTTGGCGAGAGCGTGCCGCACCGCTTCCTCGAACCCGAACGCAAGGCCGGGCTGTTCCGCCGCCTGTTCGGCGGGAGGGCCGCATGATGAGCTGGCTCGATTTCTTCCGCGCCCGCAAGCCGGAGGCGCCGCCTTCCGCCAACCAGGCCAAGGAGCGGCTGCAGATCGTGCTGGCCCATGAGCGGATCGGCCGCACCCGCGAGGATTTCCTGCCGAGGCTGCAGCAGGAGCTGGTCGCGGTGGTGGCGCGCTACGTCGCCATCGATCCGGGCAAGGTCGCCGTCAACCTCGACCGCGGGGGAGACATGTCCACCCTGGCGATCGAGATCGAGCTGCCCGGCCCGAAGACGGAGCAGCCGCCGCGCGCCGCGGCGGGGCAGCAGCAGCAGGCGACGGCGGGCTGACGGCGGCGGCCGCGCGCGCCCGAGCTTCGCGCCGAAGGCTTGGGAAGGGCGCCGCCGGCCGGACCGCCCGCACGCTATTCCGCGCGTATCCCGGCACCGCGGATCACCGGCTCGAGCAGGCTGCGCTCGCGTTCGATCAGCGCCGCGAACTGCTCCGGTGTGCCGCCGCCGAGGATGGCGCCCTGCTCCGCGAGCCGCCCCCCGACCTCGGGATCCCGCAGCGCGGCGGTGGCCACCTCGGCCACCCGGCTGATGATCTCGGGCGGCGTGCCGGCCGGCGCCGCCATGCCGAAGGCGGTGCCGAAGACGAGGTCGACGCCCGCCTCGCGCATGGTCGGCACCTCCGGCAGTTGCGGCAGGCGGCGCTCGGTCGCCACCGCGAGCGGCCGCACTTGGCCGCCGCGGATCTGCCCCAGGATGTTCGGCACGTTGTCGATGATCATGTCGATCTGGCCGGCGACGAGATCGGTGACGGCCATCGCGGCGCCCCGATAGGGCACGTGCTGGATGTCGGTGCCGGTGACCTGCTTGAACAGCTCCAGGGCGAGGTGCAGGCTGGTGCCGGGCCCGGCGGAGCCGCCGGTGAGCCGGCCGGGCCTCGCCTTCGCTTCCGCGACCACGGCCGCCACGTCGCGCCACGGCCGCGCATTCGCCACGCACATCACCTTCGGCGTGGTCGCCAGCAGCACGATGGGCGTGAAGGCCCGCTGCGTGTCGTAGGGCATGGTGCGGTAGATGTACTGGTTGACCGCAAGCGGCCCGAGGGAGCTCGCCAGCAGGGTATAGCCGTCCGGCGCCGCCTTCGCGACCACGTCGGCGCCGATGTTGCCGCCGGCGCCGGCGCGGTTCTCCACCACGAAGGGCTGGCCGAGCTGCGCCGTCAGGCGCTGCGCGACGGGGCGGGCCAGCACGTCCACGAGACCGCCCGGCGGGAAGGGCACGATGATGCGGACGGGCCGCGACGGCCAGGACTGCGCCCTGGCGGCGGGCAGGGCCAGGCCGCTCGCGGCGATGGCGAGCAGCAGGCGGCGGGGCAGGGTGGTCTCGGGCATTTCCTCTCCTCCTTCCGCGCGGACGCGCGCTCCTCGTTCAGGCGGCATCGATGCCGAGATAGGCCCGGCGCACCGCCGGATCGGCGGCGAGCGCGCCGGCCTCGCCCTCCCCGACGACGCGCCCGTTCTCCAGCAGGATGCCCCGGTCGGCGATTCCGAGACTCCGCTTGGCGTTCTGCTCCACCAGCAGCACCCCGACGCCGGTTGAGCGGATGCGGCCGAGCGCCCGGAACAGCTCGCCGCACATGAGCGGCGAGAGGCCGAGCGAGGGTTCGTCCAGCAGCAGGATCTCCGGCGCCGACATCAGCGCGCGGCCGACCGCGACCATCTGCTGCTCCCCGCCGCTCATGGTGCGCACGACCTGGCCCATGCGCTCGGTCAGGCGGGGAAACAGGGAGAGCACCTGGTCGAGCCGCGCGGCCTCGCCCGCGCGGGCGCGGCGAGGGTGGGCGCCGAGGGCGAGGTTCTCCCGCACCGTCAGCTCGCCGAACAATCCGCGCCCCTCCGGCACGAGGGTGAGGCCGGCCTCCACCACGCGGTGCGGTTCCATCGCGGCGATGTCGGCCCCGCCGAGGCGGATGCGCGCCCCCGGCGCGGGGCGCACCAGCCCGGCCAGCGCCTTCAGCAGCGTGCTCTTGCCCGCGCCGTTGGCGCCGAGCACGGCCAGCACCTCGCCGCGCCGGACATGCAGGGCGACGCCGTCGAGCGCGCGATGCTGGCCGTAGCTGACGGAGAGGCGGGCGACCTCAAGCATCCTCGTCCCCCAGATAGGCGCGGACGACCTCGCGCTCGGCCAGCACGGCGCCGGGCGGCCCCTCGGCGATCCGGCGGCCCGCATTCATCACCACGCAGCGGTCGGTCAGCGCGCGGATGGCGTCCATCACGTGCTCGACCATCAGCACGGTCCGCCCCTCGTCGCGCAGCGAGCGGATGAGCGCGATGCCCTCCCTCAGCTCCGTCGGGTTCAGCCCGGCGAGCCACTCGTCGAGCAGCAGCAGCCGTGGCGAGAGGGCGAGGGCGCGGGCCAGCTCCAGCCGCTTCTGGTCCACATAGGTCAGCGTGTCGGCGCGGTGATCCTCCCTGCCCGCCAGGCCCACCCGGGCCAGCAGCGCCCGCGCCCGGTCCCACGCGGCGCCGCCCCATGCCGCGTCGCGCCCGAAAGCGATGCCGGCCAGCACGTTCTCCGCGCAGCTCATGGCGGGCAGGACGCGGACGAGCTGGAAGGTGCGGGCGATGCCGAGCCGGCTGAGCCGGTGCGGCGCGAGGCCGGTGACGTCGCGGTCCCGCAGCGTCACCCGCCCCGCATCCGGCGCCAGCGCGCCGGAGACGAGGTTGAGCGCCGTGGTCTTGCCGGAGCCGTTCGGTCCGAGCAGCCCGAGGATCTCCCCCTCGCGCACCTCGAAGGAGAGATCCTGCACCGCGACCAGCCCGCCGAAGGCGCGGGTCAGCCCCTCGACGCGCAGCAGGGGCACGCTCATGCCGCCGCCCGCCGGCGCGCGCGCGCGAGCAGGCCGACGATGCCCCGCGGCACGGCATAGACCACCAGCATGAAGGCGGCGCCGAGCAGGATGCTGAAATGGTTCGGGAAGTTCGCGCCCAGCACCTCGAACAGCAGGACCAGCGGGATCACGCCGAGCAGCGGCCCGAGCAGGCTCTGCGCGCCGCCCAGCAGCGCCATGATCAGCACCTGGAAGGAGGTGGTCATGTTGAAGGCGATGGCGGGATCTATGTAGGTCCAGCGCGGCGCCATCACCGCGCCGGTCAGCGAGAGGAACAGCGCCGAGAGGGCGAAGAGCGCGATCTTGACGCGCGCCGTGTCGATGCCGGCATGCCGCGCCACCACCTCGTCCTCCCCGATCACGCGCAGCGCGAAGCCGAGGCGCGAGCGGCTGAGCCAGGTGCCGATCACCAGCAGCAGGCCGAACAGGCCGAGGAGCTGCCAGTAGATCTGCGGCTGCGTGATGTCCACGAAGACGTAGCGGCCGATGGAGCGGGCGACGTTCACCTCGAACCAGGTGACGAGCTGGCGGATCAGCTCCGCCAGGCCGAAGGTGAAGACGACGAAATAGACCCCGGACAGGCGCAGGGTCGCGAGGCCCACCAGCAGCGAGACCAGCACGCCGATGCCGCCGGCGGCCAGCAGCACCAGCGGCCAGGGCAGCGCCTCGCCCAGCACCGCCACGGTGTAGGCGCCGATGCCGAAGAAGGCCGCGGTGGCGAGGGAGATGTAGCGCGTCGGGCCCGAGAACAGCGCCCAGGCGGTGGCGAGCACGGCGTACTGCGCGATGTTGATCGCCAGCGCGAGCCAGAAGCCGTCGTCGAGCAGCGGCACGGTGCCGAGCGCCAGGAGGGCGGCGAGCGCCAGGGCGAGGGCGGTGCCGCTCATCGCGCGGGCCGGCCGAACAGCCCGGCGGGCCGGAGGATGAGGACGAAGAGGAAGAGCGCATAGGTCGCGGCGAGGGTCAGCCCCGGATCCACCCAGCTCGCCACCGCCGTCTCCACCAGGCCGAGCAACAGCCCCGCCACCAGGCAGCCCATCAGGTTGCCGACGCCGCCCATGATGACGACCACCAGCGCCTTCATGGTGAAGACCACGCCCATGGCTGCGTTGAAGGTCAGGAACATGCTGACCAGCACGCCGCCCGCGGCGACCATCGCGCCGCCCACGGCGAAGGCGAGCGCCGCCACCCGGCGGACGTCGATCGCGACGAGCTGTGCCGCTTCCGGGTTGACGGCCACCGCGCGGACCGCGGTGCCGGCCCGCGTCCGCGCCAGCCAGAGCCACAGCGCGGTGCCGATCGCCGCGGCGAAGAGCAGCGCGACGAGGCGGTTGGCCGTGACGGTGGCGCCGAACAGGCCGATCGGCACGGAGAGGTAGCTGTAGTTCTGGTAGGCACCGCCGAAGGCGGCGAGCAGCACGCCCTGCACGACGAAAAGCAGGCCGAAGGTGGCGAGGATGCTATCCGTCTCCAGCGCGCCGGGGCTCCTTGCCCGGCGCACCAGGGGCAGCAGCAGGACGCGGTAGATCATCAGGTTGAGCAGGAAGGCCGCCGGCATCACCAGGAGCAGCCCGAGGAGCGGGCTCACCTGCGCTGCGGTGAACAGCCACAGCGCCGCGAAGCCCGCCGCCACCACGAACTCGCCATAGGCGAGGTTCATGATGCGGGCGACGCCGTATTGCAGCGTCAGCCCCATCGCCACCAGCGCATACATCCCCCCGAGCACGATGCCGGAGAAGAGGACGCCGCCGACGGCCTCCATGGCTCAGGTGGGCCGCCAAGCCGGCTTCGGCACGATGGGCTGGCGGGCGCCCTGCTTGCGGGTTGGCACCACGCCGTAGAACTCCCCGTCCTGCCACTGGCCGACCACCCAGGTGTCAGTCAGCAGGTTGTTCTGCAGCCTGACGGTGCCGATCACCGTGTCGAAGCTGCCGGTCTGCAGCTCCCGGATCACCGCCGCACGGTCGATGCGGCCGACGCGCTCGATCGCCTGCTGCAGCATCTCGAGGCTGGCGAAGACGATGGACGAGGCCCAGCGGTCTGGCTCCCGCCCGGAGGCCGCGAGGTGGCGGCGCTTGTAGTCCTGGAAGCGCGGGCTCGCCGCGTCCACGCCGCCCACGCCCATCACGCCCTCGACGTTCGCGCCGAAGCGCTGCTTGTAGAGCGGGAAGGCGGTGCCGACGCCGGTGTAGAAGACCTTCGGGTTGAAGCCCGAGACGCGCGCCTGCTCGGTGATCGCCAGCGTGTCGGGCGGGTAGGAGCAGGCGACGAAGACCTCGGGGTTGCCGCGCGCGGCCTCGGCCAGGATCGGCGCCATGTCCTGCGTGCCGACCGGGTAGGAGCGGTCGTAGGTCAGGCGGAAGCCCGCGCGCTGCAGCGCCGGCCGCATGCCGTTCGCTAGCTCGATGCCGAAGCCGTCGGCGACCGAGACGAGGGCGACCGTGTCGCCGATCAGCCCGGCCTGCTTCGCGGGGCCGAGCACCTCGGCGAGTCCCGCGCCGGCGTCCTGGCCGGTGCCGAGCAGCCAGAAGGAGTTGCTCCAGCGCTGGCCGAGCTGCGGCGCGCGGTCCGTCACCGCCGTCGCGGCGAGCTGCGGGTAGCCGGCGCGGTTCAGGATCGGCGCCACCGCGAGGTTCAGCGCCGTGCCCCAGGGCGGGAGCACGAAGTCCACGCGGTCCTGGTTGACCAGCCGCTCCACCGCCCGCACCGCATCCTCGCTGATGCTGCGGTCGTCGTACTCCACGACCTCGATCCGCACGCGCCGGTCGCCGAGGCGCAGCCCGCCCGCCTCGTTCACCTCCCTGACCCAGAGCTCGTAATTGGGGATGGTGGTGATGCTGGCGCCGCCGGCGTTGGGGCCGGTCTTTGAGATGGCGTAGCCGATCCGCACCGCCGCGGGCGTGCCCTGCGCCCGCCCGATCGCCGGCGCGGCGAGGCAGGCCGCGGCGCCTGCCAGCGCGGCGCGTCGGCCGATGGTGAAGCCCGTCATTCCCTGTCCTCCTCCCTGCCTGGTTGCGGCGCCGGTCAGTGCGCCCCGGTCTCCGCCGGGAACGGGTATCTTCCGGGCTGGGTCTCCACCGTGATCCAGCGCAGCTCGGTGAATTCGGCCACGCCGGCGCGGCCGCCGAAGCGGCCGTAGCCGCTGGCCTTGACGCCACCGAAGGGCATCTGCGCCTCGTCGTGCACGGTCGGGCCGTTGACGTGGCAGATGCCGCTCTCGATCCTCTGCGCTAGGCGCAGCCCGCGCGCCACGTCCCGGGTGAAGATCGCGGCGGAGAGGCCGTATTCCGTGTCGTTGGCGATGCGGATCGCCTCCTCCTCGTCCTTCACGCGGATCATGCAGACCACGGGACCGAAGGACTCCTCGGAATAGATTTCCATCCCCGGCGTGACGTGGTCGAGGATGGAGGCGGGCATGATGGTGCCCCGGCGCGGCCCGCCGCCGAGCAGCCTGGCGCCCTTGCCGACCGCGTCGCGCACCAGGCGCTCCACCCTCGCCGCCGCCGCCTCGTCCACGACCGAGCCGAGGAAGACGTTGCCACCGCGCGGGTCGCCCACCGGCAGCGTCGCGACGAAGGCGGCCAGGCGCCGCGCGAACTCGTCGGCCACGCCCTCCTGCACCACCAGCCGCTCGGTGGACATGCAGATCTGGCCCTGGTTCATGAAGGCGCCGAAGGCGGCCGCCTTCACCGCCTCGTCCAGGTCGGCGTCCTCCAGCACGATCATCGGCGCCTTGCCACCAAGCTCCAGCAGCACCGGCTTCAGGTGCTTCGCCGCCTCCTGCGCGATGATGCGGCCGACGCGGGTGGAGCCGGTGAAGTTGATGCGCCGCACCGCCCGGTGGGCGATCAGCGCCCGCACGATCCCCGGCGCGTCCTCCGCGGCGTGGGTCACCACGTTCACCACGCCCGGCGGCAGGCCGGCTTCGCGCATCACCTGGCCGATCAGCCGGTGCGTGCCGGGGCAGTGCTCGCTCGCCTTCAGCACCACGGTGTTGCCACAGGCGAGCGGCAGGGCGAGGGCGCGCACGCCGAGGATGACGGGGGCGTTCCAGGGCGCCATGCCCAGCACCACGCCCACGGGCTGGCGTACCGTCATGGCGATGCAGCCCGGCTTGTCCGACGGGATGACCTCGCCCGTCACCTGCGTCGTCATCGCCGCGGCCTCGCGCAGCATCGAGGCGGCGAGCTGCGCGTTGAAGCCGGCCCAGGCGGCGGTGGCGCCGATCTCCTCCGCCATCAGCCGGACGAACTCCGGCGTCCTGGCGGCGAGCAGGTCGGCGGCCTTCAGCAGGTGGGCGCGGCGCGCATTGGGTCCGAGCGCCGACCAGGCGGGGAAGGCCGCGGCCGCCGCATCCGCCGCCGCGATCGCGTCCTGCTCCGTCGCCGCCGCCGCGCGGGTCGCCACCTCTCCGGTCACCGGGTTGCGGCGCTCGAAGGTCGCGTTGCCGGTGGCGGGCAGGTCGCGCTCGCCGATCATCAGGGGAGCGTCCGGCATGATGCCTCCTCCGTGCCGTGTTCAGGACCTGGCGTAGAGCGTCGGGACGGCCGCATCGACCACCGCCTCGACCAGCGCCGGCCCGGTGCTCCGCATCGCCGCCGCCAGGGCGTCGTCCAGCTCCTCGGCGCGCGTCACCCGCGCGCCCGGGCAGCCCATGCCGCGCGCCAAACTGACGAAGTCGAGGCCGGGAAGGTCCACGCCCGGCACGTCGCGCGTTTGCAGCACTTGGCTGAAGGAGCGCATCGCGCCATAGCCCCCGTTGTTGACGACCACGACCGCGAGCGGCAGCCGGTGCTGCACGGCCGTCCACAGCGCCTGGGGCGAGTACATCATGGACCCGTCGCCGATCAGGCACACGACCCGCCGCTCCGGCTTGGCGAGCGCGATGCCCACCGCGGCGGGCAGGGCGTAGCCGAGCCCGCCGCTGGCCATGGTGAAGAAGCTGCCCCAGCGCCGCATCGGCACCTGCGCCTGCATCGCAGGTCGGTGGGAGGGCGCCTCCTCGACCAGGATCGCGTCCTCGGGCATGGCCCGGTGCAGGCGGTGCAGCAGGAACTCCGCGGGGATGGGATGGGCGGGCGCCGGCGGGGGCGGGCGCCGGCGCGGTGGTGGCGGCACGCGCCCCGAAGCCTCCGGCAGCCTCTCCGCCAGGGCGGGGAGGGAGAGACGCAGGCTGCCCAGGATGCTGGTGCCGGCCGGGGCGGAGGCCGCCGCCTCCCCATCCGTGGTCAGGTGGATGATGGGAGTGCCGCTGCGGAAGATCGCGGCATCGCCCGGAACATGGAAGGTGAAGACCGGCGCCCCCACCACCAGCACGAGGTCGTGGCCCGCCAGCGCCTCCGAGACGGCCTGGGGCGCGGCGGTGAGGAAGCCGGCGAAGAGGGGATGGTCCTCGGGGAAGGAGAGGCGGGAGGAGAAGGGGCTGGTCAGCACCGGCGCGCCGATGCGCTCCGCGAGCCGCACCATCGCCTCGCCGGCGCCTTCCTGGTCCACCTCCGGCCCCACGACGACCACCGGGCGCCGGGCGGCGGCGACGGCCCGGGCCGCCTCCGCGATCAGCGCCGGGTCGGGGGCGACATCCTGCGCCACGACGCGGGCCGGCACCGGCCAGCAGGACGCGCGCCAATCGTCGGCGGGCACGGAGACGAAGGTGGGACCCCAGGGCTTTCGCATCGCGACATGCCAGGCATGGGCGATCGCGGCCGGCACGTCCTCGGCCCGCGCCGGTTCGATGCTGTATTTCACGTAGGGCCTGGGAAAGGCCGCGGCCTCGCTGGCGCCCAGGAAGGGCAGGTTGGGCAGCAGGGCGCGGGCCTGCTGGCCCGCGGTGATCACCATGGGCGCCTGGTTGCGGTAGGCGGTGAAGACGTTGCCCAGCGCGTGGCCCAGCCCGGCCGCGGAGTGCAGGTTGACGAAGGCCGCCCTGCCCGTGGCGCGGGCGTAGCCGTCCGCCATGCCGATCACCGAGGCCTCCTGCAAGCCCAGCACGTAGCGGAAATCGGTGGGCCACCGGTCGAGGAAGCCGAGCTCGGTGGAGCCCGGATTGCCGAAGACCGTGGTCATGCCGAGGGAGCGCAGCAGGTCGAACACCGCCTGCCGGACCGTCGTCATGCCCGCCGGAGCCCTGCCCGCCCGCCCGCCCGTTGCGTCGCCCACTTCTTCCCCCTTCAGCCCAGGCCGGCGATGATCCGGCGCAGGCCCTCCATGAAGGCCGGCCTGTTCTCCTCGCCCACCAGCGCGTCGAGCCGCCGGTCATGCGCCGCGGCATGCCGGGAGAGCGCCTGCAGCACCGCGCGCCCCGCCTCGGTGAGGGTGAGGGCGTAGCTCCGCCGGTCATGCGCCATGCGCTGCCGCCGCACGAGGCCGCGCCGCTCGAGATCGGCCAGGGCGGGCGTCAGCGTGGATTTGTCGCGCCCCGCGGCGGCGCCGAGCGCGGTCTGGGAGATGCCGGGATTGGCATCGATCAGCACCAGGATGGCGTAGCGGCCCGGGCGGAGCTTCGCCTCGCCCGTGCGGCGCGCGAAGGCCTGGAAGGAGGCTTCCTGGGCCACGCGCAGCAGGAAGCCGATCTGGCCGTCGAGCCCGCCGAGGGCGAGCGTGGTCTCCGCCGGCGGCGGGCCCGCCTCCTCGTGCCCGGCGCGTTCCGGCGCCGCGGCCTTCCGTGCCGCCGGCGTGCCGGCACCGCGCGACCAGTGCGTGGGCGCGGCCCGGCGGCGCGCTGCGGGCAGGGCATGTGACACCTGGACCCGGCCTCCCCTCGGTGGCGGCGGGACCCTCCCGCCGGGCCCTGAAGGGCCTGTTCCCGAAATCGTAGGATATCCAACCTTCGGCCGCCCGCAAGCGGCAATGGCCCGCCGCTGGGCACCCTCATCCTGTCGAAGGGGCGGGAACCGCCTCTGGCCCGCCGCGTTCACCCGGGCAGCCGCCGTCCTCCCCCCAGCGGCGGCCTTGGCAGGCGGTGGTGCGGAAGCGGTCCCATCCGCGCCACCGCCCGCCCCCCCCCGCTCCTTGTCGCTTGACCCCGTGAGGCCGATCCCCGAAGCCTGTGGCGGTGCGGCATGGAGCATGGAGATGTCCCTCCGGATCGGGATCGCCGGCATCGCCGGGCGCATGGGGCGCTTGCTCGCGGAGGAAGTGGCGGCGGCCGGCGCCACCCTGGCCGGCGGGACGCTGCGGCCGGGCGGTGCAGGCCAAGGTGTGCCCGGCCCGGTGCTGCCGGACGCCGCCAGCCTGTTTGCGGCCAGCGACGTGGTGATCGACTTCACCCACGCCTCGGCCGCCGCCGCCCATGCCAGCGCCGCCGCGCGGGCGGGCAAGCCCCTGGTGCTCGGCACCTCCGGCCTCTCGGCCGAGGACGAGGCCGCGGTCGTGGCGGCGGCGGAGAAGGTGCCGGTGGTCTATGCCGCCAATTTCGCCCCCGGCGTGAACCTGGTGCTGGCCATCGCCGAGCGCATGGCCGCTGCCCTGCCCGCCGCCCAGTACGATGCCGAGATCGTGGAGATGCACCACCGCCAGAAGGTGGACGCGCCCTCCGGCACCGCGCTCGCTCTCGGCCGGGCCGTCGCCCGTGGCCGCGGCACCACGCTGGAGGCGGCGGGGCGGGAGAGCGGCCGGGACGGCCATTGCGGGGCGCGGCGGACCGGAACGATCGGATTCGCGGCGCTGCGGGGCGGGCAGGTGGTGGGCGAGCATACGCTGCTCTTCGCCGCCGCCTCGGAACACATCGCCCTGACCCACCGCAGCTTCGACCGCCGGGTCTATGCCACCGGCGCGGTGCGGGCGGCGCTGTGGCTGCAGGGCCGCTCCCCCGGCCTCTATGATATGAGGCACGTGCTCGGCATGGCCTGATGGCACGGCGCGGCTTGACCCCCCGTGCGCCGGCTGCGAAACACCGGCGGCCCCGGCGGCCGGGCAGCCCCGCTCGGGGCCTGCCGCCTGCCCCGGCGCCGAACCGCCTGCACCCTTCTCCGGGGCGCTGCCCGCTCCCCGCCGCGACAAGAGGACGAACCACGCCATGCGCGACAAGGGCGAGTACCTGTTCACCTCGGAGAGCGTCTCCGAGGGCCACCCGGACAAGGTGGCGGACCGGATCAGCGATACGGTCCTCGACACCTACCTGGAAGCCGATCCCTACGCCCGTGTCGCCTGCGAGACGCTGGTGACGACCAACCGGATCGTCCTGGCCGGCGAGGTGCGCGGCCCCGCCTCCATCACGCCCGAGCTGCTGATGCACCGGGCGCGCATGGCGGTGCACGACATCGGCTACGAGCAGGAGGGCTTCCACTGGCAGAAGGCGGCGGTGGAGTGCCACCTGCACGCCCAGTCCGCCGACATCGCCCAGGGCGTGGACGCCGCCGGCAACAAGGATGAGGGCGCCGGCGACCAGGGCATCATGTTCGGCTATGCCTGCACCGAGACGCCGGAGCTGATGCCGGCGCCGATCTATTACGCGCACCTGATCCTGCGCCGCATCAGCGAGATGCGCCGCAGCGGTGACCCGATGGTCAGGGGCCTCCTGCCCGACGCCAAGAGCCAGGTGACGCTGCGCTACGTCGATGGCCGCCCCGTGCAGGCGACCTCCGTCGTCGTCTCCACCCAGCACGAGGAGGGGATGGAGCAGGCGGAGATCAAGCGCATGCTCTGGCCGATCGTGGAAAGCAGCCTGCCGCGCGGCTGGATGTGCCCGGAGGCGGAGTTCTACGTGAACCCCACCGGCAAGTTCGTGATCGGCGGGCCGGACGGCGATGCCGGTCTCACCGGGCGCAAGATCATCGTGGACACCTATGGCGGCGCGGCGCCGCACGGCGGCGGCGCCTTCTCCGGCAAGGACCCGACCAAGGTGGACCGCTCCGCCGCCTATGCCTGCCGCTACCTGGCGAAGAACGTGGTCGCGGCGGGGCTGGCGGATCGCTGCACCATCCAGGTGAGCTACGCCATCGGCGTCTCCCGCCCGCTCTCCGTCTATTTCGACCTGCACGGCACCGGGCGGGACGTGGACGAGACGAAGCTGGCGCGGGTGGTGAACGAGCTGGTGAACCTCTCGCCCCGCGGCATACGCGAGCACCTGCACCTCAACCGCCCGATCTACGTGCCGACCAGCGCCTACGGTCATTTCGGCCGCGCCCCGGACGAGGAGAGGGGCACCTTCACCTGGGAGCGGACCGACCTCGTGCCGGAGCTGAAGCGCGCCTTCTCGCGCTGAGGCGCCGCCCCTCCCGCCCGGGGGGATGCCTCAGGCCTCGGGGGCGGCGCCCCGCCGCCCCCTTCGCGTTCCGCCGCCATGACGAATGACAGGCCGCCGCCAGGCCGCATCATGCCCGAAGGCGTTCCCGACCGCCTTTATGGCCGCCGCCGCGGCCATCCGCTGCGCGCCCGCCAGCAACGTCTGCTGGAGGTGACGCTGCCCCGCCTGCGCCTCCCGGCCGAGGCGGCGGGCGACCCGCGTGCCGCCTTCCCCATGCCGTTGGAGGCGCTGTGGCTGGAGGTGGGGTTCGGCGGGGGCGAGCATGCGCTGGCGCAGGTCGCCGCCCATCCCCGCGTCGGGCTGATCGCCTCGGAGGTGTTCGAGAACGGGCTATGCTCCCTTCTCTCGCGCCTGGTGCCGGAGGGCGAGGAGGAGACGGCGCCGCTGCCGCCGAACCTCAGGCTCTGGCCCGAGGATGCGCGGCGGCTGCTGACCCTATTGCCGGAGGCTTCCCTCGACCGGCTGTTCCTGCTCTTTCCCGATCCCTGGCCGAAGGCGCGCCACGCCAAGCGCCGCTTTGTCCACCCGGCCATGCTACCGGTGGTGGCGCGGGTGCTGAGGTCCGGGGCGGAGTGGCGCATCGCCACCGACGACCCGACCTACCAGGCCTGGGTGGAGGAGGTGTTCGCCGCCTCGCCCCTGTTCGACCTGCCGCTCCCCGCGAGGGCGCGGCCCGAGGGCTGGCCGCCGACCCGCTACGAGGCGAAGGCCCTGCGCGAGGGCCGGCGCCCCCTCTACTGGTCGGCCCGCCGGCGCTAGGGCGTCTTCCCCTGTTCAGGGGAGCCCGCCCGGACGGGATCCGCTCTGGCGCGGCCTTCGCCCGGCCATGCTCGCGGGGAACGGCATCGGGGCCGCTTGCCGGCGCGGCGGGGCGGGCCTATATTGCGGCCAACATCACCATCCGAGGCAGGCGGGGGGTGGCCTTAACGGGCCGCCTTTTTTGTTTTTGGACATCGAGCGGCCGATTCACGAAGGGCTGGAAGGGCGCATCGCCGAGGCGGTGGCGCCGACCATCGAGCACATGGGCTACGAGCTCGTGCGCGTGCAGGTCAGCGGCAAGGAACGGCCGGTGGTGCAGATCATGGCCGACCGCGCCGACGGCGCCCCCTTCACCGTCGAGGATTGCGAGGCGATCAGCCATGCCGTCGGCGCGGTGCTGGATGTCGAGGATCCGATCCGCGGCGAATGGACGCTCGAGGTCTCCTCGGCCGGCATCGACCGCCCGCTGACGCGGGCCAAGGACTGGAACCGCTTCGCCGGGCATGTGGCGACCCTGGAGCTCGCCGTGCCGCTCGAGGGGCGCAAGCGCTTCAAGGGCATCGCGCTCGGCGCCGACGCCGAGATGGCGCGGCTGCGGCTGGAGGACGGCACGGAGATGGCCTTCCCCCGCTCCAACATCCGCCGCGCCAAGCTGGTGCTGACCGACGCGCTGATCGCCGCCACGGCGGCGGACGCCAAGAGGAACTAGGAGAGACAGGCCATGGCCGTTGACGTCGCCATCGCCCGCCCGGAGCTGCTGCAGGTCGCCGACGCCGTCGCGCGCGAGAAGATGATCGAGCGCGACGAGGTGCTGGAGGCGATGGAGCAGGCCATCCAGAAGGCCGGCCGCGCCAAGTACGGGCACGAGAAGGACATTCGCGCCTTCATCGATCGCAAGGACGGTCGCGTCAGGCTCGAGCGCTGGACCGAGGTGGTCGAGCAGGAGCCGGTGGAAAACGAGGCGACGCAGATCCCGCTGCGCATCGCGCAGAAGATCCGGCCCGGCATCAAGGCCGGCGAGCACATCATAGATCCGCTGCCGCCGATAGACTTCGGCCGCATCGCCGCGCAGACCGCGAAGCAGGTGATCGTGCAGCGGGTGCGCGAGGTCGAGCGCAGGAAGCAGTACGAGGAGTACAAGGACCGCGTCGGCGAGATCGTGAGCGGCGTGGTCAAGCGCACCGAGTACGGCAACCTCATGGTGGACCTCGGCCGCGCCGAGGCGCTGCTGCGCCGCGACGAGACCATCCCGCGCGAGAGCCTGCGCAACGGCGACCGCGTGCGCGCCTACATCTACGACGTGCGCGAGGAGCCACGCGGACCGCAGATCTTCCTCTCCCGCACCCATCCCGGCTTCCTCGCCAAGCTTTTCGCGCAGGAGGTGCCGGAGATCTACGACGGCATCATCGAAATCAAGGCGGTGGCGCGCGACCCCGGCAGCCGCGCCAAGATGGCGGTGATCAGCCGCGACTCCAGCATAGATCCGGTCGGTGCCTGCGTCGGCATGCGCGGCTCCCGCGTGCAGGCGGTGGTGGCCGAGCTGCAGGGCGAGAAGATCGACATCATCCCCTGGTCGCCAGACCAGGCGACCTTCATCGTCAACGCTCTCGCCCCGGCCGAGGTGACGAAGGTGGTGCTGGACGACGAGAACCGCCGCTGCGAGGTGGTGGTGCCGGACGACCAGCTCAGCCTCGCCATCGGCAGGCGCGGGCAGAATGTGCGCCTCGCCAGCCAGCTCACCCGCTGGGACATCGACATCCTGACCGAGGCCGAGGAGAGCGAGCGCCGGCAGGAGGAGTTCCGCAAGCGCAGCGCCCTGTTCGTCGAGGCGCTGGACGTGGACGACGTGATCGCCGGCCTGCTGGTGACCGAGGGCTTCGGCTCGGTCGAGGACATCGCCGCGGTCGAGGACGAGGAGCTCGCCGGCATCGAGGGCTTCGACGAGAACGTGGCGGCCGAGCTGAAGCGCCGCGCCGAGGCCTGGCTGCAGCGCCGCGACGAGGAGCTGGACGCGAGGCGGCGCGAGCTCGGCGTGGAGGACGCGGTGGCCGAGGTGGGCGGCTTCACCCCGGCGATGCTGGTCACCCTCGGCGAGAAGGGGGTGAAGACGCTCGACGACCTCGCCGACCTCGCCTCCGACGAGCTGATCGAGATCCTCGGTTCCGAGGCGATCGACGAGGAGACCGCGAACGCCGTCATCATGGCCGCGCGCGAGCACTGGTTCTCGGGCGAGGCCGCGGCGGCGCCCGCCCCGGCCGCCGGCGAGGCTGCCGATGACAGCGGCGCCCGCGCCTGATCCTGGCCCCGAGGCGGAGGAGGAGCCGGAACGCGGCCCGCTCCGCCGCTGCGTCGTCACGCGCGAGCGGCTGCCGAAGGAGGCGATGATCCGCTTCGTGCTGGGGCCGGACCGGGTCCTGGTGCCGGATCTGGAGGGGCGGCTGCCGGGGCGGGGAATGTGGTTGTCCGCGAGGGCCGATGTGCTAGAACGCGCGGCGCAGCGCGGCGCCTTCGCAAGGGCGGCCCGCGGCCCCGTGCACCTGCCCCCCGACCTTCGCGCGCGGATCGAGGACGGCCTGAGGCGCCGGGTCCGGGACCTCATCGGCTTCGCCCGGCGCGGCGGGCAGGCGGTGTGCGGGCGGGAAGCGGTGCGCGAATGGCTGCAGGCCGGCAAGGCCGGTCTGCTGGTGGAGGCTTCGGACGGCAGCCCGGCGGAGCGGGCCCGTCTCCTGGGCGGGCGGGCCGTGCCGGTGGTGGCGCCACTGCCGGCAGGGCAGCTCGGCGGCGTCTTCGGGCGCGAGCATGTGGTCCATGTGGCCATCGCGCCCGGGCGGCTGGCGGAGGCCATCGCAACGGAAGCCGCCCGCCTCGGGGGCTTCGGCACCGAGGCGGTGTGACCGGGACGCCGAGGCGGACTGGACGGGGGCGCGCCCATTCGCGCCGGTGATTTTTTGGGACATGTCCCGGGGCCTCCCGTGGCATGGCAGGCATGACGCAAGACGGATCGGGTTCGGATCGGCGGATGAGCGACCAGAACGAGCAGGACGCAGGCAAGAGCCGGCTGACCCTTCGGCCCGCTTCCGGCCGGCTGGAGCTGGGCAAGACGGTGGACGCGGGCAGCGTGCGCCAGAGCTTCAGCCATGGCCGCAGCAAGACGGTGCAGGTCGAGGTGGTGAAGAAGCGGGGCGGCGCGCCGGGCCAGCGCGCGGCCGGCGCTGCCGGACCTGCCGGCGCGCGGTCCGGCCCCGGCACCGCGCCGCGCGCCGGCGGGG
>NZ_SJDM01000059.1 GCF_004761865.1 Crenalkalicoccus roseus | reverse complement strand
CGCGGCGCGGCGCGGCGCGGGCGCGGTGCTGCGCCAGGCGATGGGCCAGCCGGCCCCGGCGGTCGCCTCCCCGCCGCAGGCCGAGCCCGCGCCGGCCGCCGCCCCTGCCCTCGGGCCGGTGGTACTGAACACGCCGGCGGAGGCCGAGGCGGCCGCCGCGCGCCTCGCCGAGCCGCGCCAGCCCGTGGCGCCGCCGCCCGCGCCGGCGCAGGGCGGGGGGCTGCGCAGCCTGTTCCGCAGCGTCACCAGCTCCTCGCTGATCCGCCGCCAGCTCGGGGAGCCGACGCCGCCGCCGGTGGCGCCGCGGGTCGAGCCGGTGCCGCAGGCCCCGCGCCCGGCGGGGCGGGCGCAGCCGGAGGAGGTCGGGCTCGACATTCCGACCTTCCTCCGCCGCCAGTCGAATTGATGCGGCATCGTAATCGCTTTTGTGCGATGCAAAATTGGCGCAAGTCCAAGGGCTTGCGCCGTAATACTGAGTAATAACTGGTGACTCGCCCGCGCACCCGTGCGGTGGCACACCGTTCCCTGCCCCCTTCCTTTCCGGGGGCGCCGCAGGGTTCGCAGAGGCAGGCATGGACGGGTTCATTCCGCTGGATACGGGACGTCGCCGGACGCTCAAGGCCGCCATCGGCTGCGTCGGCATCGCCCTGCACAGCGGGCGGCGCGTGGCACTGACCCTGCGCCCCGCCGCGCCCGGCACCGGCATCCGCTTCCGCCGCACCGACCTCGGCATCGAGATCCCCGCGCGCTACGACCACGTGGTGGACACGCGGCTCTGCACCGCCCTCGGCCTGCCCGGCACGCCGGAGGCGCGGATCGGCACGGTGGAGCACGTCATGGCCGCCCTCGCCGGCTGTGGCGTGGACGACGCGGTGGTGGAGGTGGACGGGCCCGAGGTGCCGATCCTCGACGGCTCCGCCGCTCCCTTCGTGTTCCTGCTCGACTGCGCCGGCCTCGCCGCCCAGCCCGGCGCGCCGGAAGTGATCGAGGTGCTGCGCCCGGTCAGGGTGCAGGAGGGTGAGGGGCCGGGCGCCGCCTGGGCCGAGCTCGTACCCGCCGCAGGGGAGCGGCTGGAGGCCTCGCTCACCATCGACTTCCCGGCCACCGCCATCGGCCGGCAGTCCCTCTCCCTGCGGGTCACGCCCATGGCCTTCCGCGAAGCGCTGGCCGATGCCCGCACCTTCACCCTGGCCGAGGAAGTGGCGCGGCTGCGCGCCATGGGCCTCGCCCAGGGCGGCAGCCTCGGCAACGCCGTGGTGGTGGACGGGCCGCTGGTGCTGAACCCGGGCGGGCTGCGCCGGCCCGATGAGTTCGTGCGCCACAAGCTGCTCGACGTGGTGGGCGACCTGGCGCTGGCCGGGGCGCCGCTGCGCGGCCGCTTCGCCGGGCACCGCTCGGGCCATGCGCTGAACAACCGCCTGCTGCGCGCCCTGTTCGCCGACCCGGCCGCCTGGCGCCTGCTGCCCGCGGCGCGCGTCGGCGACGGCGCCGCCGCCCGCCTGCCCGCCGCCGCGGCCCCCGCCTTCGCCTGAGCGCCCGCGGGCGGGCGGCACCCCGCCTGTCAGCCCGGCCGTGGCGTGGTATAGGGGCGCCGTCCCGACCGATCGGCCCCTGATGACCCGACGCGCCCTTCCCCTGCTCGCCCTCTGCCTCGGCCTCGCGCTGCTGCCGGGATGCTCCGCCTTCCGCGCCTGGGATGGCCGCCAGGACTCCCTGGCGCGGGAGCGTGACGCCGCCGGCGGCATCTTCGACCGCTCCCCGGAGGGGCTCTACGCTGCGGGCGTCGAGGCGCTGCAGCAGCGCCGCTACCAGCAGGCCGTGGACCTGTTCGACCGGGTGGAGCGCGACCACCCCTATTCGACCTGGGCCACCAACGCCAAGCTGATGGCGGCCTACGCCGAGTACCAGCGCAACCGCTACACCGAGGCGATCGGCGCGCTCGACCGCTTCATCCAGCTCCATCCGGCGCACCGCGACATCGCCTACGCCTACTACCTGCGCGCCCTCTGCTACTACGAGCAGATCTCCGACACCCGGCGCGACCAGAGTACCACCGAGCAGGCGATCGCGGCGCTGCAGGACGTGGTCAACCGCTTCCCCGACACCGCCTATGCGCGGGACGCGCGGCTGAAGATCGATCTCGGCCGCGACCACCTGGCGGGGAAGGAGATGGATGTCGGCCGGTTCTACCAGCGCCAGGGCCTGCACAGCGCCGCCATCGGGCGGTTCCGCCGCGTGGTCGAGGAATTCCAGACCACCAACCACGTGCCGGAGGCGCTGCACCGCCTGACCGAGATCTACCTCTCCCTCGGCCTGACCGAGGAGGCGCGCAAGACCGCCTCCGTGCTGGGGCACAATTTCCCGGGCAGCGAATGGTACCGGGACAGCTACGCCATGCTGGTGGAGGGCCGGCCGAACGGGGCGCAGCCGGAGCGTCCCGGCCTGCTGCGGCGGGCCTGGAACTGGGTCTTCTAAGCGCCCATGCCGGAGCGCCCCCCTCCGAGACCGCGCCCCGCGCCGAGGCCCCGCCGGCCGGCGGGGCCGCTCTAGGCGCGGGCCCCGCCCTTCCCGCCCCCATGCTCGCCTCCCTGGCGATCCGCGATGTGGTGCTGATCGAGCGGCTGGACCTCTCCTTCGGCCCCGGCCTGACCGCGCTCACCGGCGAGACCGGCGCCGGCAAGTCCATCCTGCTCGACAGCCTCGGCCTCGCCTGCGGCGCCCGGGCCGATTCCGGCATGGTGCGCGCGGGCCAGGCCCAGGCCAGCGTCACCGCCTGCTTCCTTCCCCCCGAGGGCCATCCCAGCTCCGCCATTCTGGAGGAGCAGGGCATCGCCGCGGAGGAGACGCTGGTGCTGCGCCGCGTGGTGCAGGCCGACGGCCGCTCCCGCGCCTTCGTCAACGACCAGCCGGTGGCGGTGGCGCTGCTGCGCCGCCTCGCCGCCACGCTGGTCGAGGTGCAGGGCCAGCACGACCAGGTGGGCCTGGCCGACCCCGCCACCCATGCCGGCCTGCTCGACGCCTTCGGCGGGCTGGAGGGGCGGCGCGCGGCGGTGGCCGAGGCCTGGGGCCGGCTGCGCGGCGCCGAGCGGGCCCTGGCCGAGGCGCGCGAGGCCATCGCCGCCGCGCAGCGTGACGAGGAGTTCCTGCGCCACGCCGTCGAGGAACTTTCCGCCCTCTCCCCCGAGGAGGGGGAGGAGGAGGCGCTCGCCGCCGAGCGCCAGCGCCTGCAGCAGGGGGAGAGGCGGAGCGAGCAGATCGCCGGCGCCCTCGCCGCGCTGCAGCCGCGCGACCGCCGCGCCGGCAGCCCCGCCGCGGCGCTGCGCGAGGCCACCCGCGCGCTCGAGCGCCTGCCGCCGCCGAACGAGGAGGCGCAGCCGATCCTCGCCCATCTCGCCGCCGCGCAGGACGCGTTGGCCGAGGCGGAGGCGCTGCTCGAACGCCTGCTGCAGGAGGGCGGGCCGGATCCGCGTCGGCTGGAGCAGGTGGAGGAGCGGCTCTTCGCCCTGCGCGCCGCCGCGCGCAAGCACGCCGTCGCGGTGGTGGAGCTGCCGGCGCTGCTCGTCTCGCTGAAGGAGCGCCTCGCCGCCCTCGATGCCGGCACCGGCCGCGTCGCGGCGCTGGAGGCGGCGGCGCGGGAGGCGCGGGAGGGCTACCTCTCCGCCGCGCGCGCCCTCTCCGCCGCGCGGCGCGATGCCGCGGGGCGGCTGGAGCGCGCCATCGCGCAGGAGCTGCCGCCGCTCAGGCTCGACCGCGCCCGCTTCGTGGCGGAGGTCGCCGCGCGCGAGGAGGAAGGCTGGGGGCCGGAGGGGATGGACCGCGTCACCTTCCTCGTCGCCACCAACCCCGGCACGCCGCCCGGGCGGCTGGACCGCATCGCCTCGGGCGGCGAGCTGTCGCGGCTGATGCTCGCGCTGAAGGTGGTGCTGGCGCGCGGCTCGCCCGTGCCGACGCTGATCTTCGACGAGGTGGATGCCGGCATCGGCGGCGCCACCGCGGCGGCGGTGGGCGAGCGCCTGGCGCGCGTGGCGGAGCGGCTGCAGGTGCTGGTGGTGACGCACAGCCCGCAGGTGGCGGCGCGCGGCGCGCAGCAGATGCGCGTCGCCAAGCAGGTCAGGGGCGAGCGGGCGGCGACGGTGGTGGAGCCGCTCGACCGCCGCGCGCGGCGCGAGGAGATCGCGCGCATGCTGGCCGGGGAGCGGGTGACCGAGGCGGCGCGCGCCGCCGCCGACAGCCTGCTGGAGGGGACGCTGCTGTGAGCCGCCTCGCCGTGCGCCCGGCGCGGCCGGAGGAGGCCGGGGCCGTCGCGGCGCTGTTCAACGCCATCAACAGCCTCGGCCGCGAGGCCCCACCCGTCTGGATGACGGCGGAGGCGGTGCGGCGTGACCTGCTCGGCCCCGACCCCTGGGCGGCGCTGCTGGTCGCGGTGCTGGAGGGCGAGGTGGTCGGCTTCGTCACCGGCAGCCCCTGCTACGATTCCGAGCGCGCGGCGGGCGGCTTCTTCCTGATCGACCTCTACGTGGCGCCGGCGGCGCGCCGGCGCGGCGCCGGGCGGGCCCTGGTGGCGGGCCTCGCGGCGGAGGCGCGGCGGCGCGGCGCGGGCGCTCTCTGGTGGGGCGTGGACGAGGGCGACGACGAGGCGATGCTGTTCTACCGCGCGATCGGCGCGGAGGCCGAGGCCCCCTTCACCGGCCAGCTCCTGGTCGGCCCCGCCTTCGAGCGGCTGGCGGCGGAGGCCGGGGCATGAACGACGCGGCGCTGCGCAGCCGCCCGGTGGAGGCGCTGACCGAGGAGGAGGCGGCGGAGGAGCTCGCCGCGCTCGCCGCCGAGATCGCGCACCACGACCGCGCCTATCACGAGCGCGACGCGCCGGAGATCACCGACGCCGAGTACGACGCGCTGGTCCGCCGCAACCGCGCCATCGAGGCCCGCTTCCCCGAGCTGATCCGGGAGGACAGCCCCTCCCGCCGCGTCGGCGCCCCGGCCGCGGAGGGCTTCGCGCCCTTCCGCCACGGGGTGCCGATGCTCTCGCTCGACAACGTGTTCGACGCCGCCGGCTTCGCCGAATTCTGCGCCCGCATCCGCCGCTTCCTCGGGCTGAGGGAGGAGGTGCTGCGCTTCGTCGGCGAGCCGAAGATAGACGGGCTCTCGGTGAACCTGCTCTACGAGGAGGGGCGCTTCGTGCGCGGCGGCACCCGCGGCGACGGGCTGGTGGGGGAGGACGTCACGCAGAACCTGCTCACCCTGCGCGGCCTGCCGCAGCGCCTCGGGGGCAGGGCGCCGGCGCGGATCGAGATCCGCGGCGAGGTGTTCATGGAGAAGGCCGACTTCCTGGCCTTCAACGCCGAGCAGGCGCGGCGCCTGGAGGCGGGGGAGCGCGGCGTGCGCGTCTTCGCCAACCCGCGCAACGCCGCCGCCGGCTCGCTCCGCCAGCTCGATCCGCGCGTCACCGCGCAGAGGCCGCTCAAGCTGTTCGCCTACGCCATGGGCGCCGCGAGCGAGCAGCCGGCGGCGACGCACGAGGAGTGGCTGGAGCGGCTGCGCGGCTGGGGCTTCGCGGTGAACCCCCTCTCCCGCGTGCTGGAGACGGAGCAGGAGGCCGCCGCCTTCCAGGCGGAGATGGCGGAGCGGCGCGCGGCGCTGCCCTACGACATCGACGGCGTGGTGTACAAGCTCGACCGGCTGGACTGGCAGGCGCGGCTCGGCTTCGTCGGCCGCGCGCCGCGCTGGGCCGTCGCCTGGAAATTCCCGGCCGAGCAGGCGACGACGCGGCTGCTGCGCATCGAGATCCAGGTCGGCCGCACCGGAGCGCTGACGCCGCGCGCGGTGATGGAGCCGGTGAACGTCGGCGGCGTCGTGGTCCAGCACGCGACGCTGCACAACGAGGACGAGATCGCGCGCAAGGACATCCGCGTCGGCGACACGGTGGTGCTGCAGCGCGCCGGCGACGTGATCCCGCAGATCGTCGGCGTGGTGCGGGAGAAGCGCCCGCCCGACGCCGTGCCCTTCGCCTTCCCCGAGACCTGCCCCGCCTGCGGCAGCCACGCCGTGCGCCCGCCGGGGGAGGTGGTGCGGCGCTGCACCGGCGGCCTCACCTGCCCCGCGCAGGCGGTGGAGCGGCTGATCCACTTCGTCTCCCGCCGCGCCATGGACATAGAGGGGCTGGGCGCGGAGCGGATCCAGCTTCTCCACGACCTCGGCTGGCTGCGCGCGCCCGCCGACATCTTCCGCCTGCCGGCGCGCGAGGCGGAGCTGGCGGCGCTGGAGGGCTGGGGCACGCTCTCCGCCCGCAACCTGGTCCGCGCGATCGAGGCACGGCGGCAGGTGCCGCTCGACCGCTTCATCTTCGCCCTCGGCATCCGCCGCATCGGCGAGGCCAATGCCCGGCTGCTCGCGCGCCACTACCACACGCTGGAGGAGTGGCGGGAGCGGATGCTCGCCGCCCGCGTCATCGGCTCCGAGGCGCGGGAGGAGCTCGGCTCCATCCAGGGCATCGGCCCGGCGATCGCGCAGGAGCTGGTGGAGTTCTTCGCCGAGCCGCGCAACCTGGCGGCGCTGGACGCGCTGGCGCGGGAGGTGCGGGTGCTGCCGGTGGACTCCGCGGCGCCGGCGGACTCGCCCTTCGCCGGCCGCAGCATCGTCTTCACCGGGACGCTGGAGACGATGACGCGGCCGGAGGCCGAGGCGCTGGCCGAGCGCCTCGGCGCCAAGGTGACCAAGAGCGTGTCGCGGAAGACGGATTTCGTGGTGATCGGCGCCGATGCCGGCAGCAAGGCGGCGAAGGCCGCCGAACTCGGCCTGCGCACCCTGACCGAGGCGGAGTGGCGGGAGATGGCCGGACTCGCCTGAACCGGTCAGCCGAGCAGGAGCCCCGCCAGCCCTCCCCCGGCCATGACCCAGAGCGGGCTCCACGGGGTGCGCCAGACCACCAGCGCGCTGGCGAGGACGATGGCGGGGGCGAGCCACCCGCCCGCCTCCGCGCTGGCGCCCGCCATCACCAGGCCGGCGGCGAGCATCAGCCCGATCGCGACCGGCACCAGCCCCGCCTGGGCCGGCCGCAACCAGGGCGCGTGGCGGAGGCGGATGGTCAGACCGGCCACGCCCCAGGCCAGTGCCGCCGAGGGCAGCAGCATGCCGAGCGTCGCCATGGCGAGGCCGCCGGTGCCGGCGATCCACCACCCCATGGCGCTGGCGACCAGGATGTTCGGCCCGGGCGCCGCCTGGGACAGGGCGTAGAGCTGGGCGAAGGTCGCATCGTCCAGCCAGCCGCGCAGCACGACGAGCTGGCGGTGCATCTCCGGCAGCACGGCGTTGGCGCCGCCCACCGCCAGCAGCGACAGCACGGCGAAGGTGCCGAGGATCTGCAGCAGCACCGCGGCCTACCCGTGCCGGAGCAGCCCGGCGCGCCACAGGGCGGCGGCGATGGAAAGCGGCCCGAGGACCAGCACGATGACCGGCAGGGGCAGGCGCAGCCATGCCGCCGCCACCGCCGCGAGCAGCAGCACCGCCAGCGCCTCGGGCGGCAGGCGCAGCCGCGCCGTCATCTTCAGGGCGGTGCCGATCACCATGCCGGCCGCCGCGGCGGCGATGCCGTGCATGGCGGTCGCCACCCCCGGCAGGCCGCCGTAGCGTTCATAGGCCAGGCAGAGGCCGAGCAGGATGGCGAGCGGGGCCGCATAGAGGCCGGCGGTGGCGAGCACCGCCCCGGCCAGGCCGTGGAAGCGCCGCCCGATCATCACCGTGACGTTGCCGATGTTCGGTCCCGGCAGGATCTGGCCGAGGCCGAGGAGTTCCGCATACTCCCGCTCGGTAAGCCAGCGCCGCTCCTCCACCACCACCCGCCGGGACCAGACGGCGACGCCGCCGAAGCCCAGCAGCCCGACCTTGAGGTAGCCCAGGAACAGGTCGAGCCGGGTCGGCACGTGGGTTTCGGCGGGCAGGTCGGGCAAGGCGCGACTCCAGGCGGGGCGGACCATGCTCGCCGCAAAGCGGAGGGTGGTCCAGGACGGCATGGCCGGCCCCGGGCAGGCGACATGGCGCCTGGACGCGGCCGCCCCGGCGGGGTATCACCCCGCGCCGCAGCGGTCCCCATCGTCTAGAGGCCTAGGACACCAGCCTTTCACGTTGGTAACACGGGTTCGAATCCCGTTGGGGACGCCACCTCCATGCACCGCGAATCGTCTCCCTGCCGGTGGGCCGCGNACGCCACTTCCATGCACCGCGAATCGTCTCCCTGCTGGTGGGCCGCGCCGTGAGGCGCAGGTTTTCCGCGGTTCTCGCGCATAGGCTGGCGCCGAGCGGTCCTCGAACGCCTCCCGAAACCCTCTCTCGCAGGCCGGATTTCTCTGAACCTGGCGACTTCCCCGATTATGCCGCCAGCCCGAACGCTCGCCTCTTCAAGGGCTTGACAGGCAGCACCCGACCGCGAGTTGGTGAACCCGACGCCCCACCAAAGGTTGCCCGACGCCGAATCTATCGCGGATCGGCACCAGCCCCCGGCTCCTCCCCCTTCCGCAGCCCCTCCCACAGCGCTCCCGGACCGAGCAGCACTGCCAGCAGCCCGGCCTGAACCGCCTCCGAGTTCAGCGCCTGACGGCTCATGCTGCCGTGTGCCTCCATCGTCGCGATGATCGCGTTCAGCAGCTCCTCCCGCAGGTTCGGCGAGTTGCCGAACTGCTCGCGCGTGTTCGCCGCCGCCTGGGCGCGCAGGGTGGCGCTCTCCATCATCTTGGACCGGATGCTCTCGGCGAAGGCGACCCGGTCGCCGTCCGTCAACTCACCCTCGAAGAGATCGTTCAGCGCCCGGATGATCTCCCCAAGCCGCTGCTTCTGCCGGTCCTGCACCTGGCCGGAGCCGACATCGGTCGGCGGCTTCAGCCCCTCGGCGGGCTCGCCGCGGGCAAGGTTCAGCCGCTGCTGGCCGAGGTCGCGCATCCGGTGGTGCGTCAGCCGCAGCGCCGAGAGGTCCACCCCATCCCGCTCCCGCCCGTAGTCCAGCAGCGGCAGCAGCAGCTTGCCGAACAGGTAGAGCTTCTCGAACTCGGTGTTCCCGTAGTCGAACATCTGCCCGAGGAACTCGTACAGCCGGACATAGCTGCCGAGGTCGCGCTTGAAGAGCAGCAGCACATCCATCTCGGCCTTTGCCGCCTCGCGCGCCTTCGTCCCGTCCGCCCCGGCCCGCCAGGCCTGCTGCGCCTGCCGGAAGCGCGTCAGCAGCCGGTTGCTCACCGGACCGATGGCGGCGTCCAGATCCCCCTGCGTCGCCTTCGGGTTCACCGCCACCTTGGCCACGCGCTCGACCTCGAAGCGGTCGTAGAGGCCCATCGCGTCCAGCTTGCTGCGCAGATCCAGCACCACATTGGGGTCGCTGACATCGGCGAGCTCGGCGGTGGTGTGATACTGCTTGAAGGCCGCCAGGATCTCCTCGGGCTCGTTCACGAAGTCCACCACATAGGTGGCGTCCTTCCCCGGATAGGCGCGGTTGAGGCGCGAGAGCGTCTGCACCGCCTGGATGCCGGAAAGGCGCTTGTCCACATACATGGCGCAGAGCAGCGGTTGATCGAAGCCGGTCTGGAACTTGTTCGCCACCAGCAGCAGGCTGAACTCGGGCGTGGCGAAGGCCTCGCGGATGTCGCGCCCGCGCAGGGCGGGGTTCATGGTCGCCTCGGTGAAGGGCTCGGGGCCCGTCTCCGGGTCGCTGACTTCGCCGGAGAAGGCGACCAGCACGCCGAGCGGGTAGCGGCGCTGCCGGATGTAGGCCTCCATCGCCGTCTTCCAGCGCACCGCCTCCTTGCGGCTCGCCGTCACCACCATCGCCTTCGCCCGGCCGCCGAGCAGATGCGCCACGTTCTGCCGGAAATGCTCGACCACGATCCGCACGCGCGCGGCGATGTTGTGCGGATGCAGCCGCACCCAGCCGAGGATGCCCTTCTTCGCCTCGCTGGCATCCACCTCCCGCTCGTCCAGCTCGCGCCCCTCATGCGTCAGGCGGAAGGCCATGCGCCAGGAGGTGTAGTTGCGCAGCACGTCGAGGATGAAGCCCTCCTCGATCGCCTGGCGCATGGAATAGATGTGGAAGGGCGCGGGCAGGTTGTCCTTGCCCGCGGGGCGCGAGGGGTCGGGCCGGCGGCCGAACAGCTCCAGCGTCTTCGCCTTCGGCGTGGCGGTGAAGGCGACGTAGCTGATGCCCACCTCCTGCGCCGCACGGGCCTTCATCTCGGCCGCGAGCAGGTCCTCCATATCGACCTCGCCGCCATCCTCGAGGGCTGCGATCTCCTCGGCCGTCAGCGTCGCCTTCAGCTTCGCCGCGGCCTGGCCGGCCTGGGAGGAATGCGCCTCGTCGGCGATCACCGCGAAGCGCTTGCCCTGGGTCGCCGCAAGCCGCCGCACCTCCTGCAGCGCGAAGGGGAAGGTCTGGATGGTGCAGACGACGATCTTCTTGCCCGCCGCCAGCGCCTCGGCCAGTTCGCGGCTCTTGCTCGCCCCCTCCCCGGTGATGGTGGCGACCACCCCCTGCGTGCGCTCGAAGCCCTCCACCGCCTCGCGCAACTGCCGATCCAGCACCGTGCGGTCGGAGACCACCAGCACCGTGTCGAACAGCTTGCGGTTCGCCGCATCGTGCAGGTCGGCCAGGAAATGCGCCGTCCAGGCGATGGAGTTGGTCTTGCCCGACCCTGCCGAGTGCTGGATCAGGTAGCGCCCGCCGGGACCCTCCCGCAGCACCGCCGCCAGCAGCTTCCGCGTGGCGTCGAGCTGGTGGAAGCGCGGGAAGATCCAGCCCTGGAGGCGCTTCTTCTCGTCCTTCACCGGCACCAGGTAGCGGCCGAGGATGTCGAGCCAGGAATGGCGCTCCCACACCTCCTCCCACAGATAGGCGGTGGGGGCGCCGCGCGGGTTGGGCGGATTGCCGCCGCCCCCGTCATGGCCGCGGTTGAAGGGCAGGAAGCGGCTGTCCGGCCCTTCGAGGCGTGTGCACATCCGCACCTCGCTGTTGGAGACGGCGAAATGCACCAGCGCTCCGCCGGGGAAGGCGAGGATCGGCTCCGGCGTGTTCCGCCCCGGCAGCCTCGGCAGGCGGTCGTGCCGGTACTGGTCCACCGCATCCTCGACCCGTTGCGTGTAGTCCGACTTGAGCTCGGCGGTGGCGACGGGGATGCCGTTGAGGAACAGCACCAGGTCGAGGCTGTTCTCGTGATGCGGCGAGTTGCGGAGCTGGCGCACCACGCGCAGGCGGTTGGCGGCATAGCGGGCGGCGAGCGCCTCGTTCATCGCCAGCGCCGGGCGGAACTGGGCAAGCTGAATGGGCCGGCGCAGCCCCACCATGTCGAGGCCGTGGCGCAGCACATCGAGCGTGCCCTGCCGGTCGAGCGCGGCGCGCAGCCGGTCGGCGAGCGCCGTCGCCGCCGCCGGGCCGTGCGCCTTGGTGAGCGCCTCCCAGGCCTCGGGCTGGGTCTGCTGCACCCAGGCGAGAAGGTCTTCGGGGAAGAGGCCGCGGGCGCGGTCGTGGCGGGCGGCGGCGCCGGGGTCATACAGCCAGCCATGGGCGGCGAGATGGGTGCAGATCGCCTCTTCCAGCCGGGCTTCGCGGTAGAGGTCGGTCATGGCGCGCGGCGGGGTGGGCGGGGCGGGCTCATGCGGCCTTCGCCTCCTCGGCCGGCACAAGGCCGCGCACGTCGATCCGGCCGGTGACGGCGGCGGAGATCAGCGCGGCGCGGCGTTCCTTGAGGAGGGCGATGGCGCGCTCGGCTTCGGTGGTGAGGGTGTCGAGTTTCGTCGTCTCCGCCGAGACAGCTTCCAGGATCGCTGATCGCTCCGGCTGCGGAGGAATGCACAGCGGAAGCTCTACAAGATTCGAAGATGATATAGAAGCCAGATTCGTGCTTTGCTTGGACCGGGACATGAAGAAAAACCGACCACAGTCCGCACTGGTGATCAGTGCCAACCATTCGGGCTCAATGCTGTGTGGCCGAACCGAGAAGACATGGTTCTGATGGATACAAGGCGAGATCGCGCCATGCCAGACGTGCCCCCGTCCGAGCTTATCGAAGTCGCCACCTTCGTTCATCAGAACGTCGCCCGGCTGCAGTCCATAGCGATCCAACTCATCGCGCGCAATCTGGATGGTGGCCACGTCTTCAAGGTCGAGATATCCATCCTGCACATTGGCAACGCGGAGATATGGGACCTCAATCACGTCGGTTCCGGATAGGTCGCGACCTTTGGCGACGCCGGTCTGCACACGAGCCAAGAACTTCAACCGCTTCACCTCCCAATGCGCCGGCACCTGCCCCAGCCACGCCACGCCGGAGTCCTTCATCGGCGCGGTGGGGTCGAGGCCCTTGGTGACGGCGTGGGAGATGACGGCCTGGCGCTTCTCCTTCAGCAGCGCGATCAGCCGCTCCTGCTCCGCCACCAGCGCATCGATCTTGCCGCATTCGCGGTCGAGGAAGGCGGCAATGGCGCGCTGCTCGGCGGGGGGCGGGAGGGGGATGGGAAGGCGCGCGATCTCCGAGGCGTTGATGGCCGGATAGCTCACGCCAACCGAACGTGCGATGATCTCCGAGATCAGATACTCGGAGTGGAACACATAGCTGAGGAACCCCGGGTGAACGCGCCGTGGCCGGAAAACCGCAAAGCCCGTAGACACGACCAGCGCGTCGCAATCCTCCGGCACGGTCGCGATCGCACGCAAATAGGTTCGCACAGTCGAGACAAGGACATCCCCGGGCCGCACGCGCCGCCTTGCGCGCGAAGGCGCATCTCCGAACGCCATCGCAGATCGGCGCGTGATGCCGCGATCCGCTTCGACGTCCGAGATTTCGACATACTCGATGATCTGATCGGGCGTTGTGTCCTCCGGCAGGACATCATCGTTGCAGGATGCGACAGACTTGACGAGGGCCACACCCCACCCCGCAGGCACGCGCCCGAGCCACGCCACGCCGCTGTCGCGATAGGCCGGATAGGCCGGAAGGCTCATGCGTCGCCGTCCTTCCGCGCCCGGGCCTTGCGCCGCTCCGGCAGCGCCTTCGCCGCCGCCTCCAACGGCCGCACGCCCTCGGTGCGAACCATCAAGTACGACTTAATGGTTGCCGCCGGGTCGAGCTCGCCCTCGGCGAAGATCTGCCGCAGATGGATGTTGATGTTGGGCACGCTGGTTTGGAACAGCTCCGCCATCTGCGCCTGGGTCAGCCAGAGCGTGTCCGCCTCGAAACGGCATTCGAGGCGCGTGCGCCCATCCTCGGTGGTATAGAGCAGGACGCCGGGGGCCGGCGGGCCTTCGCTGCCGCTCATGCCGCGAGATCCTCCAGCATCGCCTTGATGCGCGCCGTCACCTCGCGCAGCTCGGCATCGATCGCCTCCAGCGGCCGCGGGGCTTCGAACACGTAGAAGAAGCGGTTGAAGGGGATCTCGTAGCCGATCTTCGTCTTCTCCTCGTCCACCCAGGCATCGGGGGCATGCGGCAGCACCTCGCGCGCCATGTAGTCTGCGATGTCCTGGTCAAGCGGCACGTTCTCGGTGTCGCGCAGCGCCGGGTCGGGCAGCGGCTTGCCCCTCTGCTTGCCCTTGGTGCCGAGCACGATGCGTCCCGCCTCGTCGCGCAAGGGGCGCTCGACCGTGATCTGCCGGTAGCCGAACACCTCGTTGCGGAGGAGGCGCGAGAGCGGGGCGACCTTGACGCGCCCGCCTTCCGGCGCGGCCGGCGGCGCCTCGCCCGCGCGCAGAATGACGCGGGTCGTTTTGCCGGTGGCATCGGTGATGGTGGCGAGATCGGCCTCCGCCGCCTCGCCGAACAGGCGGGTGACGGCGGCGATGTCTTCCTCGCCCATCTCCTTGCGCTTGGAACCGAGGCTCTTGCGCATCTTCTGCCACAGCGACGAGGCGTCGATGAGCTGCACCAGGCCGCGCCGATGTGCTGGCTTGCGGTTGGTCAGGATCCAGACATAGGTGGCGATGCCGGTGTTGAAGAACATGTCGGTGGGCAGCGCGATGATCGCCTCCACCAGGTCGTTCTCCAGCACATGGCGGCGGATCTCGCTCTCGCCCGACCCCGCCGCGCCGGTGAACAGCGGCGAGCCGTTGAGCACGATGCCGATGCGGCTGCCGCCCTCCTTGGCCGGGCGCATCTTCGAGAGCAGATGCAGCAGGAACAAGAGCGAGCCGTCCGAGATGCGCGGCAGACCAGGCCCGAAGCGCCCCGCGTGGCCCAGCTGCTCGTGCTCGCGCCGCACCTCCTTCTCCACCTTCTTCCACTCCACGCCGAAGGGCGGGTTGGAGAGCATGTAGTCGAACTTCTGCGTCGGGTGTCCGTCGTCCGAGAGCGTGTTGCCGGGGACGATGTTGCGCACGTCCTGGCCCTTGATCAGCATGTCGGCCTTGCAGATGGCGTAACTCTCGTCGTTCAGCTCCTGGCCGAACATGGTCAGCCGCGCGGCCGGGTTGTGCGCCAGCAGATGCTCGCCAGCGACCGAGAGCATGCCGCCGGTGCCGGCGGTGGGGTCGTAGATGGTGCGGACGGCGGGATTGCCCGGGGTAAGGATGTCGCTGTCCTCGATGAACAGCAGGTTGACCATCAGCTTGATGACGTCGCGCGGCGTGAAGTGCTCGCCGGCGGTCTCGTTGGAGATCTCAGCGAACTTGCGGATCAGCTCCTCGAAGGCGAGGCCCATGTCGTGGTTGCTGACGGCGGCGGGGCTGAGGTCGAAGCCGACGAAACGCTCCGTGACCTGGTAGAGCAGGCCCGCCTTCTGCAGCCGGTCGGTCTGCTCGGCGAAGCGGAAGCGGTCGAAGATGTCGCGGACGGGGGCGGAGAAGCCCTGGATGTAGGCGGCGAGGTTCGGGCCGATATGGTCCTGGTCGCCCATCAGGCGGGCGAGATCGAGGGAGGAGGTATTGGCGAAGGGCACGCCCGTCAGGCGCGTGAGGAAAGGTTCCGGGTTGAGGCCCCGCTTCTCGCATTCCGCCTTCTTCGCCAGCACCTCGGCCTTGGTGGGCGCCAGCACGCAGTCGAGCCGGCGCAGTACGGTGAAGGGCAGGATGACGCGGCCGTATTCGGAGGGCTTGTAGTCGCCGCGCAGCAGATCGGCGACGGACCAGATCAGGGAGCAAAGACCAGCATAGCTCATGCGGCAGGCTCTATGGGGGCTCCAGGCCGATCGTAACGAACTTGGAAGAGATTCGACCGTTCGTTACTATGCCTGGACGCTTCCGCCCTGTCACCCACGTCTCCGAGGCGCGTGGCCAACCGGCGCCGCTGTGCCGGCGCCGGCCAGCGCCACTCGCTGGGCCTCCCAGGCGTCAGGGAAGCCGCGGCGGAAGGACGCAACGGAGGGGGCGAGCGGCTCGCGGCCATCGAGGATGGCTTCCACGATGTCGGGCGCGAGCAGGGTGAGGCCGAGGGTTCGGGCGACGAGGGTACGCTCCGTCTGCTCCGCGGCGGCGAGCTCCCGGATCGACCCATACCGCCCCTCCTCCAGCATCCGCCGCCATCGGAACGCCCGCGCCAGCGCCTTCACCAGTGCCGGGTCGCCGCGGGTGGTGGCGACGCCCGCTGCGTCCCCGCCGGCCCGCACTGGCGCCCCGTCCGGCCCGATGATCTGCTTCCGCCCGCCGCGGCGCCGGAT
>NZ_SJDM01000058.1 GCF_004761865.1 Crenalkalicoccus roseus | reverse complement strand
GTCCTGCGCGGCGGCGTAGCCGCGCAGCGCCTGCCATGCCGCGCGGAGGCGTTCCATCATCGCGCCCTCCCCACTGGAAGCCACCCGGGCGAGGCGTTAAGTAAGACCCGCCAGAAGTTCGGTATTACAGGAGCGCCCATGGCCACGACGGTCACCACCAAGGGTCAGGTCACCATCCCCAAGGAGGTGCGCGAGCTGCTCGGCCTCAAACCAGGCAGCACGGTCGCCTTCGAGGTGGCCGAGGACGGGCGGGTCGTGCTGAGCAAGCTGGGCCGCCGTGGCCCGACCCGCCGTCCGCCAAGCCGCTTCGCCAGGCTGCGCGGGCGCGCCAGTGCCGGGATGACCACCGAGGAGATCATGGCGCTGACCCGCGGCGAGGGCTGAGGTGACGCTCGTCGACACCAATGTCCTGCTCGACCTCGTCACGGAGAACCCCGCCTGGGCAGACTGGTCGCAGCGCCAGCTCGAGGCGGCCGCGGTCCGTGGCCCCATCCTGATCAATGACGTGGTGTATGCCGAGCTCTCGGTGGGCTTCCTGCGGATGGAGGAGGTCGAGGAGACGCTCGCCATCGCCCAGGTCGAGACGGCGTCCATCCCGCGCGAGGCACTGTTCCTGGCCGGCAAGGTGTTCCAGCGCTACCGGGCGGGCGGCGGGACGCGCACAGGCGTGCTGCCGGATTTCTTCATCGGGGCGCATGCCGCAGTCGCCCGGTTGCCGCTGCTGACCCGTGATGTCCGCCGCTACCGCAGCTATTTCCCGACAGTCACGCTGATTGCGCCCGGTGAGTGACCGCTGCCGCAGGCGCGTCATGCCCCGCCGCCCCGCGAGAATGCGGCGAGCGTCACGGAGGGACGGCGCGCTGCGCTCATCTCCGCGCCGCGCAGCACGGCGAGCGCCCGGCCGAGTTCATCGAGGCTGCGGTACTCGACGGTCCGCCCATCGAAGGTCACGCGGGTCGTGCCGCCCGTGTAGGCCGCGGCGAGCGCGGCCGCGCGGCTGCCGGCGGGTTGCGCCAGGGCCCAGGCGAGGACGGTCGGGTCCACGCGCGGCCTCCTCCTTCAGCGCAGCCAGCCGCGGCGCGGGGCGAGCCAGCCCCTCGGGCGATGAGTATGGGGTACGCCCGGCGGCGACGGTGGAACGACATTCTCGCTGTTGGCAAGTTCGGCCGCCGGCAGCGACAGCGCATCGGCCATCCGGGCCCAGCGCCCCTCGCCCCAGCCGTCCGTGCCAAGCGCGGCCGCGGCGGCGCGCGCATAGACCCGGCAGTCCAGCGCCTCGTTGCGTTCGCGCGTCTTGACCCACTCGAGCCGGCGGAAGCCGTTGCGGCCGGCGCGCGCGACCAGCTGCTCGGCGGTGAGCTGGCGGCAGAACTCCTCGCCGGCGGCGTGGACCGGCAGATGGACATAGCCGGCGGGGAAGGGCTCGCCGCTCTCCTCCGTCGGCCGGTCGAGCTTCAACCAGCCATAGGTCTCGGCCTTTAGGAAGGACGAGCCGACGGGCCAGACCTTCAGCCCGCCGAGCTTGCGCCCCTGCCGCCGCACCTCAGTCGCCGCCGGCTGGCCGACCGCGGCGCGCAGCCCGTCCTGACCTTTCACCGCAATGGCGCGGCCCGTGCCGGCCCGGCGCACGAAGGCATAGACTTCCGCGGTGGTCATGCCGTCGCCGCTGTCGATCGCCGCCATGGCGATGGGCAGCCGGTGCCCGCTGGCATGCCGCCAGGTCTCTCCGAGCAGCTGCCGCAGCTCCTCCCACACCGCCGCCTCAAACGGGTTCCCCGCCAGCACGCGGTGCTCGATGAGCCAGGACTGGCGGTCCTGCCCCCAGGCCCAGAGGCTCGCCTCGAGGCGGTCGCGCTGCACGTCTACGCCGGCCGTCAGCAGCAGCCCGCTCATCGGCACCGTGCCCGCGGGCCAGTGTTCGCGACGGTCATAGAGCCGCTGCCAGTCCGGTGCCTCGCCCGCCTCCTGCCAGGTCTCTCCGAGGACGGTGTTCCGGAATGTCTTGATCGCGCGGTCGTCGCCCTGGGCGGCGAGCCAGAGGCGGGCGATCTCCGACCAGGGCATCCAGCCCGGCGGCGAGTAGAGCGCCGAGATGTGGAAGCCGACGGCGTGCGGGTCGGTGGCCGTGGCGGTGGCCCGCCAATCCCCCGCGGCCAGCATCGCCGCCTTGTGCTGCTCACCGATCGCCCCGTCGCAATCCTCGCAGAGATACCGCGCCGTCTCCGGCTGGCCCTCGTCCCAGACCAGCCGCTCGAAGCGCAGATGCTGGCGGTGGCCGCAGTGGGGGCAGGGCAGGAAGTAGCGCCGCTGGTCGGTCGCGAGGTACTCCCGCTCGATCCGCGACAGGCCGGCGATCGTCGGCGTGCTGACGAGGAACACCTTGCGACGCCAGCCGAAGGTGCGCGCGCGGGCCTCCGCCAGCGCGATCGGATCGCCCTCGCCCTCGACATCACCCGGATAGGCGTCGATCTCGTCGAGGAACAGGAAGCGCGCCGACATCGAGCGCAGGCCGACGGCGCTGTTCGCGCCAGTCATCACCAGCTGGCCGCCGGGGAACTCCTTGCTGAGCTGGCGATTGCCGCTGTCCCGCGAGCGGGCTGGCGCGACCCGCTCGCGGATCGCCGGCGTCTCCTCGACCAACGGATCGATGCGCTGGTCGGAGAAGCGCTTCGCCAGTTCCGTCGTTGGCTGCACCGCGAGCATCGGCCCGGGCGCGTGGTGGATGACGTAGCCGATCCAGTTGTTGCCGCACTCGGTGCCGCCGACCTGCGCGCCCTTCATGAAGACCACGCGCCGTGCCGGATGGGCCGGCGACAGCGCGTCCATGATCTCGCGCAGATAGGGCGTGCGCGCGGAGCGCCACGGCCCTGGCTCGGCGGAGCCGCGGCTGCCGAGCATCCGGTGCCGGTCGGCCCATTCCGAGACCAGCAGCGCGGGCTCGGGCGCCATGCCGTCGCGCCAGGCCTGCAGGATCTCGGCGTCGCCCTGGAAGCGGCCGAGCTCGTCGAGCAGATGCTCGCCCACCATCAGCCGACGCTCACCCGAACGTCGTGCCGCTCGGCCAGGTGCTGGCGCAGCCGTGTGTCCATCATGGTCTGCAGCCGATGCACATCGACCCCGAGCTCGGCTGCCATCTCTGCGGCGACGCGGGCCGGCCAGGCGAGGATGGCGTCCCGCTCCTCCTTGGCGAGGCGGTGCACCAGCAGTAGGGCACGCGCCTTGTCCACCAGCTTGCCCTTGCGCTCGTCGAGCCGCAGCCGGCGCTCCTGCGCCTTGAGCACCTCGTTCGCCGTGCGCGCATCGTGGAAGGTGCTTTGGGCGGCGCGCGGCAGCGGATCGGCCGCCGGCGCCATCGCGGCGACAGGCGGTGGCGTCGCTAGCCGTGATGCTGCCGGTGCGGTTGGCGCCAGCGTCGCCGTCTTGCGGACGGGGTCGCTGCTGTCAGCGAGTCGTGCCCGAACCTTCTCGACATCCCAAGCGCCATCGGCCTCGGGCGCGATGCGGCCGGCGCGCTGCGCCTTCTGCAGCGCCGTGTGGGAAATGCCGAGGCGGCGCGCCACCTCGCGCTGCGAGGCCACGCGGCCCGGCGGCGCGGTGGCGATCATGATTTGATCGAGATCCCTCGAAGATAGCAATCACCATCGCGGCGACGGCGCTTGGCTCCCGCGCGGCACAGCGCGAATGGTCCGTCACGCGATGCGGATGACGGAGCCGACCATGACCAAGCGCGAAGCCAACCAGCAGCGGAGCCTCGCCGCCTTCCTCGCGAAGAAGGTGGAGTTCGACGCCCTGCTCGCCGAACTGCAGCGGGCCAGCGACGACCACTTCGGGGCGGATCCCGAGGCGGTGCTCTGGGGCGAGACGGCCTGGCTCGCGGACGCCACCGCGAAGCTGAAGGAGGTCGTCGACCAACATTTCCGGCGCGGCGAATACCGCGCCTGACGCGCCGCGCTCCCGCACCGCCCCGACCGGGTTCCGCCCGGCGGGGCTCCCGGCAGTAGGGGGCCGAGGGTCGGCTCCCGGAACCGGAGACCACGACGATGACGCTTTCCGATACCCAGCGCGTGATCCTCATCGCCGCCGCCGAGCACCCCGAGCACCTGGCCTACCCGCCCGAGCGGCTGCCCTCCGCCGCGCGGCAGGCGGTGGCGAAGGCCCTACTGAAGCAGGACCTGGTGATCGGCGTGCACCGCCCCGCCTACGACGCGGTCGCGAAGTGGACGGTGGACGGCGAGGAGATGCTGCTGAAGATCACCGACGACGGGCTGCGCGCCATCGGCATCGACCCGAACGCGGGCGACGCGCGCGAGGAGGACGAGCAGAGCGCCGAGGCGATCGCGCGCCGCAACGCCGAGCGCCGCGCTGCCGCGGAGGCTGCCGCGCCGGTGGCCGATACGGCGCCCACGGGCGGGGAGGACGCCGCTGAGGGGGATGCCCCCGCGGAGGATCCCGAACCCGCCCAGGGCGCGCCCACGCCCGCCCCGCGCGCAAGCGTGCGCGACGCCGCCGCGGCGGTGTTGGCCGCCTGGGACGACGAGGCGAAGCGTGAGACGGACATCATCACCGCCCTCGACGGCCCGATGGCGGCCCTCCGTGCCGCGCTCGCCGGCAAGCCGCCCCGCGCCGCCCGCAAGCCCGGCGCGCCGCGCAAGCCGCGTGAGGGCACGAAGCAGGAGACGATGCTGGCGATGCTCCGCCGCAAGGAGGGCGCCACCATCGCACAGATCTGCGACGCCACCGGCTGGCAGCAGCACACGGTCCGCGGGTTCTTCGCGTGCCTCAAGAAGCGCCAGGGGATCGAGGTCCAGGTGCTGGAACGGGTCCGCCAGGTCGGCCCGAACAAGGAGGGCGCGAAGGGCTCCTTCACGATCTACCACCTGCCGGGCTGACGCGCGCCAGATACTCGGATCACGCCGCCGTCTGCCTGCCGCGGGCGGCGGCGACGTCGTCGAAGACCCGATCCCCCCCCGCCCAGCACCGCGGCCCGGCCCGTGAAGACCTGCCAGCGGCGTACCGCGACATCGACATAGCGGGAGTCGATGTCCATGGCGTAGCAGACCCGCCCCGTGGTCTCCGCGGCGATGATGGTGCTGCCGCTGCCGCAGAAGGGCTCGTAGACCGCCTCCCCCGGCGCGCTGTTGTTGACGATCGGCCGGCGCATGCACTCCACCGGCTTCTGCGTGCCGTGCACCGTCGCGGCGTCCTCGTCGCCGCCGGTGCCAATCGACCAGAGCGTCGCCTGGTCCCGCGCGCCCTGCCAGTGACCGGTCGCTCCCTTGCGCACCGCGTAGAGGCAGGGCTCGTGCTGCCAGTGGTAGTCGCCGTGCCCGAGCACGAAGCGCGACTTCGCCCAGACGATCTGGCTCCGCACCGCGAAGCCGGCGGCCTCGAGGCTCTCGATCACCGTGCGCGCGTGCACGCCCGCGTGCCAGACATAGGCGACGTCGCCGATAAACAGCGCCCAGGCCTCGCGCCAGTCGGCGCGGTCGTCATTCGCCACCTTGCCGGTGCGCATCGTGGCCGAGACGCCGGCCTCGTTCCGCCACTCGGGATCGTAGTTCACACCGTANTAGGCGACGTCGCCCGGGAACAGCGCCCAGGCCTCGCGCCAGTCGGCGCGGTCGTCATTCGCCACCTTGCCGGTGCGCATCGTGGCCGAGACGCCGGCCTCGTTCCGCCACTCGGGATCGTAGTTCACACCGTAGGGCGGGTCCGTGATCATCAGGTGCGGCCGCGCGCCGTCGAGCAGCCGCGCGACGTCCGCGGCGCTGGTGGCGTCGCCGCACAGCAGGCGATGCGGCCCGAGTAGCCACAGATCGCCGGGCCGCGTGACGGGTGCCGCCGGCGACTCCGGCGCCGGGGCGTCGGGATCGCCGCCGCCCTGCGCTGGCGCGTCCGGCGCCGCCTCTCCCAGCAGCCGGTCCAGCGTGGCGCCGTCGAAGCCGATCAGCCCGAGGTCGAACTCGTCGGTCCGCAGCGCGCGCAGCTCGGCGGCCAGCAGTCCCTCGTCCCAGGTGGAGTTGAGCGCCAGCTGGTTGTCCGCCAGACGGAACGCCCGCGCCTGCGCCTCGGACAGGTGCCCGAGCCGGATGGCGGGCACCTCCTCGAGGCCGAGCGCCTTCGCGGCGAGCACGCGGCCATGGCCGGCGATCAGCACGCCGGCGTCGTCCACCAGCACGGGCACGTTGAAGCCGAACTCGCCGATCGAGGCGGCCAACTGTGCCACCTGCTCGGTGGGATGGAGCCGGGCGTTCGCCGCGTAGGGTGCAAGCGCCGCCACAGGCATCATCTCGACGCGGAGATCAGGCAGCATCGGCCATCGCCTTACCGCCCTGCTCGGGCGCTGCCTGAAGGCTCGTGCGCGCCGCAGCGACCACGCAGTAGTCGCGGCCGTCGTCGGCCAGCGTCACCGGCAGCTCGGGATGCAGCGTCCGCCAGCAGGCGATCGCGAGGTCGACATAGGCCGGCGCGAGCTCAATGGCGCGGACGCGCCGACCCGTGCGCTGGCCGGCGAGGATGGTCGTGCCCGAGCCACCAAAGGGATCGAACACGACGTCGCCCTCGTCCGTGTAGGCGCGCATCAGGAACTCTGGCAGCGCGACGGGGAACACCGCCGGATGCTCGGTCTCGATGCCACGACCCTTGTGGCGGGTGATGCGCAGCACGCTGTCGGGGATGCGCATCTCCTGCACCGGCAGGCCGATGTGGGTTTAGGCCTTCACCTCGCCGTCGGCGGCGCGCAGCCCGCTGCCCTTGTTCGGCGTGCCGGCCCATTTGCACGGCACGATCTTGTTGGCCTGCCGCGCCTCGCGGTTGAAGTGGAAGACCAACTCGAAGGCCGGTGCGAGGCGGCCGTTCCAGTCCCCAGGCAGGCCGGGGCCCTGGTCCCAGGCGTAGAGCCCGAAGCGACGCCAGCCCTGCGCGCGCATCCAGTCGAGCCAGCCCTGCCAGTAGGGCTGCCACTCGCCCTCGCGGTGGATCAGCCCGAGATTCACCAGCACCTGCGCGTCGCGGCGCAGCGCGCCGTCGAGGTGCTGGAACACGCCGCGCATCAGCGCGTCCCAATCGGAGACGCCGCCGGTGGTGTAGTCGCGCTGGTTCCCGTAGGGCGGGCTGGTGAAAAGCAGCGCTGCCCGGTCCGCGGCCATGACGCGCGCGACGGTGCTGCGGTTCGTGCTGTCGCCGCAGGCGAGGCGGTGCTCGCCCAGCAACCAGATGTCGCCGACCCGCGCGACGGCCTGGCGCGGCGGTTCCGGCTCGGCATCCGCGGGGTCCTCTCCCGGTTCCGCGCCCTCCGTTGGCGGCTGGTTGCCAGGGGCCGGCTCGGCACCGCTGGCAACCGCTGGTGCCGGGAGGTTGCCGGCCTCGGTTTCCAGCCCGGCCAGCAGCCGCTCGATCTCGGCGCCGTCGAAGCCGGTGAGCGCCAGGTCGACGCCGCCCATCTCCTGCAGCTTCGCGAGCTCGGCCGCGAGCAGCGCCTCGTCCCAGCCGGTGTTCAGCGCGATGCGATTGTCGGCGAGGCGATACGCCGCTTTCTGCGCCTCGCTCAGCCCGGCGCGGACGATGGTCGGCACGGTGTCGAGGCCAAGCGACTTCGCGGCCAGCAGCCGGCCGTGGCCGGCGATGAGCTCGCCGCGCTCGTCCACCAGGGCCGGCGCGACGAAGCCGAACTCGAGGATGCTGGCCGCGATCTGCGCCACCTGCTCGGCGGAATGCGTGCGCGCGTTGCCGGCGTAGGGCAGCAGCGAGGCGACCGCGCGCGCCTCGACGGCGCTCGCAGACCAGGGGGCCTGGGGCATCTGCACCTGCGTGATCGTGGAATGGAGGCTGCCGCGGCTGGCAACCGTGCCGCGCTGGCAACCTGGAAAACTGGCCTGGCGCTAGGAACCTTGCGCGCTTCCGCCCCCCGCATACGCCGGGCCCAGGAAGGACCCTGCGGCTCGCGAGCCACTGTATCGATGGAGCGGCACTGTGGCTGGTGAGCCGCGGCGATCGGCGCGCCTTCTCGACGTGCCATCACCATAGCCAACTCGATTTGCGCGCCGCCACGGGGTGAATTGTAACGGCGACCCAGAAGCGCGGATCGCATTCAAGCGCTTAGGCCCATCGCGCCAGGCCGGTGCGGCTGCACTCGGGCAAGAGACAACCGACGAAGAGCGGGCGGCCCACGCCGCCCGCTCTCTTGTCACCTACCGCCGTCAGGCATCCTCTTCGTAGTAGGCGGAGTCGTCGACCGCACCCGAGGTCTCAACCTCGGGCGCCTCATAAGCAACACGACCGGCCAAGCGCCTGAAGGTCACCACCGTCGTGAACGCGATCGAGTCGCCGTGGAAGGCGCGATCCGGGTCATTCTCGCCGTTGAGAGACCCGGAGACCTGGGCGACCAGCAAGTCGCCGGTATCCTGCAAGTCCACTTCCTCGACATAGAGCTCGTCGAAGTACGCGTTTGTCGAGGCGATAGCCCCGGACATATCGTCCTCGATCTGCATGGACTGCTCTTGGATGAACGTCTCACTGATGTACTCGGCCAGATCTCGCGTGTACCAAACCTTCCCGGAGAAGTACCCGGACGTCTTCAGAAATTCGGAGATCTGCGAGGCAAGATCATCAACGCTCGTAAGCCCGGCAGGCAGTCCCTGGAGGGCCTGCACCCGCTGGTCCATGCGACCGAGATCGGGGATCAGGATTTCGGCCTGCTCAAGATCCGTGAGGGGATGCTTCGTCTCGGCTCGTAGGGCAGCTCCGCTCCCGTAGCCGAAGTACGCGGCGACGATCTCGTGAGCGTGGCCCGCCCCGGGCTTACCACCGGCCTGGATCCGATGGTTCTGGCGCAGATGGTCTGCGCACTCCTTCTGAATAGACATGGCAAGTCCCGTTCCCACCGGCGTCTTGTTGGCAGTCGCAAGCGCTTTGTGACCACCACGCGCCGGCTGAAGGGTTGCCGTTCGGGTGCTCGCACTACAGGAAAGTCGCCGCCTTTTGGGTCGCTTGCAGCCCAGGCTATCGGCTCCGGCATGAGATATAGGTCGTCGCTTGGGCTGCCTGCAAGGGTCCTGCCGAAGGTCGCGCTGGCCGAGAGTGGGTTACTGATCTGCTAGCCCAGCAGCTGCTTCAGGCCGCACGCATTCGCGGAGCCAGACCGAAGTGCATCGCGAGGATGCCGAGAGCTGCGACTAGGATGCCACCTGCGATCGGCTGCGACACCGGCCTGCCGCTCCAGCCGCGGCGCGCGGCCCATTCGCGGACCGACATCTCGAGGCCGACCACGAACCACACGCAGGAACCGGCCGGGCTGTCGTGGCCGCCCAGCGCGTCCAGCGCCTCGGCTACGCGGCGCCGGGCATCGATCTGCCGGCTCGACACGGCGTCGGCGGTGGCGCCCGCCAGCCGGATCAGCTGCGAGGTGGTGATGCCGTCCAGCGCCGCGGAGCGGAACAGCGTGCGGAAGATGCAGCCCGCCTCATGCATCTGCGCCGTGATGGTGCCGTTCGCCAGCATCTGCCCGAGCGTGTCGACAGCGCGGCGATGCTGAACGGGGCTGCCGGTCTCCGGATCGGTGTCGCGGATCGGTTCGGAGAAGTCGCCGTGCTGCAGCCGCCATTTCGAGGGCTTCGACAGATCCTCCGCCCCCGGTGCGCTCCGCCTCTGCTTGCGCTTACCGGCCATGCTCGTCCCCTCCTTGGCGGCGTCCCCAGCGCCGGCTCGCTTCGTTGATGACGGCCTGGCGGAGCCAGGGATCGGCGATGTCCTCCACGGCCAGGGCGGCGACGCCGTGCTGGTGCCAGGCAGCGGCGCGCATGGCGTCGAGGTCCACCGCGGTGGACGGGCTGCGTGCCAGGTCCAGACACGACCGGGGCGGCTGCGGCGCATCGGGCAGCCTCATGCCCGGCCACCCTGCTGGTCGGTCGCCCAGAGCAGCAAGGCGATGGCGTCTGCCTCGTTGTCGTCCGCCGGCGCGAAGCCGCGGGCGCGCACTGCCGCGATCATCGCCGCCTTGTCCGCATTCCCGCGGCCGGTTGCGAAGCGCTTGATTGTGCCGACCGGCACGCCCTCGTAGGCGACGCCGCGCTCCTCACACCAGGCCGACAGGTGCGCGAGGAAGCCGCCGTACAGATGCGCGGCGTCGGTGCCGGCGTGGGAGCGCACCTCCTCGAAGGCGATGCGCGTGAGGCCGCCGGAGAGCGCGGCCAGCTCGCCGAGCCAGCCGCGGAAGCGGAGATACCGCATGCCGCCGCCCTCGAAGCGGCTGGGACGGAAGGTGACGGTGCCGGAGGTGATGCCACCGTCCTGGCTGCGCAGCGCCCATCCAGTCGTGGTGCCGAGGTCGAGGGCGAGGACGGCGGGGCGGCCGAGGGCGACCGGCAGCGGTGCCGCGAGGGGCGGGCCGCTTGCGCCGGCGGTGGGCATAGGGAGAGTCGCGTGAGCCATGGGATCTCCGAGAGGGGATGGCTGTGGTGAGGGCGGCGACGGCGTGGTTCTTGGCGGAGCTCGCCGTCGCTGCCCGGCTTCGAGGGGCTGATCGACGCTCTGGGCGGGCCGTGTGCGATCGAGATGCGGTGCTGCCGAGGGCTGGCCGTCCATCCTTGTCCAACCTCGCCACGCCAAGTTGGACAGGAAATCTGGCGGTTAATCAGTGGCTTGGCTTGCGCCGTCCAACCTGTCCAACCTGCCGACCTCGCCCCTAAACCCGTATAGGAAAATGGATGTCTGGCCGACCTACATGCTTCGCGTATGGCTAAGGGAAAAGGTAGGACAGGTAGGACAAGGCTGGACGACCGAGCGGAAAGCCACAGAAAACCTGGCACTCCGGCTGTCCAACCTCCGGCGTGGAGGTTGGACGAGGGTGGACGGGGTTGGACGGGAGTGCCGCTGCGTCATGGCACCTGCGTCCCGGGCGCGACGTAGCGCCACTCCCGCGGCGGGGTCTTCGTCCGGTACTTCGCCCACTTCCTGGCGCGGAAGAACGCGCCGACGCGCATCTGGTCGGCGCGCGTCCACTTCGCGGCCTCGATGCCAAGCGCCTGTTCCAGCACCTCGCCGATCGAGACGTCGGTCAGCGGCTTTGCCCTCGGCACGAAGCGCTCCTGCCAGTCCTCGAACTGGCCGACGCCGACATTCACCGGCTTGCGCTCGGAGACGAGCCAGCGCTCGATTCGCGCGTCCCAGGCGTCCCCCTGGTAGCGCGCCTCCTGCGCCGCGCTGGCCTCGGCGACCAACGCGCGGTCCTCGATCCACCACGGCGCCCCGGCGCGGTAGCGCGCGACCGCCTCGGCCCAGAGCTGGTCGCGATCGCGCCGCAGCCCGTCGAGGTCGATGTGGCCGCAGCGCAGCGGCCAGAAGCGCCGGTTGCCGGTCTCGTCGCGCAGGTAGGTGTCTGGGTTCACCGTGCCGGCGAAGACGCATTGCCGCGGGACGGTGACGACGTAGCGCTCGTAGGGCAGTCGATAGCGGTCGGTGGTGCGGCTCAGGAAGGCCTTGATGCGCGAGACGTCCGCCTGGCCGATGGCGTCGAGCTCCGCCATCTCGATGATCCAGATGCCGCGCATCTGCTGCGCCGCGTCCTTCGAGCCGAGTTCGGCGAGCTCGTCGGTGAACCAGGGCTCGGAGGCCAGCACCTTCAGGGCGGTCGACTTCCGGATGCCCTGCGGCCCTTCCAGGATCAGCATGTGGTCGGCCTTGCAGCCGGGCTGCATGATCCGCGCCACGGCGGAGACCATCCACAGCGCGGCCATGCTCCGGTGGAGCGGCGTGTCCTCGGCGCCGAGGTAGGTGACGGCCCAGGTGTCGAGACGCGGCGTGCCGTCCCAGGCCAGCGCTTCGAGGTAGTCGCGTACCGGGTGGATGCGGATGTTGCGCGACACGGCGACGACACTGCGGCCGACCACCACGGGCGGGACGTTGACCTCGTGCCGCTGCAGCCACTCGGCGCAGCGCACGTCGTCCGCCTCGCCCCAGGGGCGCGGATGCACCATGCCGGCGGGATCCCAGGGCAGCGCCCGGGCGACGATGATCTCCTGGCTGAACTCGTCGAACATGAGCGCGCCGGTGAAGGCGGCTTCGAGCGACAGCGCGGTGATGACGTTCGCCTCGTTGCGCTCCGGCGCACCGCCGTCGTCGATCCGCAGCAGCGAGGCCCAGGGCGGCCGGACAGGCGCGCGGCGGACGTCGCCGGTCGCGTTCACCCGCCTGCGCAGCTCGACCAGCTGCTTCTCCAGGATCGAGACGGCGATGCCGGTCGCAGTCTTCACTGCGGCGAGGACTTGGCGCTCCGGGAGCGGGTCGAGCCGCGCCAGGGCCAGCCGGCCCAGCAGGTCGGCGAGCGGCTCGGAGTCAGGCGGGCGGGTGAGGCCGGAGGCGGCCGCGAGCAGCTCTTCCACCGTCGCGGGCGCCGCCGCGGTGGCGGGCGCTTTCGGCTCCCCGCCAGCCACCTGCTCGTAGTCGGCGGCGGTCGCCCCGCGGCGCAGGTCGTCGTTGAAATCGTCGCCATGCAGCGGAGCGACGATGCGCGAGGGGATGTCCGCGACGTTCAGCCGGTCCGCCAGCGTCGCCGCGGCCTGCATCCCGGCATGCCCGGCATCGGCGAAGATGGTGACGTGGCGGGTTCCCTCCGGCCACTGCCAGCGCCGCAGCCCGTCGACCGAGAGCGCCGCCATAGCGGGGACGTCGAACAGGGCCATGGCGGCGAGCGCGGTCTCGATCCCCTCCGCCACGCCGATCCACCCATCCTCGGGCATCGGCGACAGCCGCACCGCGCCGCCGGCGACGGGCCCGAGCATCTTTTTCCCGGGCGGCGCCTTCCCCGAGCCGTCATCCAGCAGGTAGGTGCGGTGGATGCCGCCCGTGGGCGCCCCCACGGCGTCGCGGACGATGGCTACCATCCCCGGCCAGCCGCGCCGGCTCTCGAAGTCGGCGAGGTCGGAGTGGAAGAGGAGGTCTGGGCTGTCGGGCGGGGCGAGCCCGCGTCCGCGGAGGTAGGTCTCGGCGGGCGAGCCAGCGAGCGGGACGCAGCCGGCCAGGATGCGCGCGATCTCATGGCTGTGGTCCGCGCGCGGCTCGGCAGTGCGTGCAGGCGGTGCAGGACAGTCCATGCGCGCCAGCCTCGCCGCCTCGTCGAACAGGCGGGGCTCGGGTGTGCCGGTCGCGTGGTAGACCATGTCGATCGGTCCGGCGCTCTCGCCGGTGGCGTGGTCGAAGCCCCACCCCGCGAAGCGCCCCTCCAGGTGGATCACGCAGGAGCTCTCGCCGCGGGGCGCGCGGCCCGAGAGATCCGCGCAGCGCAGCGTCCGGCCGTCCGGGGCGCGCCGGGCGTTCGGGAACAGCGCCGGCAGCCACTCCTTCGCGGTGTCCGCGAGCCGCCGCCGCACCTCCGCCAGGTCGTGCCGAACGGGCGCTAGGCCTGCGCCGTTCAGGTCGATCGGGGCCGTGGTCATGCCAGGATCACCAGCCCCTGCTCAGCGCGCGTGATGACGGTGTAGAGCCAGCGGCGCCGGTCGGGCTCGGTCCGCCCGAGCCCGTCATCCCAGACGACCACGTTCTCCCATTGCGAGCCCTGCGATTTGTGTCCGGTGATGGCCCAGCCGAAGGTCGCCTCGGTCAGCCCCTTCTTCAGCTTCCAGTCCCGGTCGTGGCGACCCTTGAAGGCGACGTGGTCCTCGAAGTGGCCCTTGTAGATGCGGAGACGCCCGCGGCTGCCATCCGCCTGGGGGGCGCCGATCCGGTTGCCGTCCTCGTCCATCACCACTGCCGAGAGGTAGTGGCTCCCCTCGTCGACGATGTCGGAGAGGGTGAGGAACATGCCGTTGATGAGGCCAAGATCGTTCTGGTTCTTGAGGCAGATGATCTTCTCGCCCGGGCCCGTGGGCAGCCATCCGCCGGCCCCGAAGCCGGCAGCGCGGCGCATGGCGTTGTTCAGCTGCAGCCGGGTCGCGTTCATGCCGCAGATCACCTGGCCGCCGCGCAGTGCCTGCTCCGGCGTCACGTCGAGCTTCCGCATCTTCCAGACGTGGTCGTCGTAGCGCCCGAAGCCGATCGGCTCGCCCTGCCGGGCCATGGTGGCGAGGCGGATGATGGCGCTCTCCGACGCCTGGCGGTGGATCTCCGTCAGCATGATGTCGGGCGCGTCCTTGGTGAACGCGCCTTCGCCCTGGATCGGCGGCAGCTGGCCGGGATCACCGAGCACGAGGATCGGCTTGCCGAAGCTCAGCAGATCGCGCGCCATCTCCTCGCCGACCATGGGACACCTCGTCGAGCACGATCAACTTCGCGTGCGCGGCGTCGCTCTTCGGATTGAGCGCAAAGCGTGGGCGCTTCATGTCGGCGACGCCCTGGCGCATCGCCTCGATCGTCGCCTCCGCCGTGGTGCGCTCGAAGCCGGTCAGCCCCCGGGCCCGGGCCACGGCCTCCTCGATCTTCTTCTCGGCGGCCTCGACCTCCTCCTCGGTTGCCTCGATGACGGAGTAGATCAGGCTGTGGATGGTGCGCGCTGGCGTGCCTTTGCGGCGCAGCACCAGCGCGGCCTTACCGGTGAAGGTGGCGGTGACGACGCCGGGCGTGCAGGGCTCGCCGTTCCCACCACCGCAGTGGTGCTCGAGGCCGAGCTCCTCAAGCGCGAAGCGCAGCACGGTGGACTTCCCGGTGCCGGCGTAGCCGAAGAGGCGGAAGACCTGCTTGCGGTCGGCTTCGCTCTGGAACCAGTGCTTGATCGCGGCGATCGCCCGGTGCTGCGTGTCGGACGGCGTGATGTCGCTCATGCAGGCGTCTCCCAGAAGCGCGTGGCGTAGGGACAGAGGCGGCACAGATAGAAGTCGGCGGCCTGCGCGACGCGCGGCGGCAGCTCGCCCGCATCGGCGGCACGCAGGATGTCGACGGCATGGTCGGAGAGCCGCTGCGCATCTGCAGCGTCGAAGGGCACCGCCTCGTGGTGCAGCGCCAGCGTGTCGCGGTTCAGCGCCGTCAGCAGCGCCACCTCGAGCTCGAGATAGGCCATGTAGAGCTGCACCTGCGCGAAGTAGATCGGCTTCGACAGGCGCAGCCCGCGCTTGACCAGGTCGGTCCAGGACTTCTGGCCGAGCGCCTTGTGCTCCCACAGTGCAGGCCAGCCGATGCCGACCTCGGGGCCGGCGACGATCACACCATCGGCGTGGCCGCGCAGCTTTCCGCCTGCCGCGACGAAGCCGATCTGGCCGCTATCCGGCCCACGGTCGCGCAGGTCGAAGCCGGCGAGCCGGAGCCAGCGGATGGACAGCGCCTCGAACTGGTGGCCGGCGTCGAAGACCCGCAGGATGTCGGCGTCGAAGTCGCGGTCCTTCGGCGCGTGGGTGATCTCGTAGACGAGCTTGCGGGCGCAGGGCTCGCCAACGCGGCTGCCACCGAGATAGTCGCGCGGCGTCTGCCGGCGATGCCGCGCGAGCAGGGCGGCGTCGATGGCGGCGTTCACGCGCGCCGTGACGGCGACGGCGCCTTCGCGGCCGTGATCGAGGCGCCCATAGACCGCGCCGGAGCCGTGGTTCAGGTCGAGCAGCACCGTCACCTCAGAAGGGGATAGGGTCGTCGAGCGGATCGCGCTCGGCGGCCTGGCGCTGCATCGATGCCTGGAAGCCGTCGACGCAGGCCTCGATGATTCGGTCGATCTCCGCCGCGCTGCGGTCGTGGAAGGGTGCGAGCAGCCCGAGCTCCTGCAGCACCTCGGCGAGGGGTCGGCGCGCGTCCTTGATCGCGCGAGACTCCATCGGCGTCTTGTCGATCACGCCGTTGGACCTCCGCGCCAGCGCGCCGCCCGCCTCGCAGCAGACCATGCTGCAGAAGCGGTGGTGCGGGAACTCGCCGAAGCGCAGCCCGTGCACATAGCCGAAGCCCTTCGCCTCGCGGCCGCACAGCCCGCAGACCAGGCGCCGGACCTGGTCTTCGGGCGTGCAGCGCGGCAGGGACGCTGGCGCTGCGGCGGGCGCTGCCCGCGGCCGGGACTGGCCCCAGCGGCGTCGTGCCATCCCGCCATCAGCCGTTCAGCCAGGTCGGGCTGCCGGCGAGCGGGGGCTGGGCGGCCGGCGCCGGGGGCTGGGCAGGCGGCGGGGCGGCGGGGCGCTCCCAGACCCGGGCCGCAGGCGCGGCGGACGCCGGCGCCGCGGTGCCACCCCAGGCCGACGGGCTGTTGCCGGCCGTCGGAACGCGAGCCGTGCGCTGGCTCGGCTGCGGCGGCAGCGCCTCGCCCGCCATGATGCGCGGGTATTCCGGCTCGCCCGGCAGCACCACCCGGTCGATTCGGTTGTTGTCGCCGTAGCGGGGGTCGTTGGCCGGCTCGACCCGGAGCTTCGCGGCGAAGCTGATGCCGTTGAGGTCGGCCAGGCCGCGCAGGATCCGCTTGGCCTTCGCCGCCTCGCTCATGTCGTGCGGATCGAGGCCGAGGGCACTGTCGATCATCGCGCGGAACATCCCCTTCGAGATCTTCCAGCCGATGGAGACGCCCTGCTCGTCGACCTTGCCGCCGGCGACGGTGAAGCTCTGCCAGAGCTTCCGCTTGCTGTGCGGGCCCGCCACAACGGTGAACTCGCAGTCGAGCATGCGCACGTCGCTGCCGGGGGTCTTCGCCGCCTTGAGCAGCTCCCGGTCGAAGGGGCTGGCGCCATCGATGCCGCCCTTGCGGATCTCCATGCGCA
>NZ_SJDM01000057.1 GCF_004761865.1 Crenalkalicoccus roseus | reverse complement strand
CGCGAGGGCCGGCGCGGCCGCGGGCGCCACCCCCGCCGGCGCGGCGGCGGCGGCCGGGCGGGCGGAGACGCGCCCGCCCGGCACCACGGTCAGCCCCTCCGGCTTGCCCGGCGCCGCCTGGGCCGGCACGGCATCGATGCCGGTGGCAACGACCGAGACGCGCAGCCGGCCGTTCATCGTCTCGTCGAGGGAGGAGCCGAAGATGATGTTGGCGTCCTCGTCCACCTCCTTGCGGATGCGGTTCGCCGCCTCGTCCACCTCGAACAGCGTCATGTCGTAGCCGCCGGTGATGTTGATCAGCACCCCCTTGGCGCCGCGCATCGAGGTGTCCTCGAGCAGCGGGTTGCTGATCGCCGCCTCGGCGGCCTTCACCGCGCGGTCGTCGCCCTCGGCCTCGCCGGTGCCCATCATCGCCTTGCCCATCTCCGCCATCACGGTGCGGATGTCGGCGAAGTCGAGGTTCACCACCCCCGGGTTCACCATCAGGTCGGTCACGCCGCGCACGCCCATGTAGAGGACGTTGTCGGCCATCTTGAACGCTTCCATGAAGGTGGTGCGCTCATTGGCCAGCCTGAACAGGTTCTGGTTCGGGATGATGATGAGCGTGTCGACGAACTGCTGCAGCTCCTCGATCCCCTGCTCGGCGGCGCGGCGGCGCTTCGGCCCCTCGAAGTCGAAGGGGCGGGTCACCACGCCCACCGTCAGCACGCCCCGCTCGCGCGCCATGCGCGCGATCACCGGCGCGGCGCCGGTGCCGGTGCCGCCGCCCATGCCGGCGGTGATGAACACCATGTGCGCGCCATCGAGGTGGCGGGCCAGCTCCTCCGTCGCCTCCTCGGCGGCGGCGCGGCCGATCTCGGGCTTGGCGCCGGCGCCGAGGCCCTGCGTCAGGTGCGGGCCGAGCTGCACGCGCCGCTCCGCCTTGCTGTGCACGAGCGACTGCGCGTCGGTGTTCGCCACCACGAACTCCACGCCGTCGAGGCCCATGGCGATCATGTTGTTGACCGCGTTGGTGCCGCCGCCGCCCACCCCGATGACGGTGATGCGGGGGCTGAAATCCGTGTGCTGCGACACGGGGAGCGTGAGGTTCAGGGTCATGGGCGGGCGTGCCTCCTCAACTCGCAAAGGGGGAATGCGCTCCGAGTCGCGTCTCGGAGTTGAATCACGGTGCGTGTATTGCATCCACAGGTTTTTGGCATGGCGCGGCGCTCACACACGGTCGCGCAGCCAGTTCACCAGGCGCCGGAACAGGCCCGGCGCGCGGTCCCGCCCCGGCAGCAGGTCGAGCAGCGGCCTGCCCTCGCCCGCGGCCCAGGCGAGCAGGCCGATCGGCGCGGCGAAGCCGGGGCCGGAGGCGGTCTCGGGCAGGCCGCGCACCGGGTGCGGCCGGCCGAGCCGCACCTGCCGCTCCAGCACCCGCGCCGCGAGCTCGCGCGCGCCGACGAGCTGGCTCGCGCCGCCTGTCAGCACCACGCGCCGCCCGGTCTCCCCGCCGAGCCCCGCCGCCTCCAGCCGGTCGCGCACCAGCTCGAAGGTCTCCTCGAGCCGGGGGCGGATGATGTTGATCACCATCGCCCGCGGGATGCGCGCGATGTGGTCCTCCTCCTCGCCCACCATCGGCACGGCGAGCCACTCCTTGTCGTCGTCCGGCGCGGACAGCGCGCCGCCGTGCAGCGTCTTCAGCCGCTCGGCATGGGCGATCGGGGTGGAGAGGCCGCGGGCGAGGTCGTTGGTCACGTTCCATCCGCCCACCGGGATCTGCGCCGTGTGCAGCAGGTGGCCGTCATGGAACACCGCGAGCGAGGTGGTGCCGCCGCCCATGTCGATGACGGTGACGCCGAGCTGCTTCTCGTCCTCGACCAGCGTGGCGAGGCCGGCGGCGAAGGGGGCGGAGACCACCTCCTCCACCTCCAGGTCGCAGCGCGCGAGGCAGGCGCCGAGGCTGCGGAGGCTCGCCTGCGCCGCGTCCACCAGGTGCAGCCGCGCGGTCAGCGTCTCGCAGATCATGCCGCGCGGGTCGTCGGCACCCGGCGTCGCGTCCATGGTGAAGCCGAGCGGGAAGGCGTGCACCGTCTCCCGCCCGTCCTCGGCGCTGCGCCGGCGGCCCTCGTGCAGGATGGCGCGCAGGTCGGCCTCGGTCACCGCGCGGCCGCCGATCGGCCACTGGATGTGCTGCTGGCGGCTCTCCGGCTGCCCGCAGGAGAGATTGACGATGCAGGAGGAGAGCTGGAGGTCCGCCATCTCCTCCGCCTGGCCGACGGCGGCGCGGATCGCCTGCTCCGCCTCGGCGAGGTCGATGATGCTGCCGGCCTTGACGCCGCGCGAGCGCTGCCAGCCGAAGCCGAGCACCCGCGGCTCCGCCTCCGCGCCCTCGATGCGCGCGATCAGGCAGACGGTCTTGGTGGTGCCGATGTCGAGCACGCCGAAGCTGCCCTGGCGCGCGGCGCGGCGGCGGGCGCGGGCGGGCGGCACGGGCGGGGGCAGGCGGCTGATCTGGTTCATCCGCGGCCGCTCCTCGCCCGCTGCGCCGCCGGCGGCGGCTCCTGCGGCGCCTGGCCGGGCGGCAGGCGCAGCACCAGCCTGTCCGGCAGGCGGAGGTCGATCGCCGCCAGCGGGCGGTCGAGCAGGCGCTGCGCCGCGTGCAGCTCGACCAGGCGGGCGAGCGCCGCCGCCTCCTGGCCTTCCGGCAGCAGCACGTCGGTGCCGTTGCGCAGCCTGAGGTTCCAGCGCCGCTCGGCGACGCGCACCAGGGCGTGGGTGCGGTCCGCCAGCTCGGGCATGGCCTGCAGCAGATCGACCATCGGCGCGGCGATGCGCTCCGCGCCCGCGCCGACCACCAGCGGCAGGCGGCCGAACTGGCCGATGTCCTCGGTGGTGACGACGTTGCCCTCGCGGTCTATCACCGCGAAGCGGCCGTCGCGCTGCCAGATGGCGAAGGGGCGGCGCTCCTCGATGCGCACGCGGATGGTGCCGGAGAGGTGGCGCTCCACATGGGCGCGCTCCACCCAGGCGATCAGCTCCAGGCGCTCCTTGGCGACGTGCGGATCGAAGCCGAGCAGCGGGTCGCCGCGGCGCACCCCGATCGCCTCCCGCACCAGGTCGAGCGGCGCGTTGCGGTGCCCCTCCAGCGTCACCTCCTGCACGGTCAGGCCGGCGCCGGCCGCGATCTCCGCCGCCCCGTCCCAGAGCGCGGCGAGGCGCCCCGCGGGATCGGCGGCGAGCACCGCGAGCCCCGCCGCGCCGAGCGCGCCGGCGCCGAGCAGGCCGAGCGCCGCCGGGCGCAGCAGCGCCCGCCGCCGGCGCAGCCACAGCCTGAGGCGCGAGGGGCGCCCCGGCGCGCTCGGCGCGGCGGCGCGGCCGCGGCGGGGCGCGGCCTCGCGCGGGAGGCGGAGCGGCTCACGCGCCATGGCGCGCCTCCCGCACCATCCAGGCGCAGAGGGCGGGGAAGGAGATGCCGCAATGCGCCGCCTGCTCCGGCACCAGGGAGGTGCGCGTCATGCCGGGCTGGGTGTTGACCTCGAGCAGCACCACCCGCCCGGGCTCCCCGGCGGTGTCGTCGTAGCGGAAATCGGCGCGCGAGACGCCGCGGCAGCCGAGCGCGCGGTGCGCCGCCAACGCCACCTCCATCGCCCGCTCCGCCGCCCGGGGGTGGACCGGGGCGGGAATGGCGTGGCGGCTGCCGCCTTCGGCGTACTTCGCCTCGTAGTCGTAGAAGCCGTGGTCGGTGGTGATCTCCGTCACCGCCAGCGGCCGGTCGCCCATCACCGCCACCGTCAGCTCGCGCCCGGGGACGAAGCGCTCGGCCATGATGCGCCGCCCGTAGCGCCAGTCGCGCGCGATCGCCTGGCGCCGGTTGTCGCCCGCGCGGATGATCTCGACGCCGACCGAGGAGCCCTCGTTCACCGGCTTCACCACATAGGGCCGCGGCAGCGGGTCCCTCGCCTCCAGCTCCTCCGGCGTGACGACGCGCCCCTCCTCCACCGGCAGGCCGGCGGCGGCGAACACCGCCTTCGCCGCCTGCTTGTCCATGGCGAGGGAGGAGGCGCGCACGCCCGAATGGGTGTAGGGGATGCCCATCCAGTCCAGCACGCCCTGGATGCAGCCATCCTCGCCGTAGCGGCCATGCAGCGCGTTGAACACCACGTCCGGCCGCGCCCGGTCGAGCGCGGTCACCAGCGCCGCGAGGTCGGGGCCCGCCTCCATCGGCAGCACCTCGAAGCCCGCCTCGCGCAGCGCGGCGACGCACTGCGCGCCCGAGGCGAGGCTCACCTCCCGCTCGGCGGAGATCCCGCCGTAGAGCACCGCCACCCGCGTCATTGCCCCGTCATTCCCCCTGCCGGCAGGCCGAGCCGCCGGATCTCCCATTCCAGCGCGATGCCGCTCGTGGCCAGCACGCGCGCGCGCACCGCCTCGCCGAGCGATTCCAGGTCGGCGGCGGTGGCGCCGCCGGTGTTGATGAGGAAGTTGCAGTGCTTCTCGCTGACCTCGGCGCCGCCGCAGCGCATGCCGCGGCAGCCGGCGGCGTCTATCAGCTCCCAGGCCTTGCGCCCGGGCGGGTTCTTGAAGGTGGAGCCGCCGGTGCGCGCGCGCACCGGCTGCGCCGCCTCGCGCGCGGCGCGGATCGCGCGCATGCGGGCGAGGATGGCGGCGCGCTCGCCCGGCGCGGCGCGGAAGCGGGCGCGCACCACCACCATCTCGGGCGGCACGCTGGCCTGGCGGTAGGCGAAGCGGAAGGCCGCGGCCGGAAGGCGCTCGATGCCGCGCGGCGTCGCCACCTCCGCCCAGTCGAGCACGTCCTTCACCTCGGTGCCGTAGGCGCCGGCGTTCATGACCACGGCGCCGCCCACGCTGCCCGGAATGCCGCAGAGGAACTCCAGCCCTGCGAGCCCCGCCGCCGCCGCGTGCTCGGCGACCGTGGCGCCGAGGGCCGCGGCGCCGGCGACGATGCCCTCGGCCTCGACCGCGATGCCCCCGAAGGCCCCGCCCAGGCGCAGCACCGCGCCCGGCAGGCCGCCGTCGCGGATGATGAGGTTGGAGGCGGCGCCGATCACCGTCACCGGCATTCCCGCCGGGCGATGGCGCAGCAGCGCCACCACGTCCTCGGCGTCGGCGGGGCGCACCAGCCACTCCGCCGGCCCGCCGACGCGGAACCAGGTGAAGGGCGCGAGGACCACGCCGGCCTGCACGCGCCCGCGCAGCGCGGGGATGGCGCCGCCCGCCATGCGCGCGCTCATGCCGCACCGCCGCGGCGCAGCGGCGCCACGCGCGAGACCGGGCTGCGCGCCTGCAGCGCGGCGAGCTGCTCGGGCAGCGCGTGCGCCCAGGCCGTGATGTTGCCGGCGCCGAGGCAGACCACGTAGTCGCCGGGGCGGGCGATGGCGTGGATCATCTCCGCCAGCGACTCCGGGCCGGGCAGCGGCACCACGCTGCGATGGCCACGGGCGCGCAGCCCTTCCACCAGCGCGTCCTTGTCGAGGCCCTCGATCGGCGGCTCGCCCGCCGCGTAGACATCCGCGATGATGACGGTGCCCGCGTCGTTCATGCAGGTGCAGAACTCCTCGAACAGCGTGGCGAGGCGGGAGTAGCGGTGCGGCTGCACCACCGCGATCACGTCCCGCGCTCCGGCCTGCCGCGCCGCCTTCAGCACCGCCGCGATCTCCACCGGGTGGTGGCCGTAGTCGTCGATCACCGTGATGCCGCCGGCCTCGCCGACGCGGGTGAAGCGCCGCTTCACCCCCTTGAAGCCGGCGAGCGCGCTGCGGATGGACTGCTCGTCTATGTCCATCTCGACGCCGATGGCGATGGCGGCCAGCGCGTTCTGCACGTTGTGGCTTCCCAGCATGGGCAGGCGGAACGGCTTGAGGGTGCGGCTGCGCCCGCTCGCGCGGTCCTGCACCACCACCTCGAAGGTGGCGCCCATGCGGTCGGTGATCACGCGCTCCGCCCGCACGTCGGCCTGGGGCGAGAAGCCGTAGGTGACGATGCGGCGGTCGAGGCGCGGGATCATCGCCTGCACCTCGGGGTGGTCGAGGCAGAGCACGGCGAAGCCGTAGAAGGGGATGTTGCCGACGAACTGGGCGTAGCCCTCGCGCATTGCCTCGGCGGTGCCCCAGTGGTCGAGGTGCTCGGCGTCCATGTTGGTCACCACCGCCACCACGGAGGGCAGGCGCAGGAAGGAGCCGTCGCTCTCGTCCGCCTCCACCACCATCCAGTCGCCCGCGCCGAGGCGGGTGTTGGTGCCGTAGGCGTTGACGATGCCGCCGTTGATCACGGTGGGGTCGAGGCGCGCCGCCTCCAGCACCGCCGCGACCAGGCTGGTGGTGGTGGTCTTGCCGTGGGTGCCGCCGACCGCGATGGACCATTTCAGGCGCATCAGCTCGGCCAGCATCTCCGCCCGCCGCACCACGGGAATGAGGTGGGCGCGCGCCGCCTGCACCTCCGGATTGTCGCGCCGCACCGCCGTCGAGACCACGACCACCTGCGCGTTGCCCAGATTCTCCGCGGCATGGCCGATCGCCACCGGGATTCCGGCCTCGCGCAGCCGGGCGACGTTGTAGCCCTCGGCGATGTCGCTGCCCTGCACCTGGTAGCCGAGGTTGTGCAGCACCTCGGCGATGCCGGACATGCCGATGCCGCCGATGCCGACGAAGTGGATGGGACCGATCGAGAGGGGGAGGGCACGCATCAGCGGGGTTCCGTCGCGCCGGAGGCGCGCTGTTCGATAGAGGCGCCGGAGGCGCGCTGTTCGATAGAGGCGCCGGAGGCGCGCGGTTCGACAGAGGCGCCGGAGGCGCGCGGTTCGACAGAGGCACCGGAGGGGCGCGGTTCGGCGGGGAGGCCCGCGGCGCGGTCGCGCACCAGCGCGAGCACGAGCTCGGCCAGGCGCTGCGCCGCCTGCGGCTGGGCGAGGCGCGCCGCCGCCGCCGCCGCGCGTTCGAGGCGCGCGGGGTCGGCGAGCAGCGCGCCGAGCAGCAGGGCGAGGCTCGCCGCGGTGAAGTGCGGCTGCGCCACCAGCCAGGCGGCGCCCGCCTCCTCCAGCGCGCGGGCGTTGGCGCGCTGGTGGTCGTCGATCGCGCCCGGCAGCGGCACCAGCACCGCGGGGCGGCCGGCGCAGGCGAGTTCGGCCACGGTGGAGGCGCCGGCGCGCGCGATGACGAGATGCGCCGTGGCGAGGCGGCCGGCGACGTCGGGGAAGAAGGGCGAGAGCTCCGCCGGCACCCCTCCCGCCGCATAGGCGGCGCGCACCCGGCCGAGATCCTCCGGGCGGCACTGCTGCGCCACCACCAGCCTCTCGCGCAGCCCGGGCGGCAGCGCGGCGACGGCGCCCGGCACCACGTCGGCGAAGACGCGCGCGCCGAGCGAGCCGCCGAGCACGAGGAGGCGCAGCGCGCCCTCCGGCTGGGGCGCGGCGTAGCCCTGGCCGGCGAGCGCGGCGAGGGCGGGGCGCACCGGGTTGCCCACCACCTCCGCCCGGCAGCCCGCCGGCAGCCTGGCCGTGGCGGCATGGGAGAGGGCGAGCAGGTCGGCGCGCGGGGCGAGCCAGCGGTTGGCGCGGCCGAGCACGGCGTTCTGCTCGTGCAGCACCGTCACCGGGCGCCGTCCCGGCAGCAGCCGCGCCGCGAGCAGCGGCGGCACGCTCGGGTAGCCGCCGAAGCCCACCACCGCGGCGGCGGAAAGCGCGCGCAGCAGCCGCCGCGCCTGCAGCGTGCCCGCGGCGAGCGCCGCCGCGCCCCGCAGCGCCTGCGCCGCGCCGCGCCCGGCGAGGCCGGCGCCCCGCAGCACGAAGCGCTCGGCATTGGCGAAGGCGGGGCTGTCGAAGGCGGCGGAGCGCGCATCCGTCATCAGCGCCACGCGCTCCCCGCGCGCGAGCAGCGCCGCGGCCAGCGCCTCGGCGGGGAAGAGGTGCCCGCCGGTGCCGCCCGCGGCGATGACGATCGGCTCCACCCGCGGCGCCCTCATGCGCCGAGCTCCGCGCGGTTCGGGCGGCGGCGGGTCAGCGCCAGCAGCATCCCCATGCCGAGCGCGATCGCCAGCACCGAGGAGCCGCCATAGGAGACGAAGGGCAGGGTCATGCCCTTGGTCGGGATCAGGTGCAGCGAGGAGGCCATGTTGACGAAGGCCTGCAGCCCGAACTGCGCGAGCAGCCCGGTCGCGGCCAGCACGACGAACAGGTCGGTCTCCGCCAGCAGCCGGATCAGGCCCCGCACCACGATGAAGGCGAACAGCGCCAGGATCACGGCGCAGACGATGAAGCCGAACTCCTCCCCCGCCACGGCGAAGACGAAGTCCGCGTGCGCGTCCGGCAGCACGTTCTTGACGCGCCCCTCTCCCGGCCCGCGGCCGAACAGCCCGCCATGGCCGAAGGCTTCCAGCGAGCGGGTGATCTGGTAGGTGTCGCCCGCCGCCGGGTCGAGGAAGCGGTCCACGCGGCTGCGCACGTGCGGCAGCACGTGGTAGGCGGCGACCGCGAGCGCCGCCCCCGCCGCGCCGACGATGCCGACCGCGACGATGTTCAGCCCCGCGACGAAGAACTGCGCGAGGCAGACGGCCACCACCACCATCAGCATGCCGAAATCCGGCTGCGCCTTCAGGATCAGGGCGATCACGCCGAGCAGCAGCAGCGCCGCCGTCGGCCAGAGGAAGCGCCCGGGATGGGCGAGAAGCCCCTGCCGCCCGCCGCCGAGGGCCAGCGCCTGCGACGCCTTTCCCTCGGCCAGCATCCAGGCCGTGACCACGGCGAAGCAGGGCTTCAGGAACTCCGAGGGCTGCATGGTGCCGAGCAGCGGCAGGGCGAGCCAGCGGCGCGCCCCCTTGGTCTCGAAGCCGATCGCCAGCGTCGCCGCGGTCAGCGCCAGCGCGCCGAGGCAGCCGAGCACGGCGAGGCGGCGCACGTCGCGCGGCGAGAGCAGCGACACGGCGACCATCAGCGCCGCGGCGAGGCCGAGGAACACCACCTGCTTGACGAAGAGCAGCCCGCGCGCCGCCGAGCCGATGACGCGCTCGGCCACCGCCGGGCTCGCCGCCAGCATCATCACGTAGCCGAAGCCGATCAGCACCAGCAGCGCCGCCAGCGTCCAGCGGTCCACCGTCCACCACCAGCGGCCGAGGACGGAGGTATCGGCGCGACTCACGGCCATCAGGCGGCCCTCCCCACCTGCAGCGCCCGCACCAGGGCGCGGAAGCGCTCGCCGCGGGCCTCGAAGCCGCTGAACTGGTCGAAGCTCGCGCAGGCGGGCGAGAGCAGCACCACGGGCGCGGCCCCGGCGAAGGCCGCCGCCGCGGCGGCCGGCACCGCCGCCTCCAGCGTCCCGGCGATCTCGTGCGGCACGCCGTGCGCGGCGAGGGTGCGGGCGAACTCCTCCGCCGCCTCGCCGATCAGCACGGCGCGGGCGATGCGCGGGAAGAGCGGCGCCAGGCTGCCGATGCCGCCCGCCTTGGCCCGCCCGCCGGCGATCCAGACCACGCGCGCGTAGCTCGCCAGGGCGCGGGCGGCGCTGTCGGCGTTGGTGGCCTTGCTGTCGTTGACGAAGCGCACCCCCGCGACCTCGGCCACCGCCTCCTGCCGGTGCGGCAGGCCGGGATAGCTGCGGAGCCCCTCGGCCAGCGCGGCGCGGGAGAGGCCGAGGCCGAGCGCGCAGGCGGCGGCGGCGGCGGCGTTCTGCGCGTTGTGGGCGCCGGGCAGGGCAGGGGCCTCGCGCAGGTCGAGCAGGGGGCCGGATTCGTCGCGCAGCAGCGGCCCCTCGGCCCAGATCCCGCCCGGCTGCGGCGCGGTGCCGGAGACGGGCACGCAGCGCGCGACGAGGCCCGCGCGCAGGCCGCGGCTCCAGGCATCGTCCATGCCGAGCACGGCAAGGTCTTCCGGCCGCTGCCGGGCGAAGATCCGCGCCTTGGCGGCGGCATAGCCTTCCATGTCGCCATGCCGGTCGAGATGGTCGGGGGAGAGGTTCAGCATCGCCCCTAGGTTGAATCTCACCGACGCAACTCGTTCAAGTGTATAGGACGACATTTCGAGGGCGTACACACCAGACGACCCCAAGATGTTGAGGGAGAGCGCCGCAGGTCCGAGATTGCCGCCCGCCTCCGCCTCCAGCCCGGCCCGGCGCAGCAGGTGATGGATCAACGCCGTGGTGGTGGACTTGCCGTTGGTGCCGGTGATGCCGAGGAAACGCGCGGTCGAGCCCGCCGCCCGCACGGCGCGGAACAGGTACTCGACGTCGGAGAGGATCGGCGCTCCCGCCGCCCGTGCCGCCGCCGCTGCGGGGTGCGGGCGCGGCAGCAGGTGCGGGATGCCGGGGGAGAGCAGCAGCGCGTCGTGGCGGAACCGCCCCGCCGCCGGGTCGGCCACCGCGAGCCCGGCCCGCGCCGCCTCCTCCCGCGCCGCCTCCGCATCGTCCCAGCAGGCGACCTCCGCGCCCCAGTCGCGCAGGCGCAGCGCCGCCGGCAGCCCGGCACGGCCGAGCCCGACCACGGCGACGCGGTGGCCGGCGAAGGGACGGAATTCCGGGGCGGTGCGGGGCGCGCTCATCGGATCTTCAGCGTCGACAGCCCGATCAGCGCCAGCACCATGGCGATGATCCAGAAGCGTATGACGATGGTCGGTTCCGCCCAGCCCTTCTTCTCGAAATGGTGGTGCAGCGGCGCCATCAGGAAGACGCGCCGGCCGGTACGCTTGAACCAGAAGACCTGGATGATGACGCTGACCGTCTCGACCACGAACAGGCCGCCGACGATCGCCAGCACGATCTCGTGCTTGGTCGCCACCGCCACCGCGCCGAGCGCCCCGCCGAGGGAGAGCGAGCCGGTATCCCCCATGAACACCGCCGCCGGGGGCGCGTTGAACCACAGGAAGCCGAGCCCCGCCCCGATCAGCGCCGAGCAGAACACCGCCAGCTCGTTCGCCCCGGCCACGGGGTGGAGCTGCAGGTAGTCCGCCATCACCCGGTTGCCGACCAGGTAGGCGATCAGGGCGAAGACGCCGGCGGCGATCATCGCCGGAACGATCGCCAGGCCGTCGAGCCCGTCCGTGAGGTTCACGGCGTTCGACGCGCCCATCATCACCAGCATGCCCACCAGCGGGAACAGCAGGCCGAAGGGGATCAGCACGTCCTTGAACACCGGCACCGCCAGCTTGTCCGAGAGCGGCCCGGGCAGCAGGGAGCAGATCCAGATCGCCGCGACGAGCCCCACCGCCGCCTGTACCGCGAGCTTCACCCGCCCCGGCACGCCCTTCGTGTTGCGCTTGGTCACCTTCAGCCAGTCGTCGGCGAAGCCGAGCAGCCCGTAGCCCACCGTGACCAGCAGCACCGCCCAGACCAGGCCGTTGCGCAGGTCGGCCCAGAGCAGCGTGCCGAGCACCACCGCCATCAGGATCAGCACGCCGCCCATGGTCGGCGTGCCCTTCTTCTCGATCAGGTGGCGCTCCGGCCCGTCGCTGCGGATCGGCTGCCCGCCGCGCTGGAAGGAGCGCAGCCAGCGGATCATCGTCGGGCCGAGGACGAGGGAGAAGACCAGCGCGGTCAGGCAGGCCGCGCCCGAGCGGAAGGTGGTGTAGCGCACCAGGTTGAAGAGCGCGAATTCCTCCGCGTAGGGAGCGAAGAGGTTGAAGATCACGATGCGTCCCCTGCGGGCTGAAGGGACAGCGCCTCTACCACCACGGCCATGCGCGAGCCCAGAGCGCCCTTGACCAGAATCGCGTCGCCCGGGCGCAGCGCGGCGCGCAGCAGCGGAACGAGCGCGGCCGAATCGGGCGCGTGCCCGCCGCGCTTCGCGGGCGGCAGCGCCTCGAAGAGGTGCGCCATGCCGTCGCCGCAACAGAACACCAGGTCGGCCGCCGCCGCCGCATCGGGGGCGAGGGCGGCGTGCAGCGCCGCGGACTGCGCGCCGAGCTCGCGCATCTCGCCCAGCACGGCGATGCGCCGCGCCGCCGGGCGCAGCGCCAGCGCCGCCAGGGCGGCGCGCATCGCCGGCGGGGCGGCGTTGTAGCTCTCGTCGATCAGCAGCGCGGTGCCGCCGGGCACCGCGACCGGCCGTGCCCCGCCCCGCCCCGCCCCCGGCGCGTAGGCGGCGAGCGCTGGCGCCGCGCGCGCCGGATCCCCGCCGAGCGCCGCCACCACGGCGAGGGCGCAGGCGGCGTTGCGCGCGTGGTGCAACCCGACCGCGGGCATCGCCAGCGCCACCTCGGCGCCGAGCACGGAAAGCCGCGCGCGAACCCCCTCCGGCCCCGCCGCCGCCTCGACCAGCCGCGACTCGGCCGCCGCGCCGCTGCCGAAGCCGATCACCCGCGCCGCCCCCGCCTCGCGCGCCATCGCGGCCAGCCGGGGGAAGAAGGGGCTGTCGCGGTCGAGCACCGCCACCCCGCCGGGCTCCAGCCCCGCGGCAATGCTGCCCTTCTCCTCGGCGATGGCCTCGAGGCTGCCGAGATGGCCGACATGCGCCTCCCCGATCGCGGTGACGGCGACGACATGCGGGCGGGCGAGGCGGGCGAGGGGCGCGATCTCCCCCGGGTTGTTCATGCCGATCTCGATCACCGCGAACTCGGCGCCGCGCGGCAGCCGCGCCAGGGTCAGCGGCACGCCCCAGTGGTTGTTGTAGGAGGCGACCGCGGCATGGGTCGGGCCGAGGGCGCCGAGCAGCAGGCGCAGCATCTCCTTGGTGCCGGTCTTGCCGACGCTGCCGGTGACCGCCACCGCCCGCCCCGCGAAGCGCGCCCGCCCCGCCGCGCCGAGCGCCCGCAGCCCCTCCATGGTGTCGCCGACGCGCAGCAGCGCCGCCCCCGGCGCGACGCCCGGCGGGTCGCGGTCCACCATGGCGGCGGCGGCGCCGCGGGCCAGCGCGTCGGCGACGAAATCATGCCCGTCCCGCGCGTCGCGCAGCGCCACGAACAGCGCGCCCGGCGCGATGCCGCGGCTGTCGATGGCGACGCCGGAGACGGCGACCTCGGCGGCGAGCGCGCCGCCGGTCGCCGCGCGCAGCTCGGCGGCGGTCCAGAGCGGGGCGGTCATGCGCCGCCTCCCGCCAGCGCGCGCACCACCGCGGCGTCGTCGAAGGGCAGCGTCACGGCCCCGATGGTCTGCCCGCTCTCATGCCCCTTGCCGGCCACCGCCAGCACGTCCCCGGGCCCGAGATCGGCCATGGCGGCGGCGATGGCGGCGCGGCGCTCCCCCGCATCCACCCCGCCCGGGCAGCCGGCCAGCACCGCGGCGCGGATCGCCGCCGGATCCTCGCTGCGCGGATTGTCGTCGGTGACCCAGCAGCGGTCGGCGAGCCGCGCGCAGGCGGCGCCCATCAGCGGCCGCTTGCCCGGATCCCGGTCGCCGCCGGCGCCGAACAGCACGTGCAGCCGCGCCCCCGGCGCGACATGCGGGCGCAGCGCGGCGAGAAGGCGCTCCAGCGCGTCCGGCGTGTGGGCGTAGTCCACATACACGGCGGCGCCGTTCGGCAGCCGCGCCGCCAGCTCCATCCGCCCGCGCACGCCGGCAAGCCGCGGCAGGGCGGCGAGGGCGCGGGCGGCGTCCATCCCCGTCGCCACCGCGAGCGCGAGCGCGAGCAGCGCATTGTCGGCCTGGAAGCGGCCGGGCAGGGCCAGGCGCAGCTCCGTGCGCAGGCCGAAGGCCGCCACCTCCAGCGCCTGGCCGTCCGGCAGCGGCTGCTGGCGGATCAGGCGCACCTCCCCGCCCGCCTCGCCCACCGTCATCAGCCGGAGGCCCCGCCGGGCGGCGATGGCGGACAGCGCCGCCAGCGTCTCCGCCTCCATCTCGGCGTTCGCCACCGCCGGCGCGCCGGGCGGGAGCAGCGCCTCGAACAGGCGCAGCTTGGCCGCGCGGTAGGCGGCCATGGAGCCGTGGTAGTCGAGGTGGTCGCGCGTCAGGTTGGTGAAGCCCGCCGCGGCGAGCCGCGCCCCGTCGAGCCGCCGCTGCTCGATCCCGTGCGAGGAGGCCTCCATCGCCGCGCACCGCACCCCCGCCCGCGCGAGGTCGGCGAGCGTCGCGTGCAGCGTCACCGGGTCGGGGGTGGTCAGCGAGGCGCCGGGGGCGAACCCCTCCGCCACCAGGCCGAGCGTGCCGAGGGAGGCGGCGCGGTGGCCGGCCAGCGTCCAGAGCTGGCGGAGGAAGTCCACCGTGCTGGTCTTGCCGTTGGTACCGGTGACGGCGACGAGCGTCTCGGGCTGCGCGCCAGCCAGGGCGGCGGCCATCAGCGCCAGCGCCCGCCGCGGGTCGGCGGCGGCGATCAGCGGCCGCGGCGGGGCGCCGGCCGGCCAGGAGGTGCCCTCGGGCGCGAGCACCGCCACCGCGCCGCGCGCCACCGCCTCGGGGATGTAGGCGCGGCCGTCGTTCCGGGTGCCGCACAGGGCCGCGAACAGGAAACCGGGCCTTACGGCCCGGCTGTCCGCGGTCAGACCGGCGATGGCCGCCTCCGGCGGCAGGTCCGGCGGCGGGGCCAGCCCGCCTTCCCTGAGCAGGTCAGCGAGGCGCATGCGCCGCCCCCTCCGCAGGCGCGGTGGCGAGGCGCAGCCCGGCCGGCGCCTCGGTGCGCCGCAGCGCCGGCGGCTCGACGGCGCGCTGCGGCAGCGGCATCTGCCCCGGCGGCGGCTCGGCGCGCGCGGCGCCCGCCGGCGGGCGGGCGGGCGGGGGCGCCGAGGCGGCGCGCGGCTGGGCGGCGGGGGGCGCGGCGGGCTGGCGCGGCGGGCGCGGCGGCTGCAGCGGGATCGCGAGCACCTGCTGGATCAGCGGCACGCGCTCGGTCTCCGGCACCAGGCCGAGGATCGGCGCGACGCGGCGGATCACCGCGCCCGCGGCCGGCGCCGCCACCCAGCCGGCGGTGGCATAGCCGTGGCTGCGCGCGTTCGGCTTCGGTTCGTCCACCATGATGTAGAAGGCGTAGCGCGGCGCGTTCATCGGGAAGGCGCCGACGAAGGCGGCGATGCGCTTGTCCTGCAGGTAGCCGCCGCGCGGGCCGACCTTCTGCGCCGTACCGGTCTTGCCGCCGACGAAGTAGCCCGGCACCTCCGCGCTCCTGCCCGAGCCCTCGGTGACGACGAGGCGCATCAGCCGGCGCATTGTCTCCGAGGTGCGCTCGGAGATCACGCGCACCCCCTCGCGCTCCGCCCCCGGCGGCTGCGCCACCAGGGTCGGCTGGCGCAGGATGCCGCCATTGGCCAGCGCCGCGACGCCGTTCACCACGTGCAGCGGCGTGACCGAGATGCCGTGGCCGAAGCCGATGGTCATGGTGTTGATGTCGCGCCAGCCCTGGGCGGAGGGGGCGAGGGGCCGCGCGGTCTCGGGCAGCTCCACCTGCAGGCGCTGCAGCATGCCCATGCGGGCCATGAACTCGCGGTGGCGCTGCGGCCCGACCGCGACCGCCATGTGCGCGGAGGCGATGTTGGAGGAGTAGGCGACGATCTCGGGCACCGCCAGCCAGCGGTTCTTGCCGCGGAAGTCGCTGATGGTGAAGCGGCCGTAGCGGATCGGGCGCGAGGCGTCGTAGCCGCCCCAGAGGTTCACCGTGCCGTAGTCCAGCGCCATCGCCGTGGTGAACAGCTTGAAGGTCGAGCCCGGCTCGTACACGCCGACGGTGGCGCGGTTGAAGGTGGGGTCGGTGTCGGTGCCGCCGCGCCGCGCCGGCTGCTGCGGCCGGCGCACCAGGCTCATCGGGTCGGAGGGGTCGTAGTCGGGCAGGCTGACCATGGCCAGCACCTCGGCGGTGTGCACGTCCATGATCACCCCGGCGCCGCCGATGCCGTTGAAGTCCGCGATCGCCGCCTGCACCGCCTCGCGCAGCGCCACCTGCACCCGGATGTCTATGGAGAGGCGCAGCGGCGCGCGGTCGGTGCGCAGCCGCTCGTCGAACGCCTTCTCCACCCCGGCGATGCCGTTCCCGTCCACGTCCACCTGCCCGATGATGTGCGCCGCCGAGGCGCCCTGCGGGAAGAAGCGCCGCTCGGCGGGGCGGAAGTGGAAGCCGGGCTGGCCGAGATTGTTCACCGCGAGCATCTGCCGCGGCGTCAGGTTGCGGACGATGTAGGCGAACTCGACCGGCCGGTCGGTGCCGGGCACGTTGCGCTTCGTCAGCCGCTCGATCAGCCGCTCGCGGTCGAGGTTGGGCAGCACCGTCAGCAGCCGGTCGGCGGCGGCGACGGGGTCGCTGATCTCCTGCGGGTTGGCGTAGAGCTCCATCACCCGCAGCGAGACGGCGAGCACCTCGCCGTTGCGGTCGGTGATCGGGGCGCGCGCCACCGGCGGCTCCCCGGCCGGCACGGTCGGGGCGGCGCGCAGCCGCGGCTGGGCGGGGTCCACCAGCGTGGCGAGGGTGAGCTTCACCCCGACGGCGGCGAAGAGCACCGAGAAGCCGCCCGCGGCCAGCACCAGCCGCCCGCGGGTGCGCTCGATCTGGGCGCGGCGGGCGAGCTCGGGGGCGGCGACGCGCACCAGACCGCGCGCGCCGCCCGCGGCGGGCACCACCGTCCGCCCGGCCGGGGGCGCGTCCGGCGCGGGGGGCGGGCGCAGCTCCTCCGGGGCGCCGCCGGGCGTCATCGGGCGGCGCCGAGGCCCGCGGCGTTGGCCGCGCTGAAGGGTACGGGCGGGGCGAGCATCGGGCGGGAGGCGCCGAGCAGGGAGCCGACCGGCACCACCGCCGGCTCCGCCACCCGCACCGGCGGCGGGGCGGCGGCGCGCGCCGGAAGGGCGGCCGGCTCGGCGCGGGCGGCGGCGATGGCGGGGCG
>NZ_SJDM01000056.1:5749-17808 GCF_004761865.1 Crenalkalicoccus roseus | reverse complement strand
CAGCCTACCGGTTTGTCCACGCGGCCTAGGAGGCGTCCGGCAGCGACGGCGGGGCGGTGCCGGCGAGCAGCGCCTCGCGCGCGCGCGCGAGGATGGCGCCGCCGCCGCGCTCCGGCCGCAGCACGAACAGCAGCAGGGAGCGGCCGGTCACCATGTAGGGGTGGCCGAACTCGAAGGGTTCGGGCTCGTCCACCTCGGGCCGGTTGGTGTCCTCGAGCAGCAGCCAGCGCTGCCCCGCCGGCGGTTCGGGCAGGGAGAACTCCACCACGTCGTGGTGCGCGTTCAGCACCAGCAGCAGCGTCGCGTCCGAGGCCGGGCGGCGGATGCCGGTGGCCTGGGCGCGGCCGTCGAGCAGCATGCCGAAGCAGCGCGTATTGGGGTCCGACCAGTGCTCCGCGTCCATCTCGGTGCCGTCCGGTGTCAGCCAGGTGACGTCCTTCACGCCGAGTTCCTCGTTGAAGGCGCCGCTCAGGAAGCGGCCGCGGCGCAGCACCGGGAAGCCTTGGCGCAGCGCGATCAGCTTGCGGGTGAAGGCGGCGAGCGCCCGGCCCTCCTCGCCGATGCCCTGCCAGTCCACCCAGTTCAGCTCGTTGTCCTGGCAGTAGGCGTTGTTGTTGCCGTGCTGGGTGCGGCCGAACTCGTCCCCGGCCAGGATCATCGGCGTGCCCTGGGAGAGCAGCAGCGTCGCCAGCATGTTGCGCTTCTGCCGCTCGCGCAGCGCGCGGATCTCGGGGTCGTCGGTCGGCCCCTCGGCGCCGTGGTTCCAGGACAGGTTGTGCGAATGGCCGTCACGGTTGTCCTCGCCGTTCGCCTCATTGTGCTTCTCGTTGTAGGAGACGAGGTCGTGCAGGGTGAAGCCGTCATGGGCGGTGACAAAGTTCACGCTGGCCCAGGGCTTGCGGCCGCGCCGGTTGAACTTGTCGCCCGAGGCGGTGAGGCGGGTGGCGAGCTCCGCCGCCATGCCCTCGTCGCCCTTCCAGAAGGCGCGCACCGTGTCGCGGAAGCGGTCGTTCCACTCCGCCCAGCCGGGCGGGAAGCCGCCCACCTGGTAGCCGCCCGGGCCGCAATCCCAGGGCTCGGCGATCAGCTTCACGCGGTTCAGCACCGGATCCTGACGGCAGGAGTCGAGGAAGCCGCCGCCCTCGTCGAAGCCGTAGGGCTCGCGGCCGAGGATGGTGGCGAGGTCGAAGCGGAACCCGTCCACGTGCATCTCGGTCACCCAGTAGCGCAGGCTGTCGGTCACCATCTGCAGCACCCGCGGGTGCGACAGGTTCAGCGTGTTCCCTGTGCCGGTGTCGTTGATGTAGTAGCGCTTCTGGTCGGGCAGCAGCCGGTAGTAGCTGGCGTTGTCGATGCCCTTGAAGGACAGCGTCGGGCCCATCTCGTTGCCCTCCGCCGTGTGGTTGTACACGACGTCGAGGATCACCTCGATGCCGGCATCGTGCAGCCGCGCCACCATCTCCTTGAACTCGGAGAGGCTGCCGGTGGCGGAGTAGCGGTATTCGGGCGCGAAGAAGTTGAGCGTGTTGTAGCCCCAGTAATTCGCCAGCCCCTTCTCCAGCAGGTGCTGGTCCTGCACGAAGGCGTGCACCGGCAGCAGCTCCACCGAGGTGACGCCGAGGCCGCGCAGATAGTCCACCACCTCCTTGGTGCCGAGGCCGGCATAGGTGCCGCGCAGCCGCTCCGGCACCAGCGGGTGCAGCTTGGTGAAGCCCTTGACGTGCAGCTCGTAGAGGATGGTGCGCTCCCACGGCACGTCGGGCCGCCGCTCCCGCCCCCAGGTGAAGGCGGGGTCCACGACGCGGCAGCGCGGCAGGAACGGGGCGCTGTCGCGCGTGTCGAAGGAGAGGTCGTCCTCGCCGACCACGTAGCCGAACACCGCCGGGTCCCAGCGCACGTCGCCGGTCAGGCCCTTGGCGTAGGGGTCGAGCAGCAGCTTGTTCGGATTGAAGCGGTGCCCGGCCTCGGGCTCATAGGGGCCGTGCACGCGGTAGCCGTACAGCGTGCCGGGCCGCGCATCGGGCAGGTAGCCGTGCCAGACCTCGTCGGTGAACTCCGGCAGCTCGATGCGCTCGATCTCGCGCTCGCCCGTCTCGTCGAACAGGCACAGCTCGACCTTGGAGGCATGGGCCGAGAACAGCGCGAAATTCACGCCGAGCCCATCCCAGGTGGCGCCGAGCGGGAAGGGCGTTCCCTCCCGGACGCGTGAGCGGCGCATCACTTGAGGCGCCCCGCTGCCGTTGCGCTTTCCCATTGTCTCGGTCCCTTCCTGGCAGGCGGCCAGCAGAACAGCGCCGGAGCCGCCGCGTTCCTGCGCCGGCCCCGCGCTGGTTGCACGGCTGGTATTTTTGCGGCGGGCCAGGAACGCCAAGGGGGGCAGGCTGTTGGGGGCGGTCGGACCCGCCCGGACGAGGCACGCCGCCGTGACGCCCTCCGACCACACTCCATTCCAGACCACTGGCCCGGCGAGCGCCTGGCCTGCCGCCGGCCTCGAGGCGCGGGCGGCGGCGGCGCTGCCCGACTTCCTGCTCCGCCAGCGCTGGTATCCGGCCAAGGATGCCGGCCGGCCCGAGGTCGCCCTCGCCACGCTGCTGCCCTTCCCCGTGCCCGGCATGCCCGCCGCCATCGCGCTCTGGCGCGCCACGCCGCCGGGGCGGGCGCCGTTGCTGCTGTTCCTGCCGCTCGCCCTGGTGCCGGAGGGGGCGGTGCCGCCAGAAGCCCGCATCGCCCCGGCGGGAGAGGGGCGACACCTCGCCGACGCCATCGCCGCGGATGCGTTCATCCGCGCCTGGGTGGAGGCGCTGCTGCGCGGCGACGCGGCTGCCGCCGCGGGGCGGCTGCGCATGGGGCGGACGCGCCACCTCGCCGCGGCCGGCCTCGCTCCCGGCGAGGACTGGGCGATCAGGCGCGGCCGCGCCGAGCAGTCCAACACCTCCATCCGCATCGGGGAGGGCGCGATCCTGAAGCTGATCCGCACCCTCGAGGAGGGCATCCACCCGGAGCTCGAGGTCGGGCGCTTTCTCACCGAGCAGGCCGGCTTCGCCGCCACGCCCGCGCTGCTCGGCTGGGCCGAGCTGGAGGGCATGGTGGGGGAGGGCGCCGTCACCCTCTCGGTGCTGCAGCGCTTCGTGCCCAATGCGGGCGATGGCTGGGCCTGGGTGCTGGAGCGGCTCGGCCGCGCCGGCGAGGCGGATGGGCCGCGCGCGCTCGCGGAGGCGACCGGATGGCTGCGCCGCCTCGGCGCCCGCACCGCGGAGATGCACCGCGCCTTCGCCGCCGGCACGGACCCCGCCTTCCGCCCCGAGGCGGTGCGGGAGGACGACCTGCGGCGCTGGCTTGCCAACGCGGAAGCCATGGCGCAGCGTGCGCTTGACGGCCTTGCCGCGGCGGGGGAAGGGCTCGATCCGGAGGCGCGCCCCCTCGCCCGGCGCCTGCTGGGGCGGCGCGAGGCGCTGCCGGCGCGGCTGGCGGCGGCACTGCGCGGCCTGCCCGGCTTCGTCCGCACGCGCCATCACGGCGATTTCCACCTGGGCCAGGTGCTGGTCGCTGCGGATGACGCCATGATCGTGGATTTCGAGGGCGAGCCGCTGCGCCCGCTGGCGGAGCGGCGCGCCAAACACGCGCCGCTGCGCGACCTCGCCGGGTTGCTGCGCTCCCTCGGCTACGCCGCCGCCGCGGCCGGGCGCGCGCTGCCCGAGGCAATGCCGCAGGAGGCGCGCGAGACGGCGCGGCGGCGCCTCGCCGCTTGGGAGGCGGAGGCGGTGCGCGCCGCACGCGATGCTTATCTCGACGCGGCGCGGGGCCTGCCTTCCTGCCCGCAGGAGCGGGAGGCGGCGGAGCGGCTGCTGCGCTTCTTCATGCTGGAGAAGGCATTCTACGAGGTGGCCTACGAGCTGGCCAACCGCCCCGGCTGGGTCGCGATCCCGCTGCGCGGCGTGCTGGCCCTGCTCGAGGCGGGGGAGGAGGAGGGACCGGCGATGCGGCGCGCGCACCACATGCCCTTCGGCGCCGAGCTGCGGGAGGACGGGCGCGTGCGCTTCCGCCTCTGGGCGCCGTCGCATGAGCGGATCGGGCTGGAGCTCGACGGCGCGGCGGAGCCGCTGCCGATGGCGCGGGACGCGGAAGGCTGGCACGAGCTCGTCACCGGCCGCGCGCGCGCCGGCACGCGCTACCGCTTCGTGCTGCCCGACGGGCTGCGCGTGCCCGACCCCGCCTCCCGCCACCAGCCGGAGGATGTGCACGGGCCGAGCGAGGTGGTGGATCCGCGCGCACATCCCTGGCGCGACGCGGGCTGGCGCGGCCGGCCCTGGCACGAGGTGGTGCTGTACGAGCTGCACATCGGCGCCTTCACCCCGGAGGGCAGCTTCCGCGCCGCCATCGGCCGGCTCGACCACCTCGCCGCCCTCGGCGTCACCGCAATCGAGATCATGCCCGTGGCGGAGTTCCCGGGCCGGCGCAATTGGGGCTATGACGGCGTGCTGCCCTACGCGCCCGACGCCAGCTACGGCCGGCCAGAGGATCTGAAGGCGCTGGTGGAGGCCGCGCATGCGCGCGGCATCGCCGTGCTGCTCGATGTCGTCTACAACCACTTCGGGCCGGAGGGGAACTACCTGCACGCCATCGCGCCGCAATTCTTCACCGACCGCCACAAGACGCCCTGGGGCGCCGCGATCAACGTGGACGGGCCGGACAGCCGCCCGGTGCGCGAGTTCCTCATCCACAACGCCCTGTACTGGATCGAGGAATTCCACCTCGACGGGCTGCGGCTGGACGCGGTGCACGCCATCCTCGACGACAGCGGCAGGCACCTGCTGGAGGAGCTGGCCGAGCGGGTGCGCGCCGCCGTGCTGGACCGGCCCGTGCATCTGCTGCTCGAGAACGAGGAGAACCAGGCGCGCCTCCTCGCCCGCGGCGAGGGCGGTGCGCCCCGGCTCTACACCGCGCAGTGGAACGACGACGTGCACCACGTGCTGCACGTGGCGGCGAGCGGCGAGGCCAAGGGCTACTACGCCGACTACAGGGGCGATACGGAGAAGCTCGGCCGCGCTCTGGCCGAGGGCTTCGCCTTCCAGGGCGAGCCGATGCCCTATCGCGGCCACCCGCGCGGCGAGCGGAGCGCGCACCTGCCGCCCACCGCCTTCGTCGCCTTCATCCAGAACCACGACCAGGTCGGCAACCGCGCCTTCGGCGACCGCCTGACCGAATTCGCGCCGGCCGAGGCGGTGCGCGCCGTGGCGGCGACCTACCTGCTGCTGCCGCAGGTGCCGATGCTGTTCATGGGCGAGGAATGGGCGGCGGCGCAGCCCTTCCCCTTCTTCTGCGACTTCGGCCCCGACCTTGCCGACGCGGTGCGCGAGGGGCGGCGGAACGAGTTTGCCCGCTTCCCCGAATTCCAGGACCCGGCGATGCGGGAGCGCATCCCCGACCCGCTGTCCGAGGCGACCTTCGCCTCGGCCAGGCTGCGCTGGGAGGACGCGGCACGCGCGCCGCACGCCGAGTGGCTCGCCTGGTATCGCCGCATCCTCGCGCTGCGCCACGCCGAGATCGTGCCGCGCCTGCCCTCGATCGCCCGGGGCGGCCGCCACGAGGTGCTCGGCGAGGGCGCGGTGCTGGTGCGCTGGTCCCTCGGCGGCGGCGAGGCGCTGGTGCTCGCCGCCAACCTCGCCGCTGCGCCCACGCACGGCTTCCCGCCCGAGGCGGGCCGCGTGCTGTGGCGGGAGGGCGCCTGCGGCGCGGATGGCCGCTTCGGCCCCTGGGCGGTGCGCTGGTCCGTCGAGCCGGAAGGCTCCGCCCTCGACCGCCTGGCCGCGCGCATGGGGATCGAGCCGGAGTTCCGCGACGCCCGCGGCCAGGTGGTGCGCGCCGGCGCGGAGACCAAGCGCCGCCTGCTCGCCGCCATGGGCGTCGAGGCCGTGGACGAGGCGGCCGCCGAGGCCGCACTTGCGGCCTTGGACCGCGCCGGGTGGCAGCACCCGCTGCCCCCGGTGCAGGTGGCGCGGGCGGGCGGGGCGGTGGCGGTGCCGCTGGCGCTGCCCGCCGGCACCGGCCCGCTGCGCTGGCGGCTCGCGCTCGAGGAGGGCGGCGAGCGGACAGGCGAGGCCGCCTTCGCCGCGCTCGACCTGATCGAGGTGAAGGAACAGGACGGCCGCCGGCTGGAGCGGCGGCGGCTGCCTCTGCCGGCGGACCTGCCCTGGGGCTATCACTGTCTTTCGGTGGAGCCCGGCGGCGCGGCGATGCCGCTCATCATCACGCCCGGGCGCTGCTTTCTGCCGCCGGTGCTGGAGGAAGGGCGCCGGCTTTGGGGCATCGCCGCGCAGCTCTATCTGCTGCGCTCGGACACCGACTGGGGCATCGGCGACTATGGCGACCTGCGCAGCCTGGTGGAGCTGGCTGCCGCGCGCGGGGCGGCGGTGATCGGCCTCAACCCGCTGCATGCCATGTTCCCCGACGATCCGGAACATGCCAGCCCCTATTCCCCGGCCAGCCGGCTGCTGCTCAACGTCCTCAACATCGACGTCGCCGCGGTGCCGGAGCTGCCGCATTGCCCGGAGGCGCGGGAGGTCATCGCCTCCGCGGAGTTCCGCGCGCGGCTGGAGGCGTGCCGCGCGCAGCGGCTGGTGGATTACGAGGGGGTGGCGGCGCTGAAGCTGCCGCTGCTCGAACGCCTGTTCGAGTCCTGCCGCGCCGCCGATCCGGCGCGCTGGCGCGCCTTCGAGGAATTCCGCCGAGCGCAGGGCGAGGTGCTGGAGCGCAACTGCCTGTTCCTGGCCCTGCGCGAGCATTTCGCTGCCCGCGCGCCCGACTGGCACGTCTGGCCGGAGGAGTACCGTGACCCCGCCTCTCCCGCGGTGGCGCGCTTCGCGGCGGAGAACCGCCACCGGATAGACTTCCTCGCTTGGCTGCAATGGATCGCCGACGAGCAGCTCGGCGCCGCGGCCGCCACGGCGCGGGAGCGCGGCATGGCGATCGGCCTTTACCGCGATCTCGCCGTCGGCGCCGACCGTGCCGGGGCGGAGACCTGGGCGAACGCCGCCGCCGTCGTCTCCGGCGCCCGGGTCGGCGCGCCGCCCGACGTCTTCAACCCCGCCGGCCAGGATTGGGGCCTGCCGCCCTTCCACCCGCGGGCGCTGCGCGAGGAGGGCTACCGCAGCTTCATCGCGCTGCTGCGCGCCAACATGCGCCACGCCGGCGGGCTGCGCATCGACCACGTGATGGGGCTGCAGCACCTCTACTGGGTGCCGGAGGGCGCGAAGCCCGATGCCGGGGCCTATGTCGCCTATCCGATGGAGGACCTGATCGGCATCCTGGCGCTGGAGAGCCACCGCCAGCGCTGCCTCGTCGTCGGCGAGGATCTCGGCACGGTGCCGGAGGGCTTCCGCGAGCGCATGGCGGCGGCGAACATCCTCTCCTACCGGGTGCTGTTCTTCGAACAGGACGAGGCGGGCGCCTTCCTGCCACCCGCCGCCTATCCCGCGCTCGCCCTTGCCGTGATCGGCAGCCACGACCTGCCGACGCTGCGCGGCTGGTGGGAGGGGCGGGACCTCGACCTCAAGGAGCGCCTCGGCCTCTACCCGGAGCCGGGAGAGGCGGCGCGCCAGCGCGAGCGTCGGGCACAGGACCGCGCCGCGCTGCTCGCCGCGCTGCGGCGCGAGGGGCTGCTGGCCGAGGAGGAGGCGCCGGACATCCCGCGCCTCTCGCGCGCCGCGCACGCCTTCCTCGCCCGCAGCCCGGCGATGCTCGCCATGGCGCAGCTCGACGACCTGACCGACGAGGCGGAGATGGTGAACCTGCCCGCCACCTCGGACGAGCATCCGAACTGGCGCCGCCGCCATTCCATGACGCTGGAGGCGCTGGCCGACCGTCCGCGCTTCAACGACATCGCCGCGATCTTCCGCGCCGAACGCGGCGCCGCGCGGACCGGAGAGGGGAGGGAGCATGTCTGACGCCGCCGCGCCGCCGATCCCGCGCGCCACCTACCGCCTGCAATTCCACGCCGGCTTCGGCTTCACCGAGGCCGCCGCCCTCGCGCCCTACCTGGCGCGGCTCGGCGTCAGCCATGTCTATGCCTCGCCCTACCTGAAGGCGCGGCCCGGCAGCAGCCACGGCTACGACATCGTGGACCATGGCCGCCTCAACCCGGAACTCGGGGACGAGCTGGCCTTCCGCGGCATGGCCGCCGCCTTCGCGGCGCAGGGCCTCGGCCAGGTGCTCGACTTCGTGCCGAACCACATGGGGGTGGGCGGCGCCGACAACCCCTGGTGGCTCGACGTGCTGGAATGGGGGCCGGATTCCGAGTACGCGGGCTGGTTCGACATCGACTGGGACCCGGACCGGCGCTACCTCTTCGGCAAGCTGCTGGTGCCCTTCCTCGGCGACCAGTACGGCGCGGTGCTCGAGGCCGGGGAGCTCGCCCTGCGCTTCGAGGCGGAGAGCGGCAGCTTCGCCGTCTGGGCCTATGGCGCGCACAAGCTGCCGATCTGCCCGCTGCACTACGCCCGCATCCTCGGCGACGCGCATCCGGAACTCGAGCGCCTGGGCGACGCCTTCTCCGGCCTGCCCGACTGGCGTCCGCATGTCGGGCGGCGCGCGCGCGAGCTGCAGGCGGAGCTCGCCCGCCTCGCGCGCGAGCGCGAGGAGGTGCGCGCCGCGGTGGAGGCGGCGGTGGCGCGGCTGAACGGCGAGAAGGGGCGCCTCGACACCTGGCGCGCCCTCGACGCGCTGATCCAGGACCAGCACTGGCGGGCGGCGCATTTCCGCGTCGCCGCGGACGACATCAACTACCGCCGCTTCTTCAACATCAACGAGCTGGCCGGGCTCCGCATGGAGCTGCCGGAGCTGTTCGACCACGCGCACCGCCTGGTCTTCGATCTGCTGCGCGACGGCACGCTGGACGGGCTGCGCATAGACCATGTGGACGGGCTGCTCGACCCCAGGGGATACCTGCAGCGGCTGCGGGAGCGGGCGCCGCGGCCCTTCTACCTGGTGGTCGAGAAGATCCTGGCCCGCCACGAGCCGCTGCGCGAGGATTGGCCGGTGGAGGGCACCACCGGCTACGAGTTCGCCAACCTCGTGCTCGGCCTGCTGGTGGACCCGGCGGGGGAGGAGGCGTTCACGCGCTTCTATGCGGAGTTCGCGGACGGCACCCGACCCTTCGCCGGGATCGTGCGCGAGTGCAAGCTGCGCATCATGCTGAACGAGATGGCGAGCGAGCTGAACGTGCTCGCCCGCGACGCCGCGCGGGTGGCGCGGCGGAACCCGCGCACGCAGGACTTCACGCGCAACATCCTGCAGCGGGCGCTGAAGGAGATCGTCGCCTGCTTCCCCGTCTACCGCACCTACGTGGACGGCGCGGCGGAGCCGACGGAGGCCGACCGGCGCGACATCGACTGGGCGATCGCCCAGGCGCGGCGCAACGAGACCGACCTCGACCCCAGCGTGTTCGACTTCCTGCACCGCCTGCTGACCACCGACCTGGTGCGCGAGCCGCGCAGCGGCTTCAGCCGCCACGCCGTGGTGCGCCTGGCGATGCGGGTGCAGCAGTACAGCGGCCCGGTGATGGCCAAGGGGCTCGAGGACACCGCCTTCTACCGCTACAACCGCCTGGTCGCGCTGAACGAGGTGGGCGGGCACCCCGACCATTTCGGCGTGCCGATCCAGGCGTTCCACCGCGCCAACGCGCAGCGCGCCCGGCGCTGGCCGCATGCCATGCTCTCCACCTCGACGCACGACACCAAGCGCGGCGAGGACATGCGCGCGCGCCTCGCCGTGCTGTCCGAGATGCCGGAGGAATGGGCGCGCCAGGTGCAGGCCTGGAGCCGCATCCTGCGCGCCCGCCGTGGCGACGTGGAGGGCACCGCCCCGCCCGACCGCAACGACGAGTACCTGTTCTACCAGCTCCTGCTCGGCGCCTGGCCGGCGGAGATGACCGGTGCGGGCGCCCCCGACCCCGAGGCGCTGCGCGCCTTCGCCGCGCGTATCGAGGGCGCGCTGGTGAAGTCCATGCGCGAGGCCAAGCTGCACTCCACCTGGGCGGCTCCCAACGCCGCCTACGAGGAGGCGATGCTCGGCTTCGCCCGCGATGCGCTGGACACGCCGGGCAGCAACGCCTTCCTCGCCGCCTTCCTGCCCTTCCAGGAGCGGGTGGCGCGGCTCGGCGTCCGCAACAGCCTGGTGCAGACGGCGCTGAAGCTGACGGTGCCGGGCATGCCGGACATCTACCAGGGCGCCGAGCTGTGGGAGCTCAGCCTCGTGGACCCCGACAACCGCCGCCCCGTGGACTACGCGCTGCGCCGCCGCCTGCTCGAGGAAGTGTCGGAGGCGCTGGCGCGCGACCGCCGAGGCGCCCTCGCCGCCATGCTGGAGGCGTGGCAGGACGGGCGCGTCAAGCTCGCCCTGACCGCCACCCTGCTCGGCCACCGGCGCGAGCATCCGGCCCTCTACGCCGATGGGAGCTACGAGCCGCTCGCCGCGGCCGGCGCGAAGGCGGAGCAGGTCTGCGCCTTCGCCCGCGCGCATGGGGAGGACGCGCTGCTGGTCGCCGCCGCGCGCTTCCCCGCCCGCCTCGAGGCCGATCCCGGCTGGGAAGGCACGACGATCCCCTGGCCGCAGGCGGGCTCCGCCGCGCGGCGCTGGCGCGACCTGCTGACGGGGCAGGCGGTGGAGCGCGCCGGCGACCACCTTCCCGCCGGCGCCGTGTTCGGGACGCTGCCGGTGGCGGTGCTGGTCCCGGAGGGCGGCTCGGGCTGAGGCGGCGAGGCGCGCTCAGGGCTTCAGCACGACCTTGATGCAGCCATCCTCCTTGTCGCGGAAGGTCCGGTACAGCGCCGGCCCGTCCTCGAGGCCGGCGCGATGGGTGATGACGAAGCTCGGATCGATCTGGCCCTGCCCGATGCGGCACAGCAGGTCGTCGGTCCAGCGGTTCACGTGGGTCTGGCCCGTGCGGATGGTCAGGCCCTTGTTCATCGCCATGCCGAACGGGATCTTGTCCAGCACGCCGCCATAGACGCCGGGCACGGAGAGAATGCCGGCGGGGCGGCAGACATACATCATCTCCCGCAGCACGTGCGGGCGGTCGGTCTCCAGCATCACCGCCTGCTTGGCGCGGTCGTAGAGCGAGTCGAGCGTCGCTGTGGCGTGCGCCTCCATGCCCACGGCGTCGATGCACTTCTCCGGCCCCTTGCCGCCGGTCAGCTCGTTCAGCCGCACTCCATGCCCGGCATGAAGCCGTTGTAGAGGTGCAGGTTGGAGCCGCAGATGGCGCAGCTCGTGACGCGGATGATGGCGTCGCGCGGATCCTCGATCCGCGGGTCGGGAACGGTTTCGCAGCGGATGTCGTGCCTGCCGTGCCAGCGGAGCGCGCGCATTCGGTCCTCCTCCCGCGGCGCCGTCGGTCCGCGCCGCGCATCGCCAACGCCGCGCCCGGCGCGGGGTTGACCGGCGCGCCGGCTCGGCTGCGGAGGCGGCCCTACTCGCGCACCAGGATGTAGTTCACGGTCAGGTCCACATGCACGCCCGCGGGGTCGGCGCCGGGTGGGAAGGCGGGCAGCGTCGCGCCGCGGAACAGGTTGAGGGTGCCGGAATCCAGCCAGGCGGAGCCGGAGCGACGCAGCAGCCGCGCCGAGCGCACCCGCCCGTCCGGCTCCACCACCAGCGCCACCCGCGTGGTGCCCTGCTCGCCGAGCAGGGCCGCCGCCTGCGGGTAGCGCAGATGCTCGTCCAGCCAGCGGCGGAAGGCGTTGCGCCAGTCCGGCCCGACCTCGGCGCCGCGGATGCGGGCCTCCGGTTCGGGCGTGAGGCGGCCGATCGCCGGGCCGAGCGCCAGGTCGAGCGGCGGCCGCGGGGCGGCGGGCGGCGCGGGGTGGGCGAGCGCCGCGGCCTCCGGCAGCCAGAGGCCGGGCAGGCGGGCCGGCGGCGGAGAGGGCGGCCGGGGCAGCGCGGCGTGCCGCTCGGCGGCCTCCATCCGCGGCGCCGCGGGTGGTGGCGGCGCCTCGGCCGCAACGGGCGGCGCCTCGGACGGGGCTGGGGGCACCTCGGCAGGGGCGGGGAGCGGCGCCGCCTCC
>NZ_SJDM01000056.1:0-5668 GCF_004761865.1 Crenalkalicoccus roseus | reverse complement strand
GCCTCCGGCGCCGGCGCCGGCGCGGGGTCCGCCGCGGGCTCTGCCGGGCGGTCGGGAGCGCCCGCCGCGAAATGCACCGCGAAGGCGGCAGGCGGCAGCGGCTCGGGCGGCCGGGGCCGCTGCCAGGCCGCCAGCACCGCGAGCAGCGCGAGCCCACCATGCAGCAGGACCGAGGCGGCGAGACCCGGCCGGATGTCGTGCCCGCGCCGGCGGGCGGCGCCCCGGCGCGGCGGGATCGCGCGGCGGGGCGCGGCGCCCTCCCGGCCCGCGGGCCGCGAGGGCGGCCGAGGCGCCTCCGGCGGCAAGCGGACGGGCTACTCGCGCTCGCGGCGCGGAGGAGCGCCGCCCGCGGCGAACATGCCGAACATTCGCGCCATCGCCTCGCGCATCTGCTCGGGCGTCTGCGGCATCATCGGCATCCAGGCCTTCAGCAGGGCCTCGGGCGAGGTGGCGGAGATCGCCTGCAGCATCTGCTGCTGCAGCTTCTCCATCACCGCCTCCTGCATCGGGCGCAGGTCGGGCAGGCCGAGGAAGCGGCGCGCCTCCTCCGGCGTGCAGTCGATCTCGATGTTGATCTTCATCCCTCGCACCCTTCGCACCGGAGGCCGCCCGCCCGGGCGATATGGACCCTGCCGCGCGCCCCCGCCAGGGCGCGGTGCCGCCGGTTGCCGCCCGGCCGCGCCGCGATAGGCTGGCCGCGCCCCGAGGCGAGGAGAGGCGCGGATGCTGCGGTTCGGCAATTTCCTGTTCCCCGAGGCGCGGACGCCGGAGATGGACGCCCAGGTGATCGCGGAAAGCCTGGAGGAGGCGCAGCTCTGCGACGAGCTCGGCATGGAGGCGCTGTGGCTGGCCGAGCACCATTTCGACGGCAACTGCGCCTATGTGGACCCGGTCACCTTCGCCGCCGCGGTTGCCGCCTGCACGCGGCGCCTCAGCATCGGCTTCGCGGTGGCGCAGGTCTCGCTGCACCATCCGGTGCGGCTCGCCGAGCAGATCGCGCTGCTCGACAACCTGACGCAGGGGCGGCTGATCGTCGGCCTGGGCCGCGGCACCGCCTACAACGTCTACGAATACCAGGGCTACGGCATGGACTGGCGGGAGGCCGGGGCGCGCTACGAGGAGGCCGAGGCGGTGATGCTGCGGGCCTGGACCAGCCCCCAGGGCTTCGAGCACCACGGGCGGTTCTGGAGCCTGAAGGTGCCGCAGCTCCGCCCGCGCTGCTGGACCAGCCCGCATCCGCCGCTGCTGCGCGCCGCCTCCTCGGAGGAGGGGGCGCTGCGCCTGGCGCGGCGCGGCCTGCCCTTCCTGATGAACGTGCAGTCCCTGGCGGTGACGGAGGCGCGGCTGCGCGCCTATCGCCAGGCCATGGAGGAGGCCGGCCATGACGCCGCGCACATCGCGCGCTGCCTCGCCGCAAGCTGGGTCTGGCGCAACGTGGTGGTGGCCGAAACCGACGCCGAGGCGGCGCGCATCGGCCTTCCCGCCTTCGAGGCGATGCAGGCGCAGCGCCGCGCGCTCCGCGAGCGGATCCATGCCGAGCAGGGCCTCCGCATGGTGGAGGAGGCCGCGCCGCCGGCGCGGGTGCAGGCCGGGCACGCGCTGATCTGCGGCGCCCCGGACACGGTGGCGGCGCGCATGGGGGAGATCGAGGCCACCGGCGTCGGCGGCGTGATCTGCGCCTTCCGCCTGGGCCCGATGCCGGCGGAGGTGGCGCGGCGCTCCATCCGCCTGTTCATGGCCGAGGTGGCGCCGCGCTTCCGCGCGGATGGCCTCGGCGCCGCGTGACGACGGCTCAGGTGACGGGGCGGCCGCCGCCGCCGCCATGGCTGTGCTGCCCGCCCTTGCGCCCGGCCTCGGCCGCCTTGGCGCGGTCATTGGCGAAGTTGCCGGGGTTGTTGTGCCGGCCCTGCCTCTGGCCGCCGATGCGGCCCGCTTCGGCGGCGCGCCGGCGGTCATTGGCGAAATTGCCGGGGTTGCCCTTGCCACCGGAGAAGCGCTCACTGGCCATGGCCTGTCCCATCGCTTCGGGTCGTTCCGGGCCTCCGCCATGGAGGCTTGCGGGGACAACGCATGCGGTCGCAACCGTTTCCCGCGGGCGCCGCGACCCTCGGCCGCGAGGGCGGGCCGGATGCAGGAGGACACGCCATGCTTGATCCGAGCCCGATGCGGATCCTCGCCGCGCTCTGGCAGGAGGCGGGCCTGCCGGAGGCGGCGCTCGGCTGGGTGCGGCTGGCCGGGGAGGAGCCGGCGCTGCCCTCCTCCTTCCGCGTCGGCGCCGCGGCGCAGGCGAGCATCGCCGCCGCCGCCCTGGCCGCCGCCGAGGTGTGGCGCCGCCGCACCGGCCAGGCGCAGGAGGTGACGGTGGAGATGCGCCACGCCGCCCTGGAATTCCGCAGCGAGCATTACCTGCTGCGCGATGGCGCGCCGCCCGGCGAGCACCGGGATGCCATCGCCGGCACCTATCGCTGCGGCGACGGGTGCTGGCTGCGGCTGCACACCAACTTCCCGCACCACCGCGCTGGGGTGCTGCGCCTGCTCGGCTGCGCGGGCGAGCGCGCCGCGGTCGCCGCCGCGCTGCGGGCCTGGGGCGCCGAGGCGTTCGAGCAGGCGGCGGCCGAGGCCGGGCTGTGCGTGACGGCGATGCGGAGCTTCGCCGAATGGGACGTGCATCCGCAGGGCCGGGCGACCGCCGCCCTGCCGCCGCTCCGCATCGAGCGGATCGGCGAGGCGCCGCCCCGCCCGCTGCCGCCCGCCGCGGCGCGGCCGCTGGCCGGGATCCGCGTGCTCGACCTGACGCGCGTCATCGCCGGGCCGGTCTGCGGCCGGACGCTCGCCGCGCACGGGGCGGAGGTGCTGCACCTCACCGGGCCGCATCTTCCGTCCTTCCCGCAGCTCGTCCTCGACGTGAACCGGGGCAAGCGCGCCGCGCATCTCGACCTGCGGCGGGAGGAGGACCGCGCCACGCTGCGTGGCCTCGTCGCCGGCTGCGACGTGTTCGTGCAGGGCTACCGCCCTGGCGCCATCGCCGGCCACGGCTTCGGCCCCGAGGCGCTGGCGGCGCTGCGGCCGGGCATCGTCTGCGCCTCGCTCTCCGCCTATGGGGAGGTGGGGCCCTGGGCGGCGCGGCGCGGCTTCGACTCGCTCGTGCAGACGGCGAGCGGCTTCAACCATGCCGAGGCGGAGGCGGCGGGCGCCGAGGAGCCGAAGCCGCTGCCCTGCCAGGCGCTGGACCACGCCTCGGGCTACCTGCTGGCGTTCGGCAGCCTCGCCGCGCTGCTGCGGCGGGCGGAGGAGGGCGGGTCCTGGCATGTGCGCGTCTCGCTGGCCGGCACCGGGCGCTGGCTGCGCGGCCTCGGCCGGCTGCGCGAGGGCTTCGCGGCGCGGGTGCCGGGGATCGGGGAGATCGGCGACCTGCTCGAGGAGCACGACAGCGGCTTCGGCCGCCTGACGGCGCTGCGCCATGCCGGGCGGCTGAGCGGAACGCCGCCGCGCTGGGACCTGCCCTCCGTGCCGCTCGGCACCCATCCGCCGCGCTGGAAAGGCTGAGGCCCCCCTCACGGCGGGGCGAACTTCCTTGACCGGACGCGCCTGCCGCCTGCGGCGGCCGAGGCGGCGGAGGGTTCCGGGGGGGCGGCCTCTGCTCGGGCAGGCGGTCGAGCAGGGCGGTGATGGGGGTGGCGAGGCGGTGGGACACATCGCGCTCTGGCAGCATGGGCCGGGCGCTGAGCAGGTCGAGACGCTGGGCGAGGTCGAGGCCCTTCATGCCGAGCAGGCGCATGGCGCGGCGGGCGGCGCGGCGGAGCCGGTACTCGAGGGCGCGCAGCGCGGGCGGTGCCTTGGGGTGGGCGAGGGCCTTGAGCAGTCGGGTCCAGAGGCTGGACTGGGCGAGGCGGCGGAAGTGGTGGGCGATGGTGGTGCTGCGGCCGTAGTGCGTAGTGTTGGGGCCGGGCGCGCCAGGGCAGGCCGGTGGTGGCGGCGCGCAGCCTGGCGTCGAGGCGGGGGCGCGGATCGGTGCCGAGGGGGCGGCCCGGGCGGCGCTCGTGGCGGCGGAAGGGGCGGAGCGCCTGCCACTCGGCGCATCGGCGGGGCTCCCTGCGCGGCGGTGCGACGCGAACATACACAGAACATTAGCCGAGCGCAAGGAAAACCGGCGCACTCAGGATGGCGAGCCTTAATAGTATCGCGGCTTTCATGAACCATGTGGTACGGTCCCGATCCTTCCCAGCCTTGCCGCCAGATGGTGCCTCTCGAACCGATCCGGCCTCGCCTCCGCCCTTGGATGATCTGGGTCTTTGTCGCCTCGGTCATCGGGTTTGTCGCGGCCGCCTGCTTCCCCGGCGTGATGCGCCCCGACTCCTTCCACCAGTACGAGCAGGCGATCACCGGCCGCTACACGGACTGGCATCCGCCTGTCATGGCCTGACTGTGGCGGCGACTCGACTGGCTCGGCTCCGGTCCGGTTCCCAAGCTCTACCTGCACCTCCTGCTTTACGGCCTCGGCCTCGGGCTGATCGCCGACGGGCTGCGCGCCTCCGGACGCGGGGCGGCAGCGCTGCTGGTGCTGCTAGGCGGCCTTCTGCCCATCCCGCTCGGCTATCTCGGCGTGATCATGAAGGACACCACCCTGGCGGTCGCGCTGCTCGCGGCCTTCGGCGTGGCCGCCCGCTTCCGGCTGGCCGGCCGGTCGGTCCCCATCTGGGCCTGGCCAGCGCTGGCGGCGCTGCTCGCCTTCGCCATGCTGCTGCGCTTCAACGCGCCCTTCGCGGCGGTGCCGCTGATCCTCTACCTCCTGCCGGACACGTGGCGGATGGCGCCGGCGCGTCGGCTGGCCCTCGGCGCCGTCCTGCTGGCGGCCTCCCTGGTGCTGTCACAGGTGGCGAGTAGGGCGCTGTTCCGGCCTGAGGCCTCCGACGTGCGGCTGTCACCGATCGTCTACGACCTTGGCGGCATCAGCCGCTATTCGGGGCGCGACCACTTTCCTGACCTCGGGATCCCCGACCTCGCCGAGATGAACCGGCAGCGCTGCTACCAGCCAATCTGGTGGGACACCTATCTCTGGGGCGAATGCCGCCTCGTCTTCGAGCGGTTCCGGGAGGTGGTGCGGGAGGGCGAGGCGCAGCCGCTCCTGCTCTGGACCCGCGCGGTCACCGCCGAGCCGCTCGCCTATCTTCGCCACCGCGCCGCGCATGCAAACGCCAACCTGCGCTTCCTGCTGCCCTATGCGCGGGAGGACGTCACCTTCATCGAGACCTCGGACAACCCGCATGGCATCTCCTTCCAGCCGAACGCGCTGACCCTGGCGATCCGCGAGGCCGGCCTCGTCCAGGCCATGACCCCGGCCGGATGGCCGGCCGCCTGGCTCGCGGTGGCGCTCGGCTGGCTGATCCTGGCGCCGGCGCTGCGGCCAGGACCGGCGCGCGCGCTCCTTCTCGCGCTCGCCCTGTCAGCGCTCGCCTATGGCAGCAGCTATCTGGTCTTCAGCGTCGCCTCCGACCTCCGCTACCACCTCTGGACCATGTTCGCCGCAGCGATGACCAGCGCGATCGGCCTCGCCGAGGCGGCACGGCAGGCCGGCGGGCTGCCACGCCTCCGCTTGGCCGCCGCCGCTTCCCCCGCCACCGGCGTCGCTGCCACCGGACTAGGCCCGAGTAGCTCTGGCTGGAATCGG
>NZ_SJDM01000055.1 GCF_004761865.1 Crenalkalicoccus roseus | reverse complement strand
TGGCGTGGCGAGAGGAACCGGGAGCGAACACTCTCTGGCGTTGACGCGCTCGGCAGAGTGGATCCTTGGTTGGCAGAGAGTCGGAGGCAGTTGTCCACACGTTCGGCGTCGCACCCGTCCCCGCGGCCGCGCGCTGGAGCGCCAGGCGGGCGCGGCCTCCGCCGCCCGCGGCAGGCGAGTGCGACAGAGCCGCCGTGCAGTCGGCGGATGATCAGTCGCACGGCTGCACGTTGCCGATGACGAAGCGGCTCCGTGGTAGGGCTGGCAGCCTTGCTCGGTCAATCCGCAGGTCCTGCTCCGGCACGTCGTAGGCGATACGCCGCGCCAGGAAGTCCACCGCCACCTTCATGAGCTCGATGGTGATCCACTCGCCCGCGCAGCGGTGGCCCTGGTGGTGGTCCCCCCCGCCCTGCGGGATGAAGTCGAAGGGACTCCCGTCCCACCTGCGGAACCGCTCCGGGCGGAACTCCTCCGGCGCGTTCCAGCTCCGCGGGTCGTGGTCAGTGCCGTGCAGGTCCAGCATCACCCGCGCGCCCTCGGGGAAGCGGTAGCCCTTCCATTCGAAGCCACGCCGCGTGCGCGCCATGACGGCAGGAAAGAACGGGTAGAACCGACGTACCTCCTGCACGAAGAGATCCGCGTACCCTGCCTCGCCGGCCTGCAGCCGCTGCCGGCACTCCGGATGCTCGTGCAGCGCATGGGCAGCGTGGGTGATGAACACCGCGACCGCCACGGTCGGCCGCAGCACGTTGAGCACCTCCACCGCGGCGACGCGCGGGCTCAGCGGCTTCCCCTCCAGGTCCCGGTGCAGGGCGAGGACACGCAGCGCGCTCTCCTCCGGCGGGTCGAGCGTGCCGGCGCGGACCCGCTCGACGAGCCCGGCAATCCACCGCTCGCCGCTCCAGCGGGCCAGCCGGGACCACCAGTGCTGCGGCCCGATCGCCCCCGCGCCGTCGAACATCGCGGTCAGCTCCCGCGAGCGCCGGCCCACCTCCGCCTCCGCGAGGGAGACGCCGGACCAGGCGCACACGGCCCGGGTCAGGATCTCCGGCAGCGCGTCGTAGAGCACCACGCGTTCCCTCGAAGCCCATTCCGAGGCGTGGGCGCGCAGGACCTCCGCGGTCATCTCCCCCAGCCGCGCGATCCGCTCGGGGGTCATCAGCGCCATGAACATCCGCTTGCGGTGCCGGTGCGCCGCGTCGTCCAGCCCCTGCACGCCGCCCCGGCCGAGCAGCGTGCTGCGGATCCGCTCGGGCATTGCGCCGCGCCGGACGAAGCGGTCCTGGTCGTAGAAGAGCCGCGCCGCCTCCGGGCCGATCATGCAGACGGTCCGGCGGAGCAGGAGCCGGGTCTCGAAGAGGTCGGACCCGTGGCGCTGGCTCCGCTTCCGGACGAACTCGTAGGGGTCGCGGATCAGGGCGAGCGTGGCATCGAAGCTCTCGTCGCGCGGGATGGGGCGGGGCATCGGTCCTTCTCCTCTCGACGCAACGCGACGACGCAGCCGCAGGACACCCACGCCCGCGGCCCTCCTCCTACGCCGCATCCGCCGCGCGGCGGGCCTCGCGCGCCTGCTCTAGGATCTCCCATCCGCCGTGGAGGACGATCCCAACCACCGCCAGGCCGATCAGCAGGTCGGGGACGGCGGAGCCGGTGAGCATCACCGCGACGCCGGACAGGATGATCCCGGCGTTGGCCAGCATGTCGTTGGTGGTGAAGATCCACGAGGCCTTGAGGTGCACGCCCTCCTCGCGGCGGGACCGCAGGAGCCGCAGGCAGACCACGTTGACCGCCGCGTTCACGAGCGCCGTGACGATCATGGCGAGGCCAACCGGGTCTGCCCCGGCGGAGAAGCGTCGTATGACCTCAACGAGCAGTCCGATGCCCAGCGTAATCAGAAGCACGCCGGATAGGCGCGCGACGCGGGCCTTGGCCGCCACCGTCCGGCCCACTGCGTACAGGCTGACGGCATACACGCCGGCGTCGGCTAGGTTGTCGAGCGCCGCGCCCATCAGCCCGGTCGAGTCCGCCGCCAGGCCCACGGCGCCCACCGCGAGGGCCTGCGCGAGGTTGATGCCGAGCACCCAGGCGAGGACGCGCCGTTCGCCGGCGTCGCGCAGGTCGAGCGGGACCTCGGGTTCTTTGCCTTCGCGCTCGGTGCCCATGATCGCCCTCCAGAGGAGTCCCTCGCCGCCTCAGACGTCGCTCGGGACGGCCCCACCAAACCCCGCGCCGGCGCCTCTCCCGGCGCCGCGGGCGATGGGGCCGCCGTGGCGGGAGCCCGCCGAACCTCCCTCGCAGAAACGCCGCAACGGGTGTTTGAGCGTTTGGACACACCGAACGCACGGGGCGCCGGCGTGTTCCAGCGCCGCCTCCCCGACCGCGCGGCCGCCGGGGGAGGCGCCGGCACGGGTTGGGGGCGGTCCGCATCGTCAGCGCCTTCCCGGCTGCGGGACGATGCGCAGGTAGGGCTTCAGGGTCTTCCAGCCATCCGGAAACCTCCTCCGCGCCTCGTCGTCACCGAGGGACGGCACGATGATCACGTCCTCGCCCTGCTGCCAATCGGCGGGCGTCGCGACGCTGTGCTCCGCGGTGAGCTGCAGCGAGTCGATCGCCCGCAGGATCTCGGCGAAGTTGCGGCCCGTACTCGCGGGATAGGTGAGCGACAGCTTCAGCTTCTTGTCGGGCCCGATCACGTAGACGGACCGCACGGTCAGCGTGTCGCTCGCGTTCGGATGGATCATCCCATACAGGTCCGAGATCCTGCGGTCGGGATCCGCGATGAGCGGGAAGTTGAGCGCGTGTCCCTGGGTCTCGGCGATATCGCCCGCCCAGGCCCTGTGGTCCGGAAGAGGATCGACCGAGAGCCCGATGACCTTCACGCCACGCTGGTCGAACTCCGGCTTGAGCCGCGCCACGGCGCCGAGTTCCGTGGTGCAGACGGGGGTGAAGTCCTTCGGGTGACTGAACAAGACGGCCCAGGAGCCCTCAATCCACTCGTGGAAGCGGATCGGGCCCTCAGTGGTCTGGGCCTCGAAGTCGGGGGCGGTGTCACCAAGCTGCAGCATCGCTGTCTCCTTCCACATCCGGTGGTGTCGGTGCGACGCATCGTTGCGTCCGCAATTCTCCACCTCGCGGTTCTGCCGCACACCGAGGTGGTGGAGCACGCGGACATCCCGCGCGCTCGAATGTTCAAACACTCATTCCGACGTTTTTGCAAGGGGGGCAGGCCATTTGACCCGCGATGGTCCCGCATCGGAGGGCCGCTCCGCGGTCGCCGCGCCGAAGCGGTTCAGCGGCAGCTTGAGGTAGGAGACGCCGTTCGCCTCGGGCTCGGGCAGGCGCCCGCCGCGGAGGTTGACCTGCAGCGCGGCGAGCATCAGCCCGGGCAGGGGCAGCGTCCGGTCGCGCTCCTCGCGCATCTGCACGAACTCCTCCTCGCCGACGCCGTCGCGCAGGTGGATGTTGCGCACCCGCTGCTCGCCCACAGTCGACTCCCAGCGCGCCTCGCGCTCGCCTGGGCGGTAGTCGTGGCCGGTGAAGAGGCGCGTCTCCGGGGGCAGCGCAAGGATCCGACAGATGCTGCGGTACAGCGCCCGCGCGTCGCCGCCGGGGAAGTCGGCCCGCGCCGTGCCCGAGTCCGGCATGAACAGGGTGTCGTGGACGAAGGCGGCGTCCCCGACGAGGTAGGTGACGGAAGCCGCCGTGTGACCCGGGGAAAAGACCACCTCGACCTCCAGCCCGCCGACCTGGAACCGGTCACCCTCGGCGAACAGGCGGTCCCAGTGGCGGCGGCCATCCGTCCGGAGATCCGGCAGGTTGTAGATGTCTGCCCAGATCTCCTGCACCGCGGCGACGCGCTCGCCGATGCCGGTCGGCGCACCCAGGCGCTCGCCCAGGTAGGCCACGGCGGACAGGTGGTCGGCGTGCGGGTGGGTGTCGAGCACCCACTCCACGGTCAGGCCCCGCGCCCGGATGTGCTCGGCGATCTCGTCCGCAAGGCGTGTGTCGGTGCCACTGGAATCGCGATCGAAGCCGAGCACCGGATCGATGACCGCGCACCGCCCCGTCCCGGGGTCCGCGACGACGTAGGCGACGCTTCCGGTGTCCTCGTCGTAAAAGCCATGCACAGTCGGTCCGCGCGTCATCATTGCTCTGCCCTCCTCACCCCGGTCGCACCGGGCGCGCGGCCTGGATCCGGCCTGCTCACGCGACGCGCACCACGGCCATCATCCCGGCCTGCTGGTGCTCCAGGACGTGGCAGTGGAACATCCAGTCCCCCGGGTTGTCGGCGACGAAGGCAATTTCGACGCGCTCGCCCGGCGCCATCAGCACGGTGTCGAGCCACTCACGATGCGGTGCAGGCCGTCCGTTCCGCGAGAGCACGCGGAACACGTGGCCGTGCAGGTGCATGGGGTGCCACCAGGACGTGTCGTTGAGCATGTCGAGGACGTAGGAGCCGCCGCGCTCCAAGGTCAGGACCGGTGTGTGCAGGTGGTGCTCGCCGACGGCCGAAGCGCCATTGATGGTCCAGATGCCGCGATGGCGCATGGAGCCCTCCGTCCAGTTCTCGTCCCCCCAGCCGCCTCGCCGGCCCATGCGGCCGTGGCCGCCCGTCATTCCCATGTCATCGTCCACCCAGCCGCGCATGCCGCCGCGGCCACCCCGCATCATCTTCGGGTCCATCATGCCGCCGCCGAACTCGACGGAATGGCGTACCGCCCTGGCGAGATCGGGCTCTGCCAGCGGGTTGGGTGGCAGGCGGGCCGGTGGGCCGGACGGGGCCCTACGCAGCGGCGAGGCGGCCTCGTAGACGAGGTCGATCAGCCGGTAGCGCCGGCGCGCATAGAACCCGTCCGCCACCGCGAAGCGCTCACCGGGCTGCCCCACCGCGTCGAGGACGAGGTCGGCCCGCTGCGCCGGGCCGAGGACCACCCGACCACCCACGGGCTCATGCGGCTCGACCGGCTGCCCGTCCAGGGCCACGATCAGTGGCCGGTGGCCTGCGAAGTCCAGGCCGAAAATGCGGGCGTTGGCGACATTCACCAGCCGCAGCCGCAACCGCTCGCCGGCCCGCAGCGGAAAGGTGTCCGGCACCCGGCCGTTGATCGTGGCCGTGTTGCCGAGGCGGCCGGCATGGCTTGCGTCCATCATGTTGCCGAAGCCGCCGGCGATGGCGGCGTCGCGCGTCAACCGCCAATCGTCCAGCACCCAGGTGACGTCTCGGTCCACCGCGAGGACCGGCTCGGCCTCCTCGACCACCAGCGCGCCGGCGAGGCCGCGCTCGACCTGCTCGAAGCTGCGCGCATGCGGGTGGTACCAGAAGGTGCCGGCGTCGAGGGCGTCGAACTCGTAGGTGAAGGTTCCGCCGGGCTCGATCGGCGGTTGGGTCAGATGGGGTACCCCATCCATGGCGTTGGGCACCCGCAGGCCGTGCCAGTGGACGGTGGTCTCCTCCCTCAGCCGGTTCTCGACGACGATCCGCATGCGATCACCCTGCCGCACACGGAGTTCAGGGCCGGGTACCATGCTGTCGTAGGCCCATACCCTGGTGTCCGGATGGTCATCGCCGACGATGGAAGCGCTCGCCTCCCGAGCCGTCAGGCGGAATTCTCGCAGCCGCGGCGCGGCGCCCCCCGGCGCGGCCTTCGCCGAGGCAACCGCGCCGCCCCCACCGCCCAGGAGCACCGTCCCCGCTGCCCCCGCCAAAAACCGCCGTCGCGGCACACTCCGCAGCCCCCTGTCCACCATTGCGTATCTCCCTGCCTCGCGGCACGCCCTAGACCGGCGCGGTAGCTGCGAGGGCGACGAGCATCGCGATGCCGAGCGCGATGCGATACCAGGCGAACGGCGCGAAACCGTGCCGCCCGACGAAGGCCACGAGCCAGCGGATGATGGCAGGTGCCGTGGCGAAACCAGGTGGCCCGTCGAGGAGACCGGCAGGAACTCGGTCGCCCCCTCGACGGCGCCCAGCAGCGTGGCGAGCGCTCCGTCAGCCCTGGGCCGCGAGCGCGGGCCGACCGGCGCCAACCGGAGCCGGTGGTGTTGCCGCCGTCTCCCGTCCGCCGAGCAGCCGGAGCCCGTTCAGCACGACGAGCAGCGACGCCCCGACATCGGCCGCGATCGCACCCCAGAGGGAAGCGAGACCGGCCACCGTCAGCCCGGTGAAGAGCAGCTTTATCGCGACCGAGAAGCCGATGTTCTGCCGGATGATGCGCAGCGTCGCGCGCGAGTGCCGCACGAGCCAGGGCAGCTTGGCGATGTCGTCCGACATCAGCGCGACGTCCGCCGTCTCGATTGCCGCGTCGCTGCCGATCGCGCCCATGGCGATGCCGAGATTGGCGCGTGCCATGGCCGGCGCGTCGTTGACGCCGTCGCCCACCATTGCCACCGCACCATGGCGCGCCACCAGGTCCTCGACGGCCGCCACCTTGTCGGCCGGCAGCAGCTCGGCGCGCACCTCGTCCACGCCGGTCTCCCGCGCGATCGCCTCGGCGGTGGCGCGGTTGTCGCCGGTCAGCATCACCACCCGCTCGATGCCGGCGGCGTGCAGTGCGGCGACCGTCTGCCGCGCGCCCGGGCGCAGCGTGTCCGCGACCGCAACCAGCCCCCAGACGCCCGCCTCGTCGCCGACGGCGACGACGGTGCGGCCCGCTTGCGCCAGCTCCTCGGCGAGGTGCAGCGCCTCGGGCGTGGCCAGCCCGCGCTCCTCGAGGAAGCGGCGCGATCCGAGCCAGGCGGACCGCCCCCCGACGCGGCCCGTCAGGCCCTTGCCGGGCACCGCCTGCACCGCCTCCGCCGGGGCGGCGGTAACGCCCGCCTCCGCGGCGCGATCCAGGATCGCCTTGGCCAGCGGGTGCTCGCTGCGCGCCTCAAGTGCCGCGGCGAGCCCGAGCAACGCCGCCTCGTCGCGACCGCCGAGCGGGGCGAGTGCCACCACCCGGGGCCGGCCTTCGGTGAGCGTCCCGGTCTTGTCCATCGCCATCGCGCGGATTTTCGCGGGCGTCTCCAGGTGCAGCCCGCCCTTAACCAGGACGCCCTGCTTCGCGGCGCCGGCCAGCGCCGCGACGATGGTCACCGGCGTTGAGATGACGAGCGCGCAGGGGCAGGCAATCACCAGCAGCACCAGCGCGCGGTAGAACCAGACGTCCCAGATGCCCCCGAGGAGCAGCGGCGGGACGAGGAGCACCGCGAGCGCGAGCGCCATGACGGCCGGTGTGTAGATGCGGGCGAAGCGCTCGACCCACTGCTCGCTCGGCGCCCGGCGGCCCTGCGCCGAGCCGACCATGCGGATGATCTGCGCCAGCGTGGTGTCGCGCGCCGCCTTGGTCGTCTCGATCTCCAGCGCCCCGTCGCCGTTGATGGTGCCGGCGAACACCTCGGCGCCCGGCGCCTTGTGGACGGGCACGCTCTCACCGGTGATCGGCGCCTGATTGACCTCGCTCTCGCCTGCAGCAACGCGGCCGTCGAGCGGCAGCTTGTCACCGGGACGGACCAGGATGCGCGCGCCGACGGCCACCTCGGCGGCCGGCACCTCGCGCTCGGTCCCATCGGGCAGCAGCACCCGGGCCGTGGGCGGGGCGAGCTCCATCAGCGCGGCCACGGCCCGGCGCGCCCGGCCGAGGCTCCATGCCTCAAGGGCCAGGGCGAGGGCGAAGAAGAAGGAGACGGTCGCGGCCTCGAACCATTCGCCGATGCCGATGGCACCGGCCACCGCGACGACCATCAGCAGATTCATGTCGGGCCGCAGGCGGCGGGCGGAGAGCCAGGCCTTCGGCGCCACGTAGCGCACGGCGCAGGCGATGGCGGCGGCGTAGGCGATGATCGCTGGCAGGGGCGTGCCGCCGCTCCCTTCCTCGGCGCCGAGCGCCGCGGCGAGGCCGCCGCCCAGCCAGGCATGCAGCGCGACCCCGAGCGCGGCGAGGATCCCGCTAGCCGTGGTGAGCGCCGTCTGCACGCGCCGCCGCCGCTCCTCCGCCGCGCCGGCGGCGGTCTGCTCCCCCTCCTGCCAGGGCTCGGCGCGCATGCCGGTGCGGGCGACCGCCTTCTCGATCCGGGCCACCAGCTCCGGCGAGGCACTGGCAGCACCGGCGACTGCCATGCGGCCGTTGAGCAGGTCGAAGGACAGGCGGTCCTCGCCGCCCGCGACCGGCCCCACTTCCCGCTTCAGCGCCGCCACCTCGTCGCCGCAGTCCATGCCGTGGATGCGCAGGACGAGGGCATCCGGCGCGTGCGTCGGCACGGGCGGCGCGAGCGCCGTGGCGATGTCGCCGCCGCCGCAGCCCATGCCGCAGGCGTCCGCGGCGGCATCCAGCCCCGCATCCTCTTCTGGCCAGGGCTCGGCACGCATCCCGATGCGCGCCACGGCCTCCTGGATCGCCTCGACAGAGACGGAACGCGGGCCCGGCGCAACGATCATGGCGCCGCGGCCGGGGTCGAAGGCCAGCGCCTCGGCGCCGCCCACCAGCGGCCCCACCTCGCGCGAAAGGGCGGCAGCTTCGTTCTTGCAGTCGAGGCCGGCGACCCGGAACAGCCGCGCCGGTGCCGCCCCGGGACTACCGTCCACCGGCATCGCGCGCATACCGGCGCGCCGGACGGCGCCTTCCACGTCTCCCGTCGGTGAACCCGGCGCGATGGCCATCAGGCCCTTGGTCGTGTCGAACAGCAGGCGGCCCTCGCCGCCGACCACGGGTCCGACCTCGCGCTTCAGCGCGCGGACCTCGTTTTGGCAGTCAAGGCCCTCGACGCGGAACAGCCGCGCGGCGGACGCGGCTGTGCCGGCCCCGGTCGGCGCCTCCTCCCGCCAGGGTTCGGCGTCCATGCCAGTCAGGCGGATCGCCTGCCGGATCTCATCCGGCGAGGCAGCGCCCGGGCCACCGGCGACCGTCATCACCCCGCGGCTGGTGTCGAACGCGAGCGCGTGCGCGCCGCCGACAAGGGGCCCGACCTCGTGCTCGAGCAGTGCCGCCTCGTTCTTGCAATCCAAGCCGCGGACCCGGAAGAGCTGATGCGGCGCACCTGCGCCGCTCACCCGGGCCGTGGCCCGCATCCCGGCNCGGCGACCGTCATCACCCCGCGGCTGGTGTCGAACGCGAGCGCGTGCGCGCCGCCGACAAGGGGCCCGACCTCGTGCTCGAGCAGTGCCGCCTCGTTCTTGCAATCCAAGCCGCGGACCCGGAAGAGCTGATGCGGCGCACCTGCGCCGCTCACCCGGGCCGTGGCCCGCATCCCGGCACGCGCCACGGCTTCCGTGATGGCAGAGGCGGTGACGGGAGATGACGGCGCCACCGTCATCAGCCCCTTCGCGGTGTCAAAGAACAGCCGCGCCTCGCCACCGACGAGCGGCCCGACCTCGTGCTTCAGCGCACGGACCTCGTTCTGGCAGTCGAGGCCCATGACCTGGAAGACCAGCAGCTCCGGCACCGGCGTGGCGGGGCGGGTCTCGGCGGCAGGCGCGACGTCGTCCAGCAGCAGCTCAGCCCGCATGCCGGTGCCGGCGACCGCGCGCACGATCGCCTCGGCCGACGCGCCGCCCGGCGCGGTCACGCTCATGAGACCGGCCCGCGTATCGAAGGCCAGACCGTCCTCCCCGCCGACGAGCGGTCCGACGGCACCCTTCAGGGCGCGGACCTCGTTCTGGCAGTCGAGGCCCTCGACCCGGAAGCGCAGGGGCGCACCCGAGCCAGGCGCGCCGGCAGGAGCGCGGCCGTGCGGGTCAGCGTTCATTTCCATCCTCCTCGGCCTCGCCCGCCCCGGCGGCACACCCGCCGGCGGGCTCGGCGACGTGACCCACCATGTCCCGGATGACGCAGCGGACCCGGTCGTCGGTCGCCACGTAGAAGACCTGCTTGCCGCGCTTGCGGGCGGTCAGGAACCGCGCCGCGCGCAGCACGCGCAGGTGATGGCTGACGAGGGCGTGCGAGAGCCCGACTCGCTCCGCCACCTCGCCGACGCAGAGCGGATCGCCGAGGCAGGCCAGGGCGATCCGCAGGCGGTTCGGGTCGCCGAGCATGCGGAACACCTCCGCGAGCTCCTGCGCTTGCTCGTCGGTGAGCGAAGGCTCTCCCATCCCATTCCTCAAACGGTCAAAGCTACGTTTGTATGGTAGGCGCCGTGCGGCGCGTCAAGGCCGGTCCTCACCCGCGGCCTCTGCCGTCTCGTGCCGCCGTCCCCCGAGGAGGCCGTCTAGGAGCAGCAGGCCGACGCCGCAGACGATCGCACGTCGGCGGGGTTGAAGCTCGGCCAGTGCCAGTCGGCGACGAGGCCGAGGGCAGCCCCGACCCGGGTCTTCTCGGCACGGGCCATCCAGGCGAACAGCATGGCTACGACCGCGAGGGCAAGGGCAACGAGGATCCACCGGCCGACCTCGCCCCCGCCCGCGAAGCGGCCGAAGCTGACCCTCGCGTTGCGGCGGAAGCAGGTTGGAGAAGGGCGTCACGAGGACCGGCCGCATCGCGGCCTCGGCGGCCCGCCACTTGGCGACCTGCCACTTGGTGGCCTGGTCGCGCGAAGGCGGCGGCGAGGAAGTCCGCGCGGACGGGGAGGTGGCGGTGGAACACGTGGCCGCTCCGGGTGTTCGGCGTGTCCAAACGCTCAAACACCCGTTGCAACGTTCCTGCGAGAGGGGTAGGGAGGCGGCGGCCGGCGGCCGCCCGGTCTCTCCCGGCGTGGGTCGGCCTCGCCGACACGCAGCGGGGGCTTTCCGGAGGCGAGGCATGGACGTGGGGCACGACGGCGGGAGGGTCGAGGTGCGGCGCTGCGGATGGGAGGATGGCGGATCGCCCGCAGGCCGTGGCGGCTGCCGCGAGCGCCCCGCACCCGCGGCCCTCGCCCGGTGCGGGGCCACCGCCCTTGGCCTTCTCGCGGCATCCTGGGGCGCGGCGGCCTCCGCGCAGCCAATGGGACCCGGCGGTGGCTGGGGCGACCGCCCCTGGATGATGATGCACGGCGGCTGGGGATGGGGCTGCGGCCTCGCCTGGTTGGTCGCGCTGGGCGCGCTGGCTGCGCTCGCGGTGGTTCTGCTCCGCCGCCGCGGGCCCGGCGCCGCGCCCGGCCCGGCCGGCGGCGCCGTCGAGGCGCTCGACCTGCGCTATGCGCGCGGCGAGATCGAGCGCGACGAGTACCTCCGCCGCAAGGCCGACATCCTCGGTCGCGGCTGAGGCACATCGCCGGCCACCCCCGCGGCCGGCCCACCCCGGAGAAGAGGAGACAGCACCATGGCCTTGAGGAACGCATCTCTCGCCGCCCTCGCGGCGGCCGCCATCGGCATCGGTGCCGCTTGGGCGCAGACCGGTCAGCCTGGCGGGGGCGGCGGTCAGATGGGGCCCGGCATGATGGGCCCTGGAATGATGGGGCCTGGCATGATGGGCTGGGACCGCGACCGCATGATGCCGATGATGCGCGGCGGCATGATGGGCATGATGATGGGGCCTGGGATGATGGCCCAGCACGTCGAGGGCCGCATCGCCTTCCTGCGCGCCGAGCTCGGCATCACCGCGGCACAGGAAGCCCAATGGAACGCCTTTGCCGAGGCGCTGCGGGCGAGCGCGCAGGCGATGGCCGACATGCACCAGCAGATGATGCCGATGATGCAGGGAGGTCCGCAGACGGTGCCGCTGCCCCAACGCCTCGAGTTGCACGAGCGGATGATGACCTCACACCTCGAAGCGCTGCGCCGCGTCAGGGCCGCCGCCGGGCCGCTCTACGCGGCACTCGACGACCGGCAGAAGCGGATCGCCGACGGCCTGATGATGGGGATGATGTAGCGGCCATGGACGACCGCGGTGGCGCTTGGCGGGGGCGCTGGTGACCCCCGAGCTCTCTCTCTTCGGCCTGTTCCTCGCCTTCGGCGGGGGCATGGTCTCCTTCCTCTCGCCCTGCGTGCTGCCGCTGGTGCCGGGCTACGTCGCCTGGGTGGCGGGGACGGATCTCGCCACCGCGCAGGCGGAGCGCTGGCGGGCGCTCCGGCTCTCGGCCTTCTTCGTGCTGGGCTTCGGACTCGTCTTCGTGGGGCTCGGGCTCGGCGCGACCGCCGTCGGCGGGCTGCTGCGGCGCTGGTCCTACGAGCTGACGATCGCGGCCGGGCTGCTGATCGCGGCGATGGGCCTCGTGCAGATGGGACTGCTGCGGCTCGCGCCCCTGATGCGCGACCTGCGCTTCCGCCCGCCGGCGGAGGGCGGCGGCCCGGCCTCGGCAGCGCTGATCGGGGTCGCCTTCGGCTTCGGCTGGACGCCCTGCATCGGGCCGGTGCTGGCCGGCGTGCTGGCCGCCGCCGCGCTCACCCCGGGCGCCGGGGCAGGGCTGCTCGCGGCCTACGCGCTCGGCCTCGGCGTGCCTTTCCTGCTCGCCGCCTTCTACCTGCCGGCCGCGATGGCGCGGGCGCGGCGCCTCGGGCCGCTGGGCCGGGCGCTGCAGCTGGGCAGCGGGGCGGTGATGGTGGCCTTCGGCCTGGCCATCGCAACGGGGGAGATGAGCCGCCTCGCCGTCTGGATCCTGGAGGCCTTCCCATGGCTGGCGCGGCTCGGATGACGGCACCCCGGCCCCGCAGCCTCCGGCGCCTCGGTCTTCTCGCGGCGCTGACCGCCGCCGTCACGGACCAAGCGACGAAGGCCTGGGCGCTCGCGGCGCTCTGGCCGCCCTACAGCGAGGGGATCACCTTGCTGCCGGTGCTCAACCTCCGCCTCGGCTTCAACACCGGCGTGACCTTCGGGATGTTCCGGGAGAGCGCCGCCGAGGCGGTCTGGGTGCTGGTCGCGGTGACGTTGCTGATCGTGGCCTTCCTCGCCCGCTGGCTGTGGCGGACCGCCTCGCGCGCCGAGGCGCTGGGGCTGGGCTTGGTGATCGGCGGCGCAGCCGGCAACATCCTCGACCGCGTGGCGCAGGGCGCGGTGACGGACTTCATCGACGCGCACTACGGTGGCTGGCACTGGCCGACCTTCAACATGGCGGACGTCGCGATCGTCTGCGGCGTCGCGCTGCTCGTGCTTGGCGGCCTGCGGCGGACCGACGGGGCCGCAAGTCCACCCGCCCGCCGGGGCGCGGACACGCCCGCCGGGGGACCGACCTGAAAGGACCGAGAACTCACCATGCGAACCCTCCTGCGCGGCCTCGCGGCCGCGGCCCTGGCGCTGGCGACGGCCATCCCCGCGGCGAGCGCCCAGCCGGGCGACGTCGCCGTCTCCGGGGCCTGGACCCGCGCGGTCGGCGCCACCGCGCCCACGGCGGCCGGCTACATGACGCTGCGCAACCGCGGCGCGTCGCCTGATCGCCTGGTCGGGGCGGAGACGCCGGCGGCGCGCTCGGTCGAGATCCATGAGCAGCGGATGGAGGAGGGCGTGATGCGTATGCGCCCGCTCCCAGGCGGCATCACCTTGCCGCCGGGGGAGGCCGTGACGCTCGGCCCGGGCGGCATGCACCTGATGCTGGTGGGGCCGACGCGGGCTCTGGCGCGTGGCGAGCGCGTGCCGCTAACGCTGCGCTTCGAGCGCGCGGGCGAGATCCGGGTCGAGCTCTCGGTCGAGGCGGCCGGCGCCCGACAGCCGGCCCATGCGGGGCATTGACCGTGCTGCGCTGGGTCCGCCGCGCCGCCTGGAGCGCGGTCACCGTGCTCGGCTTCCTGATGCTGGCGACCTCGGCCGGCTGGCTCGTCACCGACGGGCCGCTCGCCGACCGGGAGGTCGCGTCCGGGCCGGCGAGCCTGCCGATCGGCGGTCCCTTCAGCCTGACCGACCACCGCCGCCGCGCGGTCACGGAGGCGGACTTCCGCGGCCGACCGATGGCGGTGTTCTTCGGCTTCACCCACTGCCCGGACGTCTGCCCGACGACGCTCGGCGACATGACCGCCCTCATCGAGGCGCTCGGCCCTGATGCCGACCGGCTGCACTGGTTGTTCGTCAGCGTGGATTGGGAGCGCGACACACCGGAGGCGCTGGCCGGCTACCTTGAGGCCTTCGATCCGCGCATCGTGGGCCTGTCCGGCACCGAAGCACAGGTGGCGCAGGCGGCTCGCTCGTTCCGGGTCTACTATCGCCGAGTGCCGACCGAGGGCGGCGGCTACACGATGGACCACTCAGCGAGCGTGTTCTTGCTCGACGCGGCGGGTCGCTTTGCGGGAACGCTCGACAGCAAGGAAAGCCGCGAGGTGGCGCTGGAGAAGGTTCGCATGCTGGCGTCGCGCTGATGAAAGAGCCCCCTTGATCCTCCCATTATGGGAATCCCCACATCGCTCGGTGCCGGTAGAGGAGGCCGGTCACCATGGTGAAGATCTCGATCCCGAACATGACCTGCGGTGGCTGCGCCAAGGGCGTCCTGGCGACCCTGCAGGAGGCCGCGCCCGGCGCCTCCGCAAAGGTCGACCTCGACTGCCGCGAGGTCCAGGTCGTCACCGCTGATGTCGCCGCGCTCGTGGCCGCGCTGCGTGCTGACGGCTGGGACGCAGCCGCGGCCTGAACCGCACCGTCTTGGCCGGGAAGCCTACGCCGTCCCCCGGCGCGGCATGAGGGCCACCATCACTGACCGTCCGCACCCCCCTCGGAAGGCTCACATGAACGAGCGCGATAAGCATCAGCAGCAGCATGCCGCTCATGGGCACCACGCCCATGAACATCATGAGCATGCCCGTCCCCGGCATGGTGGTGAGAGTCACCAAAATCATGGTCATCACCACCACGGCGAGGGCAGGAACGACGGCGTGCTCGGAGCCGCTGCAACGGTGAAAGATCCGGTTTGTGGGATGACCGTCGACCCGGCGAAGACGCCCCACCACGCCGAGCATACCGGCGCCACCTACCACTTCTGCTCGTCTGGCTGCCGCACGAAGTTCGTCGCCGACCCGGCGAAGTACATCCATCCGAAGCCGGCGCTCCGCGCTGAGCCAGTGCCACCCGGCACGATCTACACCTGTCCAATGCACCCGCAGATCCGTCAGCCCGGGCCGGGTAGCTGCCCGATCTGCGGCATGGCGCTCGAGCCGGAGATGCCGACGGCGGAGGCCGGGCCGAACCCCGAGCTCGTCGACTTCACCCGCCGCTTCTGGATCGGGCTCGCACTGACGGTCCCCGTCTTCCTCCTCGAGATGGGCGGGCACCTCACCGGGATGATGCACCTGGTCGGCGGACCACGCGTCGGCAATTGGATCCAGCTCGCGCTCGCCAGCCCCGTCGTGCTCTGGGCAGGCTGGCCGTTCTTCGAGCGGGGGTGGGCGAGCATCCGGAACCGCTCGCTCAACATGTTCACCCTGATCGCGCTCGGCACCGGCGTCGCCTGGGCCTTCAGCGTCGTCGCGACCGCCGCGCCTGGCATCTTCCCGGCTGCCTTCCGCGCCGAGGACGGGTCGGTCGCGGTCTACTTCGAGGCCGCCGCCGTCATCGTCTTGCTGGTGCTGCTCGGGCAGGTGCTGGAACTCCGCGCCCGCGAGCAGACCGGCGGCGCGATCCGCGCGCTGCTCGACCTTGCACCGCCCGCAGCGCGGCGCATCGGCCAGGACGGCAACGAGGAGGAGGTCGCGCTTGCCCACGTCCATGTTGGTGACCGACTGCGCGTCCGCCCCGGCGACAAGGTTCCCCTGGATGGCGAGGTGCTGGAGGGCACCTCCAACGTCGACGAGAGCATGGTCACGGGTGAGCCAGTCCCCGTGAAGAAGGCGCCCGGGGCCCGGGTGGTCGGGGGTACTCTGAATGGGCAGGGTAGCTTCGTCATGCGCGCCGACCGCGTCGGGCAGGACACCGTGCTCGCGCAGATCGTCCGGATGGTGGCCGGCGCCCAGCGCTCGCGCGCGCCGATCCAGCGCCTGGCGGACCAGGTCTCGGGCTGGTTCGTGCCGCTAGTCATCGTCATCGCGGTCCTCGCCTTCATCGCCTGGGCGGTCTGGGGGCCGGAGCCGCGCCTCGCCTTCGGGCTGATCGCCGCCGTGACGGTGCTCATCATCGCCTGCCCCTGCGCGCTCGGGCTGGCCACGCCGATGTCGATCATGGTGGGCGTCGGCCGCGGGGCTCAGGCCGGGGTGCTGATCAAGAACGCCGAGGCGCTGGAGCGCCTCGAACGGATCGACACCCTCGTCGTTGACAAGACCGGCACCCTGACCCAGGGCCGTCCCGAGGTGGTCGCGGTCGTGCCGGCCGCCGGCATGGCGGAAGCCGACCTCCTCCGCCTCGCAGCAGGCTTGGAGCGGCCGAGCCAGCACCCGCTCGCAGAAGCCGTCGTCCGGGCCGCCTCGACCCGCGGTCTCGCCGTCCCGCCGGTCGAAGGATTCGACGCCCCAGCCGGGCGAGGGGTCACCGGAACGGTCGAAGGCCGGCGGGTCGCGATCGGCAACACCCGCCTCATGGCTGACGTCGGCGTCGACCCCAGTGCCCTCACCGGCCAGGCGGAGCGGCTGCGGGCCGAGGGCGCGACCGTCTTCTTCGTCGCGGTAGATGGTGCCCCCGCCGGCCTCATTGCGGTTGCCGATCCCGTGAAGGAAACGACGCCCGCAGCACTCGCCGGGCTGAAGGCCGAGGGCGTCCGCGTCGTCATGCTCACCGGCGACAACCGCACCACTGCCGAGGCCGTCGCCCGCCGCCTTGGCATCACTGAGGTGGAGGCGGAGGTCCTGCCCGAGGATAAGCAGCGCATCGTCGAACGCCTGAAGGCGGAAGGGCGGCGCGTGGCGATGGCTGGTGACGGTGTCAACGATGCGCCCGCGCTCGCTGCTGCCGAGGTCGGGATCGCGATGGGCACAGGCACCGACGTCGCTATCGAGAGCGCCGGCGTCACGCTGCTTCGCGGCGACCTGACCGGCATCGTCCGCGCCCGGCGGCTCTCGCGGGCGGTAATGCGCAACATACGCGAGAACCTGTTCTTCGCCTTCGCTTACAACGCCGCGGGCGTGCCGGTCGCGGCTGGCGTGCTCTATCCCTTCTTCGGCATTCTCCTCTCGCCACTCATTGCTGCTGCGGCAATGGCTCTTTCGTCAGTGAGCGTCGTCGGGAATTCCCTAAGGCTTCGATCTACCGAGCTCCAATGAGGCCCGGATGGCTGGTGCGCTCCCGCGAACCAGCCATTCACTCAGACATACCGCCGCTTCGTCACCTGAACGGAGAGCGTCGCCGCGCTGAGGTCGATGGTGGTGTTCGACACGTTGCGCGCGAGCACGCGGACGGTGTTGTTGCTCCAAGCGGTCGCGTCCAGCTCGAAGAACCGGCTGCTGGTGGCGAGCGAGGCCTGCGCCAGGTCGCCGACCCGCGCCCCGGTGACGGTCACGTCGAGCAGCGCCGTCGCCCCCGCGGCGAGGCTCGGAAGGTCCCATGACACCTCCGCCGCGAACTCGCGCCGGCCCGAGCCGGAGAGCGCCCCCGACAGCAGCGGCGTGCCATTCAGCACAGCCGGCGCAGTCTCGGGCAGGCCGTAGAGCCGCAGCGCCTGCAGGTCGATCGGCCCGTCGAAGCCGACCACGCCGACCTGCGCGTAGGCCACCCCTGGCCCGACCCGGATCGTCTGCCGGCGGTTGAGGTTGGCGTCGTCCATCGGCGCGCCGGCGCTCCAGCCCTTGGCCGGGCCGTTCCACAGCATCGTGGTGAGCGAGGCCAGCACGTCGCCCGCGACGTCCGCGCGGATGTTCCCGGCCGCGTCGAAGGGGCGCACGAACAGCCGCCCGCCGGCCGCGCCGGCCGTGAGCCAGTGCGCCACGGCGAACTCCTTCGCCTGGGTGGTGTCGAGCACCCAGCCGAGGCCGCGGTCGGCGTCGAGGGTCACGGCGCGGTCGGTCGGAGTGATGCCGGTCAGTCCGTTGAAGCAGAAGTCCGGCATCGCGGTCGCGGTGGTGGTCGAGGTGGCGATGGCGACCAGCCCCTCCACCCCGACCTCCGTGGCCGAGTGGCGGAACGCCACGGCCCGCAGGTTCGGCACACCGGCCAGGAACCGGGTGAACCTAGATGCGGGCGCGCGGTGGCGGCTGATCACCGCGTTGCCGCAGCGGGTGGCAGTGGGCGCGTAGTCGATCCCGACCAGGTAGGTGTTGGTCCAGGCGACGTCGTATTCGCAGTCCTGTGCGCCGGCGGTGTGGCGTGCCGCGGCCGGCGAGCAGGCCTCCATGCGCATGTTGCGCGCGATGACCGCCGAGCCGTTCGTCTCGTTCAGGAACGGGATCGCCACGTTGCTGCCGGCCTGGCGGAGTTCGAAGTTCGGCGCGTCGAAGACGTGGCGATTGTGGTTGGAGTAGGCGCCGGGCGCGTGGCCGAACCGCACCCCGAAGCGGTCGAGCGCCGCGTTCACGCCGGTCGCGCAGGCGAAGTGCCCGCCGTAGTAGCGGATGGAGGTGTTCCAGGCGGTGGCTGTCGCGCACCAGACGTCGAGGCCGATGCGGCAGTTGACGATCCGCCCGAGGGTGAAGGTGCTGTCTTCCACGCCGCGCCCGTCGCCCAGCGTGCGCAGGCCGATGGTGAAGCCCTCAACGCGGCGGAGCTCGATTTGGCTCGCGTCCACATTCCTGACCGTGATGCCGATGTCGGCCTCGGAGGACCAGTCGGACTGGGTGGCGCGGATGACGTTCAGGCCGGTGTAGAGCTTCTCGCCGTTGCGGGTGGTGCCGCCGTCGCCGAGCACCAGCACCGAGGCGGGCGCGCTGCCGGTGTAGCGGATGATGCCCTGCATGATCAGGCCGCGGGCGGCGCCGGGGAGCGTGACGGTGCCCGACACGTTCCAGGTGCCGGGCGGGATGACGCAGAACTTCTGATCCGCCCCAGCGCGGTCGAAGGCCGCCTGGATGGCGGCGGTGTCGTCGGCGACGCCGTCGCCCAAGCCCGCGAAGTCGGCGGGCAGCACCGCCTCGCGGTCGCGCAGATACTTGGCGAGGTCGGTCTTGCTGACGGCGGTGTCGAGGACGAGCAGGTCGTCGATGCGGGCGGGCATGGCGCCTCCGGCGGATCAGAGGGCGGTGGCGGTGACGGGTCCGACGAGGGCCGAGACGTTCCCCTCGGGGGAGACGGCGCGTAGCCAGAGCCAGCGCGCCTGACCGGCGGCGAGGCCGGTGCGGGTCCAGGGCAGTGCGGTCGGCTCGGCCGGCAGCTTCACGGCGGCGGCGAGATCGTCGGCATCCGCCTCGAACACCTGGAGGAAGGCGGTGCCGCCCGGCACGCTGCCGCTGATCTGGATGCCCCCCGCGACGCCGGTGGCGGTGAGACCGCCCGGTGGCAACGGAACCAGCACCTCGCGCCAGCCGGAGACGGCGCCGCTGCGGGCCTGCGCCCGCACCCGGAGGGCGGTCGGCTCGATCGCGGGGATCGTCGCCGAGGTCGCGCTAACCCCGCCCGCGAAGCCCTGCACAGGGCGACGGAGAGCGGCCGGAACTCCACCTCGTAGCCGGCGAGGTGGGCGGAGCCCACGGCGGACCAGGCGATGGAGAGCGCGGCGAACGAGATCGTCTGTGGCGTCTCCACGCTGATGCTTGCCGGCGCCGCGATCACCCCCGGCTGCGGCAGCACGACCGTGGGGCTGTCGCCGGTGGCGCGCTCGTCGGTAGCGGGGTTCCAGTCCCACACCGCCGCGTCCTCC
>NZ_SJDM01000054.1 GCF_004761865.1 Crenalkalicoccus roseus | reverse complement strand
CAGCCAGAACAGGCGCGACACCGGCCATCCCCCGCCGTTTGGCAGGGGAAATCGCCACGCCGGCCCCAAGCCAATCAGGTACAGATAGGCACAGACCCTAGGGCGAACGAGAAATGCTCTGGCGCCCGGTCCGCAGGGGCCGGCTCGCGCAAGCCCGCGGACCAGGCGCCGGCGCGCGTCAGACGCCGGCCTTCTGGCCGGAGGCGGTGAGCTGCATGTAGGTGCGGATCGTCTCCGGCAGATGCTGGTCTATCCACTCCGCCATGCGGATCTCCTCGTTCAGGCTCTCCTTCAGCGCTGTCGGCGCGCTGCCGTCGCCGGCGGCCTGCGCCATCTCCAGCAGCGCCCGATAGGTGGCGATCTCGTAGTGCTCGAAGGCAAAGTTGGCGAAGGTGTTCTTCACCACCTCGTCCTGCGCCGGCGTGTGCGCCAGCGCCGCCATGTTGCCCAGGAAGCCGGCGCCGATGTCCTTGAGCGTGGAATGGCTGGTGCCGAGCCGCTGCAGGATCTCCTCGAGCCGGGACGCCTGGCGCCGCGACTCCTCGATGTGCTGGCGGATCCTCTCGGCCATGGCCGGATAGTTCTCCAGCCGCTCGACTTGGCGCTGCAGGAGCTGGATCGCCTGGGTCTCCAGGGCGTGGGCGTTGGTCAGCCCGGTGACGTAGATGTCCTTGAACGAGGTGGCCATGGCGTGTCTCCGCAAAAGGTGGCAGGCGAACACGCCGTGGCCGCGCCGGGTTCCTTCCCCGAGGGCAAGGAGCGGCGCCGGGGGCGCCTCGCGTCAGCCCGGCAGCGGGCGCGCCGCCGCCTCGAACCCGTCCCAGGGGTCGCGCCGCGCGGGCGCGGTGGCGAGGGTGACGCCGCGCGGGTCGAGATCCGGCCCCACCTCCTCCCAGGCGAGCGGCATGGCGACCGGCGCGCCCGCCCGCGCCCGCGGCGACCAGGGGGCGATGGCCGAGGCGCCGCGCTCGTTGCGCAGGTGGTCGAGCAGGATCCGCCCCGCGCGGTCGCGCCGGCGCGGGCTGGTGGTGAAACGCTCCGGCGCCTCGGCGGCCATCGCCTCGCACACGGCGCGGGCGAAGGCCGCCACCTCCGGCCAGAAGGCGCGCGGCAGCAGCGGCACGACGAGGTGCAGCCCCTTGCCGCCGGTGCTCTTGCAGAAGGGCGCAAGGCCGTGCCGCCGCAGGCGCTCGCGCAGCGCGAGCGCCGCCTCCACCACCCGCGCGAAGGGAAGATCCTCGGCGGGATCGAGGTCGAGCACCAGGCGGTCCGGGCGCTCCGGATCCTCGGCCCGCGCGCCCCAGGGGTGGAGCTCGATGGCGGCGATCTGCGCCAGGGCGGCGAGCCCTCCGGCGTCCTCCACCGCGAGGAAGGGGCGTTCCGCGCCGGGCAGCGCCACCCGCCGCAGCGCCGGCGGAAGGCCGGGACCAGGATGGCGCTGGAAGAAGCGCGCCCCCCCGATGCCCCTGGGCGCGCGGAGCAGCGACAGCGGCCGCCCCGCGACGTGGCGCAGCAGGCGCGGCGCCACCGCGGCGAAGTAGTCCGCGAGCATGCGCTTGCTGATCCCTTCCTCCGGCCAGAGCAGGCGGTCGGGATGGGTGAGGAGGGGCGGGGCGGGCGGCGCGGCGGGGCGCGGCATCGTTGCGCGAACGCCCCAGGCGGCCCGCGGGTTCGCCGCCGCCGGTTCCGCCGCGGGCAAGGGCGGGGTAGGAACGGGCGCGCCCGCGGCGCATTCTGGCCCCGGGCGCCGCGGGGGCGGGCGCCGCCCCGGCCCGCGCGCTCCCCATGTCCTGTCCGCCGGCACGGCAGCGAGGTATGCGATGGCACGAGAGGAGGGGGTGGTGTGGATGTGGGTGGAGGCGTGCGAGAGCCTCGCCCGCGCCGAGCGCCTGCAGCGCCAGTTCTTCGAGCCGCGCCGCGCCGCCTCCCGCCTGCCGGTCTGGCAGCCCCCCGTGGACGTGCTGGAGACGGAGCATGAGGTGCTGATCCTCGTCGCCCTGCCCGGCGTGGAGCCGGAGGGCGTGGAGGCCGCCATCGAGGACGGGGCGCTGCGCGTCGCCGGGGTGCGCGTGCTGCCGCGGGAGCTGGAGGCGGCGGCGATCCACCGCCTGGAACTGCCGCAGGGGCGGTTCGAGCGCCGCATCCCGCTGCCCCCCGGCCGCTACAGCGCGGCGGTGCGCCACGCCCTCGTGAACGGCTGCCTGCTGGTCAGGCTCGACAAGGCCGCCTGAGCCGTCCCGGCCGGACACCCCGATCCCGGAGCATGCCGATGCCGAACCGCCGCGATCCCCGCTTCCTGGCCGCCGATCTCGGGCCGGCGCCCGGCAATGGCGGCGGGGCGCGCCTGCCGCCGGACGCCCTGCCCATCCTGCCGGTGCGCGAGACCGTGCTGTTCCCGGGCGCGGTGATGCCCCTCGTGGTCGGACGCCCGGCCTCGGTCGCGGCGGTGCAGCACGCGATGCGCGCCGGCCAGCAGATCGGCGTGCTGATGCAGCGCAGCCCGGAGGCGACGGAGCCGGCGCGGGACGATCTCCACCGCACCGGCACGGTGGCGAACATCCTGCGCTGGATCACCGCGCCGGACGGCACGCACCAGCTCGTCTGCCAGGGCGTGCAGCGCTTCCGCGTGCTGGACTGGATCGAGGGCCACCCCTTCCTCGCCGCCGGCGTGCTGCGCATCGAGGAGCCGGAGGGGCGCACGCCGGAGATCGAGGCGCGGCTGCTGCACCTGAAGGGCCAGGCGCTGGAGGCGCTGCAGCTCCTGCCGCAGGTGCCCGAGGGGCTGGTCGGCGCGGTGCAGGCGATGGACCAGGCGGGGCCGCTCGCCGACCTCGTCGCCGCCTATCTCGACCTGCCGCCGGCGGAGAAGCAGGAGATCCTGGAGACGCTCGACCTCACCGAGCGCCTCGACCGCGTGGCGCGCGCCCTGGCGCAGCGCATCGAGGTGCTGCGCCTGACCGCCGAGATCGGCCGCCAGACCCGCGCCAGCCTCGACCAGCGCCAGCGCGAGGTGCTGCTGCGCGAGCAGATGGCGGCGATCCAGCGCCAGCTCGGCGAGGAGGACGGCAAGGCCGCCGAGATCAGGGAGCTGACAGAGGCGATCGGGAAGGCCGGCATGCCGCCCGAGGTGGAGCAGGCGGCGCGCAAGGAGCTGCGCCGGCTCGAGCGGATGCCCGAGGCCTCGCCCGAGCACGGCATGATCCGCACCTACCTCGACTGGCTGATCGAGCTGCCCTGGACCCTGCCGGAGGAGAAGCCGATCGACATCGCCGAGGCGCGGCGCATCCTCGACGAGGACCATTTCGGGCTGGAGAAGATCAAGCGCCGCATCGTGGAATACCTCGCGGTGCGCAAGCTCGCTCCGCAGGGCAAGGCGCCGATCCTCTGCTTCGTCGGCCCGCCCGGCGTGGGCAAGACCTCGCTCGGCCAGTCCATCGCCCGCGCCATGGGGCGGAAATTCGCCCGCGTCTCCCTGGGCGGCGTGCATGACGAGGCGGAGATCCGCGGCCACCGGCGCACCTACATCGGCGCCCTGCCGGGCACCATCATCCAGGCCATCCGCAAGGCCGGCGCGCGCGACTGCGTGATGATGCTGGACGAGATCGACAAGATGGGGCGCGGCATCCAGGGCGACCCCTCGGCGGCGATGCTCGAGGTGCTGGACCCGGAGCAGAACAACAGCTTCCGCGACAACTACCTCGGCGTGCCCTTCGACCTCTCGCGCGTGGTGTTCATCGCCACCGCCAACATGCTCGACACCATCCCGGGTCCGCTGCGCGACCGCATGGAGATCATCGAGCTCAGCGGCTACACCGAGGCGGAGAAGCTCGAGATCGCGCGGCGCTACCTGGTGCGCCGCCAGCTCGAGGCCAACGGCCTCGCGCCGGAGCAGGCGGAGATCACCGAGGAGGCGCTGCGCGCCATCATCCGGTCCTACACGCGCGAGGCCGGGGTGCGCGGCCTCGAGCGCGAGATCGGCCGCGCGCTGCGCCACGCCGCGGTGCGCATCGCCGAGGGCAGCGCCGAGCGGGTGCGGATCGACGCCGCCGACCTCGCCGCCATCCTCGGCCCGCCGCGCTTCGAGAACGAGGTGGCGATGCGCACCTCGGTGCCCGGCGTCGCCACCGGCCTCGCCTGGACGCCGGTCGGCGGCGACATCCTGTTCATCGAGGCGACGCGCACCCCGGGCGGCGGCAAGCTCATCCTCACCGGCCAGCTCGGCGACGTGATGCGGGAGAGCGCGCAGGCGGCGCTGAGCCTGGTCAAGAACCGCGCCGAGGCGCTCGGCATAGACCCCGCCCTGTTCGAGAAGTCGGACATCCACATCCACGTCCCGGCCGGCGCGGTGCCGAAGGACGGGCCGAGCGCGGGGGTGGCGATGTTCACCGCCCTCGTCTCCCTGCTGACCGGACGGACGGTGCGGAGCGACACGGGCATGACCGGGGAGATCAGCCTGCGCGGCCTGGTGCTGCCGGTGGGCGGCATCAAGGAGAAGGCGGTCGCGGCCGCGCGCGCCGGGCTCAGGCAGGTGCTGCTGCCGGCGCGCAACCGCAAGGACCTCGAGGAGATCCCCGAGGATGCGCGCAGCCGGCTGGAATTCGTCTGGCTGGAGCGCGCCGAGGACGCCATCGCCGCGGCGCTGGAACGGAGCGCGGACGGCCGGGACCGGCCGGACGCGTGACCCCGCCCCACGGGCAAGGGGCCGGAGCCGCCGTCGGAGGCATGGCCGGGCGGGAGCGGCTCCGGCAGGCCGCGCCGGCCGGGCGTTGACAGGGTCGCGCCCGGGCTTACCCCCTACGGGGCGGGCCCCTCGAGTCCGTGGCCACCGCAAGGGGAAGGGATGACGGTCAGCATCGAGCTGGGGCGCACCGCGGCGGGCGCGCCGGCCACCCTCGACCTCGAGGAGCTGCTGGCGACGCGGCTGCTGGTGCAGGGCAATTCCGGCTCGGGCAAGTCGCACCTGCTGCGCCGGCTGATGGAGCAGAGCGCCGCCTGGGTGCAGCAGGCGGTGATCGACCCGGAAGGCGACTTCGTCACCCTCGCCGAACGCTACGGCCATCTCGTGATCGACGCCGCGGCGCATTCCGAGGCCGGGCTGCAGGTGGCGGCGGAGCGGGTGCGGCGGCACCGCGTCTCGGTCGTGCTGAACCTCGAGGGGCTGGACACCGAGGGGCAGATGCGCCGCGCCGCCGCCTTCCTGGACGGGCTGTTCGCGGCGGAGCGCGATGCCTGGACGCCCATGCTGGGGGTGGTGGACGAGGCGCAGCTCTTCGCCCCGATGGCGGCGGGCGAGGTGGCGGACGAGGCGCGCCGGGCCTCGCTCGGCGCCATGACCGACCTGATGTGCCGCGGGCGCAAGCGCGGCCTCGCCGGCGTCATCGCCACGCAGCGTCTGGCCAAGCTCGCCAAGAACGTCGCGGCCGAGGCCTCGAACTTCCTGATGGGCCGCACCTTCCTCGACATCGACATGGCCCGCGCCGCCGACCTCCTGGGGCTGGAGCGGCGCCAGGCGGAGATGTTCCGCGACCTCGAGCGCGGGCAGTTCGTCGCCCTCGGCCCGGCGCTGTCGCGCCGCCCGGTCGCGGTCAGGATCGGCGCGGCCGAGACCGCCTCGCGCGGCGCCGCGCCGAAGCTGACGCCGCTGCCCGAGGCGCCGCCCGAGGAGGTGCGGGCGCTGATCCTGCAGCCGCCCGAGCCCGCTCCGCGCGCCGCGCCGCGCCGCCCGCCCCCGCCGCCCGCGCCCGACCTGCTGGCGCAGCTCGCCCAGGCGCGCCCCGCCCCGCTGCACGACCGCGCCGAGGCCGCCCCGACCGAGCCGGAGGCGCTGGCCGAGCGCGAGGCCCGGATCGGCGCGGTGGTGCGGGCGGTGCTGGCGGAGCCCGAGGCCGCCTACCGGCCGGTCGCGGTGCTCTACCAGGACTTCCTGGTGCGCTGCCGGATCGAGGGCATCGGCGGCCGCCCGCCCGACCTGCCCGCCTTCCGCCGCCTGCTCGCCGTGGGGCGCGCGGGGGTCGGCGCCGAGCTGGAGGGGCGCCCGGAATGGCAGGCGGCGCTCGCCCGCGCGCCGCTGCTGCCCGAGGACCTCCAGGGGGTGTTCCTGCTGCTCGCCCGCGCGGCGCTGGAGGGCGCGCCCTGCCCCTCAGACGCCGCCATCGCGCGTGCCTATGGCAGCCGCTCGCTGGGCCGGGCGCGGCGCGTGCTGGCCTGGATGGAGGAGCGCGGCGCGATCCTCTGCCGCCCCGACCTCACCGGGCGGCGCATCGTCCACATCGCCGGCCTCGGCTGGGAGACGGCGCCGGGCGACCCCGGCGCGGAGACGGACGGGGACGCCGCGGCCTGAGGGGCCTGTCCCATCGCCCCGGAACCGGCCGCGGGCGGCCGATGCCGGCCGGACGCGATCCGCTCTAGCCGACCAGCGGCACCTCCTCCCGCGCGCCGAGGGCGATCGCACGGCGCGCCATCTCCAGCGCCCCTTCCCGCGAGCGGGCGGCGCCGACGAAGCGGCGGGTGTGCACGAACACGGCGTCCGGCACGCCGCTCGCCGCCGCCAGCTCGGCGTCGCGCAGCCCCGCCCAGGCCTCGGGCAGCGGCAGGCGCTGGGCGAAGGCGCCGGGCTCGGGCGGCATGGCATCCACCATCCAGTTGCCGTTCGGCACCGGATAGACCGCGTAGAGCACCGGCAGGCCGTGCGCGAGCACCGGCCCCTCCCAGGGCATCTTGCGCTCGAGCTCCAGCACGCGGGGATCGGCCGAGCGGGCATGCGCCGCCAGCACCGCCGCCTCGGCGGCGAGGCGGGCGCGGAGCTGGGCGGCGCGCCGGCGCAGCACCGCCTCGACCAGATCCGCCGCGCGCAGGAAGGCGGCGTCCTCGGCCGCCGCGTCGCCGACCGCGGGCGAGTCCCAGGGCGGGTTGAAATCCTCGATCAGCGCCGAGAGGCCGAGCGCCCCGCCGGGGCGGCCGACGCCGTTGTCCAGCTCGTCGATGCGGCGCACCACCTCGCGCTCCAGCGCCGCCGCCACCGCGGCGGCGTGCTCCGCCTCCCCCTCCGGCCGGAGCAGGGCGGCGGCGGCGGCCTCGCCATGCGCCCGCCAGACCAGGCCGGCGGCGCTGAAGGGCGTGCCGTCCTCGCGTACCGGGGCGCCGCGCTGGTGGTGGTCGAAGCGGCCGGCGGCGGGGTCGTGGACGGCGCCGACATCCCAGACGATGTCGGCGCGGGCGATCACCGCCTCGTCGCGGGTGCGCACCAGCGCATGGTCGCGCCCGGCTGCCCGCAGGCCGAGCGCCAGGCGCAGCACGGCATAGGCGAAGACGTCATCGAGGTGGAAGGTCCCGCTGTGGGTGACGAGCAGCAGCGGCCGCCGCGGCGAAGCCATCCTGATCTCCATCGGCCGGCGTCCGCCGCCAGGCCTGCATGTTGGCGCCCGGAGGCGCCCACCCTGCCGGCCGGCGCTTCCTCCCCCTCGTTCCGGCCGCCCGCTCCGGGCCGTGGCCGGTGCCGCCCAGAGGCGCGGCGGCGCGGGGCCTTCGTCGCATGCGCGACACGGCCGCGCAACCGGGGCACCCTCACGCCCGCGCGCGGTCGGCCGTCCGCGCCTCGCGGCGCCCGGCCGCCGCCGGGACGGAGGGCGGCGCGCCGGTGATCAGCCGCGCGCCGCGCTGCAGGGTGAGGTAGCTCCACAGCCACTCGAAGGAGACGATGACCCGCGAGCGGAAGCCGATCAGATACCAGATATGGGCGATGCCCCAGAACCACCAGCCGAGCAGCCCGCGCAGCCGGAAACGGCCGATGGCGACCACGGCGGAGCGGCGGCCGATGGTGGCGAGGTCTCCCTGGTGGCGGTAGGCGAAGGGCGGCGGCGCCGGGCGTCCGGCGGCGCGCGCGGCGAGCAGGCGGCCGACATGGCGGCCCATCTGCTTCGCCGCCGGCGCGTTGCCCGGCACCGGGCGCCCTTCGGCGTCCCGCACCGCGGCGAGGTCGCCGATGGCGAAGATTTCCGGGTGGCCGGGCACCGAGAGGTCGGGGCCGACCAGGATGCGCCCCGCCCGGTCGCGTTCCGCCCCGATCCAGTCCCCGGCCGGGGAGGCGGTGACGCCGGCGGCCCAGACCACGGTGCTGGCGGGGATCCGCTCCTCGCCGCACCGCACGCCGGCGGGGTCGCAGCCGGTCACGCGCGTGCCGGTCAGCACCTGCACCCCCTTCCGCTCCAGGGAGCGCCGCGCCTCCTCGGACAGCTCCTCGGGGAAGGTGGGCAGCAGGCGCGGCCCGGCCTCGATCAGCACCACCCGCGCGCGGCGAGGGTCCACATGGCGGAACTCCTCGGCCAGCGCGTGCCGGGCCAGCTCCGCCATGGCGCCGGCGAGCTCGACCCCGGTCGGGCCGCCGCCGATCACCGCGAAGGTGAGCAGGCGCCGCCGCGCCTCCTCGTCCGCGGCGATCTCGGCGCGCTCGAAGGCGAGCAGCAGGCGGCGGCGGATGTCGGTGGCGTCGTCTATGGTCTTGAGGCCGGGCGCCGCCTCGGCCCATTCCTCGTGGCCGAAATAGGAGTGGGTGGCGCCGGTGGCGAGCACCAGCGCGTCGTAGGGAATGGCCGGCCCCTCCACGGTGCGCACCCGCCGCGCCGCGGTGTCCACGCCGGCGACCTCGGCCATCAGCACGGTGACGTTGCGCCGGCCGCGGAAGATGCTGCGCACCGGCCAGGCGATGTCGTTCGGCGCCAGCGCGGCGGTGGCCACCTGGTACAGCAGCGGCTGGAACAGGTGGTGGTTGGTGCGGTCCACCAGCGTCACCTCGCAGGGCGCGCGCGCCAGGGCCCGCGCCGCCTCCAGCCCGCCGAAGCCGGCGCCGACGATCACCACGCGCAGCCGCGCCCTTCCGCTCCTTCCCGACACGGCGGTTCCCCATCTCCTCCTGCCACGCGGCCGGGCGGGCCCGGCCCAGGGTGCCAACGGGCGAGCGGGCGCAGGATGGCGTGGCGCCGGGCCTTCCGGGGCCACCTCGCCCGTCCTCAGGCCTCCGGCTCCTCCTGGGTCGGCAGCCCGCAGCGGTTGTGGATGTGCGTCGCGGCGATGGCGGCGTGCCCCATCCCGACCACGATCTGGTCTATGGCGCGCACCACGTCGCCGGCGGCGTAGAGCCCCTTCACCGTGGTCTGGGCGTGCTCGTCCACCAGCAGCGCGCCGGAGGGGTCGTGCGCCGCCCCGAGCGCCCGGGCCAGCTCCGTGTGGTAGGTGAGGCCGAGGGCGGAGTAGAGCACGTCGAAGCGCAGCTCCTCCCCGCCCCCGGTGCGCAGCGCCGCGATGCGCCCGCCCTGCACCTCCAGCGCCGCGACCGGCTGTTCGACGATGCGCACGCCCTCCGCCTCCAGGCGCCGCCGCAGCGCGGGGTCGAGGTCGTCCATGCCCCGCCCGAGGGTGAGCAGCGTCACGTCGTCGGAATAGGTGCGGGCGATGAAGCTCGCCTCGCCGGCGCCGCGGGCGCCGTGGCCGATCACGGCGATGCGCCGCCCGCGCGATTCGTAGCCGTCGCAGATCGGGCAGTAGCGCACCAGGCCGCGGCGCACCGCGTCCGGCAGGTCGGGCAGGTCGGGCAGGTCGGGCTCGACATCCACCGCCCCGGTGGCGAGCAGGGCGTGGCGGGCGCGCAGACGCCTCGTGGCGCCCCCCTCCTCGACCTCGGCGGCGAAGCCGCCCGCCTCCCGGCGCAGCGCGGCGACGCGCCCGTGCAGGAGGTGCGCGCCGTAGCGGGCGAGATGCGCCCGCGCCCGCTCCAGGATCTCGGGGCCCGGAATGCCCTCGGCGAAGAAGGGGATGTTGTGGCTGGCCGGGATCCAGGCGGCGCGGGGCTCGCCGGCGTCCACCACCAGGAAGCGGCGGCGGAAGCGGGCGAGGTAGAGCGCCGCCGTCAGCCCCGCCGGCCCGCCGCCGATGACGAGGCAATCGAGGATGTCCCGCTCCGGCTGCCGCATGCGACCCTCCCTCCCGCCCCGCAACGCGGCCGGGGCGCGCGGGATGCGGCGGCGCAGCGCACGGCCAGGGCCGACGCCCTCCGTTCCCGCGGGGGAGATCCGCGCCTCCGGCCGATTCCGGCCTGCCGCGATCCGTCCTATTTCTGAGCCATGGAATGGCAGGCCCCCGCCATCGTGCTGAGTGCCCGCCCGCATGGCGAAGGCGGGGCGATCGTCGCTCTGCTGACCGAGGCGCATGGCCGCCACGCCGGCCTTGCCAAGGGCGGCGCCTCGCGCGCCCAGGCGGCGGTGTGGCAGGCGGGGAACCTGGTGGAGGCGCGCTGGGTGGCGCGCCTCGCCGACCAGCTCGGCAGCCTGAGCGGGGAGCTGGCGCACCCGGCGGCGGCGCTCGCCATGGAGGACCCGCTGGCGCTGGCGCTGCTCGCCTCCGCCTGCGCGGTGGCGGAGGGAGCGCTGCCGGAGCGGGAGCCGCATCCGCGCGCCTTCCATGGCCTGCTTTCCCTCATCCTCCGGCTTCCCGCCGGCGCGCCGGCGCTGCTTGCGGACTACATCCGCTGGGAGGCCGGGCTGCTCGCCGAGCTCGGCTACGGCCTCGACCTCTCGCGCTGTGCCGCGACCGGGACGGCGGAGGACCTCGCCTGGGTCTCCCCCCGCACCGGCCGCGCCGTCTCCGCTGCCGCCGGGGAGCCCTGGCGGGACCGGCTGCTGCCCTTGCCCGCCTTCCTGCTCGGCCCGGACCGGCCGGGAGCCAACGACCCCCCGCCCGGCCCGGCGGAGTGGCTGGCCGGGCTGCGCCTGACCGGGCATTTCCTCGCCCGCGACGCCTTTGCCCACCGCCACCGGCCGCTGCCCCTGCCGCGTGCCCTGCTGCAGGACCGGGTGGCGGCGCTGGCCCTGGCGGCGCGTTCCGCTGTGGCGCCGGCGGAGCGGGCGGTGTAATTGGGGCCGCCCACGAGAACGAACCGCGAATCCGGAATGCCAGACGATCTGCCGAGCCTGCCCGAAGGGGGGCAGGTGCGGGACACCCGCCTCGCCGACGCGCTGTCCGAGCGCTACCTGGCCTACGCCCTCTCCACCATCATGGCGCGCTCGCTGCCCGATGTGCGGGACGGGCTGAAGCCGGTGCACCGGCGCCTGCTCTGGGCGATGCACCAGCTGAAGCTCGACCCGGCGGCGGGGTTCAAGAAATGCGCCCGCGTGGTCGGCGACGTGATCGGCAAGTACCACCCGCATGGCGACGCGGCGGTCTATGAGGCGCTGGTCCGGCTCGCCCAGGACTTCGCCGCGCGCTACCCGCTGGTCGAGGGCCAGGGCAATTTCGGCAACATCGACGGCGACAACGCCGCGGCCATGCGCTACACCGAGGCGCGGCTGACCGAGGTGGCGCAGGCCCTCCTCTCCGGCATCGAGGAGGACGCGGTGGATTTCCGCGCCACCTACGACGGCGAGGAGCGCGAGCCGGTCGTCCTGCCCGCCGCCTTCCCCAACCTGCTGGCCAATGGCGCGAGCGGCATCGCGGTCGGCATGGCCACCTCCATCCCGCCGCACAACGCCGGCGAGGTCTGCGCCGCGGCGCTGGAGCTGATCCGCAACCCGGAGGCCACCACCGCCGACCTGCTCAGGCACCTGCCCGGCCCCGACTTCCCCACCGGCGGCGTCCTGGTCGAGCCGCCGGAGAGCATCCGCGAGGCCTACGAGACCGGCCGCGGCGGCTTCCGCGTGCGCGCGAAGTGGGAGGTGGAGAAGGGCCGGGGCGGCAGCTACGTGGTGGTGGTGACGGAGATCCCCTACCAGGTCGCCAAGGCCAGGCTGGTCGAGCAGATCGCCCAGCTTATGGAGGAGAAGAAGCTGCCGCTGCTCGCCGATGTGCGCGACGAGAGCACCGACCTCGTCCGCCTGGTGCTGGAGCCGAGGTCGCGCAACGTGGATCCCGGCGTGCTGATGGAGACGCTGTTCCGCGCCACCGCGCTGGAGAGCCGCTTCTCCCTCAACATGAACGTGCTGGACGCCGACCGCACGCCGCGGGTGATGGGGCTGCGCGAGGTGCTGCGCGCCTGGCTCGACCATCGCCACGCGGTGCTGGTGCGGCGCACGGAGCACCGCCTCGCCGCCATCGCGCGGCGCCTCGAGATCCTCGACGGCTACCTGATCGTCTACCTCAACCTCGACGAGGTGATCCGCATCGTCCGCGAGGAGGACAGGCCGAAGGAGGCGCTGATGGCCGCCTTCTCGCTCACCGAGGTCCAGGCCAACGCCATCCTCGACATGCGCCTGCGCGCCCTGCGCCGGCTCGAGGAGATGGAGATCCGCAAGGAGCACAAGAAGCTCAGCGCCGAGCAGAAGTCGCTGCAGGCGCTGATGAAGTCCGAAGCCAGGCGCTGGGAGGCCATCGCCGGCGAGCTGGAGGCGATCCGCGCGCGCTTCGGCGACGGGCCGCTCGGCAGGCGCCGCACCGAGACCGGGCGCGTGCTGCCCGCCGTGCTGGTGGACGAGGCGGCCTTCGTCGAGCGCGAGCCGATCACCGTCATCCTCTCCGAGAAGGGCTGGATCCGCGCCCAGAAGGGCCACCTGCCGGAGGACGCCGAACTCCGCTTCAAGGAGGGCGACGCGCTGCGCTTCCTCCTGCACGCCGAGACCACCGACCGCATCGTGGCCTTCGCCACCAACGGCCGCTCCTACACGCTGAAGGCCGACGCCATTCCGCGCGGCCGCGGCGACGGCCAGCCGGTGCGGCTGATGGTGGACCTGACCAACGAGGACGAGATCATCGCCCTGCATGTCCACCGCGAGGGGCAGCGCTTCCTCCTCGCCTCCACCGACGGCAGGGGCTTCGTGGCGAAGGGCGAGGAGCTGCTGGCGGAGCGGCGCACCGGCAAGCAGGTGCTGCTGCCCGAGCCCGGCAGGGAGGCGCTGCTCTGCGTCCCGGCCGAGGGCGACACCGTGGCGGTCATCGGCGAGAACCGCAGGCTGCTGCTGTTCCCGCTCGACCAGGTGCCGGAGATGGCGCGCGGCCGCGGCGTGCAGCTCCAGTCCTACAGGGAGGGCGGGCTGTCCGACGCCAAGGTGTTCTTCCGCAAGGAGGGGCTCTCCTGGCGCCTCGGCGACCGGATGCGCGTGGAGACCGACCTCGCCCCCTGGCGCGGCAACCGCGCCGGTGCCGGCAAGCCGCCGCCGAACGGCTTCCCGCGCTCCAACCGCTTCGAGTGAGCGGCGCGGCGGCGCGATCCGCCGCCGCAACGCCCCTTCCGCGGCGTGTGCGCCGATGCTCTGCTGGCGCCAAACGACAGCGGAGAGGGAACGCCCATGCGACGTCGCGACCTTGCGCTTGCCCTTGCCCTTGCGCTCGCGCCCCTTGGGGCGGGGGCGCAGGCCTTCCCCGAGCGGCCGATCACCCTCGTCACCGGTTACGCGCCGGGCGGCAGCACCGACATCGCGGCGCGGCTGCTTGCCGACAGGATGGCCGCCGAGCTCGGCCCGGCTGCGCGCATCGTGGTGGAGAACCGCCCCGGCGCCGCCGGCATGGTGGCGACGGAGTGGCTGATGCGCCAGCCGCCCGACGGGCACACCATCATGGTCACCGAGACCGGCGCCGCCGCGGCCGCGCCGGCGGCGCTGATCGGCGGCACGCGCTACGACCCGGTGAGGGACTTCACCCATCTCGGCATCATCAGCACGCCGCCCGCGATCCTGGTGGTGACCGGGAAATTCCCTGGCGAGACCCCGCAGGAGGTGCTGAACCACCTCCGCAACGCGCCCCCGGAGACGCTGAACTACGCGAGCTCGGGCGTCGGCGGCGTGCTGCACCTGCGCGCCGAGATGCTTGCCCAGGCGGTCGGCAACCGCTTCGTCCACGTGCCCTACCGCAGCGGCAGCCAGATGCTGCAGTCCATCCTGACCGGCGAGACGCATTTCGGCGTCGCGGCGCTCGCCTCCGCCACGCCGCTGGTGCGGGAGGGCAAGGTGCGCGGCATCGCCATGGCCGGCACGCGTCGCTTCCCCCTGTTCCCGGACATCCCGACGCTGAAGGAGCTCGGGGTGGAAGGCTTCGAGGACGGGGGCTTCTTCCTCCTGATCGGGCCTCCCGACATGCCCCGGCCGGTGGCCGAGGCGCTCAACCGCGCCCTCGTCGCCGCGCTCGCCGATCCGCGGATCCGCGAGCGGATGCTGATCGCCGGCCACGACCCGCACCAGGGGCCGAACAGCCTCGAGGATGCGCGCGCCTTCATGGAGCGCCAGCTCGAGACCTACCGCGCGGTGGTGGAGCGCACGGGCATCCGCTTGCAGCCCTGAGGCGCCCCCGCCCCGCCCGGAAATGCCCCTTGACGGCGATCCCGGCTTGCCGGCTCAAATGCCGACGAAGCGGCAAAGGATCCGGGCCTTCGCGGCACCGGAAGGGCAGGGAGGGTCCATGGAACGGGAAGAGCGTCGCGTCCCGCGTCGCCGGCGCGCGGCAGGGCCATCCGGCGGCGCGCGGTAAGGCGGCGGCATGGCCCTGCTCGAGGTGCGCGACGTCGCCGTCCGCTTCGGCGGCGTCACGGCGGTGGCCGGTGTCTCCTTCGACGTGGAGGAGCGCCAGATCTGCGGCCTGATCGGCCCCAACGGCGCCGGCAAGACCACGCTGTTCAACTGCATCAACGGCATCTACCGCCCGAACGAGGGCGAGATCCGCTTCGCCGGGCGGCCGATCACCGCCCTGCCGCGCCACCGCATGGCCGGCCTCGGCATCGGCCGCACCTTCCAGAACCTGGCCCTGTTCCGCAGCATGACGGTACGCGACAACGTGCTCGCCGGCGCGCATGCCCTCGGGCGCACGGGCTTCCTCGCCAGCGCGCTGCGCCTGCCCGCGGTGCGCCAGGAGGAGGCGGCGATGGAGGATCGCGCCCGAGGGCTGCTCGCGCTGCTCGACCTCGAGGCGGTGGCGGAGACGCCGGTGGCGGCGCTGCCCTTCGGCACCCAGAAGCGGGTGGAGATGGCGCGCGCCCTGATCGGCGGCCCGAAGCTGCTGCTGCTGGACGAGCCGGCGGGCGGGCTGAACCACGAGGAGGTGGACGGGCTGGCCGGGCTGCTCGTGGACATCCGCCGGCAGTTCGACCTCTCCATCCTGCTGGTCGAGCACCACATGAACCTGGTGATGCGCGTCTCCGACAAGGTGGTGGCGCTGGATTTCGGGCGGAAGATCGCCGACGGCACGCCCGAGGAGGTGCGCAGCGATCCGGAGGTGATCCGCGCCTATCTCGGCGGGGGCGAGCATGCCCGCGCTGCTTGAGGCGCGGGGCCTGCACGCGGGCTACGGCCCGACGCAGGTGCTGCACGGCCTCGACTTCACGGTGGAGGAGGGCGGCGTCACCGCACTGCTCGGCGCCAACGGCGCGGGCAAGACGACGACGCTGCGCGCCATCTCCGGCATGGTCCGCACCACCGGGGAGGTGCTGTTCCGGGGCGAGCGGATAGATGGCCGCGCCACCGAGGACATCGCCCGCCGCGGCATCGCCCACGTCCCGGACGGCCGCGGCACCTTCATGGAGCTGACGGTCGAGGAGAATTTCCGCCTCGGCGCCTACATCCGCCGCGATGCGGAGGTCCAGGCCGATTTCGAGCGCATGTGGGCGCTGTTCCCGCGCCTCAGGCAGCGCTGGCGCCAGCAGGCGGGCACGCTCTCGGGCGGCGAGCAGCAGATGCTGGCCATTGCCCGCGCACTGCTGCTGCGTCCGCGCCTGCTGCTGATGGACGAGCCCTCCTTCGGCCTCGCACCGCTGATCGTCGAGGAGATCTTCGGCATCATGCGCCGCGTGCGAGAGGAATCGCGCGTCGGCATCCTGCTGGTCGAGCAGAACGCCAACCTCGCCCTGGAGCTCGCCGACCACGCCTACCTGCTCGAGACCGGGCGCATCGTCATCTCCGGCCCGGCGGCGGAGATCCGCCGGGACGAGGCGATCCGGCGCTCCTACCTGGGATACTGAGGCACCATGGAAGCGCTCGCGCACCAGATCATCGCCGGCATCGCCACGGGCGGCATCTACGCCTCCCTCGCCCTCGCCCTGGTCATGATCTACCAGGCGACCCACCACGTGAATTTCGCGCAGGGGGAGATGGCCACCCTCTCCACCTTCATCGCGCTCTCCTTCATCCAGGCGGGCATGCCCTACTGGGTGGCCTTCTTCGCCACCATCGCCGTCTCCTTCCTGATCGGCGTGGCGGTGGAACGGCTGCTGATGCGCCCGGTGCAGAACGCGCCGGTGCTGACGCATGTCGGCGTGTTCATCGGCCTGCTGCTGATCATCGGCAACCTGACCGGGTGGGTGTTCGGCTACACCACGAAGATGTTCCCGACACCGTTCGAGAGCGACCAGCCGCTGTTCGGCGGCCTCGTCTCGGCGCACCAGCTCGGCTCCACTGCGGTGACGCTCGCGGTGCTGCTGCTGGTCTACCTGTTCTTCCGGCACACCAAGCTGGGCCTCGCCATGCGCGCTGCCGCCTACAACCCGCGCTCGGCACGGCTGGTCGGCATCCGCGTCGGGTGGATGCTGGCGCTCGGCTGGGGGCTCGCCGCGGCGATCGGCGCGGTGGCGGGGATGATGATCGCTCCTGTGGTGTTCCTCGACCCGACGATGATGCTTGGCATTTTGCTCTACGCCTTCGCCGGGGCACTGCTCGGGGGCATCGACAACCCGATGGGCGCGGTGCTCGGCGGCTTCGCCGTCGGAGTGCTGGAGAATCTGGCCGGCGCCTATGTGGTGGGGACGGAGCTGAAGCTGACGGTGGCGCTGATCATCATCATCGGCGTGCTGGTCATCCGCCCCTCCGGCCTGTTCGGCCGCGTCGTGCTGAGCCGGGTGTAGCGGCATGAGCGCGAGCAAGGGGATCCCCGCCTCCGCTCCGATGGTCAGGGCCCCGGCGCAGCGGAGCATCGCCGGCTGGCAGAGGGCGGCCATCGTGCTGCTCGGCGCGGCGGCGGCGCTGGCGCCGATCTGGGTGCTGGACAGCTTCCCCCTGTTCCAGCTCACCATGGCGATCATCTACGCGGTGGCGGTTCTGGGGCTGAACATCGTCACCGGCTACAGCGGTCAGATCTCGCTCGGCCACGGCGCCTTCTTCGCGGTCGGCGCCTACGCCACCGCGATCCTGATGGCGCATTTCGACTGGTCGTTCTGGGCCACCCTGCCGGTGGCCGCCCTGGTCTGCGCCGCCATCGGCTTCTGCATCGGCTTTCCGGCGCTCAGGCTGCACGGGCTCTACCTGGCGCTGACCACCTTCGCGCTCGCCGTCGCCGTGCCGCAGCTCCTCAAGCACAGGGCGCTGGAGGGCTGGACCGGCGGGGTACAGGGCCTGTTCCTGCTGAAGCCCGATCCGCCGTCCTGGCTGCCGCTCTCCCCCGACCGGTGGATGTACGTGGTGGTGCTGGTCATCGCCGCGCTGATGTACCTGCTGGCCTGGAACCTGATCCGCAGCCGCATCGGGCGGGCCCTGATGGCGACGCGCGACCACCCGACGGCCGCCGAGGCGATGGGCATGGACATCGCCTCGCTCAAGACCCGCGCCTTCGCGGTCAGCGCCACGATCACCGGCGTTGCCGGCTCGCTCTCCGCCGTGGCGGTGGAATACGTGGCGCCCGACAGCTTCACCTTCTTCGTCTCGATCACGCTCTTCGTCGGCATGGTGGCGGGCGGCATCGCCTCCATCCTCGGCTCCCTGTTCGGGGGGTTGTTCGTGGTGTTCGTGCCGAACATCGCCGAGGCGATCTCCCGCTCGGCGCCGGGCGTGATCTACGGCGTCATCCTGATCCTGTTCCTGTTCGTGATGCCCGACGGCTTCGCGGGGCTGCTGCGCCGGCTCTGGGCGCGCGCCTTCGGGCCGCGGGGGTAGTGACGCAGACTGGGAGGCAGACGCACATGACCACCACCACCCGCCGCACCCTGCTCGCCGGCGCCACGATCGGCGCCGCCGGGCTCGCCATGCCCAACATCGCTCCGGCGCAGGAGACGCCCGGCGTCACGGCGAACGAGATCCGCATCGGGAGCACCAACGCGCTGAGCGGCCCGGCCTCCTCCTATTCCGTCATCTCGCGCTGCCTCGAGGCCATGTTCCAGAGGCTGAACGAGCAGGGCGGCGTCGGCGGGCGGCGGATCCGCTTCATCGTCTACGACGACGGCTACCAGCCGCCGCGCACGCTGGAGCAGACCAGGCGCCTGGTGGAGCAGGACCGCGTCGCCTTCCTGTTCAACCAGCTCGGCACGCCGACCAACAGCGCCATCCACCGATACGTCAACCAGCGGCGCATCCCGCACCTGTTCCTCGCCACCGGCGCCGACAAGTGGGCGAACCCGAAGGAGTATCCCTGGACCATCGGCTGGCAGCCGAGCTACCGCGTCGAGGCGCAGATCTACGCCAAGTACATCCTGGAGCAGAAGCCCGACGCCCGCATCGCGCTGCTCTACCAGAACGACGATTTCGGCAAGGATTACCTGCACGGCGTTCAGGACGTGCTGGGGCAGCGCTTCTCAAGCATGGTGCGCACCGCCACCAACGAGGTCACGGACCCGACGATCGACAGCCAGATCGTGCAGCTCCAGGCCACCGGCGCGGACGTGCTGATCTGCGGCGTGGTGCCGCGCTTCGCCGCCCAGGCGATCCGCCGCGTCTTCGACATGGGCTGGCGGCCCATGTTCTTCATGACCAACGTCTCGATCTCGGTCGGCGCGGTGATGCAGCCCGCCGGGCCGGAGAGGGGCGTCGGCCTGATCACCTCGGACTATCGTAAGGACCAGTCCGATCCCGCCTGGGCCGACGATCCGGGCATGAACGAGTGGCGGGAGTTCATGCGGCGCTACCTGCCGGATGCCGACCTCACCGACAACAACTACACCTACGCCTACGGCGTCGGCACCACGATGATCCACGTGCTGCGCCAGTGCGGCAACGACTTCTCGCGCCAGAACGTGATGCGCCAGGCGACGAGCATCGCGCCGATGGACATCCCGGTGCTGCTGCCCGGCATCAAGGTGCAGAGCCAGCCGGACAACTACAACGTGATCCGGCAGATGCAGCTCCAGCGCTGGGACGGCCGCTCCTGGGTGCGCTTCGGCAACGTGATCGAGGGGGCCAACGTCTAGGGCCCGCCTTGGGCGGGAGGGCGGCCATGCGCCGCCTTCCCGCCCGTCTCAGCCGCGCGCGCCGAAGATCGCGGTGCCGAGCCGCACATGGGTGGCGCCGCAGGCGATCGCGACCTCGAAATCCGCGCTCATGCCCATGGAGAGCACCGGCAGGCCGTGCCGCGCCGCCAGCCCCGCCAGATACTCGAAATGCGGGCGCGGATCCTCGGCCAGGGGGGGGATGCACATCAGCCCCCGCACCGGCAGGCCGTGCTCCTCGCGGCAGGCGCGCAGGAAGGCCTCCGCCTCGGCGCGTGGCACGCCGGCCTTCTGCGGCTCGTCGCCGGTGTTCACCTGCACGAGCAGCGCCGGCTGCCGCCCCTCCTTCCGCATCGCCTCGGCCAGGGCGGCGGCGAGGCGGGGGCGGTCCAGGCTCTCGATCACGTCGGCGAGGCGCACCGCGTCGCGCGCCTTGTTGGTCTGCAAAGCGCCGATCAGGTGCAGGCGGAGCGCCGGCCAGTCGGCGCGGAGGGCGGGGAACTTCGCCGCCGCCTCCTGCACCCGGTTCTCGCCGAACACCGTCTGCCCGGCGGCGAGTGCCGCCGCCACCGCCGCGGCCGGCTGCGTCTTGGAGACGGCGACCAGGGTGACGCTCTCCGCCTTCCGGTTGGCGCGCGCGCAGGCCTCGGCGATTCTCTCCCTCGCCCGGGCGAGGTTGGCGGCGATGACGGAAGCGGGGGCGGTGCTCATGGGATGCCGAGGCTAGCGCATTTCCGGCCGGCACGCGCAGGGCGCGCCGATTCGGCCGGCGCGTCGCGCCATGCCGGCGCGGGCTGAGGGCAGGCTCGCCGCGGCGGCGCGCCGCCTCCGGCCGGCGGGGGACCGGCGGGGGCGGCCGCTGCCGCGCCTGTGGCTGTTCAGCGACCCGGCGCGGCTGCC
>NZ_SJDM01000053.1 GCF_004761865.1 Crenalkalicoccus roseus | reverse complement strand
GGCTCCGGCGGCGCCGCCCCCGCCCGCCCCGGCGGCGGCCTCACCGCCCCGCCCGGCGGCCGCGACGCCGCGGGTGTTCGTGCATTACCGCGCCGGCTCCGACACGGCCCGCGAGGCCGCCGAGGCCGCGGCGCGAGCGCTGCGCGGCGGCGGCTTCCAGGTGACGGAGCTGCGCGGCGTTCCCGGCGTGCCCACGCAGCGCGTGGTGCGCTACTTCCACGACGACGACGCGGCCGCCGCCGCGCGGTTGGCTGGGCGCCTCGGCCGGGGCTGGGTGATCCAGGATTTCCGCGCCTACGAACCCTCACCGGCCCCTCAAACGCTGGAAGTGTGGCTCCCCGAGCGCTGAGCGGCGGCACGTCAGCGCATGCTGATAGGCGTCAAGTCCTGAAACCAGGACTGCGCCTGCACAAACCCCTGCACGCGCGGGCTCAGTGCGCGCGGGTTCATGTCATGCGCAACGAAGAGAAACAGGCGATCATCCACCAGCTTCTCGTGCAAGCGCTGCAGCAGCCGCTCTTGCGCGTCCGGATCGAAGGTGCCGTAGATGCGGTCCATCAATGCGTCGTAGTCAGGATCGCTAAAGTAACCCCAGTTGTTGGAGACCGGTGGCACCATGTCGGTCTTCAGGAAGCGAATGGCGAAAGTAAAGGGGTCGAACGCCCCGTAGGAGATGTTGATGGCGGAAACGCCGCGGTTCGAGGGCGCTTTTGCTCCTTCCCGCCAGATCCCGAGCAGGGCGTTCCACTCGATCACCTCGAAAGTGACTTCGATGCCAATGTCCTTCAGGTTCTGCTGCACAGCCTCGTTCATCGGCAAGGGTTGCATCTGCCCCGAACCGGAGGGAGAGATGGCGACGCGGGTGCGCAGCGGTCGGCGCTGCGAGAAGCCGGCCTCCTCCATCAGCCGCTTTGCCTCCGCAAAGTCTGTGCGCACCGGATCTTGTGGGGCGCCATGCCAGGGATGCCCAGGCGGCACCAGCCCTGCGCCCTCCACCATCATGCCGCCTAGCATGTTCTTCATTCCCTTGCGGTCTACCGCGAGGTTGGCGGCGCGACGGATGCGGATGTCACGCCAGGGCGAGCCCTCCACCATGCTGAAGTGCCAAGTCCAGTTGTGCGGGTACCGGTTTGAAACGATCTGGAAGCCGGCTTGGCGCAGAGACGCGATGGCGTCGGGGGGCGGGGCCTCGATGAAGTCCACCTGGTTCGACCGCAGTGCCGCGACCCGTGTGTTCGCCTCCGGCAGTGGCATTAGGACAAGGCGGTCGGTGCGGGGGATACGGTTCGGATCCCAGTAGTCGGGGTTGCGCACCATGACGCAGCGCTCTCGGATGGAGAAGCTTTCCAGCTTCCATGGACCGGTGCCTACGGCACGCTGCATGAAGCGGTCCCAATCCCGTCCTGCCGCCTCCCAGGCACCGCGGTGTGTGATGCCGACCCAGGTAAGGCCAAAAGGAACCAAGCTGTCGGGCCGGGTGGTCTCCAGGATGAAGGTATGCTCTCCCTCCGCGCGCCAAGCGGCGATCGTTGGCATGCGGATGCGTGCCTGGGCCGCGGCGCGCGGATCGAAATGCGGCGCGTCGGGACGGAAGGCACGGTCATAGGAGAAGACGACATCCTCTGCCGTCATCACTTTGCCATCGTGGAAACGCACACCCTCGCGGAGGGTGATGATCCAACGGCGTGGGTCCTCGGGGTCCACCTTCCAGGCAGTGGCCAAGCCAGGGCGCTGCACCGCGGGCACGTCGGCGCGCGAGAGGTCCCATTGCACGAGTTGGTCATAGAGTGTGATGCCCATGAAACGGTGGCCTTCGCCGCCCTGGTCCGGCACGCCATTGGCAAGCGGGACGGCGGAAGCGGTCATGCCGACCCTTAGAGTGGTGCCGGGCATAGTCTGTGCCAGCGCCAAGTCGTAAGGCAGGGCGGAGGCAGCGAGACCCCCGGCGCCGCGGAGCAGGTTCCGTCGACCGATGGTGAGGCTCATTGCGCGCGGTCTCCCGTTGCGTGCTTGCAGTAGGACTTGGCCAGGGATGGGCATCACAGGCTTCTCCTCCTGCAGAGGCCAAGCCAATGGCGAGCCTAGAAAATTGCACTGCTTATAGGCAAAAAAACAAAATAAGCTTAATTAAAGTGCAAAAGACTAGAAATTTGCCTACAAAATTCGCAGAAGGCCGCTGCGGTCAAACCCCTTCGCAGCCGGCCGGTCAACTGGTTAGGGTGCCTCCCCACATCTCCCACCAACCGGAGGAACGTCCATGCCGCTCTCCCGCCGTGCCCTGCTCGGCACCGCTGCCGCCCTGCCCTTTGCCGCCGCGCGCGCCCAGAGCCCGCAGGAGGTGATTCGTATCGGCGTCCTCACCGACCTCGCCGGCCCCTACCGCGACGTCACCGGCCCGGTCTCGGTCGCCTGCGTGCGCCAGGCGGTGGAGGAGTTCACGGCCGAGAATCCTGGGATCCGCGTCGAGGTCATCGCCGCCGACCACCAGAACAAGCCGGATGTCGGGCTGAACATCGTGCGCCAGTGGTTCGACACCCGCGGCGTGGATGTGGTGACCGATGTCGGCAACAGCGCCATCGCGCTCGGCATCAACCCGATCTGCGTCGAGCGCGACAAGGTGCACCTGAACGCCTCGGCCGCCACCTCCGACCTGACGGGACGGGCCTGCACGCCGAACACCATCCACTGGTCCTACGACACCTGGTGCTTCGCCAACACCTCCGGCACCGCGCTGACGCGCATGGGCGGCGACAGCTGGTACTTCATCACCGCCGACTACGCCTTCGGCCACGCCATCCAGCGCGATACCTCCCGCTTCATCGAGGCTGCCGGCGGGCGGGTGCTCGGCGCTTCCGCCTATCCCTTCCCGCAGACCACGGACTTCTCCGCCTTCCTGCTGCAGGCCCGCGCCTCCCGCGCCAAGGTGCTCGGCCTCGCCATGGCGGGCGACGACCTGGTGAACTGCGTGAAGCAGGCGCAGGAATTCGGCCTGACGCGCGGCAACAACCCGATGCGGCTGGCCGCGATCATCGGCTCCGTCACCGGCGTGATGGCGGCCGGGATGCAGACCATGCAAGGCATGTTCATCGCCGAGACCTTCTACTGGGATCAGGACGAGCGCACCCGCGCCTTCACCCGCCGCCTGCAGCAGCGCCAGCGCCTCGGCGAGACGGTGTTCCCCAACTACGTGCACGCCGGCAACTACTCCGGCGTGCTGCACTACCTGAAGGCGGTGAAGGAGCTCGGCGTAGCGCGCGCCAAGGCCTCGGGTCGGGAGGTGGTGGCGCTGATGAAGCGCATGCCGACCGACGATGACGCCTATGGCCAGGGTCGCGTGCGCGAGGACGGGCGGAAGATCCACCCGAGCCATCTCTACGAGGTGAAGCGCCCGGAGGAGAGCCGCTATCCGGGAGACGTGTACCGCCTTGCCGTCACCATCCCGGCAGAGGAGGCCTTCCGCCCTCTGAACGAGGGCGGCTGTCCGCTGGTGCAGGCCTGACCGCCCGGGCGGGCGCCGCCCGTGCCGGCGCCCGCCGCTGCCCTCAAGCTTGGCCCTTGATCAGCGCCAGCAGCTCGCGCCTGGTGTTCGCGTCATCGCGGAAGGCGCCGAGCATGCGGCTAGTGACCATCACCGTGCCGCTCTGGTGCACGCCGCGCGTGGTCATGCACTGGTGCTCGGATTCGATCACCACCGCGACACCCTTGGGCTGCAGCACCTCGTTGATGGTGTTGGCGATCTGCGCCGTCAGCTTCTCCTGGATCTGCAGCCGCTTGGCATAGGCCTCCACCACCCGCGCCAGCTTGGAGATGCCGACCACGCGGTGGTTCGGCAGGTAGGCGACATGGGCGCGGCCGAGGATCGGCACCATGTGGTGCTCGCAGTAGCTCTCGAGGCGGATGCCGCGCAGCAGCACGATCTCGTCGTAGCCCTCCACCTCCTCGAAGGTGCGCTCGAGCAGCGCCACGGGGTCCACGGCGTAGCCGGCGAAGAACTCCTCGTAGGCGCGGACCACGCGGGCGGGGGTGTCGCGCAGCCCCTCGCGCTCCGGGTCGTCGCCGGCCCAGAGCAGCAGGGTCCGCACCGCCGCCTCCGCCTCCTCCCGCGTCGGGCGGCGGGCGGGCTCCTCGCGGCGGTCGGGCAGGGGCGTGATGCTCATCCGGTCTTCTCCACTGCTGGCGGCGCGGGGAGGCATACCGCGCAACCGGGCCGGGTGGAACCGCCCGGCTCCGCGGCGGTTCAGCCCTCGCCCTGCGCTTTGGTGTAGGCGTCCGCCCCGTCGAAGCGCTGCAGCTTCTCGAGGTGCATCCAGCGGTGCTGGCGGCCGATGCGGGTGAGCAGATCGGTGATCTCCGCCACCGCGTCGCCCTTGGGCGGTTCCCGGAACAGGAAGCGGGCGCGGAAATGGTCCACGAGGAAGGTGTGGCCCGCCGCCTCCGGCCAGACCTGGGTGCCGCGGGAGGAGATCATCTTCAGCGTGAAGGCGCTGCCCTCGGCGGCCGCCTGCAGGGTGATGCCGATGGCGCGCGGGTCGCGCTCGCTCTCCACGAACACGTCCACCCCCACCAGCTCGCGCGTGGTGGCGGCCTTGTACCAGGTGATCTGCGGCCACTTCTTCAGCGCGATCGGGCGGTAGGCGCGCTGCGGCACCCTGTCGCTCTCGCGGCCGAGATTGGCGATCACGCGCTCCACATAGGCCGCGGTCGGCGCGCCCTCCCCCTCCGGGGCGATGTCGCCGGTGAGGTCCCGCCCCTCCTCCAGCGTCACGTAGAGCGCGTGCTCGATCCGCGCCGCCGTGTCGAAGTCGCCGATGTGGCGCAGCATCATCACCGCCGAGAGCAGCAGCGCCGTCGGGTTGGCCACGCCCTTGCCGGCGATGGCCGGCGCCGAGCCGTGCACCGCCTCGAACATCGCGCATTCGTCGCCGAGATTGGCGGAAGGGGCGACGCCGAGCCCGCCCACCAGCCCGGCGGCGAGGTCGGAGAGGATGTCGCCGTTCATGTTGGTCATGACCACGACGTCGAACTGCTCGGGGCGGATCACCATCTGGTGGGCGCAGTTGTCCACGATCATGTGCTCGTGGACCAGCTCCGGGTACTCGGCCAGCACCTGCTCGCCGACCCGCTTCATCATTCCCTCGGTCAGCTTCATGATGTTGGCCTTGGTGCTGACCGTCACCTTGCGCCGCCCCTCCGCCACCGCAAGGCAGGCGGCGAGGCGGGCGATGCGCTCGCACCCCACCTCGGTGATCAGCTTCAGGCACTGCGCCACGCCCGGGGTCTGCATGTGCTCGATGCCGGCGTAGAGGTCCTCCACGTTCTCGCGCACCACCACGAAGTCGATCCCCCGGCCGCTGAAGGGGGTGCGGATGCCGGGCAGCTCCCGCACCGGGCGGATGTTGCCGTACATCTCGAACACCTTGCGCAGCGTCACGTTGGCCGACTTCTCGCCGTGGCCGACGGGGGTCTCGAGCGGCCCCTTCAGCACCACGCCGGTGCGGGCGATGGACTCCAGCGTCTCCTGCGGCGCGCCGGAGGCGATGCCCTTGCGGAAGGCCTCGGCGCCGGCCACCGCCTCCTCCCACTCCACCCGCGCGCCGGCGGCGGCGAGCACCTGCTGGGTGGCGCGCATCACCTCCGGCCCGATCCCGTCCCCGGGAATGGCGGTGACCCTGACCTTGCTGGCGACGGGAAGCGCGTCCATGGGCATCGATCCGTCCTCTCCGGGGCCACGTCCGGGCGCGCGGCGCGGCCCCCTCTCGGTTGTCCGCGGGGCGGGCCGCGCGCCCGGCCGGTTGCCGCCGGGGGCGATCCCTCCATTGCGGTGCCGCATATGGCCCGGGGGGCGCCGCCGCGGTAGCCCCCGGCGCCGCCTCCGCCCCCGGGCATTCCCCGTTCGCCCCGGCCCACGGCACATGCCCGGCCTCCCGATGGGCGGCCCTTTTCGCCCGTCCGGGCGATTCCACCGGAACGGGATCTGCCCTATGCCCTGCCCATGCTCCCCGAACTTCCGGTGACCGAGGCGCTGCCCGCCCTGGCCGCGGCGCTGCGCGAGGGGGCGGGGGCCGTGCTGGTCGCTCCGCCCGGCGCCGGCAAGACCACCCTCGTTCCCCTGGCGCTGAAGGACGAGCCCTGGGCCGCGGGCGGCAGGCTGCTGGTGCTGGAGCCGCGCCGCGTCGCCGCCCGCGCCGCCGCCCGCCGCATGGCCGGGCTGCTGGGCGAGCCGCTCGGCGCCACCATCGGCCTCGCCACCCGCCTCGATCGCGTCGTTTCGCCGGCGACGCGCGTGGAGGTGGTGACGGAGGGGTTGCTGGTGCGCCGGCTGCAGGCCGATCCGGGGCTCGAGGGCGTCACCGCCGTGCTGTTCGACGAGGCGCATGAGCGCAACCTCGACACCGACCTCGCCCTCGCCCTCTGCCTCGACCTGCAGCGCGCGCTCAGGCCGGAGCTGCGACTGCTGGCGATGTCCGCCACCCTCGACGGCGCCGCCTTCGCCGGGCTGATGGGCGGCGTGCCGGTGGTGGAGAGCCTCGGCCGCGCCCACCCCGTCGCCATCGAGCACCGCCCCCGCGACCTGGCCGATGCGCGCGACCTGCCGGAGGCGATGGCCGCCGCCATCCGCGCCGCGCTGCGCGCCCATCCGGGCGACCTGCTCGCCTTCCTGCCCGGCTGGGGGGAGATCCGCCGCACCGCCGAGCGGCTTGCCGGACTCGACGCGGAGGTGCTGCCGCTGCATGGCGAGCTGCCGCCGGCCGAGCAGGACCGCGCGCTCTCCCCCTCCGCGCGGCGCAAGGTGGTGCTGGCGACCTCGATCGCCGAGACCTCGCTCACCGTGCCGGGCGTGCGCATCGTGGTGGATGGCGGCTTCCGCCGCGCCCCGCGCCTCGACCCCGCCACGGGCCTCACCCGCCTCGCCACGGTGCGGATCAGCAAGGCGGCGGCGGAGCAGCGCGCCGGCCGCGCCGGCCGCACCGCCCCCGGCCTCGCCATCCGCCTCTGGACCGAGGCGCTGCACCGCGGCCTCGCGCCCCAGGACCGGCCGGAGATCCTGGAGGCGGAGCTTTCCGGCCTGCTGCTGGACTGCGCCGCCTGGGGCGCCGAACCCGCCGCGCTGCCCTTCCTCGACCCCCCGCCGGCCGGCGCGCTCGCCGCCGCCCAGGCCCTGCTGCGCGACCTCGACGCGCTGGACGAGGCGGGGCGGATCACGCCCATGGGGCGGCGCATGGCCCGCCTCGGCGCCCATCCCCGCCTGGCGCGGATGCTCGCCGCGGCGGAGACGCCGGGAGAGAGGGCGCTCGCCGCCGACCTTGCCGCGCTGCTGGAGGAGCGCGACCCGATCCGGCCATCCGCCTCCGCGCGCGACGCGGCGCCGAGCGACATCCGCCTCCGCCTCGACCTGCTGCATGGCGGCGACCATCCGGGCCTCGATCGCGGCGCGCTGCAACGCATCCGCCGCGCCGCAGCGCTGCACCGGCGCCGTCTCGGCCTGCACGGCACGACGGCACCCGCCGGCGATGCCGGGGCGCTGCTCGCCGCCGGCTTCCCGGACCGGATCGCGGCGCGGCGCGGGGTGATGGACGGTGCCTTCCGCCTCGCCTCGGGGCAGGGGGCGCGGCTGCCCGCCACCGACCCGCTGGCGAAGGCGCCGCTGCTGGCGGTGGCCGACCTGGCGCTGCAGGGGACGGAGGCGCGCATCCGCATGGCCGCGCCGCTGGACCGCGCGGTGCTGGAGGCGCGCTTCCCCGACCGCTTCCGGCGCGAGGCCGGGGTGGCCTTCGACGCCCGCGCCGGCGCCGTGCTGGCGCGGCGGCGCCTGCGCTTCGGCCCGCTGGTGCTGGAGGAGGCGCCGCTCCCCGATCCGGATCCCGCCACCATGGCCGCCGCCCTTGCCGCCGCGGCGGCGGAGCGCGGGCTGCGCGACCTGCCCTGGACCGAGGCTGCGCGCCAGCTCCAGGCGCGGGTGGGATGGATGCGGCGCGTCGAGGGCGAGGACTGGCCCGACCTCTCCGACGCCGCCCTGGTCGCGACGGCGCAGGCATGGCTGGCGCCGCACCTGCACGGGCTCTCCCGCCTCGCCGACCTCGCCGGGCTCGACCTGCATGCCATCCTGGCCGGGATGCTGGGCTGGGAGCGGCGCCGGCGGCTGGACGCGGCGCTGCCCGCGCGCCTCGCCCTGCCGGCGGGGCGCAGCGCCGCGGTGGACTATGCGCGCGACCCGCCGACGCTGGAGGCGCGGGCGCAGCACCTCTACGGCTTGGCCGGGCTGCCGCCACTCGCGGAGGGGCGGGTGCCCCTGCAGGTGGCGCTGCTCTCCCCCGCCGGACGGCCGATTGCGCTCACCGGCGATCTGGCGGGGTTCTGGAAGGGCGGCTGGCAGGAGGCGCGGAAGGAGATGCGCGGGCGCTATCCGAAGCACCACTGGCCGGAGGACCCGGCCGGCGCCGCGCCCGATCCGCCGCGCCCGGCCCGCGGCTGACGGCCTACCGGGGGGCGGACCGCCCATTCCCCGGGTCCGCTTCCACCCGGCTGCGCTCGCGTAGACCGCCCTGGTGTTCTCGGCGCGGCCTCACGCGTCCGGCCGGAAACGGCCGGGAGCGTGACTCTGCTCTACGAACAATGGGCTGGAGCCGTTTCCGCGTTCATGGCCGAGTGGAAACGGCTCTAGGCCATGATCCGCCCCGGCTCCAGGCTGGCATAGACGTCGCCGGAATTCGCCTCGGCCGGCAGGGCCGCGATCCAGCCCGACATCGCCGCCGCATCCAGGGGCAGGGGGTGCGCGAATGCCATGCCCTCGCCGAGGCAGGCGTTGAAGGCGCGGTAGCCGAGCGCGGCGAGGCGGCGCAGCGCCGCCTCCGCCACCGCGCGCTGGATGGTGGTGAACTCGAAGGACAGGGCGCGGGGAGCGAAGGAGAGGCCGGCCAGCGCTTCCGCCTCGTAGCCCTCGACGTCGATCTTGACGAAGTCGGGCCGCCCGTGCGCCGCCGCCAGCGCATCCAGCGTGGTGACGGGCAGGGAGAGGGCCGCGTCCCAGCGCTGCCCCTCCCAGCCCGGCGCGCCCTCGGCGGCGGCGAGGAAGGCGGGACTGGCAGAGGCGACGGTCGGGTTGGCGGTGTTCAGCCGCAGCACCGCCTCGCCCTCCGCCGCCCCGACCAGGGCGGCGACCCGCGCCACGCCCGGATCGCGGCCGAACAGCAGCCGCAGCAGCCGGGCGAGGCGCGGCTGCGGCTCCACCGCCACCACCCGGGCGCCGAGGCGGCGGAAGCTCGCCGTGCGGTCGCCGACATGGGCGCCGATGTCGAAGGCGAGATCCCCGGGGGAGAGGAAGCGCCGGTGGAAAGCGTCCAGCCGCGCGGCGCGCCCGGGCGGGTAGTAGAGGCGGAGCGAGCGGCCGATCGCCCGCGCCTCCGGCGCGAGGCGGGGGGTCACGGCGCGAAGACCACCGCCGCGCCCGCCGCGTGCTCGGGCGGCACCATCAGCCCCTCCGGCGCCTCCACCGCCGGGATGCCCTCCGCCGCCAGCAGGCGCCGGGCCGCGGCGTTGCCGTCCGCCGTGCGCACCACCATGCCGGCGATGAAGGGAAGGGAAGGGATGGTCACGCCGGGCAGCACCCGGGGCAGGGCGGCGGGCTCCAGGATGCGGACGGTGGTGCGCAGCTCGGGCGAGAACGGCCCCGCCGCCCCCTCGGCGCCGGGCAGGGGCAGGAGGAAGCCGCCCGCCGGGTCGGGTTCCAGCGGCAGGCCGGCGAGGCGGGAGAGGCGCGCCGCCGTCTCGGCGGCCGGATCGGCGACCAGGATCGCGCCGATCAGCGCCTCCGCCCGGTTGGCATGGCCCATCCAGCGCGGATTCCAGACCAGCTCCGGCGTCAGGTGGCGGATGAGCTGCAGCCTGCCCTCGGGCGCATCCGGCAGTGGCAGCCGGGCGAAGCGTGCGGTGGGACCGCCCGGCTCCACCGGGCGCTCGAGATGGGCGATGCCGGGCAGGTCCACCCCGCCGGCGCGCAGCCGCGCCAGGTTCGCCTGCTCGTCCTGCATGGCGAGGGCGAGGATGTGCAGGCCGGGATGGCGGGCGAGGAAGCGGTCGAGCCCGTTGGCGAAGCGGCCGGGATCCACCACCGCGATCAGCTCGATGTAGCCGTGGCGGAGGAAGGCGCAGCGGTTCGCCGTGCCGAAGGCCTCCACCGGCGCCCCGGGCGCGCGCCGCCCGCTCTGCCGCGCCATGGGGGAGAGGGCGAAGCCGAGCCGCTCATAGGTCAGGGCCAGGGCGTCGAGGTCGTGCCCCGCCACCCCCACATGGTCGAGCGCGACGGCCGCGCTCATGCCGGGCCGCCCCGGCCCGACGGGTTCTCGTACTTGTCGAGCAGCCAGGCGTCCGGCTCGGCCAGCGCCTCGGCGTACCAGCGCGCCACCAGCGGGTGGGTGCGCACGGCGGCGACGTAGTCGCGCGTGTCGGCGGCGATCTCCGGCCGCCAGGTGAGGAAGCGGGTGACCACGGGGGCGTACATGGCGTCCGCCAGGCCGAAGCGCGGTCCGAACAGGAAGGGGCCACCGGAGGCGGCGCGCGCCTCGCGCCAGATCGCCTCGATGCGGGCGATGTCGGCAAGCGCCTCCGGCGTGCGGCCGCCGCCGGGGAATTCGCGCCCGAGATTCATCGGCATGGCCTGGCGCAGGGCGCGGAAGCCGGCATGCATCTCCGCCGCGACGGAGCGGGCCTGGGCGCGCAGCACGCGGTCCTCGGGCCAGAGGCCGGGCGCCTGCTCGGCGCAGTACTCGGCGATGGCGATGCTCTCCCACACCCGGGCGCCGCGGTGCTCCAGATAGGGCACCAGCCCGGCGGGCGTGGCGGCGCGGATCGCCGGCGTGCCGTCCGCGCCCATCGGGATCACCTGCTCCTCCACCTCGAGGCCGGCCAGCCGCACCGCCAGCCAGCCGCGCAGGCTCCAGGAGGAGTAGCGCCTGTTGCCGATGACCAGCCGACCCTCCGCCATGCCCGCGCCCTCCTTCCCGGCCGGGCGGCACATTGCCACGCCCGGCGCGGCCGGCGAAGGCCGCGCCTCAGCGCAGCGGCGGGCCGAACAGAAGGGCCTCGAGCAGCAGCACCGACATGCCCGCGGCGTTGATCGCCCAGCCGACGGTCAGCCAGCGCGCCATCCAGGTCAGCGCCTCGCGCGGGATGCCGAGGGGGGCGGGGTTCTCGATGTTCTCGGCGCAGCGCCAGATCGAGACCAGGATCCAGACGGTGTAGGCGGCGCCGAGGGCGATGCCGGCGAGCGCCCAGCCGAGCCCCGCCAGGCCGAGCAGCGGCGGCCCCGCCACCAGCAGGGCGAGCACGACGCTGCCCGCGACTCCCCAGCCCCAGTAGAGCGGCGCCAGCCTGCCCTGACCGTGCCAGTAGCGCAGGAGCGGGTTGGCGATTGCCGGGCTGGCGGCCATTCCGACCTCCTCCGGGGGCGCGGCGCCCCCGAGCCTGTTCCCGGCCACGCTACGCCCGGGCGGAGGGGGGGAGGGACAGAATTCCGTGAGCGGGGGCGCTTGCCCGGCGGGCCGGGCGGGTGTTCCCTGGCCGGCGAGCCCGGAGGCCCCGATGAACGAGATTTCCATCCCGCGCCCCAACAACCTCGACGCGTTCTGGATGCCCTTCACCGACAACAAGTACTTCAAGGGCACGCCGCGCCTGCTCGCCCGCGCCGAGGGCATGTCCTACTTCACCCCCGAGGGGCGGGAGGTGCTGGACGGCACCGCCGGACTCTGGTGCTGCAACGCCGGCCACGGGCGGCGGGAGATCGTGGAGGCGATCCAGCGCCAGGCGGCGGTGATGGATTTCGCGCCGACCTTCCAGCTCGGCCATCCCGTCGCCTTCGAGGCCGCGGCGCGGCTGGCCGAGATCCTGCCCGCGGGGCTCGACCGCGTCTTCTTCACCAACTCCGGCAGCGAGAGCGCGGACACGGCGCTGAAGATTGCGCTCGCCTACCACAAGGCGCGCGGCGAAGGGACGCGGGTGCGGCTGATCGGGCGGGAGCGCGGCTATCACGGCGTCGGCTTCGGCGGCATGTCGGTGGGCGGCATCGGGCCGAACCGCAAGCAGTTCGGCGCCCTGCTGCCCTATGTGGACCACCTGCCGCACACCCACGGCCTCGGGGAGAACCTGTTCGCGCGCGGGGAGCCGGAGCACGGCGCCCACCTCGCCGACGCGCTGGAGGGGCTGGTCGCGCTGCACGGCGCCGAGACCATCGCCGCGGTGATGGTGGAGCCGGTGGCGGGCTCCACGGGGGTGCTGGTGCCGCCGCGCGGCTACCTCAGGCGCCTGCGCGAGATCTGCGACCGGCACGGCATCCTGCTGATCTTCGACGAGGTGATCACCGGGTTCGGCCGCCTCGGCGCCAATTTCGGCGCCGAGCGCCTGGGCGTGACGCCGGACATCCTCACCATGGCCAAGGGGCTGACCAACGCCGCGGTGCCGATGGGCGCGGTGGCGGTGCGCGGCGGCATCTACGACGCCATCGTGGGCGGCACGCCCTCGGGGATCGAGCTGTTCCACGGCTACACCTATTCCGGCCACCCGCTGGCGGCGGCGGCGGCGATCGCCACCCTCGACCTGCACCGGGCCGAGGACCTGCCCGGCCGCGCCCGCGCGATCGAGCCCTACTGGCAGGAGGCGGCGCACGGCCTGCGCGGCCTGCCCAACGTGATCGACATCCGCGACATCGGCCTGATCGCGGGCATCGAGCTGGCGCCGCGCCCGGGAAAGCCGACCCAGCGCGCGCTCGACATCTTCCGCCGCTGCTTCGACGCCGGCGTGCTGATCCGCGTCACCGGCGACATCGTGGCGCTCTCCCCGCCGCTGATCGTCGAGCGCGCGCAGGTGGACCGGATCTTCGGCACCCTCGCCGACGCCATCCGGGCCGAGGCGGCCTGAGGCAGGCGGGCGGCGCCCCCGTGCCAGGGTGCCGGGGCGCCGCCATATAGGGGGCGAGGGCGGGGCCCCGCCCACGCATCCAGGAGCATGACACCCATGAGCGAGACGACGCGCGAGCCCGTGCCCGTCACCGTGCTGACCGGCTACCTCGGCGCCGGCAAGACCACGCTGCTGAACCGCATCCTGTCCGAGAACCACGGCAAGAAGTTCGCCGTGGTGATCAACGAGTTCGGGGAGCTCGGCGTGGACAACGACCTCGTCGTGGATGCCGACGAGGAGGTGTTCGAGATGAACAACGGCTGCATCTGCTGCACCGTGCGCGGCGACCTGATCCGCATCATCGGCGGTCTGATGAAGCGGCGCGACCGCTTCGACGGCATCATCGTCGAGACCACGGGCCTCGCCGACCCCGCGCCGGTGGCGCAGACCTTCTTCGCCGACGAGGACGTGAAGCGCGCCACCAGGCTCGACGCCATCGTCACCGTGGTGGACGCCAAGCACCTGCCGGCGCGGCTGAAGGACAGCCCCGAGGCGGAGGAGCAGATCGCCTTCGCCGACATCGTCGTGCTGAACAAGATGGACCTGGTGACCGAGGCGGAGGCCGCGGAGGTGGAGCGCCGCATCCGCGCCATCAACCCCCATGCCGAGATCCGCCGCAGCGTCAGGTCCGACGTGCCGATCGAGAGCGTGGTCGGCCGCGACGCCTTCAACCTCTCCCGCATCCTGGAGCGCGAGCCGGAATTCCTCGAGGGCGAGAACGAGCACGAGCACGACAGCGAGGTGATGTCGGTGAGCTTCGAGGTCTCCCGCCCCATCGACCCGGAGCGGTTCAACGCCTGGATCAGCCAGCTTCTCGCCCAGAAGGGCCAGGACCTGCTGCGCACCAAGGGCATCCTGCACTACGCCGGCGACGACCGCCGCTTCGCCTTCCAGGCGGTGCACATGATCGCCGATGGCGACTTCATCGGCCCGTGGCGGGAGGGCGAGCCGCGGAAGTCGCGCATCGTGTTCATCGGCCGCGACCTGAACCGCCCGCAGCTCCGCCGCGGCTTCGAGAGCTGCCAGGTGGACGCGGACTGAGGACGGGCCGGAAGGGCGCCGGCGTGTTCTGCCCGGGCACGGCCGGCGGCCCCTGCGCGCACGCGCGCCCGACAGCCGCCGGAACACGCCTGCCCTCATCCGGCCGCGGAAGCGGATGTGGGCCGCGTTCCACGCGCCGCGCCTCGGCGGCAGGCCCCGCCACGGGCTGCCGGCCCGCGCGGTCCGCGACGTCCCCATCGGGCGCCAGCCGGAGCAGATCGCTCCATCCGGAGCCCGGGCCACGCCTCGTCCGGCCCGCGAGCCCCGGATCCCGACAGGCCCCGGAGCAGATCCCGTTCAGGCGGACCCGCCTGAGCGGGTGAAGAGGCCCTAGGCCAGCGGCAGGATCGCCGCGTGCGCCATCGTGCTCAGCATGTCCATGCGCCGGTCGTGGAATTCCTCCTCCTGGCGGCAGTTGGAAAGGAAGGCGAAGGAGACGCCGCTCTCCGGATCGGCCCAGCAGTAGGAGGAGCCGACGCCGCCATGGCCGAAGGTGCGCGGATGGGCGATGGCGCCGAGCCCTCGCGCCACCGGCGTCTCGCCGCGCGAATGCGGCCCGAGGCCGCGATGCATCGGCAGGTTCACGTACTCGTCCACGCGCTCGCCGGTGAAGTTGCGGGTGGCGAAGGCGATCATGCGCGGCGAGAGCACGCGCGCGCCGCCGAGGACCCCGCCCTGGAGCAGCATCTGGTAGAACGCCGCCATGCCGCGCGCCGTGGCGTAGCCGCCCCCGCCCGGAATGCCGGCGGCGCGGCCGGCCGGGGTGCATTCCGGCAGACGCGGCGCGAACCTCCCCTCCACCGGCGGGTCGTAGATGCAGGCGGCGCGGTCCTGCTGCGCCTCCGGCAGCCCGACGAATACCTCCTCGCCGAGCCCGAGCAGAGCGAGCAGCCGCTCGCGCAGGAAGACGCGGAAATCCTGGCCGGTGACCGCCTCGATCAGCACCGCCGCCACCCAGTGGGCGGAGGCGGGGTGGTATCGCACCTTCGAGCCCGGCGTCCATTCCAGCGTGAAGCCGCACACCGTCCGGCGCAGCAGCGCGTGGTCCTCCCAGCACGCCTCCGGCACCACCGCCGAGGGGAAGCCGCCCTGGTGGGTGAGGAGCTGCAGCACCGTCACGCCGCCCTTGCCGTTGGCGGCGAATTCCGGGACGTGCCGCGCGATGGTGTCGGAGAAGCGCAGCAGCCCCTCCTCCACCAGCATCCACACCGCGGCGGCGGTGATCACCTTGGTGTTGGAGTAGATCAGGAACAGGCTCCGCGCATCCGCCGGCACGTCGGGTTCGAGCCGCGCCCTGCCGAAGCTGCGGAACAGCGCCAGCCTGCCATGGCGCGCCACCGCTACCTGCGCTCCGGGGTGGCGGCCCTCGGCGATGTGGCGCTCGATGGTGGCGCAGAGCCGCTCCAGCGGCCGCGGATCGAGGCCGAGCGCCTCGGGGTTCGACTCGGGCAGCGGAAAGGCCATGGCGTTGCTCCCTGCTCCGCGCCGTGGCGCGCGGGCCGGGGCGGAGCCTACCAGCCCGCGCCGCGGCCGCCACCCGGTGGCGATGGGCGGAGACCCGGCGGTAGGATGCGCCGGTGCGTCCCTCCTTCCTCCGCCCGGCGCTGGCCGGCGCCGCCGCGACCTGTTCGGGCAACGGCTTCGCGCGCTTCGCCTACGTGCCGCTGTTCCCGGCCATGGTCACCGCGGGCTGGGTGGATGGCGGCGAGGCCGGGCTGCTCGGCGCCGCCGCGCTGCTCGGCTACCTGGTGGGGACGCTCGGTGGCCGGGCCCTGGCGCGGCGGCTCTCCGTGCCTGGCGCGCTCGACTGCGGCATGGCGCTGGTCGTGGTCTCGCTTGCCGCCTGCGCGTGGAACGGCGGCTTCTGGTGGTTCATGCTGTGGCGCACCCTCGCCGGGGTGGCGGGCGGGGTGCTGATGGCGCTGGCCGGCCCGGCGACGCAGGCGAGCGTCCCGCCGGCCCTGCGCGGCGTGGCGGGGGGTGTGGTGATCGCCGGCGTCGGCATCGGCATCGCCGCCGGGGCGCTGGCGGTGCCGGCGCTGCTCGCGGCGGGGCTCGCCGCCGCCTGGCTCGGCGTCGCGGCGCTGGTGCTGCTGCTCTGGGGCTTCGCGCATCCGCGCTGGCCGGACATGCCGCTCTCCGGCGCGGCGGCGCTGCGTCCGCCGCGGGCGCCGCTGCTGCTGCTGGCCTACGGGCTGCACGGCGCGGGCATGGTGCCGCCGATGGTCTACCTCGCCGACCTCGCGGCGCGGGGCCGGGGCCTCGGCGTCGGCATCGGCGCGGCGATCTGGTTGGCCTTCGGCCTGGCGGGCATCGCCGGGGGCGTGCTGAGCGGGCGGGTCGCCGACCGGCTCGGCGCGCTGCCGACGCTGCTGCTGTGGCTCGTGGTGCAGGTCGCGGCGCTGGCGCTGGCGCTGCCGCCCGTCCCGGCGCTGGTGCTGCCCTCCGCGGCCCTGGCCGGCTTCGCGGCGATGGGGGTGACGACGGTGACGCTCGCCGTCACGCGCGAGCTGGCGGCGGCGCAGGCGCCCGGGCTCTGGGTGCGCTGCACCGCCGCCTTCGCCGTGGTGCAGACGGTGGTGGGCTTCGCCCTCGCCGGGCTGTTCGCCGCGACGGCGGAGAGCCACGCGGCGGTGTTCGGCGCCGGGCTGCTGTTCTCGCTCGCCGCGCTCGGCGCGGCGGCGGCGCTGGCGCGGCGCCGCGCGTGACGCGCCGCGGACGGGGGAAGGAGAAGGATGCCCACCGAGAAGGAGAAGATGCTGGCCGGGGCGCTCTACGACCCCGCCGCCCCGGAGATCCAGGCGGAGCTGGAGGCGACGCACCGCTGGCTCGCGCGCTACAACGCCGCCCTCGGCATGACGGCCGCAGAGCGGCGCGGACTGCTGCTGGAACGCCTCGCCGAGGTCGGTGAGGGCGCGGCGATCCGCCCGCCCTTCCACTGCGACTACGGCTTCAACATCCGCCTGGGCGCGGGCGCGTTCCTGAACTTCAACTGCGTCATCCTCGACGTGGTGGAGGTCTCGATCGGCGCGCGCGCGCAGATCGGCCCGGGCGTGCAGATCCTGGCGGCGGACCATCCGCGCGACCCGGAGGGGCGGGCCTCCGGCCTGGAATTCGGACGGCCGGTGCGGATCGGGCGCAATGTCTGGATCGGGGCCGGGGCGATCATCCTGCCCGGCGTCACCATCGGCGACGACGCGCTGATCGGCGCGGGCAGCGTGGTCACGCGCGATGTACCGGCGGGCGCGACCGCCTTCGGCAACCCGGCGCGGCTGCGGGGATGACGCGGCGCCGCGCGGCCATCCGCCGCTGCGGATCGGGCGCTCCCGATCAGGCGGCCGCTTCGCCGCTCCGGCGGTTCCGCCTCCGCGGATCAGGCGCTAGCCTCGGCCGGCCTTCCTGCCGTGGGTCCTCCATGCGCCGTCTCCTCCTGCCGCTCCTCCTGCCGCTGCCCGTCCTGGCGGCGGAGCTGCCGGTGCGCAGCGTCACCCTCTCCAGCGCCGGTCTGATGCAGGTCGAGCGCGCCGGCATGCTGCCGCCCGAGGCCCCCGTCACCCTCGCCGTGCCCGCCGCGGATGTGGACGACGTGCTCAAGAGCCTCCTCATCCGCGATCCCGCCGGCACGGTGCGGGGCCTGCGCCTGCCGGCGCAGGACCTGGCGGCGGAGGCGTTCCGCGGCCTGCCGCTGCGCCCGGAGGATTTCGACAGCCGCGCCGCGCTGCTGCGCGCGCTGCGCGGCCAGGCGGTGGAGGCGGGCGGCGTCACCGGACGGCTCGCCGATGCCGCGGAGGGCGAGCAGGGGCTCGGCCTCTCCCTCCTCACGCCGGAGGGGCTGCGCCTCCTGGTGCTGCGCGAGGGCGAGGCGGTGCGCCTCGCCGATCCCGACCTCGCCGCCCGGGTCGCGCGCGCCGCCGAGGCGCTGGCGGCGGCGCGGAGCGAGGATTGGCGGGAGATCGAGATTCGCCTCGCCGGCGCGGCGGCGCCGCGCGAGGTGGCAGTCGTCACGGTGACGCCGGCGCCGCTGTGGAAGCCCTCCTGGCGGCTGCTGCTGCCGGAGGGGGCGGGGCAGGCGCGGCTGCAGGGCTGGGCGGTGGTGGAGAACCGCTCCGGCGCCGACTGGGAGGGGGTGCGGATCACCCTCGTCTCCGACAGCCCCGCCGCCTACCGCCAACCCCTCTACGCCCCGATCGAGGTGCCGCGGCCGGAGGTGCCGGTGCGCATGGCGGAGACGATCGAATCCCGCCCCGATCCCGGCCCGCTCCCGCCGCCCCCGGCGGTGCCTCGGCCCCGCGCGCCCGTCCGCGCCGCCGCCGCGACGCTTGCCGCGGTGGCGGAGGCCGCGCCCAGCGCCTCGCCCGGCCGTGTCGCCTTCACCCTGCCCGAGCCGGCTAGGTTGCGCAGCGGCGAGACGGCGAACCTGCCCTTCCTCGACGCCGCGCTGCCCGCCGAGCGCCTGTGGTGGGTGCAGGACATGGCGGCGCCGCACCCCCTGCAGGCGGCGCGGCTGGCGAACACCACCGGCCATGTCCTGCCCGGCGGCCTCGCCACCCTCTATGCCGCGGAGACCGGCGCCTGGCTCGGCGACGCCGAGATCCTCGCCATGGCGCCGGGAGAGGCGCGGCTGCTCGCCTTCGCCCGCGACCGCGAGGTGCGCCTTGCCGCCGCCAGCGGCGCCGAGGAGGTGCCCGCGGGCGTCTCCTTCCGCCGCGGCGCCGTGCTGGTCGCCACGCTGCGGCGGGAGGAGGCGGCGCTCGCCGTGGATCCGCGCGGGCGCGCCGGGCGGCTGGTGGTGGACCTGCCCCGCCGCCCCGGCCTCGACCCGCGCTTCCCGGTGGCCGCCGAGGGCGAGTTCGGCCTGCGCCACGAGGCGGTGCTGGACGGCGCGCCGCGGACGCTGCGCTTCGCCTGGGAGCAGGAGGGGCGGGAGGAGATCCCGCTCTGGGATCCCGGCCTCGGCGACCCGCTGCTGCTGCGCTGGCGCGCGCTCGACCCCGAGCAGGCGCTGCCCCGCCTGCCCGGCGGTGCCGGTGCGCTGGAGAGGCTGCGCGAGCTGCTCGGGCGGCTGCCGCCCGGGGCGCCCGGGGGGAGCGAGCTTGCCGCGCTGGTCGAGGAGCTCGGTGCGGCGCGGCGGCTGCTGGACGCGGCGCGGGCCGCCATCCGCCGCCATGCCATCGCCGAGGAGGCGCTGCGCCGCGCCCGCGAGGCGGTGGAGGACCGCAGCGGCCCGGCGCGGGAGGAGGCGCGCCGCGCCCTGAACGCCGCCTCGCTGGAAGCCGAGCGCGCCGGCGCGGCGGCGGATGCCGCCTGGGATGCGTGGCGCCAGGCGGTGCAGGCGGTGCTGGCACGCACCGGCTGAGCGGGCATGGGGGCGGACCCGGCGCTGGTCGCTCTCGCCCTCGCCTCCGCCTTCTGCTTCGCGGCGGGGCTGGTGCTGGCGCGGCGCGGGCTGCGCCACCTGCCGCCGCTCCGGGGCGCCTGCGTCAGCGTGCCGGCGACGGCGCTGCTGCTGCTCGCCCTCGCCCCGGCGCGGCTCGACCTCGCCGCCTGGCATCCGGGCGGGGCGGCGGTGTTCGCGCTGGTGGGCTGCCTGTTCCCGGCCGCCGTCACCCTGCTGACCTTCGAAGCCAACCGCCGCATCGGGCCGAACCTGACCGGCGCGCTTGGCAACCTGGCGCCGCTCTTCGCCGTGCTGCTCGCCTTCCTCGCGCTCGGCGAGGTGCCACGGCCGGGGCAGCTTGCGGCGATCGGCGTGATCGTGCTCGGCGTCGCGGTGCTGTTCGGCGGCTGGGAGGTGTCGCGCGCGCTCGGCTGGGCGCTGGCGCTGCCGCTGCTCGCGGCGCTGGTGCGCGGGCTGGCGCAGCCGGCGGTGCGGCACGGCCTCGGGCTGTGGCCCGACCCCTTTGCGGCGGCGCTGATCGGCTATCTCGTCTCCGCCGCGCTGCTGCTCGGTATCGGCGCCGCGCGCGGGGCGCTCGGGCCGGCGCCGCTGCCCGGCCTGCTCTGGTTTGTCGCGGTCGGGCTGTGCAACGGGCTCGCGGTGCTGACGATGTATGCCGCCCTCGCGCGCGGGCCGGTGGCGGTGGTGGCGCCGCTGGTCGCCTGCTACCCGGTGGTGACGCTGCTGCTGAGCGTACCCGTGCTCGGCCGCCATGTGCTGACGCCGCGCGCTGCGGCGGGGGTGGCGCTGACGGTGGCGGGGGTGGCGGCGCTGCTCGGGGCGTGAGCCGGGGCGGGTGAGGATGCTCGCACATTAACAGTGGGCGACCAGATCCGGCGCGGTCGCGGATGCATGGCGCGTCCCCTTGTGCCTGATGACCTCCGAGCAGCGCTTGAGCCGCTGCTGCCGCCCGCGCAGGCGCAGCCGAAGGATGGGCAGCCGCCGGTGCCGGACCGTGCGGCCCCGACCCACCCCCGCAGGCCGGGTGGCAGCCCGGCAAGCTGTAAACGGACAAAAGCCACGACCATCGCTCCTGCCAAGACGACTGCCGCCACGGCATCATGCCCTGCACCGCTTGGCGCGGCGTCGAGGACAGCCGCAGGCTCGGGCGGTGCCGCTGGAAGGCCGAGCGGCTGGCCAGGATGGCCCGCCTCCGACGCCTCGCCATCCGCTACGAAGGGCGCGAGGACATCCATCTCGGCTTCACCCTCGCCGCCGCCCTCATCTGCCTGAAGCCGATCAGGCGGTTCTGTTGGGCATTTGCTCTGTTGAAACCCTGAGATGCCGCAGG
>NZ_SJDM01000052.1 GCF_004761865.1 Crenalkalicoccus roseus | reverse complement strand
CCCGCCGCACCGTCGGCGGCCTCTGGAACACCATCGGCCACATCATCGACGCTTTCATGCCCGACGAATGCACCACCTACTTCGCCGCCGCAGGCTATAACCCAGAGCAATCGGAAAACGCCCTAGCGCCGCAGCAGCGCCGCGCCGACCAGCAGCGCCGGCACGCCGCTCAGCGCGAAGCCGAGCCCGTGGCTGCCGGTGAGGCCGAGCAGCAGGGCGTAGAGCAGCGGCATCAGCAGCGCGCCGGTCTGGCCGAAGGAGAGCACGCCGCCCGTGGCCGCCCCGCGCATTCCCTCGGGCGCGAGCCGTGCCGTCTCCGCCAGCAGCACCCCGTGCCAGGACATCGCCGTCGCGCTCATGCCGGCGGCGACGAGGCCGATCAGCAGCACCGGCCAGGACGGGCCGTAGAGGCCGCTGAGCCCGGCCGAGGCCGCCATGGCGAGGGCGAGCCCGCCCATCACCTGCCGCGGAGGGACATGGCCGCTGCCGACCCAACCCCACAGGATCCGTCCCGGCACCGCCAGCACCATGGCGATCGAGAACACCAGCCCCGCTGCGGCCAAGCTGTAGCCGAGATCCGTCAGATAGATGACGAAGTAGGAGGTGAACACGGTCTGCAACCCGTTGAAGGCGAAGCACGCGAAGGAGAGGTTGCGCAGGTCGGCGCTGCCGGTGACCGAGGCCAATGTGGTGCGGAAGTCGGAGAGGCGGAAGGCGCGCGTCGGCACCCGATCAGCGTCGAATTCCCGGCGCAGCGGCTCCAGCATCAGGGCGAAGGCGAGACAGGCGGCGCCCGCGATCTGCAGCGTGGCGCGCCAGCCGAGCCAGCCGGTCAGCAGCGGGCCGAGCAGCCCGGCCAGCAGCAGCCCGGCCGGCACCGCCGTCTGCTTCACGGAAAAGACCAGGGGCGCGTGGCGCGGCGGGGAGTAGCGGCCGAGCAGGTGCGAGCTCGCGGGGGTGGAGATGGCGGCGCCGCCGCCGCCGATCACCGCCGAGAGCGCGAACAGCGCGAGCGGCCCTGCCGAGGCGGCGAACAGCCCGAGCGCCAGCAGCACCAGCGCCACCTGGCTCATCCTGAGCGCGCCGTGGCGGATGATGAAGCTGCCGCAGCCGAGCTGGAACACCAGCGCCGCCAGGGCGGCGAGGCCGACATAGATGCCGAGCCAGGCGGGATCCAGGCGCAGGTCGGCGACGATCGCCGGCGCGATGATCGGCGGCAGGCTCCGCCCGAGCGCGGCGAAGGTCTGCTGGAGGAACATCGCGCCGAGCGCGAGCAGGAGGAGGCTGAGCTGTCGGCTGACGCCCATCGTCGTCTGTCCCGGCGCCGGTCCCGCCCCGGCGCCGCGGCCCGCCTCGCCGGCGGCCGTGCCCCGGACCGTTTCGCCGCAGGATAGCCCCGCCCCGCTTGGCCGCAATCTCCTGTGGCGCCGCCCCGCGGTTCTTTGGCAAGCTGGTGTCGGGCTTCCAACAATCGCAGAACGACAACGTCGGGAAACGGGCTATGGAAGAACAGGAATTGCGGCGGCTTCTGGCGGCGGTGCGGACCGGAAGGCTGCCCCGCCGCGCCTTCCTGCGCCGGATGGCGGCGCTCGGCCTCGCCGCGCCGATGGCGGCCCAGCTGCTCGCCTTCGGCGCCAGCGCGCAGGCGCAGGAATTCGCCTACAAGCCGACCCGCCGCGGCGGCGGCGGGATGCTGAAGATCCTCTACTGGCAGGGCGCGACGCTGCTCAACCCGCATTTCGCGGTGGGCACCAAGGACCAGGACGGCAGCCGCCTGTTCTACGAGCCGCTGGCCGGCTGGGCGCCGGACGGCACGCTGGTGCCGATCCTCGCCGCCGAGATCCCCTCGGTGGAGAATGGTGGCCTCGCCCCCGACGGCCGCTCGGTGACCTGGAAGCTGAAGCGCGGCGTGAAGTGGCACGACGGCGAGCCCTTCACCGCCGACGACGTGGTGTTCAACTGGGAATACGTGACCGACCCGGCCACCGCCGCCGTCAGCATCGGCAGCTACCGCGACGTCGAGGTCGACAAGCTGGACGACCACACGGTGCGCGTGCGGTTCCAGCGCCCGACGCCGTTCTGGGCGGACGCCTTCGTCGGCGCGCGGGGCATGATCATCCCGAAGCACCGCTTCCAGGACTACAAGGGCGAAAGGTCGCGCGACGCGCCGACCAACCTGCACCCGATCGGCACCGGCGCCTACCGCTTCACCGAGTTCAAGCCCGGCGACATCGTCAAGGGCGAGCTCAATCCCGACTACCACATGGAGAACCGCCCCTATTTCGACGCGATCGAGGTGAAGGGCGGGGGCGATGCCGTCTCCGCCGCGCGCGCGGTGCTGCAGACCGGGGAGTACGACTACGCCTGGAACCTGCAGGTGGAGGACGACATCCTCAGGCGCCTGGAGGCGGCCGGCCGGGGGCGCGTCAACATCGTGGAAGGCGGCGCCATCGAGCACATCCAGCTCAACAACACCGATCCCTGGACCGAGGTGGAGGGCGAGCGCTCGAGCATCAGGACCACCCACCCGACGCTCTCCGACCCGGCCGTGCGCAAGGCGCTCAGCCTGCTGGTGGACCGCAAGTCGGTGCAGGAGTTCATCTACGGCCGCACTGGCGTCGCCACCGCCAATTTCCTGAACAACCCGCCGCGCTTCCGCTCCCCCAACACCTCCTTCGAGTTCAACATCGCCAGGGCGAACCAGATCCTCGAAGAGGCGGGCTGGCGGCGCGGCCGCGACGGCATCCGCGCGAAGGACGGGCGGCAGCTCAAATTCGTCTTCCAGACCTCGATCAACGCGCCGCGCCAGAAGACCCAGGCGATCGTCAAGCAGGCTTGCCAGCGCGCCGGCATCGAGGTGGAGCTGAAGTCGGTCACCGCCTCGGTGTTCTTCTCCTCCGACGTCGCCAACCCGGACACCTACACGAAATTCTACTGCGACCTGCAGATGTACAACACCACCATGCCGCAGGCCGACCCGCAGCTCTTCATGAACCAGTTCGTCTCCTGGGAGGTGGCGACGCGGGAGAACAAGTGGCAGGGCCGCAACATCACCCGCTGGCGCAACGAGGAGTACGACCGCCTCTTCCGCGAGGCCGAGGGCGAGCTGGACCCGGTGAAGCGTGCGGCGCTGTTCATCCGCATGAACGACCTCGTGGTGGAGAACCAGGTGGTGATCCCGCTGGTGGCCCGACCGCTGGTCAGCGCGAGCGCGCGCGACCTGCGCGTCTCGCTGAGCGGTTGGGACAACACCTTCTGGAACCTGCGCGACTGGTACCGCGACCGTGAGGCTTGAGGCCGCCCGCGCGCGGCGCCCCCGGACGGTAAGCGGGGACGCCGCCGCGTGAGCCAGTACCTGATCCGCCGCCTGCTCGTCGCGATCCCGAGCCTGCTCGGGATCAGCGTCGTGCTGTTCACGGTGCTGGCGCTGGCGCCGGGCGACCCCTTCGAGGAGCTGGCCACCAACCCCGCCGTGCCGCCCGAGGTGCGGGCGGCGCTGCGCGCCAAATTCGGCCTCGATGACCCGATCTTCGTGCGTTATTTCCGCTGGCTCGCGGCGATGCTGAACGGCGACTGGGGCTATTCCTTCGTCAGCCGCATGGATGTGGACACGCTGATCCTGCAGCGCCTGCCGACCACCCTCGTCATCATCGGCTCCTCGCAGGTGCTGGCGCTGCTGATCGCGCTCCCCGTCGGGGTGTTCGCGGCGACGCGCCCCTACTCGGTGTTCGACCAGATCGCCAACACCCTCGCCTTCATCGGCTTCTCGCTGCCGACCTTCTTCACCGGCATCCTGCTGATCCTGATCTTCAGCATCCACCTGGAATGGCTGCCCTTCGTCTACCGCGCCGACATCGAGGCCACGGGCTGGCGCTGGCTGTGGGAGCATGTGCGCCAGTCCATCATGCCGATCGCCGTGCTCGGCCTGTTCCAGGGTGCCGCCTGGACCCGCTTCGTGCGCTCCGCGGTGCTGGACGTGATCCGGCTCGACTACGTCACCACCGCGCGGGCCAAGGGCCTGCCCGAGCGCAGGGTGATCACGCGGCACGTGGTGCGCAACGCGCTGATCCCGGTGGTGACGCTGGTGGCGTTGCAGATGCCGGCCGTCTTCGGCGGCGCCATCGTGACCGAGCAGATATTCCGCGTACCCGGCATCGGCTCGCTGCTGATCAGCGCCATCCTTGCCAACGACACCCCGGTGATCATGGCGGTGACCTTCGTGTTCGCCTGCCTGGTCGTGTTCTTCAACCTGCTCGCCGACATCCTCTATGGCTGGCTCGACCCTCGCATCTCCTACCGCTAGCACCGGCGCCGCGCCCGCCGCCGGCAGGGCACGCCGGATCTCCCCTGCCCGCGACGCCTGGCGCCGCTTCCGCCGCCACCGCCTGGCGGTGGCCAGCAGCGTCGTCCTCGGCGCCATGGTGCTCGCCGTGCTGTTCGGCCCGCTGCTCTGGCCGGTGCCGATCGACGAGATCGACTTTTCCGTCCGCCTGCAGGGGCCCTCCCTGGAGCATCCCTTCGGCACCGACGACCTCGGGCAGGACCTGCTCGCGCGCATGCTCTACGGCGGGCGGATCTCGCTCGCGGTCGGCTTCGCGGCGATGGCGGTGGCGGTGATCGTCGGCACGGTGATCGGCGCCATCGCCGGCATCTCGCGCGGCAGCGTGGACGCGGCCCTGATGTGGCTGACCGACCTGTTCCTCTCCCTGCCGCAGCTCCCCCTGCTGCTGCTGATCATCTACCTGTTCCGCGACAGCCTGCGCGAACTGGTCGGGCCCGAGATGGGCGTGTTCATCCTGATCGTGCTGGTGATCGGCGGCTTCCGCTGGATGCCGGTGGCGCGGCTGGTGCGGGCGCAGTTCTTCTCCCTGCGCGAGAAGGAGTTCGTGGAGGCGGCGCGCGCCCTCGGCGCCTCGAAGACCCGGCTGGTGGTGCGCCACATCCTGCCCAACTCGCTCGGGCCGGTCATCGTCGCCGCTACCATCGACGTCGCCGCCGCGATCATCGCCGAATCCACGCTTTCCTTCCTCGGCCTCGGCTTCCCGCCGGACATCCCGACCTGGGGGCGGCTGCTCTACGACGCCAAGGACCATCTCGACTTCGCACCGCACTGGGCGCTGTTCCCCGGCGCGGCCATCTTCCTCACCGTGCTGGCGATCAACTTCATCGGCGACGGGCTGCGCGACGCGCTCGACCCGCGGCGGGTGATCTGAAGATGGCGGAAGGCGCGCTGCTGGAGATACGCGGCCTCAAAGTGCATTTCGCCACCGACGACGGCATGGTGCGGGCCGTGGACGGGGTGGACCTCTCCCTCGGCCGCGGCGAGACGCTCGGCGTGGTCGGCGAGTCCGGCTGTGGCAAGACGGTCACGGCGATGACCGTGCTGAAGCTGGTCGCGATGCCGCCCGGGCGCATCGTGGGCGGCGAGATCCTGTGGCGCGGCCGCGACCTGGTGCCGCTCGGCCCGGCCGAGATGCAGAAGCTGCGCAGCAGGGAGATCGGCATCGTCTTCCAGGAGCCGATGACCTCGCTCAACCCCGTCTATACGGTAGGCGCGCAGATCGCCGAGACGGTGCGCCTGCACGAGGGGCTCAGCCGGCGTGCCGCGCTGGAGCGGGCGGTGGAGATGCTGCGCCTCGTCCACATTCCGAACCCGGAGCGGCGGGTGCACGACTACCCGCATCAATTCTCCGGCGGCATGCGCCAGCGGGTGATGATCGCCATGGCCCTGTCCTGCAACCCGCAGCTTCTGATCGCCGACGAGCCGACCACCGCGCTCGACGTGACGATCCAGGCGCAGATCCTCGACCTGCTGGCGGAGATGAAGGCGCGCCTCGGCATGGCGGTGATGCTGATCACCCACGCCATGGGCGTGGTGGCGGAAACGGCGCAGCGCGTGGTGGTGATGTATGCCGGCAAGGTGGTGGAGGAGGCGCCGGTCAGGGAGCTCTTTGCCCGTCCGCGCCATCCCTACACCCAGGGTCTGATCCGCTCCATCCCGCGCATCGACACCGCGGCGGCGCGCAAGGCGCGGCTGGAGGCGATTCCGGGCGTGGTGCCGAGCCTGCTCAGCCCACCTCCCGGCTGCCGCTTCGCCCCGCGCTGCCGCTTCGCGCGGGAGATCTGCACCGCGGGCGAGCCGCCGCTGCGCGAGGTCTCGCCCGGCCACAGGGTGGCCTGCGTGCTGTGAACGCTTCCCTGCCCGAGGACCGCCGGCGCATGGCCAAGCCGCTGCTGCGCGTGAAGGACCTGGTCAAGCGCTTCCCGGTGCGCGGTGGCCTGCTGCGGCGCGTGGTGGATCATGTGCACGCGGTGGACGGCGTCGGCTTCGAGCTCGCGGCCGGGGAGACGCTCGGCCTGGTCGGCGAGAGCGGCTGCGGCAAGTCCACCACCGGGCGCTGCATCCTGCGGCTGATCGAGCCGACCTCGGGCGAGGTGTGGTTCGAGGGGCGCGACGTGCTCGCCCTTACCGGCGCGCAGCTCGCCGCGCTGCGGCGCGACATGCAGATCATCTTCCAGGATCCCTACGCCTCGCTCAATCCGCGCATGACCGTGGGCGCGATCATCGGCGAGGCGCTGCTGATCCACGGCCTGGCGAAGACGCGGCGGGAATTCGAGGAGCGCATCGTTTCGCTGCTGGAGACGGTGGGGCTGCACCCGGACCACATCCACCGCTACCCGCACGAATTCTCCGGCGGCCAGCGCCAGCGCATCGGCATCGCGCGCGCGCTCGCCGTCTCGCCGAAGCTGATCGTCTGCGACGAGCCGGTCTCCGCCCTCGACGTCTCGATCCAGGCGCAGGTCATCAACCTGCTCGAGGATCTGCAGCAGCAATTCGGCCTGTCCTACCTGTTCATCGCCCACGACCTCTCGGTGGTGGAGCACATCAGCAGCCGCGTCGCGGTGATGTATCTCGGCCGCATCGTGGAGATCGCCCCCTCACGCGACCTCTACGCCAGCCCGCTGCACCCCTACACCGAGGCGCTGCTCTCCGCGGTGCCGATCCCCGATCCCACGGTGACGCGCCGCCGCATCATGCTGCAGGGCGACGTGCCGAGCCCGCTGCGCCCGCCCTCGGGCTGCCGCTTCCACACCCGCTGCCCGATCGCCCGGTCCTCCCCTTGCGCTGAGGAGACGCCGGTGCTGAGGGAGGTCCGCAAGGGGCACTGGGTCGCCTGCCACCTGCGCGGCTGAGGCCCTTTTCCGGGGAGAGAGACGACATGAACGGTTTCGATCGGCGCGCCCTTCTCGCGGCACTCGGCGCGCTCGCGGCCGCAGGCCCGGCGCGGGCGCAGACCGGCGGCTGGCCGTCCGGCCCCATCCGCATCGTCGTCCCCTTCGCGCCCGGCGGCTCCACCGACGCGACGGCGCGGCTGGTCGCGCCCGGGCTGCAGCAGCGCCTCGGCGTGCCCGTGCTGGTGGAGAACCGCTCCGGCGCCGCGGGCAGTATCGGCGCCGACATGGTGGCGAAGGCACGGCCCGACGGGCAGACTTGGCTGCTGACCTTCGACAGCCATGCCGTGATCCCGGCGCTGCTGCGCAATCCGCCCTTCGACGTGCTGCGCGACCTCGACCCCGTGATGCTGATCGGCGGCGCGCCCTATGTGGTTGCGACCAGGGCGGACAGGCCCTTCCGCGCACTGGGCGACGTCCTCGAGGCGGCGCGGGCGCGGCCCGAGGGGGTGAGCTTCGCCTCCACCGGCAACGGCACAATCGGCCACCTGACCATGATGCTGCTGATGGATCGCGCCGGGGTGCGGATGCAGCATGTGCCCTACCGCAGCGGCGGCCTTGCCGTGAACGACGCGGTGGCAGGGCATGTGGACATGATGATCGGCAGCGCCGCGCTGGTGATGCCGCACGTCGCTGGCGGCACGCTGCGGCCGCTGGTGCAGTTCGGCCCCTCGCGCCTGCCCGGCCTCGCCGCAGTGCCGACGGCGGAGGAGCAGGGCTTTCCCGGCCTGGTCGCAGAGGCCTGGTGGGCCGTCTTCGCCCCCGCCGGCACGCCGCCGCCCATCATCGCCCGCTTCAACGCCGCGCTGCGCGAGTCCCTGCGGGAGGAGCGGGTGCGGCGGCAGATGGAGGAGGCGCAGCAGGCCCGCCTCGTCCTCTCCTCGCCCGAGGAGTTGCGCAGCTTCTTCGCCCGCGAGGTGGAGATCTGGGGCCGCGTGGTGCGCGAGAACAACATCCAGGCCGATTGAGGGGTGTACGCTCCTGCCTGGCAGCGTGATCCGCCGCGGCGCGGCACGCTGCCGTTCCGTGCCGGGCGACCGCTCCACCGCTCCGGCGATCCCGCCGCGGATCGCGCCCTACCGCAGCGGCCAGGGCAGGTCCGCAAGGTGCTGCAGCAGGCCGCCGGGGAAGACCAGGTTCAGGAAGTGGGCGAGCGCCACCACGAAGCCCACCGCCGCCAGGGTGAGCACTGCGGCGTGGGGCCAGGAGGTCCGCGCCTCCACCCGCAGGAAGGCGAGGAAGAACGCCGCCAGCCCCAGCACGAAGCCGGCCAGCGCGACGCCGCCGACGAAGCCGGCGAGCCAGGCCATGAACCGCCAGGGCGAGGCCTGGCCGCTGCGCGCCGCCTCCGCCTCGGCGTCGAAATTCGCCGCCCCGCCCCCCGGCCCCCAGGCGAGGGTTGCCAGCACCGCGAGCGTCGCCGCGCCGCCCACCGCCGCCGCACCCACGGGGAAGATCGCCGCGAGGAAGGAGTTCTGCAGCCCCTGCTGAATGGCGAAGCCGAACAGCGCCAGCACCAGCAGCGCGAAGGCGACCTGCGGCCACAGCACGGCGGCGCGCGCCGCGCCCGCCTGCCCCTCCGTCTCGACCTTGCCGGCGCCGTCGCCGCCGCGGCTGCGCAGGCCGAGCCAGAGCGAGACCAGGGTGATCGCCAGGATCGCCAGCACCAGCGGGCGGGTGATGAAGCCCCAGCCGGCGAACTGCACCGCCTGGTAGAGATAGGTCTCGGCCAGCACCGAAAGCACGAAGCCGATCAGGAAGGCCGGGCGCGGCCAGCCGAAGCGCTTCAGCAGCACGCCGAGCAGTCCCATCGCCAGCAGCGCCAGCAGGTCGTTCAGCGAGCGCGAGGCCTGGAAGGCGGCGAAGGCGATCACCATCAGCATGAACGGCGCCACCAGCGCGTAGCGCACCGTGGTCAGCCGCGCGATCCCGGGCGCGAGGGCGATGCAGAGCCCTGCGCCGAGCACGTTGGCAAGCGCGAGCGACCAGATGATGGTGTAGGTGACGTCGAGGCTGCGCTCGGCCATCGCCGGCCCGGGCTGCAGGCCGAGCAGGATCATCCCGGCGAGGAAGATCGCCATCGAGCCGGAGCCGGGGATGCCGAACAGCAGCGTCGGCAGCAGGCCGCCGCCCTCCTTGGCATTGTTGGCGGATTCCGGGGCGATCACGCCGCGGATGTCGCCCTTGCCGAAGCGCGAGCGGTCCTTGCTGGTCTGCACCACATGGCCATAGGCGATCCAGTCCACCACGCTGCCGCCCAAACCCGGGATGGCGCCGATGATGGCGCCGAGCCCGGCGCAGCGCAGCGACAGCCAGCGGTGCCGCCAGGTGTCGCGCAGCCCGTCCCACCAGCCGCGGCCGAGCCTGCCGTCGCCGGCGATGGTCGCGCCGCCGCGCAGCAGATCGATGATCTCGGGCACCGCGAACAGGCCGAGCGCCACGACCACCAGCGGCACGCCGTCCATCAGGTAGAGGGAGCCGAATTCCATCCGGTACTCCCCGGTGGCCGGGGCCGCGCCGATCATGCCGAAGCATAGGCCAAGCGCGGCGGCGGCCACGCCCTTGGCGAGGCTGGAGCCGGAGAGCACCCCCACCATGGACAGGCCGAACAGCGTCAGCATGAACAGCTCGGCCGAGCCGAAGCTCAGGATCAGCGGTCGGGCGATGACGACGAAGCCGCTCAGCACCAGGGCGCCGAACACGCCCCCGATCAGCGAGGCGGAGAAGGCCGCCGCCAACGCCCGCGCCGCCTCGCCCTGCTTGGCAAGCGGGAAGCCGTCCAGCACCGTGGCCTGGGAGGCGCTCGACCCCGGAATGCCCATCAGCACCGAGGTGAAGGTGTCCGAGGTGGGGATCACCGCGACGAGGCCGATCAGCATGGCCAGCGCCGAGACCGTGTCCATGCCGTAGAGGAAGGGCAGCAGCAGCGACAGGCCGGCGATGCCGCCGAGCCCCGGCAGCACGCCGACCACGAGGCCGAGCAGCACGCCCACCATCAGGAAGGACAGGTGCGTGAGCGTCAGCAGGTTCGCCAGGGCGTCGAACAGGGTGGTGAGCATCGCGACCTGCCGTGCCCCTCGCGGAGAGGGCCGCCGCGTGGCGGCCCGCACGCCTCAGAAGCGGACGTTGTGGTTGGTGGCGAGGTGGTTGCGCACCCAGTTGCGCGCCTCGAGGTCGATGGTGGTCGCCACCTCGTAGAGGCGTTCGATGCCGTCGCCCACCGCCTGCTCGTATTCGCCGAGCACCTCGCCCTTGCCCGCCTGCAACTCGGGATCGGCCACCGCATCCTCGAAGGCCTTGCGGTAGGCGGCGACGATCGGCCGCGGCGTGCCCTCGGGCAGCAGCACCGGCTTCTGCGCCGCGAAGCCGGAGCCGAAGAAGGCGAGATAGGCGTTGAACTCGGTGCCGGAGGGCTGCCTGCCGTGCATCATCTCATAGGCCTCGACGAAATGCGGCAGGTCGGGGAAGGTGGGGTCGCGCTGAACGTTGCCGTCGCGGTCGAGCACGCCCCAGGAGAAGATCGGCACGGCGTTCCCCGCCCGCACCAGCGGCACGACGTTGGTGAGATAGGCGGAGGTGGTCTGGTAGTCGATCGTCGCCTCGCCGCGCTCGAAGGCGAGCCGCCCCTCGCCCCGGCCGCGCAGGCCGAAGACGTGGCGCACGTCGAGGCCGAGCACCAGGAAGGCCAGCATCGGCACGATGTCGAGCGAGGTCGGGCCCTGGCTCGCATAGACGAGCTGCTGGCCGCGCAGCTTGCCGAGCTCGGAGGCGTTGGCGACGCCGAGTCGGGCCGGCAGGTACACCACGCCACCGGTCGGCGAGACCAGGACGGGGATGAGCTTGCGGTAGTCGTAGCGCACCCGCGGATCGCCCAGCAGGTAGGGCACCTGGGTGGAGCCCGAGGTGCCGATGATGCTGAGCCCATCCGGCCGTGCCCGCGCCACGAACTCGTTGGTGCCGGTAATGGAGCCGCCGCCCGGAACGTTGCGGATCACCACGGTGGGCCGCCCCGGCAGGTGGCGCGAGAGGTAGGGCGCGAGGAAGCGCGCCCAGACGTCGCTGCCGCCGCCCACGGCGAAGGGGATCACCCATTCCACGGTGCGTCCGGCGAAGCTGACGTTCGACTGCGCGGCGGCGGGCGTCGCCCGACCGCCGAGGCCGGCGGCGGCGGTGGCGGCCAGGAGGCCGCGGCGGCTGAGCTTCATGCGTTCGCTCCCAGTCTTTCGGGGTTCCTTCGCGGACCCTCCCCGGTCCGCCTAGCAACTCCGCCGCGGGGCTTCAATCGTCCCGTTCCCGTCCCGGCCCGACTTGCCGCGCTTGTCATGGCGGGGGAGAGTGGGACAACCAGCGGAGGGAACGCCAGGCCATGCGGCTCGCCTACTCGCCCAACAGCCCCTACGTGCGCAAGGTGATGGCCTGCGCCATCCGGCGCGGCATCGAGGAGCGGATCGCGCTCTGGACCGTGCCCACCACCGACCCGGCGCTCGCCGCCCTCAACCCGCTGTCGAAGGTGCCGACGCTGGTGACCGAAGACGGCCTCGTGCTCTACGACAGCCCGGTGATCTGCGAATATCTCGACAGCATCGGCGAGGCGCCGCCGCTGTTCCCCGCCGCCGGCCGCGCGCGCTGGATCGCGCTGCGCCAGGAGGCGCTCGGCGACGGCATCCTCGACGCCACCCAGCCGCGCCGGCGCGAGGTGGCGCTGCCGCAGGACGAGGGGCGGCGCGCCTATATCGCGCTGCAGCAGGGCAAGGTCAGGAGCGCGCTCGATGCGCTGGAGGCGGAGGCCGAGGGCCTCGGCGCGCTGGACACGATCGGCGAGATCGCGATCGCCTGCGCGCTCGGCTATCTCGATTTCCGCTATCCGCACGAGCCCTGGCGCCCCGGCCATCCGCGGCTGGAGGCGTGGTACGCGCGGGTCGCCGCGCTGCCGCCGCTCGCCCGCACCGTGCCGCCGGGGCCCTAGAACGGATCCTGGACGGGCCAGCAGGGAGGGACCCATGCGCCTCGGCGTCTTCTACTTCCCCACCGATTACGGCATGGAGGCCGGCGCGCTGGCGCGCGCGCTGGAGGAGCGCGGCTTCGAGAGCCTGTTCCTCTGCGAGCACACCCACATCCCGGTCAGCCGGCGCACGCCCTTCCCCGGCGGCGGCCCGCTGCCGCGCCGCTACGTCCACACCCACGACCCCTTCGTGGCCCTGTCCTTCGCCGCCGCCGCGACGCGCCGCCTGCTGCTCGGTACCGGCATCTGCCTGGTGCCGCAGCGCGACCCGATCGTCACCGCCAAGGCCGTGGCCAGCCTCGACCAGCTCTCGGGCGGGCGCTTCGTCTTCGGCATCGGCGCCGGCTGGAACGCCGAGGAGATGGAGAATCACGGCACGCGCTACGAGACGCGGTTCAAGGTGATGCGCGAGCGGGTGCTCGCCATGAAGGCGCTGTGGACCGAGGAGGAGGCGTCCTTCCACGGCGAATTCGTGCGCTTCGATCCGGTCTGGTGCTGGCCGAAGCCGGCGCAGCGCCCGCACCCGCCGATCCTGCTCGGCGGGGAGAGCGACCACACGCTGCGCCGCGTCGCCGCCTTCTGCGACGGCTGGTTTCCCCGCACCCGTGGCGGCTTCGACGTGGCTGGAGGCACGGCGCGCCTGCGCCGCATCGCCGAGGCAGCGGGGCGCGACCCGGCGGTCCTCTCCGTCACCGTGTTCGGCGCGCCGGCGGACGCCGCGGTGCTCGAGGGCTACCGCCGGCACGGCATCGCGCGCGCCCTGCTGGAGGTGCCGGACCTCGACCGGGACGGCATCCTGCGCGCCCTGGATGGCTACCTGCCGCTGCTGCGCGCGGCGGGCTAGAGCGCTTTTCTCACAGGTGCGAATAGCCGCGGTCGGCGATGCGGTTGCGGCATTCGTCCGGTATGAAGGCGTCGGGAACGCTGCCGATGGCGTTCCGCAGGCTGTCGACGGTGCGCGGGCGGCGGCTCTGGCCGACCTTCTTCCAGCCTCGCGCCCGAACTCGCAAACCGATCCCAGCCGTCGGAAAAACGCTTAGCTCCTCGTGTGCCAGCATCTTCACCCGGTCAGGTAGGTCCACCTGATCGGGACCTGCTTCAACCCCCGTCGCGCGGCAGCGGCAGGGTGCACACCGTCCGCCACAGCCGGTCGTCCGGCTCGAGCCGCACCCAGCCCGCCCCGAGTGGCCGCCCCTGCGCGTCGAAGGCAAGGTCGCGTGTTACGTCGGCGCGCCGTGGCGCGCTGCAGTCGAAGATCTGCACCGTGGAGAGGGTCGGCATGTAGCGCGCGATCAGGAACACCTCGACCATGCGCAGCTCGGGCGCCGCGTCGTTCCAGCGGATGGTTCGGGGATCGAGGGCGGCGAATCGCTCGACGCGGGGAATCAGCAGGGTCCAGGGCTGGATCGCGCTGCCGGAAGGATGCGCCGCGGCGACGATCATCGGCTCGGGCAGGGCCGCGGCAGTGCGCCGGTACCAGGAGTAGTCGCTCCAGACATGGAAGCCGAGCATGGCGGCACCCGCGGCCAGGGGCAGCGTCCAGCGCGGCGCGCGCCGGCCGAGGATACGGAACGCCAGGAGGACCGTGCCGGCGGCGGCGAGGCCGAGCGCCACCGTGCCGAGAAGCTGGAACAGCATTGAGGCTTCGCGTGGCGTGCGGGAGGGCGCGGCGCCGCGCCCTCCCGCGCCGTCAGTGGTCCACCGCCGCGCCCGCGCCGCGCGGGATGCGGATGCTCTCCACCATCTCCTGGATCGCCGCGGGCGGCGCCTCGGTCGCGCGCGAGACCACATGCGCGACGGCGAAGTTGAGGATGGCGCCGATGGTGCCGACCGAGGTGGGCGAGATGCCGAACACCCAGTATTCCGGCGTGTCCGGAAGCTGGTTGGTGCCGGGGATGAAGAACCATCCCTTGTAGACGAAGATGTAGACGACGGTGAACAGCAGGCCCACCAGCATTCCCGCGATCGCGCCCGTGTTGTTGATGCGTTTCGAGAAGATGCCCATCATCAGCACCGGGAAGATCGTCGCCGCCGCGAGGCCGAAAGCCAGCGCCACGGTCTGCGCCGCGAAGCCCGGCGGGTTGAGGCCGAGATAGGTGGCGAAGACGATCGCCGCGGCCATAGAGATGCGCGCGGCCAGAAGCTCCCCGCGTTCTGAGATGTCCGGCTTGAGCGCGCTCTTGATCAGGTCGTGCGAGATCGCCGAGGAGATCGCCAGCAGCAGCCCCGCCGCGGTGGAGAGCGCCGCCGCCAGGCCACCCGCGGCGACCAGCGCGATCACCCAGGCGGGCAGGTTGGCGATCTCCGGGTTGGCGAGGACCAGGATGTCGGCGTTCACCGTCAGCTCGTTGCCCTGCCAGCCATGCTGCTGCGCCTGCTGCGCGAAGGCGGGGTTGCGGTCGTTGTAGTACTGGATGCGGCCGTCATTGTTGCGGTCCACGAAACGCAGCAGCCCGGTCTGCTCCCAGGTGCGCATCCAGTCCGGGCGCTGCTCGTAGACCAGCTCCCCGCCCGGTCGGGCGGCGCCGCCCGGCCAGACGGTGTCGATCAGGTTCAGCCGCGCCATCGCGCCGACCGCCGGCGCGGTGAGGTAGAGCAGCGCGATGAACACCAGGGCCCAGCCCGCCGACCACCGCGCATCCGCCACCCTCGGCACGGTGAAGAAGCGGATGATGACGTGCGGCAGCCCGGCGGTACCGATCATCAGCGACATGGTGAACAGCACCATGTTGAGCGTGTTGTCGCGGTGCGCGGTGTAGGCGCCGAAGCCGAGGTCGGTCACCACCTGGTCGAGCCGCTGCAGCAGCGGTACGCCGTGCTCCTGCGTGCTCGAGAACAGACCGAGCGGCGGGATCGGGTTGCCGGTGAGCTGCAGCGAGATAAAGATCGCCGGGATGGTGTAGGCGGTGATCAGCACCACGTACTGCGCCACCTGGGTGTAGGTGATGCCCTTCATGCCGCCGAGCACGGCGTAGAAGAACACCACCGCGGAGCCGATGAACAGGCCGGTGGTGGTGGACACCTCGAGGAACCGGGCGAAGGTGACGCCGACGCCGGTCATCTGCCCGATCACGTAGGTGACGGAGATGACGATCAGGCAGATCACGCCGACCAGCCGCGCGGTCTGCGAGTAGAACCGGTCGCCGATGAACTCCGGCACCGTGAACTTGCCGAACTTGCGCAGGTAGGGCGCGAGCAGCATGGCCAGCAGCACGTAGCCGCCGGTCCAGCCCATGAGGTAGGTGGAGTTGTCGTAGCCGACGAAGGCGATCAGCCCGGCCATGGAGATGAAGGAGGCGGCCGACATCCAGTCGGCCGCCGTCGCCATGCCGTTGGTGACCGGGTGGACGCCTCGCCCGGCGGTGTAGAATTCGCCCGTCGAGCCGGCGCGCGCCCAGAAGGCGATGCCGATGTAGAGCGCGAAGGTCGCACCGACGATGAGGTAGGTGAGTGCCTGCTGTCCCATGACCGGTTCCTGGCCCTTACCGTTCCTCGACGCCGAACTTGCGGTCGATCGCGTTCATTCTGTAGGCGTAGTAGAAGATCAGGATCAGGAAGACCAGGATCGAGCCCTGCTGCGCGAACCAGAAGCCGAGATCGGTGCCGCCCACGGGTATGCCCGACAGCAGCGGCCGCAGCACGATCCCGAAGCCGAAGGAGACGAGGGCCCAGACGATCAGGCAATTCCTGACCAGGCGCAGATTCGCCCTCCAATACGCCCTGCCGGACTCCTGCTCGCCGCTCATTCTCCGTCTCCTTGCCGCGTGGGCGATGCGCATCCGGCGGATGCCGCCCGCTCCCGCCTTTCAGCATGGCGTGCGCGGGGCCGTGGCGGTCAAGGTTTTCGTGGTGCCGAAACGTTCCGACGGCCGATCACGGCCGCCGCTCAGCGGGGGCCGTCGCGCGGGCGGGGATGTAGGACGCGCCCTGCGGCTCGGGCCGCCACGGCCCCTCATAGCCGTGGTTCAGGAAGAACTCGTCGCGCGGGAACATGTCGGTCAGCGGCGCCGCGAGCCGTCGCGTTTCCGCCGACCATATGTAGGGCGTGCCGGCGACCAGCGGCGCCAGCGCCTCGATGGCGGGGTTGCCGCGCCGCGCATGCGCCAGCACGGCGGGATCGGAGAGGCGGGCCAGCAGCGCCGCGTGGTCGAAGGGGATGGGCCGGTCGCTGCCGATCAGCACCGGGAAGGGCTGCAGCAGGATGACGTGGGGGAACACCGCCGCGAAGGTGTCCACCACTCGCGCCGTCGGCGCCCACTGCACGTAGAGGCCGCCAGGCCGCAGCCGGCGGCGCACCTGTTCCAGGAATTCGGCGCTGTAGAGCAGGCCGCTGTGCGAGCTCTGCGGCAGCACTGCATCCGCCTCGATCACGTCGTAGCGGCCGTTGTCGCGGGCGAGCGCACGCCGCCCGTCTCCGTATTCCAGGCGGATGCGCGGGTCCGCGAGCAGCGCCGCCACCGCGCCATCCGGCCGGGCCGCGGCGATCGCGCGCAGCGTGTCGAGCACGGGGGCGATCAGTTCGATGCCGCGCACCTCCCGCGTCGCCGGCGAAACCAGGGCGCCCCAAGGCGTGCCGCTGCTGCCGACGCCGATCGCCAGCACCCGCTCCGGCGCCGGGTGGATCAGCGGGCCGATGGCGCCGAGCAGGATGTGCGCGGGCAGGAAGGGAACGGTGCCCTGGCCGTGGCCCATGATGAAGAACCTGCCCGGCGGCAGACGCGGATCCTCCGGTGTCTCGCGGAAGAAGGCGATGCCGGTGCGGTCCTCGGCGAAGGCGGTGAAGCTGCCGGGCGCCATGCCGTGCAGGCGGCGCCAGAAGGCGGCGTTGCTCGGCAGCGCCAGCAGCAGCGCCGCGCAGGCCATCGCCAGCGCCGCCTCGGCGCGACGGCCGCGGCCGCCGCGCCACAGCCAGCCGAGCAGCAGCAGCAGCGTCAGCGCGGCGAGGAGCTGCAGCGTGCCCATGGTGCCGAGCAGGTGCAGCGTCACCACCCCGGTGCCGACCGAGCCGGCGGCATTGCCGAGGATGTTCGCGAGCTGCACCCAGCCGACGCGCGCCCCGACGCTCGCCAGGTCCTGCTGCACCGCACGCTGCACGAAGGGGAAGGTCATGCCGATGAGGAAGGCGGGCGGGCCGACCACCAGCAGCACCAGCGCCGCGGTGACGAGCATGGGCCCCGCATCGAAGCGCCAGCGGTCCACCTGCACCCAATCGGCCAGCGGCGGATGCGGCAGGGCGAGCCAGAGCGCCCCGACGAGCAGCGCCGCCAGCACGAAGCCCGCACCCTGCGCGAGGAAGAAAGCCGGGCGCGGATCCCGCAGCCGCCGCACCATCCGCGCCGCCACCGCCATGCCGGCGCCGTCGGCCAGCAGGAACACGCCGAGCACGGTGGGGAAGAGATAGGCGTGGTACTGCCCGACCTGGCCGAGCAGCCGCACCCACACGATCTCCAGCGCCACGATCACGTAGCCGGAGAGGAACACCAGCAGGCACCAGAGCCAGAGCCCGCCATAGGGCGCGGGCGCCGCATGGGCGGAGGGCCTCGCGGCGGGGGCGGGCACCCGGCGCAGGGCCGGCAGCAGGGTCAGCGCCAGGCCGGCGGCCAGGAGCTCGAGCCATGCCGCAAGGCCGAGGGCGCCAACGAAGCCGAGAGTGCCGACGATCAGGTAGCCGCCGGCCAGCGCCCCGAACCCCGCACCCAGCGTGTTCAGCCCGTAGAGGGTGCCGATCCGCTCGGCGGCGGTGTCGAGAGAGGTGGCGACGGCGCGGGCGAGCAGGGGCAGCGAGGCGCCCATCAGCGTCGTCGGCACGACGAGTCCGGCGAAGCACAGCGCGAACACCGCGGCGGGGCTTTCCACCCGCTCCGCCATGGACAGCGCCAGCCAGTCGTAGAGGAAGGGCTTGGACAGCAGCGCGCAGACCGCCACCCCCGCCTCGCACAGGGCGAAGGCGATGAGGGCGCGCGCGGGCGGGATGCGGTCTGCCAGCCGTGCCCCGAGCAGGGAGCCGAGACCGAGGCCGGACAGGAACGCCCCCACCACCAGCGCCGCGCTGATCGTATCCGACCCGGCGAAGATGCCGAGCATGCGCTGCCAGACGATCTGGCAGAGCAGCGCCGCGAAGCCCGAGCAGAAGAATGCGACCGCCAGCCGCGGCATGCTGCCTCACCCCCCTTGGACGGGGGGGTCATTATCGGCACGGAATCACGTTTTTGGGAAGTTTCTTGTAGCGGGAGTGGTCCGCCCGCGCGGCCCCTATTCGCGGCGCAGCACGCGGTCCACCAGCCGGTCCGCCCAGCCGCGGGAGCGGAAGCCGGCCCGCAGCGCCGCCTCGTCGTAATCCTCCCGCACCCAGTCGAGGAAGGGCTTCGGCCGCTTGCGGGCCGCCTCGGCATAGAGGGCGAAGAAGGCATCGAGGATGCCGGTGCGGCTCTGGCGGATATGGCCCCAGCGGAGCCCGAGCTGCGCCAGCGCCGCCTCGGGCGGGCACCCCTGCAGCAGCAGCCAGATCCCGGCGGCGAGGCCGGTGCGGTCAGCGCCGGATTTGCAGTGGATCAGCGCCGGCTCCTGCATGGTGCGGTAGATCTCGGCCAGCCGCAGCACCCGCTCGCGATGCGGGGCACCGCGGCTCTCGAAGGGCGCGTCCACATGCGCGAGGCCGAGCTCCGCCGCCGCCCAGCGGCCAAGCTGGTCCGAGCCGCAGGCCGCCCGGTGGCCGCGCAGGTTGATGATGGTGCGCAGCCCGTGGCGCGCCACCGCCTGGCGGAGCTGCCAGGGCAGCGGATGGTTGGAGCGGTAGAGCCGCCCCTCCTCCACCACCCCCCAATTCCGCCAGGGCAGGCGCAGCAGGGCATGGTCCACGACCAGGCTGTTCAGCCAAGCGGCGCGCGAGGGGGGCGGGAGGAGGGGCCGAGGGGGCGACATGCCGGGTGATCTAGCGCCTGATCCGCGGTGGCGAAAACGCCGGAGCGATGAAGCGGCCGCCCGGTGGAGGGCGGCAGCGCGATCCGGGGGCCTCGCCGGCGGGCATCGCGCCGCCCCACAGGAACGCCGACCGGCGGGCGGGCGTTCTTCCGCCGATCCTCATGGAAAGGGACCGAGCCATGACCGGCAAGGCGCATCCGCCCCCCGTGCCCCCCGCAAACCAGAGCCCGCAGGGCGACGCCACCCCTGGTGAGGGGCGCTTGCCGCCCGACCGGGCCAAGGAGAATGTCGAATCCCGCACCCGCGATCCCAGCCAGCAGGGCCATCAGGGCGCCACCTGGCAGGGCACGCACCACCAGGGCTACCAGCAGGATCGCTGAGGCAGCGCGGGAGGCGACCGGCCGGAAAGGCACGCCCTTCCCCGGCAGGGTTCGGGGGCGGCAGCCACGGCCGGGTGCACAGCCCGGGGGGGCGGGCGCCGGAACCCGGCCGCCCCACCGGCCCCGACCGCAGCCGGAAGTCCGGCGGCGGCAAGCGTGATCGCCACCACAGCCACGACCCGGCGCGGAAGGGCTGAACCGACGGACTGCAGGCGCCGGGATCACCGCAGGGGCACAGCTTGGCCCCAGGGGCAGATGGCGGGGCGTCGCCGCCGGCTTGGCCGGGCGGAACGACTCCGGCGCCCCCGCCCCGGCGTCAGTCGAGCCGGGCGCCCGAGATCTCCACGGCCTCGCGCCACATCGGCTTCTCGCGCTCCGCCCGCGCCCGCGCCTCCTCCGGCGTGGACCAGGCCATGAGGGCGCCGATGTCGAGGAAGCGCTTCTGCATCGCCTCGTCCTCGCTGATCTGCTTCAGCGCCTGGTTCAGCCGCAGCACGATCTCGCGCGGAGTGCGGGCGGGGAAGACGAAGCTCTGCCAGGAGGTGACGACGAAATCCTGCACCCCGGCCTCGGCCATGGTCGGGATGTCCGGCATGGTCGGGAAGCGCTGCTCGGAGGTGACGGCGAGGCCGCGCATCCGCCCCTCGCGGATCACCGGCACGTAGCTCGTCAGGTTGTCGAGGGCGAAGTCGAGCTGGCCGTTGAGCATCACGGGGATGGCCTGCGCGGCGCCGCGGAAGGGGACGTGCGTCGCCTCGAAGCCGGCGCGGCGGGCGAACAGCGCGCCGGAGAGGTGCGGCGTGGTGCCCACCCCCGGCGAGCCGTAGGAGATTCCGCCCGGTTTCGCCTTGGCCCAGGCGATGAACTCCTGCAGCGTGCGCGACGGGTTGTGCTCGGCAGGAATGACGGCGCAGTTCGGCATCTCCCACGCCACGCCGACCGGCGCGAGGTCGCGGTCCGGATCGTAGGGCAGGCGGGTGTAGAGGTAGGGGTTGATGGAGAAGTGCCCCACCGAGGCGATGCCGATGACGTAGCCGTCCGGCTGCGCCTTGGCGACCGCGTCCACGCCGATGTTGCCGCCGGCGCCGGGGCGGTTCTCCACCACGAAATTCTGGCCGAGGACGGCCTGCAGCCGCTCGGCGTAGATGCGCACCAGCACGTCGGTGGAGCCGGCCGGCGGCCAGGGCACGATGATGCGCACCGGCCGGTTCGGCCAGTTCCCCTGCGCGAGGGCAGGGCGCGCGAGCGGCGCGGCGGCAAGGGCGAGCGGCGCGGCAAGCAGGTGGCGACGTTGCAGCATGGGCGGAGCTCCCGGACGTTCGGTTTTCCTGGGCCCGCGATCATTGCGCACGGAGTCACCAAAATAAGGTGAACCGCCGTCGCGGAGGCGCCAGGGGCGCATCGCCCGGCAGGCGATGCGGGCATGGCAGACATGCCACCGCGCCGCCCCGCCGGAAAGGGGGCGGCGACGTTTTTGCAAGGAAACGGCTTCGGTCGGCTGCCCGCGGAGCGGCCTCACGCTTGCGGCTGATGCCGGCCTGCGCGATCCGCCTGCTAGGCCGCGTGGACAAACCGGTAGGCTG
>NZ_SJDM01000051.1 GCF_004761865.1 Crenalkalicoccus roseus | reverse complement strand
ACGCCAGCGTTCAGGCGCTAACAGGGCCTAACCGACCTTCCGGTCCGCCACCGCCGTGGCGCCGGCCAGCCGGCCAAACACCGCCCCGTTGATGAGCCCGGAGCCGCCCGGATAGTTGAAGTAGAAGATGCCGCCGACCAGCTCCCCGCAGGCATAGAGGCCCGGGATCGGCGCCTGATCGGCATCCAGCACCCGCGCCTCGGTGTCGATGCGAAGGCCCCCGAAGGTGAAGGTGATGCCGCAGCCGACCTGATAGGCCTCGAAGGGCGGCTCCTCGATCGTATTGGCCCAGTTGGTCTTGTCCACCCCGAGCCCCTCGGTGCGGCGCCCGTCCTTGACGTTGGGGTTGAAGGGGATGTCCTGGCGCACCGCAGCGTTGTAGCGCCGGATTTCCTCAAGGAAGGCCGTGCCGTCCACCCCCTCGAGCTTGCCCGCCAGCTCCTCCAGCGTGTCGGCTCGCACCCTGGTCACTTGGCGGATGCGGTACTCGTCGCGCAGCAGGTGCAGCACCTTGCGGTCGAAGACCTGCCAGGCGAAGTTGCCGGGCTGCTCCAGCACCACGCGCCCGTACTTGGCGTAGGTGTAGTTGCGGAAATCCGCACCCTCGTCGAGGAAACGCCGGCCATTGGCATTGACCAGGACGCCCCAGGGGTAGGAATGCTTCTGGAAGGCGTCGCCCACGGCGAGGTCGCCGTATTCCGGGGCGTTGAAATCCCATTGCACGGCGTGGCAGCCCGACCAGTTGCCGAAGGGCGAGGCGCCAATCTCGAGCGCCATCTTGATGCCGTCGCCGGTGTTGAAGCGGGTGCCGCGCACCTTCGCCAGTTCCCAGCCCGGACCGAGATAGCGCGTGCGCCATTCCGCATCGCCCTGGAAGCCGCCGGCGGCAAGGATCACGGCCGGCGCCTTCAGCTCGTAGATCCGGCCGGGCGCCTTCACCCGTACGCCCTGCACCCTGAAGCCGTCGTGCAGGATTGCGATGGCGCGGCTGGCGTAGCGGATCTCGATGCCGCGCCGGCGCGCCGCCTCGGTCTCGGCCTGCACCAGGCCGGGGCCGCCGCCATAGGCCTCCACCGTCAGCCCGCCCCAGAACTTGAACTTCCCTTCCACCTTGAAGGCCTGGCGGCCCCAGATGGGCGCGAAGCGCACGCCCTTGCCGTGCAGCCACTTCATGGTCTCGAAGCTGCGTCGCACCAGGATCTCGCACAGCGCCGGGTCAGTGCGGTTCCGCGTGACGCGGAACATGTCGTCGAAGAACTGGTCCTCGGTGTAGGTGCCGAAATCGGTCTGGGCGATCTCCTGCTCCGTTAGGTCGGGCATGATCGCCTTCAGGTCCTCGACGCCGCGATAGGCGAAGCGGATGGCGCCGGCGGTGAAACGGGTGTTGCCGCCGGCCTCCTCCTCCGGGGCGCGCTCGAGCATCACCACGCGGGCGCCCTGCTCCTGCGCCGAAAGGGCGGCGCAGAAGGCGGCGTTGCCGCCCCCCACCACGATGACGTCGAAGCTGTCCTCGGCCATGGCGCCCTCCGATCCGTTCCTGTGCACTGGTGTATACACGACTGCTCGGCCTGTCCAGGCCGGGGCTCAGCCCTCCATCGCGGCGGCAAGCACCAGCCGCGCCTCATGCGCCGCGGCGATGTGGGCGCGCGCCGCCGCCTCGGCCGCCGCCCCGTCCCGCGCTGCGATGGCGGCGACGATGCGGGCGTGCTCCTCCCGCGCCGCCGCGGCGCGGCCGGGCATGTCCAGGGTGGTGGGGCCGAGCAGCAGCAGGGCGTCGGAGATGGAGGAGAGCGCCCGCAACAGGTACCGGTTGTGCGCCGCCTGGTGCAGGGCGCGGTGGAAGCGGCGGTTGTGCTCCGCCAGCGCGGCCGCCGGCAGGTTCGCCTCCTCCGCCACCAGGCGCTGCAGCAGCGCGATGTCCGGCCGCCCGGCATTCTGCGCGGCGAGGCGGGCCGCGGTGCCCTCCAGCGCCTCGCGCATGACGTAGAGCTCGTCCATCTCGGCATGGCCGTAGCGGGCGACGCAGAGGCCCCGTCCCGGAAGCTGCGCCACCAGCCCCTCCGACTGCAGGCGGCGGATCGCCTCGCGCACCGGTGTGCGGCTCATGCCGAAGCGCGCCGCGATCTCGGTTTCCAGCACCCGCTGGCCGGGGGTGAGCGCACCGCGGCGCAGCTCCTCGCGGAACCGCTCATAGGCCCGGTCGGCCAGGCTGAGACCGTCCGTCGGGGGCGCGGCCTGCGGCTTCGGCGGGTGGCGCATGGCATATGCATACATGCGTATGTAGACCCGCCGCAAGGGTTCCGCGGGATGGCGCGCAGCCGGGGTGTTTCCACCCGGCCCGGCCGCGGGGTAGCGTTCCGCAACGTCCGAGAGGAGACGCGCATGAAGGCCGCCGTGCTGCACGCCCCGAACCAGCCCATGACCATCGAGGAGGTCTCGCTCGCCAAGCCGAAGCGGAAGGAGGTGCTGGTGCGCACTGCCTTCGCCGGCCTCTGCCACAGCGACCTGCACTTCATCGAGGGGCTCTACCCGCACCCGCTGCCGGCGGTGCTCGGCCACGAATCCTCGGGCATCGTGGAAGCGGTGGGCGAAGACGTCACCTACCTCAAGCCGGGCGACCACGTGATCTCCTGCCTCTCGGTGTTCTGCGGCGCCTGTCCGCAATGCACGGCGGGGCGGACGGTGCTGTGCGAGGATACCGAGGTGAAGATGCAGCCTGGCCAGTCCCGCCGCCTCTCCTGGGAGAAGGAGGGGCAGATGCACCAGTTCCTCAACCTCTCCTCCTTCGCCGAGACCATGCTGGTGCACGAGCACGCGCTGGTGAAGATAGACCCCGAGATCCCGCTCGACCGCGCCGCGCTGGTCGGCTGCGGCGTGATGACGGGCGTGGGCGCGGTGATGAACACGGCGCGGGTGCCGGTCGGCGCCGTGGTCGCCATCATCGGCTGCGGCGGCGTCGGGCTGGCCGCGGTGAACGGCGCGGCGCTCGCCGGCGCCTCGCGCATCATCGCCCTCGACCGGCTGCCGGAGAAGCTTGAGCTGGCAAGGCAACTTGGCGCCACCGACACGATCCTTGTCGGCAACGAGGATCCGGTGCAGCAGATCCGCGACATGACCGGCGGCGGCGTCGAGTACAGCTTCGAGTGCCTCGGCCTGAAGGCGACCGCGGAGCAGGCCTTCGCCATGCTGCGGCCCGGCGGTACCGCCACCATCGTCGGCATGGTGCCCTTCGGCGTAAAGATCGAGCTGCACGGCTTCGACTTCCTGCGCGAGCGGAAGATCCAGGGCAGCTCCATGGGCTCCAACCACTTCCGCACCGACATGCCGCGGCTGCTCGCGCTGTGGCGGCAGGGGCGGCTGAAGCTCGACCACCTGATCTCCCGCAGGATCCGCCTCGACGAGATCAACGAGGGCTTCGAGCGGCTGAAGGGCGGGCAGGTGGTGCGCCAGCTCATCGATTTCGGCATCGCCTGATGCGGCCGGACCTGCCCGCCTGGCGCTCGCTGCTCTACGTTCCGGTCACCGAGCGCCGCTTCGTCGAGAAGGCGCACACCCGCGGCGCGGACGCGATCATCCTCGATCTCGAGGACGCGGTCGCGCCCTCCGCGAAAGCCGTCGCCCGCGCCGCGCTTGCCGAGGCGGTACCGATGGCGCGCAGGGGTGGCGCCGATGTCTGCGTACGCGTCAACCGGCCCCTCCGCCTCGCCGTCCCGGACATCGAGGCGGCGGTCGCCGCCGGCGCCGACGCGCTGGTACTGACGAAGCTGCTTGGTCCGGACCATGTGCGGCTGCTCGCCGAGCATGTGGCGGAGGCGGAGGAAGCGGCCGGCGCGCCGCAGGGCCGCACCCGCCTGATCGGCCTGGTGGAGACGGCAGACTCCATCCCGCGGATGGAGGCGATCGCCCGCGCCTCGTCCCGTCTCGTGGCGCTCGGCGTGGGTGGGGAGGATCTGGCGACCGATCTTGGCGCCGAGGCGGGGCCGGACGCGCTGGACCTGCCCAAGCGCCTCGGCCTGATCGCCGCGCGCGCCGCCGGCATCCTGCCGCTCGGCTTCATCGGGACGGTAGCAGGGCTGTCAGACCTCGATGGCTACCGCGCCATGCTGCGCCGCTCGCGCGCGCTCGGCTTCGCCTGCGCAAGCTGCGTGCATCCCTCCCAGGTGCCGATCATCAACGAGGAATACGGCGCGCGGCCGGAGGAGATCGAGCGCGCACGCCGCATGGTCGCGGCCTTCGAGGAGGCGCTGGCGCGCGGCGTCGGCGCCATCGCCTTCGAGGGGCAGATGCTGGACGAGCCGGTGGTGGCGCGGGCGCGCCGGCTGCTCGCCCGCGCCCGCTGAGGCCGGCGCCTCGCGCCTCAAATGCGCGGCGGATGGTCCGGCTGCGCGTCGGGGCGGTCGGACAGGCCGGGCGGCGCCAGATCATCGGCGCGGTCACGCCCGATGCCCGTGCCGTGAGGCAGGCCGGCGACGTCGGTCGCGTCCTCCGCGGGGCGCGACGGCCTGGCGTCGGCGGGCCCCTCCACGCCCGGCACGGGCGCCGCGGCCTCATCGTAGCGGGTCCAGCCGCCGGCGCGGTACTCGCTGCCGCGCGCCTCGATGTCCACCGGATTGTGGCGGTCGAGGATGCGTTCGGCCTCCGCCATGCGGACATGATCGGTGCGGACCGTCACCAGGTTGCCGCCGCGGCGCAGCCCCTCGGCATAGACATGGGCGTGCTCCTCGCCGATGCCGGCCTGCACCAGCGCGCCGATCACGCCGCCCGTGGCGGCGCCGATGCCGGCGCCGGTGATGGCCGCCACCAGCCAGCCCGCCGCCACCACCGGACCGAGGCCAGGGATGGCGAGCGCCCCGATGCCGGCCAGAAGCCCGGCACCACCGCCCACCAGGGTGCCGATGGCGGCGCCGGTGCCCGCGCCCTCGGCCGCGCCGGCCTGGCTGCCGTCACGCTCCGGCGCGACCTCGGCCGGGCGGTCCTGCCCGCTGCCCCTGGCGATCAGGCTGATGTCGGCGTGGGGGAAGCCTGCCTCCTGCAGGTCGCGCACGGCGGCGGAAGCGTCGGCGTAGCTGTCGTACAGGCGGGCGATGGTACGGGTGGCCATGTCGGGTTTTCCGTGTGTCCGTTCCGGGAGCAGAGGCGTTACTGCAGCGCCGCGACATTGCCGCGGAAGTCGAGGCCGACCGTCACCTGCTGGCCGTCGCGCATCGCCGGGCCGCGCCAGATGCCCTGCCCGTCCAGGGTCAGCGGGCCGACATTGGTGAAGCCCGCCGATTCGATGCGGCTGCGCGCCTGCTGCTCGGTGAAGCTGTTGGCGCCGGTTTCCAGCGGCCCGCGCTGCACGCCCTCATCCATCTGCGCCGCGGTGCGGCCGCCTTCCGCCTCGCGCAGCGGCGTGGTGGCGCCGCCGAGCACATGGCCGTCCTGCGGCCGACCCTCGGGTGGCTGCGGCAGCGGCCCGGCCGCCGTGCGGTCGGGATGGGTGTGGGGAATGTTGGCGCCGCTGGTGACGGCGGGCGCCGGCGGGGGCAGTTCCGGCCGCGTGCTCTCCGTGGCGGCCGCGGCCGGGGGGCGGGCGTCCGGCGTGGCAGGCGAGATCTGCGCGGCGGCGGGCATGGCGAGGGCGGTGCCGAGCAGCGTGAGGCGAAGGATGGTCGAACGCATCGTTCCGTTCCCGTCTGTCACGGCGTCCGCTGCGCGGAAGCGCCGTCGCGCCCCTAACGGGAAGCCGCGCACGGCGTTCCGTCAGCCGCGCACCACCCCCGCCGCGCGCAGCCGGGCGAGCTCCGCCTCACCAAGCGCCGGGCCGAGCACGGCGTCGTTGTGCTCGCCGAGCGCCGGCGCCGGCCGCGCCAGGACGCCGGGCGTGGCGGAGAGGCGCGGCACCAAGCCGTGCATCGGCAGCCAGCCCTCCGGCATCTCCTCGTCCGGCACCTCGATCACCGCCTCGCGCTCGGCGACGTAGCGGTCCCGGTCGAGCATGGCGGCGTCCATGATCGGCCCGATGGTGACGCCGGCGCGGTCGAAATGCGCCAGCGTCTCCTCCAGCGTCATCGCCGCGATGAAGCCGGCGATGATGCGGTCGAGCTCGACGCCGTTGCGCACGCGGTCGGCATTGGTGGCGAAGCGCGGATCGGCGATCAGCTCCTCCCGCCCGATGCTGCGGAACAGCTTCTCCGTCATGCCCTGGGTGGAGGCGGAGAGGCAGACCCAGGCGCCATCCTTCGTGCGGTAGGCGTTGCGCGGCGCGGCGTTGGTGCTGCGGCTGCCGGTGCGCGGCTTCAGCCGCCGGGTCAGGCGCCAATTGGCGAGCTGCGGCTCCATCATGGTGAAGATCGGCTCGAACAGCGACAGGTCCACCACCTGCCCCTCGCCGCCGGCCTCGGCGTGGCGCAGCGCGATCAGCGCGGCGGCGGCGCCGTAAAGGCCGGCATAGCCGTCGGCCATGTACATGGGCGGCAGCACCGGCTCGCGGTCGGCGAAGCCGTTCACCGCGGCGAAGCCGGAATAGCCCTCCACCAGCGTGCCGAAGCCGGGCTTGTGCCGGTACGGCCCCGTCTGCCCCCAGCCGCTGATGCGGACGACGACGAGGCACGGATTGTCGGCGAGCAGGCCGGCGGGGTCGAGGCCCATCGCCTCCAGAACGCCGGGGCGGAAGCTCTCCACCAGCATCGCGGCATCGCGCGCGAGCCGCCGCACCACCGCCACGCCCTCGGGACGCTTCAGGTCGAGGCAGACGGAGAGCTTGTTGCGCGACAGCGCCTTCCAGCTCGTCGAGACCCCCTCGGTGCGCCAGGCGCGCAGCGTGTCGCCCTCCGGCGGCTCGATCTTGATCACCTCGGCGCCGTGGTCGGCCAGCACCTTGGTCAGCATGTTGCCGGCGACCAGGCGCGAGAGGTCCACCACCCGCACGCCCCGCAGCGGGCCGGTGGCGTCGGGGTCGAAGCGCAGGCGGCGCGGGCGCGGCGGTTCCGTCACGCCACCTCCTCCTCGGCCGCCACGGGGTTGCGCAGCACGCCGATGCCGGAGATCTCCACCTCCACCACGTCGCCCGGCCGCATCCAGGTGGGCGGCCTGCGCGCGCTGGCGACGCCCTCCGGCGTGCCGGTGGCGATGACGTCGCCGGGCGCGAGCGGGGTGAAGGCGGAGACGTAGCTGATCAGGTCCTCGACCGAAAGGATCATGTCCCCGGTCGAGGCGCGCTGCATCTCGTGCCCGTTCAGCCGCGTCACCAGGGTCAGCGCCGCCGGATCCGGGACTTCCTCCGCCGTCACCAGCCACGGGCCGAGCGGCCCGGTGCAGGGGAAGTTCTTGCCCGCGGTGACGGAATGCTTCTGGAAGTCGCGCACGCTGCCGTCGTTGAAGCAGGTGTAGCCCGCGACATGCTCGAGCGCCCGCTCCACCAGGATGTGCCGCCCCGGCCTGCCGATGACGACGGCAAGCTCCCCCTCGTAGTCGAACTGGATCGAATTGCGCGGCCGCCACATCGGCGCGCCATGGCCGATGACGGTATCGGGCAGGCGGGCGAAGACGCGCGGATTCGCCGGCACCTCCCGGCCCGCGGCTTCCGCGACATGGGCGCGGTAGTTCAGCCCGACGCAGATCACCTTGCGCTCCTGCGGCACGGCGGGAAGGAAGGTGACGTCGGAGAGCGCGAGGTCCGGCGCCTCCCTCTCGTGGCGCGCCAGCTCCTCCAGCGCCCCGGCCTCCAGCGCTGCCTTCACGCCCGGGTAGGGCACCCGGCGGCCGAGATCCACGATCCCCCCTCCCAAGACGAGGCCGAAGGACGGCCCCGCATCGGTGGCGAAGCTGACGATGCGCATCGCCTCAGGCCGCCAGGTGCCACTGGCGCCGGAAGGCGGGATCGAAGATGGTCTCCGCCATCACCTGGCAGCGCAGCATCAGCCGCGGCTCGTCCGGGCGGTAGTCGGGAATGGCGTTGTGCAGCGTGCCGATGTGGTCCCAGACCAGCACGTCGCCGACCGTCCAGCGGTGCGTCCACTGATACTTCGGCTGGAGCTGGTGGGCGAACAGGTATTCCAGCATCCGCGCGCTCTCGGCCTCGTCCAGCTCGTTGATGCGTTCCGCGTAGCCCGGATTGCAGTAGAGCACGGGGCGGCCGGTGATGGGATGGGTCAGGAAGATCGGGTGCACCGCGGGCGGGCGCTTGGCGCGCTGCTCGGGCGTGAGGGGAGCGCGGGGGCTGCCGGGGCGGCGGCGCATCTTTTCCCAGAATTTGTTGAAGTCGTGCGTCGCGGTCATGCCTGCGAGGCGCGTCTTCACCTCCGCCGGCAGGTCCTCGTAGGCCGCGTGCATATTGGCGAAGACAGTGTCGCCGAGCGGCCTGCCGTCGCGCACCGGCACCTTCACGGCGTAGAGCACGTTCAGGAAGCCCTTGGTCGCGGTGTAGGACATGTCCGTGTGCCAGTCCTGCCCGGCATCGGCGATGCCGATCGGCTCGCCGTTCTCCACGATGTTGGAGAGGATGCCGACCTCGGGCGCCTCCCTGTGGTGGAACCTGCCGGTGACCGAGCCCTGGATGTGGCCGAAGCGCCGCGAGAAGTCGCGGAGCTGCGGCGCGGTCAGCGTCTGTCCGGGAAAGCGCAGCACGCCGTGCTCGCCGAGCGCGCGCAGGATGGCGGCGAAATCGGCGTCCGACAGGGGCTGCGACAGATCCGCGCCGCGCACGGTCGCGCCCAGGATCCCTCCGGTGGGCTCGATGGTGAGCATGTTCGTTCCTCCCGCGTCTCTGCGCGCCGATCCTAGCAGCTTCGCCGCCGCTGGCCACCGGGCGCCTCGGCTTGCCGCCCGAGAGGGGAAGGTTCTAGCCTCGTCACCGGGCAGGCCGGGAGGCGCGCATGGCGGAGGAGGAGGAGGGCTTCGACCCGATCACGCTGGAGATCCTGTGGAGCCGCCTGATCTCGATCGCCGACGAGGCGGCGGCGGCGCTGCTGCGCACCGCCTTCTCCACGATCGTGCGGGAATCCAACGACTTCGCCACCGTGCTGATGGACGCGAATGGCGACAGCATCTCGGAGAACACGGGCGGCATCGCCAGCTTCTCCTGCATCCTGCCACGCACGACCAAGCACTTCCTGGCGAAGTTCCCGCGCGAGGCGTGGCGGCCGGGCGACTGCGTCATCACCAACGATCCTTGGCTCGCCACCGGACACCTGCCGGACATCACCACCGTCTCGCCGATCTTCCACCGCGGGCGGCTGGTGGGCTTCGCCGGCTCCATCGCCCATTCGCCCGATGTCGGCGGCGCCCTCTGGTCCGCCGACTGCCGCGAGGTGTTCGAGGAGGGCATCCGCATCCCGCCCGTGCGGCTGCTGCGCGAAGGGAGGCGACAGGAGGCGGTGGTGGAGATGTTCCTCGCCAACACCCGCGTTCCTGGGCAGGTGCTGGGCGATCTGGAGGCGCAGGTCACCGCCAACGAGGTCTGCGCCGCCCGCGTCGCCGAATTCCTGGAGGACGCCGGGCTCGACGACCTGCAGGCGCTCGGCCGCGCCCTGCACGCCCGCGCCGACCGCGCCATGCGCCAGGCCATCGCCGCCCTGCCCGACGGCACCTGGACGGCGCGCATCGAGGCCGACGGCTTCGACGAGCAGGTGACGCGCATCGCCTGCGCCGTCACCGTGCGGGGGGAGCGCATGGTGATCGACTACGCCGGCACCTCGCCACAGATCGACCGCGGCATCAACTGCGTGATGAACTACACCCACGCCTACTCGGTCTATCCCGTGAAATGCGCGCTCGACCCCTTCACGCCGCGCAACGAGGGCAGCTACCGCGCCATCGAGGTGCGGGCCGAGGAGGGCAGCATCCTCAACCCGCGCTTCCCCGCCCCCTGCTCGGCACGCCAGCTCACCGGCCACCTGCTGGCGGGCGCCATCTACAAGGCGCTGGCGCCGGTGATCCCGGAGCGGATCATCGCCGAATGCGGCGGCGCGCCGACCATGCGCTGCCTGTTCTCCGGCCTCGACCGGCACGGCGACCGGTTCAGCCAGATCCTGTTCGCCTCGGGCGGCATGGGCGCAGCGCCGCACCGCGACGGGCTGCCGACCACCGCCTTCCCCACCAATGCCGGCGCCGGCTCGATCGAGGCCTTCGAGAGCGTCGCGCCGCTGGTGGTGTGGCGCAAGCAGCTCCGCCCCGACAGTGGCGGCCCCGGCAGGTATCGCGGGGGTCTCGGGCAGGAGGCGGAGATCGAGGTGCGCGCGCCGGGGCCGCTGCGCCTGTCGCTGCTCTCCGACCGGCGCGACCACCCGGCCGGGGGCGTGCTCGGCGGCCTGTCCGGCGCGCCGGCGGAGATCGCGATGAGCGACGGCACGCGCCCGCACCCGAAATCCCGCACCACGATCGGGCCGGGCATGCGTCTCGTCATGCGCTATCCCGGCGGCGGCGGCTACGGACCGCCGGAGGAGCGCGACCCGGCCGCGCTCGCCGCCGACCTGCGCGACGGCTACGTCACCGACCCCACCCCCTACGGGAGGCGCTGAGACATGGCGCGGACAGCGCGGGTCGGGGTGGATGTCGGCGGCACCTTCACCGACCTGGTGCTGCACGACCCGGCGCGGAACCTGGTGCGCACCGGCAAGCTGCTGACCACGCCCGACGATCCTTCCCGGGCGATCATCGAGGGCACGCTGCGGGTGTTGCGCGAGGCGGGCCTCTCCCCCTCCGACCTGCACAGCATGGTGCACGGTACGACGCTCGTCACCAACACCATCATCGAGCGCACCGGGGCGAAGGTCGGGCTGCTGACCACGGCGGGCTTCCGCGATTCGATCGAGATCGGGCGGGAGATCCGCTATGACCTCTACGACCTGTTCCTGGAGGCACCGCCCAGCCTGGTGCCGCGCCACCTCCGCCGCGAGATCCCGGAGCGCATGGACGCGGAGGGGAACGAGCTGCTGCCGCTCGACGAGGAGGCGGTGCGGCGCGAGGCGCGCGACCTGGTCGAGCGCGAGGGGGTGGAGGCGCTCGCCATCGCCTTCCTGCACAGCTACCGCGACCCGCGTCACGAGCGGCGCGCGGGCGAGGTGGTGCGCGCGCTCTACCCCGATCTCGCGCTCACCCTCTCCGCCGAGGTGGCGCCGGAGATCCGCGAATACGAGCGCAGCGCCACCGCCTGCGCCAACGCCTATGTGCAGCCGCGCATGCGCCGCTACCTCGACCGGCTGGAGGCGGAGCTCGCGCGCATCGGCTTCGGCGGCAGGCTCTACGTCATGCTCTCGGGCGGGGGCATCGCCGCGGTGCGCGAGGCGAAGCTGTTCCCGATCCGCCTGATCGAATCCGGCCCCGCCGCCGGCGCCATGGCGGCGGCCTTCCTGGCGAGGCTCGCGGGCCTCGACCGCGTCGTCTCCTACGACATGGGCGGCACCACGGCGAAGATGTGCCTGGTCGAGAACGGCGCGCCCGACCACAAATTCGAGTTCGAGGCCGGGCGGGTGCGCCGCTTCGTCAAGGGCAGCGGCCTGCCGCTGAAGGTCTCGGTGGTGGACATGATCGAGATCGGCGCCGGCGGCGGCTCCATCGCCCGCGTCGAGGGGGGCTCGGGGCTGATGAAGGTCGGCCCGCGCAGCGCCGGCGCCAGCCCCGGCCCGGTCTGCTACGGGCTCGGCGGCGCCGAGCCGACGGTGACGGATGCCGACCTGCTGCTCGGCCGCCTCGACCCCGCCTGGTTCCTCGGCGGCGAGATGGCGCTGGACACGGAACGCGTGCGGCGCGCCTTCGCGGACGGCGTGGCGGCGCGGCTCGGCCTGCCGGTGGTGGACACCGCGCTCGGCGTGCAGCGCATCGTGGACGAGACCATGGCGGCGGCGACGCGCATGCACCTCGCCGAGAAGGGGCGCGACCCGCGGCGCTACACCCTCGTCGCCTTCGGCGGCGCGGGGCCGGTGCATGCCTGGAACCTGGCGCGGCTGCTGAAGATCCGCTGTGTGGTGGTGCCGCTCGGCGCCGGCGTCGCCTCCGCCCTCGGCTTCCTGGTGGCGCCGCCGGCGACCGACCTGGTGCGCAGCCTGGTCGGGCGGCTGGAGCGGCTGGACTGGGGCCGCGTCGGCGCCCTGTTCGCGGAGATGGCGGCGGAGGGGCGCGCCCTGCTGGAGGAGGCCGGGGCCGACCCCGCCGCCATCACGCTCCGCCCCTCCGCCGAGATGCGCCATGTCGGGCAGGGCTTCGAGATCCCGGTGCCGCTGCCCTCCCTCGCCCCTTCCGGGGCCGACCTGCCGGCGATCCGCGAGTCCTTCTTCGCCAGCTATCGCGCCCGCTTCGGCCGCACGGTGGAGGAGGTGCCGATCGAGGCGCTGACCTGGCGCCTCGCCTGCGCCGCCCCGGGGCGCGACATCCGCCTCGGCGCGGCCGGCGCGACGGGGCCGGGCAGCCTCGCGCCCCGCGGCCATCGCCCCGTCACCTTCGAGGGGCACGGCGCGCTGACATGCCCGGTGCTCGACCGCTATGCGCTGCGCCCCGGCATGGAGTTCCGCGGCCCGGCGCTGGTGGAGGAGCGGGAGTCCACCTGCGTCGTCGGCCCGGACACGCGCGTCGTAGTGGACGCGCACCTCAACCTGGTGCTGGAGTTGCCCTGACCCGCCGTGGCCGGCCTGCAAAGCTGGAGAGAGGCGAGATGACGATGCCCCGTGCCACCCGCCGCCTCCTGATCGGGGCCGCCGCCCTGGCGGCGCTGCCCGCGCCGCTTGCGGCGCAGGAGGCCGCCGACTACCCGAGCCGCCCGGTGACGGTGATCAACCCCTGGGCCCCCGGCGGCTCCTCGGACACCATCGCGCGCATCCTGATGCAGCGCATTGGCGCCGATCTCGGCCAGCCCTTCGTGGTGGAGAACCGCCCTGGCGCCACCGGCACGCTCGGCCACGCCGCGGTCGCGCGGGCGCGGCCGGACGGCTACACGCTGCTGTTCGGCACCAACTCCACCTACGCCATCGCGCCCTACCTGCAGCCCTCCCTGCCCTACGACAATGAGCGCGCCTTCGCCGGCATCAGCCTGGTGGCGCGCAGCCCGCAGATCCTCTGCGTGCACCCCTCCGTGCCGGCCCGCGACCTCAATGAGCTGCTGGCGCTGGCGCGGGCGCAACCCGGCGGGCTGAACTTCAGCTCCGCCGGCATCGGCGGCACCAGCCACCTGGCGCTGGAGATGCTGATGTCCATGGCCGGCATCCACATGGTGCACGTGCCCTATCGCGGCGGCGGCCCCTCGGCGCAGGCGGTGCTGGCGGGCGAGGTGCAGCTCACCTTCATTGACGTCATCACCGCGCTGCCCCTGATCCAGGAGGGCAGGGTGCGCCCGCTCGGCGTCTCCACCCGCGAGCGCGCGCCGCTCGCCCCCGAGGTGCCGACGATCGAGGAGGCCGGGCTGGCCGGCTTCGAATCCGCGACCGACTTCGCTTTCCTAGCCCCCGCCGGCACCCCGCAGCCGGTCATCCGCCGCCTGCATGCGGCAACTGTCGCGGCGTTGCGCGCGCCGGAGGTGCGGGAGCGCCTGGATGCCGCCGGCATCACCGTCATCGGCGGCGGCCCGGAGGAATGGCCCGCCTATTTCGCGGCGGAGAACGCGAAGTGGAGCCGCATCATCCGCGAGCGCGGCATCCGGCCGCAGTGAGGGACTGGGCCGGGCGCCTGCTCGGCGGGGTGGTGGCTCGTCCATGGCAGTGAGGGGAGAATGCCATGGACGGAGCCGGGCATCGGCTCAGTCGTCGCGGTGTACCCGCTCCATGCGCTCGTGGCGCTCCTGTGCCTCGATCGAGAGCGTGGCGATCGGCCTTGCCTCCAGCCGCTTCAGGCCGATCGGCTCGCCGGTCTCCTCGCAGTAGCCGTAGGTGCCGTTCTCGATCCGCTCCAGCGCCTGGTCGATCTTGGCGATCAGCTTGCGGGCGCGGTCTCGGGTGCGCAGCTCCAGCGCCCGATCGGTCTCGACGCTGGCGCGGTCGGTCAGGTCGGCCTCGGCGATCCCGCCGGCGGAGAGGCTGGCCAGGGTGTCGCCCGCCTCGCGCAGCAGCTCCTGTCGCCAGCGCAGCAGCTTCTGGCGGAAATACTCGAGCTGCCGCGGATTCATGAACTCTTCGTCTTCCGAGGGGCGATAGTCGGGGGGCAAAGTGATGAGCATGTCTGGACGGTCCCGTGCCCTCGGTGGTCCCGGGCCCGTCGCCCCGGCCCCGAGCGCGGGCGGACCATACAGGCGGGCGCGCCCGACCGCCAAGGGGTTGCGGACCTGCAATCGCCGATTACCGCAGCGGTTTCACCGTTCCGTCGCAGGGGAATCGAAGCCGCGCCGTGCCAGCTCGACCGCGGCGCGCAGCGCGATGCCCTGCACAACCTCCCGTAGCGCGGGATCGGCGCCATCCTCGCCGACGCGCAGCGCGGCGAGGCGGCGCAGCCGGCCCATTTCCGCCGCTCCGTCCAGCAGTCCGAGCTGCAGGTCCCGCAGCTCGTCCAGCATGGCCTCGGCGCGGCGGCGCGCCGCAGCGTCGCGTGCCGCCGGATCCTCCATCGCCTGCAGCGCCAGCAGGCCGGCGCCGCTAAGCGCCGCCACGCCCGTGGCGCCGTAGGCGGCCTGCGCCGCGGGCGCGCCTTCCGCCGCCACCCCGAAGCCGCGCGCCCCGAGCCGCCCGCCGCGCCGTGCCGCCGGGCCCGTGGGCGCGCCGACCGAACCGATTCCCCGCATGCCACGCACTCCTTCCTGGGGTGGTTCCTGCCCGCCGCCGGCAAGCCGCGCCGCCCAGGGCGGCAGGAACTGCCGCCCCTCGGCGGGGGAAGGCTGGCACGGGCCTTGCTGCCTCTTCCCCGCCAGTGGCGACGGAGGGCAGCGTGACCGCAATTGCTTTCGCAAGAACGAAGATCGGCGCCGCCGCCCTGCTGTTCCTCGCCCTTCTCCACGCCTTGTCGCCCGCCGCGGCGCAGTCCGTTCGCATCAAGGACATCGCCGACATCGAGGGGGTGCGGGACAACCAGCTCGTCGGCTACGGGCTGGTGGTGGGCCTGCCCGGCACCGGCGACCGCCTGCGCACCGCCGTCTTCACCCGCCAGACTCTGATCGGCATGCTGGAGCGCCTCGGCGTCAACACGCGCGACAACGAGGCGCGGCTGGAGACGCGGAACGTGGCCGCGGTGATGGTCACCGCCAACCTGCCCGCCTTCGCCCGCCAGGGCAGCCGCATCGACGTCTCCGTCTCGGCGCTGGGCGACGCCACCAACCTGATGGGCGGCACGCTGCTGGTCACGCCGCTGCTCGGCGCGGATGGCGAGGTCTACGCGGTGGCGCAGGGCGCCGTCTCCACCGGCGCCGTCGCCGCCCGCGGCGCGGCGGCGAGCGTGCAGCGCGGCGTGCCGACGGCGGCGCGCATCGCCAACGGCGCGATCGTGGAGCGCGAGATCCCCTATGCGATGGCGGGGCGGCCGACGATCCGCCTCGCCCTGCGCAATCCGGACTTCACGACGGCGCGGCGCATCGCCGCGGCGATCAACGGCGCCGCGGGCGCGCCCGTCGCCACGGCCACCGATCCGCGCACCGTCTCCCTCGCCCTCGGGGGGCGCGACCCGGTCGCCTTCCTCACCGATGTCGAGCAGCTCCGCATCGAGCCCGACCAGGTGGCGCGCGTGGTGATCGAGGAGGCGTCGGGCACCATCGTGATGGGCGCCAATGTGCGCGTCTCCACCGTCGCCGTGGCGCAGGGCAACCTGACCATCCGCATCACCGAGATGCCGCAGGTCGCCCAGCCCAACCCCCTGGCCCGCGGCGAGACGGTGGTGGTGCCGCGCACCGAGATCGAGGTGGACGACCAGGCGGGGCGGCGCGTCGGCGTGCTGCAGGGCGGGGTGACGCTGCAGGAGCTGGTGCGCGGCCTGAACGCTCTCGGCGTCGGCCCGCGCGACCTGATCCCGATCCTGCAATCGATCAAGGCCGCGGGCGCCCTGCAGGCCGAGCTGGAGCTGCGCTGATGCAGGCCCTGGCCCCCCTCCCGCCCGCCGTTCCGGCCGCGGCCGCGCCCCCTGCGATGCGCCGCGCCGCGCAGGAGTTCGAGGCGCAGGTGCTGGCCCAGCTCCTGCAGCCGGCCTTCGCCGCCGCCGACATCAGCCGCACCGCCTTCGGCGGCGGCGCGGCGGAGGCGCAATGGCGGCCGATGCTGGTCGAGGCGATGGCCGGCGCCGCGGCGCGCGCCGGGAAGGGGATCGGCATCGCCGAGGCGGTGCTGCGCGAGATGCTGCGCCGGCAGGCCGCCGGCGCCGAAGGGGAGAACGGACGATGACGATGATGCTGGAGGCGGTGCTCGCCGCCGGGCAGCGCCTGGCCGAGGCGCTGCGGGCGGAGAACGAGGCGCTGGCGGCGCTCGACATGCCGCGCGCGGCGGGCCTCGCCGACACCAAGATCAAGGCCACCGACGCCTTCGCCGCCGCCCATGCCGCGGCGGCGCGCACCGGCGCGCGGGCCGAGGGGCCGACGCGCCAAGCGGTGGCGGAGCTGGCCGAGCGCCTGCAGGCGCTCGGCGCGGAGAACCGGCGCCTGCTGGAACGCGCCATCGCGGTGCAGTCGCGGGTGATCGAGACCATCGCCGGGGCGGCGATGCCCCGTCCCGGCGGCGCGGGCTACGGCGCCTCCGGCCGCCGCCCCGCGCCGCGCCAGGCGCAGGCCATGGCTCTCACCACCAGGGCCTGAGGGCCGGCGCGGCCCTGGCAGGAAGGGGCCGCCCGGCCTCAGCCGGATTTCTGCGCCAGCGCCCGGATCTCGTCCATCGCCTCGGCGAAGCGCTTGTTCAGCACCGCCAGGGCCTCGTTGTTGGACTTCTGGATCATGTCGGCCAGTTCCTTGATGTTGTTGACGGCCTTCTCATAGGCCGCCTTCAGCATCTCGGCCTGGCGCGCCGCGCGGTCCTGCGGCGAGTCCTGGGTGCCGAGGGCGCGCATCGCCTCGGTCATCTCGGTCATGGACTGCTGCAGGATCTCCATGTGCCGCCGCGCCACCGCCTGCGCCCCCTCGAGAGCCACCCGGTTGGCGGCGGAGAGCGCCTCCAGGTTGCGCCGCTGCGCCGCCGCCAGCGCATCCATGTCCGGCATGCCGGGGATGCGGAACTCCGTCAGCATCCGCATCATGTCCATGTCGGGCCTGTTCGAGGACTGATCCGCCATTGCACCCTCCTGGCAGAGGCCGTGTGCCTCCCGTCGGGTTTAACGGCCGACACGACCAATGGTCAAAGAACTCTGTTGCGATGCAACAAAACGCCTCCGGTTCAGTCCGCCGCCGGAAGCCGCAGGCTGCGGGCCACCTGCTCCGCCCGGTCGAGCGCCCGGTCGAGCGCGGCCATGGTCGCGCCGAGATCGGCGCTGTCGTCGCGCGACCAGGTGCGCAGGGTGGCGAGCCACACCGCGCCGAGCCCCTTGGCGCGCAGCAGCCCGGCCGGGCCGCCGGTCTCCACCTCGGCCGCCTCCAGGGTCCAGGCCATGGAGCGGGGCAGCTCGGCCAGCAGCATCAGGGCCAGCAGCGGGTCCCGCCGCAGATCCTCGAACAGGCGCAGGATCCCCGCGCGGTGCGGCTGCATGGCGTCGATCCGCCGCATCACGGCATCGAAGATCCGGTCGCGGGCGCTGCCGCCCTGGTCCGGCACCGTGCCGGCGAGCACCGCGCGGTCCATCACCATCCCGTGCAGGCGCAGCAGGTCGAGCCGCCCCGGGCAGCGCTGGCGCAGCTCCTCGAGCGGCATGGCGGCGGCGGCGGCGACGCGGCGCATGGTCAGCCCCTCCCAGCCATGCGCCGCCACCACCTGCCACAGCGCGGCGACCAGCCGGGTCTCGGGATCGGTTGGGGTCTCGTCCATGGCCTCGGTTCCGGATTGGGGTTGGCCGGCCCGCGCGCCGCGCCGGTGCCGTTCTGCGGAAGGTCCCGCCCCGGCCCCGGGGCGGCCAGCAGAGTGTGGCGCCGGATGGCGCCGAGGAAAGGGGGGCGGGTGGGGTTCTCCCGCGGGCCGGGCTTTGCCACCGTATCCCATCCCCGGCTTCCCAGGAGGGTCCCGATGACCGCCGCCGATGCCCGCCCGATCGAGATCGGCCTGCTGCTCTTCCCGCGTCTGACGCAGCTCGACCTGACCGGCCCCTTCGAGGTGCTGGCGCGGCTGCCCGGGGCGCGGGTGCGGCTGCTCTGGAAGACGCTCGAGCCGGTGCGCAGCGACACCGGCCTGGCCATCCTGCCGGACACGGCGCTGCCGGACTGCCCCCAGCTCGACCTGCTCTGCGTCCCCGGCGGCCCCGGCGTCGCCGCGATGATGGAGGACGAGGCGGTGCTGGCGTTCCTCCGCCGCCAGGCGGCCGGGGCGCGCTATCTCGCCTCGGTCTGCACCGGGGCGCTGGTGCTGGGCGCGGCCGGGCTGCTGCGCGGCAGGCGGGCCACCACGCATTGGGCGAGCCACGACTTCCTCCCCGCCCTCGGCGCCACGCCGGTGCGGGCGCGGGTGGTGCGCGATGGGCGGCTGTTCACCGGCGGCGGCGTCACCGCCGGCATCGACTTCGCGCTCGCCATCGCGGCCGAGATCGCCGGGGAGGAGGCGGCGCAGGCGATCCAGCTTCAGATCGAATACGCGCCGGACCCGCCCTTCGCCGCCGGTAGTCCGGAGGGCGCGCCCGCCGCGGTGCTGGAGCGGGCGCGGCGCCGGGGCGCCGCCATGCGGGAGGAGCGCGAGGCGCTGGTGGCACGGGTGGCGGCACGCCTCGCCGCGGCGTGATTCCGCGGCCGATGCCGCATGCTGCCCGGCGCATCCGGGCAGCGGGGGCGTCGGCAAACCTCGTCTCCCATTGCTTGCGGCGAGACGAACCGGGCTGGTTCGCTGGGGGTCGTGGCGGGTGGCGTGCCGTCCCCTGGGCGCGGTGCCGGTGTAGCGGAGGGTGCCCTGCATGATCAGGCCGCGGGCGGCGCCCGGCAGGGTGACGGTACCGGAGACGTTCCAGGTGCCGGGCGGGATGATGCAGAACTTCGCGTCCGCCGCGGCGCGGCCTAAGTGGCGGCGGTGTCGTTGGCGACGCCGTCGCCCAAGCCCCCGGAATCGGAGGGCGACACGGCCTTGCGGTCGCGCAGATAATTGGCGAGGCCGGTGCGGGTCCAGGGCAGCGCGGTGGGTTCGGCGGGGAGCTTGGTGGCGGCGGCGAGGTCGCTGCTGGCCGCCTCGAACACCTGGAGGTGGGCCACGCCGCCCGGCAGGCTGCCCGAGACCTGGATCCCGCCGGCGGCGGTCAGGCCGGTGGGTGGTGGCGGCACCAGCGCCTCGCGCCGACCGCGCCCACCCCGCCCGCGAAGCCCTGCCAGAGGGCGACGGAGAGCGGCCGGAACTCCACCTTGTAGTCGGCGAGGCAGGCGGAGCCCACGGGGAAAAGGCGACGGAGAGCGCGGCGAACGAGATCGTCTGCAGCGTCTCCGCCGCGATCGTCGCCGGCGCGGCGATGATGCCGGGGTTCGGCAGCACGACCGAGGGGCTGTCTCCGGTGGCGCGCTCGTCGGTAGCGGGGGGCCAGTCCCACACCGCCGGGTCCTCCTCGGCGAGGGTGAGATCCACGCCGCCATCCGGCGAAAGCCGCCAGCCCGTCACCCGCGCCGGGAAGGGCCTGACCCGGTCGAGGGCGATGGTCACCCCGTCCCAGGGCCGCAGCCGCAGCGCCGAGAGGTTGGCCGGGAAGGCCACCTCGCGCTGGCGGCGGTTGCGCTGGAGTTCGACCTTCATCAGCCGCTGGACGGTGGAGGGCGAGGTGGTGAGCGGAAAGTCGAGGTCGCGGTAGATCTGCTCGCCGCCGTCCTCGGCAACGTAGTTGCTGGCCAGCAGCGGCGGGGGGTCAGTCGGCTGCCAGTTCTTCGCGGGATCGACGTAGACCGCGCGCACGCCGTTGAAGAGATTGCGCCGCATCCGTGTAGCGGCGCACCTCGGCGCGCTCGGGGTCGACCAGTAGGCTCTCGCGGATGAGCGAGACCCGCGACTCCGCCCCGTCCACCACCTCCTGCGGCACCGGAGAGAGCACCAGGGTGAGGCGCACGGCACGGAGCTCGACCGTCTCCTCCACCTCGCCCATGGTGCTGATCGAGCCCACCCCTTTCAAAAACCATGCCGGCTCAGTGCAGCGGGCCGAGCCCAGTCCAGACGCGGAAGGGGCTGGAGGCGAAGCCGAGTTCGACCAGCACGACCGGCGCGGTGGCCGCGGCGGCGGCGTGGAGGCGCGGCGTGGCGGTGATGTCGTCCATCACAGGACTTCCTCCAGGCGGATCGTGATCGCGGTGAAGCGGTCTGGCCAAGTCGGGCTGGCGGCCTCGTCGTCCGAGACTAGACGCATAGCGACGGTGGGCCGGGTGAGCACCAGCGGCTTGCCCCGGCGCCGCGGCGCGCAGCCGCGGCGCGAGCGGGGTGGTGGCGGTGCCGATGCCGAACGCCACGACGCGCTCCGTCGCCATGTAGAGCCACCCGGCGATGCCGATGTGGTTGCCCGCGCCCACCGCGACCGCGTTCGGGTACCAGCCCCTGGGCGGCGATGGAGAGCGCGATGCCCCAGCGGCTAGGGGTGGGTTCCCAGAGCCCACCACCATCCTCGCCCCGTCGGTGAAGATCGTCGCGTCGTCGAAAGGGAAGGGGTCCGAGGGCACGTCGCCCTGGCTGCGCGGATCGCCGGTGCGGAACTCGCGCCGGAAGTCGCGCAGGCGGAGTGTTGACCGAACCGGCGAGCGCCGCGAGCAGGCCTTCCAGCACGCCGGCGAGGCGGGCGTTCAGCGGGTCGAAGGTGAGCTCGGCCACCCAGCGCGCCCCCTCGCGCCGCAACACCTGCGCCTGCCGGGTGATCGGCGAGACGAAGCGCAGCGTGTTGGGCTGCAGCTCGGCCGGCCAAGCGTATTCCGTCATGCGCGCCCCTCCTCCCTACCCTCTGACCGTGTCGTAGGCCGCGCCGCCGCGGCGTATGGCCTCCAGCGTCATCATCGAGGCCTGGCGGGCTATCTGCCCGGCGAGCAGCCGCAGCCGAGTCTCGACACCGGAATCCGCGCCGCGCGCGTCGATTGCGATGGAGGTGTTGATGGTGGTGCCGCCCGGCGTGGTGCCGTTCGGCAATACCGTCCCGGACTGGCGCGGCACGAACCACTCGGTCCCGCGTTCGCCGGCGATGTAGGGCTGGCCGGCCGCGACCGGCCCGCCCTCCGCCCGGAACAGCCCGCCGAGCCACGAGCCGATGCCGTCGAACAGGCTGCCGTAGGAAAAGCTCGACAGCGCCGAGGAGACGGCATTGCCCAGCGGCTCGGTGATGGTGCGCCGGGCGATGATGCGCGCGATGTCCTGGCCGATGCCCTGCAGCACCTCGGAGAAGCGCTTGCCACGAACGCGCTTATTGCTTTCAGTCACCGTAGGCGACCTTGGCAACATTCGGAAGTGGCC
>NZ_SJDM01000050.1 GCF_004761865.1 Crenalkalicoccus roseus | reverse complement strand
AGCTCCGTCAGAAAAACGACAGCAGCGGTCACCAGGACCACCACTAGCACCAGCGGCAGCGCCCCAAGTCCCGCCAGCACGCCGCCGATCCAGGCGGCAAGCCCGCTCTTGCTGATCGCCGCGGCAAGCGACAGCCCGCCGCCGAACAGCAGCAGCACGCCCCAGGGCAGGCGCCGCGAGGCCTCCCACTCCAGCAGCGCCCCGCCCCGCCCGCCACCGGCGGGAACAAGGAACAGTGCCAGCGCCGCCGCCACCGCGATCCCGGTGTCGGACAGACCAGGCACCCAGCCCTCGATCAGCGGCCGGCCAACCCAGAGCACGGCCATCGCCGCAAACACAAGCCCGACACGCCATTCAGCCACGCCCATCCGGCCAAGCTTGCCAAGCTCAGCGCGAATCAGCGCATCCGAACCCTCCACCGGCCCCGCCGGCAGGCGGAACGCGATCCGCGTCAGCAGCACCCAGGTGCAGCCGAGCAGGATGGCGACCAGCGGCAGGCCGATCAGCATCCACTGCGCGAAGCCGATCTCCACGCCATAGGTCCTGGCCATGAACCCGGCGAGCAGCGCATTGGGCGGGGTGCCGATGAGCGTGCCAAGGCCGCCGACGCTCGCCGCATAGGCGATGCCGAGCAGAAGGGCGGTGGGGAAGCCGCCGCGGCCGGCCTCGTCTGGGGTCGACTCGGCGGCAAGCAGGCCGATCACCGAGAGGCCGATCGGCAGCATCATCACGGTCGTCGCGGTGTTGCTGACCCACATGCTGAGGAAGGCGGTGGCCAGCATGAAGCCGCCGACCAGCGCCGCCGGCCGCGTCCCCACCCGCGCGACGATGCCGAGCGCGATGCGCCGGTGCAGGTTCCAGCGTTCCAGCGCCAGGGCGACGATGAAGCCGCCAAGGAAAAGGAAGATCAGCGGGTCGGCGTAGGGCGCCGCCGCCTCGCCGATCGGGGCGATGCCGAGGAGCGGGAACAGCACCAGCGGCAGCAGCCCGGTGGCCGGGATCGGGATCGCCTCGCTGACCCACCAGCTCGCCATCAGCGCCGCCACCGCCGCCACGCGCCAAGCCGCCGGCGTCATGCCCTCGGGTGGCGGCAGCAGGAGCAGGAGGACGAAGACGGCTGCGCCGAGCAGCAGCCCCACCAGGGGGCGCCGCGAAGGGGCGGAAGAGGCAGGCTTGTCCATGGCGATCCCTCCCAACGGTTCCGCGGTGCGGCCGTTGCGGCCGGCCGTTCAGTCGCCGAGCGCCACCCCTTCCCGGCGCGGGTCCGCCCCGCCGGTCAGGCGCCGCCCCTGCGGCGTGCGCGCCGCCCGGATCACCGCCAGGCCGGAGGTCATCGGCCGCACCACCACCGGAAAGCCGCGCCGTTCGAGTTCCGGGGCGAGCGCGGCCGCGCCGGTGCCGGCCTCGAGTTCCAGCACGTCGTCCCGCGCCCCCACGCGCGGGAGGGAGACGGCCGCCTGCGGCTCCATCCCCCAGTCGAGCAGCGCGACCAGGGTCTGCGCGACATGGCCGATGATGCGCGCCCCTCCGGCGGAGCCGAGGGCGAGCACCGGCTCCCCCTCCGGGCCGAACACGATGGTCGGCGCCATGGAGGAGCGCGGCCGCTTGCCTGGGGCCAGGCGGTTGGCCACCGGCCGGCCCTCCACCTCCGGCAGGAAGGAGAAGTCGGTGAGCTGGTTGTTCAGCAGGAAGCCGCGCACCATCCGCCGGGCCCCGAACAGGTCCTCGATGGTGGTGGTCATCGCCACCACGTTGCCGGCGGCGTCCATCACCGAGAGATGGGCGGTGCCGTGCTCGGGCTGGGGCGGGTGCGCCGCGGGGAGGGGGCCAAGGCGCCAGGGCGGATTGCCGGCCCGCGGCTCCGCCAGGGCGCGGTCGCGGTCGAGGAGCTGCGCCCGCAGGGTGAGATAGACAGGGTCGAGCAGCCCCCGCACCGGCACCGGCACCTGGTCGGCATCGGCGAGGTAGCGGTTGCGGTCGGCAAAGGCGAGGCGGCCGGCCTCGCCCAGCAGATGCGCCGCATCCGCGCCGCGCGGCTCCAGCCCTGCCATGTCCTGGTGCCCGAGCAGGGCGAGGATCTGCAGCACCGCTACCCCTCCCGAGGAAGGCGGGGGGAAGCCGCAGACCGTGACGGCGCGGTACACGCCGCACACCGCCTGCCGCCGCACCGGCCGATAGCCGGCGAGATCGTCGGTGGTCATGGTGCCGGGGTTCGGGCCGCGGCGCACCGCGGCCGCGATATCCCCGGCGATCGGCCCGTAATGCAGCGCATCCGCGCCCTGTTCCGCCACGGCGCGCAGCGTGGCGGCCAGGGCGGGGTTGCGCAGCCGGTGCCCCTCCGGCAGCGGCTCGCCCTCCGGCAGGAAGAAATAGGCGCGCGCCTGCGGATCGCGGCGCAGCCGCTCGGCATCCTCGGCGATGCGCGCGGCGAGCCGGGGCGAGACGAAAAAGCCCTCCTCGGCGGCGAGGATGGCGGGCTCGAACAGCCGGCCCCAGGGCAGCACCCCATGGGCACGGTGCGCCGCCTCCAGCATCCGCAGCAGGCCGGGCACGCCCACCGCGCGGCCGCCGACCGCCGCCTCGTGGAAGGCCATCGGGGCGCCGTCGCGCAGGAACAGCGTCGGCGGGGCGGCGGCGGGCGCCGTCTCGCGCCCGTCCCAGGCGTCCAGCCGCTGGCTGCGGGCGTCCCAGTGCAGCAGCAGCGCGCCGCCGCCGATGCCGGAGGATTGCGGCTCCACCAGCGTCAGCATGGCCTGCGCGGCGATGGCGGCGTCGAGCGCGCTGCCGCCCTCGCGCAGCACCGCAAGCCCCGCCTCGGCCGCGGCCGGGTGCGAGGCGGCGATCATGTGCCGCTTGGCGACGGCCTGCGCGCCCGCCGGCGCGGCGGCGAGCAGCACGAGCAGCAGGATCACGATCACGCGGCGCATGTGCCTCCTCCGATCCGGTCCATGCGCCGGGCGGCGCGGCGCGGCATGGCAGCGCAAACGGCGCTCCGGGGCAATCCGCGGGTGGGGATGGACCGCCGGCGGCCGGGGCGCCCCCCTTGCTCCACGGACAGCGCGAGGGGGCCGTTGCCGCGCACAGGGCCGGGGAGGCGGACGGAAAAGGCTCCACGGCTGCGCGACCCGCCGGACCGGGCGACCGATGGATCGCTCCGGCAAGTCCGCCTTGGCGGACCAGGGGCCAGGGCGGATCGTGGAGGGCCGGAAATGGCCGGGATCGCAACCCTGCCCCGGAAACAAGGGACAAGAGCCGCTTCCGCGGTTATGGCTTGGTGGAAACGGCTCTAGTAGCGCGCCGTGCGGTGGCGGAAGGCCAGGGCCTCGGCCACATGCGCGCGCTGCACCGTGGCGCTCCCCGCAAGGTCGGCGATGGTGCGCGCGACGCGCAGGGTGCGCGTGAAGCCGCGGGCGGAAAGGCGCAGCCGCTCCGCCGCCTGCTCGGCCAGTGCCCGCGCGGCCGGCTCGGTGGCAAGGGTGCGTTCCAGCACCGCCCCTTCCGCCGCGGCGTTGCAGCGCGGTCCCTCGGCGCCGTAGCGCGCGCGCTGGCGCTCCCGCGCTGCCTGGACGCGCGCGGCGACGGTGGCGGTGGTCTCTCCGGCGGGCGCGCGGGCGAGTTCGGCGGGCGGCACCGGCGTCACCTCGATGGCGAGGTCCATGCGGTCGAGCAGAGGGCCGGAGAGGCGCATCTGGTAGTCCTCCCCGCAGCGCGGGGCGCGCCCGCATTCGCGCCCGGCCTCGCCGAGATGGCCGCAGCGGCAGGGATTCATCGCCGCCACGCACTGGAACCGCGCGGGGTAGGTGACATGCGCGTTGGCGCGGCTGATGCTGGCGCGGCCGGTCTCCATGGGCTGGCGCAGCGCCTCCAGCGCCGGGCGGGGGAATTCCGGCCATTCGTCCAGGAACAGCACGCCGTTGTGGGCGAGGCTGATCTCTCCCGGCCGGGCGCGGCTGCCGCCGCCGATGAGCGCCGCCTGGCTCGCCGAGTGGTGCGGATCCCGGTAGGGCGGGCGGACCACCAGCCTGCCATCGCGCAGCAGCCCGGCGATGCTGTGCACCAGGCTCACCTCCAGCGCCTCGGCCGGGGTGAGGTCGGGCAGCAGCCCGGGGAGGCGCGCGGCCAGCATGGACTTGCCGGCGCCGGGCGGGCCGATCATCAGCAGGTTGTGCCCGCCGGCGGCGGCGATCTCGAGGGCCCGCTTCGCGCTCTCCTGCCCCTTCACCTCGGACAGGCAGGGGCCGCGCCAGGGGATGCTTTCGGGCGGCGGCGGCTCCGGCGGGGTCAGCACCTGCGTGCCGCGGAAATGGTTCATGAGGGAGAGCAGGTCGGGCGCGGCCAGCACCTCCACCCGCCCGGCCCAGGCCGCCTCGCCGCCCTGGGCGGCGGGACAGATCAGGCCGAGGTCGCGCGCCGAGGCGCCGAGTGCCGCCGGCAGCACCCCCGCCACCGGCTGGATGGCGCCATCCAGGGACAGCTCGCCCAGCGCCGCGAAGCCGGCCATCTCCTCGCGCGGCAGCACCTCCATCGCCGCCAGCACGGCGAGCGCGATGGGCAGGTCGAAATGCGAGCCCTCCTTCACGATGTCGGCGGGGGCGAGGTTGACCAGCACGCGCTTCGGCGGCAGCGACAGGCCGAGGCCGGTGAGCACGGCGCGCACCCGCTCGCGACTCTCGCCCACGGCCTTGTCGGGCAGGCCGACGACCAGGAAGGCAGGCAGCCCGGGCGCGATCTGCACCTGCACCTCGACCGGCATCGGCTCGATGCCGGCGAAGGCGAAGGTGGCGACGCGGGCGATGCTCATGCCATGCCGACTAGCCGCCTCGGACGCACCGTTTCAATGCCGATTCGGGCGTCCGGCGGCTATGGGGCGGCCAGCGCCTCCGCGCGCCGCCAGACGCGCAGGAAATTGCCCGACCACAGCAGCCCGATCGCCCGGGCGTCGTAGCCGCGCGCCGCCAGCGCGGCGGTCAACCCCGCCGACTCGGCCGCATTCTGCCAGCCGCGCACCCCACCGCCGCCGTCGAAATCCGAGGACAGGCCGACATGCTCGATGCCGATGCGGCGCACGGCGTGGTCCACATGCTCCGCCATGTCCTCGACGCTCGCCGGGTTGGTCGTCCCCTCCGGCACCCGGCGCAGGAAGGCGGGCACGGCGGTGATCTGCACGAGGCCCCCCACCGCCCGCAGCAGGTCGAGCTGCTCGTCGTCGAGGTTGCGCGGATGGTCGCAGAGCGCGCGGCAGGCGGTGTGGGTGGCGACCACGGGGCTGCGCGAGAGCTCCGCCGCCTGCATCATGCCGGCTTTCGAGACGTGTGAGACGTCTACCAGCATCCCCGCCGCGTTCAGCGCCGCGATGGCGCGGCGGCCGAGGGCGGAGAGGCCGCCATGCTCGCTCTCCGCATCGCCCAGCTCGCGCTTCGGCCTGGCGCTGTCCGCCAGGTCGTTGTGGCCGTCATGTGTCAGGGTCAGGTAGCAGGCGCCGAGCGCCCGCCAGCGCGCGGGAGCGCCGAGGTCGTGGCCCATGGCGTAGCCGTTCTCCACCGCCGAGAGCACGCCGGTGGCCCCGGCGGCGTGCGCCGCCTCGAGCTCGGCGGCGGTGGCGCAGAAGCGGCGCCTGGCGCCGTCGGCGCGGGCGCGGATGTGGCGCAGCATCGCCTCCGCCCGGTCCGCCGCCGCGGCATGGCCCGCCGCGTCGCGCCTGCCCTGCGGGACGTAGGCGACGAACACCGCGGCGCGCAGCCCGCCGCGCGCCATCTTCGGGAAGTCCACGCGCATCGGGCCTTCGGCTAGGGGGTCGGGCGGCTCGGGCCAGCGGATGTCCACATGGGTGTCGAGCGTCAGGGTCGCGGCGTGGAGCGCGGTGGCATCGGCGCCATGCCCGGAGCGCCAGAAGGTCATCGCGCCTCGCCCCAGCCGGTGAGGAAGCGTTCGAGCAGCGTCCCTATCAGGTCCACGTTGTAGCCGCCCTCCTGCACGATCGCCGCCGGCAGGCGCAGCCCCGCCAGCGCCTCCCCGGCGCGCGCGAAGCCGTCCGGCGTCACCGCCAGCGCGTTCAGAGGCTCCTCGGCGCTGGCGTCGAAGCCGAGGGAGACCACCAGCGCCTCGGCCCGGAAGGCGCGCGCCGCTTCGATGCCGTGCCGGATGGCGCCGAGCCAGCCCTCGTCGCCGGTGCCGAAGGGCAGGGGCAGGTTGAGGTTCGCCCCCTCGCCCGCGCCGGCGCCCCGCTCCTCCGCATGGCCGGTGAAGAAGGGGTAGTAGCGGTGCGGGTCGGCATGGACCGAGACGGTCAGCACGTCGCCCCGCTCCCAGAACACGCCCTGGGTGCCGTTGCCATGGTGGCTGTCGATGTCGATCACCGCGACGCGCGGGCAGCCGGCGCGGCGCAGCGCCTCGGCGGCGAGGGCGGCGTTGTTGAGGTAGCAGTGGCCGCCGGCGCGGGCGGCGTAGGCGTGGTGGCCGGGCGGGCGGCAGAGCGCGTAGGCGCTGCGGCCCGCCGCGGCCTCCCCGGCGGCGGCGAGCGCCACGCCGGCGGCGGCGATGGCGGCCTCCCAGGTGCCCGGGCCGATCGGGCAGGCGTTGTCGGCGGTGTACCAGGCCACCTGGCCCACGATGCTGTCCGGGCGCCGCCCGCCATTGGCCAGCGCATCGGCTGTGGCGTGGATGTTGGGCACTGCCTCCGGCCCGCGCTCCGGCAGCGCCTCCCATGCCTGCAGCGCGCCTTCCAGGAAATCAAGATAGTCGGGGCGGTGCACGGTCTCGAGCTGCGCCCTGGTGGCGGGCGCGGCGGTGGCGGGCGGCAGGCCGAGACGGTGCAGCGCCGCCTCCAGCGCCTCGGCGCGCGCGGGGACCTCGAAATTGGGGCGGACCTCGCCGCGCATCAGGAAGAAGCGCGGCGCGTGTCGCAGCTGGTCGGGATGGGAGAAGCTCCTCATGGGCAGGGAGCCTAGCGCCTGATCCGCGCAGGTGAAATCGCCGCGCGCCGCGGCCTTGTCCATGCGCGCCGCGCAGGGCTAGCGTGCCGTGGCCGGAGCAGGTGCTGGCCGTATCCTTCCAGGGAGTTCCCGCAATGAACGACCGTCTCGACCCCGGCGCGCGGCGCGCCATCCTCGAGGCGGCGGACGCGTTGCGGGAGGAGGCGGTGGAGACGCTGCTGCGCCTGGTCCGCTGCCCCTCCACCCTCGGCCGCGAGCAGGCGGCGCTGGAGGAGATGGCGCGGATCTACGAAGGCCTCGGCCTCGTCCCGCAACGCGTGCCGGTGGACGCGGCGGCGCTCGCCGCCCATCCGGGCTTCTCGCCGCCGCTGATCCCCTACGAGGGGCGCGACAACGTCGTGGCCGTGCATCGCCCGCGCGAGGCGCGCGGCCGCAGCCTGGCGCTGCAGGGCCATGTGGACGTGGTGCCGGAGGGCGCGGCCGACATGTGGACCACGCCGCCCTACGAGCCGGCAGTCCGCGACGGGCGGGTCTTCGGCCGCGGCGCGGGGGACATGAAGGCCGGCATCGTCAGCTACTGCATGGCCTTCAAGGCGCTGCGGCTCGCGGGCCTCGCGCCGGCGGCGGAGGTGCAGATGCAGGCCGTGATCGAGGAGGAGTGCACCGGCAACGGCGCGCTCGCCGCCATGCTGGCCCTGCCGCCGACCGATGCGGTCGTCATCCCCGAGCCCGGCCCCGGCTACGACGCGCTCTACACCGCCGAGGTCGGCGTGGTCTGGGCCTGGGTCACGGTCAGCGGCCGGCCCGCGCATGTGCGCGACATGCAGGCCGGGGTGAACGCCATCGAGGCGGCGCAGGCCATCGCCGCGCGCTTCAAGGACTACGAGGCGGCGATGAACCGCGCCGAGCGCATCCACCCCGCCTTCCACGGCGTGAACCATCCGGTGAACGTCAACCTCGGCACCATCGAGGGCGGGGAGTGGAACAGCTCCGTGGCCACGCGCTGCCGCATCGGCCTGCGGGTCGGCGTGATGATGGGCTACACCGCGGCGCAGGCGAGGGCCGACATCGAGCGCCTGGTCGCGGAGGCGGCGGCGGACCCGGCGCTGCGCGGCGCGCAGGTGAGGCTGGAGTTCAAGGGCTTCATGGCCGATCCCTGCGTCTTCGACACCGAGGCCGCGATCGTGCGCCTGGCGCGGCGCTGCTACGCGGAGGCCACCGGCGGCGCCTTGCGCGACTACCCGGCGACGGGGCTGACCGACGGGCGGCATTTCGTGCTGTACCGCGGCACGCCCGTCGCCTGCTTCGGGCCGGACGCGCAGGACATCCACGGCATCGACGAGAATGTCGGCATCGAGAGCATGCACGGCATCACCCGCACCATCGCGCTCGCCATGGCCGAATGGTGCGGGGTGGAGAGGGGGTGAGCCGATGACAGCGACCAACCTGCCGGTCTCCGGCGCGCGCCTCTGGGACAGCCTGATGGAGATGGCGCGGATCGGCGCCACCCCGAAGGGCGGCTGCAACCGCCAAGCCTTGACGGACCTCGACGCCGAGGGCCGCGCCCTGCTGCGGTGCTGGGGCGAGGCGTGCGGCCTGACGCTCACCGTGGACCGCGTCGGCAACATGGTGCTGCGGCGGGAGGGGCGCGACCCCTCGCGCCCGCCGGTCGCCATCGGCAGCCATCTCGATACCCAGCCCACGGGCGGCAGGTTCGACGGCGTGCTCGGCGTGCTGGCCGGGCTCGAGGTGATGCGCGCGCTGCACGAGGCGGGCGCGGAGACCGAGGCGCCGCTCCTGCTCATCAACTGGACCAACGAGGAGGGCGCGCGCTTCTCCCCCCCGATGATGGGCAGCGGCGCCGCCATGGGCATCTTCCCCGAGGCCGAGGTGCTGGTCAGGACCGACCCCGCCGGCGCCGTGTTCGGCGAGGAGCTCAGCCGCATCGGCTGGCGGGGCGAAGCCGACCCGACGGCGCTGCAATCCCTCGGCGCCTATTTCGAGCTGCACATCGAGCAGGGGAAGGTGCTGGAGGAGGGCGGCTTCGATGTCGGCATCGTCACCCACGCCCTCGCCCAGTCCTGGTTCGAGGTGACGGTGACGGGGGAGGAGGCGCATGGCGGCTCCGTCATGCAGGGGCGGCGCGACGCCATGATGGCGGCGGCGCCGCTGATCGCCGCGGTGGAGGAGATCGCCCTCTCCACCGTCAGCGCCGCGGGCGAGGGCGGGCGCGGCACGGTGGGCATGGTCGAGGTGCATCCGTCCTCGCGCAACGTCGCGCCGGGGCGGGTGTGGTTCAGCGTGGACATGCGCCATGGCGACCCGGAGTGCCTCTCCCGGATGGGCGAGGCGCTGGCGGCGCGCGGGGCGGAGATCGCCGCCGCGCGCGGCGTGCAGGTGGCGGTGGCGCCCTTCTGGCACGCGCCGCTGACGCCCTTCGACCCGGCGCTGGTGCAGCGCTGCCGCGACGCCGCGGCGGCGCGGGGCTATCGCTGGCGCGACCTGCCGGCCGGCATCGGCCATGACGCCGTCTACGTGGCGCGGCGCGTGCCGGCGGCGCTGCTCTTCACCCCCTGCCATGGCGGCATCAGCCACAACGAGGCGGAGAGCATCACCCCCGAATGGGCGGAGGCCGGGCTGCGCGTGCTGGCCGACGCCGCCCTTGCCACGGCCGGGCTGATCAGGGACTGAGACGGGATGCGCATCGCCATCGGCGGCTTCCAGCACGAGAGCCACTCCTTCGCCCCGCTGCCCACGGGCTGGCGGGAGTTCCTGACGCCCGGCGGCTTCCCGCCGCTGCAGCGCCCGGCGACGCTGGTGGAGACGCTGCGCCCCACCTCGCTGCCCAGCGCCGGCGCGATCGCGGCGCTGGAGGAGGCGGGGGCGGAGATCGTCCCGCTCACCTGGTGCTTCGCCAACCCCGCCGGCCCGGTGACGGCGGAGGCCTTCGAGCGGATCGCCGCGCTCATGCTCGCCGCGCTGTCGGACGCGCTGGAGGCGGGGCCGCTCGACGGCATCTATCTCGAGCTGCACGGCGCCATGGTCGCGGAAGGCCATGACGACGCCGAGGGCGAGCTGCTGCGCCGCGTGCGCGCCGTGGCGGGGCCCGGGGTGCCCATCACCGCCAGCCTCGACCCGCACGCCAACATGACGGCGCGAATGGTGGCGCTGGCCGACGCGCTGGTGCCCTACCGCACCTACCCGCATGTGGACATGAAGCCCGCCGGCGCGCAGGCGGCGCGGCTGCTGATCGAGCGCATCCGCCGGCGCAGGCCGTGGGCGCGCGCCTTCCGCCAGGCGGATTTCCTGATCCCGCTGACCATGCAGTGCACCATGGTGCCGCCGATGCGCGAGGTGCTGGAGGAGCGCGCGCGTCTGGCCGAGGCGCATCGCTGCGCCGAGCTCGGCTTCTGCTTCGGCTTTCCCTACGCCGATTTCGAGGGCTGCGGCGTGGCGATCGCCGCCTATGCCGAGGACCAGGAGGCCGCCGATGCCGCGGCCGAGGCGCTGCGAGACCACCTGCACCGCCGCGAGGCCGACTTCGCGGGCGGCGTCCTGCCCGCGGCAGAGGGGGTTGCGCAGGCCATCGCGATCGCCCGCGCCGCCACGCGCCCCGTGGTGCTGGCCGACACCCAGGACAATCCCGGGGGCGGCGGCCATGGCGATACCACGGGCCTGCTCGCCGAGCTGATCCGCCAGGATGCGCAGCGCGCCGTGCTCGGCCTGATCAACGACGCCGAGAGCGCCGCCGCCTGCCACGAGGCGGGGGTGGGGGCGACGCTTTCTCTTTCCCTCGGCGGGAAGAGCGACGGCGCGCCGCTGCGCGTCACCGCGACGGTGGAGGCGTTGAGCGACGGGCGCTTCACCTGCACCGGGCCGATGGGGAAGGGCAACCCCGCCGATCTCGGCCCGACGGCGCTGATCCGCGTCTCCTCCGGCGTGCGCGTCATCGTCGTCTCGCGCAAGATGCAGGCGCTCGATCAGGCGCTGTTCACCCATCTCGGCGTGGATCCGGCGGCGCAGGGCATCGTGGCGCTGAAGTCCAGCGTGCATTTCCGCGCGCATTTCCAGCCGATCGCGGAGCGGGTGATCGTCGTCGCCGCGCCCGGCCCGGTGGTGGCCGATCCGGCGACGCTGCCCTTCACCCGGCTGCGGCCCGGCCTGCGGCTGCGGCCGGGCGCGAACCGGTAGCGGGGGGCGGCTCAGCGCCGCGCCGCCTCCGCCTGCGCCGCGAAGGCGGCGCCCTCCTCGCTGTCCAGCCAGGCGGCGACGCGCCGGATGTCCGGGCGCTGGCGGGCGCACCAGGCGTCGCGGTCGCGGCCCTGCCGGCGCGGGTCGAAGGCCGGCGGCTGCAGCGCCCGCAGGAAGGCGTCGCGCGCCGCGGTGCCGCCCTGGCGCTGGCGGAGGTCCAGCGCCGCCGCCTCGATCGCCGCCGCGCGATCCTGCGCGGTGGCGGAGACCGGCTGCCCGCAGAGCAGCGCGGCGCGCAGGAAGCCGCCGAGGATCGCGGCCCGTTCGGCGAGGGGCGTGTCCGGCTGGGGCGGGTTCGCCGCCGGCAGGGGTGCCGGGCCTGCCGTGCAGGCGGCGAGGAGCAGGGGGGCGAGGGCGGCGGCGCGGTGGCGCGGATTCGCGCTCATGCGCCGTCCTCCGCCGCGCGCAGCAGGGCCTCCACCGCCTCGCGGCGCGGAATCGGGGCGACGGCGCCGTAGCCGGTGGTGGTCAGCGCGGCGGCGGCGTTGGCGTAGCGCGCCGCGGCGAAGGGATCCTCCCCGGCCACGTGGCGGGCGAGGAAAGCGCCGGCGAAGGTATCGCCCGCGCCGATCGCATCCACCGCCGCGACGCGGTGCGGCGGGATCCGCTCGCGCCGCGCCGGTGTTGCGACCAGCGCGCCCCGCGCCCCGAGCTTCAGCAGCACCAGAGGGCAGCCGAGGCGCAGGTAGAAATCGGCGATCGCATCCGGGTCCTGCAGCCCGGTCAGCGCCTCGGCGTCCTCGAAGGAGGGGAGGCAGAGATCGGCCTCGGCGATCGCGGCGTGCATCACCGCCGCGGCGCGCCGCACCGGCCACAGCCGCAGGCGCAGGTTGGTGTCGTAGCTCACCCGCACGCCGGCGGCGCGGGCGATGCCGATGGCGTGGAACACGGCGTCGCAGGCGCTTTCCGAGATCGCTTGGCTGATGCCGGAGACGTGCAGCACCCGCGCCGCGCGGATCGCCGCCTCCGGCACGTCCTGCCAGCGGTAGCGGCTGGCGGCGCTGCCGGCGCGCCAGAAGCTCGGGTGGTGGCCGGCCGCGTCATGGGTGACGAGGTAGATCCCGGTCGGCGCCTCGGCGCTGCGCAGCACGCAGGAAGTGTCCACGCCCTCCCGCCGCCACAGCGCCATGAAGCTGTCGCCGGGCCAGTCCTGGCCGATGGCGGTGATCATGCCGACGCTGGCGCCGCTGCGCGCGGCGGCGATGGCGGCGTTGCTGGTGTCCCCGCCATGCCCTTCGAGGTAGAGGACGCGCCCGTCCGGTGCCTGGGGCTGCTGGTTCAGCTCCAGCATCGGCTCGCCCATGCAGAGGATGTCGGGCATCGCGCTCAGGCCTCCGTGAGGCCGAGCGCGTCGCGCGCGGCGCGCAGGATCGCGGCCTTGCCGCCGGCGGCGATCCTGCGCTCGTCCACCAGGCTGCCGCCGATGCCGACGAAGGCGGCGCCGGCGGCGAGGTAGTCCTGCGCGGTGCCGGGCTCGACCCCGCCCGTGGGGCAGAAGGGCACCTCCGGGAAGACGGCGCACAGCGCCCGGATATGCGCGGGCCCGCCGGCGGAGCCGGCCGGGAAGATCTTCACCGCGTCGGCGCCAGCCGCCAGCGCCGCCCGCACCTCGGTTGGCGTCAGCGCGCCAGGCAGGGCGCAGGCCCCCGCACGGCGTGCCGCCGCAGCCACCGCGGGGTCCACCCAGGGCGTGACCAGGAAGCGCGCGCCGGCCGCGAGGCAGGCTTCGGCGGCGGCCGCGTCGGGCACCGTGCCGGCGCCGACCAGCAGTCCCGGCTCCGCGGCGAGGCTACGGATGAGCGCCGGCGCCTCTGGCACGGTCATGGTGATCTCGAAGATCCGGAAGCCCGCCTCGCGCAGCCAGTCCACCGCGGTGGCGGCCAGGGCGACGGTGCTGGTCCGCACCACGGGGATGACTTTTGCGCGGCGGAATTCTGCGATCAGCGGATGGTTCATGCGGTGCGGCCTCCCGGCGGGCAGCATGGGCCAGGCGCGTCGTTTCGGCCAGGGCGGGGGAGAGTGCCCGAAGCCGGTCCGCTTCCGCTGCATCCGGCCGTCCGCGATCCGCTCCGGAGCATGTGCCGTTCGCCCCGGTTCACGGCCAATGCTCCAGCTCGTTGAGCGTGCGGGCGCTTCGTCCCTTCAGGCGGGTCTGCCCGAACGGGATATGCTAGAAGCGTTCGCTCCGGGCGAGCGCCGCCTCCGCGATCCGCTCCAGCCGGCGTGCCTCGTCGCCGGCCCGGCGCACCGCCTCGCCCGCCCCGTCCAGGCGGTCCTGGTAGAGGGACAGCGACACGCCGAGTGCCTGCGTGGCACGGGAGAGGTCCGCCAGATAACCACGCCAGGCGGCGACCGCCCGCTGCTGATCCTCGAGCGCCGCGTCCAGCCGGCGCATGGCCAGGCGCAGCCGGTCGTCCGGGCGCTGCGGAAAGCGGAGCAGCTCCGCCTCGCCTGTGGTGTCTGGCATTGGCACGGTCCGACCAGTGGAGGAGGTTAGCGGAAGCTTAACGCGTCTTTTTTCTAAGGAAAAGTCGTAAATTTGCGCCGTCTCCGTCTCGTGATCGCGCCGCCCTTCCCTGGGGGGAGAGCCGCGCGCGGGCCGCGGCCGGCGCTATCGTCGCCTTCCGCCAGGGCGTAGAAGCGGCCCGGCTTGGGGGAATGCGATGCAGATCGGCCTGGAGATCCTGGTCATCCTGGTGCTGGTGGGGCTGAACGGCGTCTTCGCCATGAGCGAGCTTGCCATCGTCTCCGCGCGCCGCTCCCGCCTGGCGCTGCTGGAGCGCCGCGGCAGCCCCGGCGCGCCGGCCGCGATCGCGCTCGCCGAGGATCCGCAGCGCTTCCTCCCCACGGTGCAGGTCGGAATCACGCTGGTCGGCATCCTGGCCGGCGTGTTCGGCGGGGCACGCCTCGCCGGACCGCTGGCGGAGCTGCTGGCGGAGGTGCCGCTGCTCGCGCCGGTCGCCGGCAAGCTCGCCCTCGCGCTGGTAGTCATCGCCATCACCTATGCCAGCCTGGTCCTGGGCGAGCTCGTGCCGAAGCAGCTCGCCCTGCGCCACCCGGAGCGGATCGCGGTCGCCGTGGCGCGGCCGCTCTCCTTCCTGTCCCGCATCAGCGGCCCGGTGGTCTGGGTGCTCGGCCGGTCGAGCGGCGCCATCCTCCGCCTGTTCGGCGCGCACCGTCCGCTCGACCAGTCGATCACGGAGGAGGAGGTGCGCGCCGTGGTCGCCGAGGGCGCGCAGACCGGCGCCCTTGAGCATGAGGAGCGGCACATGATCGAGCGCGTGCTGCGGCTGGCCGACAAGCCGGTGCGGGCCCTCATGACGCCGCGCAACGACGTGGTCTGGCTCGACCGGTACGCGACGCCGGAGGCGATCGCCGCCAGGCTGCGCGAGAGCGACGTCACCCGGTTCGTGGTCGCCGACGGGCGCGTCGACAACGTGCTCGGCGTGGTCGCCGCCAAGGACCTGCTCGGGCAGATGCTCGAGGGGGGAAGGATCTCGCTGGCCGCGGCGATGCGCCAGGCGATCGTGCTGCCGGACAACCTGCCGGCGCTCGACGCGCTGGAGCGCCTGCGCCACGACCCGGTCGGCCTCGCCTTCGTGCTCGACGAGTATGGCAGCTTCGAGGGGGTGGTCACCGCCTCCGACCTCCTGGAGGCGATCGTGGGCGAGCTCGGCCCGCCCGAGCCGCAGAAGGAGCCGGGACCGGCGGTGCGCCGGGCCGATGGCAGCCTGCTGCTCGACGGCATGATGCCGAGCGACGAGCTGCGCGCGCAGCTCGACCTGCCGGAACTGCCCCATCCCGGGCGCTACCATACCGTGGCGGGGCTGATGCTGGCGCTGCTCCGCCGCATCCCGCGGGAAGGCGACCGCATCGTCTGGGGCGGCTGGCGCTTCGAAATCCTCGACATGGACGGCCGCCGCGTGGACAAGGTGCTGGCGAGCCGCGAGGAGACAGCCGGGCCGGAGTAGGGCGGACCGCGGACGGCCGGGAGCGGCCGGCCCGCTACTTCCCCGCCGAGCGCGCGATGGGGGGGATGAATTGCGGCTCGGTGTCCCAGGGAAACAGGATCCAGGTATCCTGGCTGACCTCGGTGATGAAGCTGTCCACCAGCGGCCTGCCCTGCGGCTTGGCGTAGATGGTGGCGAAATGCGCCCGGGGCAGCAGGGCGCGCACCACGCGCGCCGTGGTGCCGGTGTCCACCAGGTCGTCCACCAGCAGCCATCCCTCGCCATCCCCCGCCGCCGCCGGGGCCTTCACCACCCGCGGCTCGCCGCGCGCCTCCTCGTCGTAGGTGACGACGGAGACGGTCTCGATGATGCGGCATTCCAGCTCGCGCGCCACGATGGCGGCGGGGATCAGCCCGCCGCGCGTGATGGCGCAGATGCCGCGGAACGGGCCGCGCTCCACCAGCCGCCAGGCCAGCGCCTTGCCGTCGCGGTGCAGCTGGTCCCAGGTGACGGTGTAGTAGCGGGGCTTGGCGGGGATGGCGGCCATGCTCAGTACATCCTCCCGCCGTCCGGCACTTTGATGTCGGGGCGCAGCAGCACCACCGCGCCGTTCTCGTCCGGGACGCCGAGCACCAGCACCTCGCTCATGAAGGGGCCGATCTGGCGCGGCGGGAAGTTCACCACCGCCACCACCTGCCGCCCGATCAGCCGGTCCGGCGAGTAGTGGACGGTGAGCTGGGCGGAGGACTTCTTCACGCCGAGCGGCGGGCCGAACTCCACCCACAGCCTGATCGAGGGGTTGCGCGCCTCGGGGAAGGGCTGCGCGTCCACGACGGTGCCGACGCGGATGTCCACCCGCTGGAAGTCGGCGTAGCTGATGGTCTCGGCCATGCGGCTGCCATACCCCGCCCCGGGGGCGGCCGGGAAGGGCCCGGCTTGCCGGCCCCGCCCGGCCGTGCGAGACCGGGCGGCGGGGGGCCGCGGGACGGCCCCGGGAGGAGACCGGCGCGGCGCGCCAGGGCGGCCGGCCTCCGCGCGAAACGGAACGGAACCGAGCCAGGATGAAGCGCGACTTCCACGCCCCCGGCCGCAGCGCGGTCTACGCCACGCGCGGCATGGCCGCGACCTCGATGCCCATCGCCACCTGGACGGCGCTCGACGTGCTGCGGCAGGGCGGCAACGCGCTCGACGCCGCGATTGCGGCCTGCGCCGTGCTCTGCGTGGTCGAGCCGCAGAGCACCGGCATCGGCGGCGACTGCTTCTGCCTCTACGCCCCCGCCGGCACCGGCAAGGTGGTGGCGATGAACGGCTCCGGCCGCGCCCCCGCCGCGGCCACGCCGGAGGCGCTGCGCGCGCGGGGCGTGGACGCGCTGCGACAGACCTCGCCGCATGTGGTGACGGTGCCCGGCGCCATCTCCGCCTGGGAGGCGCTGAACAGCGCCTATGGCCGCAAGCCGCTCGGCGAGCTGCTGCGCCCGGCGATCCGCTGCGCGGAGGAGGGTTGGCCGGTGCACGCGCGCGTCGCCGCCGACTGGGCCGCGGCGGCCGACAAGCTGCGCGGCAACGAGGCCGCTTCCCGCCACTTCCTGAGGGAAGGCGCGCCGCTGTCGGCAGGGGAGCGCTTCGTGCAGCCGGCGCTGGCCCGCACGCTGCGCGCCATCGCCGAGCGCGGCGCCGTCGCCTTCTACGAGGGCGAGATCGCCGCCGACATGGTGGCGACGCTGCGGGCGCTGGGCGGGCTGCACACGGAGGAGGATTTCCACAACGGGCTGCGGGCGGCGGAGTTCGTCGCCCCCATCTCCATCCCCTGGCGCGGCATGGAGGTGTTCCAGTGCCCGCCCAACGGCTCGGGCCTGCTGGTGCTGATGCTGCTCGGCATCCTGGAGGGGTTCGAGACGCCCGAGGCCGGGCCGGTCAGCGCCGAGCGCTTCCACCGCCACATCGAGGCGGCGCGCCTGGTCTACCGCGACCGCGACGCCTTCCTCGCCGACCCGGCGCAGGCGGAGGTGCCGGTCGCCAGGCTGACCAGCCCCGACTATCTCGCGGCGCTGCGCGCGCTGATCCGCGACGACCGCGCGATGAAGGAGATGCCCCCGGCCGGCCAGGCCGACTGGGCGCGGCACCGCGACACCGTCTATCTCTGCGTGGTGGACGGGGAGGGGAACGCCTGCTCCTTCATCAACTCGCTGTTCGAGAGCTTCGGCAGCGGCATCCTGGCGGAGAAGTCCGGCGTGATGCTGCACAACCGCGGCTACGGGTTCCGGCTGCAGGAGGGGCACCCGAACTGCATCGCCCCGAACAAGCGGCCGATGCACACCATCATCCCCGGCATGGTGATGCGGGACGGGGCGTGCATCATGCCCTTCGGCGTCATGGGCGGGCATTTCCAGCCCATGGGCCAGACGCTGTTCCTGACCAACCACTTCGAGTTCGGCCTCGACATCCAGGAAGCGCTGGACTGCCCGCGCCTCTTCCCCGCCCCCGGAACGGGCGTGGTGCAGGTGGAGCGCGGCATCCCCGGCGGCGTGGTGGACCGCCTCAGCCGCCTCGGCCACGAGGTGGCGCTGATCGAGAAGCCGCATGGCGGGGGGCAGGCGATCTACATCGACCGCGCGCGCGGCCTGCTGGTGGGCGGCAGCGATCCGCGCAAGGATGGCTGCGCCCTCGGGTTCTGACCGCCATGCCGCTCGCCGCCATCCGCGCCGACATCACGACGCTGGCGGTGGACGCCATCGTCAACGCGGCCAATGAGCAGCTCCGCCAGGGCGGCGGGGTGTGCGGCGCGATCTTCCGCGCCGCCGGCGCCGCGGAGCTCGCCGCCGCCTGCGCCCCGCTCGCCCCCTGCCCGACCGGGGAGGCGCGCACCACGCCCGGCTTCCGCCTGCCGGCGCGCTTCGTGATCCACGCCGTCGGGCCGGTCTGGCACGGCGGCGGGCGGGGGGAGGCGGGGCTGCTCGCCTCGGCCTATCGCAGCAGCCTGGCCGAGCTGCGCCGCGTGGGCGGGCGCTCCATCGCCTTCCCGGCGATCTCCACCGGGATCTACGGCTACCCGGCGGAGGAGGCGACGCGCATCGCGGTGCGGACGGTGCGCGAGGACCTCGCCGCGCAGGGCGAGCTCGACGTGACCTTCGCCTGCTTCGACGACGCCACGCTCCGCCTCTACGAGAAGGAACTCGCCGCGTGACCGAGCCCTGCGACCTCACCGCCCTCGAGGCGCGCCGCCTGATCGGGCGCAAGGCGCTCTCGCCCGTCGAGCTGCTGGAGAGCTGCCTCGCCCGCATCGAGGCGGTGGACCACGCCGTCAACGCCATGGTCGCGCTCGACGCCGACCGCGCCCGCACGGCGGCGCAGGCGGCCGAGGCGGCGGTGATGCGCGGCGAGGATCTCGGCCCGCTGCACGGCCTGCCGGTCGGCATCAAGGACCTGGAGGAGACGGCGGGGCTGCGCACCACCTATGGCAGCCCGATCTTCCGCGACTTCGTGCCGGAGCAGGATTGCGCCATGGTGGCGAACATCCGCCGCGCCGGCGGCATCGTCATCGGCAAGACCAACACGCCGGAATTCGGCGCCGGGGCCAACACGCGCAACGCGGTCTATGGCGCCACCGGCAACCCCTTCGACCCGACGCGCTCGGCCGCCGGCTCCTCCGGCGGCTCGGCGGTGGCGCTGGCGACGGGGATGGCGCCGCTCTGCTCCGGCTCCGACACCGGCGGCAGTCTGCGCAACCCGGCGGCCTTCTGCGGCATCGTCGGCTACCGGCCGAGCCCCGGCCTGGTGCCCTCCGAGAAGCGCGGCCTCGGCTGGTCCTGCCTGCCGGTGCTGGGGCCGATGGCGCGCACCGTGCCGGATGCGGCGCTGCTGCTCTCCGCCATGGCCTCCGACGACACGCGCGACCCGCTGGCCTACACGCTGCACGCAAGGCCGGTGCGCGGCGAGCCGGCGCTGTTCAGCCCGGTGCGGCGGCTCGACCTCGCCTCGCTCCGCCTCGCCTGCAGCGAGGATTTCGGCCTGGCGCCGACCGAGGGCGTGGTGCGCGCCGCCTTCCGCCGCGTCGCGGAGGCCTGCCGCCCCCTGTTCCGCGAGAGCGCGGACGCGCACCCGGACTGCAGCGGCGGCGACGAGGCCTTCGAGGTGCTGCGCGCCGCCAACTTCCTCGCCGCGCATCTCGAGAAGGTGCGCACCCGCCCGCAGGATGTGGGCCCCAATGTCCGCGCCAATGTCGAGGAGGGGCTGCGCTACACGCTGGAGGACTATGCCCGCGCCGCGACGGCGCAGACCCGCCTCTACCGCGGCTTCCAGGAGTTCTTCCGCCGGCACGACGTGCTGATCACGCCGGCCATCACCGTCAGCCCCCGGCCCTGGCGCGAGCTCTACCCCACCGAGATCGACGGCCGGAAGACGCGCACCTACTTCCACTGGCTGGCGCTGGCCTATTACGTGACCCTCGCCGGCCATCCGGCGGTGTGCCTGCCGGTCGGGCGCGACGGCCGGGGCATGCCCTTCGGGCTGCAGATCGTCGGCCCGCGGGGCGGGGATGCCTTCGTCCTCGCCGTGGCGGCGGCGCTGGAGGAGGCCTTCGCGGGCGACCCCGCGCTCGCGCGCCCGGTGCCGGACCTCGCGGCGCTCAGGGCCGCACCGCCGATCCGGGAGGCGGAGGGCTTCCTCGGCTTCGGCTGATCCGCGAAGGCGGGCGCGCCGGAGCGGCGAACCGGGCGCGCGGCAAGGGGCGGACGCGCGATCCACCCCAGCGGATCACGCCCTAGCCCGTGCGGGGGCTACCAGCCCCGGTAGTAGCCCGGGCCGTAGCCGTAACCGTAGGCCGGGCGGGGCGCGTAGTAGCCATAGGCCGGGCCCCGGCCGTAGCCGCGCCCGTAATGCCGCGGCCGCGGCTGGTCGGCGGCCGCGCCGGCCACCAGGGCCGCCGCCGTGCCGACTCCGGCGCCGAGCAGCAGCGTGTTGCCCCAGTTGGTCGAACCGTCCGGGTTCTGGCAGCCGCCGAGCAGGACGGCGCCGGAGAGACCCGCCACGGCCAGGATGCGGCGAATGGCAGGAAAGGGCATGTGGGATCCTCCTTTTGCGGGGATCCTCGCATTCCCTTCGGGCAGTCCTTCGGCGGCTTTGCGGCGGGAGCGGGGGAGAGGCGGCGGAAGCGTGGCCGCTTCGTGGCGCCCGCCTCAGCCGCGCGCGCCGGAGAAGGCGTTGAAGGTCTGCAGCGTGTAGGTGTCCTTCACCCCCGGCACGGTCTGCACCTTCTCCACCACGAACAGGCCGATGTCCTGGTCGGCGCCGAGGTAGAATTTCCCGAGCAGGTCATACTGGCCGGAGATGGAGTGCATCTCCGACAATTCCTCGATCGAATCCGCCATGTCGCGGGCCACCCGATAGGCCTGGCCCATCTCGCACTTGATCATCACGAAGATTGCCCGCATTTTTCCCTCATGATTTCAATGGCTTGCGGGAGGCCGGTTGTCGGTTGTAAGCGGTTGTAAGAACCCGCTCCCGCCCTGCCGGCAGCCGCGCCATCGCGGCCTGCGCCAGGCGCTCCTGATCCACGCTCCGCGTGTAGTGCTGCACCATGGACAGGCTCGCGTGCCCGGTGATGGCGGCGATCTCGTGCGCGCTGCAGCCCGCCTCGGCGAGGCGCCGGGCAGCCGCCTTCCGCAGGCCGTGGATGTTCAGGCGAGGCGGCAGGCCGATCGCCGCCAGCGCCCGCTTCATCTCCCGCGACAGGTGCGGCGCCGTCCACCGGGGCGCGCGGGGGCTGGTCAGGATCAGCACGCTGTCGCCGCGCTCCGCTCGCCAGCGGTCGAGCTCGGCCCGCAGCTCGGGATGCACCGGGATCGCCAGCGGCGCGCCGGTTTTCTGCTGCCGCACCCGGATGACCTGCCCATCGTAGGCGCTCCATGTCATCGCGCACAGGTCGCCGCGCCGCTGGCCGGTATGCACCGCCAGGACCACCACGCGCCGCAGATGCTCGGGCAGCCGGGCCAGCGCCTCGGCGATCTGCGCATCCGACCAGGCCGGCAGGCTGCCGCCGGGCAGGCTGCGCAGCCGCGACGCCGGATTGTGCTCGATCCACCCGCGATCGAGCGCCCAGGCCAGGAAGGCGCCCACCACGCGGCCGAAGGCCGTGGCCGCGCCGTATCCGCGCGTCGCCGCGATCGCGTCCCGGATGGCGAGGATCTGACGCCGGCCGAGCTCCCGCACCCGCAGATGGCCGATCCTGTCGAGAGGGCGGAGGTAGATCGCGTACTGCGCCTGCGTCGCCGGGGCCTTGGCCCGGAATTCCGGGCTCTGCCGGTAGGCGGCGAGCACGGCATCCAGGCTGTCCGGCGCGACGCGGCTGCTGGGCTTCGGTTTCCAGGCGCCGTAGCGGTATTCCCGGATCGTGCCGTCGGCGAGCGTCTTACGGACGACGCGCCCGGCCGAGGGCTTCGTCTTTGATCTGCTGGACAAGACCGGCCACCGCGATGTCGGGATCGGTGGACGCTACCCCACCCACGAAGCAGGCGTCCAGGGCGAGGCGGTCCCAGCGCGGGCTCTTCGGCCCGAGATGATAGGAAGGCACGGGCAGCTTGCCCGCCCGCAGCAGGCGGGGCAGCTCATCCACGCGCACCGAGAGATACCGCGCCGTCGCCTCCCGATCGAGCCAGCGAGGCTCTACGGTGCTCATCGCACCCTCCGCGCCCCGGCCAGCATGGCGATCCCCGCCGCCAGCAGCGCCAGCGTCGCGGGCTCGGGCACCGGCCGCGCCTCGGCCGGCGCCATGCCGGCGCCGGGCGACGGCACGGACGACGCCGGCGACACTGGCGCCACGGCGGTCGCGGGCAGCAGCGGCGCCGCCTCGGTCAGCGCCGCCAGCCAGGCCGGCGGCGGCCCG
>NZ_SJDM01000005.1:212500-224611 GCF_004761865.1 Crenalkalicoccus roseus | reverse complement strand
GTGGATCAGGTTTGTCCACGCGGCTTAGGGTCTGGATTCAGACCTTGTCTACAGCCTGATGGCGGCGAGAGCGACGGTGCTGAGGTAGTTGCGGGCGAGCTTGTTGAAGCGGGTGGCGAGGCGTCGGAAGTGCTTGAGGCGGTTGAAGCATCGCTCGATCAGGTTGCGCTGGCGGTAGAGCGGGGGCTGCACGCTGATCTGATTGCGTTTCTGCCGTGTGGTGGGCACGTGGTCGCGCCCGCCGGCAGGGTGGATCATGTCGGCGGCTTGGCCGGCGGAGAGGGCGAGGCGCACCGGTAGGCCGCGGGAATCGACGCGGGCGTGGATCTTGGCGCTCAGTCCGCCATGAGAACGACCGGTGGCGCGATCCGCCCCTCTCCTTGCCGCTGGCTGCGTGCTGGTGGGCGCGCACGATCGAACTGTCGATCAGCGCGAGCGAGCCGGGCGAGCGCGCGGCCAGCGCCTCGAAGATCGACAGCCACACACCCCGCTTGGCCCAACGGTTGAAGCGGTTGTGCGCCGTGGTGTGCGGCCCGTACCCGCTCGGACAGGTCGCGCCAGGGCATGCCGGTCCGCAGCACGAAGAAGATCGCGTTCAGCACGCGCCGGTCGTCCGTGCGCGGCCGCCCCATCCGCCGGCCGTCGGCGCCAGGCAGCAGAGGCTCGATGATACGCCATTCCACCTGGCTCAAATCGAACCGCGTCGCGTCCAGCACTTTGAGTAAGTTCAGGATTTAGCCGGCCTCGGTAGCAACTAGGTAACAGCGTGCGGCATGTTGTCGCAACGACTTTCAACGCCGCGCAGCATTTATTTAAATGAGGCGCTTTCAAAATGTTATGTTGTCGCCGGGATCGCCCGCAAACCCCTACAGCGGGCTAGGCTTGCCTCCGAAGGAAGGTCGTGCGTTCGAATCGCGCCGGGTCCGCAAATTTTTTCAAGTAGATAGCAAGCCCGCCGCCGAGTTCGGAAACAGCCTAGGTAGCAGGTAGGTAACGATACGGCGTGGATCGGGCGCCACGCCACCAGTCAGGCGCCCGCTTCGGCTGCCTTGCCCTCTGCCATCCGGACCGTCACCACGCGCTGCCCATCGACGGACCCCAGCACCCGGTGCGGCGTGCCCCCGCCTCCGGCCGGGACATGGGACATATTATGTATCGCTAATATTCCCTCTGCCGCTGGCGAAGTCCTGCGCCTCCGCGCCCCGCATACGCCACCAGCCGGGGAGGACCCGCGCCGGTCATGTCCGCCGCTCCACCACCGCGCCCGGCGCCAGGTGCACGGGCGGATGGCAGGTCCGGCAGCGCCAGCCGGAGGGGGCCGGGCCTTGCCCCACCATCGGCCACCGCCCTGCGGCGCATGGCGCCCGCAGCAGGAACACCAAGCGCCCGGTGGCGGTGGGTTCCCCGGGTCGAACCGGACGGGCGGGCGCATCCCCGCCGTCGCTCGGGAACAAAACCGGCCGGGGTCATACCGTCTCGGGGCGGTCGTGTGCTCGGCCGTGGCGCAAGAATCGGTGTCGTGCGGATGCTTGCCGTGCCCGCTTCGTTGCCTCGAGCCGAAGGCAAGACGGCCGGAGGAGAGCAGCGCCTTCCCGCAACAACATCGCTCTTCCGGCCGTGCGGCTATTCGCTATATGCTGCGTGCTGGGAAGAGTCCTGAATGCCCGGCTATAATCATTACCCTTGGTGCACTTGCGGCTGGTGCGTGAAGTACGTTGGCACCATGCGCACGTTCACGGCCGCACCAAGCGTGACACGCGCGTGGCACCGTGCCGAGGCGCGCTTCGACAGCTATGTGAGCCCGAATGCTCGCTGCCCCGTTTGCGGCGCATTGGTGTTCTTCTACCAGTCGCCCACCGGCGGCCGGGTCTTCTTTGACGAGCTAGGCCCACCTTGGCCGAAGCACCCCTGCACAGACAATGGTGTCCAGCTTCGCACTTCGTACAACAACGGTGTGACGTCTCGCCGCCCATCCTGGATCAGCGAAGGCTGGGTACCGCTTACAGAAGTTAGTCTTGGCACTAAACACGGAGAGTGGACGGAGTTTAAAGCTAAAAGAGCAGACAGTGGTCCACCGCTGACGGGTCTCGTACCGCATTTCGCCGCCCTACCTTCTGATGTCCCGATCCTGGCGCGCCGACCCGGCGCACACGGCCTTGGACGCTTGGCTTGGCTGGAGCACGACGGCAGACCTAGAGACGAGGCACTGATCGCCATGCCTCTCGCCGTCGTCCCACATCTTCAGCTTGAGTTGGCGAGCCAGAGCGATGCCGCCGCAACGGAAGAGGTCGCCACCCTCCTTTTTGCCAGCTTGCGAGACCTAGACGATGCTGGATGGCCTGCTCGGATCGCCGCCGCCGACCTCGCCCTTCTGCGGGAGTGGCTCAGGCGCGCTGCCGCGGCGGGCAGTTGCTCGGCGGCTCGGTGGCTGGAGGAAGTAGGGTCCTTCCCTCCACCAGCCGGTGAACTGATCGGCTCGCCGGCGCCGTCGCCCGACGATCCGCGGCTCGCGCTGGATACTCCAACCTACAAGGCCTACACGCGCGACTTCGACGAGGAAGTCGGTGCGGCTGACCTTATCCCGATCTCTGAAGAGGGTGGCCTGAAGGATCGGCTGGAGCGTGCGGCCTGGGCCTTGCTCGGCACAGAGAACAGCGCGTTCGGGGGCGATGCCGACCTGCATGGAACGCTTGTAACGCTGCTGCTCGATTGTTCTGGATCTCTCCGAGGCTACCCTTTGCAATGTGTCGCAGCGCTAGCTGCGGTCCTCGGCGATGCGATCGTCCGCGCCGGCGGCAGTCTCGATCTTCTGGGCTTCACGACTGCGGCCTGGAAGGGCGGGCAGAGCCGGGAGAAGTGGATCTCCGATGGCAAGCCCCGGAATCCGGGACGGCTGAACGATCTTCGCCATGTCATCTTCAAAGGCTGGGATGAGCCTTGGGAGGGAACCATAGATCGGCTTGGCCTCCTGCTTTGCGAAAGCTTCCTAAAGGAGAACATTGATGGTGAGGCTCTCGCCTGGGCGTATCGCCGCGCGCTCAGCGCGCCTGCCCTTCGGAGGCGGATGCTCGTCGTCACCGACGGGGCGCCGGTCGACGATAGTACTCTTTCGGCGAATCCGGGCGACTACCTTGAACGCCACCTTCGCGATGTCATAGCAGCAATTGAAGAGGCGGGCCATGTGCACCTAGCTGCGCTCGGGGTCAATCGCGAGCTAGGCGCCCTTTACCGAAGCTCCGCAGTTTGGCGGACGGAGGCAGGACGCGACGGCCTGTCGCTAGCTTGGCATCTCATCGTAAACAGTAAGTAAGAATGCCCCCGCTGGATCGAATCGCTGAACTGCCTCCGACTGCTTGTCAGATACCGGCGTGCAGACGTGCAACCAACAGGAAGATACCTCGAGAACCCTCGCTTCGAGAGTTCTCGCCCTGATGCAGGGTTATCTGATTCGCTGCTGCTGGTGACGGTGGGAGCGGAAGGCGGGCAGCCCGATGTTCTCCCGTCACAACATTGTCGTGGTGGCTGCGATCGGGCAGCCGGGGGCGTGAACCGGCTCCAGGCGGGGGGAAGGGACGCGCCAGGGTGCCCGAGGGTTGAAGCTCCCGGTACCGGCGCCCAGACTTGATGCTGTGTTCCGCCCATTCCGGCGGCACAGCGACAGGAATGGCCTCTCGGATGCCCCAACCACTCGACCGCCGCGGCTTCGGGCTCGCCCTCGCGGCGCTGGCCCTCGCCGCGCCGGCCCTGCCGCTGGCCGGCTGCGCCCCTCCCGCCTCGGCGCAGCGTGGCGCCGCCTCCATGCTGGTGCCGGACTTCGCCGATCTCGCCGAGCGGGTGCTGCCCGCCGTCGTCAACATCGCCGTCACCAGCGAGCAGGTGCCGCAACTGCCGCCCGAACTGCGCGGCACGCCCTTCGAGCGCTACTTCCGCGAACGGCTGCGCGAGCGGCGCCGGCAGACCATCGGCGCCGGCTCCGGCTTCATCATCGATCCGGCGGGCTACATCGTCACCAACAACCACGTGGTCGGCAACGCCACCCGCGTCGTGGTCTCGCTGCAGGACGGGTCGGAATACCCTGCCACCGTGGTCGGCACCGACGAGCTGACCGACCTCGCCCTGCTCCGGATCGAGCCCCGGGGGCGGCTCGCCAGCGTGCCCTGGGGCTCCTCCGCCAGCCTGCGCATCGGGCAATGGGTGCTGGCGGCGGGCAACCCCTTCGGCCTCGGCGGCACCGTCACTTCGGGCATCGTCTCGGCGCGCGGGCGGGAGATCGGCGCCGGGCCGTTCGACGACTTCATCCAGACTGATGCCGCCATCAATCCGGGCAATTCGGGCGGGCCGCTGTTCAACATCGCCGGCGAGGTGGTGGGCATCTCCACCGCCATCTACTCGCCCTCCGGCGCCTCGGCCGGCATCGGCTTCGCCACCCCCTCCGACCTGGCGCGGCCGGTGATCGAGCAGCTCCGCCGCGACGGCCGGGTGGAGCGCGGCTGGCTCGGCGTCTCGGTGCAGGACCTGCCGCCCGAGCCGGGGCGCAGCCCGGCGCGCTCCGGCGGGGTGCTGATCGCGGCGGTGGAGCGGGCGAGCCCCGCGGCGCGCGCCGGGCTGCGTCCGGGCGACGTGGTGACGGCGGTCAACGGCGAGCGGGTGGAGAGCTCCCGCGCCCTGGTGCGCAGCGTCGCCCTGGCCCCGCCGGGCCAGACCGTGCGCCTCACCGTGGTGCGCGAGGGGCGGGAGCGGGAGCTGCCGGTCCAGGTCGGGCGCCGGCCGCCCGGCGTGAGCTGAGCGCGGTGGCGGGCACCGCGACCGATCGCGGGGGGCGGGGCGCGGCCCGCCAGGCGTGCGCCGACGCGGAAATGCTCTAGAGTCCCCGGGCCGGAGACGAAAGCGGCCCGGCCGGCGCCGGCGCCGCGGCGAGGAAGACGAGATGCGGATCCTGCTGGTCGAGGATGATGCCGAGGTGGCCCGCTTCGTGCGGAAGGGGCTGCAGGAGGCGGGGCATACGGTGGAGCACGCGGCGAACGGGCGCGACGGCCTGTTCCTCGCCGCTTCCGAGCAGTTCGACGTGCTGGTGCTCGATCGCATGCTGCCCGGCGGCGTGGACGGGGTGCGGCTGGTGGAGACGCTGCGCAGCCAGGGCCACCGCGCCCCGGTGCTGTTCCTCTCCGCCCTCTCGGCGGTGGATGAGCGGGTGAAGGGGCTGAAGGCGGGCGGCGACGACTACCTGGTGAAGCCCTTCGCCTTCGCCGAGCTGCTGGCGCGGGTCGAGGCGCTGGGCCGCCGCCCGGCGGTGGACGCGCCGGCCACCCGGCTGAAGGTCGCCGACCTCGAGATAGACCTGCTCTCCCGCACCGTCTCGCGCGCCGGCCGGAGGATCGAGGTGCAGCCGCGCGAATTCCAGCTCCTCGAGCATCTCATGCGCCATGCCGGGCAGGTGGTGACGCGCACCATGCTGCTCGAGAAGGTGTGGGACTACCATTTCGATCCGCAGACCAACGTCATCGACGTCCATGTCTCCCGGCTGCGCCAGAAGGTGGACAAGGGCTTCGACCGGCCGCTGATCCATACCGTGCGCAACGCCGGCTACATGATCCGGGCGGAACCCTGAGCGGGGCCGCCGCATGTCCTTCCGCACCCTGAAGGCCGTGTCGGGCCGCCGGTCCCGGCCCGCCGGCGGGGTCGAGGAGACGGTGCGGCTCGGCCCACCGCGGCTGCTGCGTAGCGCCGGCTTCCGCTTCGCGGTGCTGTTCGCCGCCATGTTCACCTCCGCCGCCATGATCCTGATGGCGGTGTTCTGGTGGGCGACCTCGGGCGCGCTGGTGCGCCAGACCGACGCCGCCATCCGCGCCGACGCCATCGCGCTGACCGAGCGCTGGCGCGAGGCTCAGCGCCTCGGCCTGATCGAGGCGATCGAGGAGCGGCTGGCCGAGGACATGGCGGGGGAGGCCATCTACCTGCTGGTGGAGGCCGAGACCGGCCGGCGCCTCGCCGGCAACCTCGACGCCTGGCCCCCTGGCGTGCCGCAGGAGGGCGGGCCGTGGTTCCTGGCACGGGTCCCGCATGACGGCACGCCGACCGATGCCCGCTTCTACCTCGTGAACCTGCCGGATCTGCGGCTGCTGATCGGCCGCGACGAGACCGAGCGCGAGCGGCTGCAGGGCATGCTGACGGAGGGGCTGATCTGGGCCTCCGGCGCCGTGGTCGCCTTCGCCCTCCTTGGCGCCTGGCTGATGCGCCAGGCGCTGGAGCGGCGCATGCGCCCGGCCTTCGCCACCATCGCCGCCATCGCCGACGGCAACCTCGCCTCCCGCGTCGCCCTGTCCGGGCGGGGGGACGAGTTCGACCGCCTGGCGGCGACGATGAACGTCATGCTCGACCGCATCGGCACGCTGATGGCGGGGGTGCGCGGCGTCTCCGACGCCATCGCGCACGACCTGCGCACCCCGATCGCGCGCGCCCGCGCCAAGCTGGAGGAGGCGCTGGCGAGCGCGCCCGAGGGCACCGCCACCAAGGAGGAGACGCTGCGCGCCGCGGTGGAGCAGGGCATCGCCGACCTCGACAACATCAGCCGCATCTTCCAGGCCCTGCTGCGCATCGCCGAGGCGGAGGCGGGGGCGCGCCGCGCCGCCTTCGCCCGCTTCGACCTGCCGCAGGTGCTCGCCGACGCCGCCGAGCTCTACGAGGCCACCGCCGAGGCCCGGGAGCAGAGCCTGACCACCGACCTGCCCCGCCGGCTGGACCTGGTGGGGGACCGCGACCTGCTGCTGCAGGCGGTGGCGAACCTGCTCGACAACGCCATCAAATTCACCCCGCCCGGCGGCGCCGTCCTGCTCTCCGCCCGCGCGACCGAAGGGTGGGTCGAGATCGCCGTCTCCGACGACGGGCCGGGCCTCGCCCCGGAGGACCGCGTGCACGCGGGGGAACGCTTCTTCCGCGCCGATCGCTCGCGCGGCACGCCGGGTTCCGGCCTCGGCCTGTCGCTGGTGCAGGCGGTCGCCTCGCTGCACGGGGGGGAGCTGCGGCTCGAGGATGCGGCGCCGGGCCGCGAGCCGCCGGGGCTGCGTGCCACCCTGCGCCTGCCCCTGCCCTGAGCCGCCGCTGCTCCACCATCTGTCAGCGATGGTTCCGCCCGCGTGGCCGCCGCCCGGGCCGGCCCGCCGCGTTCGGTCCCGATACCGCGCGGCGCACCGCACCGGTGCCGCTGCCAGACGAGGAAAGGAGCGGATGATGGCCCGATCGGGGATTCCTGCCGCGCTCGCCGGCCTCGCGCTGCTGGCGACGACCGGCTGCGCCTATATCGACCAGCGCGACCCCGCCACCCGCGCGATCGGCGGCGCGGCGCTCGGCGCCGGAACGGGGGCGGCGATCGGCGGGCTCGCCACCGGCGACCCGGCGACCGGCGCCATCGTCGGCGGCGCCCTGGGGGCCGCCGGGGGCGCGCTGACGGCGCCGCGCCAGCCCCTCGCCACCCCTTACGCGCCTCCCTACGGCTACTACTACCGCTGAGCCGGGGCGCCCCGGCTTGAGGGGGCGCGCGAACCGCGCCATGCTCCGCCCCGAAGGGTGGAGGAAACGCGAGCATCGGCGGCGGACCTTGCCACGGCGGGGCCGCCCCACGTCCGGGCGCTGCGGCCGAAGGCGGTGCGGCGGCTCCTTCCATCCCGCGACATGCCGCCCGACGGGAGGACGGACGCTTGACCCGACTCTGCCAGCCCCCGCTGCCCCCCGGCCGCCGCCCCTCCTTTCCGGTGCCCCCAGGCGCTTGCGACTGCCACACCCATGTCTTCGGCCCCTACGCCCGCTTTCCGTTGGCCGAGGACCGCAGCTACACCATGCCGGAGACGCTGGTGGAGGACCACGCCGCGCATCTCGATGCGCTCGGCTTCGCGCGCGGCGTGGTGGTCACCGCCAGCGTACAGGGCACCGACAACTCCAACCTGCTCGACGCGCTGCGCCGCTTTCCCGACCGGCTGCGTGGCATCGCCGTGCTGGGGGCGGAGGCGACCGACCGCCAGATCGACGAGTTGCATGCCGCCGGCACCCGCGGGGTGCGGCTGAATCTCGCCGGCAGCATGCGCAACGGCGTCGGGCTGGAGGTGCTGCCGAAGCTCGCCCCGCGCCTGCGCGAGCGCGGCTGGCACCTGCAGGTGTGGATCCATGTGGACCGGCTGGCGGAGGCGCTGCCGCATCTCGAACCCCACGGCATGGCGCTGGTGGTGGACCACATGGGCAAGCCGCCGCCGGGCGAGGCGGCGCTGCGCCATCCCGGCTTCCGCCTGCTCTGCGACCTGCTGCGCGAGGAGCGCGCCTGGGTGAAGATCTCGGGCGCCGACCGCGTGGATGAGGGCGTGGCGCCCTGGCCGGGCGCCGATGCGCCGGCGCGGGCGCTGCTCGCCGCCAATCCGGCGCGCTGCGTCTGGGGCTCGGACTGGCCGCATGTCGCCTACTACCCGCCGCGGCCGGTGCCGGAGGACGCGGCGCTCGCCGACCGCCTGGCGGCCTGGCTGCCGGACGAGGCGCTGCGCCGGCGCGTGCTGGTGGACAACCCCGCCCAACTCTACGGCTTCTGACGCCGCACAGGGGGAGCCGAGCCGTGGTGCGGGTCCTGCTGTCGGATGTGGCGGCGGAGCGGCATGGGGCGCGCATCCGCGCCGCCGTGCCGCAGGCGAGGCTGGTGCCGGTGGCGCCGGAAGGCCCCCTGCCGGACACGGCGGGGATCGAGGTGGCGTTCCTCTCGCGCGACCTCTTCGTCGGCGGCACGCGGCAGCGGCTGAACGCGCGCTTCCTGCGCTTCGTGGAACTGCTGAAGGCGGCGCCGGATCTGCGCTGGGTGCAGCTTTTCTCCGCCGGCACCGACATGCCGCTCTACCAGGAGATGCTGGCGCGTGGCCTGACGCTGACCAACGCGGCTGGTGCCAGTGCGCCGGCGGTGGCGCTGACGGCGGTGACTGGTCTGCTGGCGCTGGCGCGGCAGCTGCCGCGGCTTGCCGAGGCGCAGCGCCGCCGCGCCTGGGAGCCGCTCTACGCTCCGCCGGAGCCGCGCGACATCGCGGGGCAGGCGGCGCTGGTGGTGGGCACCGGGCCGATCGGGCAGGAGATCGGCCGGCTCTGCCGCGCCCTCGGCCTCCGCGCGACGGGGGTGCGCCGCGATCCGGGCGCCGGCATTCCTCCCGGCTTCGATGCGGTTGCCGGCTTCGCCGCCCTGCCCGACCTGCTGCCGCGGAGCGAGTGGCTGATCCTCGCCTGCCCGCTGACGGAGGCGACGCGCGGCCTGGTGGATGCGCAGGCGCTGGCGCTGCTGCCGCGCGGGGCGCATCTCGTGAACGTCTCGCGCGGCGGGGTGGTGGTGGAAGAGGCGCTGCTGGAGGCGCTGCGCACGGGACAGCTCGCCGGCGCCTTCCTCGACGTCTTCGCCACCGAGCCGCTGCCGCCCGACAGCCCGTTCTGGGGGCTGCCGAACGTCATCGTCTCTCCGCACAGTGCCGCCGCCTCGGACGGGCTGCCGGAACGGGTGGCGGCGATCTTCGCCGACAACCTGGCGCGCTGGTGCCGCGGCGAGATGCTGCGCAACCTGGTGCCGCGGCGGGGGTGAGCCCTGTATTTCGTGTTTTGGTGTGAGGGGTGTGATGGATGCGGGGGCAGGATTTGAACCTGCGGCCTTCAGGTTATGAGCCTGACGAGCTACCGGGCTGCTCCACCCCGCGGTGGTGGTCTGGCCTGGTGGCCCGGCGGCGACCGACTCTCCCGCCGCTTGAGCGGCAGTACCATGGGCGCTGGGGTGTTTCACGGCCGAGTTCGGGATGGGATCGGGTGTGGCAACCCCGCGATGGCCACCGGGCCACCAGGCCAGACCTGGTGGTTTGATCGTGGAAGGCTGTGGGTGTGGTGTGGGGGTGCGGCTGTTGTTGCCGTGGCGCGCGGGGCGCGGCTTGGTGCTGCGTGCGGTGCAGGCTGGTTTGGCCTGCTGCGGTGCTGGGGCTGGGGAGTTCGATCGGGCGATTAGGACCGCTCGGCTGCATGGGTTGCCCCACTTCCACCTGCGGCCTATCGACGTGCTGGTCTGGCACGGCCCTTGGGGAGACCTGGTTTTGAGGGGGGTTTCCCGCTTAGATGCTTTCAGCGGTTATCCTGTCCGCACTTGGCTACCCGGCGGTGCCGCTGGCGCGACAACCGGTGCACCAGAGGTGCGTCCATCCCGGTCCTCTCGTACTAGGGACGGATCCTCGCAAGTCTCCAACACCCACGGCAGATAGGGACCGAACTGTCTCACGACGTTCTAAACCCAGCTCACGTACCGCTTTAATCGGCGAACAGCCGAACCCTTGGGACCTGCTCCAGCCCCGGGATGCGATGAGCCGACATCGAGGTGCCAAACCTCCCCGTCGATGTGGACTCTTGGGGGAGATCAGCCTGTTATCCCTAGAGTACCTTTTATCCGTTGAGCGATGGCCCTTCCACGCGGGACCACCGGATCACTAAGGCCGACTTTCGTCTCTGCTCGCGCTGTCGCGCTCGCAGTCAGGCGGGCTTGTGCCTTTGCACTCGACAGCCGATGTCCGACCGGCCTGAGCCCACCATCGCGCGCCTCCGTTACCGTTTGGGAGGCGACCGCCCCAGTCAAACTGCCCGCCACGCAGGGTCCCGGCCCCGGCTGACGGGGCGCGGTTAGACGCCAGAAAGGCGCAGGGTGGTATTTCAAGGGTGGCTCCACCGGAGCTGGCGCCCCGGCTTCGCAGCCTCCCACCTATCCTACACAGCCCCTTCCTGGCGCCACTGCGAAGCTGCAGTAAAGGTTCATAGGGTCTTTCCGTCTGACCGCGGGTACCCCGCATCTTCACGGGGAGTTCAATTTCGCTGAGCCGATGCTGGAGACAGTGGGGAGGTCGTTACGCCATTCGTGCAGGTCGGAACTTACCCGACAAGGAATTTCGCTACCTTAGGACCGTTATAGTTACGGCCGCCGTTTACCGGGGCTTCGGTTCGGAGCTTGCACCCCTCCCCTTGACCTTCCGGCACCGGGCAGGCGTCAGACCCTATACGTCGTCTCTCGACTTCGCAGAGCCCTGTGTTTTTACTAAACAGTCGCCACCCCCTGCTCTGTGCCACCCCGCCCCGGTTGCCCGGCACGGGGTCTCGCTTATCCCGAAGTTACGCGAGCAATTTGCCTAGTTCCTTCAGCATCGTTCTCTCAAGCGCCTCGGTATGCTCTACCAGTCCACCTGTGTCGGTTTCGGGTACGGTCCATATGCCAGGGCTGTTTCCCGGACCGATCCACCAGCCAGCCCAATCCGATAAGGGCTGACACGGCTTGCTCGGTCGTCACCTCTGGCGGGCCGGGGAATGTTCGCCCCGTTCCCATCGGCTACGGCTCTCGCCCTCGCCTTAGGGGCCGGCTCACCCTGCGCGGATTGACCTTGCGCAGGAACCCTTGGACTTCCGGCGGGAGAGGTTCTCACTCTCCTTGTCGCTACTCATGTCCGCATTCGCACTTCCCATACCTCCACCGGCCCTCGCGGGTCCGGCTTCGCAGGCCTAGGGAACGCTCCGCTACCGCTTGCCCTTGGCAAGCCCACAGCTTCGGCACGTGGCTTGAGCCCCGGTACATTTTCGCCGCAGGACAGCTTGTCTAGACCAGTGAGCTATTACGCTTTCTTTAAAGGATGGCTGCTTCTAAGCCAACCTCCTGGTTGTTTTGGCCGTCCCACATGCTTTCCCACTTAGCCACGATTTGGGGGCCTTAGCTGGTGGTCTGGGCTGTTTCCCTCTCGACGATGGACCTTAGCACCCACCGTCTGTCTGCCGCCCTGCGCTCCCCGGCATTCGGAGTTCGGTAGGGTTTGGTAGGGCTTTGGGCCCCCCTAGCCCTTCCGGTGCTCTACCTCCGGGGGCGATCGGACGACGATCTACCTCAATAGATTTCGCGGAGAACCAGCTATTTCCGGGTTTGATTGGCCTTTCACCCCTAGCCACAGCTCATCCCCGACTTTTTCAACAGGCGTGGGTTCGGCCCTCCAGTGGGTGTTACCCCACCTTCAGCCTGGCCATGGCTAGATCACCCGGTTTCGGGTCTTCTGCCGGCGACTGGTCGCGCTGTTCACACTCGCTTTCGCT